>NZ_CP041763.1:0-1200000 GCF_007559005.1 Gordonia zhaorongruii | reverse complement strand
ACAACGATTGGCCACGGGTTGAGCAAGCGCTTACAGATGAAGATCTGGCACCGGAAGCAGCGATACGCGATCCGGCGTCATCCTAATCTCAACCGTCTGTACCGCGTGGGCGTCGCCGTAGTGGGCACTCTTCTCATCCTGGCCGGCATCGCACTGATGCCCGTTCCCATCCCCGGACCCGCATGGGGCGCACTGTTCCTCGGCCTCGGCGCACTGTCGACCGAATTCGAGTGGGCGCACCGGCTCACCTCGTTCGTCATCCGTGCGATCCGCCGCTCGGCAGCGATCAGCTCGGCAGCCTGGAAGCGTTTCGATGCCTGGGCGCACCGGCACGTCGAACGACTCACCGGCGCTCGTCTCGTGCAGACCTGGTTGGATCACCAGCATTACCTGCAGAACGCTTACGCGTTCGCATAACTCGCGCTAGCTGCCGCTTCGCTCCTTCTCAGAACTGATCCCGCGCAGCATCGCGTTGTAGCGCTCCAATTCGGCGTCCTCGTCCCGTTCTTCCCGACGATCGAACCGACGGGCCACCTTCTCGTCCTGACGCCGCCACTGGATCAGCAGCGCCAGCATGACGAGCACCAACGGGAACTCGCCGGTTGCCCAGGCGATACCGCCGCCGGTTCGCTGGTCGGATGCCAGATCGAAGGCCCACGGATGCTGCAGTGAGCGGTAGTACTGCTCGGCGATGACCCCCGAGGTCATCATCAGCGCCACTCCGAAGAATGCGTGGAACGGCAGTGCTCCCCACACGATGCCGAGTTTGGCCACCGGGTTCAGCTGACGCGGGGCCGGATCGATGCCGATGACCAGCCAGTAGAACAGATATCCGCTGACGAGGAAGTGCAGATTCATCAGCAGGTGCGCCGAATGGTTCTCCACCACGACGTCGAACAACCCGCCCAGATACAGCACGTAGAAGCTGCCGACGAAGATGGTGATCACGATCAGCGGATGGGTGGCCACGCGCGAGAACTTGCTGTGCAGCGCCAGCAGGATCCACTCGCGCGGCCCGTCCGGGTTTCCGCGTCCTGCCGGCGGGATGGCCCGCAGCGCGAGCGTCAGCGGGCCACCGAGCACCAGCAGCACCGGCACCAGCATCGACAGCATCATGTGGCCCATCATGTGGACGCTGAACATGGCGGGGGCGTACTTGCCCATCCCCGACGACGTGGCGAACAGCAGCGCGAGACAGCCGAGCAGCCACGCCGCAGTGCGGCCGACCGGCCAGGAATCGCCGCGCTTGCGCAGGCGCAGCACGCCGCGCAGATAGACGATGGCGGCGATGACCGCTGCCGTGCCGAAGATGAGGTCGAACCGCCATTCGAAGAGGATCTTCGCGAGTGTCGGTGCACCGTCGAGGTCGTAGCCGATCGTGAGTTCCATCTGCGAGACGTCCGCGGTGGCGAGCACCGGCGGCGGGGTCCTCGAGAGTCCGGCGCCGAAGCCGAACGCCACCGCGAACGCGATCATCTCGACGGCGGCGAACCGCACGAACAACGACTTCCGGGGCGCATCTGTTCCCTCGAGTTCGGTGATCGTCACCTTGCGGTGCAGGCCGCCGATCACCCCCGCCACGGCGAACGCACCGACCTTGCCCAGCACGATCAGCCCGTAGGTCGTGGTGAACACCTGCTCCACCGACATGCGCACCAGAGCGTTGAACACGCCGCTGACACCGACGACGATCAGGCTCCAGAACGCGACCCGCGAGTACCGGCGGACGGCCAGCGTCCGCCACCGGCCGTCGCCGAACGCGTAGGCGACGACCACCAGGAGTCCGCCGGCCCAGGCGGCCGCGGCCACGATGTGCAGGATCAGGCTGTTCGTCGCCACGTCGTGCGCACCACCTGCCGACGAATGCCCCAAGAGAGCAGGGGGCATGAACGACAGGAAGGCGAGAGCGATCACCGCGAAACTCCAGCCCCACCGCAACGCCACACGCGCGATGACCGCCGCCGCCGCGGCGAAGATCGCGGTCCACAGCCAGTACCTCGTGTCGGCGACCTTGTCGTACGAGAGGAACAGGTTGTCCGGCTTCAGAGTTTCACCGAGCGGATGCCCGCTGACGTTCGACATGGACAGCGGAATCAGCAGCAGCGCACAGACCAGCCACGTGAGCATCGCCGCATAAGCCCACCGCATGGCCCGGAAACCGCCGACGTCGAGGTGACCGTTGTGCTGCGGCGGCACGAAGAACGCAGCGAAGATCGCGCACCCGAAACCGATCGCGGCACTCAGCTGGCCGACCACCGTGATCACCGGGATCCCGTATGTGGTGAGCGCACCGGCGTCCGGCACGCCCGCCAGTTGGAGCACCGTCGACGCCGAGGCAGCGGTCACGATGACGCCTGCGACAGCGCCGACCACCATCATCACGGCGATCATCACGCGCCGGATGCCCGACGGATCCCGCAGTCGGTCGCGGTCGATCTGCCCGCCCGAGGTCTTGGGGGCGGCCTGCGGGGACGTCGTTGACATGACTACATCGTAGGACCCGATATACTCGACCCTCGCCGGAGCATGGATGCTCGAGTCCGATGCGCCGGTACCCAGCCTCCGTAGCTCAGGTGGATAGAGCAAGGGCCTTCTAATCCCTAGGTCGCAGGTTCGAGTCCTGCCGGGGGCACCCTATCTGCGCTGGTAGAGACGATTCTACCGCCTAGCGTGCGATCAGTGTGTAATTCGGATCCACTGTGTCAACAGAAACGGCCCCGGTCGGTGCGTGAACACCTGACCAGGGCCTACGGCACAACCGGAGGCGAGTCCGATGCACCGCAGCAACATTCTATCCGTCGCGATCGGCCTGGCGTACGTCGCGCTCGGCTTCGTAGTCACCACGGCGACCTTGTACGGCATCGCGGAGCTCGCGTGGTCGCTCGGCCTGTACGGGGCGATCTCATGACCTCGTACACGAAGCGCTGCTGCCGATGCCTAGAACGGAAGCCGCGCAGCGAGTTCTACACGTCCAGCCGGCCGAGCAGCGACGGGCTACTAGGGCACTGCAAAGAGTGCGACAAGGCGCAGAAGCGGTCGCGACCCGAGCAGCAGCGGCGAGAAGCGAGTCGGCGGCGCTACAAGGCGCACCGCGACGAGATCATCGCCAGCAAGAGGGAATACGCGCTGCGACCCGAGGTCCAGGCACGCGAGCGTGACCTGAACTGGATGCGGGCTTTCGTGTTCCGGATGGGGTTCGAGCGGCGGATCGACGAGTGGGACGAGTTCCAGCCGTACGACCTGCGGATGTCTCGTGACGGTGAATGGCTTCAGGAGCAGACCCGATGAGCCGCGACGACCTACTCGACCAAGTCGTCGATCTTATCCGCTCCGTCGACCTCTGCGACCTCACCGAACGTGAGCTGACCGTGTTGATGTCGGCGCTCCAGTTCATCGCACCGACCAGAACCCCCGTATTGCGGCTCGTCTGAGCCAGCCTCGACGGTGAACGGCGGGTTCGATTCCCGCCCGAGGCGCCTGGTCGTTCTTGCAGAGCCCGACCTAAACCAGCCTGCTCCCAGTAGCTCAGTCGACGCCTGGGACGTCGCCACCGCAATCGGCCGAACGTGGTGCCATGACTCAACGCGCGCTGTCTCAGCGGGCGCTAGCTGTCGTGGCCTGACGCGATATTGGCACGGTTCGTGGGTCGATTCCGGCGATGGGGTTCAACGCTCCGGCACCCGTATGGGTTCCTTTGCTCTGACTTCACTGGAGACAAGCGGCGACCAGCAGAAACGCTCGTATTGCCCCACTGGCGGGGTCGGCCCTAAGGGGGTGGGGTGCCGCTAGAACGACATAGCGGCGTATCCGTCCACAGATCTGAATGTGTTGGGGTCATTCCCGGCCCCCCCTGAGTGCCACAGAGAGCGACGAACAGCCTCCAGATGGGTAAGTGGTGCCGAAACGCAAAGAAGGCCCCCGTTGATGGCGCCCGTTGATGGCGACCCACGCCTCCTGCTACCCGGTTGCCCTACGTCGACCCGTGGACAGTAGTGAGAATGAGCGGCCCGCCAGCCGGTGGAAACCTGCGGGAAACCCAGACTGACGAACCGCTCACGTCCAGTATCCCAGCATATGGGATAAATGTCCACACAGCGGCGTGCGTGTGTGAAAGCCATTCCCGGGGGTCCGCCATTAGAGATCAAGTAGTACAGGACTACATGATCAAGCCGAGGCCGACCGACTACGCGAATAAGTTCGAATTGAGCGATGCGCCCCATGTGGTGCACAGCTCTGTGTGTGAAATCGCCTATGGCGGGCTCGGCGTGCCCCGGACCCCTAAAGGGCAACCTACCCAGAGGGGGGAGGGGGGATCAGAGAGAGAGGCCGCCTATGTCGTGGTAGGCGGGCCCGGTACCCCCGAGGGCACCCCCGCCAGTCCCCCGTCGACGCTACGACGTGGTCTGACTACGTCGTAGCGCAGAAGCGCGGGCCACCAAACTCCACAAGGAGTTGATGGCCCGCGCGTTGGGCTGCCGGTTGGTTAGGCGACGTTGTTGACGGTGAATTTGCCGATGCGGTCGGCGTGGACGACGGATGCACCGAACCGCCAGGTAGCGCGCAGTCCGATCGAGTCGCTGGTGAAGTAGACCTGATCGGATTGCTGGACGTTGACGGTGCCGACTGCACTCACTACTGCACTCTTGTCGATCACGAGGCCCGTGTTGGTCGGTGCTGCTGCGCTCACGATCACCGGGACGTCGAGCAGGAAGCGTTCGGCATCATGTGTGCCCGCTCCGATGAGACTCTGGTTGGATCCTGTGCCGATCTTCAGCTTCCTCAGCTCGGCCCACGCGGTGGGACTCAGCACGATGGTCTGTGCCTCGGTGTGTCCGCCGTTGACTGCCAGCTCGGCGAGCAGGTCGACCAACGCGTCGAGTGATGCGTCCACGTCACCGCCATCAACGATGCCTGCCACGTTGAGCAGGCCGGCCGGCGGGGTGACGGCCGGGCTGACCGGGGCCACCTGGCTGATGTAGGCCAGGTTGGCTGCAGTGGTCACGGCCCGGCTAACCGACTGCGACAGGAGTTCGGCAGCATTGGGCTGTACGAACTGTTCGCGACTCAGGCGTACCAGTTCGGCCAGTTTACCTGTGAACACGGTGGCCTCGGCCAGTTCGGGTGCGGCCTCGCTGATCTCTGCGCCCTCAGCCACAAACCCGGCGGTCGCGTCATTGACCCACGGCACGCGGCATGCGACGGCGTCCCCTTCGACGACTCCTGCGACGCTCGACGTCTGGAGAATGAGCGCCTCCGGGACAGCGTCTGCTGGGAGGATGGCGCGGACGTCGGGACTCCAGCTGGAGGCGGACGTTCCGGTGGTGTTGGTAGCCATGGTGGCTCCTTCGGTTGGGCTCCCGAACGCGGGAAACGCGCCCCGGGAGCAGTTGTGTGCTCTAACCGGGGCGCGTCACGCTAACCCACCCTGAGTCCGCCGCGAGCTGGACTCGGGTCTATTATACCCCGTTTACGCGGGCGTGAACGCATCAGACCAACCATTGCCCTTGTGCCGCCACGCCTCGTTCATCACCCGGCCCTCGGTTGGCACAACTCCGGGGCGGCGTGCTGGTTGCAGCCCGAGGGTGTTCGCGGCGTCGTCGGCAGCTGCACGTACTGCGGCCGGGTCCACGGTGCCGTCGTCGGCTAGAAGACTGTCGACGGTGGCACCGTTCGACCACAGCGCTACCGGGTTCGCGATCGACTCCCCGGCGATGCGTTCGATCTCGGCCTGCCGCATCGCGTTCAGCTGCTCAAGAAGCTGATCGCGGTAACTCTCCGTCTCTCGCAGTTTCACGCGATACGCGGCCTCACGCCTGCTCGGATTCTCGGTGTCCTGATCCTCGGTGGTGTCGGTAGAGTCCGTCTCCGTGGCAGCCAGGGCAGTGTCTGGTGCCTCCTGGTCGATGCTCTCGTCGGCGGTCTCGGTGTCGTTGATCTGGTCACTCATTGGGTTCTCCATTTTCTGTGGTGGTGGTGTGGTTGTCATAGCGGCACGATCGGATCCAATCCCCGATGTCGTCCCAAGCGATCCCTTGCCGTCGTGCGTGCGAGGCGGCGAACCCGTTGGTCACGGTGGCCCCGTTGGTGAGGATGAACAGGCGCTCATCGAGATCGAACGTCTGCAAGTACGCGATCGCGTCGTCCTGCTTCGATTCCATAAACAGTGCGCAGACGGTCAGGTACGCGTCAACGGCGTCCTCGTGGGACATCGGCGGCGTCACCGGGTCACTTCCTCGACAGCGTCCGCGAGCTCGTTCGCTAGGTCGATCGCCTGCCCCGGAGTGACTGCTATGACGAGCTCGCGGAAACAGGTGACGATGACATCGCCGGCGCGACCTGCTGTGGCCGTGGGTCGGGAGACTCCACGCGCCTGAAGTGCCGCGTTTGGCATCAGGCCACCTCCTCGACGGCGGGACGGCGGGACTCGATTACATCGCACGCCTCGACGATCTGCCGAGCCAGCATGATCGCCTTGTCTGGGGTGATGTACATCATCAGGCCCGCGAAGTGGAGTCGCACTTGGTCACGCTCGCGATCGACTGCAGCGCGAACTGTGGCTACCGAGTGCACGAGTCCGCCGGGGTCGTCGTTGCAGTGTTTCTTCCTACTCATCTGTTTCTCTTTCTTCTTGTGCCCGGTGGATCGGGCAGTGTCGGTGGGGCCATTTCGTGAGGTAGCTGCAGTTCGGATGCAGGCACCAGCGCGGTTCGGGGCGGTCGGTGTCGGTCACGTCTCGCCCCGATCGAGTACCGGGGATCGGCCAGCCCACACCATCGAGTGCGGGTTCGGTTCGACCTTCGAGAGCTCGGCGCACTGGTCGAGACCTGGGCACGACTTGCAGAGCGTGACGGCCGCCCGATGCCGGCGGACCACAGCCTCGTGAGGCTCGCCCCAATCCTGGGGATCAAACAGGTCCGGTCGGTTCTGGCACGGGAGCGGACCGACGTCGAACTTCGGTTGCCCGCGGAGGACCACCTCCATCAGGTCGACCCACTCCGGGTGGCCGTCGTGCTCAGACATCGCGCCTCCCGAGCACGTCGATTGGTTCGAGACCGTGGACGGCGTACAGCCACCGCCGGACGGTCGACACGATGCGGGTCACCGGATGGCCTTCGCCGTCGACCTGTAGAGATCCACGACGCGTTCTGCGGCGTCACGGTTGGCGTAGCTGCCATCAATCAGGACAACCACGTCCCACCCGCCGCGGTCGTTCTGCTGGGTGCGGATCGCGTGGGGGCGGCGCATCCATGACCGGCGCTCGGTGAGTAGCCGCATGAGTCTGTGGAAGTCGTGGTTCATGCCGCACCGCCCCGAAAGATGACGACGGCACAGTCTGATACGGGTGCCTCGGTGTCGTGAAGACGGTCCACGGCGGTCACGTACGGCGACCCGGTGCAGACGATCACCTCGACCCCGGAGGCGAGTGCTTCTCCGATTGCCGCGGAGCTCTCGATACTGCGCAGGGCGGCGTCCGTACCGATGTATGGCTCCCAGGTGAGGACGCGGTTACCGTCGGCGTCCTGCCAGCGGCGAGGGTGGTCGCATGCCACACCCCAGTCGCGGCGGGTGAAGCAGGTGAGTCCGCGGATGGTGCGGCGGCACGGCTTGACGGTCCACCGTGGGCATTTGCAGGCTGGCTCGTAGCCGGTCCACGGGGTGAGTCCGTACATCTCGCGCATGAGGTGCAGGTGCTCGGTTCTGATCATGGCGGTGCTGAGCGCAGACCCCTTGGTGGGAAGTACTACTGGTACTGAAGATGAATTTGTCATGATGGTCTCCTTGGTCTAGGTAGGGGTGTTGCGTTGTTGCGTTGTTGGCTTTGACCTGGTGTTACGTGTGCGTTCTTGGGTGCGTTGTTGGTGCGTTCTTGGGAGGCGTCTGCGTTGTTGGATCGGGTTGCGTTGTTGGCTCAAGAACGCACAAGAACGCAGCCAACAACGCAGACGTTTCCGCAGGTCAAGCCCAACAACGCAACAACGCAGAACTACTGGTTAACGGTCAGCGGCTCGCCAGTACCAGGGGCCCGGCACAACGGGATGGGTAGCCTCGATGTAGCGGTTGTGGATTGCCTCGGTACGCGCCCGTCCGACCTTGTTCTCCGACCAGCGAGTCTTACTCGGACCCTTCCCGGTGGTGAGCAACAGAGTTACTTCCGTCGCCAACATCCATCCGTCGCTGTCCTGCTCGGCTGAATCGAGAAGCTTCACGAGATCGCCTACACAGCCATCCAGACGCTCAATCTCGGCTTCATCTTCTGCCACCTGGGACTGTGCAGCCATAACGGAGAACAGTTTCTTAGCGGACAGTTTCCCGGCACCTGCAGCCCTGGCGATGGTCGTCGTGACGCCGTGACCCATATCGACTGTTTCAATCGTGTACAGGTCCACGGGTTCGGCGTCGCTGCAGATGTTGGATTTCTCCACGCCGACCGCTAGCCGTCCTTCCTCGTCACGTTGGGCGAGAATGTTCAGCCGTACCTTCTGCCGGATCTGTCCTGACAGTCCGACTGCACCGCGTGTACCTGATTGGGTGTCCCGGTTGGTGTGACCGAGTGCTAGGACTGCAGCGTTCTTCTTCCGCGCGTATCGCGCCCACTCCCCGAACACTTCTCTCCACTCAGAGTGCTTGGGGAGGTGTCCACGGGCGACTGTGGCGGCGTCGGCGATACCGTCTACAACAACTAGTGAGATGTCGGGGAGATCTTCGGTGAGCATCCGACCGGGGCCGGGGATACCGGGTTCAAACTCTCCATCTTCGGAGACGTTGGACAGGATCACGTACGTCATATCGACGCCGGCGCATTCGAGCCGTCCCCGCAGCGTGTCTTCCCATCCGTCCTCGGTGAAGATCAATACGACGTACTCGCAGCGCGCGGTAACTTCCTGCACCTGGAGTACCCACCAGGTGGATTTTCCGATGCCCTCTTCCCCGTACAGGTAGGTGACGTGGCCGCGTGCGAGACGGTCGGGGATTAGCCAATCGGTGGGGCGGGACTCTGGTGCTTTGTCTGCATAGATCCATCCCGCGGGGAGGTCAGCACGGTGCAGTGCCATGACTTCGCGGGCGGTGGGCGAGATGTGTCCGATCATCGCAGCCACTTCCATCGCGGTGTCAGCTCGCCGAGGAGACTGCAGGTCTCGTTGCGGTGGATACCCTGGTCGGCTTCACGGCATCCGCAGTCGGAGCGGTCTGGATATTTCACGTCGTAAATGCAGTGGTGCATCCACGGGTCGGTGATCCACTTCCCGCAGCCCTGTGAGCATTCGATGGGTTCGAGTCGTTGTGCGGCCTCGATGCGGTAGACATATCCGGAATCGGGCGTATACTTAGTCACTAGGGTGTTCTCTTTCCAAGAACCGTCGCTCTCAGCCCGAGCGGCGGTTCTTTTTTGTGTCAGGAGACGGTGAGCAGTGCCCCTGATGCGCGCTCGAACCTCTGTGAGGTGGGGCGCATTCAGGTGTGGTGCTGGACTAGGCGGGCAGACCGAACTGTCGGCGGGCGCGCGACGCGTCAGCGCGGCGGGTGGCCTCATTGCCGACCGGGTCGGGCAATCGGGTGCTGCCGGCGTTCCCGAGAAGCTGCTCGCGGACCTCGCCGATGTTGAAGCGGATGAGCTTCGGCCCGATCCGGTGACCGGTGATGAGGCCCGCGGCGACGTAGCGACGGACGGTGCGGTAACTGATGCCAAACTCGCGGGCGATGTCACTGAGGGTGGCGGAGTAATCCGGATTTGCGCCGGCGGGTACGGTCATGGGGGACTCCTGTGTGGGTCTATCTGGATGGGCGCCCCAGGGGGTTGCGCGACGAACGCCGTTGCAGCGGCATGCGTCTCCCCTTGGGGTGGCCTCGTTATCGTCGGGCCTGGACGTGAGTGGTGTTGTCCGGCAACTGGTGCCGTCCTTGTCCTCTCGGTGATGCATGTTCAGCTTATTGGCAATTTCGCATGTTCCCTCAACACACCGCACTTTCCCGATCCGCCTGGCTGCACGTGTGGCCGCGAAACGTCTCCACACGTCCTCCACGCACGTCCAGAACCGCCCCAGGCGACATGAAACGCGGACCAACTGTGCGGAATGCCCGTCGAGTCGTAGCGGATGACCTGCGGAAACGTCGCGAATCGTCGCGAACTGGGAGGAACGGGAGGGGTAAGGGGACCGGAGGTGAGGTTAGGATCGCCGGTGAAAGTCTCGACTACTGGTTTAGAGTTTTGTCCTCGACGACGAGCGCAGACATGGCTGCAGCGATCACCGCGTCACGCTCCAGGGCAGCGTTCTGGTAACGCATGGCGGCATCGACTGTGGAGTGCCCGAGCCTCGCCATAGTCTCCGCAGTCGTCCCACCGACACGGGCCGCGATCGTCCCCGAGAAATGGCGCAGCGCGTGCGGGGTGAGTCCGGGGCGCCCGATCTTCTTCGCGGCACGCGTGAACGATTTCCGATACGACTGGTCCAGCAGGTGACCGCCATCAGCAGCAGGGAACAGCAGCGACTCCCCCGACTTGCCGGTGTGCTGCGCCAGGTGGGCGGCCACCGCGGGCCGGATGTGGGGCGGGATGGTGACGTGCCGGATCTCGCCTGACTTGGTGGGCTGCACGATGAATTCGCCGTCACGGTAGGTGACGCCGCGTGCCACGGTGAGGACGCCGGTATCGGTGTCGATGTCCTTGCGGCGGAGTTCGGTGGTCTCCCCATATCGGAGACCGCACCAGGCTGCCAGGAGAACGGACGCGGAGAGCTCCGGCGGCATGGCTGAAGCGAGCAACGCCACCTCGTCACGGTCCCGTGTAGCGGCCAGTATGACCGGCTCCTTCTTCCTCTTGGCGTGCATGGCGCCGCGAATGTGGACGGGATTCGCCGGTATCAGGCCATCCTCCACCGCCGTGGACATGATGGCGTGCAGGAGCTGATAACAGTGCGCGTTCCGGGTGGGGTGGTCGGTACCGAGCTTCGAGTACCAGCGGCGCACGGCATCGGGGGTAAGTGTGGCGACGGCGATGGTTCCGAGGGTCGGCTCGATGTGGAGACGCAGGAGCGCCCGGTACCCGGATTCGGTGCGCGGTCTCAGCTTGCGGTGGGTGGTCCAGGTGTCGGCGTACTCAGCCAGCGTGAGCCCGCCTTGATCGTTCCGCTTGGCCGGCGGTTGCCACTCCCCCCGCTCCAGTTTGATCCGTTCGGTGTGCAGCCACGCCTCGGCATCCATCTTCGACGTGAATGTGCGGGGCGCCTTGTGTCGGACGAGATCATCGCCGACGTAGGAGGCCTGGAAGCGCTTCGAGGGGAGTTTGCGGATGTGCCCCCATCCCCGGTGACCCGGCTTGCCTGCCATCTTCGCGTCCTGTTCCGTGCGATGCAACTGTTATCCGCGTGTTTCCCAAAGACTCTGGTGTCCGCTGGTGTCCATAGTGTAGCGTGGTGCCTTACCAGCTACAACGGCCATAAACCGAGGTAGAGGGAACAGTGGCACCGGATTCCGCGACAGGTTCGAGTCCTGCCGGGGGCACCACCATACGTGCAGGTAGTCTGATTTCGACCCGATGACCAGCGACAATAATCGGCGCGGGCTGCATGGGCGACCGTGCTGATTGCGTTTGGCGCTGCGGCGATCGCACGACTCGGGGTCGTTCCTCAGCCGAACGTGAACGTGTAGACGGCGACGCCGTCGGGGATCTCGAACGTCAGCGTGCGGTCGCGGTCGCCGCCGTCGGCCAGCCGGTACAGGCGCGGCACGCCCGACACGTCGACACTGCGATCGGGGCGCCCATCCTGGTGGACCACGACGCGACCCGACCCGGCGAGCACGGCGTTCACATCGTCGGCGGTGCTCACCAAGCGAACCCGCGCGCCCGAGCGCGCGATCACCGACTCGTCGGTCACCTCGAATCGGCCGGACAGGCTGAACGTGTCGGCGGGCTGCGAGTCGCCGAAGGTGAAGTCACGGGTGCCGACCTCGAGCGCTTCCGATCCCGCGTACGATCCCGCGGAGCGGCTCGATGACAGGTACATCTCCGGCGACTGCGCACCGGTCGGCACGGCGTCGTCCTTGGTGTCGACCGGAGCAGGCAGCGTCACGTTCGGGTTCGCGTCCTTGAGGAGAGTCCGGATGTCGGCCTCCACCTCGTCGTACCGTCCTTCGCCGAAGCTGGCGGCGCGGATCTCACCGCGCCCGTCGATCAGGTACTTCGCCGGCCAGTACCGGTTGGCGAAGGCGTTCCAGATCGCATAGTCGTTGTCCTGCACCACCGGGTAGTCGATGTGCTCGTCGCCGATCGCCGCCGCGACGTTGCCGCCGTCCTTCTCGAACGCGAACTCGGGGGTGTGCACACCGACCACCACAAGGCCTGCGTCGCGGTACGCGTCGTACCATCGGCGCACGTGTGGACCGTCGCGCAGACAGTTGATGCACGAATACGTCCAGAAGTCGACGAGGACAACCTTGTTCGCGAGATCGGCCCGGGTCAGCGGCGCGCCGTCGGCGGTGTTGAACCACGTGCCGCCGCCGTCGAATCCGGGTGAGGTGCCACAGTCGGCGAGACCGGAGCCCTCCCCGACGCACGCCCCGGCGCCACCTGTGTCGCGCCCCAATGCAGTGTCCACGGCGTCCGACTTCGACAGCGCACGATCGGCGGCCGCCGTGTATCCGGGCAGCGCGGCCTGCAGGCGCGCGGGCGCGTCGAAGGCGAGTGCCACGGCCAGCGCGATCAACACGACGCCGCCGACGATCCGGAACGTGCGCTGCCGACTCCGGTAGGCGGCGAGCCGATGGCCCAACCGCTCGCCCGCCGTCGCGAACACCGCGAGCGGCAGGGCCGCACCGACGGCGAAGGCGACCGTCAGAACCACGGTGCGCCAACCGATCTGGCCTGTCGCGCCGGCCACTGCGATCGCGGCGAGGACCGGTCCCGCGCATGGCACGTACAGCGTGCCCAATCCGATGCCGAGCAGGTAGGGCCCGCCCTTCTCCGACGGCTTCGTCCACGCCGGGATCCGCGCGAACGGACGCTCCAGCGCGTGCGCGATCGGCGGAACGACGAGGCCGACGCCGATCGCCACCAACAACACGATGCCCGTCCACCGCAGAAACGAGTCGGGCAGACCGAGCGCACTCAGGAGCAGCGTCCCGAACAGGGAGATCACGCTGAAGCTGGTCACGATGCCCGCGATAATAAGCGGCGTGCGCAGCCGACTCCTCGGCGGAGCCTTCGGCGGCGCAAGGGTCGTCGTGCCTGCCGAGCTCGTATCCCCTTCTGGTGCACAGCCGTTCGCAGTGCGTCCCGATCCGCTCGTCACGAACACGATGGGCAGCATCGGCAGCACACACGGCGACACACCCGTCACCAGTCCACCGGCCAGCCCGACCAGAATCACCGACAGCACGACTTCTCCTCCGTTTCGCGGGCCCACATCGTGTGAGCCCCTACATCTGGAGTTCGACGCGGCGCAGCCCGCGGATGGGTCGCGCAAGTCGATTCAGGGGACCGGGAACGACACGACCATCGACGACGTCGGCTCCGGCGAGCCGTCCATCGGCTCCACCGACAACGCGACGTCCACCGGCGTGCCCATCTCGGTCATCATCACCGACGACTCGTCGCCTGCCCGCACCACTCCGGCGCTCTTGACCTGATCGTCCACCGTGATCCACACCTGATAGCCCATGTTCGGATCGACGCCGGGCAGTCCGTCCACCGACACGACCGTCGCCCGCATGGACGGCGAGTACATCGCGGCGACCGATCCGTCGCCGACCTCACCGGTCGCCTTACGCATGTCCGGGGCCGCCAGCACCTGGTTCATGGTGCCGTCCTGTGAGGTCGAGGGCTGCGCGATCGCGGGCTGCGCGTCGTCACGGTGGTTCGCCCAGACGACGACGGACACGCTCACGACGACGGCCACCGCGGCGGCGACCACGACGGCGGCAAATGCGGCGGGCGACCATCTCCGTCGCTGCGGCTCGTCGTCGACCGCAGCCAGGACCCGACTGCGCAGGTCGTCGTCGACGGCCTCCTCCTCGACCGACAACGACGCGGCGGTCTCGGTCAACGCGTCCAGTTCGGCGCGGCACTGCGCACATCGGTCGACGTGACGCATCAGGCGTCGTCGTTCGACGTCGTCCACAGCCTCAACCGCGAGAGCGCCGAGCAGGTCGACGGGGTGGCCGTCGGGTTTCGATGCCATGTCTCACAGACCTCCCATGCAGGTGCGGAGCCGTTGCAGGCCGTCGCGGATCCTCGTCTTCACCGTCGCTGGGTTCACCGCGAGATCGCCCGCGACCTCCCCGTACGTGCGACCCCCGAAATAGGCGAGGCCGATAGCCTCGCGCTGCTTGTTCGTCAGTCCGTCCAAGCAGCGGCGGACGCGGCGGGCCTCGTCGCGGTCGACGGCCGACTCGCTGACAGAGTCGTATCCGGTCGGTCTGCGCGCCTCATATGCCAGGTCGCGGCGAGCGGCAGCCGCGTCGTGACGGACGGTGTCGACTGCGCGGCGATGAACGAGCGTCGTCACCCACGTAGTCGCGGACCCGCGTGAACGGTCGAAGGTCGACGCTGTCCGCCACACCTGCAGCCACGCGTCCTGCACTACTTCCTCGGCCAGCGGTCGACTCACCACGACGCGACGCGCGAGGGCCAGGCAGCGTGGCGCGAGCAGGTCGAACAGCTCGGCGTACGACGCTTTGTCGCCCGCCGCGACCCGTTCGAGCAGTTCGTCGGGTGCCGCGCGGGTGTCGGTCTCGTCCACAGATCTCACATCCTTGATTCGATGCCGGGCCGTCGACGGATCGGTGCGAGATCTCCACCCATCCGTCGCCCGTCCGGCTCCGAACCACAGGTTAGAGGGCGCGGTGCGCGCGCCGTCACCCGAGGAAAGGTCACACCATGTCGAATACGAGTCCGGTCCTGTCCAAGGCACGTCGTCCAGTAGCAGGCGGGGTGTTGGCGGCGGCCGCGGCGCTCGCGTTTCTCACCGCCTGCGGCGACGGCGACGACAACGATGCACCGACGTCCGGCGAGATGAGTCCGACGAGCGAGATGATGGCCCCGTCCGACACGATGGCACCCGATTCCATGTCCCCGTCCGACTCGATGTCACCGCCCGACTCGATGTCCCCGTCTGACTCCATGGCCCCGTCCGACCCGATGTCCCCGTCCGACCCGATGTCACCAGCGCCGATGTCACCGGAAGACGGTATGGAGAACTGATTTCGGCTGCTCCGGTCCCCCGTCTCGCCTCCCGATCCACGGATCGTCGGAGCCGTAGAGGCGGGGGCGGTGAGCAGGATCAACCGAACATGACTCCGCTCTGTGGGCATGGCCGGAGACATTGTCCCCTGCCGGGGGCACAGATATGTGCTATGAGCAGGCGTAGCGTCGAAAGTGAGGGCTATCCCGGCCTTCACCTTGGAGGAATGCACGATGACCACTCTCACTTCTCGTCTCCTACCCGCCGCCGGGCTCGCTGCCGTCGCGGTTCTCGGATTCACCGGGGTGCCGGCCGCCGCCGAACCCGCGGCCGAACCCGCATCCCTGTCCATCGACGGCGACCTGGAGATCGCCCCCGGCGTGCATGTGCTGAACATCGACGCGCAGGGAACGCGGACGGCCGACGGAACCACATCCGGCACGTACGTGGCCACCTTGATGAACGGCAGATCGAAGGTCCCGTTTCAGATCAAGGGCCCCGTCACGTGCATCGACACGCGTGACGACTCCGCGTCCCTCGTCTATCCGATCTCGGGCACGTCACCCCAGTTGGTGCCCGGCCCACTGCGGAATCAGCTCGCCGTGCAGATCTCGGTGCGAAAGGGCACTCCGGACCGAGTGGGTGTGATGGGACCCGCGCCCACCTCGTCGTTCCACGGTTGCGCTCCGGCCGCGACGCCGTTCGCGTTCCAGGGCGACTTCACCACCGATTAGACCACCTGCTCCGGACGCGAACGTGGCCGCTGCCGAATCCTCGGCAGCGGCCACATCGGTTATGAAGCTGTCGGTTGTGAAGCTGTTACGTCACGCTCGTGACTGCTGGAACTTTCCGACGATCCACAGCAGGATCACCGAACCGAGAACTGCGGTGAACAAGGTGAACCACCAACCGCCTGATGCGGTATCGAGGAAGAAGCTGAGGATGAAACCACCGAGCAGTGCGCCCACGACACCGATGACGACGTTCATCAGAATGCCGCTGCCCGAACCCTTGACGATCTTCCCGGCGATGAATCCGGCGATTCCGCCGATGATGATGTAGCCGATCCACCCGACGTTGGTCTGCATACTCGACCGAGCCAGAATCTCTGTTGCTGCAATTACATCCATGACTGCACCTTCTCCAGTTGGTCGTGATCTGTGTCATCACAGTATCGACTGATCTGGTGAATGGTGCGAGTTGCAACAGAACCGTGCTAAAGCCGAAACGCACCTCTCCCGGCGATCTGCGCCAGGTGGCGACGGATCGCCCGATCGGGGACGACGATGCTCGCCCGCATCAACGACGCCCACACCGGCGCGGGCCGACCGTTCACCACTGCGCCGATCAACCGCGACTCGCGGACCACTCGCCGCACTCGGGGACGACGCAGCGTCTCGTACCGCGCGATCGCACGGCCGAGGTCCTGCTCGGTGCGCAGGCAGGCCGCGACGGTGACCGCGTCCTCGATCGCCTGACAGCCGCCCTGGCCGAGGTGCGGACGCATCGGATGCACGGCGTCGCCGATCAGAACCGTCGCACCACTGCCCCAGCGGCGGGCGGTCGGCCGGTCGTACAGATCATTACGTAGGAGGTTGTCCGGGTCGGTTGCCGCTACGAGAGCAGGCAGCGGTTCGGCCCACCCCTGCACCAGTTCGCGAACGGCCCCGAGCTCGTCGTCGAAGACCGAGCCTTCGGGAAGCTGCGCAGTCGCGAACCAGTACGTCCGTTCCGGACCCAACGGCACCAATCCGAATTGCGAGCCCGGACCGAGTACCTCGCCTGCCAGCCGGGAATCGAATCCGCGGTCGGCGACGCCGCGCCACGCGGTGTAGCCGGCGTATCGATGCTCGAGTGAGCCGTTGATCGCACGGGCGAGGACCGATCGTGTTCCGTCCGCACCGACCACCAGGTCGGCATCGAACACCGCACCTGTCGACGACCGCACGCCCCGCGCACTCCCGGCGGCGACGACCTCGCTCACCCGGGTACCGGTCCGGACTGTACCGCTCGGAAGCAACCGGACGAGGACGTCGCGCAGCGCCGAGCGTTCGATCACGATGAGCGGCTCCCCGAGCGCCTCGACGAGCCGGTCTGCAGCGGGCCGCCGCAGCCAGCTACCGTCTTTCCATCGCATCGCGCCTGCCGTGATCGGCGCACCGGCGCGCCGCACCCGATCCCCCGCCGCGATCGCATCGAGCGCGGCGAGAGCATTGGGCCACAGACTGATTCCGGCGCCCGCCGAGGTGTCGTCACGTGCTTCGAGCACCGTCACGTCGTGTCCGTCGCGGTGCAGCGCCACCGCCGCGGTGAGCCCTCCGACACCGGCGCCGACGACGATGACCCGCACGCGTCATCACCGCCCTGCGTAGGTGCCCGGCCGCTTCTCCAGCATCGCCGTGACCGCTTCGCGATGATCCTCGGTCTGATGCGCCAGCCCCTGCATCGCCGCCGACATCTCGAGGAGTTGGTCCAGGGTCTGCTGGGACGACTCGCGCAACAGCTTCTTGGTCATCCGAACCGCAACCGGCGGGTTGACGGCGATTCGCTCTGCGAGCTGCCGTGCCGCGCCGAGTAGTTCGCCGGGTTCGACGACTTCCGACACCATGCCCCACTGCAATGCAGTGCCTGCATCGACGCGGTCGCCGGTCAACGCCATCTCGGCGGCACGGGACGGCCCGATGATGCGCGGCAGGAACCAGGCACCGCCGTCGCCCGGGATGATGCCGAGCTTGACGAAGCTCTCAGCGAAGAACGCGGTGGAGGACGCGATGCGCAGATCGCACATCATCGCCAGGTCGCACCCTGCTCCGACCGCGGGACCGTTGACGGCGGCGACCACCGGTACCTCGAGGGTGTACATGGCACGCGGAATGCGCTGAATCCCTTGTCGGTAGCCCACTCGCTGGGTGTGCCCGGCGCCGCCGAACAACCCATCCCCGGTAGCCATCGCCTTCACGTTGCCACCCGCCGAGAATGCCGACCCGGCTCCGGTGAGAATGACGGCGCGGACGCTCTGGTCTGCGTTCACAGCGTTCACTGCTGCGACGATCGCGTCGATGATCGGCTCGTCGGAGATCGCATTACGCAGGTCGGGAAGATTCAGCGTCCAGGTGACGATGTCGCCTTCGCGTTCGATCAGCAGTTCCGGAGATTCGCTCGTACTCATGCTCCGAACGCTACCGACTGGTCGACGTCGCCGTCCTAGCTCCGTGCAGGAAGATCCTCGGCGATCAAGCGAGCGAGTGCGGCCAACCGCATCCGGTCCGGTTCGATCGTGCTGATCCCGGCGGCTTCAAGCGGTGCCGACGTCACCGGCCCCACGCTGTAGACGCAGACCGGTCCCCGCATCGCTTCGATGAGATTCGCACGCACCCCGATATCGTTGCCCCGCAAAAGCATCGACGCCGCGGCTGGAGCCGAGGTGAACGCAACGGCATCCACTCGCGCATGTGCGACGCCATCGATCAGCGAATCCAGAGCACCCGTATCGGACGGCTGCTCCCACCGGTACACCGGCGCACCGATCACCTCAGCGCTGCGCTCGCGCAGGCCGGCCAGGAACTCCGGGTTGGGATCCCACGCGTCGATCGCGCCGTGCAGTTGCACGGCCACTCGCTTGCCTGCCAGGTCATCGGGGGTCAGGTGGGCCAGCACCTCGGCGGACGACTCCGATACGGGCGACCATTCCTCCCGCAGACCCGCTGCACGCAGCGCGCCGGTCGCCTTCGGCCCGCGGGAGATGACTCGTGCCCTCCCCAGAACGTCGAGTAGGTCGTCGGCGACTCCCCATTCCCGGGCCGCCTCGATCCAGCCGCGGAAGCCGATGCCGGTGGTCGCGATGAGAACGTCCGGAGGGGCGGCGATCAACGCACGGGTCGCCTCACGGAGCGCCCGGTCGTCAGTCATCGGCACCATCGAGATGGCTGCCGCCGACACCACCCGCGCTCCCCGTCGACGCAGGAGCGCCTCGAACTCGTCCGCTCTGCGGGACGCGGTGATGGCGACGGAGAATCCCGCCAGAGTCTGCGGAGTCGCCCGGTCGGGGCCGGATGTCATGAGTTCATGATCCCAGACGCGCGTGCCGGGGTGGTGAGACCGGGTGAGCCGCTGCCAGGAGACCAGCAGGAAACGCACCCGGTTACGTCCAGGAACGGTCCATACCTTGAATCCCGTGACGCCGACACGGTCGGAATCACACCAGAGAGAAGAACGAATCAAGGAGAGTCTCCATGCCGAACAACAGCACTCAGCATCGCCGCCAGCCGAGCCGGCACCAGCAGACCCCTCAGCGTCGCCGCCGGGTGCGCCAGTGGGACCGCCGCAACCGGCGCTGGACGTGGCTCTGGCGCTGACCGCATGACCGATCGACCCCCGCGTATGCGCCGGGCCTGCACTCCCGAGGCCCGGCGCATGCGGTCTCACCATTCGGATCTCGTTGTCCGACACCTCGACCCACAGGAGCACCGTGACCTTCCGCCAGGCAATCGCCCGTTACGGAGCGCTGGTTCGCAGGCATCGGCGCGCTCTCGTCATCGCGGGACTGCTGTTCATCATCGCGGCGATGTGCGACGCGGTCGGCGTGTTCGTGCTGTCCGACGTGGTCGACGGTGCCCTGACATCGAGTTCGTGGATCTCCATGGTGCCGCTGGGCGCCGCGTGGATCGGGGTCACCGCGGTATCGTCCCTCGCCGACTACCGCGGCCAGCTCATCGCCGCCCGCGCCTCGGAGTCGATCGTGCTCAGCATGCGCGACCGCCTCTTCGCACACGTCCAGCACCTTTCGCCGCTCGCCCACCGGCGACGCGGTATCGGCGATCTGGTGGTCCGGCACTCCGGTGACATCGAAGCCGTCGAGCACCTGATCTCGTCAGGGCTGCTGAGCGGCGTGGTCGCCGCCGCGAACGTCCTGGCAGTCCTGGTCGCCGCGATCTGGATGAGCCCGATCGTGACGCTCGTCGCCGTCGCGTCGGTGCCGCCGCTGTGGGCGATGTCCGCCTGGTACGGACGCAGACAGACCGACAGCACCTGGCGCGAGAGGACCGCCGACAGCACGCTCACCGACACCCTCCACGCCGCGCTGACCGGTCACGCGGTGACCGTCGCGTACAACCAGCAGCCCGTCGAGCAGCGGCAGCTCGCCGCTCGCGGACGGGAGTGGATGGACGCTCGCATCGCGGTCACCCGGGTTGAGGCCGGCTTCGGAGCCGCCCTGGGATTCGCCCAGGTGGTCGTGGCACTGGCCGTGGCGATCGCGGGAGTCTGGCAGGTACGGTCCGGCGCGCTGAGCGTCGGCCAGCTGCTCGCGCTCACCGGATATCTGAGCATGCTCTACCCGAAGGTCCAAGAGCTCGCCGACGTCCGCCTGTCGCTGGCAGCCACCGCGGTGAGCGCTGCGCGCATCGGCGAATTGATGGACGAGCCGGCCCACGCACCGGACCGTCCCGATGCCGTCGATCACACCGGCCCGGCCACGGCGGTGGCCGTCGAGGGCGTCAGCTTGGTGCACGGAACGAACACCGTGCTCGACGGCGCACACCTGTCGCTGCCACCGGGTCGGGTGACCGCGCTGATCGGCCCCAGCGGTTCCGGGAAGTCGTCACTGGCCGCACTGCTCACCCGACTCGACGACCCGTCCGGCGGACGCATCACGATCGACGGTCTCGACATCGCAGGCCTCACAGCGACATCGGTGCGCGACCGCATCACCCTGCTCCCCCAGTCGCCGGTCATCAAACCCGGCACGGTCGCCGAGAACATCGCCTACGGCAGACCCGATGCGACGCGGTCCGCGGTCACCGCCGCAGCGGAGGCCGCAGGCGCGACCGACTTCGTCAGCGCGCTGCCCGACGGCTTCGACACTCCGCTGTCAGGTGACGGACTCGAACTGTCCGGTGGACAACGTCAACGGCTCTGCGTGGCACGGGCGCTGCTGCGCGACACCCCGGTCCTGGTGCTCGACGAACCGACGTCGGCGCTCGACGATCAGACTGTCGCCGATCTGATCCCCGCGCTGCGTCGACTCGCTGCGAACCGGACCACGCTGCTCATCACCCACGACAGTCGCATTCTTCCGCTCGCCGACAGCGTGGTCGCGCTACGTGCCGGACGGATCGAGGACGCCGATCGCGTTATGCATGATCGTGCCGAGGTAGAGGATGCCGTCCCGCTCGGTCACGCTCGTGACGAACGAGTAGTCCACGTCGTCGGCTCGGACGTCGCGGACGATCGATCCGTCGAAGTCGATGCCGAGCACCCAGACGGTCTCCTCGGGAGCGGGTCCGACGCGCTCGGGAGCCCGCGCCAGGACCTTGCGAGCTCGCGGAGGAAGTTTGAACAGTCCTTCGAGGACGCTGTTGCGGGGTGAGGCGAGCGCCACCCACACCAGACCGTCGCTGCCGACCGACATGTTGTCCGGGTAGCCGGGCAGTCCGTCGATGAAGACGTCCGACTCACCCACTCGCTCACCGGCGAGCCAGTATCGGGTGATGCGGGCCGCGCCGGTCTCGGCGACGAGCACGAACGACTCGTCGGGCGCCAGCACCACCCCGTTCGCGAACTGCAGTCCGTGATGCAGGACCTGGACCGACCCGTCTGCACCGCGGCGCATCAGCCGGCCGGTTCCGGAGTGCTCGATCAGGTCCGCACGCCAGCGGTCGATGGTGAACCGCTGACTCGACGACGAGAAGTACACGGTCCCGTCAGCTGCCGTGGCCGCATTGCTCGCGAAGTGGAGCGGACGCCCGTCCACGGTGTCGGCGAGCACCGACACCCGCTGCTTGCCCGCACCCAGAAGCAGCAGCCCGCGGTCGTGATCGCAGAGCACGACCGACCCGTCAGCGCGCACGTCGAGTCCGAGTAGCCGTCCGGCGGTGTCGGCGAGTACCTCGACCTCATCGGTCGCGGGATCGACGGCGACCAGGCGGCCGTCGGAGAGCCCGGTGGCCACGCGGCCATCGGGAAGACTCACGACGTCCTCGGGGGCGTCGCCGGGCAGCTGGATGCGACGGAATCTGCTCACGGCCCATTCTTAGCAGGCTTTGATGGCCGGGGCGCCGACGCGAAAAATCTATATGCACTTTGTTTCACACAACGTTATTGCACATCAACTTGGTGCACTGATAGCGTGAGACTCATGGCACTGGAGCACGCCATCCTCGTCTCACTGTCCGAACGACCGGGGACCGGCTACGAGATCGGTCAGCAGTTCGTGCGCTCGATCGGCTACTTCTGGTCGGCGACGCACCAGCAGATCTACCGAACCCTGAAGAAGCTGCACACCGACGGGCTCGTCAGCTTCGAAGCGGTTCCCCAGGACGGTCGCCCGGACAAGAAGGTGTACACGATCTCCGACGCGGGCCGGCAGATGCTCGCCGACTGGGTCGGCACTCCCACTCCGCTCCCCCCGTTGCGCAGCGACCTCGGCGTCAAACTCCGTGCAGCTGAGTTCGGCGAACTCTCCGACGTCGTCACCCATCTCGCCGGCCATCGTGACGAAGCGGCCGCCATGCTCGAGACCTATCGCAGTTTCGAGCGCGATTACTACCCCGAACCCGACGCACTCACCGGTCGGAAACTGCACCAGTACCTGGTACTCCGCGGCGGCGTCCGCGCCGCAGCGGCGACTGTCGAATGGTGCGACGAGTCGCTCGCCGCACTTCAGTCCAAAGAATAGAAAGGTCCAGCCATGTCAGCCCCGACGGCCGAACCCAATGCCCCCGAACCCAACGCCCACTTCCCGCGCTTGTTCGAACCCCTCGAGATCGGCGGCATGACGCTGGAGAACCGCGTCGTCATGGGATCTATGCACACCGGTCTCGAGGACCGCGTGTGGGACACCCCGAAACTCGCGGCCTACTACGCCGAACGCGCGCGCGGCGGGGTCGGCCTGATCATCACCGGCGGATTCTCGTCGACGCGCACGGGACTGCTACTCCCCTTCGCGGGCAAGATGACCAACCACGGCGACGTACTGCGCCACCGCGAATTCACCAAGGCGGTCCATGCGGAGAACGGGAAGATCGCGCTGCAGATCATCCACGCGGGACGGTACGGATACACCCCGTTCAAGGTCGCCGCGGGCAGTGAGCCGTCACCGATCCACCCGTTCAAGCACATCAAGATGACCGAGCAGATCATCTGGCACGTCATCCGCTCGTTCGGCCAGGCGGCCAAGCTCGCACGGCGCGCAGGCTACGACGCGGTCGAGCTGATGGGCGGCGAGGGCTACCTCATCAACCAGTTCCTGTGCCCGCACACCAACGACCGCACCGACAAGTGGGGTGGCTCCACCGAGAACCGGCAGCGGTTCCTGCTCGAGATCGTCAAGGAGGTCCGCAAGCAGGTCCCGCGCGACTACCCGGTGATCCTCCGGCAGAGCGTCGCCGACTTCGTCAAGAACGGCCAGACGTTCGACGAGATCGCGTCGCTGGCGAAGCAGGTCGAAGAACTCGGCGTCGACGCCATCAACACCGACATCGGCTGGCACGAGGCGCAGGTCCCGACCATCGTGACCTCGGTGCCGCGCGGCGCCTTCGTGAAGTTCACCGAGCGACTGCGCGACGTCGTGTCTATCCCGCTGATCGCCTCCAACCGCATCAATACCCCCGATTTCGCCGAGGAGATCCTGGCGAACGGGAAGGTCGACGCGGTCTCGATGGCGCGCCCCCTGCTCGCCGACCCGGACTTCGTCAACAAGTCGCGCGCAGGCCGAGACGACGAGATCAACACCTGCATCGGCTGCAATCAGGCGTGCCTGGATCATGCGTTCGTCGGCAAGAAGGTCTCGTGCCTGCTGAACCCGCGCGCCGGCCGGGAGACCGTGCTGACGCTGGGCGCCACCCGTACCGCCACGCGCGTCGCCGTCGTCGGAGCGGGCCCCGCGGGACTCTCGGCGGCCGTGTCGGCCGCCCAGCGCGGACACCGCGTCGACCTGTTCGAGTCGGGCGATTCGATCGGCGGCCAGTTCTCCATCGCCGCCCGGATCCCGGGCAAGGAGGAGTTCAACGAGACGATCCGCTATTACACCCGCCAGCTTGAGGTCAACCACGTCACCGTGCATCTGCAGACACGGGTGAGCGCGCAGGAGATCATCGACGGCGGATTCGATCAGGTCGTCGTCGCCACCGGCGTGACGCCCCGGATCCCGGACATCGACGGCATCGACCATCCGATGGTCATGTCGTACGCGGACGCCGTTCTCGGCCATCGCGAGATCGGCAAGCGCGTCGCCGTGATCGGCGCAGGCGGCATCGGCTTCGACGTCACCGAGTTCCTGACGGTCGACGAATCGCCGACGCTCAACCTCAAGGAGTGGGAGCAGGAGTGGGGCGTCACCGACGACCTCGACACTCCCGGATTCCTCACCAAGCCGCGCCCGCTGCCGTCGATCCGCGAGGTCTACATGGTGCAGCGCAAGCCCGGTCGCCAGGGCAAGACACTGGGCAAGACGACCGGTTGGGTGCACCGCGCAACCGTGAAGATGAAGGGCGTGGAGCAGATCTCGGCTGCGACGTACGACCGGATCGACGACGCGGGCCTGCACATCACGGTCCATGACAAAGAAGGCAACGAGACCGGCAAACGTGTGCTCGAGGTCGACAACGTCGTGGTGTGCGCGGGCCAGGAGTCGGTCCGCGAGCTCGTCGACCCGCTAACCGAAGCCGGCGTGATCACCCACGTCATCGGCGGCGCAGATCTAGCCTCCGAACTCGACGCGAAACGCGCCATCCGGCAGGGCACCGAGGTGGCCGCCGGACTGCCGTGATGTGACGCGGGCGAGAGGTCGGGGCCTGCCTATGATGACCGCATGGCAATCCCCGAACCATCTCCCGCCGCACGCGCGGTCGTCACCGGCGCCTCGTCGGGCATCGGCGACGCGCTCGCTCGCACTCTCGCCTCGCGTGGCCACTCGCTGATCCTCGTCGCTCGACGCGGCGAGATCCTCGAAGCCCTGGCAGCCGAGCTGCGCACCGCGCACGGTGTCGAGGCGGAGGTCCGCGCAGTGGATCTGTCGGACGCCGCGGCCACCGCAGCGCTGGCCGATGAGCTCTCGGGTCGTGAGATCTCGATCCTGTGCAACAACGCGGGCATCGCGACCTTCGGGGCCGTCGCGGACCTCGATCCCGACTACGAGCGCGCACAGGTCCGCTTGAACGCGAACGCCGTGCACGATCTGACGCTCGCGGTGTTACCGCAGATGACCCGGCGCGGCAGCGGCGGAATCCTCATGGTCGGCTCGGCCGCAGGCAACATGCCGATCCCCAACAACGCGACCTACGCCGCGACCAAGGCGTTCGTGAACTCCTTCAGCGAGTCGCTGCGCGGCGAGCTGAAAGACACCGGAGTCCACGTCACGCTGCTCGCACCCGGCCCGGTACGCACCCAGACGCCTGCCCAGGAGGACGAGTCGGTCGTCGACAAGATGGTCCCCGACTTCCTATGGCACTCATCGACCCGAGTGGCCGAGATGAGCCTGGACGCATTGGAACGCAACAAGATGCGCGTGGTACCCGGCACCCTGTCGAAGGCGATGTCGGTGGCGGGCGGCTACACGCCGCGCGGGATCGTCGCGCCGATCGTCGGGACCTTCTACGGCAAGCTCGGGGAAGGCGACTGAGCGACGCTGAACCGCCCGGCACTACAGTCGTAGGCGTGCAGGACAAACTCGTGTGGATCGATTGTGAGATGACCGGGCTCGACATCGGGTCCGACAAGCTCATAGAAATAGCAGCGCTCGTCACCGACAGCGACTTGAACATCCTGGGCGACGGCGTCGACGTGGTGATCCACGCCGACGACGCGGCTCTCGCGGCGATGCCGGAGGTCGTGGTCAAGATGCATGAGGCGTCCGGACTCACCGACGAGGTGCGTGAATCGGCGGTGACGCTCGCCGACGCCGAGAAGATGGTGCTCGACTACCTGCGCGAGCAGATCGACGGCGAGGGATCGGTTCCGCTCGCCGGCAACTCGATCGCCACCGACCGCGGATTCATCGCGCGCGACATGCCCGAACTCGACTCGTTCCTCCACTACCGGATGGTCGACGTCAGCTCGATCAAGGAACTGTGCCGCCGATGGTTCCCGCCGATCTACTTCGGTCAGCCGGACAAGGGCCTCGCCCACCGCGCACTGGCCGACATCCGCGAGTCGATCCGCGAACTGCGCTACTACCGCGCCGCCGCATTCGTCCCGGCTCCCGGACCGGACGCCAAGGCGCTGGAGACGATCGTCGCCGACCTCGGTCCTGCCTGACGCGCGTCGCGCGAACACGCTGGTCGCAATCCGATTGGAGTTTCCATCGAGGGACCGGCTAGAGTATGAGCCTGGCTCGGCCAAACAGTGTGTGAACACTGGTCGTCCGATGCCGATGGTGGGTGTAGTTCAGTTGGTAGAGCACCAGGTTGTGATCCTGGCTGTCGCGGGTTCGAGTCCCGTCATCCACCCCGCGGAAACGCCCGGATCGCTCACGCGATCCGGGCGTTTCTCATGAGCTGTCGATATCGGCGTCTCCTGTACGTCACCATGGTGTCGGGCCGAACGGTTCGACACCGAACCACAGGAGGAAATCGTGAAGTACGCACTTCTACTCATGGGCCACATCGACGATCCGGCGTGCGGGAAGGGCGGCGGGGCGAGTCCCGACGAGTTCTTCGCGTTCGATCAGGAGATCACCGCTGCGGGCGTCGTCGTCAGTTCGTTCGCACTCGAGGATCCCGACCAGTCCGTCGTCGTGCGCAGCGATGACTCGGGTGAGCGAGTGGTCTCGTCAGGTCCGTTCGCCGAAGTCCAGGAGTTCGTGGGCGGCGGCTACATCATCGACGTCGCCGATATCGACGAGGCGATCGCCTGGGCTCGCAAGAGTCCCGGATCGGCGCTCGGCGGACACGTCGAGATCCGGCCGGTAGCGCCGTACTGACGGTGACTTCCGCTGCACACCGTGCCGTCGGGGAGCTCGATCGGGATGCGCGATCGCGGCTGATCGCAACGCTCGCCCGACGGTTCGGTGATCTCGACCTTGCCGAGGACATGCTGCAGGAGGCCATCGCGCAGGCACTCCGGACATGGCCCGACACCGGCGTGCCGTCCTCGCCCGAGGCCTGGCTGACGACGACCGCGAAGCGAAAGGCTCTCGACGTGGTCCGCCGGGAGAGCGTGCTCGCTCAGAAGCTCGCCAGGCTCCGGCTCGAATCCGAACGCGACGTTCCACCGGCCGGATTCGCCGACCCCGCCGACCACGCGCTGGACTCCGCGGTTCCGGATGAGCGCCTCGGTCTCGTCTTCGCCTGCACTCATCCAGTGCTGAAGCCCGAGGACCGCGTCGCGGTGACACTGCGCTTCGTCGCAGGCCTGACGACAGCGGAGGTCGCACACGCGCTGCTTCTTCCGGTCACCACCGCCGCGCAGCGGATCGTGCGGGCGAAGAAGCGCATCCGGTCACTGGGAGTGTCGTTCGAACCGCCGAGGGCACGCGACCTCGACGAGCGAAAGTCCGGCGTGCTGCGCGTCCTCTATCTGCTGTATTCCGAAGGTTTCGCACGGTCCGCCGGCCCACAGCACATTCGGGACGATCTGACGGCGGAGGCGATCCGCCTGACGCGGATCGTCCGGCGGCTGATGCCGTGCGCGGAGACCACAGGTCTCCTCTCATTGCTCCTGCTGACCGAGTCCCGACGTCCCGCACGCGTGGACGCAGACGGTCGTCCCGTCCCTCTCGCCCACCAGGACCGAACGCAGTGGGACCACGATCTCGCGGCCGAAGGCATGCGTCTCGCGGAGGCGGCGGCAGCCGCGCCGGACGCCGCTTCTTACACGATCCAGGCCGCCATCGCGGCCGTGCACGCGGAAGCCACCGCCCCGGAGTCCACCGACTGGGCCCAGATCGCGGTGCTCTACCGCATGCTCGAGGCGCACGAGGGGAGCCCAGTCGTGCGGGTGGGCAGGGCCGTCGCCGTCGGCCGCGCATTCGGGCCGGCGCACGGGCTGCGACTGCTCGACGCACTCACCGACACCCCTGCGCTCGCTCGCTACCGGCCGTACCACGTGGCCCGCGCGATCACGCTCGCCGAACTCGGCGACGACGAGGCTGCGGCCGATGCGTACCGGAAGGCACTCGCGCTGCCGGGCAACGACGCCGAGGACGACTTCCTCGCCGCCACCCTCGCACGGACCGACTGACGAGCCCGTTCCTCGCCTAGCCTGTGACCATGAGCGCGAGAGCCTGGATCGCCGTCACCGCAGTCACCGTGCTGATCGCGTCAACGGGCTGCGCAACGGAGAACCGGCCGGCCCAACCCTCCGACGCAGCGATCATCACGACCGGACTCGACGCCCCGTGGTCGATCGCCTTCCACGGTCGTACTCCGCTCGTCAGTGAGCGGGATTCGGGCCGGATCGTCGAGATCGACGCCGACGGGGCTCAGCGGGAGGTCGCCACGATCGACGGCGTCGAGCCCTCCGGCGAAGGCGGACTCCTCGGGATCGCCCTCCACGACGACTATCTCTACGCGTACTTCACGGCAGCCGACGACAATCGGGTCGACCGATTCCCACTCGCCGGCGAGCCCGGCTCACTCGCCCTCGGCGACGCCGAGCCGGTGCTCGACCGCATCCCGTCGGCGGGCAATCACAACGGCGGGCGGATCGCCTTCGGTCCGGACGGGAAACTGTACGTCACCACCGGGGATGCCGGTGGGCCGTCGGATGCGCAGGACCGATCGTCTCTCGCCGGGAAGATCCTCCGCGTGGAGCCGGACGGCGCCGTCCCCGGTGACAACCCGTTCCCCGGCTCCCCCGTCTACAGCTACGGTCACCGGAATCCGCAGGGCATCGGCTGGGCTCCGGACGGAACCATGTACTCCTCCGAATTCGGCCAGGACACGTGGGACGAACTCAACGTGATCGAACCGGGCGCCGACTACGGCTGGCCGGAAGTCGAGGGAATCGGCGGCCGACCGGGATTCGTCGACCCCGTCCAGCAATGGCCGACCGGCGACGCGAGCCCGAGCGGCATCGCGGTCACCGCCGACTCGGTCTACATCGCCAACCTGCGCGGGGAACGGCTGCGCCGCGTTCCGCGGAACGCGCCCGCAACCTCGACCGAGTCGATGGTCGGCACTCACGGCAGGCTCCGCGACGTGGCGATCGCACCCGACGGAGCGATGTGGGTACTCACCAACAACACCGACGGGCGGGGTGATCCGGCAGACGGCGACGACCGTATCGTGGCCGTACATGAGTGACGATCTCGTCTGGTACGTCAGTTACGGGTCCAACATGTGCGCCGATCGCCTGGCCTGCTACCTGCAGGGCGGCCGACCCGAGGGCGGGATGCGCACGTACACCGGCGCACGCGACCGCACCCCGCCCGCGCAGAGCCGACCGACGACGCTTCCCGGCCGCATCTTCTTCGCGGGCCTCTCCCGCAACTGGGGCGGCGGCATGGCCTTCTACGACCACGCGACTCCCGGCTCGACGCCCGCGCGCGCCTACCTCATCACCGCCGGTCAGTTCGCCGACGTGGCCGCCCAGGAGTCCGACCGCGAAACGGTCGTCGACGGCCGGATCGAACGAGCGCTCCGCGACCACGAGGCACTCGCAGTCGGCGACACCCAGGTCATCGGCGACGGCCTGTACGCCCGGCTGGTCCGGGTCGGCACGATCGACGGACGACCGAGCCTCACGTTCACCTCCGCCGCTGGGCTCGACGCAGTACCGCACACTGCGCCGACGGACGCGTACCTGACGATGATCGCCCGAGGTCTGCGAGAGACCGTCGGATGGGACGATCGGCAGATCGGCGAGTACTTCGATTCGGTGCGGCGACGCGATCCCGGTGACTAATGTCAGGGCCGTGACTTCCTCCACCGGCGCACGCGAACGGGTCACGCTCCGTGTGCTGGTCTACTCCGACGACTCCAGGACACGACGGCAGGTGATCGGCGCGCTCGGCGAGACTCTGCACCCCGATCTGCCCGACCTGGAATTCGTCGAGGTGGCCACCGCTCCGATGCTGCTGACGCATCTTGACACCGGCACCGTCGACGTCGCGATACTCGACGGCGAGGCCGCGCCCGCCGGCGGCATGGGCATGGCGAAGCAGATCCGCGACGAGCACGACCCGTGTCCGCCGCTGGTCGTGCTGATCGCCCGGGCGGCCGACCGCTGGCTCGCCGACTGGTCGCGTGCCGACGCCACCGCGCAGGTCCCCGTCGACCCGATGGGGCTCTCGCGAACCCTGGTCGCGCTGCTGCGCTGAACGACCCTCCGATTCGCCGAGAATGCCCACGGCACACATCTTTCCGTGAGTAGTGTGTGCCGTGAGTCACATCAACAGATGTGGAGGTATTACCGGCATGAACGCTTACGGACCGATCCTCATACTCGCTGCGATCGCACTCGCTTTCGCAGTCGTGTCAGTGGTCATCGCCTCCGTCGTGGGACCGCGCCGTCGCAACGCCGCGAAGCTCTCCGCCTACGAGTGCGGCATCGAGCCGCTGCCGCCTGCCGCGGGCATGGTCCAGCGGTTCCCGGTGAAGTACTACCTGACGGCGATGCTGTTCATCATCTTCGACATCGAGATCGTCTTCCTCTACCCGTGGGCGGTCGCGTCCGAATCGCTCGGCTGGTTCGGACTGGCGGCCGTCGCCTTGTTCATCGTCAACGTGTCCGTCGCCTACGCCTACGAGTGGCGCCGCGGCGGACTCAGGTGGGATTAGAAGAGCTGTGGGAATCGAAGAGAAGCTTCCCGGTGGTCTGCTCCTGACCACCGTCGAGAGCCTGGCCGGATACATGCGCAAGGGTTCGCTGTGGCCTGCCACCTTCGGGCTGGCCTGCTGCGCCATCGAGATGATGGCGACCACCTCCGGACGGTACGACCTCGCCCGATTCGGGATGGAGGCGTTCCGCGCCTCCCCGCGCCAGGCCGACCTGATGATCGTCGCCGGTCGCGTCAGCCAGAAGATGGCCCCGGTCCTGCGGCAGATCTACGACCAGATGGCAGAGCCGAAGTGGGTCCTCGCGATGGGCGTGTGCGCCTCGTCTGGCGGGATGTTCAACAACTACGCGGTGGTGCAGGGCGTCGACCATGTGGTGCCGGTCGACATCTATCTCCCCGGATGCCCGCCACGTCCGGAAATGCTGCTCAACGCGATCCTCGCCCTCCACGAGCAGATCGGCGACATGCCGCTCGGCGTCCACCGCGAGGAGGCGATCCGCGCAGCCGAGGCCGCAGCACTGCAGGCGAAACCGACCATCGAGTTCACCGGGCTGCTGCGATGACCGACGATCCGACCCCGCAGCAGACGGGCAGCGGCGCAGGTCACGAACCCGACGTGATCGGCACTCGGCGCGGACTGTTCGGGGCCAGCGGCTCCGGGGACACATCCGGGTACGGCCGGCTCGTCGCACCGATCACGTTTCCGGGCGACTCCTCACGACCGTACGGCGGCTACTTCGACGAGATCGCCGACGAACTCGCTGCGGGGCTGCAGCGACGCGGGATCGCCTACGGCGACGCCGTCGAGAAGGTAGTGATCCACCACGGCGACATGACGGTTCACATCGCTCGCGAGCACCTGGTCGTCGTCGCGGCCACCCTGCGCGACGAGCCGTCCCTGCGCTTCGAACTGTGTCTGGGCTGCAGTGGAGTCCACTATCCCGACCAGACCGGACGAGAACTGCACGCGGTGTACCCGCTGCGGTCGCTGACGCACAACCGCTCGGTTCTGCTCGATGTCAGCGCCCCGGACGCCGACCCGCACATCCCCAGTCTGTACCGCGTCTATCCCACCGACGACTGGCACGAGCGGGAGGCGTACGACTTCTTCGGGATCGTGTTCGACGGCCACCCATCTCTCACCCGCATCCAGATGCCCGACGACTGGGAAGGCCACCCGCAGCGCAAGGACTACCCGCTCGGCGGTGTGCCCGTCGAGTACAAGGGGACCACCATCGCGCCACCCGATCAGCGGAGGTCGTACAACTGATGACCGACACCTACGACGACGCCCCCGGTTTCACCGTCTCCGGAAACGACTGGGAGGACGTGGTGAACGCGGTCGCCGAGCGCGCGGCGGCCGATCCCGGCGACGAGCGGATCATCGTCAACATGGGACCGCAGCACCCGTCGACCCACGGCGTGCTGCGGCTGATCCTGGAGATCGAGGGCGAGACGGTGACCGAGGCGCGCTGCGGCATCGGCTACCTGCACACCGGGATCGAGAAGAACCTCGAGTACCGGAACTGGGCACAGGGCGTCACCTTCGTGACGCGGATGGACTACCTATCGTCGTTCTTCAACGAGACGGCCTACTGCATGGCCGTGGAGAAGCTGCTCGGCATCACCGACGACGTGCCGGATCGTGCGAACGCGATCCGCGTGATCCTGATGGAGCTCAACCGGATCTCGTCGCACATGGTCGCGCTGGCCACCGGCGGGATGGAACTGGGTGCGGTGACGACCATGTTCCTGGGTTTCGGCGCGCGCGAGAAGATCCTCGACCTCTTCGAATCGATCACCGGTCTGCGCATGAACCACGCCTTCATCCGGCCGGGCGGGGTGGTGGCCGATCTGCCGCAGGATGCACCGGCCAAGATCACCGAGGTCCTCGACGCGCTGCCGGCCGAGATCGGCGAGGTGGAGGCGCTCCTCAGCGAGAACTACATCTGGAAGGCCCGCACGCAGGGGGTCGGGTACCTGGACCTGACCGGCTGCATGGCGCTCGGGATCACCGGGCCGGTACTGCGGTCCACCGGACTCCCCTACGACCTCCGCAAGAGCGCCCCCTACTGCGGTTACGAGAAGTACGACTTCGAGGTGATCACCGATACGACGTGCGACGCCTACGGTCGTTACCTCGTCCGCATCGAGGAGATGAAGCAGTCGATCCGCATCATCCGGCAGGCGCTCGACGCGCTGGAACCCGGGCCGGTGATGGTGGCGGACCGCAAGCTGGCGTGGCCCGCCGATCTCGCGGTGGGACCGGACGGGCTCGGCAATTCACCCGAGCACATCGCCGAGATCATGGGCGTCTCGATGGAATCGCTGATCCACCATTTCAAACTCGTCACCGAGGGCATGCGCGTGCCGGCCGGACAGACGTACGTGTCGATCGAGTCGCCGCGGGGCGAACTCGGTGTGCACGTCGTCTCCGACGGCGGCACGAGACCGTACCGAGTGCATTTCCGGGACCCCTCGTTCACCAACCTGCAAGCCGTGGCGGCGATGTGCGAGGGCGGCCTGATCGCCGACGTCATCACCGCGGTGGCCAGCATCGACCCTGTGATGGGAGGCGTCGACCGATGAGCGAACCGGTCTTCCTTGAACTGCCCACTCGGACACCGCCCGCCCCGCCGATCGAATTCGACGGTCCGGCGTCGTACTCCGCCGACGACACCGCCGCACTCGCTGCCGAGGCCGAGCTGGTCATCGCCCGCTACCCGCAGTCGCGGTCGGCGCTGCTCCCCCTCCTGCACCTGGTGCAGAGCCACGACGGGTATCTGACCCGCGCCGGGATCGTCTTCTGCGCAGAGCAATTGGGGTTGACGGCCGCTCAGGTCGCCTCCGTCGCGACCTTCTACACGATGTACCGTCGCGAGCCCACCGGTGAGTACCTGGTGGGCGTCTGCACCAACACCCTGTGCGCAGTTCTCGGAGGCGACGTCATCGCGGCCGACCTCGCCGAGCATCTCGGGATAGGGCCGGGTGAGACCACCGAGGACGGAACGGTGACCCTCGAGCGAATCGAGTGCAACGCAGCGTGCGATCACGCCCCGGTGATGATGGTCAACTGGGAGTTCTACGATGCGCAGACTCCGGAGTCGGCGGCGCGACTCGTCGACGACCTGCGCGCCGGTAATCCGCCCGCTCCGAGCCGCGGGGCGAAGACACTGTGCACGTTCCGGCAGACGGCCCGCCTGCTGGCAGGCCTGCCGCAGGAGCGCCGACCGTGATAGTCATCGACCAGCCGTCCGGCGAACACGAGCCCGCCGAGGCGCCCGTCCTGTCCCGCCACTGGACCGACGACGAGCCGTGGCTGTTGCGGAACTACGTGCGCCGCAACGGATATCAGGGCCTGAAGTCTGCGCTGCGGCTGTCCCCTGCCGAGGTGATCGAGTTGGTGAAGGCCTCCGGCTTGCGCGGACGTGGCGGCGCCGGATTCCCGGTGGGCCTGAAGTGGTCGTTCATCCCGCAGGGCGAGGAGCGACCGAAGCCGCACTACCTGGTGGTCAACGCCGACGAGTCCGAGCCTGGCACGTGCAAGGACATGCCGCTCATGCTGATGACCCCGCACACACTCGTGGAGGGCGCGATCATCGCGGCCTACGCGATCGGGGCACGGCACGCATTCATCTACGTGCGCGGCGAGGTCGCCTCGGTGATCCGCCGGATGCGCGGCGCGGTCGACGAGGCCTACGAAGCCGGGCTCCTCGGCCGGAACATCTTCGGCTCCGGATTCAGTCTCGATCTGGTGATCCACGCCGGGGCCGGCGCCTACATCTGCGGCGAGGAGACGGCCCTCCTCGACTCGCTGGAGGGACGTCGCGGACAGCCCCGGCTGCGTCCTCCGTTCCCGGCCACCGAGGGCCTCTATGCGAGTCCGACCGTGGTGAACAACGTCGAATCCATCGCCAGCGTTCCGGCGATCGCGCGCAACGGCGTCGACTGGTTCCGGTCGATGGGCACCGAGAAGTCGCCCGGCTTCACCCTCTACTCGTTGTCGGGCCACGTCAGCCGCCCCGGACAGTACGAGGCTCCACTCGGGGTCACGCTCCGCGAACTCCTCGACCGCGCGGGTGGCATTCGGGCCGGACACTCTCTCAAGTTCTGGACCCCCGGAGGCTCGTCCACGCCGATGCTCACCGATCAGCACCTCGACGTCCCACTCGACTACGAGGGGGTCGCCGAAGCGGGATCGATGCTCGGCACGAAGGCCCTGCAGCTGTTCGACGACACGACGTGCGTGGTCAGGGCGGTGCTCCGCTGGACCGAGTTCTACAAGCACGAGTCGTGCGGCAAGTGCACGCCGTGCCGAGAGGGCACGTACTGGCTGGTGCACATCATGCGCCGACTCGAGGACGGTACCGGCTCGCTCGCCGACCTCGATCTCCTCGCCGAGACGACGGGCAACGTGGTCGGCAAATCATTCTGCGCCCTGGGCGATGGCAGCGGGAGCCCCATCACCTCGTCTCTGCAGTACTTCCGGGACGAGTACCTCGCTCACCTTCCCAGCGATGACGGCCCCGGCGGGTGCCCCTTCGACCCGGCCCGGTCCACTGCGTTCGGAGGACTTCGATGACCAGCCCCGAGCACACCCAGCACTCCGACAACCTGGTGCACCTCACCATCGACGGGACCGAGGTCGCCGTGCCGAAGGGTACCTTGGTGATCCGCGCCGCCGAGGCGATGGGCATCGACATCCCCCGCTTCTGCGACCATCCGCTCCTCGATCCGGTCGGCGCGTGCCGGCAGTGCCTGGTGGACGTCGAGGGCATGCGCAAACCGATGGCGTCGTGCACCACCGTCGTCAGCGACGGTATGGCGGTGCGCACGCAGCATTCGTCCGACGAGGCGCGGGACGCACAGCGCGGCGTGATGGAACTGCTGCTCATCAACCACCCCCTCGACTGCCCCACCTGCGACAAGGGCGGCGAGTGCCCGCTGCAGAACCAGGCGATGACCGCCGGGCGGGCGGTGTCCCGGTTCGGCGGACCCAAACGCACCTTCACCACGCCGGTCCCACTATCGCCTGCGGTACTGCTCGACCGGGAGCGGTGCGTGCTCTGCGCCCGCTGCACCCGCTTCTCCGAGGAGATCGCGGGCGACCCGCTCATCGAGATGGCCGACCGCGGCGCTCTCCAGCAGGTCAGCGCGTACGCCGATGAGCCGTTCAGTTCGTACTTCTCCGGCAACACCGTGCAGGTCTGCCCGGTCGGCGCACTGACCGGAACGGCCTACCGCTTCCGCGCTCGGCCGTTCGACCTCGTCTCCTCACCGAGCGTGTGCGAGCACTGCGCGTCCGGCTGCGCCCAGCGCACCGATCACCGGCGCGGCGGGGTGCTGCGCAGGCTCGCCGGTGACGACCCGGCGGTCAACGAGGAGTGGAACTGCGACAAGGGCCGGTGGGCGTTCGCGTACACACAGAGCCGCGACCGGATCACCACTCCCCTCGTCCGCGGCGACGACGGCGACCTCCATCCGTCATCGTGGCCCAATGCCCTGGCGGTGGCCGCGCGCGGCCTGACGCGTGCCGGCACGCATGCGGGCGTGCTGGTCGGCGGTCGCGCGACCGTGGAGGACGCGTACGCGTACGGCAAGTTCGCCCGAACCGTCCTGCACACCAACGACGTCGACTTCCGGGCCCGGGCGCACTCCGATGAGGAGACCGGATTCCTCGCGACACGGGTCGCCGGCACGGGAATCGATGTGACCTACGCCGACCTGGAGAAGGCTCCCGTTGTCGTCCTCGCCGGTTTCGAACCGGAGGAGGAGTCGCCGATCGTCTACCTTCGACTGCGCAAAGCGGTTCGCCGCAACGGTTTACGAGTCCACACCATCGCCTCGTGGTGCAGTGACGGTGCGGCGAAGCTCGGAAGTGGACTGATCAGCTGCATACCGGGACGCGAGGCCGGAGCGCTCCGCGATGCCCGCACCGCCGACCTCCTCGCCGAACCGGGAGCGGTCCTGCTGGTCGGTGAGCGCCTGGCGACGAGTCCGGGTGCGCTGACCGCTGCGGCCGATGCCGCCGCGCATACCGGCGCCCGACTCGCCTGGATTCCTCGACGTGCGGGCGAACGCGGCGCCCTCGACGTAGGGGCCGCTCCCGGTCTGCTTCCCGCAGGCAGACCCGCCGAATCAGCGAAGGCGCGAGAGGACCTCGAAGACGTGTGGGGCGTGGCACCGCCCGCCGAGCCGGGACGGTCCACCGAGCAGATTCTCGCCGCTCTGACGCAGGGCGAACTCGACGCCGCACTCGTTGGCGGAGTGGAGATCGACGATCTGCCGTCTCCGTCGAAGGCCGAGGCCGCGCTGACTGCGGCGTCGTTCGTGGTGAGCCTGGAGCAACGGCACAGCCGGGTGACGGACCTGGCCGATGTGGTGATTCCGGTGGCCGCAGTCGCCGAGAAGTCCGGAACGTTCGTCGACTGGGAGGGCAGACCGCGACCGTTCGATACCGCGCTCGCCCCCACCGCCGGTACCACGCCGCTGTCGGATCATCGTGTCCTGCACGCGATCGCCGCAGACGCCGGCACCGACCTCGGGTGCGACGACGCCAACGCCATCCACCAGGAGTTCGGGCGCATCGGCGCGTGGCGTGGCGACCGGCACGCACCGACGGCACCGAGCTCCACCGTCGCCGCCGACCCGACCGACGGTTTCGCCGTCCTCGCCTCGTGGCGGATGCTTCTGGATCTGGGCCGGATGCAGGACGGCGAACCCCACCTCGCCGGTACCGCGCACCGACCTGTCGCCCGGATGTCGGCCGCAGCGGCCGCAGCGGCGGGAGTCGCAGACGGCGAACCGCTCACCGTGTCGACGGAGCACGGTGCGGTCACTCTGCCACTGGTCGTCACGGATATGCCCGATGCGACGGTCTGGCTGCCGATGAACTCGCCCGGTTCCCGCCTCTACCCCTCGCTGGAAGCCGTTCCGGGCTCCGTCGTCCGAGTCGCCCCAGCGTCAGCTCCGACTCCAGCTTCGAGCGAGGACACCCGATGATCCTCGCCGCGACGCAGTACCCGACGCTGTCCGACTTCGGCGCCGATCCGTGGTGGCTGAGCCTCGCCAAGGCCATCGGCGTCTTCGCGTTCCTGGTGATCACCGTGCTCGCGGGCATCCTCCTCGAACGCAAGATCATGGCCCGGATGCAGACACGTGTGGGCCCCAACCGCGTCGGCCCGCACGGCATGCTGCAGAGTCTCGCGGACGGTGTGAAGCTGGCGCTCAAGGAGGGGCTGACTCCGCTCGGCGTCGACAAGGTGATCTATCTGCTCGCGCCCGTTATCGCCGTGGTCCCCGCTTTCACCGCCTTCGCCGTGATCCCCATGGGCCCGAACGTATCGGTGTTCGGGCACCAGACTCCCTTGCAGCTCACGGATCTACCGGTCGGCGTTCTCTACGTCCTCGCGATCACCTCGATCGGGGTGTACGGCATCATCCTCGCCGGGTGGGCATCGGGATCGACGTACCCCCTGCTCGGCGGTCTGCGCTCCACCGCGCAGGTGATCTCGTACGAGATCGCGATGGGACTGTCCTTCGCCGCGCTGTTCCTGCTGTCGCAGACGATGTCCACATCCGAGATCGTCGCCGGACAGGAGCACCACTGGTACGTCCTGCTGGCATTGCCCTCGTTCGTCATCTACGCCATCTCCATGGTCGGCGAGACCAACCGCGCACCGTTCGACCTGCCCGAAGCCGAGGGCGAACTCGTCGGCGGCTTCCACACCGAGTACTCGTCGCTCAAGTTCGCCATGTTCATGCTCGCCGAGTACGTCAACATGGCGACCGTGTCGGCGCTCGCGACCACGCTGTTCCTCGGCGGCTGGCAGGCGCCGTGGCCGATCAGCATCTGGGACGGCGCCAACTCCGGCTGGTGGCCGATCCTCTGGTTCACCGTGAAGATGTGGATGTTCCTGTTCATGTTCTTCTGGCTGCGCACCGCGCTGCCGCGGCTGCGCTACGACCAGTTCATGAACCTCGGATGGAAGATCCTCATCCCGATCGCACTGGGCTGGGTTCTGGTGGTCGGCGTGATCGTCACGGCCACCCGTGATGCGTCGGAGCTGACGACGTCGCTCATCCTCGCCGCCGCCGGCGTGTGCGTCACTGCGCTGATCATCCTCGGCATCCGACGACTGAGCCGGGTGCGCGCCACCCAGTCGGCGCCGCCTCCGGTGGATCCCACCGCACCGTTCGACCCCATGGCGGGCGGCTTTCCCGTCCCGCCGCTCCCCGGCCAGACGCTCCCCGATCGGAGCCTCGCGGACCGGCCCCTCGACCAGGAAGGAGTCAGATGATGCCCGATTTCGGCAAGCCCATCGCAGGCTTCGGGGTGACATTCGCATCCATGTTCCGCAAGCCGGTCACCGAGGAGTACCCCGAGGAGCACAAGGAACCGCCCGCCCGGTTCCACGGCCGACACCAGTTGAACCGGTACGCGGACGGCCTGGAGAAGTGCATCGGCTGCGAACTGTGCGCGTGGGCGTGCCCGGCCGATGCGATCTTCGTGGAGGGCGCCGACAACACCGACGACGAGCGCTACTCGCCCGGTGAACGGTACGGACGCGTGTACCAGATCAACTACCTGCGGTGCATCGGCTGCGGTCTGTGCATCGAGGCGTGTCCGACGCGGGCTCTGACCATGACCGACGACTACGACATGGTGGCGACCAGCCGCGCCGACATGATCTATGAGAAGGACCAACTGCTGGCACCGCTCGACGACGCCATGACCGAGCCACCGCACGATATGGCACCGGGCACGCGCGCCGAGGACTACTACCGCGGAGAGGTGACGTGAGGGTTCTCGCCGATCAGCTCGCCGTCACCTCCGGTACCGAGGCAATCACCTTCTGGGTGCTCGGCGCGATCGTGGTGATCGGCGCCCTCGGCGTGGTTCTGAGCCCGAAGGCCGTGTACTCGGCGGTTTTCCTGGCGATGACGATGATCATCCTCGCGGTGTTCTACGTGATGCAGGGCGCACTGTTCCTCGGTGTGGTCCAGGTGGTCGTCTACACCGGCGCGGTGATGATGCTGTTCCTGTTCGTTCTCATGCTGATCGGCGTCGACTCCGCGGATTCGCTCGTCGAAGCGGTGAAAGGGCAGCGGCTGGTCGCGGTCGGCGTTTCAGCGGGCTTCGGCGTGCTGCTGGTGGCGGCGATCGGCACGGCGACGCTCGCGCCGTTCGTCGGCGCCCCGGACGCGAGCAACGGCACCTCGCCCGGCGGGGGCAACGCCAACGTCCGAGCGCTGGCCGAGATCGTGTTCGTCGACTATCTGTGGGCCTTCGAGCTGACCGGAGCCCTGCTGATCACGGCGACACTCGGCGCGATGGTTCTCGCGCATCGCCGAGCCGCGGGTCCGGTGCGCGGGCAGCGCGAGCAGTCGATCGACCGGGTCGCGCGCGGCGAACACGTCACACCGCTCCCCGCGCCCGGAGTCTTCGCCCGGCACAACGCCGTCGACATCCCCGGACTCGAACCGGACGGCCGCCCGTCGCGGGCCTCGGTCAATCAGCGTCTGACTCCGCGGCTCCCCGAGTCGGGGCGCGCGGCCCGGAAGCTGGAGAACCGATGAACCCGGACAACTACCTGTATCTGTCGGCGATCATCTTCGCGATCGGCGCGTCCGGAGTGCTGCTCCGACGCAACGCGATCGTGGTCTTCATGTGCGTCGAACTCATGCTGAACGCGGCCAATCTGGCGTTCGTCACCTTCGCGCGCATGCACGGCAGCTTCGACGGTCAGGTGATCGCGTTCTTCACGATGGTGGTCGCGGCCGCCGAAGTGGTGATCGGCCTGGCCATCATCATGACCATCTTCCGCACGCGACGGTCCGCCTCCGTCGACGACGCCAACCTGTTGAGGCGGTGACGAGATGACCCAGGATGTCACCGGCAGCCTGCTCTGGCTGATCCCCGCGCTCCCCGGCCTCGGTGCGGCGCTGCTCCTTCTCTCCGGTCGAAGGTCGGACCGCTGGGGTCACCTGCTCGCCACCGGCCTGGCCGGTGCGTCCGCGGTGCTCGCGGTGATCATGTGGATCTCCATGACCGGACGGAATGCAGGCGAGCGCACCGCGGACAGCTCGCTCTACTCGTGGGTGCCGGTCGGCGAGCTTCAGGTCGACTTCGGGCTGCGCCTGGACCAATTGTCGATGTGCTTCGTCCTGCTGATCACGGTGGTCGGATCACTGATCCACATCTATTCGATCGGATACATGGCGACCGACCCGGACCGCAGACGGTTCTTCGCCTACCTCAACCTCTTCGTCGCGGCGATGCTCGTGCTGGTGCTGTCGAACAACTTCCTCGGCCTGTATCTCGGTTGGGAGGGCGTCGGCGTGGCGTCGTACCTGCTGATCGGTTTCTGGCAGCACAAGCCGTCAGCGGCCACCGCGGCCAAGAAGGCGTTCGTGATGAACCGGGTCGGCGACATGGGCCTGGCGATCGCCATGATGCTGATGTTCTCCACCTTCGGATCGGTGAACTTCGACGACGTCTTCAGCGACGCATCCGGCGCGAGCGAGGCGACGCTCACCGGCATCGGTTTCATGCTGCTTCTCGCCGCGTGCGGAAAGTCCGCGCAGGTACCGCTGCAGGCCTGGCTCGGCGACGCGATGGAGGGCCCCACCCCGGTCTCGGCACTCATCCACGCGGCGACGATGGTGACCGCCGGCGTCTACCTGATCACCCGCTCCGGGCCGATCTTCGACCTCGCGCCGAACGCTCAGACGGGTGTCGTCGTGATCGGCGCGGTGACGCTGCTGTTCGGCGCCGTCGTCGGCTGTGCGAAGGACGACATCAAGAAGGCGCTCGCCGCATCGACGATGAGCCAGATCGGATACATGATCCTCGCCGCCGGCCTCGGTCCCGCCGGGTACGCGGTCGCGATCCTGCACCTGCTCACTCACGGATTCTTCAAGGCCGGACTGTTCCTGGGCGCGGGCTCGGTGATGCATGCGATGGACGACGAGACCGACATGCGCCGGTTCGGCGGGCTGCGGTCGGCGATGCCGATCACCTTCGCGACATTCGGTCTCGGATACCTCGCGATCATCGGCGTCCCGCCGCTCTCCGGCTTCTACTCCAAGGACGGCATCATCGAGGCAGCCCTCGCCGAAGGCGGAACTCGCGGCATCCTGCTCGGTGGCGCCGCGATCATCGGTGCGGGCATCACCGCCTTCTACATGACTCGCGTGATGGTGCTGACCTTCTTCGGACCCGAGCGCTGGAGACAGGGCACTCATCCGCACGAGGCCCCGGCTTCGATGACCGGCCCGATGATCGCGCTCGCGATCGGCTCAGTCGGCGCAGGCGGGCTCCTCGCTGTCGGCAGTCGGCTCGCCGACTGGCTCGCCCCCGTCGTCGGCGACGCTCCCGAGCACCACGGCGGTATCCCGGCGTGGGCCGTGACGGTCGTAGTCCTGGTCTGCGTGGCGGCCGGCGCCGTCGTCGCCTGGCTGCAGTACGGCCGCACCCCCGTTCCGGAGACCGCGCCCGACGACGTCTCGGCCCTGACCGTCGCCGCGCGCGCCGACCTCTACGGCGACGCAGTGAACGAGCGGGTGTTCGCCGGGCCTGGAGCTCTGCTCACCGACAGGCTCGTGGACGTCGAGGACCGCGGACTCGGCGAAATCCCCACCGGCGTCGGCACGGCCGTGACCGGCGCGTCGGAGTTCTCGCGTCGCGCGCAGAACGGGTACGTCCGGTCGTACGCCTTGTCGATTCTGGGCGGCACCGTGGTGATCGCCGCACTCACGATGGTGGTGAACGCACTATGACGATGCCCTGGCTGACCATCCTGTGGCTCATTCCGGCAGTCGCTTCGGCGGTCATCATGTTCCTGCCGTCGCAACGCGCGCACAACGCGAAGGTCGTCGGCCTCGGCGCATCGGTTCTGGTCCTGGTGTGGGCGTTGATCGTGACAGCCCGTTTCGACACATCGCCCGCCGACGCCGCCGCCACCGGGGTCCATTTTCAGATGACCGAGGACATCAGCTGGATCCCCACCTTCGGTGCTCGCTACTCGCTCGGACTGGACGGGATCGGACTGGCGCTGATTCTGCTGACCGTCGTACTCACTCCGCTCCTGCTGCTCGCGGGCTGGCGCGATGCCGACGGAGACGATGCTGACGGAGACGATGCCGACGGACACAGCACAGACGGGGAAGGGACCGAACCGGCCCGCGGGAAGTCGGTCCACATCTATGTCGCACTGCTCCTGGCAGTTGAGGCGATGGTGCTGATGAGCTTCGTCGCCACCGACGTCCTGCTGTTCTACATCTTCTTCGAGGCCATGCTCGTGCCGATGTACTTCCTCATCGGCGGGTTCGGAAAGAAGAGCTCACCGGCAGCCGTCCGATTCCTGCTGTACAACCTGTTCGGCGGGTTGATCATGCTGGCCGCAGTGATCGGTGTCTACGTCGTCGCGGGCACCTTCAGTTTCGAGGCCATCTCCGGTGCCGTCGCCGACGGCTCGCTCGAGATGTCGTCGGCCACCGAGAATCTCCTGTTCCTCGGGTTCGTGTTCGCGTTCGCGGTGAAGGCGCCGCTCTGGCCGTTGCACACCTGGCTTCCCGATGCCGCCGTCTCCACCACCCCGGCGGCGGCCGTGATGATGATGGCCGTCATGGACAAGGTCGGAACCTTCGCGATGCTCCGATTCTGCATCGGCATGTTCCCGGAGGCCTCGGAGACCTTCGCACCTGTGATCTGCACGCTCGCCGTCATCAGCATCATCTACGGCGCGGTCGCCGCGATCGGTCAGCGCGACGTGATGCGGCTGATCGCGTACACGTCGATCTCCCACTTCGGCTTCATCGTCCTCGGCGTCTTCGCCCTGACCGCCCAGGGGCAGAGCGGATCCGCCTTGTACATGGTCAATCACGGCATCTCGACGGCCGCGCTCTTCCTGATCGCCGGATTCCTGGTGTCCCGGCGCGGCAGTGCGCTCATCGCCGATTACGGCGGCGTGCAGAAGATCGCACCGGTGCTGGCCGGGACGTTCCTCGTCGCCGGACTGGCCACCCTGTCCCTTCCCGGACTGGGCCCGTTCATCAGCGAGTTCCTCGTACTCATCGGCACGTTCACGCGCTATCCGATCGCTGCGATCGCTGCATCGGTTGCCCTGGTGCTCTCGGCCGTCTACATCCTGTGGACCTACCAGCGGATGATGGGCGGCCCCGAACCGGAGGACGCGGGCCGGCCGCCGATCACCGATCTGTGTCTCAGGGAGAAGCTGGTGGTCGCACCGCTGATCCTGGCACTCGTCGCCCTGGGCTTCTTCCCGCGGCTGATCCTCGATTACGTCGAGTCCGCCGTCGACCCGGCTCCCACTGTGGCGAGGAGTGAGTGATGATCGCACCGCATATCGACTACTTCCGGCTCTCACCGATGCTGATCGTGTTCGGGGTCGCCGTGTTGAGCGTGCTGGTCGAAGCCTTCGCGCCTGCCGCCTTCCGCTACCGCATCCAGTTGTGGCTCTCGGGCGGTGGATTGATCGCCGCGGTGATCGCACTCGCTTTCGTCGCATCCTCTGCCACCGACGATTCCGCGCAGACCCGGACGCTCATGTCCGGTGCGGTGCTCGTCGACGGGCCGGGACTCTTCGTGCAGGGTGTGGTGCTGCTGGTCGCGCTCGGCGCGGTCGCCTTCATGGGCGAACGCCGACTGGACCGTGTGTGGGCTCCCGTGGAGGTACGAACCGCTGCCGGACAGCCGATCTCCGTGGGCGGCAGCGCATCCGACACCGACGGGTCCAGCGACGACGCCCTGCCGGCGGACGCCTTCACACCGTCCGGCGCGACGGTGCCCGGATCGGCGGACGAGCTCGCCGCCGGCCGGGCCGGGTTCCTCACCACCGAGGTGTACCCGCTCACGCTGCTGGCCGTCGGCGGGATGATGCTGTTCGGGTCGTGCGGCGACCTGCTCACGATGTTCATCGCGCTCGAAGTGCTGTCGCTGCCGCTGTACATTCTGTGCGGACTCGCCCGCAGACGGCGGCTGCTGTCCCAGGAGGCGTCACTCAAGTACTTCCTGCTCGGAGCATTCGCGTCGGCGATCTTCCTGTTCGGCACCGCCTTCGCCTACGGTGCGAGCGCGTCCCTCTCGCTGGCCGACATCGGGACGTCCCTGAACACTGCGGATGACAAGAGCCTCGGAGTCATCGCCCTCGCGTTGATCGCCGTCGGACTGCTGTTCAAGGTGGGCGCCGTCCCGTTCGGTTCGTGGGTACCGGACGTGTACCAGGGCGCGCCCACGCCGGTCACCTCGCTCATGGCGTCGGCGACCAAGGCTGCGGCGTTCGGCGCCCTGCTCCGGGTGCTCCATGTCGCGTTCCCGGATCTGCAGGACACTGCCCGGCCCGCGCTCTGGACCGTCGCGATCGCCACGATGGTCGTCGCCACGCTGATGGCGGTCACCCAGTCCGACATCAAGCGCATGCTCGCCTACTCGTCGGTAAGCCACGTCGGATTCGCCCTCGTCGGTGCCATCATCATCAGCGACGACGCCCTCGCTGCGACGCTCTTCTACATCGCGATCTACGCGGTATCGGCGTTCGGCGCGTTCGCCCTGCTGAGCGTGGTGCGCGACGCGACGGGCCGCGAGGAGTCCGCGATCAGCGCCTGGGCGGGGCTCGGCCGTGAGCATCCGCTCGTCGGCGCGATGATGTCGTTGCTGCTGCTCTCCTTCGCCGGCATCCCGCTCACCGGCGGCTTCATCGCCAAGTTCGCGGTGTTCGGTGCCGCGGGCAGCGCCGGCGCCTGGCCGCTGGTGATCGTCGGTGTGGTGTGCAGCGCGATCGCCGCCTACTTCTACGTGCGGGTGATCGTCGCGATGTTCTTCGCCGACCGTCCGGGCAACGCTCCGACAGTGCGGGCACCGAGCCTGCTGACCACTGTTCCGATCGCGATCAGCGCCGGACTGACGCTGCTGCTGGGAGTCTTTCCGGCGCCACTGCTCAACCTGGTCGGCGACATCTCGACGTTCGTACGCTGAACTAGGTCAGGCGACTGCTGCGTCCTCTAGCTGCGTTTGCTTCCACGACGGCCTGAGACCTACTCGATACCCATCTCGGACGCGATTCCCGAGATCTCACGCGCAAGCGCATGGTCGCGGTCGGTGATCTGGTCGCCGACGTCATGCGAGACCAGGACGAGGCGGACCACCGCGTAACGCAAGTCGATGTCGGGGTGATGGTTCGCGGCTTCAGCAGCATCCACGATCCGGGTGACGAATTCGAGGCCACGGACCATGGAGCCCGTCGTGAAGGTCGCGACGAGTCCGGACGACGTCTCTACCCATTCCATGACTCCATGGTCACCGCTAACGCGTCATCACGCAACGGTCCGTAGCGAATGTCCGCACCCTTCTGACAGGCTGAAGCACGTGCATCTCCTACTGCTGTCCCTCGGCGCCGGCGCAGTGCCCCGATTCGTCGCAGAGAGCGTCCGCAGACCTGTCCACGAGGTGACGGTCGGCGTCGTCGACGGTGCAGGTGGTGAACTTCTGTCCGATCTCGGCTACCACGTCGTCGACACACCGGCACACGGACGACGCGTCCATGAGTTCGCGGAGTCACTGGATTCGGTCGACGCGGTGTTCGTCGGCGGCGGAAACACCTTCTCGGTGCTCGAGACTCTCCGCGCGAGCGGTGCGGACGCGATCCTCGACGCCCGCGTTCGCGACGGGCTCCCCTACATCGGGCTCAGTGCGGGTTCGGTGATCGCCGGCCCCGACATCGGGCCTGCCGGCCTGATGGACGACCCCTCCGAGGCCCCCGAACTCGCGAGCACCAGGGGATTCGGGTGGATCGATTCGGTTCCGATCCCGCACGCGGGAGGGATGCTGCCGTCGTACCCGCCTGATCTCATCGCGACGACCATGTCCACGTTCGGCGCACGATTCGAGCTGCTTGCTCTCGATGACGACCAGGCCCTGCTGGTGGAAAGCGGCGCTCAGCGGGTCGTACCGAGCCGGTAGCGGCGTCAGCGCCAACCCAACCCGGGCGCGACGTGCTCGAGGATCGACTCCAGCACGTGGGTGTTGTAGTCGACGCCGAGCTGATTCGGCACCGTGAGGAGCAGTGTGTCGGCAGCGGCGATCGCCTCGTCTCCGCGCAGTGATTCCACCAACCGGTCCGGTTCATCGGCGTACGAGCGACCGAATACCGACGGGGTGTTGTCGATGACTCCGAACTGATCGTTCCGACCGTCTCCGCCGAGGAAGTACCGCCGGTCCATGTCGGTCGTGATGGCGAAGATCGACCTGGACACCGAAACGCGAGGTACGAAGCCGTGGTCGTGCTGCGCCCACTCGTCGCGGAACGCCTCGATCTGCTTACGCTGCTGCACGTGGAAGGGTTCGCCCGACTCGTCGTCCTTGAGTGTCGACGACATGAGGTTCATGCCGCGCTGCGCGGCCCACCGTGCGGTGGTATCCGACCCTGCGCCCCACCAGATCCGCTCGCGCAGTCCTTCCGAATACGGCTCTATCCGAAGCAGACCGGGCGGGTTGGGAAACATCGGCCGCGGGTTGGGTTCGGCGAAGCCCTTGCCCGAGAGCACTTCCAGGAAGACCTCGGCATGCCGACGCGCCATATCGGCGTCGCTCTCCCCGTCCCCGGGCGCGTAGCCGAAGTACTTGTATCCCTCGATCACCTGCTCCGGTGACCCTCGTGAGAGACCGAGTTGGAGCCGCCCACCCGCGATCAGGTCCGCAGCGCCCGCGTCCTCGGCCATGTACAGGGGATTCTCGTAACGGAGATCGATCACTCCGGTACCGATCTCGATGCGGCTGGTGCGAGCACCGATCGCCGCGAGCAACGGGAACGGAGACCCCAGCTGACGCGCGAAGTGGTGCACCCGAAAGTAGGCGCCGTCGGCGCCCAGTTCCTCTGCGGCAACGGCCAATTCGACCGATTGCATCAACGTGTCCGCAGCAGTTCGCGTCTGCGATCCGGGCGCGTCGGACCAATGCCCGAACGAGAGGAAGCCGATCTTCTTCACAGATGTCCCTTCACAGTCAGCCCCGGGCGATGCCCTGCCACACGGCTTCGAACGGCAGATGTCCGCCTACCCGGCCGGTGATGGCGGCGCTGGTGAACACCTTCGCGCGACGAGCCGCATCCAGCGCAGGTCGGCCCTTAGCCAGCTCTGCGGTGAGCGCTGCGGCAAGGGTGCAACCGGCACCGGAGACGCGTTCCGTGCCGATCTTCGGTGCACGCAGCACGGTGACGTCGTCACCGTCGAAGAACACGTCCACGGCCTCGTCGCCGGGGAGTTCGACGCCGCCCTTGGCGAGGACGTACCGGGGTCCCAGCTCACCGATCCGCTTGGCGGCCTCGATGAGGTCGCCCTCCGTCTCGATCGACTCCATGCCCGACAGGACGGTCGCCTCGAAGAGGTTCGGCGTCACCACGCTCGCGTGGGGAAGGATCTTGTCCCGCAACGCCTGATCGGTGTCGAGGGCCGCGCCCGGTTCCTGCCCCTTGCAGATCAGCACCGGATCGAGCACGACGTGGCGCCACGACTGCTTCCCGAGGCCGTCGGCGACCACGTCGATGGTCTTCGGCGTCCCGAGCATGCCGATCTTCACGACGTCGAGATCGTATGCAGCGGTCGCCGCCTCCATCTGATCGGCGATCACGCCGGGCTCCACGGGCGCGAATCGATGACCCCAGTCGGCCTTAGGGTCGAACGACACGATGCACGTGATAGTGCCGAGTCCGAACACGCTCAGCTCATGGAACGTCTTGAGGTCCGTCTGGATGCCGGCTCCGCCGGTGGCTTCCGAGCCGGCGATCACATATGCGAAATCAACCACGACCCCGAATTTACTCGCCTGGCTTGCAGAAGTCCCCTTCGCGGATCGCCGCATCGTCGCCGAGCGGCCGGGTGAGCGACCATCGCTGCGTGAACCGGCACACCGACATCCGCCAGTGGCCGCTCTCCCGGACGTACTCGTCGTCGTACTCCCCCACGGACACCGTCTCGGTGCGACCGACGGTATCGATCTGGCGGAAGCGGAGCGACCATCGGCCGCGAGCCGAATCCCGGCCGGTCAGCTCGATCTCCGGGTGGGTGCCGTGATGCATGTCGAGAACCGCGTATCGGCCGTCCGCCCGAGCCAGCGCGAATCGCCGGAAGATCTCGACCATCGGTGCAGCGTCGTCGAAGCGCCCCAGTGGACCGTAGTCGATCACGGCACCGGAGGCGATGAACGAATCGCGGAATCCGTCGGGGTCCTTCGCGTCGCACGCGCGCCAGTACCTGTGTTTGAGCTGCTTGATCTCCTCGATCGCCTCCAGTCGCTCCACTTGTGCCGTTACTCGGGCCGCTGCATCGTCCATGCGACGAATTATGCTGCTGGCATGTACCCGACCGCCACCACCATCGACGAGTTCCACGCCAATATCGCCGACGTCCGGGCCCGTATCGACGCGGCCGCCGAGCGGGCCGGACGGCTTCCCGCCGATGTCCGGCTGCTTCCGGTGAGTAAGACCGTGCCCGAGGAGCGCGTCGAGCTCGCGATCGCGGCCGGCTGCACCGAGCTCGGCGAGAACAAGGTGCAGGAGGCCGAACGCAAGCATGCGAACCTGGCTCATCGCGACGTCGCATGGTCGGTGATCGGACACCTGCAGACCAACAAGGCCAAGAACGTCGCCGCCTTCGCCTCCGAATTCCAGGCCCTCGACAGTCTGCGCGTCGCCGAGGCCCTCGACCGCCGCCTGCAAGCGGCCGGCCGGGCCCTCGACGTCTACGTACAGGTCAATACGTCCGGAGAGGAGAGCAAGTACGGCCTGTCCCCCGCTGATCTGCCCGGCTTGCTGCGGGCGCTGCCGCAGTTCACGTCGCTACGCGTGCGCGGTCTCATGACGCTCGCCGTGTTCTCCGACGATGCCGATCGGGTGAGGCCGTGCTTCGCACTCCTCCGCGATCTACGCGATCGGATTCGAGACGAAGATCCCGGACTGATCGGCGACGGGCACCTCTCGATGGGCATGTCCGGCGACTACGAACTCGCGGTTACCGAGGGCGCGACATGCGTCCGCGTCGGTCAGGCGATATTCGGCGCACGGCCGACTTCCGACTCGTACTACTGGCCGTCCTGAACCGGATCACAGCGACCTGGAGATGATCTCCTTCATGATCTCGTTGGTTCCGCCGTAGATCATCTGCACACGGTTGTCGGCCCACATGCGAGCGATCGGGTACTCGTTCATGTAGCCGTAGCCGCCGAACAGCTGCAGACAGGTATCGGCGACCTGCATCGCACGCTCGGTGGTCCACCACTTGGCCATCGCGACGGTCGGGATGTCCAGTTCGCCCCGCAGATGCTTCTCGAGGCAGTCGTCGAGGAACACTCGGGCGATGCGCGCCTCAGTGGCGACCTCCGCGAGCTTGAACTTGGTGTTCTGGAATCCGAACACCGGACGTCCGAAGGCCGTGCGCTCCTTCGTGTACTCGAGGGTCTTCTCGAGCGCGGACTCCATGCCTGCGACGGATCCGACGGCGATGATGAGACGCTCCTGCGGCAACTGCTGCATGAGCTGGATGAAACCGAGCCCCTCCTGCTCCCCCAGCAGGTTCGACTGCGGCACGCGAACACCGGTGAAGTTCAGTTCGGCGGTGTCCTGACCGCGCATGCCGACCTTGTCGAGGATCCGGCCACGGCTGAATCCTTCACGGTCGGTCTCGACGAGGATGAGCGAGATGCCCTTGGCGCCTTCGGAGGTGTCGGTCTTGGCGACGACGATCACGAGGTCGGCCTGGCCGCCGTTGGTGATGAACGTCTTGGAGCCGTCGATGATGTAGTCGTCGCCGTCCTTGACGGCCTTGGTCTTCACGTTCTGGAGGTCCGAACCGGTGCCTGGCTCGGTCATCGCGATCGCGCCGACTACCTCACCGGAGGCCATCTTCGGCAACCACTTCTTCTTCTGCTCCTCGGACCCGTAACCGAGCACGTAATGAGCGACGATGCCGTTGTGCAGGGCCTGCCCCCACGACGAGTCGACCACGCGGGCCTGCTCCTCGATGAGCACGGCCTCGTGGGCGAAGGTACCGCCTCCGCCGCCGTACTCCTCCGGGATCGACATGCCCAACAGGCCGAGCTGCCCCGCCTTGTTCCACAGGCCACGGTCGACACCGTGCTGCTCGATGTACCGCTCGGTGTTCGGCGCGATCTCCTTCTCACAGAAGGCGCGCGCCATTTCACGCAGAGCAGTCAGGTCGTCGTCTTCCCAGGAGGGACGAGCCATGGAGTCCATACCAATCTCGAGTGAGGTTTTCGTAACGCACGGATACTAACACCGCTCGATGACACGGTCGGGTTATGCGTTCCCCTTGGACCACGTCTCCCACGGGATGTTCCAGTCACCGAGGCCGTCGGTACCGGGCAGCGTCGGTCCCACGGTGTTCTTCACCGTGACCGGATCGCCGCGCAGCGTGTTCTGCATCACCCACTGAGCATCGGCCGGACTCAGATTGAGGCAACCGTGACTGGTGTTCGTGTTTCCCTGAGCCCACATCGACCACGGGGCCGAGTGCAGATAGATGCCGCTGTACGACATCTGCGTCGCGAAATCGACAGGCGTGCGATAGCCGTCGGCCGAGTTCGTGGGGACGCCGTACGTGGACGAGTCCATGATGATGTGCGGCAGGCGGTCGCCGATGATGTACACGCCGTTGTCGGTCGGGGCCGCCGCCTTACCCATGGAGGTCGGCATCGTGCGGATGACCTTGCCGTCGCGCTTGACCGTGACCAGCTTGGTGTTGTCGTCGGCGGTCATCTCCAGCGCACGGCCGATCGTGAAGCTCGATTTGGCGTTGTCCTGGCCGTAGACACCGTCACCCAGGTCGATACCGAAGATGTTCACCTTCACGTCGACCTTCGTGCCCGGCTTCCAGAACTCCTTGGGCCGCCAGCGGACCTCGTTGTCGCTGATCCAGTAGAAGTCGCCGTCGACCTCGGGGTTGGTGGTGATCTTGATGGCCTTCTGCGCAGCCTTGCGGTCCGTGATCGGCTCGTCGAACCGAACGCCGATCGTCTGCGCGACGCCGACTGTCGCGCCGTCCGGCGTGCCGATGTAGGCCACGGTGACGTTGTTCGGTGAACGGGTCTTGAACGAGGTGGTGCTCTTGGTCTGACCACCGACACCGGTGGCGACCGCATTCACGTCGTAGGAGCGTCCGTACCCGAACGGTTCGGTGCTGGTCCAGACCGAGCCGCCTTCGCTCAGCTCGCCCTCGATGAACCCACCGCTGAACTTCTTGATCTTGACGTCGGTGAGCGCACCTTCGGATGCCTTGACCACGATCGGGTGACCCGGCTGCACGCCGAGCTCGTCCTTGACGAGCGGCTGCCCATCCTCGTCGGTCACGGCGATGGCCGGCTTGATCATGTCGCCGAACTCGCCGTTCGCGTGAACCTCGTTCTCGTAATCGCCGGTCACACTGCTGCATGCCGACACGAAGGCGGTCAACGCCACGAGAAATGCAACGGCAGCCGCTCTGACGCCTGGTCGACGACTGCCGCTCGAAGTGTTGCCCATCATGCTCCCAAACCTGTTCTCACTGTCCGCCGGTCAGTGGCCGGTGGACCCGAAAGTGGACCGTAATCCAGTTGCCTAGATTGTACGAGACTCGGCGCCCGTCAACCGCTGCCGATCGGCCCACGCGGTGTCGTTGAAGCGACTCAGCGCCCGGACTCATCGCCCGGTTCATCGAGGCGCAGACCAGCACCGTTACGAAGATCGTGCAAATGACCTGCGTGTACTCGTTCACGCGGTGTTCTACGCCACATTACCGACACTCACCGACTCCGACCACAGCGAGCGAAAAGGATCACATCGGTGAGATTAATCCCGTTGACCGACGTTCAGGGTCGAGTGGACGTAGAGGTCCGTCGGCGAAGAGCCCCGAAATGACGAGACCCCGTCCGAAGTGATCCGGACGGGGTCTCGTGAATGTGCGCCATCAGGGACTTGAACCCCGAACCCGCTGATTAAGAGTCAGCTGCTCTGCCAATTGAGCTAATGGCGCTTGCCTTGCGAGAAAGAACATTAACAGCACGGTGACCCAGAACCAAAATCGGGTGGTCACCGGCATGATTCGCCCTATCTCACCGGGCGCGAAGCGGTCACTTCAAGATCTTGCGGACCACCACGACGACGACCAGAGCACCGGCACCCATCAGTCCGTACTTCACCGCAGGCTTGCTCAGCGTGTCGCTGGCCCGGGTCTTCGCATCGTCGGCCAGACGCTGCGGGTTGGCACGCTCAGCGAGCTTGTCCAGCGTGCCTGCGAGCTCCTCTCGCGCCTGTGCGATGTCCTGCTCGATCCGTTCGGTTTCCCCGGCCACGGTCGTCCTCCTCGTTTCGACGGCAACTGCGTATGAGTCTCGATCGTGTTCGAGCCTACAGAGTGGGGGTCGTCAGATCATCGGATAGCCTGGCGGTATGTCGGAGAATGCACGCCTCACGGTCGGCGACAAGGCCCCCGGGTTCACCCTTCTGAACGCGAACGAGGAGTCCGTGTCGCTCGCGGACTACGCAGGACGCAAAGTGATCGTGTACTTCTACCCGGCCGCGATGACGCCCGGCTGCACCAAGCAGGCATGCGATTTCCGCGACAGCCTGTCCGATCTGAACGGTCAGGGAATCGATGTCGTCGGTATCTCCCCGGACAAGCCCGCCAAGCTGGCCAAGTTCGTCGAACGCGACGGGTTGACCTTCCCCCTCCTCTCCGATCCGGAGAAGGAGGTGCTGACCGCGTGGGGCGCGTTCGGGGAGAAGAAGCTCTACGGCAAGGTCGTCCAGGGCGTCATCCGCTCGACCTTCCTCATCGACGAGAACGGCGTCATCGAGGCTGCTCAGTACAACGTCCGCGCCACCGGTCACGTCGCGAAGCTGCGTCGCGACCTGTCGGTCTGACGTACTGCGCGATGCCCGAGTTGGTGCCGCGCAAGCGGCCGACGCAGGAACGCAGCCGCCGGACCTTCGACGCCATCCTGACCGCCGCCCGTGAGGTCCTCATCGACGTCGGGTTCGAGTCGCTCACGAGCGAGCACATCGCTCAGCGCGCCGACCTTCCGATCGGCACCATCTACCAGTACTTCGCCAACAAGTACGTCGTGGTGTGCGAACTCGACCGCCAGGACACCACTGCGGTCAGCGAGGAGTTATCGGCGTTCGCCGACGAGATCCCCTCACTGGAGTGGCCGCAGCTTCTCGAGAAGTTCCTCGACCACCTCGCGGAACTGTGGCGGACTGACCCCTCGCGGCGAGCCGTCTGGCTTGCTGTGCAGTCCACCCCGTCCACCCGCGAGACCGCGTCGATCACCGAGAAGATCCTCGCCGAGAAGGTGGCCCGCATCCTGGCCCCGCTGACTCCCACCTCGGAACGGGCGCGGCGCGAGATGATGGCCGAGGTGCTGGTGCACGCCGCCTACTCGTTGCTGAGCTTCTCCGTCCAGGACCGCCACGACCACGATCAGGTGGTCGGTGAACTCAAGCGGATGCTGGCCGGGTACCTGATGCTCGAGGATTCAGTGGTTCGGGATCCAGCGGTTCAGGATCCGGCCGGTCACGACTGATCCTCCAGGATCGCCACCGCAGCCGCCATGTCACCGTCGTGCGTGAGTGAGACGTGGATGCTCAGGTGACCGATCTGCTCAGCCAGCTCGCCGTGCAGCCGGACGCGCGGACGCCCCCAGTTGTCCGAGCACACCTCGACCTGGTTGACGGCGGTCTCCGGAAGCACGGGCGCGAGACCGAACCGGCTCGACGACCACGCCTTGATCACCGCCTCGCGGGCGGCCCAGCGAGCGGCGAGGTGGCGGGCGGACTCACCGGTCCGTTCGGCCGCGTCCCGCCGTTCGCCGACCGAGAACCGGCCGGCGAACGACGAGCCAGGACGATCGAGTTGCTCGGCGAAGTCGGGCACCGAGACCATGTCGATCCCGACACCGACCACGCTCACGCGATGCTCCCGATCATCGGTACGCGCCCTCCGCGTTGAGCCGCACCTGCGGGTCGAGAAGCAATGCCGACTCGACGTCGTGCTCGGTGACCGCTTCTCCACCAACCCCGTCTCCACCGACGCCGTCACCGAAGCGACGGTCTGCGGGCCGCTGGTACGCGGGCTCGCCGCCGCACATGGCCGACAGGAGTCGCTGCTGACCGTCGCGCAGGCGGGCCTCGCTCGCCCGGCGGTACGCTGCACGGCTGCGCTCGTCGAGCGAGGCGACGAACGCCTCCGGGTGGACCACCGCGATGAGGCCCGACACGTGGCCGAAGCCCAGGCTGGTCAGCAGACCGGCCTTCAGCGGGAACCTCTCGCCCATGCGCATCGTCTCGCGCGGCCACACCAGGTGCGGGTACTCGGCCATCGTGTCGTCGACGCAGTCGAGACTGCGGTTCGGCGGGACCACGCCGTCGCGGAGCACCTGGCAGAGTCCGATGAGCTGGAACGCCGCCGCACCGCCCTTGGCGTGACCGGTCAGCGACTTCTGCGACACCACGAACAGCGGAGCCCCATCGCCGCGGCCGATGGCGCCGGCCAGACGCTCGTGCAGTTCCGCCTCGTTCGGATCGTTCGCACGGGTCGACGTGTCGTGCTTGGAGACGACGGCCACGTCGTCCGGACTCACGCCCAGTGATGCGAGCGACGAGGCGAGGGGGGATGCCTTCGCTCCCCGCGCGGCACCGAGCGCGCCGAGTCCCGGAGCCGGGATCGACGTGTGGACACCGTCACCGAAGCTCTGCGCCCAGGCCACCACACCGAGGACCGGCAGTCCCAGTTCGGCGGCGACATCGCCGCGCGCCAGCAGGACGGTTCCACCGCCCGCCGATTCGACGAACCCGCCGCGCCGGCGGTCGTTGGCCCGGGAGAAGCGGCGCTCGTCGATGCCCTTGCCCGACATCGCGGACGAGTCGGCCGTCGCCGACATGTCACCGAATCCGACGATGCCCTCGATGCCGAGGTCGTCGAAACCGCCCGCCACCGCGAACAGCGCCTTGCCGAGGCGGATCTTGTCGGTGCCCTCCTCGACCGACACCGCAGCCGTGGCGCAGGCCGCGACCGGGTGGATCATCGCGCCGTAGCTGCCGATGTACGACTGCACGACGTGCGCGGCGACGACGTTCGGCAGGGCCTCCTGCAGGATGTCGTTCGCCTTGGCCTCGCCGAGCAGCGTGTCGACGTAGAGCGATCGCATCGAGGTCATGCCGCCCATGCCGGTGCCCTGCGTGTTGGCCACCAGTCCCGGGTGCACCCAGCGCATCAGCTCGGTCGGGGTGAGCCCCGCCGTGAGGAACGCGTCGACGGTCGCCACCAGGTTCCACAGCGCGACACGGTCCACCGACTCGACCATGTCGGGCGAGACGCCCCAGCGGACCGGATCGAATCCGGTCGGGATCTGCCCGCCGACGGTGCGGGACAACTCGAAGCGGCGCGGCACTCGGATCTCGGCGCCGGCGAGGCGGGTCACCGACCAGTCCCCGGAGTCCTTCGCGCTGATGCGCGTGCGTTCCGGGTCCGAAGCGGCGAAGGCGCGAGCCGAGGCCTCGTTGGGAACGGTGAACGTCAGGTCCTCGTCGAGGAACACCGATTCGAGTAGCGGCGAGGTGTTGTCCACCATCGCGCCGTCATCGGCGTAGCGGCGGATGCCGCACCGTTCGACGACCGCGTCGTGGTAGCGATCCGCGATCTCGGCCTCGTGGACCGGGTCGCCGGACTCGACGTCGTACCACCCCGGCTTGGGGGTTTCCTCCCACCGGACCAGACCGGTGATCCAGGCCAGTTCGAGTACGCCGGCCGCCGACAGCCGGTCGTCGACCTCCATCTCGAAACGGGTGCGCGACGACCCGTACGGCCCCACTTCGCCCGCTCCCACGATGACCACCAGATCCTCGGGGCGAGCGTCGATGTCGGACCACTCGTGGGCGACCGGCAGGTCGGCGCGGGCCGGCGCAGGCAGCGCAGCCACCATCGGATTCACCGGATCGTCAGCGGTCTCCGTCAGTGATTCCGAAGTGCTCCCGGTCGATCCCGAGGACTCCTTCGCGACCTTCGCTGCGAGCGCCTTCAAGTCGATCGCCGACGGATCCAGCCCGGCAGTCAGGTCGGCGATGACCGGTGCGGTCAGCGCTGCCTCACGTGTCTTCGCACCGCAGAGACCGACCAGCTCGGCCGCGATCTCCTCGGTGCTCCAGGTGCGGACGCCCGCCTCTTCGACGGCGTCCACGAGTCCGTCGTTGGCACCCATCAGACCGGTGCCGCGGACCCAGCCGATGAAAGCGTGGGCGATCGTGGTGCGCGAACCCCACGACTCCTCAGCCGACCAGCGGGTGACGAGAGCGTCCAGCGCAGCCTTGGCCTCGCTGTACGCGCCGTCGCCGCCGAACATGCCCCGGTTGGGCGAGCCCGGCAGCACCACGTGCAGCCGGCTCGCGATGTCGTGGTCGGCGCCGATCGCGCCGAGCCCGGCGATCATCCGCTCCACCGACCAGAGCAGGACCTTCATCTCCATCTCGGCACGGCCGCCGGCGTCGACCAGATCGCCTGCGACGCGCGGAGCGGCGAACGGGAACAGCAGCGTCGGAGTGAGAGCCTCCTTGATGACACCGGTGGTGGCACCCAGATTCTCCGTCTGCTCCGAGCCGATCCAGTCGACGACCGCGTCCACATCGACGTACGAAGCGAGATTGGCGGGCACCACCCAGAGGGCGGCACCGGTGCGAGCATGCGTTCGGTACAGCTCCTTGTAGAACGAGAGGCGCTCGGCCGACAGCCGTGAGGTGGTGGCGACGACCGTCGCTCCCCCACTCAGCAGCTTGCCCGCGATCGCTGCCGCGATCGAGTCGGGCGACGCCCCGGTCACCACTGCGACGTCGTCGGCGAACTCGCCGACCGCGGTGGATTCCGCGGCCTCGGCGATGGCGGCGAACAGCCTGGCGTGAGGGCCGAACCCGCGGTGCAGCGCCTTGCCCTGCCACCAGGTGGCGTGCTGAGCGACCACCGCTCCCGCGGCGGTCATCCGGCCGACGATGGCGTCGAAATCGGAGTCGACGGACTCGTCGTCCAGCAGCCACAGGCGCGCCAGATCCTCACGGGCACTCGCCCAGCGGTCGTCGAGGAGCACCGCGCGCTCCTCGTCGAAGGACGGTGTCACGGTGCGCACCCAGTCCGAGCCGAGCTCATCGCTGATCCGCTGTGCGGCAACCGCGTTCGGATCCTCGAGGACTTCGGGAGCCGTGTCGGCGCCGGTGAGCCCGAGGGTGGTCAGGATGGTGTTCGCGGTTGCCGCGAGCACCCCGTCTGGACCGGTGATCTGACTCGCGAACTCGTCCAGAGCGGCGGCGTCAACCGTCGCCCCCGCCGATGACGCGGCGGCCGGCAGGTCGACGGTGATGCCGCGTGCGGCGCCGACGGACCGCACCGCGCGGTCGATGAGCGCATCCAGCTCACCTGCATTGCCGACGCTGCCGTCGAGCAGGTCGCCCAGGTCGCCACCGCGCACGCTGGCTCCGTCCCGGGTGCCGAGCGCGAGCTCGACGAGCGTGTGCTGCGCCCATCCGCCCTCCAGTTGCCACGCGCCGGTCACCCGATCGGTGATGTAGCTCGCGCGCTTGCCCACGGGGCCGGCGATCTTCCGGATCTGGTCGCCGACCGCGTCCGAGAGGACGTCGCCCAGCGGCTTGTATCCGCGCGCCAGGGTGTCCACGGTCGACGCGAGAGCGTTCATGTCGGCCTCAGCGGCACCGTCGATGGCGCCGAGGCCCAGCTCGCCGCCGATGTCGAGGAGCAGCTGATTGCGCCGCGATGAGACACCGTCGCAGAGCGATTCGATCGTGTCGGCCGAACCGATCTGGGCAGGCGTCATCTTGGTCCACAGCGCGATGACGGCGCGGACGGCGTCGGCAGGTGCGAACGCGATGTCGGCAGGTCGCGGACCGGAGCCTGCGGCAGGTGCAGCGGGCGCGGAGGGTGCGGCGGCGAGAGCTGCGGCCTCATCCGCACTGCGGTCCCCCACCGGCTCCGCCTCAGCCTCCTCATCGCCGGCCGGCTCGGGAGCACTGTCCGCACCGCGCAGCAGCTGCTCGTCGCTCTCGACGTTGAGAACCTCGGTGGCTGCCGACCCGTAGCCGTCGAGCCGCAAGGTGTTGCGGGCGAGACCGGTCAGGGTCGGCGCCGACTTCACGCCCACCTCGACGAAGCGGTCGATGCCTATGCCGCCCTGTTCGACGGTCGAGAACAGCAGATCCTGCGTCTCGATCCACCGCACCGGACTGGCGAACTGCCAGGCCAGGAGTTCGATCAAGATGACGCGCGTCAGCTCGGACGGCCGGGCGCTCCACGACGCCCAATCGGCGAGAACCTCGTCGAGCGGCGCCGATGGCACCAGTTCGGCGATCTCCTGCACGAACGAGCGGTCGAGCGTGAACAGTCGCGGAACCAGGTTCGGGATGTAGCGACCGACCAGGATCGACGGGTCGATGTCCGCCGGGAGCAGGTTCTCCAGCTTTCCGCGGAACTCCGGCACGCCTTCGCGCAGGACCGTCGAGTGGAACGGCACGTCGATGCCCGGCACCTGGATGTACGCCCGACGGCCGCCGAATTCCGCGCGCCGCCGGTCGATCTCGCTCTCCAGAAGGTCGAGACCGCGAACCGTGCCGGCGATCGCGTACTGCGAGCCGAGCAGGTTCAGGTTGACCACCTCGAGGAACTCCCCGGTTCGGCCGGCGAGTTCGGCGATGAAGTCCTGTACGTCCTCGTCGGCGAGACCGAACTGACTCGGACGGATCGCCGCGAGGCGGTAGTCGCTGCGGCCCTTGGCATCTCGCGGCACCAGGTGGTGCATCGCGCTGCCGCGCTGGAAGACGACCTCGAGGACGGCCTCGAGCGGCAGTACCCCGGCACATGCGGCGAGAGCGTTGTACTCGCCCACCGAGTGACCGCACGTGATGGAGTCCTCCACGAAGGCGCCCGCCTCACGGAGTTCGGCGACCTGCGCCACTCCGAGCGTCGCCATGGCGACCTGGGTGAACTGCGTCAGGAACAGCACGCCGTCCGGATGGTGGTATCGGATGCCGTCGGCGACGAGTGTGGTCGGGTTGTCGCGGACCACGGCGAGGATCGAGAATCCGAGGGCCTCGCGGGTGTGCTTGTCGGCACGGTCCCACACGTCGCGGGCGGCAGCGCTGCGGCTGCGGGCGTCGAGGCCCATGCCCTTGCTCTGGATGCCCTGGCCCGGGAACGCGTACACGGTGCGCGGTGCATCGAGCAGACCCGATGCGGCCATGACGAGCTCCCCGTCGACCTTGGCGGTCACGTCGATGACGTCGCGGCCCTCGTCCATGCCGACGCGGTCTACGCGCACATCGACGACATCGCCGAGTCGGACCATGCCGAGGAACCTGGCGGTCCAGCCGCGTACCGCCCGCGGAGCGGGAACCGGCTGCGCGACGTCCGCGGCCACGACGACCTGCTGGGCCATCGCCGACAGCCACATGCCGTGAGCGATCGGTTCGCCGAGGCCGGCGAGCCGTGCGGCGTGCGCATCCGTGTGGATCGGGTTGCGGTCGCCGGATACGACGGCGAAGCCGTTCATGCGCGTGGGCGCCGGCACGCTGACCGATCGCACGTGCTTGCGGGTGCCGGCCCGCTCGTCGGCTGCCGCGCCCCCGGCACGCACCGGATCGGTCAGTTCGGCGGCACCGAGACGCCCGCGAATGGCGAACCGCTCGACGAGATCGGCGACCGGCACGCCGCCATCGCGAACGCTGACGACGATCTCGACCACCCGGCCCACCTCGGTGTCGGTGATCGAGGTGCAACGGGCCTGGACGGTCAGTTCGGTGTCGGTCGAGGGCAGTTCCGAGGCGACGGTGATCGCGTGGTCGAGGTGCACGAGGTCGAGCAGACCCTCGACGACGGGATGTGCTCGGCCGGTCTTCGGGTCGGCGCTCTCGATGGTGCCGAGCACGCTGAACACGGTCGGCCAGCAGGCGACGACGAGCGCGTCCGGCACGGCGAATCCGTTCGGCGAGGCCGGTGTCGTGGGCAGGAGCCCGAACGGCAGACCGGCAGCGGTGGCGCCGCTGTGGTCGGCGACCGAGTCGGCACGCCAGGCGACGGTGCCGGTGGTGGTGCCGTCGGTGACATCGCGCAGCGAACCGCCCGCGGCGACGGTCAGCAGCTCGCGCATCGACTTCGCGGCATCGGGCGTGGTGACACGAGGGCTGGCACCGTCCACGACCGCGAGGTCGACGGTGAACGGGACGCGCAGGATGGTGCCGGACACCGGAACTGCGAGGTCGAGACGGATGGCGTCGTCCGGGCAGTCGGCGTCGGGCATGTAGGCGAGGAAGGCGCCCGAGGAGTGCTCGGCGTACTCGCCGTCGAAGACGTCCCAGCCGCCGCGGTCGCCGAGGAGGGCGATGGGGTTGCGGACCTGGCGGCCCGCCCAGAGCACGTCCTCGGCCTCGATCACCACGCTCAGCGCGCCCGAGGAGGCGACGGTTCCGATACGGCGGCGAGCGGAGACGACTGCGGGCTGCATGCCGGTGGCACGCAGTTCGGAGACGACGTGGTCCTCGAAGCGGTTCAGCAGTTCGCCGACCGGTTCATCGACCCTGGTGATGCCGGAGACGGCGACCGGTCCCGGAATGATGCAGACCTCGTCGGCCGAGTAGCGCGGATCGTGTGCCTGCCACAGCGAGTCGCTGCGCCACCAGCGACGCACGTCCTTGTCGATGACGGGGACGAAGTTCACCGGCTTGCCCGGGCGACGGCACAGCTCCAGGAAGAACGCGACATCCGCCGGGTGGAGGACGTCGGCCTCGACCGCCGGGAAGGTCTCGATGAGACGCGCCACGGCTGCGTATGCGTCCGTGATCCGATCACCGAACACCGACTCGAACTCGCCGCTGTCCAGATGATGCATGCGAGCCTCGGTCCGGCGCAGCATGTCGGCGAAGCGGGATTCCCACGTGATGTCGGCCCAGTCGTACGGATCGTCTGCGTCACCGACCGCCAGTTCCGCGTAACGGGTGAGCCACTCCGAGTAGGTCATCGTGTGCACGTCACCGAAGTACGGCTTCGCGGTTCCGTCCATCGCGGTGATGATCTCCTCGCGCCGCTCCGCGACGGCTTCCGCGTCGCCTGCGACCTCGTCGAGCAGACGACCGCAGCGTGATGCGGAGTTGTCGATCTCGTGGATGTCGGCGCCCAGCTGGCTACGGCCGGAGGCCATTCCGGCAGTACTGCGGCCCGCACCGATCCACTCGTCGGCACCCGCGGTGTCGACCAGCATCTGCTTGACGTCCGGGGACGTCGTCGCCTCGGCGGTCGCCATCGCCGCGGTGCCGATCAGGATGCCGTCCAGCGGCATCTGCGGGTAGTCGTACTTCGTCGACCACAGTCCCGTGACGTACTCCGATGCGCGTTCGGGCGTGCCGATGCCGCCGCCGACGCAGACTACGACGTTCGGCCGATCGCGGAGCTCGCCGTAGGTGGCGAGGAGCAGGTCGTCGAGGTCCTCCCAGGAATGGTGTCCGCCTGCGCGCCCGCCTTCGATCTGCACGATGACGGGGAACTGCGGGACCTGGATCGCGATCCGCACGACAGCGCGGATCTGATCGACGGTGCCCGGCTTGAACGCGACGTAGTGCAGGCCCGCATCGATGAGCTCGCCGACGAGATCGATCGCCTCATCCAGCTCTGGGATGCCGGCGGTGATCACGACGCCGTCGATGGGGGCGCCCTGGGCCCGGGCCTTCTGCACCAGGCGCTTGCCGCCCAGCTGCAGCTTCCAGAGGTAGGGGTCGAGGAACAGCGCGTTGAACTGCGCCTGGCGGTTGTCGTCGAGTAGGTCGGTCAGCTTGGCGACGTTGTCGGCGAAGATCTCCTCGGTCACCTGCCCGCCGCCCGCGAGTTCGGCCCAGTGACCCGCGTTGGCGGCGGCCGCGACGATCGCCGGATCGACGGTGGTCGGCGTCATGCCCGCGAGGAGCATCGGCGAACGGCCTGTGAGGCGGGTGAACGCGGTCCCGACCCCGAGCCGGCCATTGGGCAGCGAGACGACGTGCGGGGCGAATTCCGACCACGGGCGCGACACCTCGGGCGCGTTTCCCGGCACGAACAGGTTGCGCTGGCCGCCGCGAGTGGCCGCGGCGACGACGCCGACCCCCTGGCCTCGAACGACCGGCGAGGCGAGACGCGCGCCGATGTCTCCGGGGCCGAGATCGATGAGCCACCGAGAGCCGGAGGACACGACGTCGCCGACCTGGTCGACCCAGTCGACTGGATCGACGAGAACGCCCGTCGCGTGCCTGCGAGCCGCATCCGCATCGATCCCGCAGCGCCGCGCCCACTCGCTCACGAGTTCCACGGCGTGAGTCAGGTCGGGGTGATGGAACGGGGCGGTCACCGCGAGTTCCTCGAAGACCGGCGAGAACGGCGTGCCTCCGGTGCGCTTGTCCTTGCGGTCCTGCGCCTGCGCCGCGGCACGGCGGTCGCACAGGGCTGCGAAGGCGGCGAGATGACGAGGTGCACCCGCGATCACGATTGATCGGCGACTGTTGATGATCGCGACGGTCGGGACGCCTGCCGCGCCCTCCGGCAGGCCTGCCGCGTACTCGTCAAGCATCGCGTCGACGTCGTGCGGTGAGATCCCGCTGATCGCGACCATCGACGCCGTGCCCGAACCGGTTGCCGCAGCCGATCCGATGAGCCCGCTGCGACGACCGACGATGGTCGAGGCCGCGCCCATCAGCTGTGCGAGAGCGAGCAGTTCCGCGTCCTCGAGCTCGCGGGAGTGCGCGGCCGCCTCAACTGCCAGCAGGCCCTGCGAGTGCCCGATCACGGCACTGGGCGGCAGCTTCCGGATGTCCAGTCCCTGCTTGTGCAGACTGGCGATCGCGGCGAGTTGAGTCAGCAGGATGCCGGGCAGCGAGAAGGGTGCGGCCGCCAGTTCCGTCTCGTCGGGGACCGGACGGTCCTCGTCGGCAGCCGCCAGCCACGCGATCGGATCGAAGCGATCTCCGCCCGCCGCCGCGAGCTCGTCGGCCACCGGAGCCAGCAGGCGAGCTGCGGCGTCAACGGTGCCTTCGACGGTGCGGGTCAGGTCGGCGTCGGCGACGAGTTCGGTGAGAGTGGGCAGCCACGGGCCACCCTGCCCGCCGAAGCTGATCGCGTAGCTCTCCCCCGCTGCGAAACGATCGAGAAGACTCCGGGTGCGGTCGTCGTTTGCTGCGTGGTCGCGAGTGCGGAACTGATCAAGGGTCACGAGTACTCCTGTGTGCCTGGTCTGGGGAACGCAGCAATCATGACAGACGAATATGAGGAAACCCTCACGTTCGTCGCTACCCCGCGGTATACCCGCGGGTAGACCCACGGGTAACCGGCTGGACCTGCGAGACAGGATTTTCCGGTGAATCTCGTCACAAACCGTGTCGTACGTGACCGGCGATTCGCGGTAGATTCCTGCTCATGGGAAACCTCATCGTGACCGAGTTCATCACCCTCGACGGCGTCGTCGAGGCGCCGGGCGGGGAACCCGGCCATCCGCACACCGGCTGGGTCTCCGACTACTTCGATGACGAGGTGGCGCAGTACAAGCTCGACGAGACCCTCGCTGCCGAGAGCCATCTACTCGGGCGGGTCACCTACGACAGTTTCGCGGGAGCGTGGCCGGACCGGACCGGGCCGATGGCCGACAAGATCAACGCCATGCCCAAGCACGTGGTGTCCGGAACGCTGTCTGCTCCGCTCCCCTGGCATAACAGCCACCTCATCGCCGACGACGTCGCCGGATCGGTCGGTCGCCTGAAGGAGACGACCGGCGGATCCATCCTGGTCGTCGGCAGCGCCACCCTCGTCCGGCACCTCCTCGCTACGGAGCTCGTGGACGAGTTGCGGCTCCTCATGATGCCGGTGACCATCGGCGGCGGCTTGCGACTCTTCGACGACGACAGAGCCAAGCGCCTCTTCTCTCCGACGCACGTGAAGAGCTTCGACACCGGTGCTCTGGCCGTGCACTACCGGCTCCGGTGATCGCATGAGCACCGCCGGAGACTCCCCAACCGGTTGCGTCTTCTGCGACATCGTCAGCGAGACCTCGCCGGCCCACGTCGTCTACTCCGACGATGACGTCATCGCCTTCCTCGACATCTCGCCGGTTGCTCGGGGACACACACTGGTGATCCCGCGCCGACATTCGGCGGGCCTGGACGACGTCGATCCGGCTCTCGGCGCCCCCTTGCTCGCCGCGGCACAGCGAGTCGCGAAAGCCTTGAAGGGCAGCGCATTCCGGGCACATGGGGTGAACGTCGCACTCAACGACGGGCGTGCCGCGATGCAGACCGTGTTCCACACTCACATCCACGTCATCCCCCGCCGTCACGGCGATAAGGTCTCGTTCGCGAAGGGACTGCTGACCCGACGTTCCGGTGACCTGGCGGCGATCGGCACCGAGCTCAGAGCCGAGATCGCAGCGCAGCGTTGATGAACCACTCCGTGACGAACCCCCTCGACAGAGCACGTGACCTCGTCGACGCCGCCGACCGCATCGTCGTGTTCACGGGTGCGGGCATGTCCGCCGAGAGCGGTATCGCCACCTTCCGCGACGCGCTGACCGGGATGTGGGAGAACCACGATCCGATGGTGCTGGCCTCACCGGACGGCTGGGACGCCGACCGCGACATGGTGTGGGCGTGGTATCGCGAGCGCGCGGCACAGGTGCGGAGCACCGAGCCGAACGCGGGCCACCTGGCGATCGCACGGCTGGCCGACGAGAAGGCCGTGGGAGGTGGTTCGGTGCAGGTGGTCACTCAGAACGTCGACGATCTGCACGAGCGGGCGGGCAGCACGGTCGATGCGCACCTGCACGGCGGCCTGTTCGCACCGCGATGCGAGGCCTGCGACCGGCCCGAGCCACCGGACGTCGCCCTCGTGGCGCCACGACCCGACTGCCCCGTATGCGGGGCGTCGATCCGGCCCGGGGTGGTCTGGTTCGGCGAGATGCTGCCTGCCACCGACTGGCAGCGAGCGGACGAAGCGACTCGGACCTGCGACCTGATGCTCGTCGTCGGCACGAGCGGCGTCGTCTACCCCGCCGCCGAGCTCCCCGAACGCGCCTACCGCGCAGGCACTCCCATCATCGAGGTGAACCCCGACGTCTCGGCGCTCACCCGACTGGCGACGGTGCCACTGGTCGGCTCCGCTGCGGAACTGCTGCCGGCTCTTGCGGAGCGCTAGCCGCACGGCGGACGGCGAGCATCCCGTAGCCGACGAGGATCCAGGCGCTCAGCACCGCGAACGCGGTCAGTGAGCCCGCACCACCGAAGAACGACGCACTCCGCAGCGCCGTCCCCGTGGCGCCGAGCGGCAGACTCTGCCCGAGCGTCGCCCACACCGGCGACAGGAACTCATGCGGCGCGGAGATCCCGGCCAGCGGCATCCCGATCAGCATGAACAGCACAGCCACGACTCCGACACCGCGCACCCCCATCAGCGAGACCACGCCCGCCACCGAAGCGGCCATGGCGAGTATCCCGACGCTCAGCGCCAGCCATTGCAACGCGAACCCGCCGGCCAGAACGCCGGCGGCCATACCGACGCCGACAGCAGTTGCGCCCACCACCGCGGCCCCGATGGGCAGCATCACGGCGATCAGCCTGCGTCGGCGCCCGACCAATGCGCAGGCTATCCCCAGCGCCATCCCCGTCATGAACACCGGCATCACCATGGATCCGAATCCGGCGCCTCGCGGATCATCGGCAGCAGGCGGCGCCACGTCGACCACCTGCGGCGCCGGTCCGCCGGACTGGGCCGCGATACCGTCGGCGATCTGAGTCAGCATCGGTCCGACCGCTGCACTCGCACCCGTGGCGATCACCGTCTCGGGAGCCGCACCGAGGACGAACCCGCCGTAGATGTCGCGGTCGCGTGTGGCGTCGTGCAGGTCCTCTGCCGTCGCGAACGCCTGAACGTCGAAGGCGCCCGGTTGCCGTTGCTCGAGTGACGCACGCACCTGCTCAACGGCAGCATCAGCGCCCGTGACGCCGACCGGCAGATCGTGTGGAGTCCCCCGGGATGCCGGGGTGATGAACATCAGCAGCACCAGCGGGATGGCGACTGCCAATCCTGCGATCACCGCCCCGAGTTTGCTGACCGTCGACATGCCCGACCCCTATCTATTCAACATCTGTTGAGTGGGACGGTACGCGAATTCCAGGACTTAAGTCAACAGTCGTTGAAATGATGGGTAGGGTGGTCGCGTGACCGAACGAAGCCCCGCGCGCGCCGGCCGCCGCACCGGAGAGAGCACAGCCCGCGACGACATCCTCACCGCTGCACGGAAACTGTTCGGCAGCAACGGATTCAAATCGACAACGATGCGCGCGGTGGCCACCGAGGCCGGGGTCGATGTCGCCCTCGTCCCCTACTACTTCGGCAGCAAGTACGGCCTGTTCGTCGCCGCCCTGGAACTCCCCATAGATCCGGCGGAGAGCATCCGGCGCGCGACGGACTGCACGCGGTCCGAACTCGGCACGCGCCTGATCTCCACCTTCACCGGAGTATGGGAGGACCCCGAGACCGGGCCCGTGATGCAGGGCCTGCTCCGCTCGGTGATCAACGATGAAGGACTCACAACGGCGTTCGGCGACTTCGCGTCGAACCAGATGGTGCCGATTCTCACCGAATCCGCCGAGATCTCGACCCCGACTGCACGCGCGGTGCTGAGCACCCTGTTCGGTATCGCCACGCTGCGCTACCTGATCAGGATTCCCGCGTTCACCCAGCTGACACGTGACGAGCTGATCGCGTCACACGGCCCGCGGTTGCAGGCCGTGATCGACGTCGATCGGTGAACCGGGACTGCAGTGAAACTGCGGACTAGGACCGGCCCCGGCCCGCCACGCGCGGCGAGCGCTTGTTGTAACCGTCCCGCTTCGAGTACTGCTTCTTGCCTCCGCGTGCACGGGGCGCACCCATGTCGGCCCGCAGGTCGATCGGGTTCTTGCCGATGCGCGTGTGCTTCAGCATGTTCAACGTCTCGTTGTCCAGGTCGTTCGGCAACTCCACGAGACTGAAGTCGTCCCGGATGCTGATGTTGCCGAAGTCGGCGCGTGTCAGGCCGCCTTCGTTCGCGATCGCGCCCACGATGGCACCCGGCGAGACCTTGTGCTTGCGCCCCACGGCGATGCGGTACGTGGCGAAGTTGCCGCCGCCACGCGGTGTCCGCTCCCGGCGTTCGCTGCGATCGTTGCGATCGGCCCGCTGACCGGCCGGCGGATCCGGATTCATCAGGAAGCCGCCGTCGCGCGACTCGAGGGCCAGCGCGGCGGCGATGTCGGCCATCGCCACGTCGTGCTCCCGCTCGTAGGTCTCCACCAGCGAGCGGAACATGTCGAGGTGATTCGAGGCAAGGTTCGCGGTGATCGAGTCGGCGAACTTCGCGACGCGCTGTGCGTTCACGTCCTCGGCGCTCGGCAGGTCGATCTCCTCGAGCTGCTGCCGTGTGGCTCGCTCGATGGACCGCAGCAGGTGACGCTCGCGGGGCGACACGAACAGCAGCGCCGTACCCGAACGGCCCGCACGCCCCGTACGGCCGATGCGGTGCACGTACGACTCGGTGTCGTGCGGGATGTCGTAGTTCACGACGTGCGAGATGCGGTCCACGTCCAGGCCGCGGGCGGCGACGTCGGTGGCGACGAGGATGTCGAGCGACCCGTCCTTGAGCTGATTGATGGTGCGCTCGCGCTGCGCCTGCACCATGTCGCCGTTGATCGCCATCGCGGACAGGCCACGCGCGCGCAGCTTCTCGGCGAGCTCCTCGGTGGCCGACTTCGTGCGGACGAACATGATCATCGCGTCGAACTGCTCCACCTCGAGGACTCGAGTCAGAGCATCGAGCTTGCGGTGGTGGGAAACCTGCAGGTAGCGCTGAGTGATGTTCTGCGCCGTACCGGTCTTCGCCTTGACCGTCACTTCCTTCGGGTTGTTCAGGTACTTACGGGCGAGCCTGCCGATCGACGCCGGCATGGTCGCCGAGAACAACGCGACCTGCTTGCTGTCCGGGGTGTCGGCGAGGATGCGCTCGACGTCCTCAGCGAACCCCATGGTGAGCATCTCGTCGGCCTCGTCGAGCACCAGGAACTCCAGTTCCGAGATGTCGAGCGTGCCCTTGTCGAGGTGGTCGATGACACGGCCGGGAGTACCGACGATCACCTGAGCGCCACGTCGCAGGCCGGAGAGTTGCACGCCGTAGCTCTGGCCGCCGTAGATAGGCAGCACCTTGACCTCGGGCATCTTGCTCGCGTAGCGGCCGAACGCCTCGGACACCTGCAGCGCGAGCTCACGCGTCGGCGCGAGCACCAGTGCCTGCGGCTTGCGGGCCTTGGTGTTCAGGCGCGACAGCACCGGAATGGCGAAAGCGGCGGTCTTGCCGGTGCCGGTCTGTGCAAGGCCGACCACGTCGCGGCCGTCCATGAGCGGAGGGATGGTCGCCGCCTGAATGGGCGACGGAGTCTCGTAGCCGACCTCATCTAGCGCAGCGCGCACGCGGTCGTCGATATCGAAGCCGTCGAACGTGTCGACGGCGGCCGAATCATCGGCAGAAGCAGTGGGGTCCGACGCGTTCATCGGAGGAATTCCTTAGTCATCGACTGTAGACTCTACCCCGAAAACCTCGTGTGATACGCCTCACCGAGCTGCTGGTACTGTGCGCTACAGATACCAGCACGTCCATTATGCGCAGTTTCACGCGAGGAGAACGCACAGATGCAGGAGTACACCACTCCGTCCATCACGTCCATCGATCCCGATGCGACCACGATCACGACGATCCAACGTTACCGCGCCGAACGACCGGACCTGCCGCTGTTCAAGCGCCGCGCAGGCTCGGGCCCGTGGGTGACAGTGACCGCCGCGCAGTTCGCCGACGATGTCGACGGGGTCGCGAAAGGCCTGATAGCAGCCGGAATCAACGCCGGCGACCGCGTCGCGATCCTCTCATCGACGCGCTTCGAGTGGAGCGTGCTCGACTACGCGATCTGGCGGGCCGGCGCCACGACGGTCGCCATCTACGAGACGTCCTCGTCGGATCAGGTCGACTGGATCCTCAACGATTCGGCCACCTCGCTGCTGATCGTGGAGAACGACGAGCAACGCAAACGCCACGACGACGTGATCTCGAACGCACCCGCGCTGAAGGAGACGCTCGTCATCGAAGACGGCGCGTTGGACGCGCTGCACAAGCTCGGCGCCGACGTCCCCGACTCCGACCTCGCTGCGCGCGAGGCTGATTCGAAGGCCTCGGATGCCGCCACGCTGATCTACACCTCGGGCACCACCGGCCGGCCGAAGGGGGTCGTGCTCACACACGCCAACTTCCTCGAAGAGACGGCTGCAACTGCCGAATCCGTCGGAAACGGCCTGCAGGAGGGCAAGTCGACGCTGCTCTTCCTCCCGCTGGCTCACGTCTTCGCGCGCATCGTGGCCGTCGGCTGCGTGGAGAACGGAGTCGTCCTCGGGCACACCAACGACATTCCGAATCTGATCCCCGACCTCGACGTGTTCAAACCGAACTACGTCCTCTCGGTGCCGCGCGTGTTCGAGAAGGTCTACAACACCGCCGAGCAGAAGGCGATCGACGGCGGCAAGGGATCGATCTTCGCGAAGGCGGTCGACACGTCGATCGCCTACAGCCGTGCGCTCGACACCGGTGGCCCCGGCATCGTCCTCAAGGCGAAGCACGCGGTATTCGACAAGCTCGTCTACGGCAAGCTGCGCGCCGCCCTGGGCGGCAACTGCGAAGGCGCCATCGCGGGCGGTGCCGCACTCGGCGAGCGGCTCGGCCACTTCTTCCGCGGAGCAGGCATCCCGGTGTTCGAGGGCTACGGCCTGTCGGAGACGACAGCTGCGGTGACCGCCAACAATGAGGAGCACAGCCGGATCGGTTCGGTCGGCCGACCCGTTCCGGGAGTCACCATCCGGATCGCCGAGGACGGCGAGATCCTACTCAAGGGCGGCGTCATCTTCGGCGGCTACTGGCAGAACGACCAGGCGACCGCCGACTCCATCCGCGACGGCTGGTTCCACACCGGCGACATCGGCAGCCTCGACGACGGCTTCCTGTACATCACGGGGCGCAAGAAGGAACTGATCGTCACCGCAGGCGGCAAGAACGTCGCGCCTGCGCCACTCGAGGACACCATCCGTGCGCACCCGTTGGTGAGCCAGTGCCTGGTGGTCGGCGACAAGAAGCCGTTCATCGCGGCACTGATCACGCTCGATCCCGAAGCGATCCCCAGCTGGCTCGAGCGGAACAGCCTGCCCGCAGACACCCCCATGTCGGACCTCACCTCGAACTCCGCGATCCGCGCGGAACTCGATGCGGCTGTCGCCGACGCGAACGCCAAGGTCTCGAAGGCCGAGGCCATCAAGAAGTACGTGGTGCTCGAGGGGGACTTCACGATCGAGAGCGGCGAGCTTACTCCGACGATGAAGCTCAAGCGCAATGTGATCCACGAGTCGTATCAGCAAGCCATCGCCGATCTCTACACGTGATCGACGAACTCGCTGCGTGAGGCGCGATCTAGCAATAGACGCGTTACGGGGGCTGGCCATCTGGAGCATGGTCAGCCTCCATTTCGCTGACGGCACCCGTGTCGCCGAACCGACGCATCTCTTTCCGTACATGGACGGCATGAGTGCGTTCGTGCTGCTCTCCGGCCTGGTGCTGGGAATCGTCCACCGTCGATGGAACGAACGGTTCTCCCTGCGATACAGCCTCGACCGGCTCATCCGCCGCATCGTGGTCCTCTATGTCTGCCAGCTGACGATCAGCCTCTGCGCACTCGCCGTCGCCTCGGCGACCGGCCCGCGGGAGTTCCGGCGCCTCGCGGGACTTCCGGAGCGATCCGACCTGCTGACGGAGTTCTGGTGGGCCGTCACCATGCGGTACCTGCCGAGCGGCGGCAACATCCTGCTCCTCTATCTGATCCTGATGATTCTGGCGCTCGCAGTGATCCCGGCGATGGTGCGCGGCTGGTGGCCCGTCATCGCCGCCGGGTCACTCGCCCTCTATGTGGCGAGCGTGTGGTGGACCGCGCCGTGGATGAACCTCACGTCGTTCCCGGACGGTGCTCAGACCCAGAACTGGGCCTCGTGGCAGGTGCTGTTCATGCTGGCACTGGTCGTGGGGTGGAACTGGGCGGCATGGCGGCTCCCTGAGCGCATCGACGCGGCACTCCCCGTCCTGATCGCCGTGTCCCTTGCGGTCGGCTACACCGTGCGAGACGTCATCAGGTCACGCGACGTCCTTCCGCACGCGCTCACGATGGTCGACAAGATCGACCTCGGGCCCGTCCGGGTCGTCGTCGCCTTCTTGGTGTCGGCCACGCTCTACGGCCTCTTCCGGCTCGTCCTACGATGGACGAGTCGCGACGTGCTGCGTCCGCTGGTCTCGACCGGCGCCCGCAGTCTCGACTCGTACGTACTTCAGGCCGTCGCACTGCTCGCAGTCCCCACTCTGCTGGTGGCACGACCCTGGTCGCCGTCGACGGCGATGATCATCGCCGTCGTCGTGTTCGCGGCATGCTGGGCGTGGGCCGAGTTCCGCGCCCGCTTCGGGATCGACAAGCTGCACCGGATCCCGTCACGGGTGGCACGCTCCGGAAAAGGGCGCGCGGACGCAGAGAAGCAAGCGGAGAAGGTAGCATGACATGGCTGAGGACGACCGGACCGACAGCGGGAAGCGGCCCGACAAGCACGACCCCTCGACGGTCGGCGAGCAGACCTGGAGCGTGCACGGCGGCAATCACGCCGACGGAGAGGGCGGCGCGATCCGCGTCCCGATCACGATGGCGAACTCATACCACCTGCCCGCGGACCCGTCGACGATGGACTGGTCGAATCCGGAGCACCTGACGTACACCCGCAATACCGGCGTGAACCAGATCTCCTTGCAGGACAAGCTCGTTGCGATGGAGCACGGCGAGGACGCCGTCGCCCTCGCCTCGGGGGTAGCCGCGCTCCACGCGGTGTTCTTCGCCCATGTGAGCGTCGGAGACCATGTGGTGGTCGCGGACGCCACCTACGAGGCGACCTACAAACTGTGGACGTCGCTGCTCCCCCGTAAGTACGGGATCGAGGCGACGTTCGTCGACATCGCCGACCTCGACGCCGTACGTGCGGCGATGCGACCGAACACGAAGCTGATCAGCACCGAGGTGATCGCGAACCCGACGACCAAGGTCTCCGACATCGCGGCCCTCGCCGACATCGCCCACACTGGCGGCGCGCTGTTGATGGTGGATTCGACGTTCACTCCCCCGCCGCTGTTCCGTCCGCTGGAGCACGGGGCCGATCTCGTCGTCCATTCGCTGACCAAGTACATCAACGGCCACGGTGACGCGATGGGCGGTGCGGTGATCGGTCGCGCCGACGCCGTCGAACCGATCCGCTCGGAGGCGATGGTCGATGTGGGCGGCGTGATCTCGCCGTTCAACGCCTGGCTCATCATGCGCGGTTCGGTGACGCTCCCCCTCCGCCTCCGTCAGCACCAGGCGAACGCCCTGGAACTGGCTCGCTTCCTGGAGTCGGACGAGCGCATCGCCTACGTCGCCTACCCCGGCCTGGAGAGTCATCCGCAGCACGACGCCGCCGTTCGGCAGTTCGGTGGAACCGACCGTCCCGACGCCGGTTTCGGCGGCATCATGGCGTTCGCACTCAAGGGCGATCCCGACCTGCAGAACCGGTTCGTCGCCGCACTTCGCATCATCACGTCGGCAGTGTCGGTTGGCCACGACGAGTCGTTGATCGTGCACGTCGGTACCACCGGGCCGCGTGTCGCCGCCTATCCGGAGGCATTCCGGAAGTACGGCCACCTCCGCTTCTCGGTGGGACTCGAGGACGTCGCAGATCTCCGCGCCGACCTCGCGTCCGCACTCGACATCGCCTGTGGGAGTTAGCTGCTCGTCATCGCATCACTGCGCCGCGTACAGGATCCCCCGGCCGATCGCGTCGCGGATGCTCGGCATCGCAGCGTGCGCGAGAGCATCGGCATCGACGTCGTGAAACCCGGCCAGCAGGTCGATGAGCGCACCCAGCGGCACTTGCCCGCGGCAGCCGGCGAGAAGCGCGGTCAGCACCTCGTCCACGCCGAGCACCGCTCCGGGTCCGCCAGGTCGGGTCACCGTCGAGCCGATCTGCTGCCAGCCGTCCTCACCAGGCAGCGATTGAGTCTCGAGGAAGACGGGCGACGTGCTCAGTCGCTCGGCGAGGAGCTCGTCGTCGCTGGTGGAACGCAGATAATCTCGCCGCTTCCACCACGCCTGCGTCTCGAATCCGGTGACTTCCTGCCCGGCTGCGGTGATCTCCTCGATCACCACATCGGGAGCGCGCACCTGAGTGGGCTTACGCAGCGTCACGAGCCCCATACCGATACCCACGACGCCCTCGCTCTCGAACCAGTCGAGCCACTGCGATCCTCGACGGGCGGCGTCGGCAGCGGACTCGCCCGCGTCCGACACCCACAGCGAGACGTAACTGATCGGGTCGGCGAGCTCGCGCTGCACCACCCACGCGTCGAGCCCACTCGCCTGCACCCACGACCGCACACGTTCATCCCACGATTCCTCGTCGTAGACGATCCAGTTACAGAGCATCTGCGCCACCCCGCCGGGATTGAGGTGGTCTCCGGCATTCTCGATGAGCTGGCGGCTCACGCCGTCGCCGACCACTCCCGAGTCTCGGTAGATGTAGTCCTGAGTACCGGTTCCGACGACGAACGGAGGGTTGGAGACGATCAGGTCGAACGTCTCCCCCTCGACCGGTTCGTACAGACTCCCCTCTCGCAGATCCCACTTCATCTCGTTGAGCTGAGCAGTAGCCGCGGCGAGCGAGAGCGCCCTCGGGTTGGTATCGGTGGCGACGATCTCATCGCAGTGCGAGTCCATGTGCAAAGCCTGCACGCCGCAGCCCGTTCCGAGATCGAGCGCACGCCTGACCGGCGTGCGGATCACCCCCTGCGCCAACGACATCGACGCGCCGCCGATACCGAGGACATGGTCATGGGCCACGGCCGCCGGTCGCATCGAGGCATCCTGGTCGGCGACGACCAGATAATCCGCCTCGTCACTGCCATGCGGGTGGATGTCGAGCAGAGCGCGAACCGAGCCTCCCTCGGCGCGTTCCACCACACCGGCCGCAACCAGGTCGTCGACGGCGATGTCCGGAAGTGCCGCGGCCACCGCCGGCTCGGGTTCCGTCGAACCGAGGAGGAAGAGCCGAATCAGGATGGCCAGCGACTGCCGTTCGCCCGGCGCCCGGCGCGTCTCACGCAAGGCCGGCCACCACGTGCCGCCCACCAACGCCGCCGAGGCGTGTTCACCGAGGAGTTCGTCGACCCCGTCCGACGTGAAACTCGCGGCTCGCAACGACGTGCCCAGCGCGTCGACGAGGTTCGGATCAGCGAGTGGGTATGCATTCACGGGCCGAGCGTACCGGTACAGTATCCCTGCACGCGCGAGTGGCGGAACTGGCAGACGCGCTGGATTTAGGTTCCAGTGTCTCAGGACGTGGGGGTTCGAGTCCCCCCTCGCGCACTCGATCACCTCTCACTGCGGCGTCAGGCGGCTCCGCGCTCCATCGCCGGATCCATAGCGGCGTCGAGCACCGCGTTGATTCGCCTTTCCCGGATCGCTTGAGCGGGGGTGACCCCGTCCAGAGCCGCGTTCGGTGCAGCCATCCAGCTCCGCACGAACAACGGGTCGTCGGGCGCATCGACCATCAGTGCGGCGGTATGCGCCGCCCGCAGAGATTCGACGACCGGTTCTGCCGAGTCCCACCGCGAGCCGAACCGGCCACTAGAGGCGAGCAGCTGCCCGTCCATGAGAAAGGCGGCCATCGCCTGCCCCAGGCGGTCGGTCACCGCGGTGACCACCTGCGCGTCGGTCATATGTTCGGTCCTTACGAATGCGGACACCAGATCCATGGCAACCTCCTCACTCGTGTCCGTCGCGGAGCGCTCGGCGCCCGTTACACGGGAGTGAGGACTCTCAGCAGAAGATCAGATCCGTGTCCGCACTGGGGATTTCGGCGACCGTCCACGTCTGGTGACCGTCACCACACATCATCGAACCTGCGACACATCTGGGACATTTCTACGGCGTCGGACGGACGAGATCGCGACGTTGCCCCGTCAGGCTGGATCAGATGGATTACTCGACCGACCTCTCGCGCGCCGCACCCCTCGGGGCGCGGCGAATCAGCGTGACCGGCCGCATCGGTCTGATCCTCGGGGCCTTCACAGCCGTCGCGCTCCTGGTCGCGGCGTACCTCCTGTTCGTGACGTCGTACAACGGCCAGTTCATGGACAACGAGACGATGACGACGCTCGGCTCCCACCTGGGTAGCGACGTCCCGACCAGCGGATGGCTGGGACAGCACCAGATCGCGGTACTCGCAGGCGGCGGATTGCTGATCGCGACGATCTGCGCCCTTCGCCGATCTCCACGGCTCGCAGTGCACGCAGTCGTGCTGATCGGCGGCGCGGTCGTGGCCGCCCTGCTGCTCAAAGCCGGACTCGACCGCCCGTCGTTCGGGATCGGCACACTGACGAACTCGTTCCCGTCCAACACGGTTGCAGCCTTCGTCGCGCTCGCGCTGGCCTTGAGCGCGGTCAGCCCCAGTGCCGTGCGGACCGCGGTCACCGTGGTTGCCGTCGCCGGAGCGGGCGCGGTGTCGGCATGGGTGGTGCTCCTCCAATGGCACCGGCCCTCCGACGTGATCGGCGGCTGGCTCATCGCCGTCGCCGCGGCCTTCATCGCGGAAAGCCTGGCTCCCGCCCGCAACGCTGCATAGCGTCCAGCCAGTTGTGGAAAACTGGCGGCGATGCGCCTGCTTCTGATCGAGGACGACCCACAGATCGTGGAGGCGCTCCAGATGAGCCTGGAGCGCCTCGACTACGACGTGTCCACGATCGACACGGGGACGTCCGCGGACCTCCATTCCCTGGTGGAGCGTGTTGACGCCGTCGTTCTGGACATCGGGCTCCCCGATACGGACGGCTTCAGCGTGTGCCGATCGATCCGGGCGCGCAGCGCCATCCCGGTCATCATGCTGACTGCGCGTTCCGACGAGATCGACATGGTGGCGGGTCTGGAGGCGGGCGCCGACGACTACGTCGTGAAACCGGTGAGCCCTCGGGTCCTGGACGCCCGGATCAAAGCGATCATGCGGCGGATCCGACCGAACCAAGCACCCCACGAACCTCCCTCGCCTCCCGATGCCGCGGGCACCGCGAACGCGCAGTTCGACGTCAACGGGCTGTCCATCGACCGTGCAGCAGCACAGGTCCGGCGGGACGGATCAGCGCTCCCGCTGAGTCCCACCGAGCTGCGGCTCATGTTCGCATTCGCCGATCATGCCGGTCAGGTTCTGAGTCGCGACCAGTTGCTGACACTCGCGTGGGATCAGACGTACCTGGGCGACTCACGTCTCGTCGACAATGCGATTCAGCGCCTGAGGTCCAAGATCGACCCGGTCGCGGGACCGAGCCTCATCGAGACCGTGCGGGGATTCGGATACCGGTTCGCCCAGTGATCGCCCGATTCCTTCCGAGCCTGCGAGCGCGCGTCCTGCTCGGGACCGTGCTGGTGGTGTGTGCGACGGCGCTCGGCGTCGGGGGCAGTATCGCGCTCGCCTCCAGGTCCTGGATCTACCAGGACGCCCAGGAGACGGCGTTCGCCATCTTCGCCAACGAGATGGACGAGGTCCGCAGCTCCGGCGCGCCGGTGCCGCAGGACGTGATGGTGACGCGGGACGGTGCAGTCGAACGCGATCCCGCAGGCCTGGCTCAGCTGATTCCAGACCGCGTACGCGAGGCGGTCGACGCGAACGCCACCGAGTTCCGGTTCGAGCGGCTGTCCGACGGTCGGGTGGCGATCGGCTATCGGCCCGGCACCGCCGAACCGGCGACCAGCTACTTCGTCATCCGCCCGCTCGACGACGTCCCAGAGCGTCTCGACCGGCTGATGACGATCCTGGTGCTGTCGGTCGCCGGATCGGCGGTGCTCGGCATCGTATTGGGCACGCTCGTGGTCCGCACCGTCGTCAAGCCGCTGCACACGGTTCGGTCCACTGCACGGCAGATAGCTGCGGGCGACTCGTCCGTCCGGATCCCGGCTACCGGTGTCAGCGAACTCCACGACCTCACGACCTCCCTCAACGAGATGCTGGACGAGAAGGATGCCGCACTGACGGTGCTGCGTGAGGAGGAGCAACGCGCCAGTCGGTTCGCGTCCGACGTCTCCCACGAACTCCGGTCCCCGCTCGCCGCGCTGGTGCCCGCGGCCGAGGTGCTCGACGAGGAACTGTCCGGGGAGGCCGGGGTGCGTGGACGAGCGGCACGCCTCGTCTCCCACGAGATCACCGCTCTGTCCGGCCTGGTCGAGGACCTGCTCGAGATGACCCGTCGCGACGCCGGCCGAGCCGAAGTGCGCTCGGAGAGCGTCGATCTGCCGCCTCTCCTCCGAGATGCTCTCGACCTGCGCGGATGGACCGACGTACCGGTGATCACCGACGGCTCCGTCGAAGTCGTGACCGACCCGCGCCGTCTGACCGCGATAGTGACCAACCTGGTCGGGAACGCGATCCGGCACGGTCGCGAGCCGGTGTCGGTACAGGTGGAGCCCGGCGAGGCCTCGAGCAGCGAAGGCGGCTTCTCGGTGCGGGTCAGCGACCACGGACGCGGCATCCCTGACGAGCATCTCCCCCGCGTGTTCGAGCGGATGTACAAAGCTTCCGACGCACGAACCCGGTCCGGCGGCGCCGGACTCGGCCTCGCTATCGCGAAGGAGAACGCCCACCTCCTCGGAGGCGACGTCACGTACTCACGCACTGATGGCGTGACCGTGTTCGCTGCCGAGTTCCCCGGGCAGGCATGAGCCGGGCTGCTGTGAAGTGGGTCGCTTCATGCGGCCGGGTACCGTGGAGAGCGTGACCGACGCGGCATCCTCCTCCAAGCGGCATCGCCCAGCCCTGATCGTGCTGACCGTTGTCGCGGCGGGAGCATGCTTGCTGCTGGCGTGGTGGCAATGGGGACGATTCGAATCGACGTCGGGCAGCTTCCAGAATCTCGGTTACGCCCTCCAGTGGCCGGCGTTCGCGATCGCCGTCGTCTACGCGTACCGCCGCTTCGTGGTGATGGAGTCCGATCCGGACGCCGCCGCCGAACGTGCCACCGGACAGGGCCCGACGGAGATTCCGGACGGGATCCTGCCCGAGCGTCCCGGCGCCGCCGATCCGTCGGTCGCCATCCGGGACGACCAGCCCGACGAGACCCTCACCGAATACAACCGGTATCTCACCGAACTCAACGACCAGCGCGAACAACCCCGCTGATCAGCACCGAAGGACCGAAGTGACCGACGAGAAGACTGCTGCCGAGCCGACTACCGGACCACTCAAGCGCAAGGCCATCGCCTCCGCGCTGCTGCGTTACCGCGTCCTCGCCTGGATCACCGGCGTGTGGCTGCTCCTCCTTGTCGCCGAGATGGTCGCCAAGTACGGGTTCGACGTCGACGGTTTCGGCTGGGTCGGGGTGGCCCACGGCTGGATCTACTTCATCTACCTGATCTTCACCGTCGACCTGAGCATCAAGGCGCGCTGGCCGTGGCTGAAGCTGCTGACCACCGCGATCGCCGGCACCATACCGTTCCTGTCGTTCTACTTCGAGCACAAGCGCACGCACGACGTGAAGACCGCGTACGACCTGTAGCTCCTGGAACTCAGCTGCCGGGATTCAGCTGCCGGCGAGCCCTGCCAGGGCAGGCACCAGTTGCGCGAGCGCCTTACCCCGATGACTCAGGGCGTCCTTCTCCCCGGGCGACAGCTCCGCCGATGTACGGCCGGCGGCAGCCTCGTCGTCCGGAACGAACAACGGGTCGTAACCGAAGCCGCCTGCCCCCGTGGGCGCGGCGACGATCCGCCCTCGCCACTCGCCGCGCACGACGGTCTCCGACCCGTCCGGCAGCACGAGCGCGCACACCGACACGAAGCCTGCACCGCGGCGCTCGGCTGGGACGTCGGCGAGCTGAGCGAGGAGCAACTCGTTGTTGGCCGCGTCGCCCTGACCGCCGCTCCATCGTGCAGACAGAATGCCGGGCATTCCGTTCAAGGCGTCGACTGCCAGCCCGGAATCGTCCGCCAGCGAAGGCAACCCGGTGCGTGCGACCGCTTCTCGCGCTTTGATGAGCGCATTGTCCTCGAACGTCGCACCGTCCTCGACGGGTTCCGGGTACGCCTCGACGTCGCCGAGTCCGATGACGTCGAGGCCGCCGATCTCGGCACCGTCGACGACGCGCCGCAGTTCCGCCAGCTTCTTCGCGTTACCGGACGCAAGCAGGACGCGTGGCGTCACTTGCCCGCAGGCTTAGCCGCGGTGGGCAGCTCGCCCGGGTACGGCTCCAGGAGCACCGTCTGCTGCGCCTCGACGATCTTCTCGATTCCGGCCGTGGCCGAGTCGAGCATCGCGTCGAGAGTCCGGCGCGGGAAGGTCGCGCCCTCACCGGTGCCCTGAATCTCCACGAGCGTCCCGGCGTCGGTCGCGACGATGTTCATGTCGACCTCGGCGCGCGAGTCCTCCTCGTACGGAAGGTCAAGGCGCACACGGCCGTCGACCACACCGACACTGACCGCGGCGATGACGCACGACAGCGGCTGCGGGTCGTTGAGCTTGCCCGCCGCACCCAGCCAGGTGACGGCGTCGCTCAACGCGACGTACGCACCGGTGATGGCCGCAGTGCGCGTGCCGCCGTCGGCCTGCAGAACGTCGCAGTCGATGGCGATGGTGTTCTCGCCGAGAGCCGCGAGGTCGATGCATGCACGGAGGGACCTGCCGATGAGGCGGCTGATCTCGTGGGTGCGTCCACCGATCTTGCCGCGCACCGACTCACGCTTGGAGCGCTCGTGGGTGGCAGCGGGCAGCATGGAGTACTCGGCGGTCAGCCAGCCGAGCCCGGAGCCGCGCCGCCAGGAGGGCACTCCCTCGGTGACCGACGCCGTGCACATGACACGCGTGCTGCCGAACTCTACGAGGACCGATCCGGCCGGGTGGGAGGTGAAACCGCGGGTGAATTTGATGGGCCGCAGCTCGTTGTCCGTGCGGCCGTCTTCTCGTGTGCTCACGTGCTCCACTGTATCGGTCCAGTCGTTGCACGTCTGTCCAAGGCCGAGGTATAGTCGAACATACATTCGATACACGGTCAGGGGGCGATCACGATGGGCGGCATCGCATCGGTCTCGACCTCCGGGAACGAACTCGTCATCCGCATCCCTCTCCCCGCTGACGACGCGGACGATGCGTCGCGCGTCGCGTTCGCCGGGCAGTCCGAGCGCCTGGACGGCCCGTTGCGCTGGTACCGCTTTCGGTCCGCGTACCAGGTGCTCACGTCCGCGATCGTCGCCGCCGACGCCGTATCGTCCGACCCGAACGCGCTCTACGATCCGGTCACCAGAACGGCCGCCGAGTACGCGGCCGTGGCGCGGGTCCGTCAGTCACAGGCCGAGGGATTCCTCGATCGCGCCGCCGACTGCTTCGAACGCATCCCCCGGATCGGAGAGTGCATGCGAGCAGCCCTGATCACGCCGATGATGTTCGATGACCTGCGGTTCGAGACGGCCTTGATCGAAGACCCGGAAGTGCTCGCCGACGTCGATGCCACGGTCGCGGATTGGCTGCGCGGTGCAGGGCAGGTCTCGCGGCGTCGCGCGTCCGAGAACGCACGACGCATCGTCACCCGACTGGATGCAGAGGCCGCCCGGCAACGACGCAAGGAGTCCAGGCACTTCAAGGACGCCGGAGCGTCCCCGCTCGATGGCCGGCTGTCGCGCTTCATCGTCACCGCCGACGCCGAGGACGCACTGCTGTCGCAGGAAGTCGTCGACGCCCTCGCCGCTGGAGTGTGCGACGACGACCCGCGAAGTAAGGCACAGCGACGGTCGGACGCTGCAGTGGCCCTGCTGCAGAGGCGGACGTTCACCTGCCGGTGCAGCCGGCCGGATTGTCCGGCCGAGCTATCCGACGGCCAGATCGCCGACCGGTGCGCGCGCATCGTGCTCCACGTCGTCGCCCGGCGCGAGACCCTCGACGGATCCACTGACACTCCGGCTTACCTGGACGGTTTCGGACCCGTCTCGGCCGACCACGTCAGGGAGCTGATCGAGCGTCCGGACGCCGTCGAGCGCGATCTCGACGTCGACGAGCTCCTCGAGCAGACTGCGCAGGACGCCTGCCCTTACCGCCCCACGGCGACCTGCGACGCCGCCGTGCGCGCTGCTTTCGGACGATGCTCATGGCCCGGATGCGACCGGCCGGCATGGAAGTCCGATCTCGACCACGTCTGCGAGTACAACCATCGCGATCCGGCCGCCGGCGGCGCCACCTGCTTCTGCAACCTGAATCCGAAGTGCCGCTTCCATCACGGACTCAAGACGAGCACCGACGGCTGGCTCGACGACCAGATGATCGACGCGAACGGGATCATCTGGACCGAGGTGACCTCCCCGACCGGGATCACCGTCCGCACCGAGGCGGGCAACACCTGGCTGCTCCCCGAACTCGGGCTGCTCCCCTGCCGCCACGGCCCACCGGCATCACCGGGACCCTCGAACCCGAGGGCGGAACCGCAGCGCTCGACGTCACGAACCGAAGCCAAGCACCGGTACCGGATGAAGATGCGCGCCGAGAACCGCCGGGCGAGAGAGCACGACCACGCCGCACCGAGTGATCGGCCGAATACGTCGGGCGATATTCCGTTCTGAGGCTGAGCCCGTCTGCACCTACAGCGGCGGGCGAACCTCGATGACCTGGCCTTGATGCACCAGCTGCAGCGGTCCTGCGTATTCACCGGAGGCCTCGTCGAGGATCGCGTCCGAATCCGTCCACGGCACGACGTGCGTCAAAGCGAGGGACCGCGCGCTAGCGCGGGCAGCAGCCTGCCCCGCCTCGACACCGGACAGGTGAATCCCTTCCGGCCGGTTCTCCGGGTCGTGCGTCCACGACGCCTCGCACAGGAACAGGTCGGCGTCGCGCGCCACCTCGACCAGTTCGTCGCACACACCGGTGTCGCCGCTGTACGCCAGTACCGCACCGTCTGGACTGGTGATCCGCAACCCGTACGTGCTCGGCGGATGATTCACCTTGAACGGCTCGATGTGGAGCCCGTGAACCTCGACGGCCACGCGGTCCTGCCATTCGTGGACCTCGTACGTGTCGGTGATGTCGTCGACGTGGCCCGGGTACTCCGAGGACCCCGCACCGATGCGCACCTCGACGCCGTCGGGACCGAAGAGCAGTGAACGCTCCGTCGCACGCTCAGGAGACCAGCGGCGCCATACCAGCATCGCGGGGAGGTCCATGCAGTGGTCCGCGTGCATGTGACTGAGCAGGACTGCGACTTCGTTCGGGTTCGCGTATCGCAGCAACTCACCGAAAACGCCGTGCCCGCAGTCGATGAGTACCGGCGGATACCCGTCGGCTTGCACCAGGTAGCCAGAGCACGCTGCGCCGGGACCGTTCACACTCCCCGAGCATCCGAGCACCGTCAATCGCATACGCCCACTTTGCCATGCCTGGTTAGCCGTCGAACACTTAACCGGCGCGACGTGACACATGGACCGCTCGCGGCCATCAGGTGACACTGATCACAATGAGGGGTTAAAAATGCGCGACATGGCCGACCTGAGGACCGAGGAATCGGGCCGATAGTTTGCGGAAGAGTTCGGGATCGCCTGTGGCCGAGAACAATCGGTGCGCCTCGCGCCCCGAGTGAGGGTTCAGGGTGTCGGCTTCGGTCAGCACTCGGAACGTGTCCTTGGCCGTCTCCTCCGCGCTCGACACGAGAGTGACGTCGTCGCCCATCACCAACTGGATGACGCCCGACAGCAACGGGTAGTGGGTGCAGCCGAGCACGACGGTGTCGACGTCCGCCTGCTGCAGCGGAGCCAGGTAGCCCTGTGCCAGTTGCAGGATCTGCCTGCCGCTCGTCACGCCCCGCTCGACGAAGTCGACGAACCGCGGACACGCCACCGCGGTGATCTCCATGTCCCGGGCGGCCGCGAAAGAGTCCTGGTACGCACGTGAGGCTACGGTCGCCTCGGTGCCCAGCACACCGATCCGGCCGTTCCTGGTGGCGGCGACCGCACGCCGTACCGCGGGCAGGATCACCTCGATCACCGGGATCGGCGCATACCGTTCGCGCGCGTCGCGCAGCATCGCGGCGGATGCCGTGTTGCACGCGATGACGATCGCCTTCACTCCGCGGCGCATCAGCTCGTCGCCGATCGCCAGAGCGTGGCCCCGGATCTCCGGGATCGTCAGCGGACCGTACGGCCCGTTCGCGGTGTCGCCGATGTACACGATGTCTTCGTCGGGTAGCAGGTCGATAACCGCGCGTGCCACGGTGAGCCCGCCGACGCCGGAGTCGAAGATGCCGATCGGTCCGTGGTTCAGCGGAAGCCTCCCTGATCGATTCCCGTCTTGGATGTGCCTGTTCTGGATGTGCCTGGCTTAGATTTGCCCGTCTTGGATGTGACAACAGCCGCGAGGACGCCGCCTGCAGCCCCGAACAGATGACCTTGCCATGACACCCCGCTCGCTGCGGGCAGGACACCCCACAGGATGCCGCCGTAGACGAGAGCGATCACCACGCCGCCCAGCACCTGCCACACGTCACGGGTGAAGAGCCCCCGAACGATCAGATAGGTCAGCCACCCGAACACGATGCCGGACGCGCCGATCGTGACCGTGCCGGCCGGCGCTATCAGCCAGACCCCGAGCCCGGACACCACCCAGACGATGCCCGTGACGAGCACGGCCCGCCTGCTGAGCAGCACGAAGAAGGCCAGCACCACCCCCGGCAGCAGGTTCGCGACGAGATGCGCCAGGTCCGCGTGCAGAAGTGGCGCCCACACGATGCCCGACAGGCCCGACCACTCCCGGGGAACGATGCCGAGACGGTCCAGGCGTCCGTTCAGGATGAGGTCGACCACCTCGATCGCGAGCAGGACCACCACGACGACGCCGATGATGATCGCCGCTCGACCCCACCTCGACCGCGATGATGCAGCGCTCGGGCCCGCGGGCGCCCTGTTCACGAGTCCCCTGCGTTCATGAATCCCCTGCGAACGCCGAGGCGACGACGTCGCGGTAGGCGGGGATTCCGGCCACCGACGTCGCATGGACCACCGCCGAGACGATCGCTCGCTGCACGACGGTCGCTGCCGCCTCCGCGAGTCCGGCCACCACCGCTATGTCGGGTTCCATGCCGACCGGGATGTCGACGTCGGGATCCGGATCTGCTTCGCGTGCGCCGGTCGCCACGGCGAAGAGCGTGTCACCGTCGAGCGGCGAATGAGCGGGGCGGACGGCACGCGCGAGGCCATCGTGGCCGGACATCGCCAGTCGGCGGACCGCCGGAACCGACAACCGCGCGTCAGTCGCGACGACACCGATCGTCGTGTTGAGAACAGTGCCCTTCGCCGACAGCTCGCGCAGCCGCGTGATCTCGCCGGCGACCGGATTCCGCAATCCGTGGTGGGCCAGATCGTCACCGCCCCAGGGCAGACCGATCGACGGATCGACCACCTGGCCGACCGGATTCGCGACGACGAGCGCACCGACCGTGAGTCCACGCGCCGGTCCCTCGGTCATCGTCATCGACGCCGTACCCACCCCGCCCTTGAGGGCTCCCGCACGAGCGCCTGCCCCGGCGCCTGCCGAGCCGACCTCGAAGTCCACGGCCGCCGCGGCGAGCGCCCGCTCCCCGAACTCGGCTGTCGGCCGGTTCTCCCACCGGCCCACGGGCAGATCGAAGATCACCGCAGCTGGAACGATCGGCACCACATGTCCATGCCGATCCATCGACAGGCCCACGCCGGCGGCCTCGAGTCCGTGCATCACGCCGTCTGCGGCGGACAGTCCGTAAGCGCTGCCACCGGTGAGGACGATCGCGTTCGCACCACGGACGCTGTTACCCGGCTCGAGTAGGTCCGTCTCACGCGTTCCCGGACCACCGCCCCGCACGTCGACGGCCGTCGTCGCACCCTCCGGCACGCGAACCACGGTGGTGCCGGTCGCCCACCCGTCGCCGGGGTCGGTCGCAGTCGCGACCGCGACCTCCTCGTCGAGGCGGTGATGGTGCCCCACCGTGATCCCGTCCACATCGGTGATCCGGTTGCCGCGGATCGCAGTCACCGATCCGTGTGCAGTCGCCGGGCCGAGCGCAGCCATCGGGTCGTCACTCATCCGGTCGTCACTCATCCGGTTGCGGGCGGTCACTCCGGCACGTCCCAATCGGACTCGGTCCACTCGTCGGCCATCAGCGCCTCCACGAGAAGTCCCTGCACGACGGACAACCAGTCGTAGATGTCACGGTGCGCCGCATGCGGATGATCCGGCGGGAGCCTGCCCTGGTCGTCGTCGATCCCGAGCATCGCACCCAGCGCCAGACGCACGTCGGTGAGCGCGGCCAACCAGCCGTCGGCCTCGCGTTCGGTGAGCCGGACATCGCCGCCGTCGCGCGGCAGGGTCGCCAGCACCACCTGAGCGGCATCGAGCTTCGCATCGATGATGCGCGGCTCGTTGACGCTGCGGAGTCCGCCGTTCAGGTCGGACGCGATCGACGCGACCGTCAGCTCCGGCTCATGGTCCGGTCGGTGGAAGTCGGGCAGCAGGCGGCCGAGCGTCACGTCCTCGGGTCCCCGCGTGTGCCCGGTATCGATTCCGGTCATCGCCGACAGCTCATCGCGCGGTGCAGAGTCGGCACGTTCGGTGAGCAGCTCGCAGATCGACTCGATCATCGACGTGAGCAGCTGGCACTCGTAGCTCTCGAGGTTCGAGCAGATCCGCACATCGTCCCCGCTGCCGGTGCGGCGCCACGTTCTCATGTCTCACCCGCTCTCATGAATCGTGCTGCATCGTCGCCCACAGCCCCGCCGACTGCAGTTTGCGGACGTCGGCCTCGACTTTCGCGCGGTCCCCGGAGGAGACGACGGCCTTGCCTTCGGTATGAACCTGCATCATCAATTCACGCGCGTGCATCTCCGAGTAGCCGAACAGCTTCTGGAAGATGTACGCGACATAGTTCATGAGGTTCACCGGGTCGTCCCAGACCACCGTCACCCATGGCCTATCGACGACGACCTGGGGTTCGGCAACCGCGGTGCCGGTGCTTGTGCCCGGCGTCGCCTCATTGCGCACCATGAGTAATAGGGTAACGAATGTGACCAGTACCGCGCTCCTCACCGATCAGTACGAACTGACGATGCTGTCGGCCGCACTGCAGGCCGGAACAGCAGATCGCCCCTGCGTGTTCGAGGTTTTCGCACGGAGACTTCCGGACGGACGGCGGTACGGCGTTCTCGCCGGAACCGGACGCCTGCTCGACGCCCTCGCCGACTTCCGGTTCACCGACGACGAGTTGGACGCACTGCGCGGCATCGTCGACGCCGACACGCTGACCTGGCTCGCCGACTACCGGTTCACCGGCGAGATCGACGGCTACCGCGAAGGTGAGCTCTACTTCCCCGGCTCCCCCGTCCTCACCGTCCGCGGTGGTTTCGCCGAAGCGGTGATCCTCGAGACACTGGTGCTGTCGATCCTCAATCACGACAGCGCGATCGCATCGGCCACGGCTCGCATGGTGAACGCGGCCGCGGGCCGGCCGATCATCGAGATGGGCAGCCGTCGCACCCACGAACAGGCTGCGGTGGCCGCCTCGCGCGCTGCCTACCTCGCCGGCGTGACGGCGACGTCGAACCTCGAGGCGGCCCGCACGTTCGGAGTGCCGAGCGCAGGCACGGCCGCACATTCGTTCACACTCTCGTTCGCGACTCCCGACGGACCCGACGAGCGGACCGCGTTCGCCGCGCAGATCGATGCGCTGGGCGTCGGCACCACCCTGCTCGTCGACACCTTCGACATCACGACCGGCGTCGCGAACGCGATCGACGTCGCGGGCCCCGAGCTCGGCGGCGTGCGCATCGACTCCGGCGACCTCGGTGTGCTCACCCGCCAGGTCCGCGCCCAGCTCGACGACCTCGGGGCACGGAACACCAAGATCGTCGTCTCCGGCGATCTCGACGAGTACGCGATCGCCTCCCTGCGCGCCGAACCGGTCGACACCTACGGCGTCGGCACGTCCCTCGTCACGGGAAGCGGCGCACCGACCGCGGGCATGGTCTACAAACTCGTGGAGGTCGACGGCCTTCCGGTGGCGAAACGCGCCAGCCACAAGGAGTCCCACGGGGGCGCCAAGCGCGCCGTTCGCCTGGCACGCGACACCGGCACGATCCTCGAAGAGGTCGTGCTGACCGGCGGCCCCCTCGACACTGCCGACATCCCCGGCATCGGTAGCCTGGACGTGCGGGAACTGCAGATCCCGCTGGTGCGCGACGGCGATGTGGTCGACGACGTGCCCGATCTCAACGACGCCCGCGAGCACCTCGCCCGCGGACTGGTGTCGCTGCCGTGGGAAGGCCTCGGCCTGAGCCACGGCGACCCTGCAGTTCCCACCCGCTACGTCAGCCGACCGGAGACCCGATGACCGACCACCGCGCACTGATCGTCGTCGACGTGCAGAACGACTTCTGCGAGGGCGGCAGCCTCGCCGTCGCGGGCGGTGCCGCCGTCGCAGCAGGCATCAACCAGATCAGCGGCGAGTACTCGACGGTCGTGGCCACCCGCGATTACCACATCGACCCGGGCGACCACTTCTCCGAAGATCCCGATTTCGTGGACTCGTGGCCGCCCCACTGCCGGGCGCGCACCGACGGCGTGGGTTTCCACCCGACGCTCCACACGGACGAGTTCCAGGCGGTCTTCGACAAAGGCGCCTACAGCGCTGCGTACTCGGGGTTCGAGGGCGCCGACAGCGACGGCGTCTCGCTTGCCGACTGGCTCTCCGCCAAGGAGATCAGTGCCGTCGACATCGTCGGACTCACGACCGATCACTGCGTCCGGGCCACCGCCCTCGATGCGGTCCGCGCGGGTCTGCGCACCCGGGTCCTGCTCGAACTCACGGCAGCGGTCGCCGAGGAGACCGCCGACAGCGCATTGCGCGAGATGCGCGAGCAGGGCGTCGACGCCGCAGGCACCCTTCTGCATCGGGGCACGCCCCGTGAGGACCGGACTCAGGGAACTCCGATCGAGGGCTCGACCACCACGAGCACCGCAACCGAGTGAGCCCCGTCGCCGACGTCCCCGCAGTTCCCGAACTTCTCGAGCACGCGGTCGACGCCCTCGGGGGCACGCGCCGGGAGGGCCAGGTCGCGATGGCCACCGCCGTCGCATCCGCGATCGACGATGACAAGCACCTCGCCGTGCAGGCCGGGACCGGCACCGGCAAGTCGCTCGCCTACCTGATTCCGTCTATCCGCCATGCGATGGTGGAGAACCAGACCGTCGTCGTATCGACCGCGACCATCGCCCTGCAACGCCAGCTCACCGAACGCGATCTGCCGCGCCTGTCCACTGCTCTCGCCGGCCCCCTCGACCGCGAGCCGACGTTCGCCATCCTCAAGGGCCGCGCCAACTACGTGTGCCTGAACAAGGTGCACACCGGTGTCGCCGACGAACCGGACACCGAGCTGTTCGACGCGTTCGAGTTGTCGCGCACCGGTCGCGAGGTTACCCGACTGCGCGAGTGGGTGTCCGACACCGAGACCGGCGACCGCGACGACCTGACGCAGGGCGTCTCCGACCAGTCGTGGCGCCAGGTGAGTGTGAGCTCTCGCGAATGCCTCGGCGCCAACAACTGCCCGTACAGCGAAGACTGCTTCGCCGAGATCGCCAGACGCAAGGCCGGCGCCTCGGACGTCATCGTGACCAATCACGCGATGCTCGCGATCGACGCCATGAGCCCGGCGACGATCCTGCCCGAGCACAAGGTCGTGGTCATCGACGAGGCACACGAACTGGTCGACCGCATCACCTCGGTGACCACGGAGGAGATCTCTGCGGCAGGCGTGAGCCTGGTCGCAAGACGGTGCGGAAAGCTCATCGACGACGAGACCGCCGACTCGCTCCTCGGTGCAGGCGAACAGCTCGGCGACCTCCTCGAGGACTCGCTCCGCGGCGAGTGGACGCGCCTCCCGAACGGGGCGGGCGAGATCCTCGCCTCGCTCCGCGACCGGCTGTGGAATGCACGCAGCAGCATCGGGCCCGCACGACCCGGCAGCGGCGGCTCCGACCCGGAGGCGGCAGCGGCACGTCAGATGGCGATGTCGGCCGCCGAATCGATGCACGACGCGGTGGTCCGCGTCCTCACCGTGTTCGGCGAACCCGACATCACCAAACGCCACGACGTCGTGTGGAAGTCCGACGACGAGTTCCGCGGCAACAAGCGCCACACCCTGCGGATCGCGCCTCTCTCGGTGGCGGGCCTGCTGCGCACCTCGCTGTTCACCGACTCCACCGTGATCCTCACGTCGGCGACGCTGGCGATCGGCGGCAACTTCGACGCCCTCGCCCGCACCTGGGGGCTCGCACCGCACGGTGACGATCCTGAGGGAGCGGGATGGCGGGGGCTCGACGCGGGGTCGCCGTTCGACTATCCGAAGGCCGCCATCCTGTATGTGGCGTCGCACCTCAAACCGCCGGGCCGCGACGGACTCGGCGAACCGGCCCTCGACGAGATGGTCGGCCTGATCGAGGCCGCCGGCGGTCGCACGCTCGGACTCTTCTCGTCGATGCGCGCGGCGAAGGAGGCCGCGGAGAAGCTCCGTGACCGCGTCGACCATCCGATTCTCTGTCAGGGCGACGACGCCACCTCCACCCTCATCCGCAAGTTCGCCGATGACGAGCAGACCTGCCTGTTCGGCACGTTGTCGTTGTGGCAGGGCGTCGACGTCCCGGGCTCGTCGCTGCGGCTGGTGATGATCGACCGCATCCCGTTCCCGCGACCGGACGATCCACTGCTCTCGGCACGACAGCGCGACGTCGACGCGCGCGGCGGCAACGGGTTCCTCACGGTCTCGGCCAATCACGCGGCACTCCTGCTCGCGCAGGGCGCGGGCCGGCTGCTGCGGTCCACCTCCGACCGCGGGGTGGTGGCCGTCCTGGACTCGCGACTCGCGAACGCCCGCTACGGCGGCTATCTCATGGCGGGACTGCCGCCCTTCTGGCGCACCCGGGATCCGAAAGCCGTCGTATCAGCCCTGCGGCGTCTCGGTGCGACCTGACAGATGCACGATCAGATCGACCGACTCCAACGAGGCATTCATCCACGGCCCGAACGGATCCTTGGACCGTGGGCGTCCGGAACGCAGGCGCACGGGCGAACGGTCCGCGCCCTGCTGCCCGGCATCACCGACGGATCGGTGGTCGCAGGCGACGTGCAGCAGCCGTTGCGCCGGGTAACCGGCTGCCTCTACGAGGCCGAACTGCCCCGGCTTCCCGATCCGCCCGGTGCCGACTACCACTTCTCGGTGCGGTACCCCGATGAGGACCGACCGCGCGAACTCGACGACCCGTACCGTTTCGCACCGCGCCTGACACCCGACGACCGCGCCGACGTCAACGACGGTGCGAGCACGATCGTGAGCCTTCTCGGGTCCCACCCCGGCCACCGGGTCACATCGTCCGGTCGCCGCGTCGCAGGCACCGACTTCGCGGTCTGGGCACCCAATGCACGCGGTGTCACCGTGTTCGGCGACTTCGACGCCTGGGGGGCCCAGTCGTACCCCATGATCCGCCGCGACGGGGTCTGGGAGCTGTTCGTCCCCGGGGCCCGGGTCGACGACCGGTACAAGTACCGCGTCGTCGGCGCGGACGGACTCGTCCGCGACAAGGCGGATCCCCTCGCCCACCTGACCCAGACGCCCCCGGAGACAGCATCGGTCATCGCCGCGCCGTCGGAGTATCAGTGGACCGACGGCGCATGGATCGCCGATCGCGCGCACCTCGAGCCGCTGCAGGAGCCGATGAGCATCTACGAGGTCCACCTCGGATCGTGGCGTCGCGGACTGGACTACCGGCGGGCCGCCCACCTGCTCGCCGATCACCTCGCCGACATGCACTTCACCCACATTCAGCTGATGCCGGTGAACGAGCATCCGTATGCACCGTCGTGGGGATACCAGGTGGGATCGTTCTTCGCACCGACGTCCCGATTCGGGTCACCCGACGACCTCCGGTACCTCGTCGATCACCTCCACTCCCGCGGATTCGGCGTGCTCCTCGACTGGGTCCCCGCGCACTTCCCGAAGGACGAGTTCGCACTCGGCGAGTTCGACGGCACCCCGCTGTACGAGCACGCCGATCCGCTGCGACGCGACCAACCCGACTGGGGCACTTATTCGTTCAACCTCGGACGGGACGCCGTCCGGGGGTTCCTCCTCGCGAGCGCCCGCTACTGGTGCGACGAATTCCACGTCGACGGTCTGCGTGTGGATGCCGTGGCAGCGATGCTGTACCGCGACTACTCGCGCGGCCCGGGACAGTGGCGTCCCCACCCGGACGGCGGCCACCGGAATGAGGAAGCCGTCGACTTCCTGCGCGCGCTCACCGACGAAGTCCACGCCGGCCACCCCGGCGTGCTGGTGATCGCAGAGGAGTCCACTGCATGGCCGGGAGTCACCGCGCCGACCGCCGACGGCGGGCTCGGATTCGACTTCAAATGGGACCTCGGTTGGATGCACGAGACCCTCGCGTACTGCTCCGCCTGCCCCGCCGAGCGCAGCGGCCGCAATGCGGGCCTGCTCTCCACGCTGACCGAGGCGACCCGGGAACGGTACGTACTGCCGCTCAGCCACGATGAGATGGTCCACGGCAAAGGCACGTTGCTCACCCGGATGCCCGACGACCGCCCGGCCGACGACGTCCGCGCGCTGCTCGCCTATCAGTGGGCGCACCCCGGCAAGAAGCTGCTCTTCATGGGGCAGGAGTTCGGCCAGACCGACGAATGGTCCGACCATCATGGAGTGCGCTGGGACGAGTTGCACGGGGAGCGTGGCCCCGTGCACCGCGGGATCGCCGCCCTCGTCCGCGACCTCGGCCGGATCATGACCAAGACCCCTGCTCTGTACGCCGGCGACGGCCGCACGGACGGACTCGAGCTGCTCGTCGCGAACGACACGGAGAACGCGGTCATCGCATTCCTGCGGCGCGCTCCGGGCGCCGACGATCGAGCCGTTCTCGCGTGCCTCATAAACTTCTCCGACCAGGACCTGTTCGGCTACCGGATCGGACTGCCGGTGTCCGGCAACTGGCACGAGGTGCTCAACACCGCGGCCGTCGAATACCACGGATGCGGGCTGGGCAATCTCGGCTCGGTCATCGCCGCCGCGCGACCCAGCCACGGGCGGCCGTTCAGCGCCGACGTCACGCTGCCCGCACGGTCCGCAATCTGGCTGGTGCCTGCCTGAGCCGGTCCCCGACTGTGTCGGTACCGGGCGGTGTCAGTACAAGGCGATGTCAGTACAGGGCGGTCGCGAGCTTGCGACGTGCCGCCACGACGAACGGCTCCGCCGGGTCGAACAACTCGAAGAGTTCGAGCAGCCGCGTGCGGGCACGCGACTTCTCGTCGCCGTCGGACACCCGGATCACCTCGATGATCCGGTCGAACGCCTGCTCCGGACGCTGACCCAGCAGCAGCACGTCGGCGGCGGCGAGTTGCTGGTCGACGTCGCCTGCCGCAGCCGTCTCGATGATGGTCGGGTCGTGCTCCTGCGCGCGCATCAGGAACTCGATGTTGCGCGCGACGGACGCCGCCTCGGTATTGCCCGGTTCGACGGCCACGATCGCCTGGTAGGCGGTCAGTGCCCCCTCCAGATCGCCCGAGTTCATCAGCTCCTCGGCCGCCGTCATCCGCGGGTCCTCAGGTTCCTCCGCGTCGGCGGCCGCCGACGGGTCTCCCTCGGGGAGGGTGATGCCGACCTTCGCGGCGATGTCCTTCAGCCACACCGAGATCTGCTCGGGCGGCTGCACGCCGTCGAACGCCGAGACCGGCTGACCGCCCGTCAGCGCGATCACCATGGGGACGGACTTCGCGCCGAACGCCTGCGCCACGCGCGGACTCGCATCGACGTCGACGCGAGCCAGTGTCCAGGCGCCGTCGGCCTGACCGGCGAGCGTCTCGAGTGACGTGACGACCTCGCCGCTGGGCTCGCTCCACGCCGCCCACAGCACCACGACGACGAGTTGCTCCTGTGACCGTGAGATCACGTCCGCCTCGAAGTTCGCCTCGCTGACGTCGATCACCGGCCCGCTCGCAGTGCCCCCTGCGGCGGGCTCCGTCGGTGCGGCTCCGGGCGCAGGCGCCGAACGCTGCGCCTCGGCCCGGGCCTTGAGGCCGGAGAGGTCGACGGCGCCCGACATCGCGGCACCCTGCTGCATCGCCGCTGCTGCGGCCTGCTGACGATTCATAGAACTGCTCACACTGTCAGTTTGTCACGGTCTTCGTCGGTGCTGCCACGTGCCGCGTCGCCCGACAATTCGCCGAGGTGCCCCTTGCGGCGAGCCCACGTCTCGAACCAGACGGTGAAGAACGGGGGCACCGAGGCGATCACAGCGAGGGCCAGGATCTTGATGTCCCAGCGCAGCGCCCGTGCGGTCAGCAACGTGACGATCAGGTAGATCACGAATGCCGCACCGTGCAACGCTCCGGGCACGCTGACGGCCGATTCGTATCCGCCGCCGTACTTGAAGGCCATGCCGACGAGCAGGGCCGCCCACGTGATCGCTTCGACGACGGCGATGAAGCGGAAGCGCTTCGCGGGGGTCGAGAGATTGAAGAAGTCTTTCATGATCATCCTGCCTTCGGAACTCGAACGATGAGGGCGTCGCCCTGGCCACCCGCGCCGCACAGCGCGGCCACGCCGACACCACCGCCGCGGCGGGCCAGCTCGAGCGCCAGATGCAGGGTGATGCGAGCACCTGAGGTACCGATCGGGTGCCCCAGGGCGATCGCGCCGCCGTTGACGTTCACGATCTCCTCGTCCACGCCCAACGACTTGGTCGACGACAGTCCGACGGCGGCGAAGGCCTCGTTGATCTCGATGAGGTCGAGGTCGGATGGGCTGATGCCCTCCTTCTCACACGCCTTGACGATCGCGTTCGCGGGCTGCTGCTGCAGCTTCGAATCGGGGCCGGCGACCACGCCGTGCGCACCGATCTCGGCGATCCACGACAGACCGAGCTTCTCGGCCTTCGCCTTGCTCATCACGACCACGGCTGCGGCACCGTCGGAGATCTGCGAGGACGACCCCGCGGTGATGGTGCCGTCCTTGCGGAAGGCCGGCCGCAGGCGCCCCAGCGACTCGGCAGTGGTGTCGGCGCGAACGCCCTCATCGGTGTCGAAGCTGACCGGGTCGCCCTTGCGCTGCGGGATCTCCACCGGCACGATCTCGTCGGTGAACAAGCCCTTCTCCTGAGCCTGCGCAGCGAGCCGGTGGCTGCGGGCGGCGAACTCGTCCTGCTGCTCGCGGGTGAACGCATCCTCGTCGTTGCCCTGCTCGGTCAGCGCGCCCATCGGCTGATCGGTGAAGACGTCGTACAGTCCGTCGTACGCCATGTGGTCGACGAGGGCCGTATCGCCGTACTTGAAGCCTCCGCGGCTGCCCGGGAGCAGGTGCGGCGCCTGGGTCATCGACTCCTGGCCGCCCGCCACGACGCACTCGAACTCACCGGCGCGGATCAGCTGGTCCGCCATCGCGATCGAGTCGATGCCCGAGAGGCACATCTTGTTGATCGACAGTGCCGGAACGTCCCAGCCGATTCCGGCCTTGACCGCGGTCTGCCGAGCCGGCATCTGGCCCGCTCCCGCCGTGAGAACCTGCCCCATGATCACGTACTCCACCTCTGAAGCGTCGACTCCGCCACGCTCGAGGGCGCCCTTCACCGCGGTCGCACCGAGGTCCACGGCAGAGAAGCCCTTCAGCGAACCCATGAGACGCCCGAAGGGCGTGCGCGCCCCCGCGACGATGACGGTCGTGTTGTCGGACATTCAGCCAACTCCTTGTCGAAAAACGAGGTGCAGGGTGCACAAACACACCGTGCGTTCGAGCGATATTCGCCCTCCAAGTTACCTTTAAGGGATGAGTAACACCGCATCGGACAATGTGAAGACCACCACGCCCGGCGACGGCCCTCTCCCGGGGATCAGCGACCTCGTCGTCGGCATCGACCACGTCGGCATCGCGGTCGCCGACCTGGACGCCACGGCAGCCTGGTACCTCGACAACCTCGGCTTCGTGAATCACCACGAGGAGATCAACGACGAGCAGGGCGTCCGGGAGGCGATGGTCGGCCCGGCCGATGGCGAGGGCGTGCTGATCCAGCTGCTCGCTCCCCTAAGCGATGAGTCGACGATCGCCAAGTTCATCGACCGGAACGGGCCCGGACTTCAGCAGCTCGCGGTGCGGGTCACCGACATCGACGCCGTCATCGAACGGCTCTCGGCCGACGGCATCCGGCTGCTCTATCCGGCACCCAAGCGCGGCACCGCCGATTCGCGGATCAACTTCGTGCACCCGAAGGACGCGGGCGGCGTTCTACTCGAGCTCGTCGAACCCGCCGCCGCACACTGATCACGAACCGGTCATATATCACTTCACTGCCGACACCCCGGCGGTGGGGTCCACGCATCCGTCGCCGACGCGGCTAGAATCGACACCATGTCAGCACCGGGACAGCGTCACAGCCCCTTCCCCATCGTCATGCGCGGATACGACCGCGACCAGGTCACGGATTACATCCGGCGGCTCGATGCGGATCTTCAGATGATGACCGCCGATCGCGACTCGGCGCACTCCAACGCAGACGATCTCTACGACCGTCTCGAGGACGCGCGCCGGGAGATGCACAGCTTGCGCCGTGAGGTCGACACGCTCTCCATTCCGCCGACCACTGTCGCAGGCATGAGCGAACGCGTCTCCCGCATGCTCCAGCTCGCTACGGACGAGGCCGCGGAGCTCCGCAGCAGCGCTCGCGAGGAAGCCGACGAGACCCTCAGCATCGCACGGCAGGAAGCACAGGACCGGCGCACCGACGCCACCGCAGACGCGACCCGGACCACGGAACTCGCTCAGGAGAAGGCCGACTCCCTCATCACCGAGGCAGAGAAGCGCGCAGCCGCCATGGACGAGAAGACCGAGAAGGTCCGTCTCGAAGCCGAACGCACCGAAGAGGCGGCCAACGACCGCGCACGCGAGATCATCGCTGCAGCCGAGGACGATGCGGCCCGCCTCCGCGGCGCTGCGCACAGCGTCGCGATGAACCGACTCGCCCGGTCGCGTGAGCTCGCGGGCGCCGCTCACGACGCACACGGTCAGATCCTCGACCACCTCGCTGCCCTGCGCCAGCATCTCGGCGACCTCCCCGACGCCCTCGCACTGTCCGGTGACGAGGAGTCGCTGGTGGCGCAGACCGATTCCGACGATCTCGAACTGCTCAACCGCACCCTCCTCGGGCGCGATCGCTTCGAGTCCGAGGCTGAGCTCGACGAGACGGAAGCCGGAGCAGATGCGCGCGGCACCGCCGAACGGGGATCCGACGACGCGGATTTTGACCGAGCCGGCTTCGACGACGCGAAGCCGGCCGAATCAACCGATGTCCTGTCCGCGGTCTCCGACGACTACCGCGACGGCGGCTTCGCCGAAGAAAGGTACGGGACTACACGCTCGACGGGCGATACGGGCCGCAAGTCCGCCACTGCCTGATCGCGTTTCGCCTCAGAAGAGCCGGAACTCCGTGCTCTCCGTACCGCGAAGCTTGTCGTAGTCGAGCGTCACACAACGGATCCCACGGTCCTCCGCCAGGGTCTTGGCCTGCGGCTTGATCACCTGAGCCGCGAAGATACCGCTCACCGGCGCAATCGTCGCATCACGATTGAGCAGGTCCAGATAGCGCGTCAACTGCTCGACGCCGTCGATCTCACCGCGCCGCTTGATCTCCACGGCGACGGTCTGCCCGTCGCCGTCCCGGCACAGGATGTCCACCGGACCGATCGCGGTCATGTACTCGCGTCTGATCAGCGTGTAGCCCTCGCCGAGTGTGGTCACATGCTCGGCCAGCAGCTCCTGCAGATGCGCCTCGACGCCATCCTTCACCAAACCCGGATCGAGGCCCAGTTCGTGCGACGAATCGTGATCGATCGAAGCCACCGTTATCCGCAACTGCTCGCCGGCCTTGTTGGTGACTACCCAGATCGCCTCGGCATCGCTGCCTTCGGGCACGTCCTCCTCAGACAGCCAGCACGGCGGGGTCATCCAGTTCAGCGGCTTGTACGCACGATCGTCGGCGTGAACACTCACCGAACCGTCCGACTTGAACAGCAGCAGCCTCTTGGCCATCGGCAGATGAGCGGTGAGACGTCCGACGTAATCGACCTGACATTCTGCAATCACTAGGCGCACATCCGCCACTCTACGCAACGGTCCAGATAGCAGTAGAGCCCCCACCAGTGGTGGGGGCTCTACTCACGATTAGTTCGGCGGTGTCCTACTCTCCCACACTGGTTAGGGTGCAGTACCATCGGCGCTGGAGGGCTTAGCTTCCGGGTTCGGAATGGGGCCGGGCGTTTCCCCTCCGCTATGGCCACCGAAACAATATGAAACTATCCACCACCCACAAACCCCTTACCGGGGCTTTGTGGATGGGTGTGTTGTTTCAGAAAGTAGATAGTGGATGCGAGACACACAAAAAATAATGTGAGTGTTGTTAGTAAGTCCTCGGCCTATTAGTACCAGTCACCTCAACACATTACTGTGCGTACAGTTCTGGCCTATCAACCCCATGGTCTGTAGGGGGCCTTACCCAACAAAGTTGGTGAGAAACCTCATCTTGGAACAGGCTTCCCGCTTAGATGCTTTCAGCGGTTATCCCTTCCGAACGTAGCTAACCAGCAGTGCCCTTGGTAGGACAACTGGCACACCAGAGGTTCGTCCGTCCCGGTCCTCTCGTACTAGGGACAGGTTTCCTCAAGTTTCTAATCGCGCGCGGCGGATAGAGACCGAACTGTCTCACGACGTTCTAAACCCAGCTCGCGTGCCGCTTTAATGGGCGAACAGCCCAACCCTTGGGACCTACTCCAGCCCCAGGATGCGACGAGCCGACATCGAGGTGCCAAACCATCCCGTCGATATGGACTCTTGGGGAAGATCAGCCTGTTATCCCCGGGGTACCTTTTATCCGTTGAGCGACACCGCTTCCACTTGCCGGTGCCGGATCACTAGTCCCGACTTTCGTCCCTGCTCGACATGTACGTCTCACAGTCAAGCTCCCTTGTGCACTTACACTCAACACCTGATTGCCATCCAGGCTGAGGGAACCTTTGGGCGCCTCCGTTACATTTTGGGAGGCAACCGCCCCAGTTAAACTACCCACCAGGCACTGTCCCTGAACCCGATCAGGGTCCGAGGTTAGAAGCCCAATACGATCAGAGTGGTATTTCAACAACGACTCCACCACCACTAGCGTGATAGCTTCACAGTCTCCCACCTATCCTACACAAACCGTACCGAACACCAATACCAAGCTATAGTGAAGGTCCCGGGGTCTTTTCGTCCTGCCGCGCGAAACGAGCATCTTTACTCGTACTGCAATTTCGCCGAGTCTGTGGTTGAGACAGCAGAGAAGTCGTTACGCCATTCGTGCAGGTCGGAACTTACCCGACAAGGAATTTCGCTACCTTAGGATGGTTATAGTTACCACCGCCGTTTACTGGGGCTTAAATTCTCAGCTTCACCACACAAGGTGGTTAACCGGTCCTCTTAACCTTCCAGCACCGGGCAGGCGTCAGTCCGTATACATCGTCTTACGACTTCGCACGGACCTGTGTTTTTAGTAAACAGTCGCTTCTCTCTGGTCTCTGCGACCACCACCAGCTCACAACGAAAAGTCGATCACCAGCCGTGGTCCCCCTTCTCCCGAAGTTACGGGGGTAATTTGCCGAGTTCCTTAACCACAGTTCTCTCGATCGCCTTAGTATTCTCTACCTGACCACCTGTGTCGGTTTGGGGTACGGGCCGTGTACCAACTCACTAGAGGCTTTTCTCGGCAGCATAGGATCATGGAATTCACCACTACGGTTACGCATCACCTCTCAGGCACCATGAGACACGGATTTACCTATATCTCGCCCTACAGGCTTACACCAGTACAACCACTGACTGGCCCCACTACCTTCCTGCGTCACCCCATCGCTTGACTACTACATCCAAGGTCCCATGCAGCCACACCCAGAACACTCCCGAAGGAGCACAAAGGGTGCTTTTGGATGGTTAGTACAGATGATTCACCATTGGGCGCGGATACACGGGTACGGGAATATCAACCCGTTGTCCATCGACTACGCCTGTCGGCCTCGCCTTAGGTCCCGACTCACCCTGGGCGGATTAACCTGGCCCAGGAACCCTTGGTCATTCGGCGGACAAGTTTCTCACTTGTCTTTCGCTACTCATGCCTGCATTCTCACTCCCACACCCTCCACACCTGGATCACTCCGGCGCTTCCACGGATGCAGGACGCTCCCCTACCCACCCACACCACTAGACACACCCAAAGGGTGCACCGATGTACATGTGTGAGTGCCGCGGCTTCGGCGGTGTACTTGAGCCCCGCTACATTGTCGGCGCAGGATCACTTGACCAGTGAGCTATTACGCACTCTTTCAAGGATGGCTGCTTCTAAGCCAACCTCCTGGTTGTCTTCGCAATCCCACATCCTTTTCCACTTAGTACACGCTTAGGGGCCTTAGCCGGCGATCTGGGCTGTTTCCCTCTCGACTACGAAGCTTATCCCCCGCAGTCTCACTGCCACGCTCTCACTTACCGGCATTCGGAGTTTGGCTGACGTCAGTAACCTTGTAGGGCCCATCGGCCATCCAGTAGCTCTACCTCCAGTAAGAAACACGTGACGCTGCACCTAAATGCATTTCGGGGAGAACCAGCTATCACGGAGTTTGATTGGCCTTTCACCCCTACCCACAACTCATCCCCTCCATTTTCAACTGAAGTGGGTTCGCGCCTCCACGACGTCTTACCGTCGCTTCACACTGGCCATGGGTAGATCACTCCGCTTCGGGTCTAGACCCAGCGACTCAACGCCCTATTCAGACTCGCTTTCGCTACGGCTACCCCACACGGGTTAACCTTGCCACTGAGCACTAACTCGCAGGCTCATTCTTCAAAAGGCACGCCATCACCCCACAACGAGGGCTCTGACGGATTGTAAGCGTCCGGTTTCAGGTACTATTTCACTCCCCTCCCGGGGTACTTTTCACCTTTCCCTCACGGTACTAGTCCGCTATCGGTCACCAGAGAGTATTTAGGCTTACCGGGTGGTCCCGGCAGATTCACAGCAGATTCCACGAGCCCGCTGCTACTTGGGCAACACTGAAGCCAGTCAACGCGCTTTCGGTTACGGGACTCTCACCCACTACGGCAGACCATTCCAGGCCACTTCACCTAACACGAAAATTTATCACTGACCACCTGCCCGGCAGAACAGATAACAATGCCCCCACAACCCCACACGCACAACCCCTGCCGAGTCTCACATACGCATGGTTTAGCCTCATCCACTTTCGCTCGCCGCTACTCACAGAATCACTATTGTTTTCTCTTCCTGTGGGTACTGAGATGTTTCACTTCCCCACGTTCCCTCCACACCCGCTATACATTCACGAGTGGGTAACACGACATAACTCGTGCTGGGTTTCCCCATTCGGACACCCTCGGATCACAGCTCGTTTGACAACTCCCCGAGGACTATCGCGGCCTACCACGTCCTTCATCGGCTCCTGGTACCAAGGCATCCACCGAACGCCCTAAAACACTTACAACAACACCCACAAACACACCACACACACGTGCGGCACGAATGTGGACATCACAACAAAAACTTTGAAATTGCAATACACACCTATATTTCAAGATGCTCGCATCCACTATCCACTTCTCAAACAACACACACCCACACACCCCACACCCACAAAACACGGGCGGAAACGCATGAGCAGCCAAAGACAACACAAACATGTGTTCCCTCAGAACCCCGATAGTGTGCAATAAACCAACCGCCAGTCACCCAGCGATCGACCCCCAGCCGGCAACCCATCCAGGGCCACCAACAACGGAGGCATCTTGTGTTTCACCCATGAACAAACACCCACCGCACCACAAACGGGCACGCAATGAGTATGTTGTCTGCTCCTTAGAAAGGAGGTGATCCAGCCGCACCTTCCGGTACGGCTACCTTGTTACGACTTCGTCCCAATCGCCAATCCCACCTTCGACGGCTCCCCCCACAAGGGTTGGGCCACCGGCTTCGGGTGTTACCGACTTTCATGACGTGACGGGCGGTGTGTACAAGGCCCGGGAACGTATTCACCGCAGCATTGCTGATCTGCGATTACTAGCGACTCCGACTTCATGGGGTCGAGTTGCAGACCCCAATCCGAACTGAGACGCGCTTTAAGGGATTCGCTCCACCTCACGGTCTCGCAGCCCTCTGTACGCGCCATTGTAGCATGTGTGAAGCCCTGGACATAAGGGGCATGATGACTTGACGTCATCCCCACCTTCCTCCGAGTTGACCCCGGCAGTCTCCTGCAAGTCCCCACCATCACGTGCTGGCAATACAGGATAAGGGTTGCGCTCGTTGCGGGACTTAACCCAACATCTCACGACACGAGCTGACGACAGCCATGCACCACCTGTACACCAACCACAAGGGAAACCACATCTCTGCATCGTCTGGTGTATGTCAAACCCAGGTAAGGTTCTTCGCGTTGCATCGAATTAATCCACATGCTCCGCCGCTTGTGCGGGCCCCCGTCAATTCCTTTGAGTTTTAGCCTTGCGGCCGTACTCCCCAGGCGGGGTACTTAATGCGTTAGCTACGGCACGGAACTCGTGAAATGAGCCCCACACCTAGTACCCACCGTTTACGGCGTGGACTACCAGGGTATCTAATCCTGTTCGCTCCCCACGCTTTCGCTCCTCAGCGTCAGTTACTACCCAGAGACCCGCCTTCGCCACCGGTGTTCCTCCTGATATCTGCGCATTTCACCGCTACACCAGGAATTCCAGTCTCCCCTGTAGTACTCAAGTCTGCCCGTATCGCCTGCACGCCTGCAGTTAAGCTGCAGAATTTCACAGACGACGCGACAAACCGCCTACGAGCTCTTTACGCCCAGTAATTCCGGACAACGCTTGCACCCTACGTATTACCGCGGCTGCTGGCACGTAGTTGGCCGGTGCTTCTTCTCCAGGTACCGTCACTTGCGCTTCGTCCCTAGCGAAAGAGGTTTACAACCCGAAGGCCGTCATCCCTCACGCGGCGTCGCTGCATCAGGCTTCCGCCCATTGTGCAATATTCCCCACTGCTGCCTCCCGTAGGAGTCTGGGCCGTGTCTCAGTCCCAGTGTGGCCGATCACCCTCTCAGGTCGGCTACCCGTCGTCGCCTTGGTAGGCCATTACCCCACCAACAAGCTGATAGGCCGCGGGCCCATCCCAAACCGCAAAAGCTTTCCACCACACACCATGCGACATGTGGTCATATCCGGTATTAGACCCAGTTTCCCAGGCTTATCCCAGAGTTCAGGGCAGATCACCCACGTGTTACTCACCCGTTCGCCACTCGAGTACCCAGCAAGCTGGGCCTTTCCGTTCGACTTGCATGTGTTAAGCACGCCGCCAGCGTTCGTCCTGAGCCAGGATCAAACTCTCCAACAAAAAACATCAAAACAACACCAACCCCAAAAGAGCCGGCAGTTTCAACACAAGCCAGAAAGCAAAACCTGACCAATCCAAAAAACTGACTGATAAAAATCTACTCACAAAAACAACAAACCCCACAAAAGGGTTCATCCTCGTCACAAACAGAAATCCTCAGCCACAAAACAAAATAAATGTGGCACAAGAAAATCCATCACACACTATCGAGTTCTCAAAGAACACACACCCACCAGCACCAACCCCACAAACAAGGGCCGAACTCCAGAGAGCTGAATTATTCGCCACCCGACTCGCGGGCAACTCCACCAGCCTAACAGGCTTGAGGCTGTCCGGCAAAAACTGTTCCCGGTTCCGTTTCCGGAGAAGAACTGGAGTTTGCCGAAGCGGATTCTCACTTTACTCGACCTGGCCGCGATCTCACAATCGCGAACTTGGGAGTCCGTGAGGTCTTCGCGGCCGGGCCGCTCTGACTCGATATAAGTTACGCACATCCTGACCGAAGGGCAAATCGCCTGGTCGGAGGCCCGGGCTCGCTGTTGACGGGTCGCTGTTGCGCCTGTCAGTCGCCGACGCGCTCGATCGTCCCGCCCAGCCCGCGCAGCTGCTCCTCGAACTTCGGGTAGCCGCGATCGATGTGGCCGATGTCGTGGACCTCGGTCACCCCGTCGGCGACCAGCCCGGCCAGGACCAGACCGACGCCTGCCCGGATATCGGACGACCAGACCGGCGCGCTCGAGAGCCGGTCCACTCCCCTGATCACCGCGTGATGTCCGTCGGTGCGGGCGTCCGCGCCGAGTCGGACGAGTTCCTCCACGAACCGGAACCGCGCTTCGAAGACGTTCTCGGTCACCATCGACATGCCGTCCGAGACGGTCGCCAGCCCGATCGCCATCGGCTGCAGATCTGTCGGGTACCCGGGGAACGGGAGGGTCGCCGTGTTGACCGCAATCGGACGGTCCACCTGTACGACCCGGAATCCGTCCGAATAGCGCTCGACCTCGGCACCGGCGGCCTCGAGTTTCTTCAGCACCAGTCGCAGATGCTCCGGGTCGACACCGCGCACCGTGATGTCGCCGAGCGTCATCACCGCGGCCACGCCCCAGGTGCCCGCGACTATCCGGTCGCCGACGACGTGGTGGGTGGTGGGATGCAATCGCTCCACTCCAGTCACCGTCATCGTCGGAGTGCCGGCACCGTCGATGTCCGCGCCCATCTGCATGAGCATCACGCACAGGTCGACGATCTCCGGCTCGCGCGCGGCGTTCTCGATCGTGGTGACTCCGTCCGCGAGCACAGCGGCCATCAGGATGTTCTCCGTGGCACCCACCGAAGGGAACTCGAGCGCCACTTCAGCGCCGTGCAGGCTCTCCGCCTCCGCCACGACGCAGCCGTGCTCGATCGTGCTCCGCGCCCCCAGCGCACGCAGGCCCGCCTGGTGCATGTCCAGGGGCCGGGACCCGATGGCGTCACCACCGGGCAGCGCTACGACGGCCCGTCGGCACCTCGCCATCAACGGACCGAGAACACAGACCGACGCGCGGAACTGCTTCACCGCGTCGAAGTCGGCGTGATACTTGGGCTCGGCCGGCGCGTCGATCGTCACCGTGTCACCCGAGATGTCGACGGTGGCGCCCAGACCCCGCAGGACGTCCGCCATCAGCGGTACGTCCGCGATCTCCGGCGCGTTGGTCAAGACGGTGCGGCCCTCGGCCAGCAGCGCAGCAGCCATCAACTTCAGCACACTGTTCTTGGCACCGCCGACTACGACGTCACCGACCAGACGTGCCCCACCGGTAACCAGATAGCGATCGCTCACCGGCACAGTGTATCGGCACCGCGTATGTTCCATCGGCACCGCGTATGTTCTCCAGGTATGGCTGTTCACCTCACACGCATCTACACCCGAACCGGCGACGACGGAACCACCGGACTCTCCGACTTCTCCCGAGTGCCCAAGACGCACGCACGCGTGGTCGCTTACGCCGACTGCGATGAGGCGAATGCGGCGATCGGTCTCGCGCTCACCGTCGCAGGCGACGTACCCGAGGACATCAGGGCGGTCCTGCGCACCGTGCAGAACGATCTCTTCGATGCGGGCGCGGACCTGTCGACACCCATCGTCGAGGACCCGAAGTACCCGCCACTGCGGATCGAGAGCGACTACATCAACGCTCTCGAGCGTTGGTGCGACTCGTTCGGCGAGGAGCTGACACCACTCGACTCGTTCATCCTGCCCGGCGGCACGGCACTGTCGGCCTACCTGCACCAGTCGCGAGTAATCGTCCGGCGTGCCGAGCGCGCGGCCTGGACGGCGATCGACTCCGATCCCGACAACACGTCGGTACTGCCGGCGAAGTACCTCAACCGACTCTCCGACCTGCTCTTCATTCTCGGCCGAGTGGCCAATGTCCGTGCAGGCAACGGGGACGTGAAGTGGATCCCGGGCGGGGATCGAGAGCGCTAGTCAGCCCGGCCGGCTAAGCAGCAGGACACCTAGGCAGCAGGACGGCGGCGCGCTCGCTTCGGCGAGCGCGCCTCGATCCACGACTGGAACGCCGTCATCAACTCCGGCGCCATCGCGAGCTCGTAACTCGCGCCTCGGCCGCCACGGCCCACCCCGACCTCGGTGACGACGAAGTCGTCGTCCATGATCTCGAGTTCGGTGCCCACCGGGGCGCGACGCCTGCCGACGTCGATGCGCCTACGCGACAGGCTCACCGATGGTCCCGTCCGCCACGAGGTCAGCCGGTAGTACAGCAGCGCATCGTCCGTGTAGTGCACGGCTCCGTGACGCCAGCCCTCGTCGGCGTTCGCCGGCAGCGGGCGAAGCAGCATCGGCGTCCCGGCTCGACGGACGAGCCACATCCGGTAACCGACGAAGCCCACCAAGATCACGCCGGCCACGATCACTGCACACAGTATCCAGATCCAGATCGGCATCTCATCGACCTCCCCACCGCTGCTCTCGTTATCCGACTGTCATCGCCCTTGCCATCGAAACTACGCGAACAGCCGCCCTGCAGTGCAGGACGGCTGTTCGCATACATCACATCTGATCCGGACCGGTTCAGCTCACGGCTTCCACGGCGCGCACCCGGGATTTCGCTCGGAGGTACTCCTCGCTGCCCTCGGTGGCCGATTCGAGTGCCGAACGCTCGGCCGCGACATCGATCTGGTCCGTGAACTGAGCGCTCTCGGCGAGGATCGTGACCGTGTCCGCAGACACGGACAGGAAACCACCCTGAACCGCGATGCCCTTGCGGTCTCCGCCCTCTTCGGTCAGCACGACGCAGCCGCCGGGAGCCAGCTCGCCGAGCATCGGCTCGTGATTCGCCAGGATGCCGATCTCGCCGACCGTGGTCTGCGCGGTGACGAACGTGGCGTCGCCCGAGTACAGAGCCTCGTCCGGTGCGACCACATCGAGTCGGAACGTCTTGTCAGCCATTGCTCAGTGACTACTTTCCGGCGATCTTCTTGGCAGCCGCCTCGACGTCGTCGAGACCGCCGCAGCTGTTGAACGCCTGTTCCGGCAGGTGGTCGTACTCGCCCTTGCAGACGAGGTCGAAGGCCTCGATCGTGTCCTTGAGGGAAACGACCGAACCGACCTGGCCGGTGAACTTCTCGGCGACCAGGAAGTTCTGTCCGAGGAACTTCTGGATGCGGCGAGCACGCTGCACCGTCACCTTGTCCTCTTCCGAGAGCTCGTCCATACCGAGGATGGCGATGATGTCCTGCAGCTCCTTGTACTTCTGCAGGATGCGCTTGACCTCATTGGCGACGCGGAAGTGCTCGTCACCGACGATCGACGCCTCCAGAATGCGCGAGGTCGAGGTCAGCGGATCCACAGCCGGGTAGATACCCAGCTGCGAGATCGGGCGCGAGAGCTCGGTGGTCGCGTCCAAGTGAGCGAACGTCGTCGCAGGCGCCGGGTCGGTGTAGTCGTCGGCGGGGACGTAGATCGCCTGCAGCGAGGTGATCGAACGGCCCTTGGTCGACGTGATGCGCTCCTGCAGAACACCCATCTCGTCGGCGAGGGTCGGCTGGTAACCGACGGCCGACGGCATGCGACCGAGAAGGGTCGAGACCTCGGAGCCCGCCTGCGTGAAGCGGAAGATGTTGTCGATGAAGAGCAGAACGTCCTGATGCTGCACGTCACGGAAGTACTCGGCCATGGTCAGGGCCGAGAGGGCGACGCGCATACGCGTCCCCGGCGGCTCATCCATCTGGCCGAACACCAACGCGGTGTCCTGGAGGACGCCCATCTCCTCCATCTCGAGGTGGAGGTCGGTGCCCTCACGGGTGCGCTCACCGACGCCGGCGAACACCGACGTGCCGGAGAACTCACGAGCGATACGGGTGATCATCTCCTGGATCAGCACGGTCTTGCCGACACCGGCACCACCGAACAGACCGATCTTGCCGCCCTTGACGTACGGGGTCAGCAGGTCGATGACCTTGATGCCGGTCTCGAGGATCTCGGTCTTGCCCTCGAGCTGGTCGAAGGCCGGGGGCTTGCGGTGGATGCCCCACTGCTCGCCGTCGCGACCGGTGCCCGGCGCATCCAGGCAGTCGCCCAGCGCGTTGAAGACGTGGCCCTTGACGACGTCGCCGACGGGGACCGAGATCGGCTTACCGGTATCGACGACCGAAGAACCACGGACCAGGCCGTCGGTCGGCTGCATCGAGACGGTGCGCACCACGTTGTCGCCGAGGTGCTGTGCCACCTCGAGCGTCAGCGTCTTAGCCACGGCCTCGAGCGAGATCTCGGCGTGCAGAGCATTGAACAGGTTGGGGATGGCGCCGCGGGGGAACTCAACGTCGACGACGGGGCCGATCACCCGGGCGACACGACCGGCGGTCGCCGAAGCGGCGCCCGTGGACGAGTCGGTGACTGCTGCAGTCATTGGTTACTTCACTTTCCTCGGTTGTCTTGTCGCGATCAGTTCGCCAGCGCCTCGACGCCGCCGACGATCTCGCTGATTTCCTGGGTGATCTGCGCCTGACGAGCCGCATTGGCCTGGCGGGACAGAGTCTGTTCGAGATCGTTGGCGTTGTCCGTCGCCGCCTTCATGGCGGTGCGGCGCGCAGCGTGCTCGGAGGCCGAGGCGTCCAGCAGCGCCGCGAAGATCCGCGACGCGACGTACTTCGGCAGCAGTGAGTCGAGCAGTTCGTCCGCTTCCGGCTCGAACTCGACCTCGGGAGCGACCTTCGCCGACTCGTCGTCGACGAGGATGTCGTCCCCCATCTGCAGCTGCTCGACCTCGAACTCGATGTCGATCGGGGCCATCCGACGGACGATCGGGTTCTGGGTCAGCATCGACACGAAGCGCGTGTACACCACGTGCAGCTCGTCGAAGCCCTCGATCTCACCGCCCTCCGGCAGCTCCACGTTCTCGCCCGATCCGGCCAGGAACGCCTCCACCAGGTGGTGCACCGCGCTGGAGGTGTCCGCGAATCGCGGCTGCTGCGAGAAACCCGACCAGCTCGCAGCGATCGGACGCTCGCGGAACGTGTAGTAACCCACGCCCTTGCGCCCCATCACGTAGACGACCGGGTCCTTGCCCTCGCTGCGCAGCAGCGACAGCAGCTCCTCGGTCTCCTTGAGCACGTTCGAGTTGTAGCCACCGCACTGTCCGCTGTCGCTGGTGACCACCAGCACCGCTGCGCGGCGCGGGTTCTCCCGAACGCTAAGCAGCGGATTGTCCAGCGACGACGAGGCGCTCGCCAGAGTCGTGACGACCCGGGTGATCTCCTCGGAGTACGGACGAGCGGCTGCCACCCGTGACTGTGCCTTGGTGATACGCGAGGTCGCGATCAGCTCCTGCGCCTTGGTGATCTTCTTGGTCGACTGAATCGACCTGATCCGTGAGCGCAGCTCCCGAATAGTGGCCATTCTACTTCTGCTTCTTCGTCACACGGATCGTCTCGGACTCGACGTCCTCAGCGGCCATCGGGTCGGCCTCCGGCTCGACGACTCGCGAGCCGTCGGCGGCGATGAAGCCGGCCTTGAAGTTGTCCGTCGCCTTCGCGAGCGCGGACTTGTCATCGTCGGAGAGCTTCTTGCCACCGTCGATGTTGCTGTACACGCCCGAAGCGGTGTGGTGCAGATCGCTCAGCAGCTCCGACTCGAAGCGACGGATGTCGGCGACCGGGACGGAGTCGAAGAAGCCCTCGCCGCACAGGTGCAGCGACACGATCTGGTCCTCGACGGCGACCGGGCTGTACTGATCCTGTTTGAGCAGCTCCACCCAGCGGGCACCGCGCTCGAGCTGCGCCTTCGATGCTGCGTCCAAGTCGGAGGCGAAGGCCGAGAAGGCCTCCAGCTCGCGGAACTGCGCGAGCTCCAGACGGAGCGAACCCGACACGGCCTTGAGGCCCTTGGTCTGTGCGGCGCCACCGACACGCGACACCGAGATGCCGACGTTGATGGCGGGACGAACGCCCTTGTTGAAGAGGTCCGACTCGAGGAAGACCTGACCGTCGGTGATCGAGATGACGTTGGTCGGAATGAACGCCGAGACGTCGTTCGCCTTGGTCTCGATGATCGGCAGACCGGTCATCGAACCGCCACCGAGCTCGTCGGACAGCTTGGCGCAACGCTCCAGCAGACGCGAGTGCAGGTAGAAGACGTCACCCGGGTAAGCCTCGCGGCCCGGCGGGCGGCGCAGCAGGAGCGAGATCGAGCGGTAGGCCTCAGCCTGCTTCGACAGGTCGTCGAACACGATGAGGACGTGCTTGCCCTGGTACATCCAGTGCTGGCCGATGGCCGAGCCGGTGTACGGGGCGAGCCACTTGAAGCCCGGCGAGTCGGACGCCGGTGCCGCGACGATCGTCGTGTACTCCATGGCGCCGGCCTCTTCGAGCGACGACTTGACGCCCGCGATGGTCGAGCCCTTCTGGCCGATCGCGACGTAGATGCAGCGAACCTGCTTCTCCGGATCGCCGGTCGCCCAGTTGTCCTTCTGGTTCAGGATGGCGTCGATGCAGACCGCGGTCTTACCGGTCTTGCGGTCGCCGATGATCAGCTGACGCTGTCCGCGGCCGATGGCGGTCATGGCGTCGACGGCCTTGATGCCGGTTGCGAGCGACTCCTCGACGGGCTGACGCTCGAGGACCGAGGCGGCCTGCAGTTCGAGGACTCGCTCGGTCTCGGACTCGATGGTGCCGAGCCCGTCGATCGGGCTGCCCAACGGGTCGATGACACGACCGAGGAACTTGTCGCCGACCGGAACCGACAGCACGTTTCCGGTGCGCTTGACTTCCTGGCCCTCTTCGATGTGCTCCGAGTCGCCGAGGATAACGGCGCCGAGCTCGTCCAGGTCGAGGTTCAGTGCAACACCGCGGATGCCGCCCTCGAACTCGAGGAGCTCGTTGGCCATTGCACCGGGCAGCCCGCTGACGTGAGCGATGCCGTCGCCGGTGTCGGTGACAATGCCGACCTCTTCGCGAGTGGCCTGGCTCCCCACATCTTGTGTGTAACTTGAGATCGCGCTCCGAATTTCATCGGAGGAGATGGTCAACTCCGCCATGTTCCTGCTCTTCCTGGCTATCTAAAAAGTGGTCTGGGAATCGTTGTGAATTAGGTGGTCACCGCAAGCCGCGCCGCAGCGTTGCGATCTTGCCGGAGAGGCTTCCGTCGATGCGCTCGTCGCCGACGCGGACGACCACCCCACCGAGGAGTTCCGGATCGATGTCGACGTGCAGGGTGACCGGCGCGTCGTAGATCTCGGCCAACTTGGCAGACAGCTTGGTGCGCTGCTCGGCGGACAGTTCGCCGACACTGGTCACGTAGGCGACCTTGCGGCCGTTGCTCGCAGCCGCCGACTGCGAGAGCTCATCGATGGCATCGCCGGGTGCGACGTCGGTCCGACCGACGGCGTGCTCGGCGAGCTTCTCGGTGACGGTCTCGACCTTGCCTGCGATCAGCGTGCGCAGCAGACCGACTCGGTCGGCGATGCTGCGGGTGCGGTCCGACAGAGCCTGTTCGAGTGCACCGTCACCCTTGACGATCCGGGCGAGACGGAACAGCTCCTCCTCGACGGTGTCGAGGCGATCGCCCGACTTGGCTGCGAAAAGCAGGGCCTCGCAACCGAGGTCCTGCAGTGCGTTCGCCAGGTCGGCGTCACTCGACCAGTCACGGGCGGCCGCCGAGGCGACAACTCCCCGCGTGGTCTCGGCCACCTTGCCGTTGAACACGGTTTCGGCGACCTTCGCACGCGAGTCCGCAGCGGAGGCCGAGTCGGCCAGCGCAGTGCGCAACGAACGATTGTCTTTGACGGTGTCGGCCACCGCGAGCAGTTCGTCGCCCACGGTCACCGCATCGGTGCTCGGTGCGGACAAACCGCGCAGGGCGGTCTCCAGCTCGTTGCGAGCCCCGGCTAGGGCTTCGCGGCTAGACGCTGCGTACATCTACCTACATTCCTTCTGTGGCGGCGGTGGTGGAAGTGGGGCGCGAGGGGCGTTCAACGCCCGCTCGCTGACCCACACCATCCACCTGTGGCCTGTGCTTACTTGACGGCGCCGTTTGCGTCGTCGAGCTCACCGAGGAACCGGTCAATGGTTCCGGCCTGCTTGACGTCGTCCGACAGCGAGGTACCGACCAGCTTCTCAGCCAGATCGACCGACATCCGGCCCATGTCACCGCGGAGTTCGGAGACGACCTGCTGACGCTGCGCGTCGAGCTGGGTGTTTCCGTTCGCGATGATGCGGTCACTCTCGGTGGTTGCCTGTGCCTTCATGTCCGCGATGATGGCGTTGCCCTGCGTGCGGGCCTCCTCGCGGATTCCGGCTGCCTCTTCACGAGCGCCTGCGAGCTGCTCACGGTAGGCCTGCAGCTGTTCTGCAGCCTCCTTCTGAGCCGCCTCGGCACGCTCGATGCCACCTTCGATGGTGTCCCGACGTTCGTCGAGCACCTTCTGATAGCGGGGAAGCACGTACTTCCAGAAGACGAACAGGACGATGGCGAAAGCAACCAACGACCAGGTGATGTCGTACCACTGCGGGAGCAGCGGACTCGGCGGCTTGTGTTCGCCGCCTTCGGCGGCGAGCTGCGCGATGGTGTTGATCATTGGTGATGCTCTTATCAGTAGATGAAGCCGGCGACGATACCGATCAGCGCCAGAGCCTCAGAGAGTGCGATACCAAGGAACATGGTGGTACGGATCTGGCCGGACAGCTCGGGCTGGCGAGCGATGCCCTCGATCGCCTTACCGGCGACGACGCCGACACCGATACCGGGGCCGATTGCCGCGAGACCGTAACCGATCGGGCCGAACGTGCTGGCCTCGATGGTGCCCTCGAGTGCAGCGAGATTCTGAACGATGTCGCTCATCTTGCGATTCCCTTTCTTGGTGGCTCCCCGCCCGGTTAGACGAGTGAGTCAGTCTGTATTGGTCCGACGCTGCGGGCGCCGGCCGGTCTATTTCTTGGTCAGTGGTCGTCAGCGTGCAGTGACAGGTCGATGTAGACCGCCGTCAGCAGCGCGAAGATGTAGGCCTGCAGGCCGATGACCAGCAGCTCGAAGAACATGAAGGCGATCGCGATCGCGAGCGACGGAATGCCCGCGATGGCCCAGGCTCCACCGAACTCGAAGAAGAAGAACTGCGTGGCCGCGAAGAACAGCGCCAGCATGATGTGACCCGACAGCATGTTCGCCATGAGACGGACGGTCAGCGTGAACGGGCGCAGAATGAACGTCGAGATGAACTCGATCGGGACCAGGAGGAAGTGGATCGGGAGCGGGACGCCCGGCAGCACGATCGACGACTTGATGAATCCGAAGAAACCGAACTTGCGAACGCCGACCCACACGTAGGTGATGTACGCGGCGGCGGCCATCACGAGCGGGAAGCCGATACGGGCGTTCGTGGAGATGTTCAGGAACGGGATGATCGCCGTCAGGTTCAGGAAGACCGTGGCGAAGAAGATCGACGCGATGATCGGCATGAACTTTCGGCCGTTGACCTTTCCGAGGATCTCCTCGGCGATCTGCACGCGGACGAAGTCCAGCATGTTCTCGGCGACGTTCTGAGCGCCGGTCGGCACGAGCTTGGGGCTGCGCATCGCGATGGCGAAGCCTACGGCCACCAGCACCGCGACGATGACGCGAATGAGCATGAGGCGATCCATGCCCCACCAGGCGGCGCCGCCCTGCTCACCGCCGAACAGCATCTCCGGGAAGAAATCCCATAGAGTGGGCGGAACGAATTCTGCGGCGAGTGTGACGCTCAGCGGTCTCTCCCGTGCTCGGGCCCGCGAATCGTGCGATTCCGGGTTCGATCGGACATCATCTCAGGCGCACGACGAGACAACTTTCATCTCGCACGTGTATTGGCCTGCGGTGCAGACATTAGCAAGTCAGAAGGGGTCACAGCGAATCCGGGGGCGGATTTTCTCGGGGCGCCCGGGCGATGACCCCGCCGCCAGCGTCCTACTATCGCCTGTAGTAGCAGGTCAGAAGACAGCCGGTGAGCCTGCTCACATCTACTGGTCGGTAGTGGAGTCGTCCGCCTCGTCGCCCGTCACCGGGTTCGTGTACGTCGTCCGCGTGGAGAGCACTCCCCACAGCTCGGCACCGAGGACTGCGACGATCGCGCCGATCAGCATGCTGACGAGGGCGCCCTTGTCATAGAAGTCCATGTTGCGGATCGACGCCGTCACGATGATCGCGATCAGCATCTTCACCACCCACGACCCCATGAGCGCGCCCATCATCGCCGAGGGCGAGAGCCGGATCGTCACCAGGATCGAGACCGCGGTGGTGAGCACGAAGCCGCCGCCGACCGCCGCACCGATCAGCACCCCCCACAGACCGGGAGTGCCCTTGAAGGGCCACCAGACGAGGAGACCGACGACGACGAGAACCAGCAGGCCCCAGGACCCGTAGCGCAGGCCGGCCTTGAGCGGCGCGTTCGGATCGTCGGACACCGTTTCGATCAGCGAGGAGTTCTCATCGTTCGTAGACACGCGATAAGGCTAGCCAGCCGACCCGTCATCGAGCGAACCGGCGACGCAACCGGGGCGCGAACGTGGCTATCAAGGCGACCACCACGCCAACGGCGAAGACCGGCACCACTATCGCCGGCGAGATCAGCGTCGACGCGGCGACGCCGAACGCGAGCAGTCCCACCCAGAGGTAGATGACGAGCGCAACGCGACGCTGGGAATGGCCGATCTGCAGCAGCCGGTGATGCAGGTGCATCTTGTCCGGCGTGTAGAACCCGACACCCGCGCGAGTACGACGGATCACCGCCATCACCATGTCGAGCAGCGGGATGAACATGACGGCGGCCACCAGGATCAGCGGCGACAGCAGGGTGAACATGTCGGCGGGGCCGTACGCGCTGCGGGCGACGCGGCCCGACGCACTGGTCGACGCCGTCGCCAGCATGAGGCCGATCAGCATCGCACCCGAGTCGCCCATGAAGATGCGAGCGGGCGAGAAGTTGTGCGGCAGGAAGCCGAGGCACGCACCTGCGAGGACGGTCGCGATCAGCGCGGGCGGGTAATAGCTCACGTCGCCGCCCTGGTCGTTGAGGAGCCCCAGCGAGAAGAGGCAGATGGCCGCGGCGGCGATGAGCCCGAGCCCGGCCGCGAGTCCGTCGAGCCCGTCCACGAAGTTCATCGCGTTGATCGTCGTCACGGTGATCGCGACCGTCAGCAGTCCGGCCTGCAGCGGGTCGAGGACAACCGTCCCGATGTCGGCGAACGGCACGTACACCAGGTACCAGCTCACGCCCATGATCACGAGGACGCCCGCCGCGGTGAGCTGGCCGACGAACTTCGTGAGCGCATCGAGCCCCCACCGGTCGTCGATCACGCCGACCAGCACGATCACCAGACCCGCGGCGAGGACCGCGATCATGTCGTTTGTGTAGGCGAATCCCCTGTTCAGCGCGGGTAGCTGCGCAGCCAGACCGATCGCGCAGACCACTCCGACGTACATGCCGACGCCACCGAGCCGCGGAGTCGGGATCACGTGGACGTCGCGCTCACGCGGCACCGCGACTGCACCCGTGCGAACGGCGAGCATCCGCACGAGCGACGTCATCAGGTAGGTGATCCCGGCCGCGGTGAGACCGACCAGCGCCAGCTCGCGAAGCGGTACACCGGTCGCTCCGTCGCTGACCTCGAGAGCCAGCAGAGTCACTCGGAGTCCCCCAGCTGTGCGACCTCGGCAGCGAGCTCCGCGTGACGGTGCGAGTCGTCGGTGGACATAGCCGCGACCATCGCGTCCACGATGGCCGGCGCATCCGCGGGCACCACTCCCCCCGCAGTGATCGAGGACGTTCCGAACCGGATGGCCGAGCCGTCGGTGACGGGGGCGGTGTCGAACGGGGTGACGGCCTTGTCGACGACGACGCCCGAGGCGGCGAGACGCCGTGCGGCTTCGCGCCCGGTGACTCCGAGTGAACTGACGTCGACCACCGCCAGATGCGTATCGGTGCCACCGCTGACGACGCGCATTCCTCTCGCCGTCAAGCCGTCGGCGATCGCCGCGGCCGAGGCCGCGACATCAGCGGCGTACCGGCGATAGGACGGCGTCGCCGACTCGGCGAACGCCACGGCCTTGCCTGCGATCGAGTGCATGGCAGGCGCTCCCTGGAGGAACGGGTAGACCGCGCGCGACAGCGGGTCGGCGTGCGCGCGCCGCGCCAGGAGCAGACCGCCGCGCGGACCGCGCATCACCTTGTTGGTGGAGACCGTGACGACGTCCGCGTACGGCACCGGCGAGGAGAGGACGCCGCCGGCGGCCAGACCCATGAGGTGAGCACCGTCGACCCACAGAATGCAGTCCGCTTCGTCGGCGATCGTCCGCATCGCGGCGAAATCCCAGGTGCGCGAGTAGCCGGTGCCGCCTGCGACGAGGATCCGCGGGCGGTGGATGAGCGCGAGGTCGCGGATGCGGTCGTAGTCGACACGCTCGGTGTCACGACGCACTTCGTAGTTGAGAACGCTGAACCAGCGCCCGGACAGGTTGGCACGCGACCCGTGCGACTGGTGGCCGCCGTGCCGCAGGCTGAGCGAGAGAACCTGATCGCCGGGCTGGGCGAACGCGGCGTAGACGGCGAAGTTGGCGAGCGCCCACGACAGCGGCTGCACGTTGACGTACTCGGCGCCGAACAGGTCGCGGGCCCGCTGCACGGCGATGCGCTCCACCTCGTCGACCACCTCGGACCCGCCGTGATAGCGATGCCCCGGATAGCCTTCGGCGTACTTGTCGGCGAGCACCGACCCGACGGCCGCTCGCACCGCGGGGGTGGCGAGCGTCTCGGCGGCCAGCATCTGAAGGCTGCTCATCCGCCGCCGGTGCTCCGCGTCTATCAGCCCGCTGATCTCCGGGTCGACTGTCGCGAGCGGCTCGTTCCCCTTCACTGCCCAGCCCTCAACTCGTGTGGATCCAGATCCAGGACCTCCCCGATCTCCGCGGCCGAGATCGCGCCCTCACGAAGGATCCGGGGGGCGTCGCCGCTCAGATCGACGATCGTGGACGCGACAGCCTTCTCGGCCGGTCCGCCGTCGAGATACACCGACACCAGGTCGCCCAGCTGATCGCGTGCGTCGCCTGCCGTGGTCGCCGGAGGACGCCCGGACACGTTCGCACTCGATACCGCCATCGGTCCGACCTCACGGAGCACCTCGATGGCGATCGGGTGCAGGGGCATCCGGATCATCACGGTCGCGTCGGTGTCGCCGAGATCCCATGCGAGCGAGGGCGCCTGCTCCACGACCAGACTCAGACCGCCGGGCCAGAATGCGCGTACCAGTTCGCGAGCCTGCGGCGAGACCGAGCGGACCAGGCCGTCGACGGTGTGCCAGGAGCCGACGAGCACCGGCACCGGCATGTCCCGACCGCGGTTCTTGGCGGACAGCAGCGCGGAGACCGCTTCGCTGTCGAACGCGTCGCAGCCGATGCCGTACAGCGTGTCGGTCGGCAGCACGACGAGCCGGCCTCCGCGGGCCGCCCCGACCGCTGCGGTCAGTCCTGCCGCACGCTCCGCCGGGTCACTGCAATCGAATACGACGCTCACCGTTCCATCCTTGCACGCGATGCGACGGCGGTGACGAACCGTCGCCGTCCCGCGAGGTCGCGGTGGCTGACGATGTGCTCGAAGCGCCCGGTCGCCGACAGCGCGGCGATCACGTCGTCTGCGGCCTGGTCGTCGTGTTCGACGGCGAAAGCTCCCCCGACCACCAGAGACTCGGCCACGATCGGGGCCATCGCCGCGATGACGTCCATTCCCGAGTCACCGGAGAACACCGCCTCGGGCGGGTCGAGACGCACTTCGTCGGACACCGTCGCCGCAGCCGGGACGTAGGGCGGGTTCGACACGATCACGTCGCACTCACCCACCGCTTCGGCGATCACCGCAGCGTCTGTGACATCCCCTTCGATCACCTGGACCCGACCCCCGCATGAGGCGCGAGCCACGTTCGACCGCAGATAGTTCAACGCCGCTGGGGAACGCTCCACCGCGACGACCTCTGCGTCCGGGACGCCGTCCGCGATGGCGAGTGCCAACGCGCCGCTGCCGGAGCACAGGTCGGCCACCCGGACCCCTCGTCCACGATCTCCTCGTGCGCGGGCCTCCGCTACGGCCCACTCGGCGATGAGCTCCGTCTCCGGGCGCGGCACGAAGACTCCGGGGCCCACCCGCAGTTCGACTCCCGCGAACCACGCCGTGCCCGTGATGTGCTGGAGCGGTTCACGACCGGCACGACGACGCACGAACTCGCCGAAGCGCCGCATGTCGTCGGCCGACACGTCGTCGATCAGGAGCAGCCGTCCAGGGTCGGTGCCGAGCGTGTGCGCGAGCAGCGTCGCCGCATCCGCGCCGGGCGAATCCACGCCTGCCGCATCCAGTTCCGCGGCGCCTCGGCGCCGCACAGCGTCGGGGGACGTCACTGCTGCAGGCGGGCCTGCTTGTCGGCCTCCACCAGGGCCGAGATGAGGGCGTCCATATCGCCGCCCAGTACCGAATCCAGATTGTTCGCCTTGTAACCGATCCGGTGATCGGTGATCCGGTTCTCCGGGAAGTTGTAGGTGCGGATGCGCTCCGAGCGGTCGACCGTCCGGACCTGAGCCGCACGCCCGGCAGCCGCCTCGGCGGCCGCTTCCTCCTCCGCAGCCGCCTGCAGTCGTGCCGCGAGCACCTGCATGGCGCGCGCCTTGTTCTGCAGCTGCGAGCGCTCGTTCTGGCAGGTGACGACGATGTTCGTCGGCAGGTGGGTGATCCGCACCGCGGAGTCCGTGGTGTTCACGCCCTGACCGCCTTTACCCGAGCTGCGGTAGACATCGATCCGAAGGTCCGACTCGTCGATGTTCACCTCGGCCACCTCGTCGGGCTCCGGGTACACGAGCACACCCGCAGCCGAGGTGTGGATACGACCCTGCGACTCGGTGACCGGCACACGCTGCACGCGGTGCACGCCGCCCTCGAACTTGAGACGGGACCAGACACCGTCGCGAACGCTCTCCCGTGCCTTGACCGAGAGCGTCGCCTCCTTGTAGCCGCCGAGGTCGGATTCGGTGACACCCAGCACCGTCGTCTTCCAGCCCTGCGCCTCGCAGTACTTGAGGTACATGCGCACCAGATCGGATGCGAACAGTGCCGACTCCTCGCCGCCTGCGCCCGACTTGACCTCGAGCACCACGTCGTCGGCATCGTGCGGGTCGCGCGGTGCCAGCAGATCGGTGAGGGTCGCGTCGAGTTCGGCTTCGCTGGCTTCCAGCGCCGGGATCTCCTCGGCGAACGCCGGATCGTCCTCGGCCAGCTCCCGAGCCGCGGTGAGGTCGTCGCGCACGGCGGTGAGCTTGGTGTGCGCGGCCATCACCGGCGCGAGCTCCGCGAACCGCTTGCCGACGCGGCGTGCGTTCGACGGGTCGTCATGCAGCGCCGGATCGGATAACTGCGCCTCGAGGCCCGCGTGCTCGGCGAGGATGTCGTCGATCGCGGACGGTCCCGGAATGCTCACCTGTAGATCACTACCCCATCAGAAGAACTCGAACCCGAACGAACCGAAGAACAACGACGCCCGACCGGAGATCGTGAATTCGATCTCGCGAGCCGGGCGTCGTGGAAAAGCTACTTGGTGCGCTTGCCGTAGCGGCGCTCGAAGCGAGCCACGCGGCCACCGGTGTCCAGAATCTTCTGCTTGCCGGTGTAGAACGGGTGGCACTGCGAGCAGACTTCCACGGTGATGTGGCCGCCGTTCGCGGTGCTTCGGGTGGTGAACTCGTTGCCGCAACCGCAGTTGACGGTGGTCACCTCGTAATCGGGGTGGATACCCTGCTTCATTTTCGTCCCTTTCTGGTGGTCGCCGGGTCACCGGGCATTCGCGTCGGTGTGAACCGGAACCGGACTGACCGACCGATTATTCCACAGGTACCCACCGGGGGTCGAATCGCAGACGTGAAGGCGGTCTCATTGCCCGGGGCACCCTCGCCGCACGCGGCTGCCCGGACCTAATCTGGATGGATGAGCGATGGCACACCGACCAGCCGACCGGCCCGGTCCAGCAAACGTCCGCGCTGGTCACGGCGGAACCCGTACCCGGCGACGGTCATCGAGAACACGCTGCTGACCGCACCCGAGAGCAGCAAAGAGGTGCGCCATCTCGTCCTCGACATCGACGGCTCCGGACTGGAGTACGTGCCCGGTGACGCCGTGAACGTCACCCCCGCCAACGAACCGGCACTGGTCGGGGCGATCATCGAGCGGCTGGGCGTACCTGCCGACACCGTCATCAGCGACCGCAAGGGCGACCGTTCACTGGCGCAGGCCCTCACGCACGGATTCGAGATCACGTCGGTCTCGCCCTACCTGCTCGACCACCTCGCCAACGCCCGGGGGCACGCCGAGATCGCCGCACTCCTGAACGGGGACCGCGCCGAACTCGAGGCGTGGTCACGCGGCCGCGACGTCCTCGATCTGCTCAACCTGGACAACGACTGGTACCCGACTCCCGAGGCCTTCCTCGGCGAGCTGAAGCCGCTCACCGCCCGCACCTACTCGATCTCGTCGTCACCGTCAGCCCACCAGGGCACGGTTCATCTGACGCCCGCGACCGTGCGTCACCTCGCCACCGACGAATGGGGCGACGGCCGCGACCGCGGCGGCGCCGCATCGACCTATCTGGCTGAGCGCGTGCAGCCCGGTGACACCGTCGGCATCTACGTCACGCCCAACAAGTCGTTCCGGCTGCCCGCGCCGGACACGGACATCATCATGATCGGCCCCGGAACCGGCGTCGCACCCTTCCGCGCGTTCGTGCACGAACGCGCGAGAACCGAAGGCACCGGACGCAATTGGCTGTTCCACGGGGCCCGGCACCGGGATCAGGACTTCCTCTACCGCGACGAGTTGACGCAGATGCAGGCCGAAGGCAGTCTCGATCGCCTCGACGTGGCGTTCTCCCGTGAGCAGGAGGACAAGGTCTACGTGAGCCACCTGATGGGCGGCTACGGCGAAGACATCTACACGTGGCTGCGCGACGGCGCCGTCCTGTACGTATGCGGCGATGCGCAGCGCATGGCAGGTGACGTCGAGGAGGCTCTCGCGGCGATCATCGCCGAGTACGGCGACGCCGACGACATCGAATCGGCACGTGCCGAAGTGACCCGACTCCGTGAGGAGGGCCGGTACCTGCGCGACGTGTACTGAAGCACGTCACGCGGGCCCGGCCCGGTCCCGGTTGTCGGGCTCAGTTGTCGGGCTCAGTTGTCGTTGACGACGCCGGGCGCGTTCTTCTGCACCTGCATCAGGAACTCGACGTTGCTGCCCGACTTCTTCAGCTGGTTGACCAGCAGGTCGATCGCTGCCTGCGAGTCGAGTCCCGACAGCAGGCGGCGCAGCTTGTGCACGATCGCGAACTCGTCGGGCGACAGCAGCAGCTCGTCCTTACGCGTGCTCGACAGGTTCACGTCGACCGCCGGGAACACCCGGCGCTCGGAGATCTTGCGATCGAGCTTGAGCTCGGCGTTGCCGGTGCCCTTGAACTCCTCGAAGATCACCGTGTCGCCGGTCGATCCGGTCTCCACCAGAGCCGACGCGATGATCGTGAGCGAGCCGCCGTTCTCGATGTTGCGGGCGGCGCCCAGGAAGCGCTTGGGCGGGTAGAGCGCGGTCGAGTCGACACCACCGGACAGGATCCGCCCCGACGCAGGCGACGCGTTGTTGTACGCGCGGCCGAGGCGGGTGATCGAGTCGAGCAGGACCACGACGTCCTTGCCCGCTTCCACGAGACGCTTCGCGCGTTCGATGGCGAGCTCGGCGACGCTGGTGTGGTCTGACGGCGGCCGGTCGAAAGTCGAGGCGATGACCTCGCCGTTCACCGAACGCGTCATGTCGGTGACTTCCTCCGGGCGCTCGTCCACCAGGACGACCATCAGATGGCATTCGGGGTTGTTGGTGGCGATCGCATTCGCGATGTCCTGCAGGACCGTGGTCTTACCCGCCTTCGGCGGCGACACGATCAGCGCACGCTGTCCCTTGCCGATCGGCATGACCAGGTCGATCACCCGGGTAGAGATGCGGTCGGGCGTCGTTTCGAGACGCAGCCGCTGGTTCGGGTACAGGGGCGTCAGCTTGTTGAAGTCGGGCCGCTTGCGTGCGGACTCCACGTCGGCGCCGTTGACCGTGTCGAGACGGACCAGCGGATTGAACTTCTGACGCTGGTTGCCACCGTGACCGCCGCCGCCGTCACCGCCGTCCTTCGGAACCTTCACCGCGCCGGTGATCGCGTCACCGCGCCGCAGCCCGTTACGGCGCACCAGGTTCATCGAGACGTAGACGTCGTTCGAACCTGCGAGGTAACCCGACGTGCGGACGAACGCGTAGTTGTCCAGGACGTCGAGGATGCCGGCGACCGGTGCGACCGTGTCGCCCTCGTTCACCGTCGGCTCGCCGCCGCCGTCCATGTTGCGGTCGCGTCCACGACGACGCTCGCGGAAGCGGCGACCGCCGCGACGACGACCGCCGTCACCGTCGTCGTCGTTGTTGTTCTGGCGGTTCCCCTGGTTCGGTCCCCCGCCCTGGTTCTGCTTGTCTGAGTTCTGCTTATCCGGGTTCTGCCTGTCCTGGTTCTGCTTGTCACCGGGCTGCTGCTTGTCCTGGTTGCCGTTGTTCCGGCCGCCCTGGTTGTTGCCGCCCTGGTTGTTCCCGCCCTGGTTGCGATCCCGGTTGCGGTTGCGATTCCGATCGCGGTTGGGCTGCGAACCGTCGCCGGAGCCGTTGTCACCGGACTGGCTGTCGTTCCCGGACCTGTCGTTCCGGTTCTCGTCGCGGGACTTCTTGTCGCCGGACTGCTCGACGTTCCTGCGCTGGTTGTCCGGGCGCAGGTTGTCCGGGTTCTCGCTCTTCGACGCACCGTCCTGCGCGCTGTTGTCGCGCGGCCCTGCGGACTCGTTCCGGGTGTCGGCAGTGGCAGCCCTCTCGGGCGCAGACTTCTCGGGTGCAGCACTCTCAGGAGCAGCGCTGTGCGGCGCCGACTTCGGCGCTCCGCCCTGCTGCTTGGCGCGGATCACGTCGATCAGGGCGCCCTTGCGCATCCCCGACGTGCCCTTGATTCCCAACTGGCCCGCGAGGGCGCGCAGTTCGGGCAGGAGCATCGCCGAGAGCCCGGTCTGGGCGCGCTTGGAAGTCTGCAGGTCCGTTTCCGTCACGGAATTCCTTTCGTTCCCCGACACCGGAGGCCGGGGCGTCCAGCCCGTTTCGATCGGGGTGGAATGCAAAATAGTCTCATCGCTTCGCCGCATGACGGCCACGAACGTGGAGAGTTGCGGCCGGGAATTGGAAGGCATCAGAGTTGGCCTTCACGACGGAGCACTCACAGAGTACCACTCGTCGTCCGGCCGGCGCCGACGGACGTGCTAGGAGTCGACCTCGACGCCATTCGCCATGTCCAGTTGCACCATCTCGAAGCCGAACTCGGCGGCGAGGCGTGCCTCCTCGTCACCCAGCACATCAGTGCCCAGGACCAGGACCGACGGTCCCGCACCCGACACCGTTGCGGCGTGGCCGCGGTCGCGCAATGCGTGGATCAGACCCGTGGTCGTCGGCATCGCCTCCGCGCGGTACGGCTGGTGCAGCCGATCCTCGGTCGCCTGCATCAGACACGTGGGGTCGGTGGTCAGAGCCACAATGCTCAGCGCCGCACGACTCACGTTGAAGACGGCGTCCGCACGCGGGACGTCGTCGGGCAGCAGACCGCGCGTCTCCGAGGTCGACGACTTCGTCAACGGCACGAACGCCGACGCCCGGATCTCCGGGTGAAGCTCGAGCCGCCGTGCGAAGAACGATCCACCGTCCATCCACGTGACCACGCCGGCCCCCATCACGGAGGCTGCAGCGTTGTCCGGATGCCCTTCGAACTCGCTCGAGAGCTGCACCAGCTCCGGCTCGGTGAGAGCGGGACGTCGCCCGTCCTTCGCCACCAGACCCGATGCGGCGGCGATCCCGCCGACGACTGCGGCCGCCGACGAACCGAGGCCACGTGAATGCGGAATCACGTTCACGCAGTGCAGGGCGAGGCCGGGCGCGGACACCCCGGCGAACTCGAGGCCGCGCAGCACGGCGCGCGCCACCAGGTGGCGCTCATCAGCCGGGACATCGCTCGCGGACTCCCCTTCGGCCGTCACGGCGACTCCACCTGCCGTCACGGTCACCTCGACCTCGTCGTACATGGCGAGCGCGAGCCCGAGGCAGTCGAAACCCGGTCCGAGGTTCGCACTCGACGCGGGCACACGGACGCGCGTCGTCAGTCCCTCACCGAGGACGATGCCGGCGTCTCCCGCGCCCAGCACCGCTTCATTTCGCACAGCGTTCTCCATCCGTCAGCTGACACCCAGTGCCCGGGCGACGGCGACCGGATCCACCGGAATGGCCTCGACCGACGGCATATCGGCCAGCGCGGTGTCCGGATCCTTGAGTCCGTTGCCGGTGACGGTGCAGACGACCGTCGAACCGGGCTTCACCCAGCCCTCTTCGTGCGCAGCCAGCAGACCTGCGACACTCGCCGCCGATGCAGGTTCGACGAACACGCCCTCGCGACCGGCGATCAGCCGGTACGCCTCGAGGATCTTCTCGTCGGTGGCGGCACGGAACATGCCGCTCGACTCCTCTTTCGCGGCCACCGCCTGATTCCAGCTCGCGGGCGAGCCGATGCGGATCGCGGTCGCGATCGTCTCCGGGTCACTCACCGGTGCACCGTTCACCAGCGGTGCGGCTCCTGCCGCCTGCACGCCCAGCATGCGGGGCACGGAGTCGATGATGCCGTCGGCACGGTACTCCTGGTAGCCCTTCCAGTAGGCGGTGATGTTGCCCGCGTTACCCACCGGGAGCGCGTGGACGTCGGGGGCACGGCCGAGGACGTCGACGATCTCGAACGACGCCGTCTTCTGCCCTTCGATGCGCGCCGGGTTCACCGAGTTGACCAGTTCGATCTCGGTGAACTCCGCAGTGACCTTGCGGGCCAGCTCCAAGCAGTCGTCGAAATTGCCCTGCACCTGGATCACCTGGGCGCCGTGCATGACGGCCTGGGCGAGCTTGCCCATCGCGATCTTGCCTTCTGGAATCAGCACCGCGCAGGTCATCCCGGCACGCGTCGCGTATGCGGCAGCCGACGCCGATGTGTTGCCGGTCGACGCGCAGAGCACGGCCTTCTTGCCGTTGTTGGCGGCCGTCGTGACCGCCATCGTCATTCCGCGGTCCTTGAACGAACCCGTCGGGTTCAGGCCCTCCACCTTGAGATACACCTCGCAGCCGGTGATCTCCGACAGGACGGGAGCCGAGACGAGCGGTGTCGCACCCTCGTGCAGGGTGACGACGGTCCAGTCGTCCTCGACGGGAAGGCGATCGCGGTACGCCTCGATCAGGCCGGGCCAGCCCCGGTGGACGGGCTGCTTCGCATTTTCACTCATGAGATTCCTAATCGTCCGTTCCCTCGAGGCGGAGAACGCTGTAGACCTTGATGACCGAGTCCATCTCCTCGATCGCGCGGACGGTCGCCGACTGGTCGCGATCCGGGGCGCGGTGGGTGACTACGATCAGTCGCGCGTTCTCCCCCGCGCCCTCCTGCCGCACGGCCGAGATGCTCACACCGTGGTTGGCGAACTCGGCCGCCACCTGTTCGAGGACACCCGCCTTGTCCGCGACCTTCATCGCCACGTAGTAGCGGGTCTCCACATCATCGATGGGCGTGACCGGCAGGTTCGCGTACGTCGACTCCAGCGGTCCGCGACCGCCGTTGACGCGGTTCCGGGCGGCCATCACCATGTCGCCGAGTACTGCTGAGGCAGTCGGCGCGCCGCCCGCCCCCTGCCCGTAGAACATGAGACGCCCCGCGTTCTCGGATTCGACGACCACCGCGTTGAAGGCGCCGTTCACCGTCGCGAGCGGATGGTCGTGCGGAATGAGCGCGGGGTACACGCGTGCCGAGACCTTCTCCACCCCGTCGATCGTGAGACGTTCGCAGATGGACAGCAGCTTGACCGTGCAGTCGAACTTCTTGGCGGCCTGCAGATCCTCCGCGGTGATCTCGGTGATGCCCTCGCGGTACACATCGCTCGCGGTGACCCGCGAGTGGAAGGCGATGGAGGCGAGGATCGCCGCCTTCGAGGCCGCGTCGTAACCTTCGACGTCAGCCGTCGGATCCGCCTCGGCGTATCCTAGTTCGCCGGCCTCGGTGAGCACATCCGCGTAATCGGCGCCCGTCTCGTCCATCGCCGAGAGGATGTAATTGGTGGTGCCGTTGACGATGCCCGCCACCCGGTTCACCGAGTCCCCCGCCAACGACTGCGTGAGCGGCCGGATCACCGGGATCGCACCGGCGACTGCGGCCTCGAAGTACAGGTCCGCATGGTTCGCCGCGGCAGCCGCCGACAAAGCTCCTGCGTGCGCGGCCATCAGCGCCTTGTTGGCGGTGATCACCGACTTACCCGCCTTGAGAGCGTTCAAGATCAGGGTGCGCGCCGGCTCGATGCCGCCGATCAGTTCGACGACGACGTCGACGTCGTCGCGGCCGACCAGGGACTGCGGGTCATCGGTGAGCAGTGACGAGTCGATGTCCCGGGCTCGCGCGAGGTCGCGCACTGCGACGCCCCGGAGCTCGACGGTCGCACCGACCCGCGAACGCAGGTCGTTCGTCTTCTCGACCAGGTTGCGAACCACCTCGGTTCCGACGTTGCCCATGCCCAGCACAGCGATCCCGACTGGGCGCCCAGCCTGTTCCGCCATCTCAGCCTGTTCCGTCATTCCTGCCCCACCTCCAACCTCAAGAAGTCTTCAAGCGTCTCACGCCGCAGCATCAGGCGGCTGTGACCATCATGCACGGCGGCGACGGCCGGGCGTGGCGCCATGTTGTATCGGCTCGACATCGAGTAGCAGTATGCGCCGGTCGCGCCGACCACCAGCAGGTCGCCCGGAGTGAGATCCTCCGGCAGCCAGCAGTCTCGGATGACGATGTCGCCGCTCTCGCAGTGCTTTCCGACTACTCGGCAGACGACCGCTCGCGCCTGTGACACACGCGAGGCCAGCCGAACGTCGTATTCGGCGTCGTAGAGGACGGTGCGGATGTTGTCGCTCATGCCGCCGTCCACCGACACGTAGCGCCGCGTCGCCGCACCGTCGAGTGCCACGTCCTTGATGGTGCCGACCCGGTACACGGTGATGCCCGCGGGTCCGGCGATGGCCCGGCCCGGCTCGACGGCGATAGCGGGCATCGGCAGTTCGAGTCGGTCCGACTCGCGCCGCACGATGTCGACGAGCGACGCCGCGAGATCCGCAACGGGCGGCGGGTTATCGGTGGGAAGGTACGAGATCCCCAGTCCGCCGCCGAGATCGAGGACCTCGATCTGCTTGGTCTTGTCCACCCCGAACTCGTCCACGACGTCGGCGAGCAGGCCGAGCACACGGTGCGCCGCGAGCTCGAAGCCGTCGATCTCGAAGATCTGCGAACCGATATGACTGTGCAGCCCGACCAGTCGCAGGTTCGCCGCCGCGAACACCGCGCGCACCGCGTTCATCGCGACGTCCCCAGCGAGGGCGAAGCCGAACTTCTGATCCTCATGTGCAGTCGAGATGAACTCGTGGGTGTGCGCCTCGACGCCCGGAGTCACCCGGATCAGCACGTCGGTCACCGCGCCGCGGGCGCCGGAGAGCCGGTCGAGCCGTTCGATCTCGACCATCGAGTCGACGACGATGTGCCCGACCCCGGACTCGACGGCCGCGTCCAGCTCCGCTTCGCTCTTGTTGTTGCCGTGCAACGCGATTCGCTCCGCCGGGAATCCCGCGTGCAGTGCGACGGCGAGCTCGCCGCCGGTGCACACGTCCAGCGAGAGCCCCTCGGACCGCACCCATTCGGCGACCTGTGTCGACAGGAACGCCTTCGACGCGTAGTGAACCCGGCCGTGCGGACCGAATGCGGCCTGCATCTCGGCGCAGCGGGCACGGAAGTCGTCCTCGTCGTAGACGAACAACGGGGTGCTGTACTCCTGCGCGAGCTGATCGACTCCGATTCCGCCGATCGTCAGGACGCCGTCGTCGTTGCGGCCCGCGCCCTTCGGATACACGTTCGCGGGAACCGCCGACAGCTCCTGCGGGCTGTTCGGTCGTTCGGCCAGATGCGGCGACGCCAGGATGTCGGCGTGGCGGGGACCTGCTGGGTGTGCCATCACATGCGCTCCGGTGCGGTCACGCCGACCAACGCGAGTCCGTTGGCCAGCACTTGGCGGGTCGCCTCGCAGAGCGCGAGGCGGGCGGTGTGGACGTCTCCCGGCTCCTCGTCGCCCTGCGGAAGCACGCGGCAGCGCGAGTAGAAGCGGTGATAGGCGCCCGCGAGGGACTCCAGGTAGCGGGTGACGCGGTGCGGTTCACGCAGCGTCGCCGCAGTGGAGACCACATCGGCGAAATCTCCGATGGTGCGGATCAGGTCGCCCTCGGACGAGTCGTCGAGCACATCGAGATGCTCCACACCCGCTGTGAGGCCGAGATCGGCGGCACTGCGAGCGAGCGCCGAGAGCCGCGCGTGCGCGTACTGCACGTAGTACACCGGGTTGTCGGACGACTGCTTGCGGAGCAGGTCGATGTCGATGTCGATGTTGACGTCGATGGACGACCGGATCAGCGCGTAGCGGGCCGCATCGACGCCGACGGCCTCGACCAGGTCGTCGAGGGTGATGACGGTTCCGGCGCGCTTGCTCATGCGCACGGGCTTGCCTTCGCGGACCAGGTTCACCATCTGACCGATGAGAACCTCGACGTGCTCGGGGTCGTAACCCAGCGCTGCGGCTGCTGCCTTTAGCCGCACCACGTAGCCGTGGTGGTCGGCACCCAGCATGTAGATGAGGTGATTGGCACCGCGGTCGTGCTTGTCCTTGAGGTAGGCGATGTCGCCTGCGATGTAGGCGGCGTTGCCGTCGCTCTTGAGGACCACCCGATCCTTGTCATCGCCGAAGTCGGTGGAGCGCAGCCACCACGCTCCGTCCGCCTCGTACAGGTTGTCGCTCGCCTTCAGTTCCTCGATGGACTGCTCCACCAGGCCGCGCTCGAACATCGAGTTCTCGTGGGTGTACACGTCGAAGTCGGTGCCGAATTCGTGGAGGGTGCTCTTGATGTGGCCGAACATCAGCTCCACGCCGTCAGCGCGGAACGTCTCCAGGCAGTCGTCCTCGGCGAGGTCCAGAACGCCCGGGTTGTTTCCGACCACGGTCTCGGCGATCTCGCGGATGTACTCCCCCGAGTAACCGTCCTGCGGTGCAGGCTGATCGCGGGCAGCGGCCAGCAACGACCGCGCGAATCTGTTGATCTGCTCGCCGTGATCGTTGAAGTAGTACTCGCGCGTGACGCTCGCGCCGCGCGCCGACAGGACTCGGCCGAGGGCGTCGCCGACGGCGGCCCACCGCGTACCCCCCAGGTGGATGGGACCGGTCGGGTTCGCCGATACGAACTCCAGGTTGACGTTCAGCGCGGCCAGTTCGGAGCCGCGACCGTAGTCGGCCCCCAGCTCGAGCACCGTTGCGACGGTTTGATTCTGCGCCGCCGCTGCGAGTCGGAGGTTGACGAATCCGGGTCCGGCGATCTCGGCGGAATCGATCCCCGGGTCGGCGGCGAACTCATCGGCGAGCCACGTCGCGAGTTCGCGCGGGTTCACGCCGGCCTTCTTACCGAGCTGCAGGGCGATGTTGGTCGCGTAATCACCGTGTTCCGGGCTACGCGGACGCTCCACCACCACCGTCTCCGGCAGCAGGTCGGCGTCCAGGTCATGGGCTTGAAAGACCTTCTGCGTCGCGGCGCGAAGCAGAGCAGCGAGTTCGGTGGGAGTCACGGCTACCCATCCTATTGTCCGCGGACGGTTCGTGGGCAATCGGTCCCCTCGGACTGAGCGACGGCGTCCGATCGACCTGCCTCCGTCTCCGGCACACCGCGAATGTCGGTGGCCCCGGATATGATTCAGGTATCAGATAAACAGCTCCTGAACAGCAGCAACGAGGTGATTCCGATGAAGACCGTGCCGCACCTTCCGGAGTCGCCCATGGAGCTGATGGCATTGATGGAGACTGCCGCCGTCAAGCTCGCGGACGTCCCGTTCGCCTGCGCCACCGAGGACGAACTCCTGAGCTGCGCCCGCACCGGCGAGCGGATCCGCAGGCGGCTGGACGGCGCCGACGCGGCGTTGCTCGTCGAGATATCCGACCGCGGAGCATTCTGGAAGGCCGGATGCCGGTCACTGCAGGCGTTCCTCGCGCAGGACCTACGACTCGGCCCGCGGGCAGCGCGTGCACGCAAGCTCGCCACCGCGGCGATCGGCCGGTTCACCAGCATGACCGGCGACCCCAGGGACCCGATGGCTCCGTCGACGGCCGAGGCCGTGCACGACGGAGCCATCGGCACCAATCATGTCATCGTGATCGACAAGGTCATGACGCAGATTCCCAACGCGGTGCCGACCGAGGTCACCGAACGCGCCGAAGCGCAGCTGGCCGATGCGGCGCGGTCGCTGACGCCCGAATCGCTCACCATCGCGGGCAAGCGACTGCGCGGCCTGTCCCCCTCTCCGCAGGACCAGCAGCTCATGTCGAAGCTGCGCGGCGAGGTCACACCTGAACTGCGGGCGATGCTCGAAGTGGTCTTCACACGCTTCGCGGCGCCCGGCATGAACAATCCGGCCGATCCGGATTCCCCGAGCGGTGCCGTCGACCAGCCGGGACTCGACGACGATGCTCTAGCCGCAGCGACGGAGCGGGACCTGCGTACGCAGTCTCAGCGCAACCACGACGCGCTGCTCGCCATGTGCGAATACCTGATCGCCGGCGGCGCGGTCGGGAAACCCGACAGGATCCCCGCCGAACTTGTCATCACCGTGACCGATCGCGAACTCGCCGACCGCACCGGGCTCGCTCTCACGGCGACGGGCCTCACCTACCGGTCAAGGATCTCGTCGAACTCGCTGCCGAGGCAACGGCTCATCTAGCAGTGTTCCGCGAGCACACGAGCGAGGTCCTGTACCTCGCGCGAGGCAGTCGATTCGCCAACAAGGCGCAGCGCCTCGCAGCGTTCGCACGCGATCGTGGATGCACGACACCAGGCTGTACCGTTCCGTTCTCCCGCACCGAGATGCACCACATGCCCGACTGGGCGGACGGCGGCCCCACCGATATCGACCATCTCGGTGGTGCGTGCGGTGGCCACAACCGCTCGGTCGGACCGGATCGCGGTCAGTGGGAGACAACGATTCTCAGCGCCGGCGATCACGCAGGACGCGTTGCCTGGCGACCAGCCGGATCCGACGACGAATGGCGAGTGAACATCCTCCACCACGTCGGGTTGCTCTCCGAACCCGACGACCCTCCCCGGCGTGGCTGCCTCACGTATGAGAACTATCAGCAGGGCGCCTGAACATCAGCCAGGTCAACATCCCAAAGCTGCTGCGAGCTCGTCGATGCCGCGGACGTGGAACGCATCGCGAGGATCAGGTTCATCGACTTTCGGCAGTGGCCCCCACTCCGTGGGCCGTTCCACATATGCAGTCCGCAACCCGAACGAGCGTGCAGCCGCGAGGTCGTTGACGTGGGTGGCGACCATCAGCACCTCTGACGGATTCACCTGCATCAGCTCGGCGATACCGAGATACACCTGCGATGCGGGCTTGTAGTGACGCCACAGGTCGGCACCACCGACGAAGTCCCATGGAAAGTCGCTCGCCTTCGCCATATCGGTCAGGAGGGCCACGTTCCCGTTGCTCAGCGCGCCGATCGTGAACTTCGTCTTCAGCCGTCGCAGGCCGTCGGACGAGTCCGGCCACCCGGGCAGGACATGCCAGGCGTGAACTGCGTGATCGAGCTGATCAGGTGCTGCGATGACGCCGAATTCGTCGATGAGCAGGCGCTCCAGCGACTCACGGTGCAGGTCGTCGAGGAGCGTCCACGGCCGCGTGCCGGATTCCACCTCGGCGAGCGCCGGAGCGTAGGACCGTCGCCACGCGATAGCCAGCGCGGACGCGTCGATGTCTGTGAACACCCGTGCCAGGACATCGGCGACTCCCGAATACCAGTCGGCGACGGTCCCGAACGTGTCGAAGGCCAGCACTTTGATCGACGAGTGCTCAGGCACGCGAGTACTCCGATGCGGCACGAACCTGCTCGGGAGACGGCGTCACCCCGGTGTACAAGGCGAACTGCGCCGCCGCCTGGCCGGCGATCACCGCGTCGCCGGAGATGACCTCGGCACCCCGGTCACGCATCGCCCGGACGAGCGGAGTGTTCGGCGGCATGGCGACCACGTCGAGGCAGCCGGTAGCCGTCTCAACCGCCTCGCGCGCGAAGGGCAGGCTGTCGCTCGCCGCTCCCCCGGCCATGCCGATCGGTGTCGCATTCACCAGCGTCGCCGGTCGTTCATCCCCGATATCGATGGAGTGGGTGAAGCCGTACTTCTCCGCGAGTGCCGACCCTGTCCCCGAGTTCCGGGCCACGACGGTCACTTTCTGGAATCCGTTGTCCCGCAATGCCGCTACTACCGCCTTCGCCATCCCGCCGCTTCCTGCGACGGCAACCGGCGCCGCGCGGTCGAACGACGACGCGGCCAGCAGGTCGGCCACCGCCTGATAATCGGTGTTGTAGGCCCGCAGGACGCCGTCGTCATTGACGATCGTGTTCACCGAATCGATCGCCGCGGCCGACGGTTCCATGACGTCGACGAGGTCGATCACCGCTTCCTTGTACGGCATCGACACCGCGGCACCGCGGATCGGCAGTCCGCGGATCCCGGCGACCGCCGCCTCCAGATTCGCCGGCGCGAACGCCTTGTAGACGTAGTTCAGACCGAGTTCGTTGTAGAGGTAGTTATGAAATCGGGTGCCGATATTCGACGGCCGGGCAGCCAGCGAGACGCAGAGAACGGTGTCCCGGTCGAGTGCGCGGGAATGCGGTGCGGTCATCTGTCCGAGGGTAAGGCAAACGTTCTCCCGCCTACCCGCTGAATCGCACCAGTTTCTCCGGATTCCGCACCGAGTACACCGCCGACACCCGGCCGTCGGTCACTTCGATGCAGGTGACGTTGTCGAGCACTCCGCCCAGTGAGACGGCGACCGCCGGCATCCCGTTGACCACGGTCGTCCGGAAGGTGATTCCTCCCATCTCGTCGCCTTTGGCCAGGAGTCCGACGATGTAACGCGCGACGCGATCGGCACCTTCGACGGGCTTGCGCGCAGCCGATACCACTCCGCCTCCGTCGCCGAGGGCGACGACGCCGGGAGCCAGGACATCCATGAGCGACTGCACATCTCCGGTGACCGCGGAGGAGATGAATCGCTCGGCGACCTCTTGCGCATCTGCCGGGGCGGCGACCGCCGCCGAGCGCCGAGCGTGCACGTGCTTCCGAGCGCGATGAGCCACCTGCCGAACGGCCGGCTCCGATTTGCCCAGTGCCGTCGCGATCTCGCCGTAGCCGAAGTCGAAGACCTCACGCAGCACGAAGACCGCCCGCTCCGCCGGTGCGAGTGATTCGAGGACCAGCAGCATGGCCGTGGTGACGGCTTCGCCCGTCAGAACGTGGTCGAGCGCCTCGTCTGTGGCCGACTCTGTCGCCTCCAGTGGCTCCGGCAGCCACGGGCCGACGTACTCCTCGCGACGCCGGTCGGCGGACCGGGCCGTGTTGAGGGCCTGACGGGTGACGATCCGGGCGAGGTAGGCGCGCGGATTCTCCACGGCCGTCTGGTCCACGTCCTGCCAGCGAAGCCAGCTCTCCGATACCGCGTCCTCCGCGTCGACCACCGAACTCAGGATCTCGTAGGCGATCGAGAACAGCAGCGGACGGTGGCGCACGAAGGGATCAGCTTCGGTGCCGGGAGCTCCCGCGCCGGTCACCGCGGCCCCGGCAGCCACGCGTAAGTGCCGTGTTCGGCAGTCCATGCCGCTCCCTTGCACACCAGCTCCTTGAACTCCGCCGCCGGACGTCCGCCGAACCACGCGCCGATCGGGGTGTCGTCCCGTTTCGCCGCTTGGATCACGCCGTTGCGACGACCGAGCGACACGTTCTGCCCGACGAACGCCATCGAGAACGCCTTCGGGTCCGCGTCCCGCATCTCGCGGATCACGTTGTTAGCCGCGTGAGTCCCCTGCGGAAGCGCTGCCTGACAGCTCATCCGAGTGCCGGGAACCGCTGCACCATCGCCGACGGCGTACACCGTCGGATGGCTTGTACTGCGCAGGAATTCGTCGACCACGACCAGACCATCCGCGTTCGTTCGGAGTCCGCAACGTGCCGCGAGGGTGTTGACGGCGCCTGCGACCGCCCACAGCGTCAGATCCGCCCCGTCCGGAGACCACCGACCCCTCACTGTCTCGACCCCGAGCTCTGTCAGGACGCGGACGACCCGGTCGCGGGCTGTATCACTCAGTGAGAAGCCGACTTCGTCTTCGCTCACGAGCTTGACCTTCAGGTCCTTGCGCTCGGTGGCGACCTCGGATGCCGTCTCAATTCCGGTCAGTCCGCCTCCGACGACGGTCACCGTTGATCGCGGAGGAAGGGCTGCGAACTGCTCGGCGGCAGCCCGGGCGGAGTCGAGCCCGCCGACCGAGAGAGTTCCCGCAGGCGCAGTGCGCGAGGATCCGACCGCGTAGATAAGACGGTCGTAGTCGAGGTCGGTGCCGTCCGACAGACTCACGACGTCGTCGCCGATCTTCTCCACCACTGCCACGCGCAGCGTCACGCGCTCATGCAACACGTCGGAGAGCCGCCGCGTCGCCGTCCCGCTTCCGGTGATCATCTCGTGCATCCGCACCCGTTCGACGAAATCCGCGTACGGATTGACGACGGTGATGTCAGCGTCCTTCGCCTTCTTGGCCAACCGGTTGGCGGCGACTGTCCCCGCATAGCCTGCCCCGGCGATCACGATCTTCATGGTGTGCCTCCATCGGTGTTCAACTCATGACATCCATGAGACACCGATGGGACGGGTTCTGTGACAGATCACGGCGGGGAGCGCCCGAGCCGATCGAAGCGTGTTCGAGAGATAACCTCGTCATGGACTGCTCGAGGCGTGGCCGTCAGTGGAAAATGATTCCTGACCAGTGAATTTCATTTCGTGGTGCCCCCCGTAGGATTCGAACCTACGACCTTCTGCTCCGGAGGCAGACGCTCTATCCCCTGAGCTAGGGGGGCGGGTCAAGCGAGAGCAACATTAGCGCACTCGCCGATGGCGGCCCAAACGTGGGGCCGCCCACCGCGGATCAGACGGCGATCAACGTCGCATCCCGGACGTCACGGTACCGATCGGGCGTGCAGGTCAAGACGATGATCTGCGCATCCCCCGCGGAAGTACTCAGTACCCGGGCCATCGATGTCAGCCGTTTCGGGTCGGTGTAGCCGAGTGCGTCGTCGAGTATCACCGGCACGCCATCGGCCACGTCGACCAGCGACGCGCAGGCGAGGCGAGCCAGCAGACCGAGTTGCTCACGCGCGCCGCCGGACAACGCCGAGACGTCCACCGTCACGCCGTCGAGGGTTCGGGTAGCGATCTGGAAATCGTCGCCGATCTCGAACCTGACACCGTCACCGAATACCGGACTCGCCAGCTCCTCCAGCCGCCTGGCGAACGGATCGATGTAACGCGCCCGGCTCTCGGACCGCTTCCGCTGCAGTGTCTCGTGCAGGACGCGCGCGCCCGCGGCTCGCTCGGAGACTCGCCGTAGATGCGCTTCGGCCGCTTCCAGTTCCGCGACTGCGTCGGACAACTCGTCCAGACGGCCGTCGCTGCGGCACACCTCGAGTCGCGTGGACAGTTCCGTCTGAAGCTTCCGGGTGTCGGCCAGTTGAGCGCGGGTTCGGTCGAGTGCCGCTTCCGCGTCCGCCGACCGGGCACGCAGTCCGGCGAGGTCGAGTCCGCGTGCGTCGGACGCCAGCTTGGCCGCCGCAGCCTGCGCCTCCTCGAGTTCGGCGTCGGCGTCCGCCACCGCCGCGGACAACGCGTCGTCGGGCGTCTCGGCGACGGCTTCGGCGATCTCGCCCTTCAACGCGGCAGCCGTGTGATGCGACTTCCGAGCAGATTCCTCCAGAATCTCGGCACGCTCCTGGGCCGCACGCCGGCGAGCGGCTTCCGCGTCCCGTGCGCGTTCGGCCCGCGCCGTGAGGTCGACGAGATCACGCTCCTGAGCGCGCAGCACGGACGATGCGGGCACAACATCGTCGGTCGAGTCGGTTCCGCTGCCGGACGGCATCCGCTCGGCGAGCCCGGCACGCGTCGCAGCGAGCTCGTCCAAGTCGCGTCCCCCCAGTTCGCGCGTGATGGACCGCTGCAGCTCGGCTGCCGTGCGCTCCGCGTCCATACGCCGCGAAACCACGCCGGCGACCTCCGAGAGGTCGTCCACGCCGCATCGCGCGGTCAGCTCCGCGGCCGCCGTCGTCAGCCGCCGCACCTCATCGGCGAGTCCGCGAGCGTCCGCGCCGGGCGTGACGTGAACGCGCACCGCGCCGGGCACTTCGACGGTGGTCGACGTCGCGGCCGACACCGTCTGCTCCTCGCGGACCGGTTGACCGTCGAGAACCACCTCGTCACCGAGCGGAGTCACGACGACGCTCGCAGCACCTGCATCGAGTCGGGCGCGAGCTGCAGCCAGATCACGGTCGAGCTCGGCGGCTCGGGCGGTATCGCGTGCGGTGACGTCCGGTCCGGTCGTTGCCGCGCGCGCGGCCGCCAATTCGTCATGCAGGCGCCGAACTTCCGTGAGCGTGGCATCGAGCTCGGTCAGACGCCGCCGGTCAGCGGCGATCGTCTCCGCGGCCTCGGCCGCCTCGATCCGTTCCCGCAGCGCTGTCAGGTTCTGCTGCGAGGCAACGAGTTCGACGCTGAGCGCTTCAGCCTTCTCCTCGGCCTCCCGAACCGCAGTACGGGATTTCTCGACCGACGACGCGGTGGACACGGCGTCCGACTCGTGCTGCCCGAGTCGCGTTCGCAGTCCCTCTCTCGCCCGCACGGCATCGGCGGCGACCCGCTTTGCCATCTCGCGTTGCGCGACGACCGCTCGGGCGGCCTTCACCTGTTCCCCTACCGCCTCGGCCTGCGACACCTCCGCTGCAGCAGTGGCCAGGTCGATCCGCTGCGATGATTCGAGCGCGGCCGACTCGGCGATCGCGGCAGCCACCGCAGGCAGTCGGTCAGTGGCCTCCTGCACCGACGACAGCAGAGTCTCGCGCTCGGTCGCCGCTGCGCGTGCTGCAGCTGCTGCCTGCTGCGCCTTCGCCAACTCGCCTGTGGCGCGGCCTTGGGCGGACGTGTAGTAGCGCTGGTATTCGGTCGTGACCGCGGCGACCAGATCGTTCGTCTCCTGCGATTCGGCCGACGACTCGGACTCCACCTGTCCCGCAGCCCGGTCCAGTGCGCGCGAGAGCGCAGAGCTGTCCGTCAGGTCGCCCAGCTCCGGATCGGTCGACTGCAGCAGGCGCAGGGCCCGGTACAGCGTCCGGTCGAGGGACTCTCCGAGGATCTCCTCCACCCGCTCATGGGCCGGCCGGCCGGTGATCTGCTCGGGGTTCGGTTCCAGGATCGTCAGCGCCGTCTCGGTCGCCTTGTTGAAACGTTTGAAGTACTCGAAACGCCATGTTCCGCAGGAGATCTCGGCGAATACCTCACTGCCGACGTCACGCCCCGATGGCTGGACGGCACGTACCTGCTGCTTGGAACTGTTCGCCCGGGTCGTCAGGAGAAGGTCGAGCGCCTCCACCATCGACGACTTCCCCGCTTCGTTCTCGCCTTCGATGACGGTGACGCCGCGCTCGGCGAAGACCACTTCGCGTTCGGTGATCCCGCGGAAGTTCGCGACACGCAGCCGGTGCAGCCGCATCAGAGCCTCCCCGCCAACCGGTACAGGAGCGAGAGGCCCGCGCGGGCGGCATCGGCCTCCTCATCATCGTCGGAGCCCGCCCGCTCGACGAGCTCATGCGCAGCCTGTGCCGCATAGCCCTGCAGATCGAGATCATCGAGATCGGCGGCCTCGGAGACGACGGCCAGATCGTGCTTGCGCTCCCACACTTTGACTGCTGCGAATCGATCCGACGATTCGTCGAGCAATTGCGTGAGCGCGACGTTCTCGGAGACGGTCAGAGTGCCGACGAGGGCAAGCTGGACGACGGTGCGCGCCTTATCGGACATGGCCCCGAGGGTCTCCCGCAAACGCTCCACGTCGGCGGCGGAGTTCACGTCCTGCGTGAGGGTGTGGAACCGCCACTGCCCGACCTTGTGCTTGGCCACATCGACACTCGACTCGCCACCGCGGCGCAGCGTCACTTCGAGAACATGCCCCGGTTCGGTCTCCACGTTGTCGAACGCGGTCACCTCCGGCGCGCCCGAGTACCAGACCCTGCCGGACTCCCCGACCGAGGTGACCGAGTGACGATCACCGAGAGCGACGTAGTCGACGAGTTGATCGGCGGTCGCGGCATCGAGCGAGGCACTGGACACGATCGACGGATCGCTGTTGGGACTGAGCGAGTCCATGCCGCCATGACCGACGACGATCCGGATGTCGTCGGACGGCGGCAGCTTGCCGACCTGATCGGCGATGAGATCGGACATCGGATGCTTCGAATGCCACGGTGCTGCGACGATGCTGATGCCGTCCCTGACTTTCACCACTCCGGGCTCATCGAGAACGTGCACGTTGGCGGGACACGCGCCGGCGAACCCCTTCGATCGATACACACTGGTGGCATCGATTGGATCGTGATTTCCCGGCAGCAGGTACACCGGCACCGGATAGTCGCCGAGTGCGTCGAGTGTCCGACGGATCGTCCGAGTCGACACACGCGGATCGTCGAACACGTCACCGCAGACGACCACGAACTCGGCGCCCGTGGAGGTCGCGACCTCACCGATCCGGACCACCGCGGCATCGCGAGCGGCGTTGTAGAGATGCTGCGCCTCCCCCGCCAGGAAATGGCGGGTCATCCCGAGCTGCCAGTCGGCGGTGTGCAGGAACGTGACCTCACGCTCCGGCGCCGAAGACGGCGTTGCAGACGAATCCGGTGTCTCGACCGCCGCCACCGCCCTGGCCGCGGGAGGCGACGATGGGCCGGGGCTGAGGTCGAAAAGCGGCTCGGTCTCGTACGGCGCTGCTGCGTACGTCTCGGTCTCGCGCGTCTCGGTCTCGCGTACCGGTCGGCTCATGTCGTCCCCCTTCCCGTCATCGGCGTCTGATCGTTGATTCGACACGATCCTACGATCGGGGTCCGACAAATCCTGTCCGGCGCGCGGCGGTCAGTGCGAGACGGTGCCCTCATCCACCGGCGCCTGCGGCACGGACGGCACGTTCTGGTGCGCAGGCCGCTTGAGGAAGAGCGACGCGATGAACCCGATGAGCATGACGCCCGCCCCCAGGTAGACCGCCTCGCCCATCGCGTCGGCGAAGCCGTCGCGCACCATCTCCGGAAGCTGCACGGACTGCTGACCCGAATCGTGGTCGAAGTCGGCGCCGGGCACATTCGCCGCCAGTCGGGACATCATCAGGGCGCCGATCGCCGACGCACCGACCACCGATCCGACCACACGCGTCGTGTTGTAGACGCCTGCGCCCGCACCGGCCTGATGCCATGGCAGGTCCCGCGTCGCGGTCGCCGCCAGCGGAGCCCAGATCCCGGCGCTCGCGAGCCCCATCAGACCGGACGGCACCAGGAGCAGCCAGACCGGGGTCTCCGGCGTGAACTCGAACGCCAACCACGCCATCGCCGCGCCGTAACCGAGCAGGCCCGCGGCGATCACGTTCCGCGGATGCACCCGATCGAGGATGCGACCGACGATCGGCGCGAAGACACCCGTCAGGACCGCCATCGGCACCATCACGAACGCCGATCGCGTCGGCGACATCCCACCGACCAACTGCAGGAAGAACATGATCGGGATCATCGATCCGGACACCGCGAAGCCCATCGCGGCGATGCCGATGTTCGACAACGCGAAATTCCGCGACGAGAACAGGCTGAGGGGCACCAGCGGCTCCATCCGGGTCTTGCCCTCCCAGAGCACGAACAACGCCAGGAACACGATGCCCCCGCCGATCAGACCCCAGATCCAGCCGCTCCAGTCGTAGCTCTCGCCCTCCTGGATCCCGAATACGAGCGCGGTGAGTCCGATCGCCGACAACACCACACCGAGCCAGTCGAACTTGTGCTCGTGGGTCTCCACGTCGGGGACGAGCGTCGCGGCGAGCACCAGCCCGACGATGCCGACGGGGATGTTGATGAAGAAGATCCACTCCCAACCCAGGGCATCGGTCAGCACCCCGCCGAGCAACGGACCGACGAGTGTCGCCACACCGGCGACCGTGCCCCACACGCCCATCGCCGCACCGCGTCGCTCCGGCGGAAAGATCCGGGTGATGAGCGACATCGTCTGCGGCGTGATCAGCGCGGCACCCAGCCCCTGAACGCCACGGGCGATGACCAACTCGCCGATCGAATCGGCCAGACCGCACCACAGGCTCGCGAGGGTGAACACCACCAGGCCCGCCTGATAGACCTTCTTCGGGCCGATCTTGTCGCCGAGCCGCCCGGTGATGAGCAGCGGGACCGCATACGTCAGCAGGTAGGCGCTGGTGACCCAGACGATGCCGCTGACACTGGCGTCCAGCGAACTCTTGATCTGCGGCTGCGCGACCGCCACGATCGTCATGTCGACCAGGATCATGAAGAAGCCGATGCACAGCGCGAACAGCGCCGCCCACGGCTTGTCGGTGACCGGCTTGAAGGCCGATCCACCCGTACCAGACATTTAGTGCTCCCAGCCACTCTCGACGAACAGGAGTGAAGGCTAGCACCGCTCACCGACAACGCCGCCTGCCGTTTTCCCGACCTGACATCGATTCGGCGGCGCGTTCGGCGGCAGGTTCGGCGGCAGGTTCGGCGGAGGGGGGAATAATGGTGGACGACAACGGTTGAACGAAGGTGGTTCACGGACGCGAACCGCCGGTACTCAGCGCGACCGCGCCTGAAGCACCGCGAATCGAACGGAGACTCGACATGCTCGGAAAGAAGAAGTCGAACCTGCCCGCACGCACGTCCGACACGACTATCGACGGCACCGCGACCAACGACACCGCGACGAAGGCCAAGACCCCCGGGCCGGTCGTCGGCACGATCGTCGACAAAGCGCAGCGCCTTCAGCAGCCTGCCGTCACCAAGTACGTGAACGGCCTCCGTCGCAGGCACCCCGACGAGTCGCCGCAGCAGATCATCGAGCGACTGGAGAAGCTGTACCTGAACACAGTGACCGCCTCGGGCGGAGCGGTCGGCGCCACTGCTGCGATCCCCGGCATCGGCACGATCAGCGCGATCGGCGCGATGTCCGCGGAATCGGCCCTCTTCATCGAGGCGTCCGCGCTCCTCGCCCTCGCCTCCGCCGAGGTGTACGGCATCGCACCGACCGACACCGAGCGCCGGCGTGCGATCGTGCTCACCGTCGCTCTCGGCGAAGAGGGCACCTCGATCCTGGGCAAGGCGATCGGTGGACGCAAGAAGAAGAACGCGGACACCGTCGCGCAGCTGGATGTCCCCGGACTCGGCGTCAACCTGGCGACCCTCAACAAGGCGCTCACCAACCGGTTCGTGAAGAAGTTCACGCTCGGCAAGGCTCCGGTGATGTTCGGCAAGGTGCTGCCCGGCGGTATCGGCGCGGTGATCGGCAGCGTCGGCAACCGCGCGCTGGGCAACGCGGTCATCCGCAACGCGCGCGCCGCGTTCGGTGCGCCGCCCCGCACGTGGCCGGCCGGAACCGTCGACGGCAGCCTCGCCGACGACCTGCCCCGTGTGGAAGGGACCAACTGAACGGCAGTGGCTGGATCGCCCGGCTGGCGACCCAGTGCTTCGAGCGGCGATGGCTCGCACTGGCCACCATCGCCACCACGCTCGGTGCTGTCGCCGTCGACCTGGTCGCACCGCTGCTGGTCAAGTCGGCGGTCGACACCGCGACCGGCGAGTCCGGCCGCACGCAGACCGCCCTCACGACGATCATCGCGGCGCTCGTCGTCGCCGCCGTCCTCCGGTACGCATGCCAGGCCGGACGTCGGATAACCGCCGGTGCCCTCGCGGTATCCGTCCAGGACCGGCTGCGCCGAGCACTTCTCGACACGCTCCTGCACTTGGACGGACGCTCGCGCGACACCATTCGCACCGGTCAGGTGGTCTCCCGGTCCATCTCGGACCTGCAGGTCGTCCAGGGGCTGCTCGCCATGGCACCGCTGGCCCTCGGCGGCGCGGTCCAGGTGGTGCTGGCGTTCGGGGTCATGGCCTGGTTGTCACCGCTGCTCACGCTCGTCGCCGTCGCCACGGTTCCGGTCCTGGTGACGCTGGTCTACTTCAGTCGCACCAAGTTGTTCGCGGCGACCTGGTCGGCACAGCAGGCCTCTGCCGATGTGGCCGGACACGTCGAGGAGACAGTCACCGGTGTACGCGTGGTGAAGGGATTCGGCCAGGAGCGGCGGGCCACCGACCGACTCGCCGCACTCGGCGCGCGACTCTACCGAGAGAAGCTGCGAACGGCGCGCCTCAGTTCCTATTTCATCCCGTCGATGACGTCGATCCCCCAACTCGGCATGGTCGTGGTGATCGGTCTCGGCGGCTGGCTGACTCTGCGGGGCGATATCACCGCGGGCACGTTCCTCGCCTTCTCGACCTACCTCGCCACGATGACCGGGCTCGCCCGCATCCTGACCAACCTGGTCGTCAACGCGCAGTTGGCCGCGTCTTCGGCCACCCGCGTCTACGACGTCATCGACCATCCTCGCGATGACGCGTTCAACCACGCTTCCGACGCCGCGAGCCTCCCGGACGGGCCACTCGGTCTCCGCTTCGAGGACGTCGCGTTCGCCTACGACCGACGCCCCGTGCTCGACGGCCTCGACCTGACGGTCGCCCCCGGAGAATGCGTGGCCGTCGTCGGCGGTCCAGGATCGGGGAAGTCCACGCTCGCGGCGCTGGCTGCCGGCACGTACTCCCCCGACTCCGGGTCGGTGACCATCGGCGGCACCGACACCGGTACGGAAGTGTCCGCTCTGCATCCCGATGCGCTGCACGCGGTGCTGTCCGTCGTCGACGATGAGCCGTTCCTGTACTCCGACACCGTCGCCGCCAACATCTCGCTCGGCCCGAAGCCCGACCGCACAGCGGACCGGTCTGCGGTCCAGACGGCCGCTGCGGCGGCCGCGGCAGATTTCGCAGTCGCTCTCGAGGACGGCTTCGACACCCGGGTCGGCGAACGCGGCCTCACGCTGTCCGGCGGTCAGCGGCAGCGCGTAGCGCTCGCGCGAGCCCTGCATGCGGGTTCGCGCATTCTCGTTCTCGACGACGCGACCTCCGCGGTCGACGCCGTCACCGAGGCGCGGATCCTCGGGCGGCTCCGCGAGCCGCGAACCACCATGCTGGTGCTGGCGCACCGACCGTCGACCCTCACCATCGCCGACCGCGTGGCCGTGATCGACGGCGGCCGCATCGCCGACATCGGCACGCCCGACGAACTGCGCGCACGCAGCGCTGAGTTCAACCGCCTCATGACACGCATGTCGCCGGGCGCCTCGAACACGGTGGACACCGATCAGGCGAGCGCTCCCGGCATGCGGGAACTGTGGCCGGAGGATCCCACTTCGACCGTCCCGCCGGAGACCGACGCATCACCAACCGCCGCATCGCCATCTGCCACGGCATCACCATCTGCGCGCACCGTGCCGGGCCGCAGCGGCGGTGGCCCGCTGGCCGGTGCTCTCGGCGCCATGCCCGCGACGCCGGAGATCGAGGCTGCGGTCGACAGGCTCCCGCCCGCGTCCGAGGATCCGCACGTCGACATCACACAGGCGCGCGCCGAGCGCCCGACGTTCGGGCTCGGGCAGATCCTGCGACCGGTGCGTCTGCTGCTCGGCATCGTGGTCGTGACCATCGCACTCGACACCGCGATAGGCCTGGCCTTTCCGTCGTTGGCGCGGCACGTGCTCAACGCGGACAGCACCGACGTGGTGTTCGGCGCCACCGCCGTCGGCGTGATCCTGGTGGCGATCGCCTGGCTGGTGTCGCGCGCCAACACCCTCGTTGCGGCGCGTGCCGGTGAACGCGTCCTGTACGCACTGCGCATCCGCAGCTACGCGCACCTTCAACGACTCGGACTCGACTACTACGAGCGCGAGCTCTCCGGCCGCATCATGACGCGCATGACCACCGACGTCGACGCGTTGTCCGGGTTCCTGCAGACGGGCCTATCCTCCGCGGTGGTCTCGGTTCTCACGCTGTTCGGTGTGCTCGGCGCGCTCTTCGTCACCGACCCGCCGCTGGCACTGGCGGTCATCCCGATCTTCCCCTTCCTGATCGTGGCGACCGTCTGGTTCCGGAAGGTTTCATCGGCCGCGTACACCCGTACCCGCGAGCTGGTGTCGGCGGTGAACGCCGACTTCCAGGAGAACATCGCAGGGCTGTCGACGACCCGCGGCTACCGGCACATCGGCGTCGCGACCGATGAGTTCGGGGCGCGTTCGGACCAGTGGTACGCGGCCCGGATGACATCGCAGCGCGCGGTTGCCGCGTACTTCCCCTTCATCACGTTCTGCGCCGATCTGGCCACCGCCATCGCCGTCGGAGTGGGCGCCCACCAGATCGCGAACGGCGACCTGGCACCGGGGACCCTCATCGCGTTCGTTCTCTACCTGGCGATGCTGTTCGGTCCGGTCCAGCAGTTGACGACGGTGTTCGACAGCTACCAACAGGCGGCCGTCGGTCTCGCCCGCATCCGCGATCTGGTCACCACACCCACATCGATCATCGACGCGGCGGACGCCGGCCGCACCGCCGATTCGAACGAACCCGAGGAAGAGGTCTCCGCGGCATCGTTCCAGGGCGAGGTCCGGCTCGAATCGATCGGCTTCCGCTATCGCGGGGCCGACCGCGACGCACTGTCGGACGTCGATCTGACCGTCCCGGCCGGCACCTCGCTCGCACTGGTGGGTGCGACCGGCGCAGGCAAGTCGACGATCGTGAAGCTCCTCGCGCGCTTCTACGAACCGACCACCGGGCGCGTGATGATGGACGGCACCGACCTGCGCGACATCGGGCTGGCGCGCTACCGCTCGCGGTTGGGCGTGGTCCCGCAGGAGCCGCATCTGTTCGCCGGGTCCGTCGCCGCGAACATCGCGTACGGACGGCCCGACGCCACACGTGAGCAGATCGCCGAGGCCGCCGGTCGCGTCGGCGCCGCGACGATGATCGCCGGCCTTCCCGGCGGCATGAACTTCTCGGTCTCCGAACGAGGACGCGGCCTGTCGTCGGGCCAGCGACAGTTGATCGCCCTCGCCCGGGCCGAACTCGTCGAACCCGACCTCATCCTCCTCGACGAGGCGACCGCCACTCTCGATCAGGCCACCGAGGCCCGGGTGCTCGCTGCCGGGGCAGCCCTCGCACGCCGGCGTACGAGTGTGATCGTCGCCCACCGACTGGCGACGGCATCGCGCGCCGACACGATCGCGGTCGTGGACGGCGGCCGGATCGTCGAACTCGGGAACCACGCCGCTCTCTATTCGGCTCGCGGACCGTATCGGCGGTTGTGGGACGCGGGAACCTCACCCGACGACGCCCCGGAATCCGGCTCCGACCCTATGATTTCCACCACATGACGGCATTCTCGGAGGCCATCATCGGCTGAACTCAACGCGGCCCGTCCGGTCCGCGTACGCTAGACAGTTGGCTGGTGGGGTCGGTCCACAAGACTGCGGACGCCAGCCATGCGAAACCATCAGCACTGGGTGAATTGAGGCGAGACAACGCTGTGAGCAGTTCGATTTCCGAATCCGATTTCGGGCAGAACGAGTGGCTGGTCGAGGAGATGTACCAGCGCTTCCAGAAGGATCCGGACTCCGTGGATCCGAGTTGGCACGAGTTGCTGAAGAACTACAGCCCGTCCAACGGAAGCGCTCCCACGCAGAAGACCTCGAGTCCCCCGGCCGCATCCCAGCAGCAGCCCCCGGCGCAGCAGCAGAAGCAGGGTTCGCCGTCGGTCGTCGCACCGAAGCAGGCCGTGACCCTCGACCCGGAACCGAAGGGGAACGCGCCGCGGCCCACCCGTAACCCGGCACCCACACGCGAGGCCGCGGCCACCAAGGCCGCCGCCGGAACCGCGCGAACCAAGACCGAGCAGAAGCCCGCAGGCGACGACCAGGCGACCGACGAGTCGAAGGTCCTGCGCGGTCCTGCAGCCGCCATCGTCCGCAACATGACGTCGTCGTTGCAGATCCCGACCGCGACGAGTGTGCGCGCGGTGCCGGCCAAGGCGATGATCGACAACCGCATCGTCATCAACAACCACCTCGCGCGCACGCGCGGCGGCAAGATCAGCTTCACGCACATCCTCGGCTACGCGATCGTCCAGGCGATCAAGTCGTTCCCGAACATGAACCGTCACTTCGCCGAGGTCGACGGCAAGCCGAATGTCGTCACCCCGGCGCACACGAATCTGGGCCTGGCCATCGACCTGCCCGGCAAGAACGGCAGCCGCACCCTCGTCGTCGCCGCGATCAAGGAGTGCGAGAGCCTCGACTTCGGCCAGTTCGTCGCCGCCTACGAGGACATCGTCCGACGAGCACGTGAGGGCAAGCTGGGCGCCGCCGACTTCGCAGGCGTCACCGTCTCGCTCACCAACCCCGGCACCATCGGCACCGTCCACTCGGTGCCGCGCCTGATGCCCAGCCAGGGCGCCATCGTCGGCGCGGGCGCGATGGAGTACCCGGCCGAGTTCCAGGGCTCGAGCGAAGAACAGCTCGCCGAGATGGGCATCGGCAAGCTGATGACCCTGACCTCCACCTACGATCACCGTGTCATCCAGGGCGCCGAATCGGGCGACTTCCTGCGCACGATCCACAACCTGCTCATCGACGACGCGTTCTACGACGAGATCTTCACCGCGCTGCGCGTTCCGTACGAGCCCGTCCGCTGGCGCCGCGACATCCCCGCAGGTCTCGTCGACAAGAACACCCGCGTCCTCGAGCTGATCGCCGCGTACCGCAGCCGCGGTCACCTGATGGCCGACACCGATCCGCTGGGCATGAACACCGACGCCCGCTCGGCTCACCCGGACCTCGACGTCCTCACGTACAACCTGACGCTGTGGGATCTGGACCGCACGTTCACCGTCGGCGGGTTCCACGGCCAGGACAAGATGAAGCTGCGCGAGGTCCTGTCGGTCCTGCGCGACGCGTACTGCCGCCACATCGGCGTGGAGTACACGCACATCCTCGATCCCGAACAGCAGAAGTGGCTGCAGGAGCAGGTCGAGATCAAGCATGTGAAGCCGTCCGTCGCCGAGCAGAAGTACATCCTGAGCAAGCTGAACGCCGCCGAGGCGTTCGAGACCTTCCTCGCGACCAAGTACGTCGGCCAGAAGCGCTTCTCGCTCGAGGGCTCCGAGTCGGTGATCCCGATGATGGACTCCGTCATCGACCGCTCGGCCGAGCACGGTCTCGAGGAAGTCGTGATCGGCATGCCGCACCGTGGGCGCCTGAACGTGCTCGCGAACATCGTCGGCAAGCCGTACTCGAAGATCTTCACGGAGTTCGAGGGCAACCTCGGATCGGCCCAGGCGCACGGTTCGGGCGATGTGAAGTACCACCTCGGAGCGCAGGGCAAGTACTACCAGATGTTCGGGGACAACGAGATCGACGTCTCGCTGACCGCCAACCCGAGCCACCTCGAAGCGGTGGACCCGGTCCTCGAGGGAATCGTCCGCGCCAAGCAGGACCTCCTCGATGAGGACAACCAGTTCGGCGTGCTGCCGCTGATGCTCCACGGCGACGCTGCGTTCGCCGGTCAGGGCGTGGTCGCCGAGACCCTCAACCTGTCGATGCTGCACGGCTACCGCACCGGCGGCACTGTGCACATCGTGGTGAACAACCAGGTGGGCTTCACCACCGCACCCGAGTACTCGCGCTCCACCGAGTACTGCACCGACGTCGCCAAGATGATCGGCGCACCGGTGCTGCACGTGAACGGCGACGATCCGGAGGCCTGTGTCTGGGCCGCCCAGATCGCCGTCGACTACCGCGACACCTTCCACCGCGACGTGGTCATCGACCTCGTCTGCTACCGCCGCCGCGGACACAACGAGGGCGACGACCCGTCGATGACGCAGCCGGCGATGTACGACGTGATCGACAACATCCGCAGCGTCCGCAAGAGCTACACGGAAGCACTGATCGGACGTGGCGACATCTCGACGAAGGAGGCCGAGGACGCACTGCGCGACTACCAGGGCCAACTGGAGAGAGTGTTCGTCGAGGTCAAGGAGCTCGACAGTTACGCGGCTGAGCCGTCACCGTCCGTGCGAGACGACCAGTTGCTGCCGGGCGGACTCGTCACGGCGGTCGAGCAGGACCGGCTGAAGCAGATCGGCGACGCCTTCGTGAACCTGCCGGAGGGCTTCGCCGCGCACCCGCGCGTAAAGCCGGTCATCAAGCGCCGCAACGAGATGACCAGCAAGGGCGACATCGACTGGTCGTTCGCGGAACTGCTCGCACTTGGCACCCTCGTTCAGGAGGGCACGACGGTCCGCCTCTCGGGTCAGGACTCGCGCCGCGGCACGTTCACCCAGCGTCACTCGGTGCTGATCGACCGGGACAACGGCTCGGAGTACACGCCGCTGAACCATCTCGACCCGGACGGCGCAGGCCGCTTCCTGGTGTACGACTCTCCCCTCTCGGAGTTCGCGGTCCTCGGTTTCGAGTACGGCTACGCCGTCGCGAACCCGGAGGCGCTCGTCCTCTGGGAGGCGCAGTTCGGCGACTTCGTGAACGGCGCTCAGTCGATCATCGACGAGTTCATCAGCTCAGGTGAGGCGAAGTGGGGCCAGCGGTCGGACGTCGTCCTGCTGCTGCCGCACGGCCACGAGGGCCAGGGCCCGGACCACACGTCCGGCCGCATCGAGCGCTTCCTGCAGCTGTGCGCTGAAGGATCGATGACCGTCGCCCTTCCCTCGACGCCCGCCAGCTACTTCCACCTGCTGCGCCGCCACGTGCACGACGGCATCAGCAGGCCGCTGGTGGTGTTCACCCCGAAGTCGATGCTCCGCAACAAGGCCGCGGTGTCGCCGCTGGAGGACTTCACCGACAGCAAGTTCCTCTCGGTGATCGACGACCCGAAGTTCACCGCGCGCAACGGGGACCGGGACAAGGTCAAGCGCGTGCTGTTGACGAGCGGAAAGCTCTTCTACGAGCTGGCCGCACGCCAGGAGAAGGACGGCCGCGACGACATCGCCGTCGTCCGCGTGGAGCAGTTGTACCCGGTGCCCCACCGTCGTCTCGCTCGTACGCTCGAGCAGTACCCGAACGCGGACGACTTCGTCTGGGTTCAGGAGGAACCCGCCAACCAGGGCCCGTGGCCGTTCCTCGGCCTGTGGCTCCCGGAGCAGCTCCCGAAGATCCTGCGGGGCCTGCGCCGCATCTCGCGCCGTGCGATGTCCGCACCGTCGTCGGGCATGAGCAAGGTCCACGCGGTGGAGCAGCAGGAGATCCTCGACTCCGCGTTCGAGTAGGTCTCGGTGCACCTCGAAACGGCCACCCCGTCACTCACGGGGTGGCCGTTTCGATGGTCGAGCCACCCTCCCGACGGCCGAGCCGCCCTCCCGACGGTTCAGCCACCCTCTCGATGGCTCAGCCCCCTTCTCGATGGTTGAGCCACACTCCCGATGGTTGAGCCGCCTTCTCCTCGATGGTTGAGCCGCGACCGAGGCGCCAGCCGAGGACGCGAGTCGAAACCCGCCGACCCCCGCACGCCGGTCTCCGACTCAGTCGTCGACGAGTCCCGTCAGCATCGGCAGCGCCGCGACCATCAGCTCGACGAGTTCGTCGCGTTCGACCACCGGGTCCGACAACCAGCGCACGAGCAGCTCCTCGATGTAGGCCATCCAGCCACCGATCGTCATCTCGATGACGGGTGACCGTTCGATGCCCAGAGCCGCCCCGTGGTCGAGTATGCGTTCGGACATCGCGGCGCGCGTGGCGTCGGCGACGGCGCGGATATCCTCGTCCGCGCTCGCCGATCCGCGGATGACGCCGACGAACCCCTTCCCGTTGTGCGCGACGTAGTCGACGTACGCGCCCACCGACGCGTGCAGCGTCGCAAGGGGGTCGTCGAGGTCGTCCCGAGGAGCGGTGCGCGCCAGCATCTCATCGGCCTGTTCGCGCACCACGGCGAGGTGGAAGTCCGCCTTCGATTCGAAGTAGTGGAAGAGCAGTCCTTTGGACACGCCCGCCGCCTCGGCGACGGCGTCGATGGTGATCGTCTCGAGTGGCTGCTCCTGCGCCAGGCCCACGCCCAGATCGATGAACTGCCTGCGACGCGCGTGCGGGCTCATACGGGTCCTGGACATGGTCATGAGCCCAACACTAGGTCATTGTTGAATCCGGTTCAATTGGCTATTGACTCCGATTCAACCGGACCTTACGGTGGTGACCATGACAACGCATGATGTAGAGATAGCGATCATCGGGGCAGGCTTCTCCGGCCTGGGTGCGGCGATCAGGCTCACCCAGGACGGCACCGACGACTACGTGCTCCTCGACCGGGGCGCCGACTTCGGCGGCACCTGGCGCGACAACGTGTATCCGGGCGCGGCCTGCGACGTGCCGTCCCACCTGTACTCCTTCTCCTTCGCCCAGAATCCGGACTGGTCGCGGTCGTACTCGCATCAGCCGGAGATCCACCGCTACATCAACGACGTCGCGGCAGAGCACCGCATCGGCGAGCGCACCTGGTTCAACACCGAGGTGAACCTGGCCGAATGGAGTGAGGACCAGGGCCGCTGGATCGTGGAGGCCACCCGCGACGGCGAGAAGGCGACCGTCCGTGCGCGCCACCTCATCGGCGGAGTCGGGCCGTTGTGCGAACCGAACCTTCCCGACATCGACGGCTTCGACGAGTTCGACGGCACCATCGTGCACACCGCCAAGTGGGACGAGGACTACGACTTCGCCGGTAAACGCGTCGCCGTGATCGGCACCGGAGCATCGGCCATTCAGGTCGCCCCGGAACTCGGCCGGATCGCCGGGCGGCTCGACGTCTACCAGCGCACCGCGCCGTGGATCATCCCCCGCAACGAGCGCCCGTACCTCGGCGCGGAGAACTGGGCCTTCCGCAACATCCCCGGTCTGCAGTCGCTGATCCGCGGCACCATCTACACCGCAAACGAGGTCGTCGCCGCCGGCATGACCTACGCACCCAAGGCGCTCAAGCCGGTCGAGGCGCTCTCCCGCGCGAACATCTTCCGCGGAATCCGCGACCCGGAACTGCGCGATGCCGTCACTCCGCGCTTCGCGGTCGGCTGCAAGCGCATCCTGAAGTCCAACGACTGGTACCCGATGCTGGACCGTCCGAACGTCGACCTGGTCACGAGTGGAATCGACAAGATCACCAAGACCGGGATCGTCGACAAGGACGGCACCGCGCGTGAGGTGGACGTCATCGTCGTCGCCACCGGTTTCCACGTCACCGACTCTCCCGTGTTCGAGGCCATCATCGGCGTCGGCGGCCGCTCACTGGCACAGGCGTGGGAGACCGACGGCATGCAGGCTTACAAGGGTGCGTTCATCCACGGCTTCCCGAACCTGATGCTGCTGATCGGACCGGCGACCGGACTCGGCCACACCTCGATGGTCTACATGATCGAATCGCAGCTCAACTACCTCGTCGACTACGTCCGCAAGACGAAGGAGGCGGGGATCGTCCGCACCGAGGTGAAGCAGGAGGCACAGGACCGCTACAACGCCGGTATCCAGCGCTCGCTGCGCAACAGCGTCTGGATCAACGGCGGCTGCGCATCCTGGTACAAGGACGCCAAGGGCAACGTGACGACGGTGTGGCCGGGCTTCACCTTCAACTTCCGCAACCAGACCCGCTCGTTCGACGTGGCCGCGTACGACGTGACCACGGCCGCGACCGATCGTGACGAGTCCGTCACCGCAGGTGCCTGACTCCTCCCGTTCCTGACCTCCTCCCTCTGAGAAAGAAGACCTCGTGAAAGACTTCCGTGACAAGATCATCGTGATCACCGGCGCCGGCTCCGGCATGGGCCGGGACCTCGCGGTCCAGCTGGCCCGCCGCGGCGCCAAGCTCGCGATCTCCGACGTCGACCCGGACGGCCTGGCAGAGACCGAGCGTCTCGCCGTCGAAGCCGGCGCACAGGTGCACGCCCAGCTCCTCAACGTCGCCGAACGCGAGACCGTCCTCGAGTACGCGGACACGGTCGCAGCGCATTACGGCACGGTCAACGCCGTGTTCAACAACGCCGGTATCGCGCATCACGGCGAAATCGAGTTCACCGAGTTCAAAGACATCGAACGCGTGATGGACGTCGACTACTGGGGCGTCGTCAACGGCACCAAGGCGTTCCTCCCCTACGTGATCGCCTCGGGCGACGGCCACATCGTCAACACCTCGTCGCTGTTCGGGCTCCTGTCCGAACCCGGTCAGGCCGCGTACAACTCGGCGAAGTTCGCAGTCCGCGGCTTCACCGAGGCGCTGAATCAGGAGATGATCGTCGCCGGGCACCCGGTGAAGGTCAGTTGCGTGCACCCCGGCGGCATCAAGACCGCCATCGCACGCAACGCGACCTCCTCCGGCGATCATGACGCGACGTCGACGGCCGAGTTCTTCGATAAGTACCTGGCGCGGATGACGTCCGAGAAGGCCGCCGAGGTCATCATCAAGGGCGTCGAACGCGAACAGGCGCGCATCCTCGTCGGCGCCGACGCGAAGCTCCTCGACATCGGCGTTCGCCTCGTGGCGTCGAAGTATCAGGCGATCAGCGCCCGGATCGTCGGATCGGCCATGAGCCGTATCTCGCGATAGAACTAGACTCCGCTCGTGCCCAGCCACCGGCCGGCCACAACGTGCGGATCTCCACCCTCCCGGACCTCGCGCACCAGTTGCGCGAGGTCCGCTGTGGTCAGCTCGCCTGCAACGCGACTGAGCGCCTTGAGCTGCGGCTTCGCCATCAGACCGCTGCGGAACACAGGTACCAGGGCCTGGGCGATCGGCGCGCCCTTCGACGGCAGCGCCTGGACATCGGTCAGATCGGGAACAGATGCGGCGTCGAGGGCGGTGATCAACCCGAGGGCATGCCCGTCCCGCACCCGCTGCACCAACTCCTCGCGGGAGTCGACCTGCTCGACGGCACCGTACCGGCACGCCTTCGCCGCACCGAGCGCCTCCTGCGGCGGCGCCTGCGTGGTCAGCAGCGGGAGACCGCCCGGAAACCTGCCGCATTCGGCGAGATCCTCGATGCCCGAGTGCTCGATCAGCCCCTGCCCGGCCAGAATCTGCCAACGATCACTCACCAGCGACGGGTCGCCGATCGAAACCTGTTGCGGCAGTGACCGGTTGACGTCTGCAAGGACGTCCTCGGGGGTCAGCGCCTTCGGTGCTGGAGTCAACTGGCGCAGGAGATCGCCGGTGTACGCGGGGTAGACGCCGACATCGCCCGATGCGACGTCGTCGATCAACTGGTCACCGTCGGGCGCGGCATCGAGCGTGTGCACCTTCAGTCCGGTCCGGGCGAGAGCTCCGGCGTAGATCGCGGCCGCCGTCCGCATCTCGGGCGTCCCGTCGTGGCCCACCCGGACGACCGGATCGTCCGCGCCACCGCACGCGGTCAGCGCCACAGCCGCCAGCACGGCTGCCACGAGTGCCGCCAGGGTCCGTCGTTGAGTGCGCATCGTGGACCACGTTAGCCGACCACTCCCCGTTCGAGCGCTCATGCCGCAGCGACGAAGCCGGTGACCGAGGTGGCGATCAGGTTGACGGCGATCGCAGCCAGCAGCAGACCCGCGATCTTCGCGAGCAGGGTGATGCCGCCGATCTTGAGGATCCGGATCAACGCGGTCGAGTACAGCAGCGCCAGGCACACCACGACGTGGGCGGTGACGATGGCGGCGGCGATCGCCCAGTACGCGCTGCCCTCTCCGTGCGCCTCACTCACCGCCACGATCACCGCGGCGATCGCACCGGGGCCCGCGAGCAACGGGGTACCGAGCGGGACCAGCGCCACGTTGACCTCGTCATCGGCCTGCCCCGACGGGTTCGCTCCCATGCCGGTGAGCAACTGCAGGGCCACCAGCAGCAACAGGAGACCGCCGGCTCCCTGCAGCGCCGGTATCCCGATGTGCAGATAGCCGAGGATCGCGCGCCCGCCGATCGCGAAGAGCGAGATGACGAAGAGCGACACGAGGGGCGCCTGCCACGCCGCTCGTCTGCGGTACTCCGCCGACCGGCGTCCTACCAGCGAGAGGAACACCGGAACCTGGCCCGGTGGGTCCATGATGACGATGAGGGTGATGGCGGTCGCGGTGTAAACGGACACATCGAACAGCACCGCTCGAGTGTAGGGTCTCGACGGCTCCCGCGTGGGTATCATCACTGCGATGCCATCGATTCCCCGGATGCTGAACCCCGGTAACCGTGATCACGGTCGCGACCCGGCCGGTCCGCGTCTGCCGCGAGTACCCGCCGCGCGCGCGGTCATCGACTGCGGCGTCTACGTCGACGGCGTGCGGCAGGAGGCGCCGAACGACTTCCGGAAGGCACTGGAACAGGTCCGCTCCGCGGAGCGCGGATTCATCTGGCTGGGTCTGCACGAACCCGACGAACAGCAGATGGACGACGTGGCCACGGCGTTCGCGCTGCATCCCCTCATGGTCGAGGACGCGGTCCACGCGCATCAGCGTCCCAAGCTCGAGTTGTACGACGACACCGTCTTCCTGGTGCTGCGAACCATCAGCTACGTCGACCACGACTCCCTCGAGGTCGCGAACGACATCGTCGAGACCGGCGAGATCATGGTGCTGGCCGGCCGGGACTTCGTCATCACCGTCCGGCACGGCGATCACACGCACCTCGCCGGGGTGCGGCAGCGGATGGAGCAGACGCCCGAGCATCTCGCTCTCGGCCCGGCGATCGTTCTGCACGCGGTCGCCGACCGAGTGGTGGACAGCTACCTCGCCGTCGTGTCCGAGATGGAGACCGACGTCGACGAACTGGAGGAGCGGGTCTTCTCCGCATCGTCGAACAATCTGGACATCGACGTCGTCTACAAGTTCAAACGCGAGGTCCTCGAACTGCAGCGGGCGGTGTACCCGCTGACCGTCCCGATGGCCCGGCTCTCCGGGAACAAGCGAGATCTGGACGTCTCCCCGGTTCGTTTCGAGAAGACCAGCCTGTCGGCGGACGGCAAGGAGGTCCGCAGGCACTTCCGCGACGTCGCCGACCACCTGACGACCGCATCGGACCTGATCGAGGAGTACGACGAGCGTCTCACCACTCTGCTCAACGCGGCGGCGACGAAGGTGAGCATCCAGCAGAGCACGGACATGCGCAAGATCTCGTCGTGGGCCGCCATCGCCGCGGTTCCGACCGCGGTGGCCGGAATCTACGGGATGAACTTCGACTTCATGCCCCTGACCCACTACAAGGCCAGCTATCCGATCCTGCTGATCCTGATGGCGATCACCTGCGTGCTGCTGTGGCGCACGCTCCGGAAGAACCACTGGCTCTGAGGCGACGCCTCGCATCGCCGACGCACGCGTATGCGCGCCTGACTCGACGGCGACCGCACCGATACCGCAGATCGCGTGCTGGAGAAATGCGAGCGGCTATCCCGGAGTGACCGCGGCCCGTCTCGGATCCGACGTGTCGACGCCCGCCTCGGTCCACGCCTCGCGCAGCGCATCGGCACCTTTGAGCCGTACCCAGGCCGCCTCGTTCGCCGTCACCGGGACCGCGCGCAGGAACCGCACCGGGTCGGCGGGCTCATCGAGACCGAGGTCGGGTATCTCGGAGTCCGCACTCAGCAGGAACGCCGAGCAGATGGCGCCCGACCACAGCGGCTCCTGCATATCGACCAACGAGTCCGCTTCCAGGACCAGCCCTTCCACCGACGGCGCTGCCGCGAGAGTCGCCAGCGACTTGTGCAGGCCTGCCAACGCCGACACCGCGCGCATACCGACGGTGACCTCGACCCGCGGCCCGCGCACCGGATCGGGTGCGAGATCAGACGGATCGTGCATCGGATGCCGAGAGCAGCCGACGGTGGCGAAGGTCAGCCGATCACCGTCGACGAACCGCAGCACCTCGATGGCTTCCACCCCGAGGAACGTCACCGACGCGCGCTGCGGCTGACTTCCGACGATCTTGGACACATGCGCGATCACCCGATCGGTGATCGACCCCGAAGACGAACTCACCTCACCAGTGAATCACGGGCGCAGCGAGGCCCCGCTCTCCGTGTCGAAGACGTGCAGACGGTCGGGGTTCAGCGCCAGGGTGAGGCTGCCGCCCCGGGCCGCCTTCGTGTACGGAGCCAGTCGGGCGACCTTCTGACCGCCCGCCGTCGTGGACCCCAGATCCTCGGCCAACTGCGACAGCACCGCGTCGGCGCTGCCGGGCGACTCCAGCCCGAAGTACACGTACTTGTCCGACCCCATCGATTCCACCAGGTCGACGGTGACGTCGAACGTCCGGAAGTTCTCGAGTTCGGCAGTGTGGGTCAGGGTCGCGTCCACCAGGTGCTCGGGGCGGATGCCGACGAGGACCTCACCGTTGCTCCCGACCTCCTTCGCCCGGCGGGCGATCTCGGTCTGATCGTGGAACTCGAGGTTCCCGATCGCCGTTTCCGCGCCGGTCGCGGTCAGGGTGCCCGGAATGAAGTTCATCGCAGGTGAGCCGATGAACCCGGCGACGAACAGGTTGGCCGGGTGGTCGTACAGGTCTTGCGGCGACCCGATCTGCTGCACGTGACCGGCACGCATCACCACCACCCGATCGCCCAGCGTCATCGCCTCGGTCTGGTCGTGCGTGACGTAGACGGTGGTGGTACCCAGCCGGGCCTGCAGGCTCGCGATCTCGGTGCGCATCTGCACGCGCAGCTTCGCATCCAGGTTCGACAGCGGCTCATCCATCAGGAACGCCTTCGGCGACCGGACGATGGCGCGGCCCATCGCCACCCGCTGACGCTGACCGCCCGACAGGTTGGCCGGCTTGCGGTCGAGGAACTCGGTGAGATCGAGGACCTTGGCTGCCTCGTCGACCTTGGCCGTGACCTCGGCCTTCGACAGCTTGGCGAGCGTCAGCGGGAAGGCGATGTTCTCCCGAACGGTCATGTGCGGATAGAGCGCGTAGCTCTGGAACACCATCGCGATGTCGCGGTCCTTCGGTGCGCTCTCGTTGACGCGCGCCCCGCCGATGCGGAGTTCACCGGAGGTGATGTCCTCGAGTCCGGCGATCATGTTGAGCGTCGTCGACTTCCCGCAGCCGGACGGACCGACCAGGATGACGAACTCGCCGTCGGCGATCTCGATGTGCACGCCGTGCACGGCTGTCGAGCCGTCCGGGTACTGCTTGGAAACGTTGTCCAGAACGATGTCGGCCATGGGTTATCCCTTCACGGCGCCGGAGGTGAGGCCGGCCACGATACGGCGTTGGAAGAAGAGCACGAAGATGATGATGGGGATGGTGATGACGACGGCGGCCGCCGCGATCGCGCCGGTCGGTTCCTCGAACTGACTGACGCCGGTGAAGTTGGCGATCGCGACCGGCGCGGTCTGCGCCCGCTCGGTTGACGTCAACGACAACGCCAGGAGCAGGTCGTTCCACGCGAACACGAACACCAGGATGGCCGCGGTGACGACACCGGGCGCGGCGAGCGGAAGGATGACCCTGCGGAACGCCTGTGCCGGCGTAGCGCCGTCCATCTGCGCGGCCTTCTCCAGTTCCCACGGGATCTCCCGGAAGAACGCGGACAGGATGTAGATGGCCAGCGGCAACGCGAACGCCACGTACGGGAAGACCAGGCCTGCCCAGGTGTCGAACAGGCCGATGCTCCGCTCGATGTTGAACAGCGGCGTGACCAGTGAGATCTGCGGGAACATCGCGATGAGCAGCGCTGCACCGACGAGCACCTTCTTCCCGGGGAACTCCAGGCGGGCGACGGCGTAGGCCGCCATCGTGCCCAGAGCCACGGCGATCAGCGTCGTGATCAGTCCGATCCCGATCGAGTTGATGAGACTCGACGTGAAGAAGTCCGTCTCGAAGATGTTCTTGTAGTTCTCGAGTGTCCATTCCCCGGGAATGAACTTGCCGTCGGTGACGGTGCCCGTGCTCTTGAACGACAGGCTCACGATCCACCAGAGCGGGATGATCGCGTACAGCACCACCAGGATGTTGGCGATGAGCCACCCGGTGCGGCGACGATTGAGCGCGTTCATGCTCGTCTACCTCCCCTCGTCGTCGGAACCGGGCGCGGAGGCGCCGAACCCCTTGATGAACACGATCGCGATCAAAGCGACGCACAGGAAGATCAGGACGCTGATCGCCGACCCGATCCCGAGATTGAACGCCTTGAACAGGTTGTTGTAGCCGAGCATCGACACCGATCCCGTCTGATGGTTACCGGACGTCAGCACGTAGATGTTGTCGAACACCCGGAACGCGTCGAGCGTGCGGAACAGGAGCGCGACGAGAATCGCCGGTTTCATGAGCGGCAGGATGATCTTGAACAGCCTCGTCCACGGTCCCGCACCGTCGACCTGTGCGGCCTTCAGCAGATCGTCGGGGACGAGTGCCAGTCCGGCCAGCAGCAGGAGCGCCATGAACGGCGTCGTCTTCCACACCTCGGCGAGGATCACGATCGACAGGGCCGACATCTGCTCGGTCAGCGGCGTGCTCCCGTCGGGAAGCAGATTCGCCAGATAGCCGGTGCCCGGCGTCCACGCGTACTTCCACGAGATGGCCGCGGCCGCGGTCACGATGCCGTACGGCAGCAGGACGACGGTCCGGACCAGCCCCCGACCGAACAACGCTCGATGCATGACCATGGCGATCGCCATACCGAGGATGAACTCGATGATCACCGAGATGACGGTGATGTAGAGCGTCACCCACAGCGCGGTCCACCAGTAGCCGCTGCCGAGCACGGTTCCGTAGTTGCTGAGTCCGACGAACCGCTCCTCGCCGGGCTCGCGCAGGTTGGAGTCGGTCAGCGACAGCCAGATCGAGTAGATGATCGGATAACCGGTGACGATCAGCATCACCAGCGCGGCGGGCCCGGCGAGCAGCAGTGCGAGGCGGCGTTCGGATGACCGGCGGGCCGTCCCCTTCGCCGTGGCGCCGCGCGACCGGGGCTTCGACCCCGCAGGCTCGGCCTCCAGCACTCCGGCAGCCGGCGCACGGGATGATCCGGACTCGGTCGACGAAGCCGACTGTGCTGCCGGGCGCGCCGGTTCCTGCGGCGTCTCTGCGCGGGCCGGCCGTCCGGCCGGTGCCACCCAGACGTCCGAGTGGACCGTCGGGATGGGCCCGGTCTGCTCGACCGCCTTCTCCGGGACCCGTTCGTCGGGCATAGCGTGGCGCCCGGGTCTGGTGTCCGGCCCCGGCGCGTGCGGCGTCAGGCCACCCGGAGGCGTGCCGTCCGGGCGTCCTGTGCCGCCCGAGGCTTCGGTGCCGTCCGGATTCTTCGGTTCATCGGTCATGGGACGATCCCCTCCCCGTCGATCGCGCGCTGGGTGACCGCGGCGATCTCATCGGCCTTGCGCTCCGGATCCCAGCGCCCGGCCGGACTCAGCGTCGCGGTGATGGCCGTCGAGATGTCCTGGTAACGCGGCGTCGCCGGACGCGGAGCCGCGCCCTCGTCGAGCTGACGCCGGATCACCTCGCTCATCGGGTACGCGAGCTTGAACTCGGCGTCGTCGTACAGCGCCTCGCGGGTCGGCGGGGTGCCGCCGCGGACGCCGTACACCTTCTGCGCGTTCTCATCTGTGAGGCAGGCAGCCGCCTTGAAGGCGAGATCCTGCTGCTCGGACGTAGACGCGACACCGATGTTGAAACCTCCCGGTGTCGAGCGGGCAGGCTCGCCCTTCACGATGCCCGGGTAGGGAGCGAAGTCGAACTTCGTCCGCACCACCTTGTTGACCTGCGCGATCCGCGGATCCGTCGGGTTGTCGGCCGTTGCGTCGATGATGTCCTTGAACCCGGTGAGCGAGTCGCCCATGATCTGGGCCTCGCCCGCCGCACCGTTCTCCTTGATGCCGGCGAACACGAACGGCCAGTTGATCTCGAAGGCGCCGATGCCCTTCTCCATGCCGTCGCTCGCCGTGCCCTCATCCGAGTTGCTCAACGACGGGTCGGCTCCCGGCGCGGTCGCGACGGCGCGCATCACGCTCAGCGCCTTCACCGTGGCCGCCCGGTGCTCGGGGGTGTCGGTGAGCGTCACCTTCGTCGGGTCGTCCGGATCGAGGACCTCGCCGCCCGCGGATGCGAGCAGCGAGTTGAACCAGACCATCAGCCCCTCGTACTGCTTGGCCTGCAACAGGATCTGCGACGGTCCGCCCGCGTCCCCGATCTTGCGCGCATCGGCGAGCATCCCGTCCCAGGTGGTCGGCGCCGAACGCCGACCCAGGTCGTCCTTCATCACATCCGGCCGGTACCAGAGGAGCTGCGAGTTGGTCCACATCGGAATCGCGTACGGCCGCTTCGCCGGTTCGTCGTCGCGTTTCCACATCACCGTCTCGAGCGGACCCGCCAGCGTGTTCGCCTCGATCTCGGACGCCATGTCGCCCGGTACCGGAACAACCCAGCCCGCGTCGGCGAACTCGGCGGTCCAGACCACGTCCATGGCCATCAGATCCAGGCCCGCATCGTTGCCGGTGAGTCGGCGAGCGAGTTGGAGTCGCTGCATGTCCGCTTCCTTGGGAAGCATGTGGGTCGCGATCGTGTACTCGCCGGACGAATCGGCCGAGCACCGCTCCGCGACCTCGGTGATGTAATCGAAGCCGTCAGCGGCTGCGTAGATGTTGATGGTGCCCTGCTCGTAGTCCGCGCCGCACGCGGTCAATGCCGGCGTCGCTGCGGCAGCGGCCGCAACGAGCACTGCCGACAGCTTGGTCCGTAGCCGGCGCCGACGCGGTGGCGAAACACCGAAACCGTCGCCGGAGGAATCCTCGGGTCGCATGTCTCGCACTGCCTCCTGCCCTCTGCGGCACCGCGAGGATGCGCGCACCTGAGAAACAGCTAATGAAAGCTGATGTGCGAGTTAGGGTATCGCACGGCCGAGTGACACATCGCACATCCTGGGTGGGAGTGTCTCGCAGGCGTCAGGTAAGGCGGGTCCGCCACCTGTGCCGGTGGCGATGGCCGGACTAGATGGCGAGCCGGGCGAGGATGTCGCGCGCCTGCTCTGCGGTACGCGGATCGCAGAGGACGTCGTAGCGCCCCGCGACGAGTTGCATCGTCGACGTGAAGTCGCGCTGACCACGCGTCGCGGCGTACGGAATCGCCGCCGAGATCAACCCGAAGACCATGCCGGCGATCACACCGAACGCGATGGGCGCCCACACGTTCTGACCGGACGCGAACAGGCTGACCAACGCGCCGAAGAACAGGCCGAGCCAGGCGCCCGACACGATGCCGCCGCCGATCACCTTTCCCCAGCTCAACCGGCCGAGAACACGCTCCACCTGCATCAGGTCCACGCCGACGATCGTCAGGTTCTCCACCGCGAAATGACTGTCGGATAGGTGATCCACAGCGTGCTGCGCCTGCTCGTACGTGTCGTACGAGCCGACCGGCCACCCCTTCGGCGGCGTCGGCAATCCGGACATCCCTCGCATCGGATTCGTCATCGTCACTCCTGCCTCACGGAACTGGAGGGCGGCGACTTCTAAGCTAGAAGCCATGACGCCCACCCAGAAGGTCTACGTAGCCAGACTAGTCGGCCTGGCAGTTCTCGGTCCGGACGGCGAATCCATCGGCCGGGTCCGCGATGTGGTCATCTCGATGTACCTCCCCGGTCAGCAGCCGCGCGCTCTGGGCCTGGCCGTCGAACTGACCACCAGACGCCGCATCTTCGTGCCGATGCTTCGAGTCACCAGCATCTCCCCCGACGCGATCACCCTGTCGACGGGGCATGTGAACCTGCGGAAGCTGAGGTTGCGCCCGAACGAGGCGCTCGCCGTCGGCCAGATCCTCGACAGCCGGGTCCGGACCGACGACCCCGATTACGAGGAACTGCACGGCACCGACCTCGTCGTCATCGACCTCGCGGTGGAGCGCAGCCGCAGCCGGGACTGGATGGTCAGCCGGGTGGCGCTCCGCACGCTCCGCAAGGGCCTGCGGCGGCGCGGTGAGACCCTGACCGTCGAATGGCGCCACGTCCACGGGCTCAACCAACTCGAGCTCGCACGGCCCGGGCAGGCAGTGGAACGTGCGCTCACCCTGTACGAGGGCATGCGCGCCGCCGACGTCGCCAATGCCCTGCGCGAACTGCCTGCGAAGCGGCGGAACGAGATCGCCGCCGCGCTGGACAACGAGCGGCTGGCCGACATCCTGCAGGAGATGCCGACCGACGACCAGAGTGACGTCCTCGCCAGCCTGAAGCCCGAGCGCGCGGGCGACGTCCTGGAGGCGATGGATCCCGACGACGTCGCCGACCTGGTCGCCGAGCTGCCGACGTCCGAGGCGGAGGCCCTGCTGTCGAACATGGACCCCGAGGAGTCCGAATCGGTGCGCAGGCTGCTCATGCACTCCCCGGACACGGCGGGCGGCATCATGACGCCCGAGCCCCTCATCCTCACCGCGAACGCGACGGTGTCCGAGGCCCTGGCGCGCGTCCGCGACCCCGACATCAATTCCGCCGCCGCCAGCATGGTGTTCGTGGTCCGGCCGCCGACGAACACCCCGACCGGGAAGTTCCTCGGCTCCGTGCACACTCAGCGACTGCTCCGGGAACCGCCCGCCAACCTGGTCGGCGGCATTCTGGACGCCGAGATGCCGCGCCTGCGTCCGAGCGACTCGCTCGGGACGATGACCCGCTTCTTCGCCACCTACAACCTGGTCAGCGCGCCCGTCGTGGACGATGCGTCGCATCTGCTCGGTGCGGTGGCGGTCGACGACCTGCTCGATGCCCTGCTGCCCCACGACTGGCGTGAGGACGACTCGGAAGGACACCTCGTATGAGCCCGACCGGACGCCACCTCGACACTCCGGTCGAGACCCGCCATCGCATCCGCTTCAACCTCGACTCCGACGTGGTCGGCTTCTACAGCGAGCGCGTCGCCCGATTCCTGGGCACCGGACGGTATCTCGCGATCCAGACCGTCATCGTGATCGTCTGGATTCTGCTGAACGTCGGGGTGTTCGCGTTCGCGTGGGACCCGTACCCGTTCATCCTGCTGAACCTGGCCTTCTCGACGCAGGCCGCGTACGCTGCGCCCCTCATCCTTCTCGCCCAGAACCGGCAGGAGAACCGCGACCGCGTGTCGCTCGACGAGGACCGCAGGCGTGCAGCCCAGACCAAGGACGACACCGAGTTCCTGGCCCGCGAACTCGCTGCCGTGCGGCTCGCCGTCGGCGACACCGTCACCCGCGATTACCTGCGAAGAGAGCACGAAGATCTGGTCGACGAGATCGCTGATCGGCTGTTGGAGAAGCTCCGTGAATCACCGACCCCGGACCGATCGGGCGAATCCGATGCGACGGACGATTGAGTGGAATGTATGCTGACTCACAGTCGCGGGGGGTGAATGATTCCACACATTCGTCTCCAAGCGCGGTAACGACACTCAACTGGAGCTTCGCACTATGGGGATCAGCTTCTGGCACCACCGCCCGAACCGGGTGCATGTGCCGCGGCGCGCACTCGCCGCGGGATCGGGCGTCGTGATCGTCGGATCGCTGCTCCTCGGGGGCATGGCATCCGGCGCGGTCGCCGAGCCGAGCGCACACGGCCCGGTCGACGTCGGCGGACCCACGCTCGCGGCGGACTCCGCAACCACCGACTCGGTGATGCACATCGTCCCGGCATCCGGCGGACAGCTCGTCGGCTTCGCTCCGCCGGCGACGACCCCCGGCGGCTCCGACGGTGGCTCCGACGACGAGGCGGCCCAGTTCCGGATCGCCGCGAACCTTCCTTCCGGCCCCCTCGGTATCCCCGGCATCGTGTTGAAGGCCTACAAGATGGCCGCCAAGCGGGTCTCCTCCGAGACTCCGCAATGCAAGCTCCCGTGGTTCCTCCTCGCAGGCATCGGCCGCATCGAGTCCGGACACGCCGGGAACGGGAATGTGAACAGCTACGGCGACACCATCACCAAGATCCGCGGCCCGGTCCTCGACGGCTCGCTCGCCGGGAACGAGGTCATCACCGACACCGACGGCGGCAAGTACGACGGCGACAAGTCGCACGACCGCGCCATGGGGTCGATGCAGTTCATCCCGTCCACCTGGGCCAGCTGGGGATCGGACGCGAACGGTGACGGCAAGGACGACCCCGACAACGTCTTCGACGCCTCGTACGCCGCGGGCCGGTACCTCTGCGCAGGAGTCGTCGACATCATGAACGACGCCCACAAGGTGCAGTCGGTACTCCGGTACAACCGGTCGGTCCCCTACGCGAACAACGTCCTCGGGTGGGCCGCGGCCTACTCGACCGGCGTCATGCCGACGACGCCCATCCCCGAGATGAGCACCCCGAAGGACGACGACAAAGATAAGAAGAAGGATAAGGACAAGAAGGACGACAAGAAGAAGGACCGGAAGGACGAGAAGCCTTCCACGTCGAAGAAGAAGGACGAGAAGTCCGACGACGACAAGCCTACCAAGTCCAAGCCGTCCACTCCCCCGTCGACGTCGAAGAAGCCGCCGAAGAACTGCCTCGGACCGATCTGCCTGCCACCCCTGCCCGGTCCGCCGGTCCCCGGCCGCTGAGCGTCGGGCAGACTGCACTCCAGTCTGCGGTCTGGTTAGACTCGGACATGTGACTACAGCCGGTACGCCCTCCGAATCCGCCGTTCGCGCAGCGCTCAGCAAGGTCTCCGATCCCGAGATCGGCAAGCCGCTCACCGATCTGGGCATGGTCAAATCGGTGGACATCGCCGATAACGGAAGTGTCGACATCGGCATCTTCCTGACCACCTCCGGTTGTCCGTTGCGGACCGAGATCACCGATCGCGTATCGACCGCTGTCTCCGACGTCCCCGGTGTCGGCGCGGTGCGCGTCGAACTGGACGTGATGGACGACGAGCAGCGGACCGCGCTGCGGAAGAAGCTGCGCGGTGATCGCGCCGAGCCGGAGATCCCGTTCGCCAAGCCGGGCAACCTCACTCGCGTCTACGCGGTCGCGTCAGGCAAGGGCGGCGTCGGCAAGTCGAGTGTCACGGTGAACCTCGCGACCGCGCTGGCCGACCGGGGGATGTCCGTTGGCGTGCTCGACGCCGACATCTACGGACACAGCGTCCCGCGCATGCTCGGCAGCGATGCCAAGCCCACTCAGGTGGAGCAGATGATCATGCCGCCGCAGAGCCACGGCGTGAAGTTCATCTCGATCGGACAGTTCACCAGTGGCAACACGCCCGTCACCTGGCGCGGTCCGATGCTGCACCGTGCGCTGCAGCAGTTCCTCGCCGACGTGTACTGGGGCGATCTCGACGTCCTGCTGCTCGACCTGCCGCCCGGTACCGGCGACGTCGCGATCTCCATCGCGCAGCTGATCCCGGGAGCCGAGATCCTGGTCGTCACGACCCCGCAGCAGGCGGCGGCGGAGGTCGCCGAGCGGGCCGGCGCCATCGCATTGCAGACCCACCAGAAGATCCTGGGCGTCGTGGAGAACATGTCGTGGCTCGAACTTCCCGACGGATCGCGGATGGAGCCCTTCGGGTCGGGCGGCGGCCAGCAGGTCTCCGAGCGCCTGACCCGCGCAGTCGGCGCGGACGTGGAGCTTCTCGGGCAGGTTCCGATGGAGCAGGACCTGCGGGAGGGCGGTGACGCAGGCACCCCGGTGGTGCTGGATAAGCCGGACTCGGCGTCCGGGTCGGCACTGCGGGCGATCGCCGACAAGCTCGCCGTCCGCCGCCGCGGACTCGCCGGGATGAGCCTCGGGATCGACACGACTCGGCACGACTGACCGGAACCGTCAGGTCGCGTCCCAATCGGAGACGTCGTGCGAGCGCGGCGCAGGCGCGGGCTCGGCGTCGTTCTGCGACTGAGCCGCAGGGGCGGGCGTGACGGCGGGGCCGCTGACGCCCGAGGTCCCCGACACGTCCAGCGACGTGCGCACCGACTGTCCGAGATCGTCCACAGCCGACGAGTCGCCGTTGAACAGGTGCTTGGTCACCACGCTCCGCGGACTCATCTGCCGCAGCTCGTTGATCTGCGCGATGGGTTCGCGGAACTGGTCGAAGTCGGCACCCATCTCATCGCGCAGCTGACCCGACGCCCCGGTGGCGTAGTCGCGCACCTTGCGGATCGACTGCATGGTCCAGGAGACCGCACCCGGTAGTCGTTCGGGTCCGAGAATGATCAGGCCCGCCGCGAGGATGACGACGATCTCGCCCCACCCGATACTGCTGAACATCCGAGTTCCGTTCGATCGTTGGACTAGTCGCTGACCGGGGTGATCGAACCGTCGAAGGTCCGGCCCTCACGCCAGTAGGTGAACTTCACCGACTCGTCGATCTTCGATGTGCGAACGGCGACCGTCAACTCGTCGGCACCCTCGATGGCCCGGCCGTCGAAGCCCGTCACGACGTCGCCTTCGCGCAGACCGGCGCGCTGCGCGGCACTCCCGTTCGCCACATCCTTGACCTGCGCACCGAAAACCCTGTCGTTGCGGACCGTGGCGGCCGAGACGCCGATCACCGGATGGACCACCTTGCCGTGCTCGATGAGACTCCGGACAACGGGGATCGCCTCGTTGATGGGTATCGCGAAACCGAGTCCGATGGACCCGCCGCTGGCCGTCCGGGCTGCCGTGTTGACGCCGATCACCCTCGCCTCGGAGTCGACGAGCGGGCCGCCGGAGTTGCCCGGGTTGATGGCGGCGTCCGTCTGGATCGCGTTGATCACCGCGTCCGTGTCCGATTCGGCGTCCGGCCGCAGCGGCACGGGGCGGTCCACGGCGCTGACGATGCCGGTCGTCACGGTCCTGGCGAGGCCGAGCGGCGCGCCGAAAGCGACCACGTTCGAACCGATCGCGACCTTCGACGAGTCACCGAGGCGCGAGACCATCAGGTTCTGCACGTCGTCCACCTTGATCACCGCCAGGTCGGTCTTCGGATCACGACCGACGAGCCGGGCGGGCACGCGGCTGCGGTCGGCGAACACCGCCTCGATCTTGGCGTTCTTGTCGCTGGACGCCATCGACACGACGTGGTTGTTGGTGACGATGTAGCCGTTCTTGTCGAGCACGAACCCGGACCCGGTACTGCCGCCCGCACTGGTACGCACCTCGATGGTCACGACCGCGCGCCGCATGGCGTCCGCGACCTTCGTCACGTTCGTCGCGCCTTCGCCGTCATCCGCGGAATCGTCGGTGTTCAGCTTCACCGAATTCGAGTTGAGCGGGGTGGCGACCTCGGCCGTCCACCGGCCCACCAGTCCACCCGCGACCCCGACCAGGAGCGCCACCATGCCGATCGTGGCTAGCGCCCACCAGTGGACGCGGCGGCCGTTCAGCAGTTCCCGGATACCGAGCTTCGGTCCCGGACCGGTGACCGGCGCATCAGCCGTTTCGGCGATGGCGGGTGAGGTCAGCGAGGCCGAGGCGTCCGGATCCCGCCACGGATCGTCCGGAGTCTCGGGCTCATCGTCGGTGGGACGTGCATACGGGTCGCGTTGGAGCGTCTGGCTCTCGCCCGGTGGTCGGCCGAACGCTTCGCTGAGCACCGGATCGGGCGCGGCGAGTACGGGTTGCCGCCGATCCGCCGGGGCCCCGCTGTGCGCAAAAGATCCGGTGACGCCGTCCGGGCGTCCGAAGACGGCCTCGTCCTGGTTGTCGTCTGTCACGGGTCAGCGGCCCCGGCGGTTCGATTTACCGGCCCGACGCATGTCTATCTCCTGGGTGGGGATCTTGTTGAGCTGACCGAGCAGCGACTCCGGCGCGCACATGTCCGTTCCACCGCGCAGCAGCGAGCGAGCGCGTGCCTGATTGGTCACCTCGTCGGCGCACCGCTGGCAGACGGACAGATGACTGTCGGCCCGGTTGGCGGCGACTCTCGACAACTCGTTGTCCACGTAGGCCACGACCGCCTCGCTGGCGAGGTGTTCGGTGGGAGCGAATTCACTGCGCGGCCGGTAATCGGGATTGGGGACGATCGACGAACTCACGGGCGGCCTGCGACGGTCCCCGGAACGGCGTACGTTGCCCAGACCCACTGGCGACGCCCCTTCCACTCGGTGGCCGCGCCGCGGCCGAACGTGATCGGTCGCGTCCAGCTTACGCGATCAGGCGCCACCGGCGATCGCGACCGACCGGCTGCTGGTGTGCCCGCGTGCGGCGAGGAATTCACGGATGCCCTGCCGTCCGCGGTGAATGCGGCTGCGGACCGTGCCCATCTTGACGCCGAGTGTCGCCCCGACCTCCTCGTACGAGAGACCCTCGATGTCGCAGAGCACGACGGCGGCACGGAACTCCGGTGCCAGGGAACCGAGTGCCGCCTGCAGGTCGGGCCCCAGGTTCGCGTCGGCGAAGACCTGCTGCGGATCGGGTGTGTCGGTCGGGATCCGCTCGTAGACGGGTTCGAGCGACTCCATGCGGATCTTGCTGCGCCGGCGAACCATGTCGAGGAAGAGGTTCGTGGTGATGCGGTGCAGCCAGCCCTCGAAGGTGCCCGGTTTGTAGTTCGTCAGCGAACGGAAGACCCGGATGAAGGTCTCCTGCGTGAGATCCTCGGCGTCGTGCTGGTTGCCGGACAGGCGGTACGCGAGCCGGTACACCCGGTCGGCGTGCTCACTCACCAACTCGTCCCACGAGGGCATCAGCTTCTGATCGCCGGTCGCGTCGAAACCGGCCGTTCCGTGGAACACTCCGCCTGCGGTCTCGGCGGTGTCGGGCGTGGGACTCGTCATCGGGATGGCGCCAGTACCTTTCTTCGCGGGATCACCGGCAGCACGCACTTCGTGTGTGGTTGCAGCATCTCCCCTGGCTTCAACATCAGCGGGGCGATCGGTATTCCGGGCACGGGATTCGCGCACCCGGGAACTCTTTGCCATGACACTGATCATGTCGCACGGTCATGTGGGACCCCTCAGACCTGACTGAGCGTTCCCTGAGGATGCCGGATTCGCTGGTCCGGCGTGGTGCTGCGGCAGGTCAGCCACGGTGTGGCACCCTCGTTCACATGAGTGACAACACGTCCACGCAGACCACGGCCCGACTCAGCGCCTACGCGGAGACCGCGATCATCGAGGACGACGCCCTGCAGGCCGCTCGGCTCCGCAGCGAGGAACTGGGCGCCCGCGCGGTGAGCCCGGCGACCGGAGCCCTCCTGTCCCTGCTGGCGCGCACCGCCGGCGCCGAGCACGTCGTCGAGATCGGCACCGGTGTCGGCGTGAGCGGACTCTGGCTCCTCGCGGGCATGCCTGCCACCGGCGTGCTCACGACGATCGATCCCGAGTCAGAGCATCACCGTGCAGCGCGGGAGACCTTCGCCGAGGCCCAGATCGCGCCCGGCCGCACCCGCCTCATCAACGGCGTGCCGCGCGATGTCCTCACCCGACTCGCCGACGCGTCGTACGACCTGGTCTTCGTCGACGGTCCGGCGCTCTCGTACCCGGCATTCGTCACCGAGGCGGTGCGCATTCTGCGTCCCGGCGGTCTGCTCGTGGTGAACAACGCGTCGGCAGACGGCACCATCGACGATCGGGAATCGACCGATCCGCGCACTCTCGCGGCACGGGAGGCCGCGTCCATCGTCGCCGAGGACGACCGCTTCCTGCCCGCCGTCATCCCGGTCGGCACCGGTTTGCTGGCCGCGGCGAAGGCACGCTAGCCGGGAACCGGCCGGTCGGGTCCGCCGGCTCACACGTCCGTTGAGAACCGGATTCCGCTGTCGGGGATCACGACCTCGGGCCAGACCCGCGCGCCCCGCAGCAGTTCGCATCGCGCGCCGATCGAAGCTCGGTCACCGATGACGGTGTCGCGCACCAGTGCTCCGGCGCCGACGGATGCGCCGAACCCGACGATGCTGCGCTCGACGACTGCGCCCGCCTCGACACGAGCGTCGTCGAACACGACCGCCCCGTCGAGTCGGGCGCCGCTGCCGACCCTCGCCCCGCGACCGACGACGGTGCCGCCGATCAGGACTGCCGACGTGGATACCTCGGCGCCGTCGAGCACCAGCGCCTCGCCACACGATTTCGACAGAGCGGGTGATGGCGCGATGCCCCGCACGAGATCGGCCGATCCGCGCACGAAGTCCTCCGGAGTGCCCATGTCGCGCCAGTAAGCAGCGTCGACGTGTGCGTGGATGTGCCTGCCCGCGGCCAGGATCGACGGAAAGACCTCCCGCTCCACCGACACCGACCGGCCCGCCGGGATCTCGCCGATCACATCGCGGTTGAACACGTAGGTCCCCGCATTGATCTGGTTGGTCGGCGGATCCTGGGTCTTCTCCAGGAACGCGGACACCCGGCCTGCGGAGTCGGTGGGCACGCACCCGAACGCACGCGGGTCGTTCACCCGAACCAGGTGCAGGGTCACCTCGGCACCCGACTCGTGGTGGGTGGCGACCACATCGCGGATATCGGTCCCGCCGAGCACATCGCCGTTGAACACCAGGATCGTGTCGGCCGTGAGGTGGTCGTAGACGTTGCGGATACCGCCACCGGTGCCGAGGGGCTCGGTCTCGGTCACATAGGTGAGGTTGATCCCCAACGACGATCCGTCACCGTAGTGCTCCGCGAACACCTCGGCCTTGAACGAGGTTCCCAGCACCACGTCGGTGATTCCGGCTTCCCGGATGCGCGACAGCAGGTGTGTGAGGAAGGGCAGACCCGCGGTCGGCAGCATCGGCTTGGGAGCCGACAGGGTGAGCGGGCGCAGTCGGGTGCCTTTGCCGCCGACGAGGATGAGTGCCTGCACGGACGGTGCCACAGGATTTCCTTCCATCTGAACAGTCAGTTCTCTCGGGTCTCACCGGCGCGTCGCCGTTCCCGCAACGCAGCGGCCACCGCGACGCGGGACCGTACGGCCAGCCCCGCTCGCAGGACCAGGCGCACCGGTGCGCGCAGCGGACCGCGGTTCCGGTCGGCATTGAAACGATAGGCACTCCGGTGGTGAGCCGGGATCATCTTCTCCGGATACCGGCTCACCGAATGGCTCTTCGCGTGGATGACCGCCGCATCGGGCACGAAGACGTTCAACCACCCGGCACGTCCGAGGCGGTCACCGAGGTCGACGTCCTCCATGAACATGAAGTACCGGGAGTCGAAACCGCCGACGCTGTCGAACGCACTGCGTCGCACCAGCAGACAGGAACCCGACAGCCACCCCACCGGGCGCTCCCCCGATGAGTTCTCACCGTCGCGGTACGCCTTGGTCCAGGGGTTCGACTTCCACACCGTGCCGAGCAGCGCGTGCCCGGTTCCGGTGACGAGGTCGGGGACGGCGCGCGCAGACGGGTACACCGAGCCGTCGAGTTCGTTGATCAGGGGCCCCAGGCTCCCCGCCCGCGGCCATCGCCGGGCGGCCGCGAGGAGTTCGTCCAACGATCCGGGCGACCACACGACGTCCGGGTTCGCGATCACCACGAATTCGATCGCCGGATCCAGCTCGGCGACGCCGCGGTTGATTCCCGCGCCGAAGCCGATGTTTCCGCCGGTGTCCACCAAGGTCACGTTGTCGTGCTCGGCCGCCGCTTTCTCGGGTGCACCGTCGGTGGAGCCGTTGTCGGCGATCACGACGGGTGCCGAGTGGTCCGACGCGTCGGCGAGAGTGCGCAGGAATTCATGCAGGTAGTCACCGGACGAATACGTCACGGTGACCACCCCGAAGGGAGCAGTCACCGGGTCAGACTAACCCGAGGCGCCGTCGGCGACCGCTTCGGCAAGGGCGGCGCGCCAGTTGCGCAGCGGTGTCAGACCGACCCGCGCCCAACTCTCTCCGGACAGCACCGAATACGCGGGACGTGGTGCCGGACGCGGGAATTGCTCGGTGGTGCACGGCGTCACCCGCTGCGGATCAGCGCCGACGAGCTCGAACAGTGTGCGAGCGACATCACACCACGTCGCCGCCCCCGCGTTGGTGGCGTGCAGCACTCGCCCGGACGCCCGGGAATCGTCGACGAGCAGATCTCCGACGAGCTCCCACAGCCCGGCGGCGAGGTCGGGTGCGTACGTCGGGGATCCGTGCTGATCGTCGACGACGCTGACCGTGGCACGCTCGGATTCGAGGCGGCGCATCGTGGTGACGAAGTCCCGGACCGGTGCTCGGCCGGTGAAGACCCAGGCGGTGCGCACGATGACCGCGTGCGGGTCGGCGGACCGGACCGCCCGCTCGCCGGCCAGCTTGCTCGCCCCGTACACGGTGTCGGGCCGCGCGTCCGCAGGGAGGTCCGACGGCTCGAGCGGACGATACTCGGCGGCCGGGAGGCTCGCGGCCGACTTCGGGAAGACGTAGTCCGTGGACACGTGGATCAGGTGGGCTCCGACCTCGCCGGTCAGCGCTGCGAGGTGTCCGGGGCCGTCGGCGTTGATCGCGTACGCATCGTCGGCCGCGCTCTCCGCACCGTCGACGTCGGTGTGCGCCGCGGCATTGATCACCACGTCACCCCGGTTCAGCCGGGCCAGCCCCCGCCGCACACTGTCGGACGACCGGACGTCGACCTCGGCGGACGTCACGGGTACCACCGAGATCGCGGACCACCCGGACTCCGCGAGTGCCCCCGACGAGCGGATGAGCGCCGAACCGAGCTGACCTGCCGCACCGAGGACGTAGACGGCAGGCGCTGTGACGGATGCGTTCATGGCACCCATCGTGCCGCATCCCACATTCGCGCTGTTCTACCACGCCGAGCTCACCTCCACGGCCGAACGCACGAGCACCCGTATTCTGCAGGAGACCGCGTCGAACGGCCCGGTTGCGACGAAGGAAGGAACAGCCCAGCACGTGGACCCACGACGCGAAGGCGCACGGGACGAGCATCCCCGACGCCGCGGTTCCCAGGGCGACTCGCCCCGTACCGGTGGCACCGGAGACGACGCCGCGGGTGGTGGCGGCGCCCGAGGCGAGCGGTCTTCCAGTCAAGGTCCGCGCAGTCAGGGTTCTCGTAACCAGGGTTCCCGTAACCAGGGCTCTCGCAGGCAGGATCCTCGCAAGCAGGACTCCCGACCGATCCGCGCTGGCGAGGCGCCTCGCCAGCGCCGCCGCAAGCCGGCACCGGTCGACACTCGTCGCAACGGAAAGCGCCGCGCCTCCGAGGAGATCCACACGGGTGCGGGCAAGCGCAAGCGGCCCGCCGTCGCGTCGAAGGCCGGCGGCGCGCGACCGCGATCCGGCTCGTCCCGAGCCGGTTCCTTCCGTGAAACGCTGGCCGTCTGGTCCACTCGACCGGTCCGCGGTGTTCCGCCCAAGCACATCGGCCGAGCTGTCATCGCTCTGCTGACGGTCGTGGTTCTGGTCGTCACCGGCTTCGGTTGGACGAAGGTGAACTCGCTGAACTCGTCGGTCACCCTTCTAGGCGGTCTGGGCCTCGGCGGTGCGGGCGACGACGGTGCAGTCGACATCCTCCTCGTCGGCACCGATTCCCGTAAGGACGCCAAGGGCAATCCGCTCTCGGAAGAGGAACTCCGCCGGCTCCGCGTCGGCAGCGACGTCTCGTCGAGCACCGACACCATCCTGCTGGTGCGTATCCCCAATGACGGATCGGCCGCGACCGCCCTGTCGATCCCGCGCGACTCCTACGTCGACGTACCGGGGATCGGCAAGAGCAAGATCAACGCCGCCTACGGCACCACCCGTGAGGGTGTCCGTGCGCGTGAGGTCCAGAACGGAGCGAACGAGGCCACCGCCGAGCGCGAGGGCACGAAGGCGGGCAGGCAGGCGCTCATCGAGACCGTCGCCAATCTGACCGGTGTCACCGTCGATCATTACGCCGAGGTCGGGCTGCTCGGGTTCTCACTCCTCACCGACGCCGTCGGCGGCGTCGAGGTGTGCCTGAAGAACCGCGTGCGGGAACCGTACTCCGGTGCTCGTTTCCGCAAGGGCCGGCAGACGCTCAGCGGACCGCAGGCGCTCAGCTTCGTCCGCCAGCGGCACGGACTTCCCCGCGGCGACCTGGACCGGATCACCCGCCAGCAGGTCTACATGGCCTCGCTGGCGCAGAAGATCCTGTCGACGCAGACTCTCACGAATCCCGACAAGCTCAATGAGCTTCAGCGCGCCGTCTCCCGGTCGGTGCTCATCGACGACGGGTGGGACGTCATCTCGTTCGCCGAGCAGCTCAAGGATCTGACGGGCGGCAAGGTCAAGTTCACCACCATCCCGGTTCTCGACGACCAGGCGTGGAGCGACGACGGCACGCAGAGCGTGGTCGCCATCGACAAGACCGCGGTGCACTCGTACGTCGATCGCCTGCTCGGCAAGGACAAGAAGGCCGACGCTCCGGAGAATCCGCGTGCCGAGTACACCGTGGACGTGCAGAACGCAGGCACGGTCGACGGGCTTGCGGGCAACGTGTCCCGGCTGCTGACCGATCGCGGCTTCCAGCACGGCAAGGTGACGAGCAAGCCGATCAACGAGTTCGATTCGATCGTCTTCGCCAACTCCACCGACAGCGAGGGCGCCAAGCAGCTGGTGAAGGATCTGGGTGGCCAGATCGAGATCCGCGAGGACTCGTCGCTCCCCGATGATCGGGTCCGTGTGGTCCTCACCAACACCTATCACGGTGTGGGTTCCCTCGTGCAGACCGGAGACCAGGGCTCCGGCGGCGATCAGGGCTCGGGCGGTGGCAGCGGCGGTGATTCGCGCGCCGAGCAGAAGCGTAAGGCGGACGACGGCATCATCAAGGCCGACAACGACGGCCCCGTGTGTGTGAACTGATCGCTCGCGTAAAGATGGACGTATGACCGACACCATCACCGGACTCGTTCTCACCCGCGTAGCCGACCCGGCCCGTCCCCTGCTCACCTACTACGACGAGGCGACGGGCGAACGCACGGAACTGTCGGCGGCGACTCTGGGCAACTGGGCCGCCAAGATCGCCAACTACCTGCGCGACGAGATCGGCGTGCTCCCCGGAGACGGGGTCCGGGTGGACCTGCCCGAGCACTGGCAGAGCGCGGCCGTCCTCCTGGGCGCCTGGTGGGCCGGTGCGCACGTGCTGATCGACGGCGACGGCGATGCCCGTGTGGCGTTCGTGTCACACGAGCGGCTCGACGCCCATGACGAGGATGAAGTGGTCGTCGTCCCGCTCGACCCGTTCGCGATGGGCACACCTGACCTGCCGCTGGGAGTCAATGACTTCGGCGAGTCCATCCGGGCTCACGGGGACCGCTTCTCCCCGTCCGGCGCGGGCGCGCAGGCCATCGACGATCTGGGCACGACCGAGCTTGCGGCGACGCGCTTCGATGCGGGTTCGAGCGACGCTCCGCGCGGCGCACGGGTGCTCTCCACCCGTCCGTGGCGGACGGCCGACACCATCCGCGACGGCTTCGTTGCGCCGTTGCTCGCCGGCGCATCGCTGGTCTGGGTGCGCGGCGCCGACGATGATCGCCTCGATGCGATCGCGGCGATGGAGAAGACCGACCTCTCGCTGCGCTGACTTCCTCCGCTGCACACGGAGCAGCCCCCGGAACCTGAGGTTCCGGGGGCTGTTCCGACTCTTGGAGAGTACCGCTGCTCGTACTGTCAGCGCAGCAGCGAGCGCGCCATGACCATGCGCTGCACCTGGTTGGTGCCCTCGTAGATCTGGGTGATCTTCGCGTCGCGCATCATGCGCTCGACCGGGAAGTCCGTGGTGTAACCCGCACCGCCGAACAGCTGGACGGCGTCGGTGGTGACCTCCATCGCAACGTCGGACGCGAGGCACTTGGAGGCCGACGAGATGAAGCCGAGCTGGCCTTCGCCGCGTTCAGCGCGTGCCGCAGCCGTGTAGACCATCAGGCGTGCGGACTCCACCTTCATCGCCATGTCGGCGATCATGAACTCGACGCCCTGGAACTTGCTGATCGTCTGACCGAACTGCTTGCGCTCCTTGACGTAGTCGATGGCCGCGTCGAGAGCGCCCTGCGCGACGCCGACCGCCTGCGCACCGATGGTCGGACGGGTGTGGTCGAGCGTGGCGAGCGCGGTCTTGAAGCCGGTGCCCTCGTCGCCGATGATCCGGTCGGCCGGGATCGTGCAGTCCTCGAAGTAGAGCTCAGCGGTCGGCGAGCCCTTGATGCCGAGCTTGTGCTCGAGCGGACCGACGGTGAAGCCCGGGTCGTCCTTGTGAACCATGAAGGCCGAGATGCCGTTGGCGCGCTTCTCCGGGTCGGTGACGGCCATGACCGTGTACCAGGTGGACTTGCCGCCGTTGGTGATCCAGCACTTGGAACCGTTGAGGACCCAGTTGTCACCGTCTCGGCGCGCGCGGGTCTTCATCGCCCCCGCATCGCTGCCGGCTTCACGCTCGGACAGCGCGTACGACGCCATGGCCTCACCCGATGCGATGGATGGCAGCACCTGCGCCTTGAGTTCGTCGGAGCCCGACAGGATCAGGCCCATGGTGCCGAGTTTGTTGACGGCGGGGATCAACGACGCGGAGACGTCGACGCGGGCGACCTCCTCGATGACGATGCAGGCGGCGACCGAGTCGGCACCCTGGCCCTCGAACTGCTCCGGGACGTGAACGGCGTTGAAGCCGTTGGCGACGAGCGCGGCGCGCGCCTCCTCCGGGAAGCGGGCGTTCTCGTCGACGTCCTTGGCGTGCGGTGCGATCTCCTTCTCACTCAGCGCGCGGATCGCCTCGCGCAGTGCCTGGTGCTCCTCCGGAAGCTGGAAGAGATCGAAATCCGGGTTGCCGAACTTGCCCATCGGGTTGCTCCTTTACTGACACCCGGAATGACACCGAGTGCCGTCAGTTGGGTACCTATTTAGTTCATCACGGCACTGAGTGCCGGGTCAATCGCGCGCGCACGATGTCGGCCACCTGATCTGCGGTCAGGTTCCCCGAATGCGTGACGACGGTGACGGCCGAGGCCGGAGGTTCCGACAGATCGCTCTGCGGCTCCACGGCGGTCGCCGCCCCGCGGAGCCTGCGCAGTTCGTCGCTCAGTACCGCGGCGGTCGCCTCCTCGTCGCCGCGGACCATCTGCCGCAGCAGGTGATTGTGGGCGCCGGTCACGGCGGCCGCGAACGCGACCACGCGGACCCGCGGCACGTGCGGCAGGCGTCGGCGGAGCGAGTCCTCGAACAACCGCTGATACCGGTAGGTGGTGACGAGTTCGCGGTCGCGCAGGGCGGGCACCTGCGACACCACGCGATACCGCCCCATCGCGAGATCGCGATGGGCTGCGAAGTGGTCGAAGACCAGTTCGGCCGCATCGCACACCGACCGCCACGGGTCCTGCGCTGCCGCCTCGTCCGCGAGGAGCCGGTCGGCGACGATCGCCAGCAGCGCCTCGTGGTCGGCGAAGATGAAGTCCTCTTTCGAGCCGAACTGACGGAACAGCGTTCGTCGCGAGACGCCTGCCGCCGCCGCGACCGCCTCGACCGGAGTCGCCTCGTAGCCGCGCTCGGCGAACAACCGGATCGATTCGGCCATGACCAGCAAGCGGAACTCCCCGGGGTCGGAGTTCGCCAGCTCGTTCCCCGACACGTCGACCGCACTCATGTCAGCCAGTATCCAACGATCCGTGGATGAGGCAAGCTGAAAGGGTGAGGATCCCCCGCGTAGTCGCACATGCGAACAAGTTCATCACCAACCCGATCCAGGGCCTGTGGGCCGGGCGGATCGCCCCGTGGGCGATCGTCGAGCACATCGGGCGCAAGTCGAACCGACGGTACGAGGCGCCAGTCCTGGCGTACGTGCAGGACGACCGGATCGCCATCGTGCTCAACTACGGCACCGAGGCCGATTGGGTCCGGAACGTTCTCGCCGCAGGCGAATTCACCCTCGTCCGGTCCGGCGAGCGGCTGCACGTCGCCGGTGCCCGCATCGTGCCGTCCGATTCGCCGGACGTGGTGAAACCTGCCCGCTGGCCCGCCAAACTGGCCGACTCGGTGCTGTACGGCCGTGTCACGGATCGCGCATGAGCACCGCGGCCGATTCCGTGCTCGAAGGCTTCGAACGCCGCGACTTCGCCCATGACGGCGTCACGCACCGCCATTACGTGATCGGCAGCGGCCCCGCGGTCATCGTCATCGCCGAGATCCCCGGCATCACCCCGAAGGTGGCCGGCTTCGCCCGCCGGGTTGCCGACGCCGGGTTCACCGTGTTCCTGCCGTCCCTGTTCGGCACCGACGGAGCCGACCCGAACCCGAACGGCATCACGGATGCGGCCCGGGCAGGAGGCGTGATGATCCGCGCACTCGGCAAGGTCTGCGTGAGCCGCGAGTTCACTGTGCTGGCGACCGGCCGGTCGTCCCCGGTGGTGTCCTGGCTCCGCGCGCTGTCCCGATCGGCGCACGCCGAATGCGGTGGGCCGGGCACCGGCGCCATCGGCATGTGTCTCACCGGCGGGTTCGCACTCGCCATGTCGGTGGACGACACGATGCTCGCTCCCGTGCTCTCGCAGCCGTCCCTGCCGTTCGGCATCACTCCCGGCAGACGGCGGACCATCGACATCTCCCCCGACGACCTGTCTCGCGTCCAGACCCGGTGCGCTAAGGGCCTGCAGGTCATGGGAGCCCGCTTCGAGGGGGACGTCCTGTCGCCCGGGGGACGTTTCGACTTCCTCCGCGAGCATCTCGGCGACGCATTCATCGGCGTCGAGCTGCCCGACGAGACGGCGAACAGCGAGGGTGCACTGCCACCGCATTCGGTGGTGACCGAGCACCTCGTCGATGCTCCCGGAGAACCGACGCGGGAGGCGCTCGACGACATCATCGCGTTCTTCCGGGAGAAGCTGGGAGTGGCGTGAGCTCTGCCGATCCGGCGCCGCTCGACGACCCGTTCACGAACGCGCTGTGCGGTCCCCAGATTCGCTTCGCACGCAGCCGCGGCCGGATAGTGACGTTCGATCCGGAGGTCTCGGTGTTCTTCGGACATCCCCGGGAGATGACTGCGCAGGACTACGCCGACCTCGCCGAGCTCGCCGGAACCGGCCGGACCACGTCCCTGCGCGACCGGCAGAGCCGTCTGCCGGAAGACCTGTTCACCCGGGTCGCCGAGTTCGAGCTCGTGCAGTACACCGGGCTCACCGTCGTCGCGGCCCACGACCCCGAGCTGATCCGGCTCGGCCCCGCGGATGTTCCGGAGATGACGGCCCTGGTCGAGTTGACCGAACCCGGGCCGTTCCTGCCGCGCACCATCGAGTTGGGCGTGTATCTCGGCTACCGGGATCCCGGGACTGGACGGCTCCTCGCGATGGCCGGGCAACGACTGCATCTGCCCGGCTGGATCGAGATCAGTGCCGTCTGCACGCATCCCGACGCACGCGGACGCGGACTGGCCAGTCGCCTGATCCGCGCGGTGTCCGCGCTGATCATCGACGACGGATCCACGCCGTTCCTGCACACGACGGCCGATAACCCGGCGCAGAGTCTGTACCGCGCACTGGGTTTCGAACTCCGCAGTAACGTGGGACTGGAGATCCTTCGCGTGCGGTGAGCTATCCGCGTGCGGTGAGCGACGGGAGACCACTGTGTACAGCTTCGACGAACTCCAGGTGCCGATCGTCGGCGCCCCGATGGCGGGCGGCACCTCCACACCGGAGCTGACGGCAGCGGTCTCGGAGGCCGGCGGGTTCGGCTTCCACGGTGGCGGGTATCTGTCCGGAGAGCGCCTGCGCGAGGCGATCGCGGCCATCAGAGGCAGGACCCGCGCACCGTTCGGCGTCAACGTGTTCGTCCCCGAGGAGATTCACCCCGACGCCGCAGCGTTCGCCGCCTACCGGGATCGCCTGACTCCCCTCGCCGACCGGCTCGGCGTCGCACTGCCCGAGACCGTCGCGTTCACCGACGACTCGTTCGGCGAGAAGATCGACGTTCTGATCGACGAGCGCGTCGCCGTGGTCTCGTTCACCTTCGGGCTCCCCGAGCGGTCGGTCATCGACCGCCTGCATGCAGCCGACATCTCCGTGTCCTCGACGGTCACCAGCGTCGAAGAGGCCCGTCAGGCAGCGGATCTCGGTGTCGATTCGCTGTGCGCTCAGGGAGTCTCGGCGGGCGGGCACCGGGCGACCTTCCACATCGCCGACGCCGACCCGGAGATCGACACGGTGGCGCTGGTCGGTGCCGTCATCGACGCCACCGGGCTGCCGACGGTCGGCGCGGGTGGTGTGGGCGGCGCCTCCGACGTGCAGGCGATCCTCGACGCCGGCGGAATCGGTGCGCAGATCGGCACCTTGCTGCTGCGCTGCCCGGAGGCCGGGACGAAGCGAGCGCATCGCGACGCGCTCGCCGATCCGCGCTTCACCGAGACCGTGACCACCCGCGCCTATTCGGGTCGCCTCGCACGAGGTCTGGTGAACGACTTCATCCGAGACAACACCGACCACGCACCGGCCGCGTACCCGCAGGTCAACACCCTGACCGGCGGCATCCGCAAGGCTGCGGCCGACGATCCCGAGGTGATCAACCTGTGGGCGGGAGCGGGCTTCCGATCGGCTCGCGAAGCGCCGGTGTCACAGGTAGTCGCCGATCTCGTCGACTAGCGGACTCAGTCCTCGAGGATCGAGCGACGGAGACGCTCGTCCTTCTCCAGGACCATCTCCTCGAGTCCATCCTGGAACTTCGACATCGCCGTCTGGATCGCCGGATCGCTCGCGCCCAGGATCCGGGTGGCCAGCAGTCCGGCGTTCCGTGCCCCGCCGATCGACACGGTCGCGACGGGGACGCCCGCGGGCATCTGGACGATCGACAGCAGCGAGTCCATCCCGTCGAGGTACTTCAGCGGAACAGGGACGCCGATGACCGGCAGCGGGGTCGCTGCGGCCACCATCCCCGGAAGATGCGCGGCACCGCCCGCACCCGCGATGATGACCGAGATACCGCGTTCTGCAGCGCCTTTCGCGTAATCGAGCATCCGCTGCGGGGTCCGGTGGGCGGAGACCACTCCCACCTCGAACGGCACACCGAACTCGGCGAGGGCCTCGGCCGCCGCCTTCATCGTCGGCCAGTCCGAGTCGCTGCCCATGATGAGGCCGACGCGGGGAGCTTGGGGTGCGGTCATGTGTAGGGGTCTCCGATCGGTGTGGGTGGCGCCTGAATCTCGTGCAACGCTACCTCGCGGTACGGAATCGGTGCGGCACTGACTGTTCAGTGTGAGTCGCCGTCGGTGATCGGGTGACCCCATACTCAACTCGTCCACCCGTTCGAGTTTGACGTGCTTTGTCAGACCCTCCAGATATGGTCATGGAAACAGCGAATCGACGGGAGTGTCAGCGATGACCAGCATCGATACCGCACACCACTCGCCGGTCCACCTCCCCGGCTCGTTCCCTCAGCCGTCGGCGGAGTGCGGATCCCATCCGTCGGTCCAGACCGCGGTGGACATCCAGTGCGCGGCGCGCTCGGCACGCTCGCGTACAGTCGCGACGTCCTCGCCCGGCCGACCGACGATGTTGACGTGCCCCACCTTTCGGTCGGGCCGCTCTCCCTTGCCGTACATGTGAATTCGGGCATCAGGCATGCGAGCGAACAGGTGATGCATACGCTCGTCGACCGACATCGTGGGTGTCTGCTCCGCGCCGAGGACGTTCGCCATCACGACCACGTCCGCGCGAGCCGCAGTGGCACCGAGCGGGTAGTCGAGAACCGCTCGCAAGTGCTGCTCGAACTGAGAGGTGACCGCGCCGTCCATGGTCCAGTGACCACTGTTGTGCGGTCGCATCGCGAGCTCGTTCACCACGAGCTTCCCGTCGTCGGTCTCGAACAGCTCCATCGCCATCGCCCCGACCACACCGAGTTCGTCGGCCAACCGCAAAGCCATCTGCTGCGCCTGCTGCGCGAGATCGGGATCGAGATCAGGAGCGGGCGCCAGCACCACCGCGCACTGCCCGTTGCGCTGAACGGTCTCCACGACCGGCCATGCCGCACCCTGTCCGTGCGGCGACCGCGCAATCATCGCCGACAGCTCACGGCGCATCTGCACCTTCTGCTCGGCCATCAGCACGGTGTCCCCGCCCGACTGCGCGTCGAATACCTCGAGCGCCTGCGACTGGTCGTCGATCAGCCAGACGCCACGGCCGTCGTATCCGCCGCGAACCGCTTTGAGGACGATCTGCCACCGGTTCCGGGCACCGAACTCGACGAGACGCTCACGGGCCTGCGACACGTCGCCCGAGAGATCGGCGAAGTCGGGAACGGGGAGCCCGAGTTCGCTCAGCCGGTTCCGCATGTCGAGTTTGTCCTGGGCGTAGCGCAGTGCCGTCGACGGCGGGCGGACGGCCACCCCTTCCGATTCCAGGACGCGCAGGTGGTCGAGTGGAACTCCCTCGTGATCGAAGGTGAACGCGACCGATCCCTCTGCGGCACGACGAAGGGCGTCGAGATCGTCATGCGAACCGAGCACCACGTCCCCGCTCACCTGGGCCGCCGGATCCGAATCGGTCGCCGCGAGCACACGCAGGCACTGTCCCAACGCGATCGCCGATTGATGCGTCATGCGCGCCAGCTGCCCACCGCCGATCACGGTGACCGTCGGCATGCCGGTTTCCGAGTGTGTTGCGCCTGCTCCGCGCGGTTGCGAACTCACGCCGTCAATGGTGTCATGTCACGCACGAATCACCGCATCGACGTCCGCCGATGTGTCTGCGGTCGTCAGGTTACGTACACTCGACTTCCGTGCTGACAATCGACAAGGCGGTGGCTATGCTGCCTGGGCCTGTGCGCAGGCTCGTCATCAAGCACAACGAGCTCATCAAGTTCGCCATCGTGGGCGGCACGACGTTCGTCGTCGACACCGTCATCTACTACTCCCTCATCTTCACCGTCCTGGAGCCCAAACCGGTGGTCGCCAGGGTCATCTCGGGTGTCATCGCCACGATTCTCAGCTACATCCTGAACCGCGAGTGGGCGTTCAAGAACCGCGGCGGGCGCGAACGCCACCATGAGGCGCTTCTGTTCTTCGGGATCAGCGGCATCGCGGTCCTCCTGACCGCGGCACCGCTGTGGGCCGCCAACAACGTGTTCGACATGCGTGAGAATCTCGAGGGCCTGGACCTGGTGATCCTCGACTTCGTGCTCGCCTTCATCATCGGCAACCTGATCGGCATGGGGTTCCGGTTCTGGGCGCTGCGCCGCTTCGCCTTTCCCGAGGAAGACCCGGAAGGGCCCGGTTCCACCGACGTGCGTCCCACCCCCGAAGAACTCACCGATGAGGAACTCGGCCACGCGTGAACGTCTGGCCCGGCGGGTGGGAGTCCTCCCCCATCTGATCGTCTTCTGATCGATGCTCACCGGCGACGGGCAGGACGATCGAGAAGACCGCAGGCCGTCGCGACGTGAGGTCGAGGCGACCGCCGTCCGCCTCGATGAGCGCCCGCGACAACGACAGTCCCACCCCGCTGCGGCTGCCGCCCGAGAATCCGCGCCGGAACACGTCGAGGGCGATGTCGTCCGCGATCCCCGGCCCGTCGTCTGCCACGGTCACCCGGACCATCTCGGCTGCCGGAAGATCGGTGATCCGGACCGTCGTCGTGCCGTCGCCGTGTTGCAGCGAGTTGTCGATGAGAACGCTGAGCGCCTCCCGAAGCCGGCCGGGCTTCCCGGCGATCAGTCGCGTCGACGGCACTCGATCGGTACGCAGCACGCGTCCCACCGCGGTGAACGCCGGGTCGAAATCGCCGATCAGGGTGTCGATGACCTGCCCCGCGTCGACCACTCCGCGACCGGATGAGTCCTCCCGGGAGGCCGCAACGAGCTCGTCGAGTTCGGAGGTCAGCCGGTCGACCTGCTCGAGACCCGCCTCGGCCTCGGATACGACCGCCGGATCGTCGTGCAGGGTGAGCTCGTCGAGCCGCAGGTGCACGGCGGTCAGCCGGCTGCGCAGTTGATGCGAGACGTCGCCGACGATCTCCCCCTCCCGTTCGAGCCGCAAGGCGATCTCCCGGTTCGCATCCGCCAGTGTGGCCGCCACCTCGTCGAGTTCGGCGATCCCGTACCGGGGCCAGGGTGCGGAGAAGTCGCCACGCGCCATCCCGGCTGCACGCTCGGCCACGTCGGTGAGCGGTTCGGTGAGGCGTCTGGCGGTGACCACGGCGACGACCGCGCCGCCGCCTACGGACGCGACGATCACCACCAGCAGCACACCGGCCGCTGCCCACTGCTGGGGCCGGACCGATTCGTACGGCACCTCCAGTGTCAGTTCGGCGTCCGTTCCGAGACTCACCGACTCGGAGATCATCGAGCTGTCCACTTCGCTGCCGATCTGCCGATGCAGCGTCCGGACCGTTCCGGACTCGGTGGGCACTCGGGCGTCGAGCATGAGCCGGCCGCCGGCAGGCACCAGCAGCCGGAACTGCTCGAGGTCGAGAGCCGTCGGATCGACGGGTCGGCCCTCCGACTCCTCGGCGATGACGAACTCGGACATGCGCTTGAGACTCTTCGCCAGACTCTGCTGTGCGTCCTGCGACATCCACTGCCAGGACAGCACGGTCAGCGGCACGCCGAGCAGCACGCCGACCGCGACCAGGGTCGCGATCATCATTCGCAGGATCCGGCGTCGCATGCGTGCCGCCTAGGGGTCGAACCGGAATCCGACACCGCGCACGGTGACGATGTGCTTGGGCCGACCGTCCTGATCATCACCGATCTTCCGGCGGATCCACGACACGTGCATGTCGAGGGTCTTCGACGACCGCAGGTCGGTCGACCCCCAGACCTGCGTCATGATCTCGTCACGGGACAGCGCCTGTCCGGGACGTGTCATCAGGAACTGCAGCAGGTCGAACTCCCTGTTGGCCAGTGATAGCTCGTCCCCGTCGACCACCACTCGTCGCGCTCGCCCGTCGAGCGCGATGTCCCCGTAATCGAGCACATCGTCTCCCTCGTCGACCGAACTGCTGCGGCGCATGAGTGCACGGACCCTGGCGAGCAGCTCCGCGAGCCGGAACGGCTTGCCGACGTAGTCGTCGGCGCCCGCGTCCAGACCGACCACGAAGTCGACCTCGTCGGTGCGTGCCGTCAGCATGAGGACAGCGAGTTGCGGCCTTTCCGAACGCACGCGCCGGCACACCTCGAGACCGTCCATCCCGGGCAGCCCGAGATCGAGGATCAGCAGCCCGAACGCACCGGTCAGTGCCTCGTCGAGAGCTTGCGGCCCGGTCGCGGCGATGACGCACTCGTGGCCCTCCCTGGCGAGTGCTCGGGCCAACGGCTCGGCGATGGCCGCGTCGTCCTCGGCGAGCAGGATGCTCCGTGCCCCGGTCACCGGCGTCGCCCCCTCGGTTCCTCGTCGAGGTCTTCGTCATCGAGAAGCTCCTGGTAGAGCTGGGCGTGGACGGCCTCCACATCGGGGATGTCCCGGAACGAGAGCGGATCGTCGGACGCGGATTCGATGACCAGCGTGCCGGTCCGGAGGATCCGGTCGACCAGACCGTGCCGGAACTCCACCGTGTTGATGCGCCGGATCGGGATATCGATCCCCGACCTGGTGATGATGCCGCTGCGGTACACGACCCGACGGTCGGTGACCACGAAATGCGTCGTCCACCAGGCGAGCAGCGGCCGGCCCAGCCAGTACACGGTGGCCGCGAGCCAGATGACGCCCACTGCGACGGTGAGCCACAACCCGGACGCCCCGGACAGCGAATCGGATGTCCGGATGAATCCGAGCGCGACGCCGCAGACCGCGGTGACCACCCAGAAGATCAGCACCGGTGCGATCAGGCACTTCCAGTGCGGATGGCGATGGATGACGACTCGTTCGCCGGGGGCGAGGTTCTCACGCGGATAACCCATGTCGACAGAGCTTAACCGTGCTGCTGATCGCGCGCCGCCGGTACACTGTGCGGCGAGATGATCCGGGACGGGACCTTCCGGCGAACACGGCACCAGATGCGAACCGAAGGGCAGGAGCGATGACCAACTACGACCCGCGCGATCCCCGCTATCGCGGACCGGACCAGAACCCGCCGACGCGCGCGTACAGCCAGGCAGGCGACTACTCCCAGTACGGCGACTACCGGGACCAGCAGGCCTACGAGCCGCAGTCGAATCAGCGGCCCGCCAAGCGGCCGCGCCGAGGCCCCGATATCGATCCACTGCTGTTCTGCGGCGGCGTGCTGATGACCGGTGTGGTCACCGGCCTCGCCGCGTGGCTCGTCGGTTGGATCATCCGCATCATCACCGAGAAGGTGAACGACTCCGGGCAACTCGGCATCTGGAATCCGCTCGCGCAGGACGAGCTGTGGTTCGCGCTCGTGGGCTTCGTCGTCGCTCTCCTCGGCGGGGCCCTCTGGTACCTGCTTCAGGTCGGCACGCCCGCACCCGGCCAGTTCTACCGCTGGGTAGTCGGTCTGCTGATCATCGCGAGCGTCGTGGTGCCGCTCGCACTGTCCGCTGAGATCTCCACCGGCATCGGCACCGCCGTCATGCACCTGGTGATCGGCCTGCCGGTCTTCTCCCTGATCCCGACGATGGGCTCGGCGAGCCGGAAGAAGGACGCCGGGGGCCGCTAGCCGGGACCTCCCGGCTGGATGCTCCAGTTCGGGCCCGCTACTCCACCGGACGCAGGTGAGTGACGTCGCCCGCCGATGCCACGATGCGTTCGTCCGGCCCCTGCACCACGATGGCGCCCTGCTCGTCGATGCCGACGGCGTCGCCGATCACCTCGGCGTCTCCCGGCAGGATCAGCCGCACACGGCGGCCGATGGTCGCGCTCGCCGCGCGGTAGTCGGCGACGAGCCCGTCCACATCGTGAGGCCAGTGCGCCAGCCGCTCCGACAGCGCGCGCAGGTACGCGACTGCGAGCTGCGTCGAGTCCACCTCCGTGCCCGCCAGTCCGCGCACCGACGCCGCTTCGGCACCGTCCGCGACCGAATCGAGGTCGAGATTGATACCGGTGCCGATCACCGCGACTCCCCCACCCGCAGGCAGCGGGCGGAACTCGGCGAGGATGCCGGACAGCTTTCCGCCCTTCGGCGCCAGCACGTCGTTGGGCCATTTCAACTCGGGGCGCACGCCGCTCACCTGTGCGATGGCGTCACGAACCGCGAGCCCGGTCAGCAACGAGAGCCAGCCGATCCGCTCCGTGTCGCCCGGGCCGACCGCGACGGCTGCCGACACTGCCAGCTGTCCGTGCGGCGTCTGCCACACCCGGGAATGCCGTCCGCGCCCGGAGGACTGAAACCCGGCGATCCGGACCGTGCCGTCGACCCCGTCCGACCCGGTGCCGCCCGACCCGGTGCCCCCGTCCGCATCTGCCCGCTCGATCAGGTCGGCGTTGGTCGAACCGGTCTCCGGCACCACTTCGATGCGCGTCCACCGTGTCCCGGACAGCGCGGCACGCAACCGGTCCGCATCGGGCAGGGCGGCTGCAGCCGGATTCGGGACGGCGCGATTCTCGTCGTGACTCACGGAGAACAGCCTAGTCGGCAGCCGAAATCCGCCCGATTTTCCGAACGTGAGGAATTTCTCACATTCGAGGCGGTTGACGCGGGTCACACGTTCCTCGTTAGCATCGAATGTCATGACGACTGCTTCGCGCGACGACAGCGCTGCTCCCGATATCCACACCACGGCCGGAAAGCTCGCTGACCTGCACAACCGTCTCGCCGACGCCAAGTACCCGGTCGGTGAGGGCGCAGTCGAGAAGATCCACGACAAGGGCAAGCTGACCGCCCGCGAGCGCATCACGCACCTGCTCGACGAGGGTTCGTTCGTCGAACTCGACGCGCTGGCCCGCCACCGCAGCACCAATTTCGGTCTCGCCGAGCGCCGCCCCATGGGCGACGGCGTGGTGGTCGGTTACGGCACCGTCGAGGGCCGCGAGGTCTGCGTGTTCAGCCAGGACGTCACCGTGTTCGGCGGCAGCCTCGGTGAGGTGTACGGCGAGAAGATCGTCAAGGTGATGGATCTGGCGATCAAGACCGGTCGTCCGCTCATCGGCATCAACGAGGGTGCGGGCGCCCGCATCCAGGAGGGCGTCGTCTCCCTCGGTCTGTACGGCGAGATCTTCCACCGCAACGTGAAGGCGTCGGGCGTGATCCCGCAGATCTCGCTCATCATGGGTGCCGCGGCGGGCGGGCACGTCTACTCACCCGCGCTGACCGACTTCACCGTGATGGTCGACAAGACCAGTCAGATGTTCGTCACCGGACCCGACGTCATCAAGACCGTCACCGGCGAGAACGTGACCATGGAGGAGCTCGGCGGCGCGAGCACCCATATGACGAAGTCGGGCGTCGCCCACTACGTCGCGCAGGACGAGGAGGACGCACTCGAGTACGTCAAGGATCTCCTCGGCTACCTGCCGAGCAACAATCGCGCCGAGGCTCCCCGACTGTCCACCACCCAGGCGCCGGGCAGCATCGAGGAGAACCTCACGGCCGAGGACCTCGAGCTCGACGCCCTGATTCCGGATTCACCCAACCAGCCGTACGACATGCACGAGGTCATCCGGCGCATCCTCGACGACGACGAGTTCCTCGAAGTGCAGGCCGAGCGCGCGATGAACGTGATCATCGGTTTCGGGCGGGTGGACGGCCGCAGCGTCGGCATCGTCGCGAACCAGCCGACTCAGTTCGCCGGCTGCCTCGACATCGACGCCTCGGAGAAGGCCGCGCGCTTCGTCCGCACGTGCGACGCCTTCAACGTCCCGATCGTCACGCTTGTCGATGTGCCCGGCTTCCTGCCCGGCACCGAGCAGGAGTTCAACGGCATCATCCGTCGCGGCGCCAAGCTCCTGTACGCCTACGGCGAGGCGACCGTCGGCAAGATCACCGTCATCACCCGCAAGGCGTACGGCGGCGCTTACGACGTGATGGGCTCCAAGCACATGGGCGCGGACGTGAACCTGGCGTGGCCGACCGCGCAGATCGCCGTGATGGGCGCTTCGGGTGCCGTGGGCTTCGTCTACCGCGGCAAGCTCAAGGAGGCCGAGGCGAACGGCGAGGACGTCGACGCGCTCCGTCTCGAGCTGCAGAAGGAGTACGAGGACACCCTCGTCAATCCGTACGTCGCCGCCGAGCGCGGATACGTGGACGCGGTCGTTCCGCCCAGCCACACCCGCGGACAGATCGCTAACGCGCTGCGTCTCCTCGAGCGCAAACTGGTGCAGCTGCCCCCGCGCAAGCACGGAAACATTCCGCTGTGACTGCCGGCGACGACCCGCGAACGAGGACGACCCTGCGAACGAGGACGGCGCTGTGAACGAGAACGCTGTGAGTGACACGAACGACGACGCCGCTCCGGGTCCGGCCGAGAAGCCGTTCCTGACCGTCGTCTCGGGCAACCCGTCCGATGAGGAGGTCGCCGCTCTCGTCAGCGTGCTGGCGGCCGCCGGCGGGGATCCCGGTCCGCTCGGACCGGTCGTCCGCAACGACTGGGGTCTGCCCACCGACATGCACCGCCCGCAGTGGGGCATGCCGACCACGTTCACCAACCGCGGGTGACGTCCGAACCGATCACGGTCGTGCTCGGTTCGGCGTCCCCGGCACGTCTGCGCGTTCTGCGGGATGCGGGGCTCGATCCCCTGGTCCTCGTCTCCGACGTCGATGAGGAGGCGATAGTCGATCGGCTCGCCGATGCAGCGCCCGAGCACGTCGTCACCGCGCTCGCCCAGGCGAAGGCGGACGCCGTCGTCGAGACGATCCGTGGCGGCGACGATCCGTTGTTCGACGCCGCGCGCACCGATGGAGTGGTGCTCACCTGCGATTCGATGCTGCTGCTCGACGGCAGGCTGTCCGGGAAGCCGCACTCCCCCGAGGTCGCGATCGAGCAGTGGCACCGGATGCGCGGCAGCACCGGCCACCTGATCACCGGACATTGCGTGACGCGACTGCACCGCGGCGAGGCCGACGCGGCAACCGGGCACCAGTCGACGTCGGTGCGGTTCTCGGACGTCTCCGACACGCTCATCGAGCGGTACGTGGCCACCGGCGAGCCGTTGAAGGTGGCCGGGGCGTTCACGCTGGACGGACTGGGCGGCTGGCTGCTCGACGGCATCGACGGCGACCCGTCGTCGGTCATCGGCATCAGCCTTCCGCTCACGCGGCGTCTGCTGACCGACCTGGACGTCGACATCGCCGATCTCTGGCGAGCCTGATCTGGTTCGCGTCTCGCAGAGGGCTTCCGGTCACGGCGCAGCCTCGTCCGACCCCCACCGTCCCGACCCTGTCGATCGCGCGACCGTATGCTGAAGAACGACAGTCGGCTTCGGCCGCCGCGCCTCGGGAATCGGGGCACCACGAATTGGGGAGACACACGCATGCCAGTGGAATTCGATTCGAATCCGGCCTTCACCGCGTTCGCTCATCCGGAACGCCTCGTCAGCACCGAATGGCTGTCCGCTCACCTGGGCGCTCCCGGACTGAAGATCGTCGAGTCCGACGAGGATGTGCTGCTGTACGACATCGGCCACATCCCGACGTCGCAGAAGATCGACTGGCACCTGCACCTCAACGATCCGGTGACTCGCGATTACATCGACGGTGAGCAGTTCGCGAAGCTGATGAGCGACAAGGGCATCGCGCGCGACGACACGATCGTCGTCTACGGCGACAAGAACAACTGGTGGGCCGCCTACGCGATGTGGGTGTTCACTCTGTTCGGCCACGAGGACGTCCGGCTGCTCGACGGCGGACGTGATGCCTGGATGGATGAGCAGCGGGAGACCTCCTTCGAGGTGCCTGTGTACCCGGCCACCGACTACCCGGTCGTCGAACGCGACGACTCCGCGATCCGCGCGTTCGCGTCTCAGGTCCTCGACTCGCTCGGCACCACGCCGCTCGTCGACGTCCGGTCACCGCAGGAGTACACGGGCGAGCGCACCCACATGCCCGATTACCCGGAGGAGGGCGCTCTGCGGGGCGGCCACATCCCGACCGCGGTGTCCATCCCGTGGGCGAAGGCGGCCGCACCGGACTCACGTTTCCGCACACGCCCCGAACTCGAGGAGATCTACGCGGACCTGGACCCGAAGACGCCCACGATCGCGTACTGCCGAATCGGCGAACGGTCGAGCCACACCTGGTTCGTGCTCACCTACCTCCTCGGGTTCGGCAACGTCCGCAACTACGACGGGTCCTGGACCGAGTGGGGCAACACCGTGCGCGTGCCGATCGCGCAGGGCGAGGAGCCGGGCTCCGCGCCAGGCAAGAACTAAGAGGGGCCCGCATGACGTTGCCCGCAGCGCTCGCCGAGATCGTCGACGACTTCGCCGCGCTCGCCGACCCGGACAAGGCGACACTCCTCCTCGAGTTCGCCGACGAACTCCCGCAACTGCCCGACTCGTTGCAGGAGGACGCGATGGAGCCGGTCCCCGAATGCCAGTCACCGATCTTCCTGTCGGTCGACGCATCGGATCCGGCCGCGGTGGCCCTGTACTTCAGTGCGCCACCGGAGGCTCCGACGACCCGCGGCTTCGCATCGATCCTCCATCAGGGGCTCGACGGTGCGACCGCTGAGCAGATCGGCACGGTGCCGCCGGACTTCTTTCACGACCTCGGGCTCGCCTCGGTGATCAGCCCGCTGCGTCTGCGCGGCATGGCCGGGATGCTGGCACGCATCAAACGGCAGGTCGTCGAGCAGACGGGCGGCTGAGGCGACTGACGTCGGATGGAGTTCCTCCAGGTCCTCGACGCCCCGGTGGAGCCGGGGCGCCTCGTCGAATGGGTTCCGAGAGTCGAGGGCGGACTCGGCAGCTGGCATCGTGACGGCCGTTCGCCCTCGCACAACCACGAGCAGCACCTGCGTGCCGCCTTCGAGCACCGGGCCCGCACCCGGCGCGAGGGCGGTCGCGAATCTTGGCTCGGGTTGTCCATCGATTTCGACGAACCGCTGTCGGTGCCCTCGCTCCGCACCGCGATGCTGGGCTGGATCAACCGTCACGAGGTGCTCCGGACGCACGTCGTTCTGAAACACGATCGCACCGAGCGCTACAGCACTCAGCCGGGCACCGTGCGTCTCAAGATGAGCCGGATCGGGTGGTATTCGGACATCGACCTGCTCCTGGAGCAGGTGGCGGGATCGTTCGACCGGGCCACCGCTCCCCTGCACTGGCCCGCGTACCGGTTCGCCACCGTGGCCCGCCGCACGAGCTTCACCCTGCTGTTCGCGGCGGACCATTCACTCGTCGACGGGTACTCGCTGGTCACCGCGCAGTACGAACTGACCGAGTTGTATCGCTCGGCGCGCGACCGGCGTCCTCACGACCTTCCGCCGACCGGCAGTTACATCGACTTCAGCGCGGCGGAGCGCACCCGCGCCGACACCGCCGACGCGTCGCATCGAGCCGTGCAGACGTGGCGGGAGTTCCTGGCCGAGCACGGCGACGTCCCGCGTTTCGTCCCCTTGGTTCCGCCGGCCGACGACTCCGACGACCCGTTCGACGTGGAGCATCCGCCGCAGTCCTCACACAGCGGGCGTCTGCTCGACGCCGCGCAGACCGCAGCCCTCGACGTCGCATCCGCGACCGCCGGCGGCAACATCGTCTCCGCGGTGCTGGCCGCCCTGGCGTTGGCGTATCGTTCCGCGGCACCGGAATCCGAGTTCGCGTGCGTGATGCCGCGGCACACCCGGACCGATCCCGCATGGGAGCACGCGCTCGGCTGGTTCGTCGGGCTGGCGCCGGTCGTGGTCGACGTCCGGGACGACCCCGACTTCGACACCGCCGTCCAACGTGCCGCCGAAGGTCTCGTGACGGGACGGCACGGCGCACGGCTGCCGTTCCTACGGGTCGCCGAGCTTCTCGGCCACACGCCGGCACCGCGTTTCGTGGTCTCGTACATGGACGCGCGCGGCACGCCGTCGTCGGCGTCCGCTGACGACGGCGGAGCCCGGGTGCTGCGGAGCCACTCGTACTCCGGCGACGAGGTGTACATCTGGGTCAATCGGACCACGTCCGGCCTGCGTATGCACTCGCGTTATCCGGCGGAGCAGCCCGGCCCGGTCCTGAAGTTCCTCGACGACTTCGCCGGGCTACTCGCAAGTACGTCGGCGGCCATGTAGAACGAGTTCTCGGATTTCGGGTACGGCTTCTACCGAGCGATTGCTCGGTGGGATACGCTGAATCCCGGAATTCACGGTGGCCGACTCCCGGGCACCGTGTTGAGCGCCACACGTGGAGTCATCCCGCGCGACGCAACAGCCCCCGGCGCCCCGGTGGGCGGCTGCCCTGACCGGGCCGCCCCCGACCGGGTGCCACCGTCCGTCACGACGACGGCCCGCACGCGTGGGCCCGCCACAGGAGAGCCAGTGTCAAGTTCGATCACACAGACGACCATCAAGAAGGTTCTGATCGCGAACCGCGGTGAGATCGCGGTCCGCGTCATCCGCGCCGCCAAGGACGCAGGCATCACGAGTGTCGCCGTCTACGCCGAGCCCGACGCCGACGCGCAGTTCGTGCGCCTGGCCGACGAGGCGTTCGCTCTGGGAGGCCAGACCTCGGCCGAGTCGTACCTGGTGTTCGACAAGCTGCTCGACGCGGCAACGCGCTCGGGCGCCGACGCGATTCACCCCGGCTACGGATTCCTCTCGGAGAACTCCGAGTTCGCGCAGGCCGTCCTCGACGCCGGCCTCACCTGGATCGGTCCGTCCCCGCAGTCGATCCGCGACCTCGGCGACAAGGTCACCGCACGACACATCGCCGAGCGCGCCAAGGCGCCGATGGCAGCGGGCACCAAGGACCCGGTCGGCGGCGCCGACGAGGTCGTGGCGTTCGCCAAGGAGTACGGCGTCCCGGTCGCCATCAAGGCGGCGTTCGGTGGCGGCGGCCGCGGCATGAAGGTCGCGCACACCGTCGAGGAGATCCCCGAGCTGTTCGAGTCGGCGACCCGCGAAGCCGTCGCCGCGTTCGGTCGCGGCGAGTGCTTCGTCGAGCAGTACCTCGACAAGGCCCGTCACGTGGAGGCCCAGGTCATCGCCGACCAGCACGGCAACGTCGTCGTCGCGGGCACCCGCGACTGCTCGCTGCAGCGTCGCTTTCAGAAGCTCGTCGAGGAAGCTCCCGCACCGTTCCTGACCGACGCGCAGCGCGACCAGATCCATTCGTCGGCCAAGGCCATCTGCCGCGAGGCCGGCTACTTCGGAGCGGGCACCGTCGAGTACCTGGTCCAGGGCGACACGATCTCGTTCCTCGAGGTGAACACCCGACTTCAGGTGGAGCACCCGGTCACCGAGGAGACCGCGGGCATCGACCTGGTGCGTCAGCAGTTCCGCATCGCGGAGGGCAAGGAACTCACCGTCACGCAGGACCCGACGCCGCGCGGTCACTCGTTCGAGTTCCGCATCAACGGCGAGGACGCCGGACGCGGATTCCTTCCGGCACCCGGCCCGATCAGCGTGTACAAGGAGCCGACCGGCCCGGGCGTGCGCGTCGACTCCGGCGTGGTGCAGGGTGACGTCATCGGCGGCCAGTTCGATTCGATGCTCGCCAAGCTGATCGTCACGGGTGAGGATCGCGACCAGGCACTCGAACGGTCGCGCCGCGCTCTCGCCGAGTTCGAGGTGGAGGGGCTGGCCACGGTCCTCCCGTTCCACCGCCACATCGTCTCCAACCGCGCCTTCATCGGTGACGGCGAGAAGTTCGACATCTACACCAAGTGGATCGAGACCGACTGGGACAACCCGATCGAGCCGTACACCGCAGGTGAGCCGATCGAGGAGGACGACACAGCACCCCGTCAGAACGTGGTCGTCGAGGTCGGCGGCCGACGCGTCGAGGTCTCGCTGCCGGGCGATCTGAACCTGGGCGGCGGCGGTGCCAACGGTGGCGCCATCCGCCGCAAGCCGAAGCCGCGTACCCGGAAGAAGGGCGGCGTCGCCGCCTCCGGCGACGCGGTGACGGCCCCCATGCAGGGCACCGTCGTGAAGGTCTCGGTGAGCGAGGGCGACACCGTCGCCGCGGGTGATCTCATCGTGGTCCTGGAGGCCATGAAGATGGAGAACCCGGTCACCGCGCACAAGGACGGCACAGTCACCGGTCTTTCGGTCGAGGCGGGAGCTGCGGTCACGCAGGGCACCGTCCTCCTCGAGATCAAGTAGTCATCGACTCGCAGGAACGACGTTCGGTGGAGCCGGTCGAGATCAATGCGGGCGCGTGGTATCTACGCTCTCTGCGTGATGACGACCGGCTCTCCGACGTTCCGGCCCTGGCACTCCTCGGCGTAGCGGACGCGGCCGGGTACGTGGCGCGCGCCGAAGCCGGCTGGGCGGACGAGTCGCTGTTCATCTGGGCGGTGTGCATTCCGACGACCGGCGAGACGGTGGCGCTGATCGGTGTGCAGCAGACCGGCCCCGAGTCCGGCGAGCTGTGCGGCACCGCACGGGACGGATACGCCGCGGCTCTCGAAGCGGGGGCCGGACCGGTCTCACGCTTCGCCGCAGGCGCGCTCGGGCTCGAGACCGCACCGCTTGCCAACGCCCTCCCCTGATGTCGATTCGATGAGCCGTCAGCCCTTTTTTCCGGTTCGCGGGCCGCTACCAGCGAGTACGGGATTCTTGTCACACCTGATTCCGTGGTAATGACCACACAGGACACGGAACAATAACAACAGTCACTCTCCCGACAGCCTGAAGAAAGCAAGGAGTTCTGCGTGTTCCAACGCATCGCGATCGTCAACCGAGGCGAGGCCGGTATGCGCCTCATCAACGCCGTACGCGATCTGAACGCGGAGACCGGACAGAACGTCGAGGTCGTCGCACTGCACACCGATGTCGACCAGACGGCTACATACGTCCGGGAAGCGGACATCGCCTACGATCTCGGCCCGGCGTCGGCCCGCCCCTATCTCGACCTGGCTCTGCTCGAGCGCGCGCTGCTGGAGTCCGGCGCCGACGCCGCATGGGTCGGCTGGGGATTCGTCGCCGAGGACCCGGCGTTCGCGGAGATGTGCGACCGCATCGGCGTCACCTTCATCGGGCCGTCGGGTGCGGCGATGCGCAAGCTCGGCGACAAGATCGGTTCCAAGCTGATCGCCGAGGAGGTCGGTGTTCCGGTGGCGCCGTGGAGCCGCGGACCCGTCGAGGACGTCGAGTCCGCCAAGGAGGCCGCCGCGAACATCGGTTACCCGCTGATGCTCAAGGCCACCGCGGGCGGCGGCGGACGCGGCATCCGCAAGGTGACCGACGACGCCGACCTCGTCGACGCCTACCAGCGCACCCGTGAGGAGGCCGAGCGGGCCTTCGGCAGCGGCGTCGTCTTCCTCGAACGGCTGGTCACCGGCGCGCGGCACGTCGAGGTGCAGGTCATCGCCGACGGACAGGGCACCGCGTGGGCGCTCGGCGTCCGCGACTGCTCGGTGCAGCGACGCAACCAGAAGGTCATCGAGGAGTCGGCGTCGCCGGTGCTCTCCGAGGAGCAGACAGAGGAGGTCAAGACCTCCGCCGAGCGATTGGCCAATGCCGTCGGCTACCGCGGCGCCGCCACGGTCGAGTTCCTGTACCACCCCGGCGAGAAGCTGTTCGCATTCCTGGAGGTCAACACCCGGCTGCAGGTGGAGCATCCGATCACCGAGCTCACGAACAGCTTCGACCTGGTGCGGGCGCAGCTGCACGTCGCCTCCGGCGGGAAGCTGGAGGGCCCCAAGCCCGTCGAACGCGGTCACGCCATCGAAGCCCGCCTCAACGCCGAGGACCCGGATCGCGACTTCGCGCCGGCTCCCGGTCGCATCGCACGCCTCGACCTGCCCACCGGGCCGGGTATCCGCGTCGACACCGGGGTGAGCGAGGGCGACACGATCCCCGCCGACTTCGACTCGATGATCGCCAAGATCATCGCCTACGGCCGTGATCGCAACGAGGCCCTCGGACGCCTGCGGCGCGCGATGTCGCGAACCGGCGTCATCATCGAAGGCGGTTCCACCAACAAGAGCTTCGTTCTGGAACTACTCCGCCAGCCCGAGGTGATCGACGCCTCCGCGGATACCGGCTGGATCGACCGTGTGCGCGACGAAGGCCGCCTGGTCTCCCACCAGCATTCGACCGTCGCGCTGGCCGCTGCCGCCATCGACGCGTACGAGGAGGAGGAGCAGGCCGAACTCGATCGTCTCCTCGTCACTGCGGCCGGCGGACGGCCCCAGGTCCACCACGAGAGCGGCCGTCCGATCGACTTCAAGCTCCGCGGTGCGACGTACCGGGTCCGCATCATCCGGATCGGCGCTCACCACTTCCGGGTTCGCGTCGAGGCGGGAGACGACTTCCGGGTCGCCGAGGTCGAACTCGAACGCTACGACGAGCATGCCGGACAGGTGACCGTCAACGGGACCCGTCACCGCTTGCTCACCGACACCCACGGTCCGATCCACCTCGTCGACGTCGACGGTGTGACGCACCGGGTGAGCCGTGACGAGGGCGGCGTGGTCCGCTCCCCCGCCCCGGCTCTGGTCATCGCGACGCCCCTCGAGGTCGGCGACGAGGTGGAGGCCGGCGACCCGGTCCTGGTGCTCGAGAGCATGAAGATGGAGACCGTTCTGCGCGCGCCGTTCAAGGCCCGTCTCAAAGAATGCGTCGTCTCCGTCGGTGCGCAGGTCGAGACCGGCGTGCCGCTCCTCCGTCTGGAACCGCTCGAGGACGAGGACGCGAGCCAGGGCGCCACCGCGACCACCGCGGTTCTCGACCTCCCGCAGACCGATGTGCCCGCCGATACCGAGACGACCCTCGCCCGCGGCCTCGACGATCTGCAGAGCCTGCTACTCGGATTCGACGCCGACCCGTACGACAGCGGCCGCCCGCTCGAGGAGTATCTGACCGCCCGCGAGCAGGCGCTGGACTCCGGACATCGTGCACTCGCTCAGGAGATCGACCTGGTCACCGTCTTCGCTGACCTCGCAGCACTGAGCGAGCGCCGTCCTCCCGAGGACTTCGAGGAGGAGGGCGCGCACCTGCACAGCGCGCGCGAGAACTTCCACACGTACCTGCAGAGTCTCGACGTCGACGTGGCGGGCGTGCCCGACCGTTTCCAGAGCAAGCTCGCCGCAGCGCTCTCGCATTACGGAATCGAGGAGCTGGACCGGACACCGGATCTCGAAGGTGCGGTGTTCCGCATCTTCCTCGCGCTCGGGCGGGCGACGACCACCGAACCGGTGGTGAACGCGTTGCTGCGTCAGTGGTTGTCGGACCCCGCCCCCGACGAGGAGCTCCACGAGACGGCGGGTGTCGCGGTGGAGCACCTCATCACGGTGACGCAGGCACGCTTCCCCGTCATCGCCGACCTGGCCCGGGGCGTCCTCTACAACTGGTACGGACAGCCGCGTCTGCGCCGCAACCGCGAGATCGTCTACGCCCGGGTCCGGGAGAACCTCTCGTACCTCGACGCCAACCCCGACGCCGCCGACCGCGACCAGCGCGTCACCGACATGGTGCGCAGCACCGAACCGCTGGTCAGCCTGCTCAGCGAGCGTCTGGAGAACGACGAGCTCGACGACGCCGTGATGCTCGAGGTCCTCACCCGCCGCTACTACGGCAACAAGGGACTCACCGGACTCGAATCGCACCGCGACGGTGGCTGCACCTTCGTCGTCGCCGAGCGCAGCGGCTCATCGCTCGCCTCGGTCGCGACCAGCTTCGAGAACCTGAGCACCGCGCTCGCCGGTCTGACTCAGCTGGCTAAGAAGACGGCGTCGATCGACGCCGACATCTACGTGCGGTGGGAGAACCAGCCGGAGGACTTCGGTGGTCTGGCCGCCGCCCTGCACGAGGTGATCAGCGCCCGCGTCCTGCCCGATCAGGTGCACCGGATCACCGCGACCGTGGCCGGACGTGGCACGGACACCATGCACCACCACTTCACGTTCCGCCCGTCCGCCACCGGGATGAGCGAGGACCGGCTGATCCGCGGCCTGCATCCGCACATCGCGCGCCGCATGCGCATGGAGCGGCTGCGCAAGTTCGACCTCACACGTCTCCCCTCGTCCGACGACGACGAGGTGTACCTGTTCCGGGCGGTCGCGAAGACCAACCCGGCAGACGATCGCCTGATCGCGTTCGCGCAGATCCGCGACCTGACGGCCGTCGAGGAGGACGGTCGGCTGCTGACGCTGCCCACCGCCGAGATCGCGGCGGGCACCTGCGTCGACGCCATCCGACGTGCGCAGTCGATGCGCCCATCGCGCAACCGGTTCAACACCAACCGGATCGTCATGTACATCTGGCCGCCGATCGACGTCTCGCCGAACGCGGTCAAGCGGATCGTCTCGCACATCATCGAGACCACCTCGGTCGCGGGCGCCGGGCTGGAGGAGATCCAGCTGATCGCACGGTTGCGGGACAAGAAGACCCGCGAGTTGTCGAAGGTCGAGGTGCGTGTCACCTTCGGCCCGACGGGCGAGCCGATCGTGGATCTGGGCGATCTGTCGGACGAGCCGGTCGAGCCCCTCGACGAGTACCGCCAGAAGGTGCTCAAGGCAGCCGGCCGCGGCACCGTCTACCCGTACGACCTGACCGGCATGCTCGGCGAGTTCACCGAGTACGACCTGGACGGCGACGTTCTGGTCCCCGTCGAGCGGCCCAAGGGCCAGAACTCGGCGGGCATCGTGGCAGGCGTCGTGACGACGCAGACCCCGAAGCATCCGGACGGCGTCACACGTGTGGTCCTGCTCGGTGATCCGACGAAGTCCCTCGGCGCCCTCTCCGAACCCGAGTGCAGTCGCGTGATCGCCGCGCTGAACCTCGCCGAGACGATGCAGGCGCCCCTGGAGTGGTACGCCCTCTCCTCCGGTGCGCGCATCTCGATGACGTCGGGCACCGAGAACATGGACTGGGTTGCGGCGGCGCTCAAGCGGATCGTCGAGTTCACCCAGGCCGGCGGTGAGATCAACGTGGTCGTCGCAGGCATCAACGTCGGCGCGCAACCGTACTGGAACGCCGAGGCGACGATGCTCATGCACACCAAGGGCATCCTGGTGATGACACCGGATTCGGCGATGGTGCTGACCGGCAAGCAGTCCCTCGACTTCTCCGGCGGCGTGTCGGCCGAGGACAACTTCGGCATCGGCGGCTACGACCGCGTCATGGGCCCCAACGGCCAGGCACAGTACTGGGCGCCGAATCTGACGTCGGCGCGCGACGTCCTGATGTCGCACTACGACCACACGTACGTGGTTCCGGGTGAGACGACCCCGCGCCCATCGCCGTCGAACGACCCGATCGACCGGGACGTCTCGGACTACCCGCACCAGATTCCCGACAGCGACTTCACCACGGTCGGCGACATCTTCTCCCCGACTGCCAACCCGGACCGGAAGAAGGCGTTCGACATCCGCACGGTGATGCGGGCGCTCTCCGACCAGGATCTGCCGACCCTCGAGCGCTGGGCCGGCATGGCCGACGCCGACACCGTCGTCGTGCAGGACGTGCACCTGGGCGGTTCACCGGTATGTCTGCTCGGCATCGAGTCCAAGCCGGTCAGCCGCCGCGGATTCACGCCGACCGACGGGCCCGACACGTTCACCGCGGGCACGTTGTTCCCGCAGTCGTCGAAGAAGGCGGCACGCGCCATCAACTCCGCCAGCGGGAACCGTCCGCTCGTGGTCCTCGCGAACCTGTCGGGCTTCGACGGATCGCCGGAGTCGATGCGGAAGGTGCAGCTCGAGTACGGCGCGGAGATCGGCCGGGCCATCGTCAACTTCGACGGACCGATCGTCTTCTGCGTGATCTCCCGGTACCACGGCGGCGCGTTCGTCGTGTTCTCGAAGGCGCTTAACCCGAAGATGACTGTGCTGGCCATCGACGGCTCGTTCGCCTCGGTTCTCGGCGGCGCCCCCGCCGCCGCCGTGGTGTTCGCCGGTGAGGTCGGGATGCGCACGGCGAAGGATCCGCGCGTCGAGACCCTCTCGAAGCGGGCGGCCGACGCGTCGGGCACCGACCGCGCGACCCTGGCAGCCGAACTCGACGAGCTGCGGACGTCGGTGCGTGCGGAGAAGATCTCCGCGATGGCGGCCGAGTTCGACGGTGTCCACGACATCCACCGTGCGGTGGAGGTCGGGTCGGTGGACGCGGTGATCCGTGCGGCCGAGCTCCGTCCCCGCATCATCGAGGCGATCGGCCGCACGCGCGACTGACCGTCAGCTGCTCTGCTGAGTCATCCCCTCGGTCCACGCCTGCATCGGCATCCGGATGCCCTCCTTCTCGAAGTCCTGGAGGATCCGGCCGCGCAGGTACCGTTGCACGCCCCATTGGGCGCTCGGCGCGGTGGTCACCGTCACCCGCAGACTGGCGTGGGTGGCGGTGAGCTCGCTGACGCCGAGCATCACCGGATCGTCGAGGACGTCCGACGCGACGGCATCGTCCTTCGCCGCCCGCAGCGCGGAGCTCAGGGCGACGGTCTGCGCGCGGTCGAGATCGGCGTCCAGCGATACGGGCACCTCCACCCGGGCGACGGCGAAGTCCTGATTCATATTGCCGACACGCTGGATCTCGCCGTTGCGGATGTACCAGAGGGTGCCGTCGATGTCGCGGACCGTGGTGATGCGCAGGCCGACGGACTCGATCTCGCCGATCACCTCGCCGAAGTCGGCGATGTCGCCGACGCCGTACTGGTCCTCCATCATCATGAAGACGCCGGACACGAAGTCCGCGACGAGGTGCTGCGCACCGAAACCGACGGCGAGACCGATGATGCCCGCCGACGCGATGAACGGCGCGATGTTGACGTGCAGTGCCGCCAGAATGGACAGCACCAACCACACGAGGACCACCACGGAGACGGTCGACTTGAGGACCGAGCCGATGGTCTGCGCCCGCTTGGCCCGGCGCACGCTCGCTGACGGACCTCGACGGTTCTTCGCCGCACGTTCCCGGAGGGCGCGGACGGCGCGCGACATGTCGTTGTCGTTCGGCGGCGCCTCCGACTCCATCGCACCGATGTTCTTATCGGCGGACCGGCGCCGCTTGGTCGCGCGGTCGATCAGCCGGAACAGCAGCCAACGGATCACGAATGCAGCGACGATGTAGCACGCGATCCTGATCGGAGTCTCGATCAACCACTGCCGGTTGGTGTCAGTCCATTCGAAGGCAAGGGTGTGAAGCGTCATGTCGTCCCACCGTACGGATCGAGTCTGAGCATCGCGACCGTCCGGCTCTCAGGTCTCCACCTGCGCTCTTCCGCTGGTCCCCTCTCTTCTCTCCTGGCGAGGGCGAGCACGCCGCGCCCGCTTCGCCGTTCTCCGTGGACTAGCGTGGAGATCACACTCGCGGCCACGGTTGCTGCGGCCGCCTGTGGCACCGTGATGACGACTGCAGGGAGCGCTCGATGGGCAGATGGCTGGCAATACTCGGTACGTGGATCGTGGCCGGACTGACCCTTCTGCTGGTATTCGCGTTCTCCGCCTGGTGGCTGTTTCTTACCGTTCCATTGCTGCTAATCGCGCTGCTCGGCACGTACGACCTGTTCCAGCGGCGGCACAGCATCCTCCGCAACTACCCGGTTCTCGGCCATTTCCGGTACCTCCTCGAACTGATCCGGCCGGAGATCCAGCAGTACTTCATCGAGCGCGACACCGACGGCACACCGTTCGACAGGGACACCCGATCGGTGATCTACGCGCGCGCCAAGAACGTCAAGGACGTCGACCCGTTCGGCACGGAGCGTGATGTGAACGCCGTCGGCTACGAGTTCGTCCGCCACTCGATGACCGCTCAGCCCGCACCCGCAGGCGCACCTCGAGTCCGGATCGGCGGTCCGGACTGCACTCAGCCGTACGACATGGCGATGTACAACGTGTCGGCGATGAGCTTCGGGTCGCTCTCCGCCAACGCGATTCTCGCACTCAACGGCGGCGCCGCACGCGGCGGTTTCGCCCACGACACCGGCGAGGGCGCCCTGAGTCCGTACCACCTGAACCCCGGTGGCGACCTGATCTGGGAGATCGGCACGGCCTACTTCGGCTGCCGGACCCACGACGGCCGTTTCGATCCCGAGACCTTCCGCGAGAAGGCCGCGCATTCGAGCGTGAAGTGCATCTCGATCAAGCTGTCCCAGGGCGCCAAACCCGGTTTGGGCGGAGTGATGCCCGGCGCGAAGGTCAGTGCCGAGATCGCCGAGATCCGCGGCGTGCCGGTCGGGCGGACGGTCGTCTCACCGCCGTCGCACAACGCCTTCCAGACGCCGGCCGGATTATGCCGGTTCATCGCGGAGCTGCGGGAGCTGTCGGATGGCAAACCGATCGGGTTCAAGCTCTGCGTCGGTTCGAGGAGCGAGTTCCTGGGTATCTGCAAGGCGATCCGTGAGACGGGCATCGCACCGGACTTCATCATCGTCGACGGTTCCGAGGGCGGTACCGGCGCAGCGCCGATCGAGTTCGAGGACCACGTCGGGATCCCGCTGACTCAGGGCTTGATGACCGTCCACAACGCATTGGTGGGCACCGGGATCCGGGATGACATCTACATCGGTGCGTCCGGCAAGATCACGAACGGCATCGACATCGTGAAGCGAGTGGCGCAGGGCGCCGACTTCACCTTGGCGGCACGGGCGATGATGATGGCCGTCGGTTGCATCCAGGCGCAGAAGTGCCACACCAATACGTGTCCGACCGGGGTGGCGACCCAGGATCCCCGGCGCGCGCGCTCGCTCGACGTACCCGATAAGACCGAACGCGTGTACAACCTGCAGCGCAACGTGGTCGACAACGCGAAGCAACTGGTCGCGTCGATGGGCCTGAGCAGCTTCGACGATCTGCAGCCGTCGATGCTGATGCGAACGGTTCAGGCGAACGAAGCCCGGTCGTACGCCGAGCTCTACGAGTGGCTGAGCCCCGGCCAGCTGCTCGAGAATCCGCCCGAGTCGTGGCGCTTCGACTGGGAGCATGCGCAGGCGGACTCGTTCGTGCTGTCGAGCACCCGCGAGGCCGACACCAGCCTCATCGCCACCCCGGGCCGAACCTGGCTGGCGGTGTAACAGCCGCGATCAGCGGTCCCGACCGCCGCCGCGGGCCGCGAATCCTGCGGCGAGCTGAAGCGCGGTCAGGAGCCGGTCGGCCGGGTCGTCGAGTCGGAGTCCGGACATCTGCTGCGCACGGTCGATGCGGTAGCGGAGAGTGTTGGGGTGGATGTCCAACCGGCGTGCCGCATCACGCACGTTGCCGTGGGCGTCGAGGTACGCCTGCAGACTCGGAACGAGCTGTGAGGCGTGGACGGCATCGTATGCGCCCAGCGCGGCCACACGCGGATCCACCAACTCGTCGCGGTCGACGATGGCGTCGACGATCTCGCCCAGCAGCACCGCGGTGCGTGCCTGCGCGAGCGTGGTGACGCGGTCGCCGCGCGGCATGGACGTCGCCGACAGAACCCTGTCCACCTCGTCCCGCGCCCCGGCCACCCCGGCCAGCCCGCCGACCGGATGAACCACGGCGGCGTGCAGCTGCGATCCCTGCAGCGATGGATCGCCGTCGAACCGGGCCACGAGCCCACGGGCCCACCGGGTGACGGGCTCGACTGCGGCCGCCGGCATCAACAGGTACGCACGTTCGCCGATGACCGCCGTGAGCGCTGACGGCGCGAACGCACTCGCGTGCAGGCGCAGCGAACCGCCGACCGACGCCATCTCGTCGGAGTGTCCGGCGATCGACTCACCGGCGGCCGCGACGCCGACCACCGCTACCGCGTCGTCGGTGGGCCAGCGCAGGTACGCGCCGGCCGACGATGCGTCGATCCCGCCGTGCTCGCCGAGAAGACGCTCCACTATCTGCATCTCGGTCGACGGAGCCTGCATCTCCCGGGTCAGGATGCGGGCCGCGACCGCAGCGGCACCGCGCAGCACCTCGGCGGCGTCGACCGACAACGGCGCAGCCCCTTCCTGTACCCAGATCGACCCCAGGTGCCTGCCCGCGCCGCTGTGCACGCCGACCACCAGTCGTCTGCGCATCGCCTGTTCCGGATGCTCCGGAACATCGACCACCTCGCCGCCCTTGCGGATCGCGTCGAACACGCCCCACTCGCGCAGCAGCGCCAGGTAGACGGTCGGACCCTCCCGCCCCAGGATCGTCTGCACCCGAAGATCATCGGCCGCGCCGTTGGACGGTGAGTACGCGAGCACTCGGGCACTGGTGGCGTCCTCGATCGACACCAGACCACCGGTGCCCTGCGCGACGAGTCCGACGAGTCCGGTGAGATCGACGTCGACCGGCGCGCCGAACCCGGCGGGTACCAGCGCCTCCTGGTGTGCGCGATCCACCGTCGCCTGGACCGACGCCAGTACCCGGTCCCAGCGTGCTCGCACATCCAGCCCGACCAGGGCGACGCCGGAATCCGCCACGAGGTCCCGTGCCTCGTCTGCCCTGCCGAACGCCTTCGTGAGCACAGCCGCAGGCTTCTGCTCGCCCGGCTCGGAGAGCCACGTCCGGACGCTCGCGGCGTCGACTCCGACGAGCAGTGCCAGGTCGGTGGGCATGCTCGTCCCCGACGCCAGGTCGTCGGCGTCCAGGATCGCAACCCGCCCGACTCGGGGCTGCTCACCCGCATCGGTCTCGGTCCAGTGGACCGCGGTGTCCAGTGCTGCGATGACATCCCCCAGTACCGGACCGGTCTGCTGCGCCATGACCGTGAGTGTCGCACTCCACTCGTGCAATCGGACAAGGAACCAGGAAAGAAGTCGTGCATCTGAACGACGAAGGTCGTCGTTTTCAGAGGTCTACTGATGGACATGACGACCACGCCGAGTATCGACGCCACCGATCTGGCCGCACTGGCGACTCGCGCACGTGCACAGGTGACGACCTGGCTCCACGCCGCCGAGGTCCTGCACGCGCCACCGCACGCCTCGGCACGCCGCCTGGCCGCCGTCCTCTCCGATCCGCGAGGCCTCGACTTCACCGTCGGCTTCGTCGATCGCGTGATCGGTGTCGAGGACACGACAGCAGCCGCGCAGGCCCTCACCGAACTCGTCGCCGAGGCGCCGTCGTCACTCGGTGTGCTCGACAGAGTCCAGTTGCGCACCGGGGCCGCCTTGGCCGGACGGTTTCCGCAGGTCGTCATTCCCATCGCGCGCGCTCGGATGAGATCGATGGTGGGTCACATGATCGTCGACGCCCGCAACCGGCCGTTCTCGAAGGCCGTGAAGACCCTGCGCGGCTCCGGCCATCGCCTCAACGTCAATCCGCTCGGTGAGGCCGTTCTCGGCGACGGCGAGGCCGACAATCATCTCGCCGCCGCCCGCGCACTACTGCGCCGCAGCGACGTCGACTACGTGTCGATCAAGGTCTCGTCGGTCGCGTCGCAGATCTCGATGTGGGCGTTCGACGAGACCGTCGACTACGTCGTTGAGCGCCTCGCACCCATGTACCTGGAGGCTGCGGCATCCCGAGCGGGAACCAAGTTCATCAACCTCGATATGGAGGAGTACCGGGACCTGAATCTGACCATCGCGGTGTTCACCCGCCTCCTGTCCGATCCGGCGTTGCACGAATACGAGGGCGGCATCGTGCTCCAGGCGTACCTTCCGGACGCCCTCGGCGCCGTGCAACGCCTGTCCGCGTTCGCTGCCGACCGCGTCGCTCGCGGCGGAGCCGGGATCAAGGTCCGATTGGTGAAGGGCGCCAACCTGGCGATGGAGACCGTGCACGCCGAATCGGCGGGCTGGCCGCAGGTCACGTGCGAGTCGAAGGCCGCGACCGACGCCAACTACAAACTGGTCCTGCACTGGCTCCTCCGTGACGGGGCGATGGCGGGCATGCGCATCGGCGTCGCGGGTCACAACCTCTTCGACATCGCCTTCGCCCATCTCCTCGCCGAGCAGCGCGGCGTCGCCGACCGCGTCGAGTTCGAGATGCTGCAGGGCATGGCGTCCGAACAGGCCGAGGTGGTCAGCACCGACGTCGGTCGCCTGCTGCTGTACGTGCCGACGGTGAAGCCGAGCGAGTTCGACGTCGCCATCTCATATCTCGTGCGCCGTCTCGAGGAGAACGCCACCTCGGACAACTTCATGTCCGGCATCTTCGACCTGAAGCCCGGCAGCGAGGTCTTCGTCCGCGAAGCCGACCGGTTCCGAAGCAGTGTCGACGGGCTCTCGCGAATTCTCACGGACGGCGGTCACACCCCGCCTGGGGCGAATCATCGGCAGGACCGGGCCGCGTACGAGGCCGGGGAACCCCATGCCTTCGATGACGATCGCCCATCGCCCGCACCGTCGCCCGCATCGCTGCCCGCACCGCTGTTGCCCGCCTTCCGCAACGAACCCGACACCGACCCGTCACTTCCCGCCAATCAGGCGTGGGCACGCGACGCGATCGAGCGCGGTGCGGAGCCGGGGTGGCTCGACGCGCAGCCGGTCCCCCGGTCGATCGCCGAGCACGACGTCGACGCACTCGTCGCCGAGGCTCGCGCCGCGGCCACGGCGTGGGCCTCGAGGTCGGCTCGGGAGCGTGCGATCATTCTGTACCGTGCCGCGGATCTGCTGGCTCACCGGCGCGGGCATCTCGTCTCCCTCGCTGCCGCGGAAGCGGGAAAGTCGGTGGCGCAGTCCGATCCGGAGATCTCCGAGGCCATCGACTTCGCTCGCTACTACGCGCATCGTGCACTCGAACTCGACGAGATCGATGGCGCCGAGTTCACTCCCGACCGCGTCGTCGTGGTGACTCCGCCGTGGAACTTCCCCATCGCCATCCCCGCCGGTGGCACGTTCGCAGCGCTCGCCGCGGGTACGTCCGTGATCCACAAGCCCTCTGCCCCGACCCCGCGGTGCTCGATGGCGATCCTCGAGACGCTATGGGAGGCAGGTGTTCCCGACGACGTCCTCCACGGAGTGTTCCCCGACGAGGGGCCCGCAGGCCGACGACTAATCAGCCATCCGGACGTGGACCGGGTGATTCTGACCGGTGCATCGGACACGGCCGCCCTGTTCCAGTCCTGGCGCACCGACCTGCAGGTCAACGCCGAGACGTCGGGCAAGAACGCTCTCGTCATCACCCCGTCCGCCGACCGCGATCTGGCCATCGCCGACCTCGTGCACAGCGCGTTCGGGCACGCGGGCCAGAAATGCTCGGCGGCCTCACTCGCCATTCTGGTCGGCAGCGTCTACGAGTCGGCGCGTTTTCGACGCCAGTTGGTGGACGCCGCGTCCTCGATCGTCACCGACTGGCCCACCAACCTGTCGTCGACCGTGGGACCGCTGACCGAGGCCCCGAGCGACAAGCTCATCCGTGCCCTGACGACTCTGGAACCTGGTGAGACCTGGCTGCTGAAACCGCGTCGACTCGACGGCACCGGACGGCTCTGGTCCCCGGGAATCAAGGACGGTGTCTCACCTGGGTCGTTCTTCCATCTCACCGAGTGCTTCGGCCCGGTCCTCGGGCTCATGCGCGCCGACGACCTGGATGATGCGATCGACCTGCAGAACCGGCCCGACTTCGGCCTCACTGCCGGCCTCCACTCACTCGAGCCCCGGGAGGTCCGCACGTGGCTGGACCGCGTGCAGGCGGGCAACCTCTATGTGAACCGCGGCATCACGGGCGCGATCGTTCGGCGGCAGCCGTTCGGCGGCTGGAAGCGATCGTCGGTCGGCCTCGGGTCCAAGGCTGGTGGACCGAACTACCTGATGCTGATGGGCACGTGGACGGACGACCCGACTCCGCGGGCTGCGGCTGCCCCCGCCCTGCCCGTCGTCGCGGACTTCGCCGGCGAGGCCGGCCATGCACTCGAGTCCGCGGACGCGCAGTGGCTGACAACCGCCCTCGCCGACGACGACCGGGCATGGCACGCGGAGTTCGGGACGCCGCGGGACGAGACCGGACTCAGCGGCGAGGCGAATGTGTTCCGCTACTGCCGCTCTCGCGTGCTGCTCCGGGTGTCGGCCGACGCGTCAGCGGCGCACACCGCCCGTCTGATCGCGGCGGCACTGCGCGCGAATGCCGACATCACGATCTCCGTCGCTCCGGGGCTCCGGATCGCCACCGCGCACGTACTGCAGGCTGCCGCGCGGGCGGGCCTCGATGTGCAGGAAGCCGACGACCACGCATTTCGGTCCTCGCTGACGACCACCACCGTGCCGCGTATCCGGACGGTGGGCTCTGTGCCGTCACCGATCCGCGAGGCGATAGCCGCGCGCCCCGATGTGGCGCTCCTGGACGACGCCGTCACCTCGTCGGGGCGAGTGGAGCTGCGCTACTGGCTGGCCGAGCAGGCGGTGTCGATGACCCTTCATCGATTCGGCAATCCGAATCACGCGTTCCACGAGCTGGCAGCCGCGTTATGCTCACCCGCATGCCCTCGCCCCGGGGGAATCTCCATCTCGTCTCCAGCCGACCACTGAGGGAGTTCCGATGTCCATAGAGTCCGACGGCAATGCGTTTCAGATCTTCGCCGTCGTCCTGTATTTCGCCGCCATGCTCGGCATCGGCTGGTACGCGTACCGGAAGACCCGGAGCAACCTCGACGGTTACATGCTGGCCGATCGCGGACTCAAACCGTGGATCGCGGCGCTGTCGGCCGGCGCATCGGACATGTCAGGCTGGCTGCTCATGGGGCTGCCCGGTGCGATGTACCTGTCCGGGCTCTCCGAAGCCTGGATCATGATCGGCCTGCTCGTCGGCGCATGGGCGAACTGGAAGATGTCCGCTCCGCGCCTGCGCGCGTACACCGAGGTCGCCGGAAACTCGATCACCATCCCGAGCTTCTTCGAGCACCGGCTCCGCGACTCGTCTCGGATCCTCCGCATCACGTGCGGAGTCATCATCCTGGTGTTCTTCACCTTCTACGTGTCGAGCGGCATGGTGGCGTCCGGCAAGTTCTTCGACAGCGCATTCGGCGTCGACTACACGCTCGGCATGCTGATCGTTGCGGCGATCACCATGCTGTACACCCTGTTCGGCGGTTTCCTCGGAGCCTCCCTCACCGACGTCGCGCAGGGTGTCCTCGTCGTCATCGCCCTTCTCGCCGTCCCCATCATCGGCATCATCAACCTTGGCGGCATCGGTGCGACGCTCGACGGCGTCCGCTCCGTCGATCCCACTCACCTGAGCTTCTTCGCAGGCAGTTCGGCGATCGCCATCATCTCCTCGGCCGCATGGGGTCTGGGCTACTTCGGCCAACCGCACATCATCGTCCGCTTCATGGCACTGCGCTCTCCGGCCGAAGCCGGCGTCGCGCGCCGCATCGGCATCGGCTGGATGTTCTTGTGTGCGATCGGCGCCGTCGGCACCGCCCTGGTCGGGATCGCGTACTTCGCCGAGCACACCGCCGAAGCCCCCGACGACGCCGAGACGGTGTTCCTGGCGTTGTCGCAGATCCTGTTCCACCCGTTCATCGCAGGTCTCGTTCTCGCCGCCGTCCTGGCCGCGATCATGTCCACCATCTCGTCACAGCTCATCGTGTGCTCATCGGCTCTGATCGAGGATCTCTACAAGCTGGTTGCCGAGAAGTCGGGCCGAGGCCGCGACCTCGCGGAGATCACCTACGTCCGCCTCGGCCGAATCGGCGTGCTCGGCATCGCGATCATCGCCGCACTGCTGGCGCTGTCGCCGTCGAACAGCATTCTGGATCTGGTGGCCTTCGCCTGGGCCGGGTTCGGTTCGGCGTTCGGCCCGACGGTCGTCATGTCGTTGTACTGGCGCCGGCTCACCCGTTGGGGCGCTCTGGCGGGCATCATCGTCGGCGCCGTCGTCGCCTACGCGTGGGGTCAGTCGTGGCTCACTTGGGGCGAGTCCTGGCTCAACGACGTCTACGAGATCATTCCGGGTGTGGCCGCCAGCATCATCGCGGCGGTGATCGTCAGCCTGGCGACCTATCGCCCGAACGCGGAGATCGACGACGAGTTCGACACGGCGAAGGCCCTCGCGAAGGCGCCGGGCCGACCGGTCGCCGAAGCAGTGGGCTGATACCGCCCGGACCGGGCCCCCGTCGTCCCGGTTGACGGTCGTCCCGGTTGACGGTCGTCCCGGTTGACGGTCGTCCCGGTGACGGTGCACAACGCACCGCCACCGGGCGTGCGTCAGCCTCGGACCAGCCCCTTGGCGACGTGCGTCACCTGGATCTCGTTCGATCCGGCGTAGATCATCAACGACTTCGCGTCGCGTGCGAGCTGCTCCACCCGGTACTCGGCCATGTACCCGTTGCCACCGAACAGCTGGACGGCCTCCATCGCCACCTCGGTCGCCGCGCGTGACGAGTACAGCTTCATGGCCGACGCCTGAGCCAGGCTCGGCGGCTTGCCCGCCTGGGCCGCCTCGATCGCGACGAACAGCATGTTCTGCACGTTCAGGCGGGCGATCTCCATCTCCGCGAGCTTGAGCTGGATGAGCTGGAACTTGGCGATCTCCTGTCCCCAGAGAGTGCGCTCCTTGGCGTACTCGATCGACAGACGCTGGGCTTCGTTGATGATTCCCAACGACAATGCCGCGATGCCGATGCGCTCCGCCGTGAATCCGGCCTTCGCGTTGTCGCCCCCGCTCTTGTCCTTACCGGTGTCCTCGGTCTCGCCGAGGAGACGATCGCGGGAGAGGCGAACGCCGTCGAAGAAGAGCTCACCTGTCGGCGAGCTCATCATGCCCATCTTCTTGAAGGGCTTGCCGAGCGTTAGCCCCTCCATACCGGCATCGAGCACGAAGGTGAGGACCTTGCGGTCGCGCATCGGGGTGCCGTCGCCCTCGTCGAGCTTGGCGAACACCACGATCGTGTCGGCGTAGGGCCCGTTGGTGATGAAGGTCTTGTTGCCGCGCAGGATGTAGTCGTCGCCGTCACGACGCACCGTCGTCTTCATGCCGCCGAGCGCGTCCGAGCCGCTGTCCGGCTCGGTGATCGCCCACGCGCCCACCTTGCGCATGGTGACCAGGTCGGGCAGCCAACGTCGCTTCTGCTCGAGGGTCCCGCGGCTGCGGATCGTCGAGACCGCAAGGCCCAGCGACACCCCCATCGAGGAGATCAGGCCGAGGCTCACGCCCGCCATCTCCATGTTGAGGATGAGGAACATCGTGTTCGCCAGCGTGTTGGAGCCACCGCCCGACTTCTTCTCCTCGCCCGCTTCCTGGGCCGCGAGGTCCTTCTCCAGGTTCTCGGAGTTCATGGCGTCCATACCGAACGTGGACAGCAGCTTGCGAATGATGTCGTACGGCGGGAGCTGGCCGCTCTCCAGCTCGTCGACGTGAGGCCGGACCTCTTTGTCGATGAATCCGCGGACGGCGTCACGGACCATCAGGTCTTCGTCGGACCACTCGAACATGGAACCTCCAAGAAATTGCAACGTGTTCTACTTTGCTCACGACTGTAACCCCACACCTCGTGGCATGGCACCCCGCGGGTGCGTGAACCGCTCACCAGGGAGTCGCGTCGGTCCGCTTCGTCGCGATGTCGAGCCAGTGCTACGAAGGTTCCGGCACCCGGACCATCGAACCCGGGTGCACCCTGACACCGAAGAACTCCTCGGCCGACGCGCACAGCATCGCCTGAGCCACCGGTGAAGCCACGACGAGGATGCACCCGTCGTCATGCGCCGCGAGCGCTGCCCGGACGCGCGCCACGAAGTCGGCGACGGCCTCGCCCCCGTGCGGCGCGCCTTCGGGGTGGCCGAACCACGCGGCCAGTTCGTCCTGATCCACCGACTCCGGCCCCCGTCCGAACCACCGGCCGACGTCGAGGGAGAGCAATGCCGGGTCGACGTCGAACGGTCGGCCCAGCAGTCCAGCGGTCTGCCGGACCGATGCCTCCGGACCGGCCACCACGCATGCCTCCGCGGGGAGCCCCGATCTCAGCGCTCCGGCGTCGCGTCTGCCCCGCGCGTCGAGATCGTCGTTCTCGCCGCCGAACCGGACTGCTCGATTGGGCGCAGTCCGGCCGGCGACGACGATCGTGTGCACCACCGCTCAGGCGGCGACGGATTCGCGGCGCCGATCGCTTGCCGCACTCCGGCGCATGAGGGCGCCGAGGACCAGTCCGAACACGACGGTCAGCACGGTCCACATGAGCACCTGATTGGCGATCGCGTATACGCGGAAGTCCGCCACCACCTGGCCCGGGAAACCTGCGCCCACGATGGTGTCCCCATCCATCACCGGCCCCGGGACCTCGCGAAACTCCGGGAGGAGCGCCGCCGTGACGGTCGCGCCCACGAGGTAGCCGACGGTCCCCACGATGCCGGCGAGCAAGCCACCCAGGCGCGACCACAGCAGCATCACCACCACGACTGCGGCGATCGCCAGAATCAGCGATACCACCGTGAGCGTCAGATAGGAGCTCGACCGGCTGCCGATGGTGTCCGCATCGCCGACGGCAGGCGGGTTAGGCGGGTACACGAAGTACGGCACGCCGATCACCGCGACGAAACCGGTACCGCCGAGCGCTGCCGCGATCGTGCGCGGATCAGCTGCGGGCCACCGGCGTCCGACGTACGCCCACAGGACGGTGAATGCGACGGCGAACAACGCGCCGATCGCGACTGCGAACACCACCGTGCCGACACCGGCTCCGATGTTCTCCTGAATCGACCGGGTGAACAGCTCGTGCTCGTGGTCGTGTCCACCTCCGGTGAGCGCCGCCTCGGCATGCGATCGTTCGTCCTCGTAGTCGATCGCCGCGGCCACCTGCGGTTCGATGAAGATCCGCGCGAAGACGAAGCTGATGATGCCTGCTACCAGACCGGCGAGGACTCCCGCGCCGATGAATCTGCGTTCCATGTTCTCTTGTTTCCTCTGCTCGGGGTCGTCTCTGCGTCGTGATCGTGCTGCGTGCGCGATCAGTGACAGGGAAAGCCGAGGAAGTGACGCGCATCGTGCACGAACTCGTGCACGTGAGTGTCGTCGCCGAAGACCGAGACCGCACCCTGGTCGTATCCCAGGAAGTAGTAGGCGAGGGCGGCCACCAGCACCGTCGCGGTGAGCCAGAGTGCGGTGTTCACCGCGGAGATATCGGGCACTGCGAGCGTGCCGATCCGCCGTTCGGGGGCGGAGATCGAGGAGACGGTCATGAGTATCGAGCCTTCCGTCCGGATCGATGCGTCCGGGTCGTGGATGTGCACACCCGGCCGGTGATCTGGCTCGCGACGCTCGACGGCGTCGCTCACAGTGGCGCGACCGCTCCGGATTCCCACCGGATTCCCCGCACCGGGATGAATGCACCGTACTCCTCAGGCGGGCACGAGAGTTGTCGGTGCCATGAGATTGAATGGAGGCGTGGGATCACATGGACGCACAGCGCGGGCGGTGCCCGTTCTCGAACGGATGCAACCGGCCACCCGGCGCTGGTTCTCGGGTGCGTTCGAGCGGCCCACCCCCGCGCAGGTCCGAGCGTGGGAGTCCATCGCCGACGGCGACGACACCCTCGTCATCGCCCCGACCGGGTCGGGGAAGACCCTCGCCGCATTCCTGTGGGCCATCGACTCGCTGACCCGATCGCCTGCAGACGGATCGGCGGCCGAACACCGGACCGGAGTCAAGGTCCTGTACATCTCCCCGCTGAAAGCCCTCGGCGTGGACGTCGAACGGAATCTCTCGGCGCCGTTGACCGGTATCGCGCACGCTGCCGCGGAACTCGGCGTCGCGCCGCCGTCGGTCACGGTCGGCGTGCGCTCAGGCGATACGCCTGCCGCCGATCGTCGTGCGCTGCAACGCAGTCCACCGGACATCCTGATCACCACGCCCGAGTCGCTCTACCTGATGCTCACCTCGGCGGTGCGCGAGACGCTCACCAGCGTGCACACGGTGATCGTGGACGAGGTGCACGCGGTGGCCCCGACCAAACGCGGCACGCATCTGGCTCTCTCCCTCGAGCGGTTGGACGATCTGCTCGACGTCCGGGCCCAACGCATCGGACTGTCGGCCACCGTCAGGCCTGCGGAACGGGTCGCCGAGTTCCTCTCCGGCACGTCGTCGTGCACTATCGTGAATCCCCCCGCCGCGAAGACCTTCGATCTCCGCGTCGAGGTTCCGGTCGCCGACATGGCCAACATCCCGCCGCCTCCGACGACCGCCGACAAGGCCGACCTCGACGACGCCTTCTCCCCGACCGCGGGCTCGCTCTGGCCGTTCATCGAGGAGTCGATCGTCGACGAGATCGAGCAGAACCGGTCGACGATCGTGTTCGCCAACTCGCGCAGGCTCGCCGAACGGCTGACCGCGCGATTGAACGAGATCGCGGCCGCGCACGCCGGCGCACCCGCCGACGACGCTGCGTCCAATGCCCAGGTGCCGGGCGGCATGCCCTCGCTGGTGTCGGGATCGGGCACCAGCGGTGGAGCCGATCCCGTGCTGGCCCGTGCCCATCACGGATCGGTCAGCAAAGACCAGCGCGCCGCCATCGAAGACGATCTCAAATCCGGCAGGCTGCGGTGCGTGGTCGCGACCAGCTCCCTCGAACTCGGCATCGACATGGGCGCCGTCGACCTCGTGGCCCAGGTGGAGACACCGCCATCGGTCGCCGCGGGCCTGCAGCGGATCGGGCGGGCCGGCCACCGCGTCGGGGAGATCAGCCGGGGCATCCTGTACCCGAAGCACCGCACCGACCTGATCCACTGCACCGTGACCGTCGATCGAATGGGTCGCGGCGAGATCGAATCCCTCACCGTGCCCGCGAATCCGCTCGACATCCTGGCGCAGCAGACGATCGCCGCGACCGCCGCGCACGAGGTGAACGTTGACGAGTGGTTCACGACGGTGCGCCGCGCGATGCCCTACCGGAACCTTCCGCGCGATGTGTACGACGGCGTCCTCGATCTGATCTCCGGGCGCTACCCGTCCGACGAGTTCGCCGAGCTGCGGCCGCGGGTCGACTACGACCGCAGCACCGGCACGCTCACGGCCCGACGCGGCACCCTGCGACTCGCCGCGACGTCCGGTGGCACCATCCCCGACCGTGGCCTGTTCGGGGTGTTCCTCGCCGGGCAGAACGATGGCGGCCAGTTGCGACGCGTCGGCGAACTCGACGAGGAGATGGTCTACGAGTCGCGCGTCGGTGATGTGTTCGCCCTCGGCGCCTCGAGCTGGCGGATCGAGGAGATCACCCACGACCGAGTGCTCGTCTCCCCTGCTTTCGGCCAGCCCGGGCGCCTGCCGTTCTGGATCGGCGACGCCCAAGGCCGGCCGGCGGAACTGGGCGCGGCGATCGGCAAGTTCGTGGGAAGCGTCTCCGACGACGAGAAGTTGACGAAGCAGGCCGACCGCCTCGGACTCAGCGCCCAGGCCCGGAACAACCTCGGATCGTTGCTGGCCGAGCAGCGAGCGGCGACCGGTGTCCTGCCCACCGACCGGACGTTGGTCGCCGAACGCTTCCGCGACGAACTCGGTGATTGGCGGCTGGTGCTGCATTCGCCGTACGGCCTGCGAGTGCACGCACCGTGGGCCGCGGCGATCGCCGCACAACTCGCCTCCCGTCTCGGATTGGACGGTGCGACGACGGCAACCGACGACGGCATCATCGTCCGGCTTCCGGACACCGACGACCGGCCGCCGGGCGCCGAGGTGTTCCTCATCGACCCCGATCGGGTGGAGGACGAGGTGACGCAATCGCTCGCGGACTCGTCGATGTTCGCGTCCCGCTTCCGCGAGTGCGCCGCCCGTGCACTGCTGCTCCCACGGCGCGACCCGGGCCGCCGTGCACCGCTGTGGCAGCAACGCCAGCGGAGCGCGCAGCTGCTTGCGGTGGCCTCGAAGTTCCCCGACTTCCCGATCATTCTGGAGACCGTCCGTGAGTGCCTCGCGGACGTCTACGATCTTCCCTCGCTCATCGATCTGCTCACGCGCATCCGCAGTCGCAAGGTGCGGATCACCGAGGTCGAGACACCCTCGCCGTCGCCGTTCGCGGCCGCCATGCTGCTCGGATACGTCGGCGCCTTCATCTACGACGACGACGCACCCCTCGCCGAACGACGGGCGACCGCACTCTCCCTCGACACCGCGCTCCTCGCGCAACTCCTCGGCCGAGTGGATCTGCGGGAGCTGCTCGATCCCACGGTCATCGCCGACGTCGTGAGCCGGCTGCAACGACTCGCCCCGGAACGGCGGGCGCGCGACCGGGAGGATGTCGACGACCTGCTCCGCTGGCTGGGACCGCTCACGTCCGACGAGGTGGCCGAGCGCGCACGCGACGATCTCGACGTACCCGAGGCACTCGCGCACCTGGTGGCGGCCAATCAGGTCATCGTGGTCAGGCACCGGGAGCGTGAACTGTTCGCTCCGATCGAAGACGCCGCGCGCCTGCGCGACGGGCTCGGCGTCCCGCCCCCGCTCGGTGTCCCGGCCGACTTCCTCGCCGCGGTCCCCGACCCGATCGGCGATCTCGTGCACCGCTTCGCCCGCACCCACGGACCGTTCACCACGACCGAAGCGGCTGCGTCCCTGGGAATGGCGCCGGCAGTCGTCTCCGGCGCGCTGGAGACTCTCGCATCGCGCCGCCTCGTGATCGAGGGTGAGTTCGTGCCGCTCGGCGATGACGATCCCGGCTCGCAGTGGTGTCATGCCGATGTTCTCGGTCAGCTGCGTCGAGGGTCGCTCGCGGCCGGACGCGCGGAGGTGGAGCCGGTATCGCCCGCCGCTTACTCCCGCTTCCTGCTCGACTGGCAGCACGCCACCGCAACCTCGCGCCTACGCGGCGCATCGGGCGTCGCGGAGGTCATCGAGCAGCTGGCCGGACACCCGATCCCCGCCTCCGCGTGGGAGACGCTCGTGCTGCCCGCACGAGTCGAGGACTACGCGCCCGCGATGCTCGACGAACTACTCGCCTCCGGCGAGGTCACCTGGTCGGGGCACGGCGCGATCGGCGGCTCGGACGGCTGGGTGGCGTTGCACCTCGCCGATGCCGCCCCACTCACGTTGCGCCCGGTCGCCGACCTGGAGATCACCCCGCTCCACGACGGCGTGCTCACCGCGCTCGCGGGCGGCGGCGCCCTCCGCTCCACCCGACTGCGCGACGATCTCACCCACGAAGGGGCCCCGGCACCGGACGAGGCATCGCTGCAGGCGGCCCTGTGGGATCTGGTCTGGTCGGGTCGGATCACCAACGACTCGTTCTCGGTGGTCCGCGCAGCACTCACCCCGCGGACACGTGCCTCCTCCGCTCCGTCGCACCGTGTGCGGGGCCGAGCGCCCCGGCTGCGAACGGCGCGGCTGTCGTCCCGGTACCTGGCGGGCATGGATCCGACCGCCCATACGAGTCCGATGCTGGGCGGGCGCTGGTCGGTCCTGCATCGACCGGTGATCGACGCGACCGCCGAGGCCGCGGCCACCTGCGAGATCCTGCTCGATCGCTACGGCGTGGTGACCAAGGGATCGGTCACCCTCTCGGAGGTGGACGGCGGCTTCTCGCGGATCTACAAGGCGCTCACCGTGTTCGAGGACGGCGGACAGGTGAGGCGGGGATACTACGTCGACGGACTGGGCGGCGCGCAGTTCGCCGCCGGACACACCGTCGACGTCCTCCGCGATCACCTCGACGTGGCTCGGGAGCGACGCGGCGAAGCCGTTCTCGTGGCGGCGACCGATCCCGCGAACCCGTACGGCGCCGCCCTGGAATGGCCCGTGCGCGAAGGCGACTCGGTCCGTACGAGCGGGCACCGCCCCGGACGCAAACCGGGTGCCGTCGTCGTACTCGTCGACGGTGCCATGACCGTGTTCGTCGAGCGCGGCGGCAAGACGGTGCTGACCTTCACGGATCAACCGGACGCATTGACCGCCGCGGCCGTCGCCGTCGCGGACGCCGTCCGGGACGGCCGCGTTCCGCGCATTCACATCGATCAGGTGGACGGCGACCCGGTCATGTCCACGACGTTCGGAACCGAACTCGCGGCAGCGGGATTCGCCTCGACACCGCGCGGCCTGCGGATGAATTACGACCCCCGGATGCGCTGACTCCGAAGGCGCTCAGTCGGGTACCGGGACCGGCTCCAGGATCTCGTGGCGCGCCTCGGGAGCCGCGGCGCGCAGCGCATCGGCCGAATCGTCGTCGGGCTGACGCTGGGACGACACCTCGGCTTCCACACGCGCGCAGTAGTTCTCGATCTCCCACGAGACTTCCTTCGCGTCCCAGCCGACGATCGGTGCCATCAACTCGGCCACTTCGCGTGCGCAGTCGACGCCGCGGTGGCTGTACTCGATGGCGATACGGGTCCGACGCGCCAGGACGTCCTCGAGATGGAGTGCGCCCTCGGCTCGCACCGCGTACACGATCTCGGCCCGCAGATACTGCGGTGCCGCAGCCAACGGCCGCAGCAGGGTCGGATCGGCGTCGGCGTCGTAGAGGACGTCGTCGATCATCGAACCGTACCGGTTGAGGAGTCTGCGCACCCGGTACGGATGCAGGTCGAACCGTTGCCCGAGATGCTCGCACTGGTTCACCAGCGCGAAGTAGCCGTCGGCGCCCATAAGCGGGACTCGTTCGGTGATCGACGATGCCACCCGCGACGGCAGGTAGTCGATGCAGGCGTCGACGGCGTCCGCGCCCATCACCCGGTACGTCGTGTACTTGCCGCCGGCGATCGCCACCAGCCCCGGTGCGACCGCGGCGACGGCGTGCTCGCGGGAGAGCTTCGACGTCTCGTCGTCCTCACCGGCGAGCAGTGGGCGCAGCCCGGCGTAGACGCCTTCGATGTCGTCGTGGGTCAGCGTGGTCACCAGCTCGTTGTTGACCCGGTCGAGAATGAAATCGATGTCCTTGCGGGTGGCTGCCGGATGCGCCAGGTCGAGATTCCAGTCGGTGTCGGTGGTGCCGATGATCCAGTGCGTCTCCCACGGGATGACGAACAGGACCGACTTGTCGGTGCGCAGGATGACCGCCGTCTCGCTGACGATCCGATCGCGCGGCACCACGATGTGCACGCCTTTGGAAGCACGGACCTTGAAACGCCCCCGTTGGCGTGACAGCGCCTGCACCTCATCGGTCCAGACGCCTGCTGCGTTGATGACGCAATGGGCGCGGACCTGCGTCGTCTCGCCGGTCTCACTGTCCCTGAGCTTGACGCCCATGACCCGGTCGGCTTCGGTGAGGAACCCGACGGCCTGTGTGGAGGTACGGACGACGGCACCGTAATTCGAGGCCGTGCGCGCGAGTGTCAGACTGTGTCGGGCATCGTCGACGACGGTGTCGTAGTACCGGATTCCGCCGATGAGCGACTTGCGCTTGAGTCCCGGTGCCACGCGCAGCGCACCCGACCGGGACACGTGCTGCTGACCCGGAACCGATTTGGCGCCGCCCATCCGGTCGTAGAGGAACAGGCCGGCGGCGACGTACGGGCGCTCCCAGATGCGGCGCGTCAACGGATACAGGAACGGCAGCGGTTTCACCAGGTGCGGTGCGAGGATCCGGAGCGAGAGCTCGCGTTCGCGCAGCGCCTCGCGAACCAGGCCGAACTCCAGCTGCTCCAGATACCGGAGGCCTCCGTGGAACATCTTCGACGAGCGGCTCGACGTACCCGATGCGATGTCGCGGGCTTCGACGAGCGCGACGCGAAGGCCGCGAGTCGCAGCGTCGAGCGCAGCGCCGACTCCCACCACACCGCCGCCGATCACGACGATGTCGAACTGCTCGCTACCCAGTCGGCGCCACGCCTCGTCCCGGTACGCGGGCGAGAAATCAGCTGGTCGGTCCGGGTTGAACTCGCGTTCCATGTGCGCGAGCCTACCGGAGAGTAATGCCGTGGGGCGTGTCACACTGAGTGCCGTGAGTTCCCGCGAAGAGTACGTCGTCGCCATCGACCAGGGCACCACCTCGACCCGGGCCATGGTCTTCGATCGCGCGGGCAGCGTGGTCGCCAGCGAACAACTCGAGCACCGGCAGATCTTCCCTCGCGCCGGGTGGGTGGAGCACGACGCCGTGGAGATCTGGCGCAACGCCCGGCGCGTCGCCGCCGCGGCGATGGCCGCTGTCGAACTGCTGCCCGGCGACATCGTCGCCTGCGGCATCACCAACCAGCGCGAGACAACGGTCATCTGGGACCGCGCGACCGGAGAACCGGTCCACAACGCGATCGTCTGGCAGGACACGCGCACCGCAGCACTGTGCGAGGAGCTCGCCGGCGACGCGGGCCCCGACCGGTACCGGCGCCAGACCGGACTCCCCCTGTCCACGTATTTCGCCGGCCCCAAGATCCGTTGGCTCCTCGACAACGTCGACGGCGTCCGCGAGCGCGCCGAACGTGGCGAGCTGTGCTTCGGAACCATGGACACCTGGCTCGCGTGGAACATGACGGGCGGCATCGAGGGCGGGTTGCACGTGACCGACGTGACCAACGCGTCGCGCACCATGCTGATGGATCTGGAAACCCTGCAGTGGGACGCGAAGATCTGCGAGGAGATCGGCATCCCGGAGTCACTGCTCCCCGAGATCCGCAGCAGCTCCGAGGTTCTCAGTCCGCTGCGCCAGGAGGGCGCTCTGCCGGGAGTGCCGCTCGCCGGCATTCTGGGCGATCAGCAGGCGGCGATGTTCGGGCAGGCGTGCCTGGACCCTGGTGAGGCCAAGAACACCTACGGGACCGGCAATTTCCTGCTGATCAACACCGGTACCGAGCCCGTGCACTCCGAGCACGGCCTGCTGACGACGGTCTGCTACCGACTCGGCGACGAGGACGCGCGGTACGCGCTGGAGGGCTCGATCGCGGTCACCGGATCGCTGGTGCAGTGGCTGCGCGACAACCTCGGCCTCATCTCGGACGCCGCCGAGGTGGAGAACCTGGCTCGTGCCGTGGACGACAACGGCGGCGTGTACTTCGTGCCCGCCTTCTCCGGGCTGTTCGCACCGCGGTGGCGACCGGATGCGCGCGGCGTGATCGTGGGTCTCACTCGCTTCGCGAATCGTCATCACATCGCCCGCGCAGTCCTCGAGGCGAGCGCGTATCAGACCCGCGAGGTCATCGAGGCGATGCAGGCCGACTCCGGCGTCGAGCTGCAGACACTGAAGGTCGACGGCGGGATGGTCGTCAACGAACTGCTGATGCAGTTCCAGTCCGACATCCTCGGCGTTCCGGTGGTCCGCCCGGTCGTTAACGAGACCACCGCACTCGGCGCCGCGTACGCCGCGGGCCTCGCGGTCGGCTACTGGCACAGCACCGACGACATCCGCGAGAACTGGGCGCAGGGACAGCGGTGGGAGCCTTCCATGGCGCAGGCCCAGCGCACCGAGCTCTTCACCGGCTGGAACCAGGCCGTCGAGCACAGCTTCGGCCTCGCCTGAAGCCCTGTCTCCTGCCCCTCCCGCATTACCAACACGTCGAACGCCGATTCCGGCACCGTCCGCCGAGTTGAGGTGGCATGCGTGCTGGTAATGCGAACTTTTCTCCGCACCCTTTACATACAACCGATCAGTTGTATGATTGATCCATGACCGAGAGAGATGACGACAGAGCCGACGCTCTGTTCCACGCTCTCTCCGACCGGACGCGGCGGGACATCCTCCGCCGGGTACTGGACGGCGAGCACTCGGTCAGCGCATTGGCGGAGAAGTACGACATGAGCTTCGCCGCGGTACAGAAGCACGTCGCCGTCCTGGAGAGGTCCGGGCTCGTCGTCAAGCGACGCGACGGTCGTCAGCAGATGGCCTCGGGTGACGTGAACGCTGTGCGGTCGGTGTCCGCGCTGCTCGCGGGCATCGAACAGATGTGGCGCGGACGCATCACCCGTGTCGACGACCTGCTCGCCTCCGACTCACCTTCCCGCCCCGTCGATTCACCGTGATGCAGACATCCCTCGAATCGCCGGTGCGGCAACCGAATCCGCATCACCTCACCGCTTAGGAGCACCATCATGCCTGTCACCGATGTCACCACCGACACCGAGAACCTCACGCTCACCATCACCGCCGAGTTCGCCGCACCCGTCGACCGTGTGTGGCAGGTCTACGCCGATCCGCGTCAGCTCGAACGGGTGTGGGGACCGCCGGAGTACCCGGCGACGTTCGTCGAGCACGATTTCACACCCGGTGGCCGTGCCACGTATTACATGACATCGCCGGAGGGCGAGAAGTTCGGCGGATGGTGGGAGTTCACCGCGGTCGACGCGACGTCGTCGTTCTCCTTCCGCGACGGCTTCGCCGACGCCGACCTCATCCCGGACGACTCGTCGCCCGTTGCGGAGAACCGCTACACGTTCTCGGCGATCGATGGAGGTACCCGAGCCGTGTACAGCTCGTCGTTCGGCAGCGCCGACGACCTGCAGAAGGTTCTCGACATGGGCGTCATCGAAGGCGCGTCCTCGGCCATCGACCAGATCGACGCGCTCGTCGCCGCCTGAGCGGCCTCGCTCGCTTCACTGGTCGGCGGGCGGCACACGGACGGTCCGCTCACTGCCACCGTCCGTGTGCTGCGCTCGCCAGACGCGAGCAGCAGCGAACTCCCGAAAGGCGATCACCACGCCGAGCAGGGCCAGCGCGGCGAAGCCGAAGGAGAGCAGCCGCGCCGAACCGACGGTGTCCGGACCGCCCAGCGACACGAGCAGACCTGCGAGTGCCGACCCGAAGGCGTTCGCGATGAGCTGGCTGGTGTTGAGCCCCGCGGCCGCCTGCGTCGACTCCGCGTCGTCGGTGCCGACCCGCAGCCCGGCGGTGAACCAGTGCGCGATCGACATGCCGATGCCGCAGCCGCCGAACAGCAGCGTCAGGTACCACCCCGCGATAACGGCTCCGGACGGGTCGTCGACCTGCAGCAGCCCGTACGCGATGAGGCCTGCGGCGAGAACCATCGGCCCGGCCACCCGCACGATCCGACGTGAACGGTCCGACTCGGCACCGCTTGCCGAGATCGACGCGATGGTCCAGCCCCAGGAGATCGCAGCACCGAGGAAACCGGCCGCCAACGGCGATAGACCGCCCAGCCGCTGGCCGAACAGCGGGATGAACATCTCGGCGGTCGACACCATGGCGAGCACGATGATCGCGAGATAGATCCAGCGCAACGGCGAACGTCCCCGGTACGTCATCTCGGGGAGAACCCGGCTACGGGCGTTTCGTTCCCGGGCGACGAACCCGATGACCGCCAGTACGGCGACGCCGACGAGCAGCCAGGTCAGTGCGCCGTCGACGATCGAGGCGATGCTCACCGCCGCTGCCGACGACGTCAGCAGGCCCAGCGACGTCCACGGCACCGGATCGGTCGTCGCCGATCTGCCGTCGGACGCGGGCAGCGCCCGGACGGTGACCGCCACGAGCGCGAGCGCGATGACGGCGAGCAGCACGAATGCTCCTCGCCAGAGCCCGATCTGGGCGAAGAACCCGCCGACGATCGGGCCGACGACGTTGCCGACTCCCCACATCGCGGACATCAATGCGATGGACTTCTGCCACAGCTGGGGCGGCAGGACGGCGCGCACCACCGCGAATCCCAAGCCGGCGAGGAGTCCCGCAGCCAGACCCTGCACTGCCCGGCCGACCAGCAGCACGACCATCGTCGGCGACGCGGCGGCCACTATGGTCCCCGCAGCGAATCCCAGGAACCCCATCACGTAGGCGCCGCGCGCCCCGAACCGCGACAAGGACCGGCTCACCAGCATTGACGAGATGACCGAGGCAACCAGGAACACGGTCATCGTCCACGAGTAGAGCTCTTCGCCGCCGATGTCGTCGATCGCGTTCGGCAGCAGCGTGGTGGTCAGGTAGACGTTGATCGCGTACAGCGCCACGCCGCCCGCCAGCACGACCACCGATGCCCGGTGGTCGCGGTTCATCAGATCGCGCCACGAACCCATCTCAGGACCCCCGGCTTCTATGGCAGAGATGTCCGATCAGTCCAGGTCGTCGTGTCGGACGAGCTGGCGCGCAGCCTCGGCGACGGATCCGGTCAGCGACGGGTACACCGAGAACGTATTGGCCACCTCGGAGACCTGCAGCTTGTTCTCCACGGCGAGCGCGATCGGCAGGATCAGCTCGGACGCGTTCGGCGCCACCACGACGCCGCCGATGACCACGCCCGTGGCCGGCCGACAGAAGATCTTGACGAACCCGCGACGCAAGCCGCTCATCTTGGCACGCGGATTGGTCTTGAGCGGAAGCATCACGGTGCGCGCCGGGTACTCCCCCGCATCGATCGATTTCTGCGACACACCGACGTTCGCGATCTCCGGGCGCGTGAAGATGGCCGAGGCGACGGTCTTGAGACGCAGCGGACTCACCCCTTCACCCAGGCTGTGATACATCGCGATCCGACCCTGCATCGCCGCGACGGAGGCGAGCGGGAGCAGCCCGGTGCAGTCGCCCGCGGCGTAGATCCCGGGCACCGAGGTGCGCGACACCCGGTCGACGGTGATGTATCCGGCGCGGTCGGTGACGATGCCCGCATCGTCGAGGCCCAGATCGTTGTTGTTGGGGACCGACCCGACGGTCATCAGGACGTGGGATCCGGTCACCTCCTGGCCGTCGGCGAGCTGGACCGTCGCACCGTCTGCGGTACGCGTCACCGCGTCGGCCCGCGCGTGCTTGATGAGCGTGACACCGCGTTCGGAGAACACATCCTCCAGAACGAGGGCGGCATCCTCGTCCTCGTGCGGCAGCACGCGGTCACGGCTGGATACGAGCGTCACCTTGACGCCCAACTCGGTGTAGGCGTGCGCGAACTCGGCCCCGGTCACACCCGACCCGACGATGATCAGGTGATCGGGAAGCTCATCGAGGTCGTACAGCTGCCGCCAGTTAAGGATCCGTTCGCCGTCGGGCACCGCGGCCGGCAGCACCCGCGGCGAGGCGCCGGTCGCGATCAGCACGACGTCGCCCTCGAACTCCTCCTCGGAGCCGTCGGGCCGGGTCGCGATGACGGTGTGCGCGCCGACGCCGGGCCGGACCTTAGCGAGCCGGCCGCGGCCGGCGACGATGTTCACTCCCTCACTGGACAGCCGCGCCCGGATGTCGGCGGACTGCGCGAACGCGAGGTCCTTCACGCGCTGGTGGATGCGCGGCAGATCGATCGCAGACGAGTCCACCTGGACGTGCACCCCCAGATCGCGCGCCCGGCGCACATCGGTGCGGATGCCGGTGGACGCGATGAACGTCTTCGACGGCACGCAGTCCCACAGCACGCAGGCGCCGCCGGGACCGTCCTCGTCGATCACCGTGATCTCGGCTCCGTACGCCGCACCTGCCAGCGCAGCTTCGTACCCGGCCGGGCCGCCGCCGATGATCACGATCTTGGACAAGGTTCCACTCTCCTGTACGAACTCGCCGATTGGTCTGTCCCCGAACTTCACGGGTCTGCCCTCAAACTTAGCCGGGTCACGGTTCCGCCGCATCGCCGAACCGCATAGGCTTGCCCCGTGCCCATCTATGCCGCCTACGCCTCGAACATGGACCCTGCGCAGATGCTGCAGCGGGCGCCGCATTCCCCGATGTCGGATACCGGATGGCTCTGCGGATGGCGCCTGACGTTCGCTGGCGACGACATCGGCTGGGAGGGATCACTGGCCACGGTCACCGAGGACCGCGACGACGCGTCCGCCAAGGTCTTCGTAGTCCTGTACGACGTCCCTCCCGAGGACGAGCTGAACCTGGACCGCTGGGAGGGCACCGAGCTCGGCGTCCACCGCAAGATCCGGGCGCGGGTCGACACCGAGGACGGACCGGTCCTCGCCTGGCTGTACGTCATCGACGGATACGAGGGCGGACTGCCCTCTGCCCGGTACCTGGGAGTGATGGCCGACGCCGCTGAAGTCGCCGGGGCCCCAAGCGAATACGTCGAACGCCTACGTCTCCACGAGGCACGCAACGTCGGCCCCGGGCCGGACGCACCGCTCGACGACGACTGAGCTCGGACCCCGAACGGGACGGACGGTCCGCCGTCAGTCGTCAGCCGTCGAGGATCACTCCGGCGAGGGTGGCGATTCCGATCGCCAGCGCCCGCTCGTCGATGTCGAAGTTCGGCTGGTGCAGGTCGCACATCGGACCGACGCCGCTCCACACGCCCAATCGGGCCATCGCACCGGGTACGCGCTCCAAGTACCAGGCGAAGTCCTCACCGCCGGCGGATTGGGCGGTATCGACCACCGCGCCCGGACCGATCGACTCCACGCTCCGCCGCAGGATCCCGACGCTCTCGAGTTCGTTGACCACCGGTGGCACCCCGCGGACGTAGGTGATGTCACAGGACACGCCGAGCGGTGCGGCGATCTCCCCGATGACCGAGCGCACCAGCGGCTCGAGTTGCCGCCACGTCTCGTGGTTCCCGGTGCGCACCGTGCCGCGAAGTCGTCCCTCCTGCGGGATCGCGTTCGGCGCGCTGCCCGAGTGCGCCGCTCCCCAGGTGGCGACCGTGCCCGATCGCGGATCGATGCGCCGGGACAGGATCGCGGGCAGGCCGGTGATCACCGCGCCCATCGCGTACACCAGATCGCTCGTCAGATGGGGCCGCGAGCTGTGTCCGCCCGGCCCGCGCAGATGCACCTCCACCCGGTCGGCGGCAGACGTCAGCGGGCCGCTGCGCAACCCGACGGTGCCGACCTCGAGGTGCGGATCGCAGTGCAGCGCGAAGAAGCGGCTCAGCCCGTCGGTGACGCCCGCATCCACCGCGTCGAGCGCGCCACCGGGCATCACCTCCTCTGCAGCCTGGAACAGCAGACGGACGCCGAACGGAAGGTCGGCACCGGCGCGCTCCTGCTCCGCCAGCAGCAGCCCGACGCCCAGCAGGATCGCCGTATGCGCGTCATGCCCGCACGAGTGCGAGACGCCGTCGGTGCGCGAGGCGAACTGCAGCCCCGTCTGCTCCGGGATCGGCAGACCGTCGAGATCGGCCCGCAGTCCGATGCGCGGCTTATCGGTGGGCCCCAGATCGCAGACCACGCCCGTGCCCTTGGGCAGCACGCGAGGCTGCAACCCTGCCTCGGAGAGGATCGACACCACCTTCTCGGTGGTCTCGAACTCGGCCATCGACAGTTCCGGGAACCGGTGGAAGTCGCGGCGCCAGCCGACGACCCTGTCGAGGTTGGCATCGAGCCACTCGGAGACGGCGGGCAGCATCAGAGGAGGGTCGCGGGGGTGGGCGTGTTCAGGTCATCCACGAGCGGCATGCGCAGGCCGCGCTTGATCACGGCCAGGTTGTCGTTGGCGAACGCGGCGCGTTCGCGGGCCACCTCGCGGGCCCGCTCGATCAGCGCATCGGCGGGCGCCGCCTCGTCGACGATGCCGGCGTCCGCAGCATCCTGACCGCCGTACCGGCGGCTGGTCAGCATCGCTTCGGTCGCTGTCGCATCCGGGGTCCGGGTGCGCACCAGTGCGGCCATCCCGCGGGTGAACGGCATGCCCAGTGCGGCCTCCGGAAGGGAGAAGAACCCGCGGTCCGAGCGCATGATGCGGTGATCGGCGCACAACGCGAGCATGGCGCCACCGCCGAAGGCGTGGCCGTTGATCGCCACGATCACCGGAGCCGGAAGCGTCAGCACCTGCACGTACAGCTGGTGGATGTCGTCGAGGTACGCGGGAAGCGCACCCGCATTGGCCCCCACGTAGTCCAGATCGAGACCGTTGCTGAAGAACTTTCCGGTGGCCGAGATGACGACCGGCTTCTTCGCCGCAACGGCTTCGTCGAGGAGACCCTTCGTCTTCGCCAGCCACTCCGGCGCGAAGCGGTTCTCCGGATTCGCCTCGTCGAGCTCGGCTCCTTCGGCACCCAGGAAGAGTTCGGCGGCGTCATCGGTCACGTTCAAGTACGGCATGAGTGCAGAGCTTATCGCAGCGTCGCAGGGTCACTTAGGGTTGTTCCATGGATCCCACCGCCGACCCCGACGCCGCCGCTACCGCTGCGGCCGCCGCCATCGCCGACCAGACCGGTTGCACCCGCCACGACGTCGCCGTCGTCCTGGGCTCGGGATGGGCTCCGGCTGCCGACGCGCTCGGAACACCGGTGGCCGAGATCCCGATGACCGAAGTTCCCGGGTTCACGACGCCGTCCGCACACGGGCATGCCGGCCGCATCCAGTCGATCCGCGTCGGTGACGCACGTGTGCTGGTGCTACTCGGCCGCATTCACGCGTACGAGGGTCACGATCTGGCTCGCGTGGTCCACCCGGTGCGGGCCGCAGCAGCGGCCGGGGTGCGCACCGTGGTTCTGACGAACGCGGCAGGCGGCATCGCGGACGGGATGTCGGTCGGGCAACCGGTCCTCATCTCCGATCAGCTCAACCTGACCGGTCGTTCGCCGTTGAACGGCGCGCATTTCGTCAACATGGTCGACGCGTACCGGCCGTCGTTACGCGAGATCGCGCGACGCTCCGACCCGACCCTGGTCGAAGGCGTGTACGCCGGTCTGCCCGGCCCGCAGTACGAGACGCCGGCCGAGATCCGCATGCTCAAGACGATCGGCGCGGACCTCGTCGGCATGTCGACCGTGCACGAGACGATCGCCGCACGTGCGGCCGGTGTCGATGTCCTGGGCCTGTCGTTGGTCACCAACCTCGCTGCGGGCATCACCGGCGAAGCACTTGACCACGCCGAGGTGCTCGCCGTCGGTCGCGAATCCGCGAGCCGCATGGGCGGACTCCTGCGGTCGGTGATCGCCGAGATGGCCGCGAGCTGATGCTGTCGTTCGGCACGGCGGGGCTGCGCGGCCCGGTCCGGCCCGGACCGGACGGCATGAATGTCGAGACCGTCACCCGTGCCACCGCCGGACTGGCGGCATGGCTCGCCGCCAACGGCTGCGCAGGTGGAACTGTGATCGTCGGCCGGGACGCCCGCCACGGCTCGGAGGACTTCGCGACGGCGACCGGTGAGGTCCTCGCCGCTGCGGGTTTCGACGTGGTGGCGCTCCCCGACCCGGGGCCCACTCCCCTCGTCGCATTCGCGTGCCGGTCGCTGCGAGCGGTCGCGGGAGTGATGATCACCGCCTCGCACAACCCGCCGGCCGACAACGGCTACAAGGTCTACCTGGAGGGCGGTGCGCAGCTCGTGACTCCGGCGGACCGGGAGATCGAACAGGCGATCGCCGCCACCGTGGGTACCGAGATCGCACGCGCCGCAGTCGAACCCGATGTCCGAGCCGACCGAGTACGCGCCGCCTACCTGGACCGGCTGCGTGACCGGTTCGGTCCCGACGGGTCGGGACCGGCCGTTCGGATCGCGTTGACGCCGATGCACGGCGTCGGCGGCGGACTGGCGCTGGACGCACTCCGCCGAGCGGGATTCGACGACGTCCATGTGGTCGGCGAGCAGTTCGCTCCCGACCCGGACTTTCCGACCGTCGCGTTTCCCAATCCCGAGGAGCCCGGTGCGACGGATCTCCTCCTGGCCACTGCGGAGCGGGTCGGCGCAGACCTGGCGATCGCTCTCGACCCCGACGCCGACCGCTGCGCGATCGGGGTGCCCGGCGGCGGTACCTGGCGGATGCTGACCGGCGACGAGACCGGCGCACTCCTCGGCGACGCGATCCTGACCGGGATAGGCCGGACCGATCCCGCCCCCGTCGTCGCGAGTTCGGTGGTGTCCGGAACGCTCATGCACGAGTTGGCCATCGCCCGCGGCGCCGACGCCCGACGCACCCTGACCGGGTTCAAATGGCTTGTCAGAGCGGGCGAGCCCCTGGCCTATGCGTACGAGGAGGCCCTCGGCCACTGCGTCGATCCGGCCGCCGTCCGCGATAAGGACGGAGTGAGCGCGGCACTGGCATGTGCCCTGATCGCCCGGTCCTGGGCCGACCGGGGCGGCATCGTCGCAGCGCTTCGGGAACTCACGCTGCGCTACGGGCGCCACGTCACCGCGCAACGCGCGGTCCGTCTGGACGAACCGCAGCAACAAGCCGCGGTCATGAGCGGACTGCGCGAGACTCCACCCCGCTCCCTCGCCGGGTTCGCCGTCGAGATGACCGACTACGCGGCGCGCACCGACGGGTTGCGTACGGACGGCGTCGAGTTGACGGGCACCGACACCTCGGGGGCGACGTTGCGGGTGTTCGTCCGGCCGAGCGGCACCGAACCCAAACTCAAGTACTACGGCCAACTGACAGTCCCATCCGATCATCGGACGGGACCGCCGGAGGCGATTAGCGTCAACGGTGTGCGGGGCGTCTCGGGGGACGACCCGGTCCGCACGCTCGACCGCGTGCTCGACGAGGTGACGAGAAGAGGACCGAACCGATGACCTATCCGGGACCGCCGAACGGCCCCCGCAAGTCGGCGTTGTCGTCTCCTGCGGTGCTGATCGCCATCATCGCCGGTCTGGTGATCCTGATCGGTGGCGTCGGCGGTGCGATGCTGTGGGCGGACAACCAGTCCGACGACACCTCGCAGGCGGCATCCTCGTCATCGAGTGCGGCGTCCGAGTCGCCGCGGCCACCGGATTCCACCGTGACCGTCACGCAGGCACCCACCGACCGGGCCGCTCCCCCGCAGACGCAGAGTCCGGTGCCGACGACGTCCCACCCGGCTCCGACGGTGTCCGGCGCCGACTGGCAGGGATTCGGTGAGGCGGGCGCGCGCTGCAACGCCGATGACGCAGCGGTGTTCATCGGCTACACGTCCCGGTCGAAGGTGGTGATCTGCCAGGTCGGTTCCGATTCGACGCGCCTGTACTACAAGGGTTTCGCCGACGGCCAGGGCAAGGAGATCTCCTATCCGAGTCGCAGCGGTGGCATGTTCACCGCCACCGCCGAGGACGGCACCGTCTACCGGGTGTCGACCAGTTCGCTTACGATCAGTCAGGGCGGCGAGCAGGTGGCCGACGAGCCGATGGTCGAGGCCTGGACGAACTGAGGCCTGCTCACTGACTCGCTCGGTCCGCCCGTACCCGGCTGGTGACCAGCGTCGCTGCGGCCATGACCGCGAACACCGGCCACAGCGCACCCTGCTCCCAGAGGAGGTACGCGCCGGCACCCAGCAGCGATCCGGCAGCCAGCGCCGCCCACATGCCGAGGTAGCGAACCCAGAGCCACCGGGGCCCGCCCATCATCGCCATCCCGAGCCGCTGCCCCGCTTTCACCAGAGTTCCGGTCATGTAGGTGAGGCCGATCGAGACCTCGCCGTCGCGGACGAAGGTCGCGTTCATGACACCCATCGCCATGGCCACTCCGAGGATCGGCGGTACCGGTGACGACGGCAGCAGGCCGAGTGCCGCGGACAGTCCGACGAGCGCACTCGATGCGGCCAGTACCGTCACCCGTCCGTCGCGGATGCGCGACAGGAGCGCGCCGACGACCGCCCCCACGAAGAACAAACCGATGAGACCCACTGCGCGCCCGGCATCAGACCAGTTGAGGTGGACGGCCTCCGCAGACATCCGGGTCGTGTTCCCGCTCATGAACGACACGAAGTAGCCGCCCAGGTGCAGGAACCCGATGGCATCGAGACTGCCCGCCACGGAGGCGAGCACCAGGGCGAGAACGAACTCGCGACGACGAACACTCTGCACGGTCGGCTACCGGGGCCCGAACTGACGATCCCCCGCGTCGCCGAGACCCGGGACGATGAACGAGCGCTCGTCGAGCCCCTCGTCGATCGCGGCGATCGTCAGCCGCAGTCGATGCCCCGATCGCCGCAGTGCTTCCACGCCCTCGGGCGCACCGACGACGCATACCGCTGTGATGTCCGTCGCGCCTCGCCGCACGAGCAGGTCGAGGGCGTGGACCAGAGATCCGCCGGTGGCCAGCATCGGGTCGAGAAGGTACACGGGCTGGCCGGACAGGTCCGCGGGCAATGACGCCAGGTACTCGACCGGCGACGCCGTCTCCTCGTCACGGGCCACCCCGACGAACCCGATCCGCGAGTCCGGCACGATGGCGAGCGCCGGATCGAGCATGCCCAGCCCGGCGCGAAGCACCGGTACGAACAACGGCGGCACGGCGATCCGGGCCCCGGGGGCGACACCGACGGGTGTCGTCACCTCCAGGTCATCGACGGGCACATCGGCGAACGCCTCGTAGACGAGAAGCTGACTCAGGCGCGCTAGTGCTGTGCGGAACGACTGGTTGTCGGTCTCCGCGTCCCGGAGAACGGACAGCCATGCGCGCGTCAACGGATGGTCGACGACTCGAACTTCCACCGCATCGGTCATGGCTCAGATCCTAATTGCCCCGGCGCCCGCCGTCGGCACCCGCACCACCGGGTCAGCGAGGCCGATAGAAGCCCTCAAAACTCTGACCCGCGTTGGTCGTCCGCAGCGGCGTCACGCCGACCGGGTCGCCGCCGGTTTCCACGAACTGGTCGTTTCCGACGTACATCGCGACATGGCCGGACCAGACGGCCAGATCGCCCGGCTGCAGATCCGACTGGGAGACGGGAACGCTCGCCAGGTCCTGGTCCTGCGCCAACCTCGGCAGCTCGACCCCGGCCTGCCGGTAGGCCCATTGGGTGAACCCGCTGCAGTCGAATCCGTCGGTCGTCGTGCCGCCCCACACGTACGGGGTGCCCTGCACGCTAAGCGCGGCGCGCACCGCTCTGGCGGCCCGCTCGTTCGGAGCCTGCACCACGGTGCCGTCGGGCAGGACGACGCGGGTCCCGGCGCCGCCGAACCCCACCGGAGCCGCCGTTGCAGATGCCTCCGACGGCACGTCGGAGGCTGTCTGCCGGCTTTCCAGCGCAGTCGTGTCACGGGCGAGCTCGCCCTGCGCTCGCTGCACGACTTGCACGCCCCGAGCGATGTGGTCGAGTGCCACCGGAACGAGCGCCGCGAGACCTGCGGGCGTGGTCACCGCCGGGACGGTGGCCGCGGCGGCGACGAATGAGTCGACGAGTCCGTTGAGCGCCACGTGCGCGGTCCGGACGTGCTCGGCCGCCGTCTCGACGACCCGCGCCACATCTGCCCCGCCGGCCCCGACCGCGGAATCCGCCTCTGTCAGGCGACGTGCCTTCGTCGCGGCGGCATCACCACCGTCACCACGCCAACCGTCTGCCGCGATCCGGATCGTCGTGGCCGACCGGTCCGCCGCGGCGCCGAGTGTCGACGGCGCCTGCCGAAGGCCGCTCATCGCGCCGGGCGGCAGGGTTCCCGTGCCAAGCGTCGCGATCAGCATCTTCAGCGGCGCGATGAGAACGGTTGCGCTCATACCGACACCGCGGCGGCGCCCGCCTCGTCGCAGCAGGTGTACGACGTACACGCGGTGGTCGCCGCGGCGCTCGTGTCGCCGTGCGCAGCGGCGAGCGCATCCAGGGCACGCGCGCGGCGCGATCCGGCTGCGGCGAGCGCCGCGAGGAACTGGGCTCCGATGATCCCGAACGTCGGCCCGAGCGCACCGATGTCGAGCCGTTCGGCTACCGCTTGCTCCGCGGCCAGGGCAGCCGCGCTGCCCTGGGCGGCCGCCGCCGCGGCGACTCCTGCTGGTTCTACCGTCACTGCTTTCATACTCGTTGGACGCACCGCGCCCGATCAGGGTTCCGGCACGTGCCGGAACGCCTGTTGGCCGGGGGCGTGCAGCACGATCGGGGGAACATGACTACGCTCTGTGATCATGGCCGGAGACATTGTCCCCATCGAACTCGGACTCACGGAAGGCAACCTCTTCACGTTGTGGGCCCCGCGCTGGCGCGAGGGCGACGACGAGTGGGAGGCCTTCCTGGGGCTCGAGGACGATCTGTACGCACTGAACAGCGTCGCCGAGCTCGCTGCGTTCGTTCGCAGCGATGCCGACAACGACCTCGATGACCATCCCGCGTGGGAGACCATCAAGAAACTGCAGGCAGATGAGCTGGTGCCCGACGAGCGCCGTTCGTACGACCTGATCGGTGTTCCGGAGCTGGCGGCAGAGGATCCCAAGCCGGACGTGGTCGCCGAACTCGAGGACGCCCTCGAGATCGTGCGCATCCTCGGCGAGGTCTGCGACTTGGAGACGACCACCAAGTTCTTCACCGGCAACCCGATCCTGGGCGCGGTCGCCGTGGGCACCAACAACTTCGCCGGCCGCGAAGGCGTCGATCTCTGGGTCCGCATCGGCCGGATCATCGCCAAGCACTGGGATGACGTGATCGACGAGCTCGACGACGTCGTCAAGAATCCCGGCGTGGAGTCCGCCGCCGTGCAGGAGGCCCAGGAGGAGCTGGCCGCCGCCGCGTCCGCCGAGGACGAGGACGAGCCGGACGAGGACTCGATCGATCCGCTGTACGCGGACGGCACCGACGACTCGGATGACGACGACTCCGACGATGAGGACGACCAGGACGATGACGACGACGTCGATGAGGACGACTTCTGGGCGTCGGTCGGCATCGACCCGATCCGCATCTACACCGACGCGGGCGAGTTCCTGTCGCTCCGCTGCTACCTCGGTGACGATCCCCGCTTCCTCGGCTCGAAGGGCGCGATCTACGGTTTCGGATCCGAGCGCGCCCTGACCCGGTTCCTGGCCGATAACGACGATCACGATCTCGCTGAGCTCGTGACGTTCGGGGAGGTCCGCGACGCCGCCGAGACCGCCGAGATCGAGTACCAGGTGCTGCCGGAGAACGTGTACGCACTGCAGGGCATCGACGAGGACATTCTCGACGGTCCGCGTCGGGTGGACGGCCGCCAGCTCGACCTGGCCGTCGAGCTGCTCACCGATGCGGCCGACTACGCGGGAATCGACGCGGTGAACGAGACGCTCGCATCGACCACTCCGCTCGGCTGGTTCGTCGACTACACGATCAACCCCGACCCGAAGCGGCTGTCGCCGTCCGGTCCGTTCGACAACGAAGCCGAGGAGTGGCGCGCGCTGATCCACGACTTCGAGGATCGGCTCGTTCGGCGCGGCTGACACCTCGACCGGCTGTGACGTCCATCCCCGGGCGTCACGGTCGGGTCATGCCATCAGTACGGCGAATCCCGGTTTGATGACGTCGTCGATGAGCGCGAGCCGCTCGTCGAACGGCAGGAACGCCGACTTCATCGCGTTGACCGTGAAGCGCTGGAAGTCGGCCCACCCGTAACCGAACTGCTCGTGCAGGAGCATGAACTCGCGACTCATCGTGGTATCGCTCATCAGCCGGTTGTCGGTGTTGACGGTGACGCGGAACCGCAGGCGCGCCAGCACGTCGAACGGGTGATCGGCGAGCGAGGCGACTGCACCGGTCTGGACGTTGCTGCTCGGGCACAATTCGAGCGGGATTCGCTTGTCGCGGACGTAGTCGGCGACACGGCCCAGCGTCGCACCCTCGACCGACCGGCCCGGGACCACGTCTCCACCGGGGAGGTCGACGTCGTCCATCACGCGGACCCCGTGTCCGAGCCTGTCTGCTCCGCAGAACGCGATCGCCTCGTGGATCGACGGCAGTCCGAACGCCTCCCCCGCGTGAATCGTGAAGTGCGAGCATTCGGCGCGCAGGTACTCGAATGCGTCGAGATGCCTGCTCGGCGGGTTCCCTGCCTCGGCACCGGCGATGTCGAAGCCCACCACTCCACGATCACGGAAGTCGATGGCGAGTTCGGCGATCTCGCGGGAACGTGCGGCGTGACGCATCGCCGTCACCAGGCAGCCGACCCGGATGTGCAGATCGTCGTCCGCTGCCTCGGCACACCCCTGCTCGAAGCCGTCGAGCACCGCCTGCACCACCTCGTGCAGTGACAGACCGCCTTCCAGGTGCTGTTCGGGTGCGAACCGCACCTCGGCGTACACCACCCCGTCGGCGGCGAGGTCCGCAACGCACTCGGCAGCTACCCGGCGCAGCGCGGGCGCGGTCTGCATGACACCGACCGTGTGCGCGAACGTCTCCAGGTACGTCTCCAGGGAGCCGCTGTTCGCGGCGGTCGCGAACCATTCGGCCAGTGCGTCCGCATCGTCCGCGGGCAGTGCGTCGTAACCGGTCTCCCTGGCCAGCTCCAGCACTGTGGCAGGCCGCAGTCCGCCGTCGAGATGGTCGTGCAGGAGAACCTTCGGTGCGAGTCGGCACTGCTCAACGGACATCATGATTCGACCGTATCCGGGAGATGAGCAGTCCGCTCGTCAACGACGCGCACGCCTCCGGACGACGACCTGCGCCGTACCCCTGCCCGCAAACTCGGCGTCATCACGCGTCAATCCGGCGCCGTTAGCGTCTCCGGATGTGAAGACTCGTCGCAGGCGCCTCGCCGTCGCCGCATCCACCCTCGCCATCGCCCTGGGCAGCATCGTCACCGGTCCGGTGCACGCGGCGCCCGAGCCGGCGAAAGCCGTTGACCTTCAATCGCATCGGGGTGGGCGCGGTGAGCACACCGAGGAGTCGTTGTACGGTTTCGCCAAGTCCCTCGAACTCGGCGTCTCGACGCTCGAACTCGACGTCGTACTGACGAGGGATTCGGTCCCGGTGGTGTGGCACGACCCGAAGATCGAGGCGGAGAAGTGCCGGGACACGCTGCCCGCGAGCATCGGCGACAAGCAGTTCCCGTACGTCGGGAAGGACGTGCACGATCTGACCTACCGTCAGATCCAGACCCTGGTCTGCGACAAGAAGCTCGCCGATTTCCCGCAGGCGCGCCGCGTCATCGGCAATCGGATCGCGACCCTGCCGCAGGTGTTCGGCCTCGCCGCGCAGTACCGGAGCAGTTCCGCCTCGCCGAACCGGAACAACGCCGCGCCGCACCGGAACAAGAAGGTGCACTTCAACATCGAGACCAAGATCGAAGCCGAGGAGCGCGCCCGCAGCGCGAAGCCCGCGCAGTTCGTATCGGTCATCCTGCGCGAGGTCCGCAAGGCGCACCTGCTCGATCGAGTGCAGATCCAGAGTTTCGATTGGCGGAGCCTGCCGCTGGTACGGGCGAAGGCGCCGAACGTTCCGCTGGTCGCGCTCTACGACGACACGACGTGGAAGCCCGGATCCGCGTGGCTCGGCCCCGCGAGCTACGCGGGCTCAGACGGCGACGTGGTCTCCGCCGCGAAGGGCGCCGGGTTCGACGCCCTCTCGCCCGCCTACGAACTCGTCGACCGTGACCTGGTCGACCGCGCTCGGGGCGCCGGCCTCGAGGTCGTGCCGTGGACGGTCAACGAGGCGGCCGACATGCGCCGCCAGCTCGACCTCGGCGTGGACGGGATCATCACCGACTACCCGACCCGGCTGCGGAGGGTCTTCGCCCAGGAGGGCGTACCGCTGCCGAACGCCCACCGCCGCCGCTAGCCGACAGCGACGAGCGCCTCACCCCACCCGGCCGAGCACCCGAGAGCCAGGGGACTCACCGTCGGCGGCGATCACTGCGGCTCGCTCGAGACGGTCGACGGCTCGCTGCAATCGCTGCTCGTCGTCGGTGTGCAGCGTGAACAGCCGATCTCCGCGACGCACCCGATCGCCGACGCCGATATGCCAGGTCACCCCGGCCGCAGCCGAGACCGCTTCGCCCGGGCGCGACCGTCCGGCGCCGAGCAGCCACGCGGCCTCGCCGACCGCCAGCGCGTCCAGCGCGCTGAGCACTCCGTCCGCCGGTGCGACCACCTCGTGCAGATGGCGTGGCGTGGGCAGCGGTGCATCCGGGTCGCCGGACTGCGCGGCGATCATCGCCCGCCAGGTGTCCATCGCACGACCGTTCGTCAGGTTCTCGGCCGGATCCACGCCGGTGACTCCACCGGCCGCGAGCATCTCCCGGGCGAGCGCGAGGGTCAGTTCGACGACGTCGTCCGGACCGCCGCCTGCCAGCACCTCCACCGACTCGGCGACTTCGACGGCGTTGCCCGCGCTCCGGCCGAGGGGCGTCGACATGTCGGTGATCAGCGCCCGCGTGGCGACCCCGGCATCGGTCCCCAGCTCGACCATCGTCGCGGCGAGACGCTCAGCGTCCTCGTACGACGTCATGAAGGCTCCGCTTCCGGCCTTGACGTCCAGGACCAGGGCTCCGGTCCCCTCCGCGATCTTCTTGCTCATGATGCTGCTGGCGATCAGCGGGATCGAGGCAACGGTCCCGGTGACGTCGCGCAGTGCGTACAGCTTGCGGTCGGCGGGCGCCAGGTCGGCGGTGGCCGCGCACACGACGGCACCCACGTCGGCCAACTGCGCGGACATCTCGTCTGCGGTCAGATCGGCGCGCCACCCACGGATCGACTCCAGCTTGTCCAGCGTTCCGCCGGTGTGGCCCAGCCCCCGCCCGGACAGTTGCGGGACGGCGAGCCCGTACGAGGCGACCAGCGGCGTCAGCGGCAGCGTGATCTTGTCCCCGACTCCACCTGTCGAGTGCTTGTCGACGGTGGTCAGGCCACGCCCGTCACGTTGAAGTCCCCGCAGATCCAGGCGGACGCCGGAGGCCAGCATGGCCGACGTCCAGTCCGCGATCTCGTGTCGGCTCATCCCCTGGAACACGATCGCCATGGCCAGGGCCGACATCTGCTCCGGCGGAACGCTTCCCGCGGTGAAGCCGTCGATGACCGCGCGGATCTGCTCGCCGCTGAGTTCGCGGCCGTCCCGCTTCGCACCGATGACGCCGACCATGTCGGGCGCTCCCGCGGCCATCAGGGACGGCCTCCGCGCTCGACCCGAACGCGATCGAGGTCAGCTGGGCCGAATGCGCCGGGCAGCAGTTCACCGAGCGGTCGAGGTCCGTCGGCCCCATCGATCAGCACGGCGTCCGACCCGAACTCGTAGAGCACCTGACGGCACCGTCCGCACGGGGCGAGTACGCGGCCGGTCGAGTCCACCACCGATACCGCGGCGAGAGCGGATCCGGAATCGCCCAGAACTCCGGTCGAGACGCCCACTGCGACCATTCCCACCTCCGCGCAGAGACCCAAACCATATGAGACGTTCTCCACATTCGCGCCTGTTATCAATTCGCCGTCGCGAGTGATAGCGGCTGCACCGACAGAAAACCCCGAGTACGGGGCGTACGCCCTGGTCATCGCCTGTTCAGCAGCATCTCGAAGCACCTCGAAGTTGTTCTGCGTCACAATTTTCTCTCCCCGATTCCACCGAATCAACAGGTAAGGCACACCTAATTAAAATTCGGGACTCTGATCACATTGTTTAGTCGATTCACTCTAGGACTCAGGTTGGGTTTAAAGTCAGGGTCGATGGGTCCCGCCGCGTCGCCCTGCTGCGCCCCGAGACACCAGGTTACTGACGACGACTTTGGAGGCGTAGTTTTCGCGATGAGCACCCCCACCGAGGTTGCACCAGCACCGGTGCGCAAAAGATCCCTCTATCGAGGTGACCCAGGAATGTGGTCGTGGGTGTTGCATCGCATCACCGGCGTCTCCATCTTCTTCTTCCTCTTCGTTCACGTGCTCGACACCGCGGTCATCCGCGTTGACCCGAACATGTACACCGAGGTCATCAACACCTACAAGACGCCGATCATCGGTCTCATGGAGATCGGGCTCGTCTTCTGTGTGCTGTACCACGCCCTGAACGGCCTCCGCCTCATCCTGGTGGACTTCTGGTCGAAGGGCGCCAAGTACCAGCGCCAGATGCTGTGGGTCATCCTCAGCGTCGTCGCCGTCGTGTTCATCGCTGCCGCGGTTCGTCTGCTGCAGCTCCTGATCACCCACGCGTTCTAGGACCGGGAGAATCTCAATGACCATCGAAGCCAAGACTCTCGGCACCGACTACGACCGCCCGGCGAGTCTCGACAACCCCCGCAGCCCGCGTCCCCGCAAGGGCGGCAACTTCGAGAAGTACGCGTGGATGTTCATGCGCTTCTCGGGCCTCGCCCTGATCGTGCTGACCTTCGGTCACATGTTCATCATGCTGATGTGGGACAGCGGCGTGCACCGAATCGACGCCAGCTTCGTCGCCGACCGCTGGAAGGAGCCCTTCTGGCAGATCTGGGACCTGTCCATGCTGTGGCTCGCCCAGCTGCACGGTGCCAATGGTGTGCGCACCGTCATCGGCGATTACTCACGCAAGGACAGCACGCGCTTCTGGCTGAACGCGCTGCTCATCCTCTCCGTGCTCCTGGTCCTGGTACTGGGCACGTACGCAATCCTCACCTTCGGCAGTGCCGGCTAAGGAGATCTGACTACACATGCAGGAACATCGCTATGACGTCGTCATCGTGGGCGCCGGCGGCGCCGGGATGCGTGCAGCCATCGAAGCCGCTCCCCGTGCCCGCACCGCGGTACTGACGAAGCTCTACCCCACGCGCAGCCACACCGGCGCAGCTCAGGGTGGCATGTGCGCCGCGCTGGCCAACGTCGAAGAAGACAACTGGGAATGGCACACCTTCGACACCGTCAAGGGCGGCGACTACCTCGTCGACCAGGACGCCGCGGAGGTCATGGCCAAGGAGGCCATCGACGCCGTCCTCGATCTGGAGAAGATGGGCCTGCCGTTCAACCGCACGCCCGAAGGCCGCATCGATCAGCGCCGTTTCGGCGGTCACACCCGCGACCACGGCAAGGCGCCCGTCCGCCGTGCCTGCTACGCCGCGGACCGCACCGGCCACATGATCCTGCAGACGCTCTACCAGAACTGCGTCAAGCACGACGTCGAGTTCTACAACGAGTTCTACGCTCTCGACGTCAACATGACGACGGACGAGAACGGCGAGCCCGTCGCCAACGGCGTCGTGGCCTACGAGCTGGCGACCGGTGAGATCCACGTCTTCCACGCCAAGTCGATCGTGTTCGCGACCGGCGGCAGCGGCCGTATGTACAAGACCACGTCCAATGCGCACACCCTCACCGGAGACGGCATGGGCATCATCTTCCGCAAGGGCCTGCCCCTCGAGGACATGGAGTTCCACCAGTTCCACCCGACCGGCCTGGCCGGCCTGGGCATTCTGATCTCCGAAGCGGTCCGCGGTGAGGGCGGCATCCTCCGCAACGTGGACGGTGAGCGCTTCATGGAGCGGTACGCCCCCACCATCAAGGACCTCGCCCCACGCGACATCGTCGCCCGTTCCATGGTTCTCGAGGTTCTCGAGGGTCGCGGGGCAGGGCCGAACAAGGATTACGTCTACATCGACGTGCGGCACCTCGGCGAGGACGTGCTCAACGAGAAGCTGCCGGACATCACCGAGTTCGCCCGTACCTACCTGGGCGTCGACCCGGTCACCGAGCTCGTTCCGGTGTACCCGACCTGCCACTACGTGATGGGCGGCATCCCCACCAACATCCAGGGCCAGGTGCTCTCGAACAACGATCAGGTGGTCCACGGACTGTTCGCCGCAGGCGAGTGCGCCTGCGTGTCGGTCCACGGCGCCAACCGTCTCGGCACCAACTCGCTGCTCGACATCAACGTGTTCGGTCGCCGGGCGGGCACCGCTGCCGCCGAGTACGCCTCCACCGCGTCGTTCGCCGAGTTGGAGGAGACCCCGACCGCGATGGTCGACGAATGGCTCGAAGGCCTGCTCTCCGAGCACGGCAACGAGCGAGTCGCCGACATCCGCTTCGAACTTCAGCAGACCATGGACAACAACGCATCGGTGTTCCGCACCGACGACACGCTGACCCAGGCGCTGAACGACGTGCGTGCCCTCAAGGAGCGGTACAACCACATCCGCGTCCACGACAAGGGCGTCCGCTTCAACACCGACCTTCTCGAGGCCGTGGAACTCGGATTCCTCCTCGAGATGGCAGAGGTGACCGTGGCCGGCGCGATCAACCGCAAGGAGACGCGCGGCGGGCACGCCCGAGAGGACTACCCGAAGCGCGACGACGAGAACTTCATGGTGCACACCATGGCGTACAAGAAGGGCAAGGGTCTGCTCACCGACATCGAGCTCGACTACAAGCCCGTCGTACAGACCCGCTACGAGCCGATGGAGCGTAAGTACTGATGACTGCCACTATGGAGAATCCAGCGACGAGCGAACCCGCACTGCCGGCCGTTCCGGACGAGGCGACGATGGTCACGCTGAAGATCTACCGGTTCAACCCGGAGGATCCGGATGCGCAGGGCTTCGAGAGCTTCCGCGTCCCCGCGCTGCCGACCGACCGTCTGCTCAACCTGCTCCTCTACGTGAAGGGCTACCTCGACGGCTCGCTGACCTTCCGCCGCAGCTGCGCCCACGGCGTGTGCGGCAGTGACGCGATGCGCGTCAACGGCGTCAACCGCCTTGCGTGCAAGCTCCTGATGAAGGACTTCCTTCCGAAGGACTCGTCCAAGGAGATCACCATCTCGGTCGAGCCCATCAAGGGCCTCCCGGTCGAGAAGGACCTCGTGGTCGACATGGAGCCGTTCTTCGACGCGTACCGCGCGATCAAGCCGTTCCTCGTCACCAGCGGCAACGAGCCGACCGCCGAGCGTCTGCAGAGCCAGCACGATCGGGCCCGCTTCGACGACACCACCAAGTGCATCCTGTGTGCGTGCTGCACCACGAGCTGCCCGGTGTTCTGGAACGAGGGCTCGTACTTCGGTCCGGCCGCGATCGTCAACGCGCACCGGTTCATCTTCGACAGCCGTGACGAGGCGGCCGCAGAACGCCTCGACATCCTGAACGACGTCGACGGTGTGTGGCGCTGCCGCACCACCTTCAACTGCACCGACGCATGCCCGCGCGGCATTCAGGTGACGCAGGCGATTCAGGAAGTCAAGCGCGCACTTATGTTCTCGCGCTAGAAACCACTCTGCAGCCCCGATTGGAGCCCCGGCCGGAAACGGTCGGGGCTCCACTCGTTGCCACCGTGCGCAGCGCACTCGGTATCCTGACACCCGTTATGCGCATTTCTCCTCTGCATCGGTCGTCGGGCCGACCTCGGCCGCCGACTGCAGTGTTCGCAGCGATCGCGATCGTCGCGTCCATGCTCCTCCCGGGATCCGCGGCTGCGGTTCCGCCGCCTCCGGCACCGCCTGCTCCCGCACCGACACCGGTCACCGATCACTGCCCCAACCGGGTGAACACGCCGCCCGCGGTGGATACCTCAGAGGTCGTCGCACCGGGCGAGACGACGCCCGCTCCCCTGCCCGTCCCGACTCCCGCCGTGGGCGGCGAGGAGCTGAGCGGCTGCGGTGTGGTCGCCGATCCGGCGGCGGGCCCGGTGCCGGCGAACCTCACGAGCGCGGGCTGGCTCATCGCCGACCTCGACAGCGGCGAGATCATCGCGGCGAAGGACCCGCACGGCCGGTACCGGCCCGCATCGACGATCAAGATCCTCCTCGCTCTCACCGTCCTCGACGAACTCGACCTGACCACCCCGGTCACCGGGACCCTCGCCGATTACACGATGGAGGGTGATTCGTGCGGCATGGGCCCGGACGGCACGTACACCACCGGGGACCTGCTGACCGGTCTGCTCATGGTGTCGGGCAACGACTGCGCCAATGCCCTGGCACGCGAACTCGGCGGATACGACGAAGCTCTCGTCAAGATGAACGCCGAGGCCGCGGCACTCGGCGCCCGGGACACACGCGCGGCCACCCCGTCCGGCCTCGACGCGGCGGGCATGTCGACGTCGCCGTACGACCTCGGACTCCTGTTCCGGGAAGCGATGCAGCACCCGGATTTCCGGCACATCGTCTCGCTGAAGACCTACCCGTTCCCCGGCTTCCCGAAGCTCAAGGACGTACCGGGCGACAAGGACCACCCCGGCTACACGATGGGCACCAGCAACACGCTCCTGCGCGACGGGTACCCCGGCGTGCTCGGCGGGAAGACCGGCTACACCGACGACGCGCTGAAGACGTTCGTGGGCGCCGTCCAGCGCGATGATCGACGGCTCCTGATCGTGCAGATGGCGGGGCTCACCGTGCCGGGTGATTCGTACGACGACCAGGCCGTTCGCATGATCGACTACGGGTTCGCCGCCCCGCCCGGCACCACGATCGGATCACTCGCATCGGCGGGGACGCAGCCGGGCTCACCGCACGCGGCGGGTGCAGCGGAGGGTTCGACGGGCAGCGACGAAGCCTCGGGATGGGGGCTGCTGTCGCTGGCCGGACTCGCGGCGGTGGTTGCGATAGTCGGCATCGCCGCGTGGATCGCCACCCGATTCGGTCGTCGCCGATCCTCGGACGACTGAGTCTCAGGCGACTGAATCTCGGACGAGAAGAGTACAGCTCTCAGCGCGCTACTTACGGCCGCGCTTCTTGCTCGACCCAGTCTTGTTCGACCCAGTCTTGTTCGACCCGGTCTTGCTCGTGACCGCAGAGGCGACGGTCGCCACAGCCGCACCGACGCCGGCCGCCGTCACGATCTCACGTGCCTTGGGTCCGTTCGACACCTTCTGGATGGGCGCCAGGTAGACCGGTTCCTTCGTGTCGTCGTCGCCGTTCTCGACCTCGTCTACGGTCAGGTACTTCTCGTTGGCCGGGTTCGTGGCGTTCCAGGCCGACGCGTACAGCACGATGCGCGACGCCAGGTATGCGAACACCATCACACCGATGATCGGACCGAATGCCGCACCGGCGGGACTGCTCATCACCGACTGCAGGTACACCGACCCCAGCGACTTCAAGATCTCGAACACGATCGCCGTCACGAGGGCGCCGGGCATCACCACGCGAATGGGCAGTTGCTGCAACGGCAGCTTGGAGAGCACGACGCTGAACAGCAACCAGGTCGCGACGACCGAGATGATGATGGCCGCGATGCGCAGAATCCACTTGCCCCACCACGTGTCCTCGACCCCGACCAGTCCGAGGACCCACTTCCCGACCGGACCGGACGCGAACACGGTGATCGCGATCGTGCCCACGAACAGGGCGCCGAGAAGAACGAAGTTGACGAGGTCGTAGACCTTGCCCATGACCGCGCTGCGCTTCTTGCGGCCTCCCCACATCTCACTGAGTCCCATACGGACCAGGGCCATCCAGCCGAGGCCGGTGACCGCGGCGCTCACCAGACCGATGACACCGACGGCGCGACGGGACTCGATCGCCGAGTTGATGATGTCGTTGAGCTGCGTGCCCAGTTCACCGGGGACGTTCTCCACCACCGCGTCGGTGATGTCCTGGATCAACTCCGGCCGGCTGGCCAGAACGAACGCCGTGGCCGCGAACGCGACCATCAGAATCGGCACCAGCGACAGGATCCCGATGAAGCTGATCGCGGCAGCGTACGTGTTACCGCGTCGCTGGTTGTAGTGCTCCTGCATCGCCATCAGGCGGGCGACCGGCGGCCAGTTCATCACTGTCGCAAGGAATGCCTTCAGGCGGGCGATTAGGGCTTTGATGCGGTCCACGCGTTCCTCTGGTCGTCGGGTTGTCACATCTCGGGTCGAGACTGTCACATCTCGGGGTTCTCACATGGTCACACGCGCCGGTCCTCGTCGATCGGACCTTCGGCCGATCAGCCCTTCGGCAGCACGAAGCCGACCTTGTCGTACACGTCGGCGAGCGTGACCGACGCGACCTCGCGCGCGCGGGCCGCACCGTCGGCCAGCACCGAGTCGATGTACGTCGGGTCGGCCAGGATCTCGTCGACCTTCCCGCGCAGCGGCGAGACGAAGTCGGTGAGGATCTGCGCGGTGTCCACTTTCAGGTCGCCGTAGCCCTTGCCCTCGTACGAGGCGACGATCTCGTCGACCGCGCGCCCGGTGAGAGCGGAGGCGATGGTGAGCAGGTTCGAGACTCCGGGCTTCGCCTCGCGATCGAAGGCGATGATCCGGTCGTTGTCGGTGACCGCGGAGCGGATCTTCTTCGCCGACCGCTTCGGGTCGTCCAGCAGGTTGACCAGTCCGGCGTCGGTTGCGGCCGACTTGCTCATCTTGGCGGTCGGGTTCTGGAGGTCGTAGATCTTGGCGAACTCCTGCACGATGTGCGGCTTCGGGACCGTGAGCGCCTTGCCGAACCGGGTGTTGAAGCGCTGCGCGAGATCGCGGGTCAGTTCCAGGTGCTGACGCTGGTCCTCGCCGACCGGGACCGCGTCCACCTGGAATGCGAGGATGTCGGCGGCCATCAGGATCGGGTAGGTGAACAGACCCACACCCGCCGCGTCCTGCCCGGATTTGGCCGACTTGTCCTTGAACTGGGTCATCCGTCCGGCTTCACCGAATCCGGTGAGGCAGCTCAGGATCCAGGTGAGTTGCGCGATCTCCGGGACGTGCGACTGCACGTAGACGGCCGACCGCTGCGGATCGACGCCGACTGCGAGAAGCTGGGCGACGCTGCGGCGCGTGCGCTCGCGCAGTTCCTTCGGATCGAACTGCACGGTGAGCGCGTGCATGTCCGGAATGAAGTAGAACGTCTCGTCGTATTCGTCCTGCAGCTCCACCCACTGCTTCACCGCACCCAGATAGTTACCGAGATGGAACGAGTCACTCGTCGGCTGGATTCCGGACAGGACGCGGCGCGGGGCGGATGAGGTCATGGCCCCGATTATCTCAAACGGCGACTCACCCGAAGACGGCGGTCACCGGGGCATGGTCGGACCATCGGCGGTCGTACGCCTGCGCGCGGCCGACATGGGTGCGCGTCGCACGTCCGGCCAGCGCCGGGCTCACCAGGTGGTAGTCGATCCGCCATCCCGCGTCGTTGTCGAACGCCTTGCCGCGCCACGACCACCACGCGTAGGGCCCGTCCACGTCGCCGTGGTGCTCCCGTGCGACGTCGACCCAGCCGGAATCCAGCCGCGCCGACACCCAATCCCGTTCGTGCGGAAGGAAACCCGAATTCTTCCGGTTTCCCTTCCAGTTCTTGATGTCGCGCTCGTCATGGGCGATGTTCCAGTCACCGGCGATCACGATCTGTCGGCCACTCGCCAGGAGCCGGTCGAGGTACGGCCCGAACTCATCGAGGAAGCGCACCTTCTCCTCGTACTTCTCGACGTCCTTCGGGTTCTCGGTTCTGGCGGCACCGGACGGCAGGTACAGACTCGCCGCGGTGACCGTCTCGCCACCGAGTTCGAAGTCGGCCTCGAGATAGCGGCCCGCGGTGTCGAACTCGTCGCTCCCGAAGCCGATGCGCACTGCGGTCGGCGCCGTGCGCGAGAGGATTCCGACCCCGGAACGTCCCTTGACGTCCGATTCGGCCATCGACAGGTGCCACCCCGCGTCCAAGGCCGATGCCAGTGCTTTACGTGCGGTCGCCTCGTCTGCGCGGACTTCCTGCATGAGCAGCACATCGGGCAGTTCGGACGACAACCACGGGATCATCCCGTGGTTGTTCTCGTTGCGCTGCTTGACGGCGGCGCGGATGCCGTTGACGTTGACGGTGGTGATCGCGAAGCTCGAGGGGGTCACGATGAGCCAGCCTATCCAGCCCTCAGCCGACCGGAGCGCCGGGGCGCGACGCGGCGATGCGCTTGCGGGTCACCACGGCGACGACGAGAACGAGCAGGCCACCGGTGGCCAGTGCCGCACCCACGATCGAGGGTGCCCGATAGCTGTAACCTGCGGCGATCACGACACCTCCCAGCCACGCACCCAGTGCGTTCGCCACGTTGAGCGCCGAGTGGTTGAGAGCCGCAGCCATCGTCTGAGCGTCCTGCGCGACATCCATGAGTCGTGTCTGCAGACCCGGGATCGCGGCCGACCCCGTCGAGCCGACGAGGAACGCGATGACGATGGCGGGCCAGCCCGTGGTGACCAGAGTCGCGAACAGGATCAGGGTGATCGCGGCGCCCGCCATCCCGAATGCGATGGCCCGATCCCCGTAGCGGTCGGCGAGCCGACCGCCGACGATGTTGCCGACCACCATGCCGCCGCCGAACATCATGAGTGCGATCGGCACCACCGATTCGGAGAGGCCGCCCAGGGATGTGAGGGCCGTGTTCAGATACGTGTAGAAGGCGAAGAAGCCGCCGAACCCGATCATGCCGACGAACAGGGTGAGCCAGATCTGGCCGCTTTTCAGGCCGCGCAGCTCGGTCCGTGGGTCCGACGTCGTCATACCGGTGAGACCCGGGATCACGCGCCACAGGGCGAGCACGGTCACCGCCCCGATGGCGACGACGAGACCCAATGCCGACCGCCAGCCGAGCGACTGGCCCAACCAGGTCGCGACCGGCACGCCGACGACGTTGGCGACGGAGAGTCCGAGCATCACCTGGCCCACCGCCTGCGCCCGCTTCCCCGGACCCGCCAGGTGCGCGGCGACCAGAGCTGCGACCCCGAAGTACGCGCCGTGCGGGAGGCCGGCGACGAAGCGCGCGACCATCAGCGTGCCGTACGACGGCGCGATCAGACTCAGCGCGTTACCTACGGTGAACGCGATCATGAGGCCGATCAGCAGTGTGCGGCGGGAGACCCTGGCCGCCAGTACGGCGATCACCGGGGCGCCGACCACCACGCCCATCGCGTACGCCGAGATGATGTGGCTCGCCGTCGGTTCGGCGACGCCGATGTCGCCCGCGATGTTCGGCAGCAGTCCCATCGCCACGAATTCGGTGGTTCCGATCCCGAAGCCGCCGAGCGCCAGCGCGAGCACGATCCACGTCAGGTTCCGCGGCCTCGCAGCTGGAGACCCCTCGGAGCCCGCGGGCCGGGCTCGGACATCGGTGTTCACAGTCGATTCGCGCACAGCAGGTCAACGTCGAAGACGGAGTGCGGGATTCCGCACTTCTCCGTGAGTTCCATCACGTGCGACCGATGCCGCCATTACCGCTCACTACCTGCCAATACAACGGGATATCCGAATCCTGAGTGGCACATGTGAATTGGCTTATCGATCCCAGCTTGGGTACAAGTCACAGGTCTGAGTTCACCGAGGAGAAAGGGTCGACGTGCAAGGCGCCCGGGACATCGATGCGCAGGATCAATCCGCGAGTCCACGCCACGGCACCCCTGTCGATCCCGACGAGTTCGGCGAGCTGGAGCCCCCGGACAACTGACGGGATCCCGCCTGCCCTCACTCGCCGCGCCGCTCCCCGGCGCCAGATCTGAAAGAGTCTCGCTGTGCCCGAAATAAGTGGGTTGTCCGGACCTGTCGTTCTAATTCTGTTCTTCGCGTTCTTCGGTACCAGCCTCTGGATCGCCTTGCGCATCGGCCGTAAGCAGGAGAACGCCGACGGCTACATGACCGGTGGCGGACAGATCGGCTTCGGCATCTCGGCCGCCTCCATGACCGCGACCTGGATCTGGGCGTCGTCGATGTACGCCTCGGCGACGTCGGGGTTCCAGTACGGGCTCTCCGGCCCCATCCACTACGGGTTGTGGGGCGCCCTGATGATCCTGCTGATCTACCCGTTCGGCAGGCGGATCCGCAAGGTCGCCCCGAACGCGCACACGATCGCCGAGGTCATGTTCGCCCGCCACGGCCGCTCCAGCCAGCTGCTGCTCGCCGGTTCCAACGTGCTCGGCAGCCTGATCAGTCTGACGTCGAACCTGATCGCGGGCGGCGCGCTCGTCGACATGCTGTCGCCCTACTCGTTCACCCAGGGCATCGTCGCCATCGGCGGCGGTGTGCTCCTGTACACGCTGTGGTCGGGCTTCCGGGCTTCGGTGCTCACCGACTTCGTGCAGGTCGTCTTCATGCTCGGCGCCGTCGTCATCATCATTCCGGTGGTCTTCTTCGCGGCCGGCGGTCCGGACATGTTCACCTCGGGTGCGATCAACCTGACTCCGTCCCAGGGGAACTTCTTCTCCTCGGATGCCTTCTACAACCAGGGCGCGCCCTACATCGCAGCGGTCCTCGCCTACGCCATCGGCAATCAGACGATCGCTCAGCGCCTGTTCGCCGTCCGTGAGGATCTGATCAAGAAGACCTTCGTCACCGCGACCGTCGGTTACGGCTCGGCGATCATCGGTATCGGCATGCTGGGCGTCATCGCGCTGTACGCAGGCATCGAGCCGATGGGCGGCGAGGTCAACAACCTGATCCCGCAGATGGCCGCGACCTACCTCACGCCTGCGTTGCTCTGCCTGTTCTTCGTGATGATCATCGGCTCGCTGTCGTCCACCGCGGACGCCGACATGACCGCCCTCGCCTCCATCGTGATGACCGACATGTACGGGCAGAACGTCGCAGGCAAGGCCAAGGCCAATCCGGCGAAGATGGTGCTCATCGGACGCATCACGATGGTGGTCGCAACGGTGGCGGCGATGTTCTTCGCCGGTTCCAACCTGAACATCCTCGATCTGCTCGTGTTCGTCGGCGCGATCTGGGGCGCACTGGTGTTCCCGGTGATCGCGAGCTTCTACTGGGACCGCGTCACCAATGCCGCTTTCACCGCGGGCGTGCTCGCCGGCCTCGCCTTCTTCCTGCCGGTCCGCTTCGAGTGGCTCAGCATGAACGGCGCCACGGGCATCTTCTTCGATGTGCTGTCGACGATCGGCATCGGCGTGGTCCTCGGTCTGATGGCCTTCGGCTTCTTCGGCAAGAAGCCGGCCCTGACGATCGCGATCGTCGCGATCGTCGCGGCAGCGCCGTTCTCGATCGGGTTCCTGCATCAGCACGCGGTGCTGTCCGCATCACTCGTCGCCTACGCCGTCAGCACCATGGTCTGCATCGCAGTCAGCATGATGAACACCGACAAGCACTTCGACTTCGCGCTCATCGCCCAGCGCACCGGCACCTTCGACGACCGGGCCGAGCCCGATGAACGACTCGACGCCGAAGTCGATGAGCTCACCGAGAACGATCGGGACGGGACCGCCACGGCCACCGTTTCCGGAGAGGAAGACAAATGAGCGGATTTTGGCTCACCCTGTACGTGCTCGTCTGGCCCGTGATGACCTTCGGGACCCTCGTTCTGATCGTCAGCGCCTTCGTCAAGGAGTGGCGCACTGCCCGCAAGGAGGGGCGCAGCATCATCTGACGTTCCCGGTGCTGTTAGCACAGCCGGTGTCGTCTCCGGAAGGGTTTCACTCCGACGTACCGTCACTCCGACACCGCCGATGGTGGTGATATATCCTCTGGAACAGGTCATGAGCGTCAGCGAAGAGCCCCGGCTTGCTGACCGGCAACCCTCCAACCGCGGTGGGGTGCTCCGGGTGATGACCTGGCTGCGACGGGATCCGCCGTCACAGCAAGCGCGGGTCCGAAGGTCGGACCCTGATGAGTGGGGGCGCACCGCGTCCCACCGACCAGAGAAAGAGATTGACGTCCATGTCTGACGCCGCAAATTGGAGTTTCGAGACCACCCAGGTTCACGCAGGCCAGGTGGTCGACGAGACGACCAAGGCACGTGCTCTGCCGATTTACCAGACCACGTCGTTCGTGTTCGACGACACCGACCATGCTGCGAACCTCTTCGCGCTGGCCGAGCCCGGCAACATCTACACGCGCATCATGAACCCGACCGAGGATGCCGTCGAGCAGCGTCTCGCCGCTCTCGGCGGCGGCGTGGCTTCGCTCCTCGTCGCGTCGGGTATGGCCGCCACGACCTATTCGATCCTGAACATCGTCGAAACGGGCGGCCACGTGGTGTCCAGCCCGCGCGTCTACGGCGGTACGTTCAACCTCTTCCACTACACGCTGCCGAAGATGGGCATCGAGGTCTCGTTCGTCGAGGACCCCGACGACCTCGACTCGTGGCGTGCGGCCGTCAAGCCGAACACCCGCGCCGTGTTCGCCGAGACCATCGCGAACCCGCATAACCAGATCCTCGACATCGAAGGCGTGGCAGGCGTCGCCCACGAGAACAGCCTCCCGCTGATCGTCGACAACACCGTCGCCACGCCGTACCTGCTGAACCCGATCGAGTACGGCGCCAACATCGTCGTGCACTCCGCCACCAAGTACATCGGCGGACACGGCACCGCCATCGGCGGCGTCATCATCGATGCGGGCAACTTCGACTGGCGCGTCCAGCGTGACGGCCAGGATCTGTTCCCCGGTTTCACCACGGCGGATCCCAGCTACAACGGCGTCGTCTACGCCGATCTGGGCGCACCGGCGTACGCGCTCAAGGCCCGCGTCCAGTTGCTGCGCGACACCGGTGCAGCCATCTCGCCGTTCAACGCCTTCCTCCTCGCACAGGGCATCGAGACCCTGAGCCTGCGTGTGAGCCGGCACGTCGAGAACGCGCAGAAGGTCGCCGAGTTCGTCGAGTCGCAGGAGCAGGTCACGTCCGTCTCCTACGCGGGCCTCAAGTCGTCGCCGTACTACGAGCGCGCCCAGAAGCTGCTGCCGAAGGGTGCAGGCGCGATCGTCAGCTTCGAGATCGAAGGCGGCGTCGAGGCAGGCAAGAAGTTCGTCAACGCACTCAGCCTGCACAGCCACGTCGCCAACATCGGTGACGTCCGCTCGCTCGTCATCCACCCGGCGTCGACCACCCACAGCCAGCTCTCGGCCGACGAGCAGCTCGCCGCGGGTGTCACCCCGGGACTCGTGCGTCTGGCCGTCGGCATCGAGGGCATCGACGACATCCTCGATGATCTGACCGAAGGCTTCGCAGCGGCGAAGTGATTCGACTAGACAACTAGGTGGTGCAGGAAGTGATGGGAGGCGAGGGGTGTCGGTGAACATCTACCCCGCCGCCACGGCGTTCGACCCGGACTGGGCTACTCGCCCGGACGGGTCGGACACCGCTGTGCGCATCGGCGATCTGACCCTCGAATCCGGGGCGCAGATCGCCGATGTCACGGTCACCTTCCAGAAGTGGGGCACACCGAATCAGGCGCGGGACAACGTCATCCTGGCTTTGCACGCCCTGACCGGTAACTCCCATGTGGCAGGTCCCGCCGACGAGCGGTTCGCGATGACCGGTTGGTGGGACAGCCTGGTCGGTCCGGGCGCGGCGATCGACACCGACGAATGGTGCGTCGTGGCCCCCAACGCGATCGGCGGCTGTTACGGGTCCACCGGTCCCGGCACCATCGCCCCCGACGGCCGGGCGTGGGGCTCCCGCTTCCCGCTGCTGACCGTGCGCGACCTCGTCGACGCCGAAATGCGGGCGTTCGAGAAGGCCGGCATCGACCGCTTCGCGATCGTCACCGGTGGATCCATGGGCGGTGCCCGCGCCCTCGAATGGGCCGCGATGTACCCCGACCGGGTCGACACCGCACTGCTGTTCGCTGTCGGCGCCCGGGCGTCAGCCGATCAGATCGGCACGCAGACCACCCAGGTCGCTGCGATCAAGGCCGATCCGGATTGGCAGAACGGTGACTATTACGGGTCCGATCGGGCGCCGATGACCGGCATGGGCATCGCGCGTCGCATCGCCCACCTGTCGTACCGGAGCGATCGCGAACTCGACGGCCGCTTCGAGAACTTCCCGCAGGCCGACGAGAATCCGCTCGTCGGCGGCCGGTACGCGATCGCCAGCTACCTCGAGTACCAGGCCGACAAGCTGAAAGAGCGGTTCGATCCGGGCAGCTACGTCGCACTGTCGGAGGTTCTCAGCAATCACGACGTAGGACGTGGACGCGGCGGTGTGAAGGCCGCCCTCAACGCCTGCACGGTGCCGACGATCGTGGTCGGCGTCGATTCGGACCGTCTCTACCCGCTCTATCAGCAGGAAGAACTGGCGGACGAACTCGGAAACTGCGTCGGCGACCTGCACATCCTGCGATCGGACGCGGGACACGACGGCTTCCTCACCGAACCCGAAGCGGTCGGCGAACTGCTGCGCACCACGGTGAATCTGGTCCACCGGATCCGTCGCGACTGAGCCTCAGCCGCCGGCCGACGCCACCCAGTACTCGGTGAACTTTCCGTCGTGCACGCTGAGGATGTCGTTGCCGGCGAACTGGCTGGACTCCCCTGCCACACCGGTCCCGGTGCCGATCCAGCGTCCGGCGACGAAGCCGCCGTCCGCGAACGGCGGGACCACGATCTCGAATTCGATGTCCTTGAACGTCGCCTTAGTGGCGGCGATGAGAGCGGCGAGTTTGCCGGGTCCGACCACCTCGACGTTCGGCCAGTGACCGACGAACTCCTCGGACACGAGTTCCTCGGCCACCTCCAGGAGCTTCTCGCGGTCGCTGGGACCGTTCCACAGCTCATCGATCCAGCGGCGGTACAGGTCCCGTTCGTCAGCAGTCGATTCGGCCATACTCCACGGTGACACATGCCGGGCGTGCGCGGTCCGGCAGGCGCAGGATCACGCCGTGCCCAGGGAGTCGATCGACGTCGCCAGCCACAGCACGGAGGCGCCGAGGGCCGCCATGCTCGCCACGTCGAACGCACGTCCCCGAACTTGGAGCAAGCCCACCCGACTGGTCGGCAGTACGGCACGGATCGTGGCGGCGACGAGGATCGCCGATCCGAACACGAAGGCGCCGCGGCGCCACCGGTCCAGCAGGATCAGCACGCCCGCGATCGCGATCAACGCCAGCACCACGTAGAACGGGATGTTGGCGATGACTCCGTGCAGGCGCCTGGCCCGCCGGATGCTCTCGATGCGGTTCTCGGCCATCAGTCCCCCGCGACCGCCGACTGAGATTCGGCGCGTTCGACGACGTTGGCGAGCAGGAAGGCGCGCGTGAGCGGACCAACGCCACCGGGGTTCGGCGACACGGCACCCGCCACGTCCCACACTTCGGGGGCCACATCGCCGATCAGCTTGCCGTCGATGCGGCTGACGCCCACGTCGACGACGGCGGCACCGGGCTTCACCATGTCCGCGGTGATCAGGTGTCCCACGCCCGCGGCCGCGACGACGATGTCGGCACGGCTCACCTCGGCGGCCAGATCACGGGTCCCGGTGTGGCAGAGCGTGACGGTGGCGTTCTCGCTGCGCCGGGTCAGCAGGAGGCCGATCGGGCGACCGATGGTCACTCCACGGCCGATGACGGTGACGTGTGCACCGTTCAGTTCGATGTCGTAGCGACGCAGCAGGTGGATGACTCCCCGCGGAGTACACGGGAGAGTCGACTCCTTGCCGAGCACGAGCCGACCGAGGTTGATCGGATGCAGACCGTCAGCGTCCTTCTCGGGAAGGATGCGCTCGAGCGCGGCGTTCTCGTCGAGATGCTTCGGCAGCGGCAGTTGCACGATGTAGCCGGTGCACGCCGGATCGGCATTGAGTTCGTCGATCGTGGCGTTCAGCTCGTCCTGCGATACATCGGCCGGCAGATCCCGGCGGATCGACGAGATGCCGACCTTGGCGCAGTCCGAGTGCTTGCCCTTGACGTACGAATGCGACCCCGGATCGTCTCCCACCAGGACCGTTCCCAGGCCTGGGGTGATGCCCGCGGCGCGGAGTGCGTCCACGCGCGTCTTCAGGTCAGTGAAGATCTCGTCTCGGGTGAGCTTGCCGTCCAGTCGAATCGCCGTCACGGTGTTCCATTGTTCCACTGACCGCCGTTTCGCGGGTCAGGCGGCTGCCATCTGCTGCGAGCGGGCGACGGCGAGGAACTCCTCGACGGTGACGTAGAAGCCGGTTGCGTCGTCGATCTGGAACCACACGGTCTGCCGCGGGTCGAGCGACTCGGTGGTGGTCGGAGCGGCGTTCTGGAAGTTCTTACCGATGGTGGTGGTGTTCAGGTTGGTATTCATGTGTATGCCTCCTAGGCATCGTTTGCAGGCAGCAGCACGAAGCCACTGCAGAAGTGTGTGGGTCTTGGGGCTCCGCTGTGGGCCCGATCAAGGGACTACGTGAGGTTCTCGTGATGTCGGCGCTTATCGGCGCGCTCATCCAGACCCGGAGGCCCTCAGGAGTTTCGCAGCTGCATCGGCGGACCTGGCAGGTCGACGCCCGTGGATGCTGCGGACAACACATCATCGCACGACCGTTCGACGGCGTCAAGGGGCATAGACTCGCTCCCGTGTTCCGGATCATGTTCTTCGCCCCCTGCATCCCGCCGAATACCGGCAACGCGATCCGGATAGCGGCCAACACCGGATGCGAGCTCCACCTGATCGAACCGCTCGGTTTCACCATGACCGATGCCCAGGTCAAACGGGCGGGACTCGATTACCACGACATGGCGAACGTGACTGTTCACCCGGATCTGGAGACCGCCTGGGATGCGCTGGCGCCCGAGCGGGTCTTCGCGTTCACCGCGCACGCGAGTCGTTTCCACACCGATGTCGAGTACCGGCCCGGCGATGTGCTGCTGTTCGGCCCCGAACCGACCGGACTTCCCGATGAGGTGCTCGCCGACTCGCACGTCACCGAGCAGCTCCGGATCCCGATGCTGCCGGGTCGTCGGTCGATGAATCTCGCCAACGCGACCAGCGTCGCGCTCTACGAGGCGTGGCGTCAGCACGATTTCGACGGAGCCGTGTAACTCCACCCGATTCCGCTCAGCACCAATCCCGTGACCGGGTGCCCACCTTCAGATCCAGTTTCTGGATCCGGTCGGCGACGACGGTCACCGCTCCTTCCGCGTTCTGCACCTTGCCGCGGATCAACATCGCCGACGCGGTCTGCGCGAGGGCCCGGTACCTGGACCACAGACCCACCGAGCAGACGACGTTCACCATTCCGGTCTCATCCTCGAGGTTCACAAACGTGACGCCCGACGCTGTCGCGGGACGCTGCCGGTGCGTGACCGCTCCCCCGACGAGCACGCGCGACCCGTCCGGCACCGACAGCAGTCCGTCCGCCGGGACCACGCCCATCGCGTCGAGACGCGGCCGCAGGTACTGAGTCGGGTAGGCGCGCGGCGATATCCCCGTCGACACCGCGTCCACCGCAGTCAGCTCCACTTCCGACATGCCGGGCAGCGCGGGAGCCTCCCTCGGCGATGTCATCTCCAGTTGATCCTCGCGCAGGCCGGCGGCGGCCCCCGCCTCCCACAGGGCGGACCGGCGGTCCAGACCGAAATCCGCGAAAGCTCCTGCGGTGGCGAGCGATTCCAGTTGAGCGAGGGTCAGTTCGGTACGACGCGACAGGTCGGCCACCGACGTGAACCCCCCACCCGATTCACGGGCGTCGACGATCCGCTGCGCCGCGTCGTCGGAGAGTCCGCGGACCGCGGCCAGCCCGATCCGCACGTCCAGACCGCCGTTCTCCAGACCCGCATACGACAGCGACGAGTTCACATCGGGCCGGTGCACCGTCACCCCGTGCCGCCGCGCGTCGGCGACCAGGGACTGCGGCGAGTAGAAGCCCATCGGCTGCGCCCGCAACAGCGCGGCGCAGAACGCAGCCGGATGGTGCAGCTTGAACCACGACGAATAGAACACCAACGACGCGAAACTCTGCGAATGACTCTCCGGAAAACCGAAGTTGGCGAAGGCGGCCATCTTCTCGTAGATGCGGTCAGCGGTCTCTCCGACGATCCCGTTCGTCTCCCGCATGCCGTCGTAGAACCGCCTCCGCAGCCGCTCCATCCGCTCCGGAGACCGCTTGGAGCCCATCGCCCTGCGCAGCTGGTCGGCCTCGGTCGCGTCGAATCCGGCGACGTCCACCGCCAGTTGCATCATCTGCTCCTGGAACAGCGGGATGCCCAGCGTCCGATCGAGCGACTTGTGCATGGACGGATGCTCGACGGCGGGTTCCTCCTCCCCGTTGCGTCTGCGGATGTACGGGTGCACCGACCCGCCCTGGATCGGCCCCGGCCGGATGAGCGCCACCTCGACCACCAGGTCGTAGAAGTTGCGGGGCCGCAGGCGCGGCAGGGTCGCCATCTGCGCACGCGACTCCACCTGGAACACCCCGACCGAGTCGGCCCGGCACAGCATGTCGTAGACGGCTTCCTCGGTCAGATCGAGTGTCGCCAGATCCACCTCGATGCCCTTGTGCTGCGCCACCAGATCGATCGCGTAATGCAGTGCCGACAGCATGCCGAGACCGAGAAGGTCGAACTTCACCAGACCGATGGCGGCGCAGTCGTCCTTGTCCCACTGCAGAACGCTGCGCCCGGGCATGCGCGCCCACTCCGTGGGGCACACGTCGGCGATCGGCCGGTCGCAGATCACCATCCCGCCGGAGTGAATGCCCAGATGTCGTGGCATGGCGGAGATCTGCGACGCCAGATCACGGACGTCGTCGGGCGCGGAGTCGGGGACCTTGCTCCACGCGTCCTGCTGTCCTGGTGCGTAGCCGAGCGCTCTGGCCATGTCGCGCACCGCGGACCGGCCGCGGTAGGTGATCACGTTCGCCACCTGGGCACTGTGTGCCCGACCGTGCCGCGAGTACACGTACTGGATGGCCTCCTCGCGCCGATCCGATTCGATGTCGACGTCGATGTCGGGCGGGCCGTCGCGCTCCGGTGAGAGGAATCGCTCGAACAGCAGCGAGTTGCCCACCGGATCGACGTTGGTGATGCCGAGCGCGAAGCAGACCGCCGAGTTCGCGGCGCTCCCCCGCCCCTGACACAGGATGTCGTTGCGTTTGCAGAACGCGACGATGTCGTGGACCACCAGGAAGTAGCCGGGGAACGTCAGCGTCTCGATGATCGCCAGCTCGTGATCTATCTGCCGGTACGCGTCCGGGCGCTGCGCGCGAGTCCCGTAGCGGCGCACCGCGCCCTCCTCGGTGAGGTGCCGCAGCCACGACGCCTCCGTGTGCCCTCCGGGGACGTCGAACGGCGGCAGGTTCGGCGCGATCAGTCCCAGCGAGAAGGCGCAGTCTGCCGCCATCTGCACCGCGTTGTCGATGGCCTCCGGATGAGCGGGAAGCAGCCTGGCCATCTCGTCGCCGCTGCGCAGGTGCGCCCCTCCCACCCCCGGCAGCCAGCCGTCGATGGTCGTGATGTCGGTGCGCGACCGGACGGCCGCCACCGCGGTCGCCAGCCGCCGACTGGACGGTCCGGCGAAGTGCGCGCCCGTCGTCGCGACCGTCGGTATCCGCATCTCGGCGGCGAGTCCGGCGAGAATCGCATTGCGCTCGTCGTCGGCGGAGTGGCCCGTGGCGGTCAGTTCGACGGCGACGTTGCCCGCTCCGAACCGGTCCACCAGATCGCCCAGCGCGGTCTGTGCGCCTTTGCGTCCGGCGCGCGCCAGCCCTCGACGCACCTCCCCCTTGCGGCACCCGGTCAGCACCAGCCAGTCCCCGTCCGCGGCCGCCTCGGTGATCGCATCGCCGTCGTAGCGCAGCAGCCCCTTCTCGCCGCCGGTCATATGAGCGTCGGCGATCACCCGGGACAGTCGCCGGTAGCCCTCGTCCCGGCGGGCGAGCACCAGCAGGTGATCGCCCGCCGGATCCACCGCGCCGGCGCGGGCCGCGTCGTGCTGCAACGACAGTTCGGCACCGAACACGGTCGGCATGCCGAACTCGCGGGCCGCCTCGGCGAAGCGCACCACCCCGTAGAAGCCGTCGTGGTCGGTCAGCGCCAGCGCCTTCAGCCCGAGCCGTTGCGCCTCCTCGACCATCGCCTCCGGCATCGACGCCCCGTCCAGAAAGCTGTAGGCGCTGTGCGCGTGCAGTTCCGCGAACGCCACCGTCGACGACCCGAACGCGATGTCTCCCGGCACGTACTCACCGCGCTTGCGCGACCAGGCCGGGGAGTCTCCCCCGTCGCCGCTCTGGCTGTTAGGTGCGAAGGTCTCACCGCGCCGATCCGCCGCCGACGGGGCACGCCCCGACAGCACCCGTTCCATCTCCGACCAGGTCGGCGGACCGTTACTCCAACCCATATCCCGATTATAGAACATACGTTCGATTACTGGAAGCTGCCGGAAGCAGCGCCGCCGACGCACACCTATCGGACGACTCCCGCCACATGTGAGAACCTGTTTCAGTGACCGGTTACCTAGTAACGGGCGCGGGGGGCTTCATCGGCAGCCGCGTGCTGCAACGACTTCTCGTGCAAGATCCCGACGCCCGCATCACAGCGCTCGTGCGTCCGAGTTCCCTGCCGCGCTTCGGCCGGCTACTGGAGTCCGTCGACGGCGGCGACCGCGTCGTCACCGTCACCGGCGATCTGACGTCGCGTGATCTCGGGATCACCGATGTCGGCGCGCTCGGCGACATCGACCATGTGGTGCATCTCGCCGCGATCTACGACATGACCGCGGACACCGCTTCCCAGGAGGAGGCGAACGTCGAGGGCACCGCGAAGGTCGCCGCGCTCGCCGTACGACTCGACGCGATGATGCACCACGTGTCGTCGATCGCCGTCGCAGGCGATTGGGACGGCGTCTACACCGAGGACGATTTCGACCTCGGGCAGGGTTTTCCGACTCCGTATCACCGGACCAAGTTCGAGGCCGAGAAGGCCGTCCGGGACACCGCCGGACTGCGGTGGCGCGTGTACCGCCCCTCCGCCGTCGTCGGCGACTCCCGCACCGGCGAGATGGACAAGATCGACGGCCCGTACTACTTCTTCGGCCAGCTGGCGCTGTTCGGGCAGTTGCCGTCGTTCCTGAAGATGCCGATGCCGAACCTCGGTGCGATCAACCTGGTTCCGGTCGACTTCGTGGCAGACGCCATCGCCGCACTGATCACGCATCGGCCCGATGACGACGGGCTGGTGTTCCACCTGTCCGACCCGCAGCGTCGCACCATCACCGACATGTTCAACACGCTGGCTCCCGCCTTCGACGCGCCACGCGGATTCGACGCACTGCCCCATACCCTGATCCGCCCGATCCTGGCAGCGGGAAGCCGCGGCCCGCTGCGGTCCGCACGCGGCCTCCTGGCCGCGCAGCTCGGCGTGCCGGACGTGATGTTCGACCTGATCTCGCTGCCTGTCGATTTCCGCAGCGACGACAGCATCGCGGCACTGCGGGAGGCAGACGTCGACCTGCCCGACCTCGCCGAGTACGGACCACGGCTGTGGAGTTACTGGCGCGATCACCTCGATCCGGCACGCTACCGACGCTCCGATCTTCGCGGACCGCTGGTCGGGAAGAACATCATGATCACCGGCGCATCGTCGGGCATCGGCAGGGCGGCCGCCCGCATGTGCGTCACGCGCGGCGCCAACGTCTTCCTCGTCGCGCGCAGTGCCGATCGCCTCACCGAGGCTGCCGACGAGATGAACGCCGAGAACGCCAAAGCCGGCCTGCCCGCGGGGCAGGCGTACGTGTATCCGGCCGACATCACCGACGAGCCGGCCGTGCAGACGCTCATCAAGTCGGTGCTGACCGAACACGGTCACGTCGACGTGCTGGTCAACAACGCGGGTCGCTCGATCCGTCGCTCCACCTTGAACGCCGCCGACCGTTCCCACGACTACCGGCGGACGATGGCGGTCAACTACTTCGGCGCGGTTCACCTGATACTCGCGCTGCTGCCGCACATGGTGGAACGCCAGTCCGGGCACATCGTGAACGTGTCGTCGATCGCCGCGCAGAGCCATGGCCCGCGGTTCGGCGCATACGGCGCGTCGAAAGCCGCACTCGAGGCGTTCAGCGACGCGACCGCCGCCGAGACCTTGTCCGATCACGTCACCTTCAGCACGGTGCGGCTGCCGCTGACACGCACGCGGATGATCGCCCCCACCGAGGCGTATCAAACTCAGCCCGGCATCTGGAGCGTGGACAAGGCCGCCAGCCGGGTGCTTCGCGCCATCGTCGACCGACCGAAGCAGATCAACACCCTTCTCGGCGACCTGGTCGACTTCGGGCATCACGCGGTTCCTCGCCTGACCAACCGGATCATGCATCAGGAGTTCCTGATGCTCGACGAGTCCGAGGCGGCGCTCGGCAAGAAGTCCTGAGTCACTCGTACACCCCTTCGACGGTCCACGACTGCTCCCGGTAGCAGAGCAGCAGGGCGCGCGAATCTTCCAGTAGCACTTGGGCTCTCGCCGATACTGCGGTGTCCGATCCGGCGCCCTCCACTCCGAACGGCCACGGCCCGGCCCACCAGCGGAGCCGGTACTGACGTCGCCCGATCCGCACATCGGTCGGTTCGGTCGTGAAATCCCCGCGCGCGGTCACCGTCACCGCCGCATCCTCCGCATCGAGGACCTCGGCGTCGACATGCGACAGCAGTGCCGGCGTCGGACGTGCCAACCGGTCGGGCCACGCCGCATCCGGATCGTGCGGGACCACGGGTTCGTCGCCCAGCGTGACGAGTGCGACTTGTTCGTCCGGACCGCGCCCACCGCTCCGGACCGGAACCCGCACGGACTCCCCGCCCAGCAGCCCTTGCACCCGCACCAGTGCCCGCCGGGCGCGGTCGCTGAGGCCTCCACCGACCGCGGCGGGCAGCCCCGCACCGGTGAACGCGTACTGCAGCGTGCCGGGGTCTACCACCTCGACCGGCTCCAGTCGCAGCCGGACGATCGGCGAATCGGGAGCCCCGCCGCCCGCCGCACGGCCTCCGGTCAGCCAGCCCTCCAGTTGCCAGCGCACCCGGTCGGCGGTCGCGTCCGGGGTGAGCGGCTGCGCGCATCGCCAGGTACGCGAATGCCGTTGTCCGCGTTCGGTCACCGCGTGCACCGTCAACCGCATGCACGCCAGCGATGATGCCGCCAGACGCTGATGCAGCTCTTCGGCGAGTCTGCGCCCCAGGAAGGCAGCGGCGTCGATCCGGTCGACCGGCGGATCGCATTCATGCTCCACGTCCAAGGCCGCGGGTACGGGCGCACGGCTGGGACGACGACCGGGGACAGCACGGGCGAGCCGATGCGCGTCGACCGCATCCGCGGTGAACCGTGAGGCCACATCCGCAGCGGGAAGTTCCGCGAACGACCCCAATGTCCGCAGGCCCAACCGCCACAGCAGATCGACCAGATCCGCACGCCCCGGCGCCGACAGCGACGGTTCGATGGTCAGATCGGAGATCGGACGAGTCGCCAGGTAGGCGGCGTCGGTCCCCGGCGGCACCGACTGACCGGATCTGGCGGCCAGAACCGCGGTGAACAGCTCGTCCGCCGTGCCGACGCACGCGGTGACACCAGCGGAGGCGGCCGCGTCGACGATCCGTTCGGCGAGCACGTCCTCCCCGCCGAAGTAGCGGGACGCTCGGTCCGCGGTGACGACGAGCAGCCCCGGCCGGAGTACCTCAGTCAGCGGCACCACGTCGCTGACGGTCCCGATCACCGGTTCGAACAGCCTGCCGTCGCGGTCCGGATCGGCGTCGCACACGATCAGATCCGGGCACAACGACTGCGCTTGGCGCTTCCGCATGCCCCGCCGGACTCCCACCGTGCGCGCCGCGCGCGAGCACGCCTCCACGCGTCCGGCGTGGAGCACCGCGATCGGGTCGGCGACGGTGCATCCGACCGACGTCGCTGCTGCCACTGCAGGCCAGTCGGGACACCACACGGCCATCACCCGGCTGTGCGCGCCCTCCATCGTGGTCAATTCGCCACCGCCAGCACGGGTCGCGGCTGCAGTTCCGAAGGCTTCTGCGGTTCCGAAGGCTTCTGCGGGGCCTGCCGGGAGCGCCCGTCGTCGGCCGACACCAGCATCAGGTTCCGCTCGTCCTCGGCATCGCCCATCCCCGGCGTTCTCAGTTCGAAGCGTCCGGAGACGGGCCGCGCACCGGACGCGGTCACTCGCACCTCCACACCGAAACCGCCGATGCGGCCGTACCCGCTGCGGCGGGCCGGTACATGCTGATACTCGGTCACCTCACTGGCGATGCGGACGGCGGAGCCCGGCCAGTCACCGAGCACCAGCAGAGCGGACGACTGCTTGCGTGCCCGACCTGCCAGCACCCGTGCCCGCGCGGGCGGCACGGGTCCGCGGCGCCGTCCGTATCCGGCGTCCGGTCCCAGCACCACGAGGTCGATGCCGTCGAGCAGCACGCCGGCCACTTCCAGCGGGTCCGCACCCGGTTCGGAGACCACCGCCACCAGATCCAGATCCGCCCCCATGTCCATGGCTGCGGCCAGGTTCAAGCGAGGAAGGCCGACCAATGCGACCGTCGAACCGGCACGAGTCGCCTCGGCGATGATCGCCATCGCGACGGTCATCGCGCCACTGCACGACACCACTGACCCTCGCGATAAGCCACCTCGCGGAAACAGTGGCGTCATGGCCTCCGGAACCGACAGCACCGACGTCTCCGATGCGTCCCCCGACATCCGGGAGAGACGCTTCCGAAGCGCCTCCACCTGCTCTTTCACTGGATCGTCAACACCGTCTTCGACGGCGGACCCCTGCCCAAACCGAGTCATCATTTCCCCAATCCCGGGTTCGAACTATTGTTCGATATTCTAGGTCGCGCCTCCGACAACCGTCAACGCCGACGGCACGACCTGCAGCCCAGCCACTACATTCGGTACCCATGCAGCAGTCCCGACTCATCCCGTTCGCCACGATCTCGGCAGCAGCGACCGCCATCGCGCTGACCGCACTCCCCTGGGTCGATCTGAAGCCGCTGGGACTGGACATCTCGTGGAACGGCCTCGCCATGAGCAGCGCGACCGGGTCCGATCCGGACATCGGACCGGCGGGCCGGGGGTGGCTGGTGATCGCCGCCTGCGTCGTCGCGCTGCTCGCCGCTCTGATCTCGTTGATGCCTGCGCCGTCGGCCCGCCCGTTCGCACGCCTGGCGAACGTCATCGCAGCCGTGGCCGCCTTTCTCGGTGCCCTGGTTCCCATGGCCGTGATGATCTGGCCGCAGTGGTACTACGGCGATCTTCTCGACGGTCTGGGCCTGAACGACAACCTGATCTCCGACCTCATTCCACCGAGTAAGCCGATCCTGGTGATCCTGACCATCGCCATGCTGATCACTGCCGCGATGTGCGCCTACGCCGCGCGCTCCACGACGCCGTCACCGGATCGACCGTCACCGAATCGACAGGGACCGGCTTCGTCCGCACTGGAGCCATGAACCAGGAGACCGTCACCGAGGCGATGGCACCGGACGCCATCAGCGCTGCGATCACGAGCAGCTGAAACCGGCCGGCGTCGATCGGCGATAGCCCGCCGAAGATCGCGCCGACGAACGCTCCCGGCAAGGTGACCAGCCCGGTGGTCTTGGCTTGATCCACGGAGGGCACCAGCGCACTGTGCACGGCCAGCCGTGCGATCGACGCGGTGGCCTGCCGAGGTGCGGCCCCGAGCGCGAGCCACGCCTCCACCTCGTCCCACCGTTCGAGCACCCCCTCGGAGAGCCGCCTGCCCGTCAACGTCGCGGTGTTCATGGTGTTGCCGATGACGATGCCCGCCATCGCGAGCACGTAACGCACATCGAAGTCGAGCGCACCGCTCGCGAACACCACGGTCAACGCGGTTCCCACACCCGCCGCGACCGCCCCGGCGACGAGCGTGGCCACACGCAGACGATTCCACCTCGTCGAGAGCCGCATCGTGGCCGTCCCGACGGCGACCGCGTACATGACGCCGACGCCGACCGCGACCAGACCCGGATGCGTGATGACGCCCGCCAGCGCCGCACTCACCACGGCGAGCTGTCCCGCCGCCCGCACGAGCGCCCACCCCGGCGCCCACCGCTGCGGAACGTCGTACCACCGGAGCACTGCAACGGCGATCACGGCGAGTGCGACGACGGAGACGACCGTCGGAATCAGATCGCTCGCAGGCATGCCACCATCCAAGCACCGAACAACCGGAACAGCCGGTCAGAACAGCGTCAGCGCCGGCTCTGCCTGGTTCTCCCGCATCGCGTCGGCCATCGCGCGCGCACGCAGTTCGTCCGCATCGGCAGGCCGCTCATCGCCAGACTGTTCGCCGCCGGGACTCTCGAGACCGTGCGCCCGGACCAGCGGCGTCATGCGCTCGCGCAGCCGGACCGCGTAGTCGTGTTGGACGAACTCCCCACGGCCGTACAGGGAGCGATAGCGCCGCAGCAGTGCCGGATGCTCGTTCGCCAACCAGTCGAGGTACCCGTCGTGCTCCGCTCCCAGCTGCAGCATCGACACCGATACTCGTTGCGCCCCCGCGTTCGCGAGCCTGCCGAGCAGCTCGTCGAGCGCGGACGTCGCGTCGGTGAGACACGGCAGCAGCGGCGCGATCCGCACGTGCGGCTCCAGTCCCGCTTCGGCGAGTACACGCACAGCCTCGATTCGCGACGCCGGAGCCGACCCACCGGGATCGGCACGACGCGACAGATCATCGTCGAGACACGGAACGGTCAGCGAGACGGTCACCGGGACCGCGTGCCGCACCAAGCGGAGCAACGACAGGTCACGCAGCACCAGATCCGACCCGGTGTGCACGACCATCGGCGTATCCGCCTCGGCCAGCGCGGAGATGACGCCCGGCATCAGCCGGTAGCGCTCTTCCAGCAGCCCGTACGGGTCGAGACCGGTGGTCCCGATCGCCACCGCGGATCGTTTCCACGACCGCCTGCGGAGCTCGCGCCGCAGCACGGCCGCGGCGTTCAGCTTCACCTGCACGCAGTCCTCGTCGGGCGCCATCGTCTCGATCGCGAAGTCGTGCGGATGGCTCCGATCGACGGTGACCGAGCGCAGCATCGCCGCCGCCAGCACCTCGTGCACCGTCAGCCGCGGGGCCTCTGGATGCCGCAGCGTCCGCACGAGGTCCGCGGTGACAAGCGCAGGCGACCCGTTCATGATCCTATGCGAACACATGTTCTATCGTTGCGTCAAGCGTCCTCCCCCGGCCCTTGCCTGCGGCACCGCCACCGGCAGTCGTACGCTCAGCGAGTCATCCACTCCACACCGTTCGGAGGAATGCATCGTGAACCGCACCGCCCTGCCCGCAGGCGTCATCGACCCCCATATCCACCAGTGGGATCCGTATCGCACGCCTCGTGAGGTCAGCACCCAGGCACGGTTGCTGCGTCCGCTGCCGCGCATCCCCCGGCTGTTGAAGTACGCACTGCCGCAGGCGGACCGGGAGTTCGTCGGCGAACCCCACCACGTCCTCAAGCCGTACCTGCCTGCCGATTACCGACGCGATGCCGACTCCGTCGACGTGTCGACGGTGGTGCACGTCGAGGCGAGCTGGCACGCCGCCACTCCCTGGGAGTCGGTGGACGAGACCCGTTGGGTCGCGGGCCTCCCCTTCGGTTCGGACGGATCACCACGTCTGGACGCCATCGTCGGGCACGCCGACCCGCGATCATCGAGCATCGCCGGAGTGCTCGACGCCCACCTCGCCGCCAGCCCGCTCTTCCGCGGGATCCGGTTCTCCGCGACCAATCACCCGGACCGGGGCGTTCGCGACTTCTCCACCGCACCCGGCGTTCTCAGCTCACCGGAGTTCCTCCGCGGTTTCGCCGAGGTGGCAGCTCGGGACCTGTCGTTCGAGATCTGGGTCTTCGCCCATCAGCTGCCCGATGCCGTCGTGCTGGCTCGGGAGTTCCCGGAGACCACGTTCGTTCTCGACCATTACGCGACGCCGGTCGGCGCCTTCGCACCTCGCGGCCGGGACACCGGGCGCACTCCCGCCGATCGGGATCGGATCCTGCGGCAGTGGCGCGACGACATCGCCGCCCTGGCCGAGTTCGGCAACGTGGTGGCCAAGCACTCGGGTCTCGGCATGCCGATGCTCGGCGGTCATCCAGACGACGGTGCGCTGTTGATCCGCCACCTGCACGACGTGTTCGGCAGCGAGCGGACGATGTGGGCGTCGAACTTCCCCATCGACAAGCCCGGGCACCGCATTCCGGACAGTGCTCGCCTGGTTCTCGACGTGCTGGGCTCCGACGCCGACCCCGCGAATCTGTTCCGCGACGTGGCCCGCCGCACCTACCGGATCGACGACCGCAACGGCCGGTCCGAGACGTCCGAGCGCCGGGATACCATCGAGCCATGACCGGAGCCGAGCCTGCACCCTCGTACCTCGTCGCCGGCCGCTACCGCCTGGTCAGGCGGATCGGCCACGGCGGCATGGGCGCCGTGTGGCTCGCGCGCGACCAGCTCCTCGACCGCGAGGTCGCGGTGAAACAGGTGCTCTCGACGGCGGGGATGCGCGAGGATGCGGCGGCCGCGAACCGTCAGCGCGCCATGCGCGAAGGACGACTCGCCGCACGGCTGTCCCACCGCAATGCGATCTCGATGCACGACGTCGCCCTCGACGGCGACGATCCCTGGCTGGTGATGGAGTACCTGCCGTCGCACAGCGTTGCCGACGTCCTGCATAACAACGGGTCGATGGCGCCGATCGAGGCCGCGCAGATCGCGGCTCAGGTCGCCGATGCGATCACCGAGGCTCACGCATCGGGCATCATCCACCGCGACATCAAGCCCGCCAATATCCTGATCGCGAGCAGCGGCCGTAGCGTCGGGCTCGTCAAGATCACCGACTTCGGCATCTCCCGCGCCAAGGACGACGTCTCGATCACCCTGACCGGCATCGTGACCGGAACACCGGCGTACTTCGCTCCCGAGGTGGCGCGCGGAGATGAACCCGGTGAGGCGTCCGACGTGTACTCCCTCGGCGCCACCCTGTACACGATGATCGAGGGTCACCCGCCGTACGGGAACACCGACAACTACGTCGCCACTCTTCACCGGGCCGCGAACGCGGAGATCGATCCGCCGACGCACGCAGGCGATCTGACTCCACTGCTGCTCACGCTCCTGAATCCGTCTCCGCAGGGGCGTCCGTCGATGGCGCAGGCACGCGACCTGCTCGTCCAGTACGCGGCAGGCGAGCTGGGTACGTCGGAACGGGTGCTGACCGGACTCATCCGCACGAAACCGCTGCGGGCGGCGTCTCGCCGCACACTCGCGCCCCCGGCGGCCTCGTCTGGGCCGTCCCAGCCTCCCCGCACCAGGGTTTCCGACCAGCAGAGCATGCAGGTCCCGCAGAGCATGTACGCACCTCGCGCGACGCCCGAACCGGTTCCGCCGCAGTATGTTTCGGGACAGCCGTATCAGCCCACCGCAGGGAACCCGTACAGCGGACAGCCGTATCAGCACTACCCGCAGCAGCAGCCTCCCAAGGACGGCAATCTCCCGCTGGCAGCCGCGATCTTCGCGATCTTCGTGCTGCTCACCGCGATCGTCGCGGGCATCATCGTCCTCGCTGCCTGAGGAATCTGACGCCTCTCGCAGATCAGCCGATCCGGCGGTTCACCGCCCACCTCGTCAGCGCGTTCCGGTTGGACTGCTGCGTCTTGCGCAGCACGTTCGATGCATGCGTCTCAACGGTCTTCACCGAGATGAACAGCTCTTCCGCGATCTCCCGGTAGGTGTAGCCGCGCGCCAGCAGCCGCAGCACTTCGAGTTCGCGCTTGGTCAGCGAGTCGAGTTCGGGGTCGAGGTGCGGTTCGGGAACCGACGACCGTCCGGTGAACGAGTCGAGGACGAACCCGGCCAGGCGCGGACTGAACACGGCGTCGCCCTCGGCGACGCGACGGACGGCGTCGGCCAGTTCCTTCCCGTCGATGGTCTTGGTGACGTAGCCGCGGGCCCCGGCCCGGATCGTGGCGATCACGTCGGTCGCCGCGTCCGACACCGATAAGGCGAGGAACACCGGAGCCTCGTCGCCGAGTTCGTCGGTCACCCCGCGCAGCACCGCGACGCCTCCCCCGCCGGGCATGTGCACGTCGAGCAGAACCACATCGGGTTTGGTCTCGATGATGCCGGCGATCGCCTCCGGCACGGTCCCCGCATCACCGACGACCTCCAGCCCGGACTCACCGGCGAGTTCGGTGCGCACTCCGGACCGGAACACCCCGTGGTCGTCGACGAGGAACAGGCGGTACGTGGTCTCGGTCATGCGATCTCCTGATCTCGTCGTGCCCGCCGGGAGTCCTTGGCAGCAGCCTTCGGATCCGGTTCGGGTGCGGGGCTTTCCGCGATGGCTGTGCGCGGCAGGGTGAGCGTCACATTGGTGCCGCGACCCGGGGTCGAGGTGACGCGGGCCGCGCCACCGGCCCGTTCCATTCTTGCCCGGATGGAGCCGGTGATGCCCTGGCGGTCCTCGTCCACGGCGTCCACGTCGAATCCGTTTCCGCGGTCACGGACGAACACCTCGACTCCGGTCTCGGCGACCTCGCAGTAGACGTCGATCTTCTCGGCACCGGAGTGCTTCGCCGCGTTGACGAGCGCTTCCCGGGCCGCCGCGATGAGCGCGGCCCACGCGCGCACGCGTTCGGCGTCACGCATCTCCTCCGGCGTCACGTCGCCGACCGTGACGGTCTCCACCTCGACCCCGTAGGAGTCCTCCACCTCGTCGGCGACCACGCTGATCGCTGCGGCGAGCGACTCCCGCGGTTGCGCCCGGTCACCGAACAGCCATTGGCGGAGTTCGCGCTCCTGACGCCGGGCCAGCCGTGCCACGGTGTCGGGACGGTCGGCCTGCTTCTGAATCAGGGCGAGGGTCTGGAGCACCGAATCGTGCAGGTGTGACGCGATCTCCTCGCGCTCGTCGTTCCGGATCCGTGCGGAACGTTCCTCGTTGAGGGCCCGCAGCATCCGCATCCACAACGGCACCGTCAGCAGCAGAGCGCCGACGAGCGTCGCCAGCACGGCGAGCAGGATCGGGCTCATACCGGCGAGGGCGGTGTCGGGAGACGTGACCGCCAGGACCAGCCCGCCGACGACGAGGACTGCTCCGGTGATCAACCGCAGCCACGTGAGCAGCCGGGACCGTGACGCCGAGATCCCCGTGAGATCGGCTTCGCGCCAGACGAGGGTCGCACCGCCGAGGACCAGCAGCACCGCCAGCAGCGCGCGGGCCGGGGCGTTCGAGGCGACCATGCCGTTCGCGGTCAGCGCCAGCACGGCGAGCACGATCAGTCCGTACGCCTGCCTGCGCTCCGCGGGCCGCACTCGTTCGGTGTCGTTGCCTCCGGGGCAGAACAGCCAGAGCAGCGCGTATGCGAGCACGCCCGCCCCGGCGAGGGCGGCCAGAACCACGAACACCACGCGTACCCGGAACACATCGACACCGACGTGGTCGGCGATGCCGCCGCACACACCGCCCACGACTTTGCCGCCGCTGCGTCGGTGCAGCCGCGGCGTCGTGCGGGTGTCGATCTGTCGCTTCATCACTTTCGATAGTGGCACGTGAGAGGCGATCGGCACATCAGGGAACATCTCAGGGTTTAGCCCGATCCGCTCCGCGCTGCCGGCCGCCAAGATGGGATGCATGAACGCTTCGACCTTCCAGGACATGTGGGATACCCGGCCGGTACGCCGCCGGGACCGCGGCACGGTCGCCGGCGTGTGCGAAGGCATCGGCGATCGCTACCGCATCGATCCGACGCTGGTGAAGGTCGCCTTCGTCGTCGCCACCGTGTTCGGCGGCAGCGGTGTGCTCCTGTATCTCGCGGCGGCCGTCGCATTGCCCGCGCACGATAAGGTGAACCCGAACCAGCATCGGGCGCATCTCGCGGCCGGTGGGCACAGCAGAGGCCACGCCGGACGCAGGCGCGGCGGACCGCCGGCTCCGAAGTGGATTGCCCTCATCGTTCTCGCCGTGATCGCGATGTCGACGATCGGCAGCCAGAACACCTGGGGCAGCAGCGGTCTCCTGGGAGTGCTCCTCATGGCGGTCGGCTGGTGGCTCCTGTATCAGCGGACTCCCGTTCCGCCTGCCGGGACGTCGGCGAGCTCGCCGGACGATTCGCCCGAGGCAGGCGCGACGTCAACCATTCTGATGCCCACCCCGAAGGTCCCCGCCGGATCGGTCGCCGCCGACGACGTCGCAGCGGACGCGACGACTGTTGGCATGGCGGCAGACGCGACTCCCTCGGCCGACGCCCCCGCTGCCGAACCCGATTCACTCGACGACCTTCTCCCGCCCACTCCACCGAGCTGGGACCCGTTGGGAACGGCTAGATTCGCCTGGGACCTACCCGAGCCGACCGCTCCCCCGCAGCCGCCGACGCCGCGTGTTCCGCGATCCCCCTTGACTCCGATCGTCGCGGGTCTCGCCGTGATGGTGGGCGCGGCCGGCACCGCCGGGCATCTGGCGGGGGTCGACTGGTTCACGCCCGGCAGGATCGCCTCCCTGGTGCTCGCCACGTTCGGCGTCGGCCTGATCGTCGCCTCGATGCAGCGGCGGCCCACCGGCGGAGTCAGCACAGGCCTGCTCCCGCTGGCTGGCCTCGCTGCGGCCGCCGTGCTCGCCACCACACTCGTCACGGGCAGCGGCCAGATCATGCCCAGCGGCGGTGTGGGCGACCGGTCGTGGCACCCGCCGTCGGCCGCCGACCTGCAGGACGACTACCACCTCACCGTCGGTTCCTCGACGCTCGACCTGCGCGACGTCGGTGACCTCGACCGCGACCGCACGGTGACCGTCCGTCAGGGCGTCGGCGAGATCAAGGTCCTCCTGCCCGACGACCTCCGCGTGCGCACCGAGTGCACTGCCGCGGTCGGCGAAGTGAAATGCGCGGACGGCATGGTGAACCCGGATGCCGAGACCCCCGTCCTGACCATCGACGCCCACACCACCCTGGGCGAAGTGGAGATAGTCCGATGACCGACCAGACACCACACGCAACCGATTCGTCGGCCTGTCCCGAACAACACCGCAGCCCGTTGCTCGCCGTCTTCGGCGTTCTCGCCCTCATCGTCGCCGGATGGGGCTTCGCCGGCGGCCCCGACCTGGGCGATGCACACGCCGCACCCTGGGCAATTCTGATCGTCGGTGTGGTGGCGGGTGTCGGACTGGTCGTGAGCGGCATTCGGCGGAGGTAGGGAATCCTCTCGCCGGTTGAGCTCCGTCGAAACCCTCGCCTCGCTGGTTGAGCTCCTCCTCTCGTCGGTTGAGCTCCGTCGAATCCCCACCCCTCGCTGGTTGAGCCCCGTCGAAACCCTCGCCGGTCGCCCCCTCTCCCCTCGCCGGTTGAGCCCCGTCGAAACCCGACTGTCCCACCCCCTCGCTACTCTCCGACCATGGTGGACGTAGATAGATGGCGGTTCTGGCAGTTCTTCAATCAGGACGACCAGCTCGAGTGGATCGGCGTGATGCGACCGACGGCGCACGCCCGGATCGATCGTCAGAAGATCTGGACGCTACTCCCCGGCCAACGTCGGCTTATCGCCAACTGGTTCCTCGCCCAGGATCATCAACTCGATGGGGGCGAACGCCACTGGCACCACGACTCGATCACCGGCTGGGACTTCCTCGACGCGGCCGTCGTCGTCCCCGAGCCGTCGAAGGACGACGTCGAACGGCTGTCTCGGCCCGAAGCGGTCCTCACGTTCGATCAGATCGACGACATTCCGCTGCTGAAGATCACGGGGAAACGGGATTACGACCGGATCATCAGCGAACGCGGCACGTAGCCCGCAGCCTTCACACGCACTACGGCCTCCGCTCGATCGAGCGGAGGCCGTAGTGTCGGGCATTTCAGGGAGCGGTCACTCCCACTCGATGGTCCCCGGCGGCTTGCTCGTCACGTCGAGCACGACGCGGTTCACGTCGGGAACCTCGTTGGTGATGCGGGTGGAGATCGTCTCGAGCACCTCGTACGGGATCCGCGTCCAGTCGGCGGTCATCGCGTCTTCGCTCGACACCGGGCGCAGCACGATCGGGTGGCCGTAGGTCCGGCCATCGCCCTGCACGCCGACGCTGCGGACGTCCGCGAGCAGCACCACCGGGCACTGCCAGATCTGGCCATCGAGGCCGGCCGCGGTGAGCTCCTCACGCGCGATCAGGTCGGCCGTGCGCAGCAGATCGAGGCGATCCTTGGTGACTGCACCGACGATGCGAATCGCCAGGCCGGGTCCCGGGAACGGCTGGCGGGCGACCATCTCCTCGGGCAGTCCCAGTTCACGTCCGACGGCGCGCACCTCGTCCTTGAACAGAAGTCGGAGAGGTTCGACGAGCTTGAACTCGAGGTCTTCGGGGAGGCCGCCGACGTTGTGGTGGCTCTTGATGTTCGCCGTGCCGCTGCCGCCGCCGGATTCGACGACGTCCGGGTACAGCGTTCCCTGGACGAGATAGTCGATCGTCCGACCCTCTGCCGCACGATCACCGAGTGCCTCGGACACGACGTCCTCGAACGACCGGATGAACTCGCGGCCGATGATCTTGCGCTTATCCTCCGGATCAGACACACCAGCAAGGTGTCCGAGGAACGTCTCCTCGGCGTCGACGGTCACCAGGCGGGCGCCGGTGGCGGCGACGAAGTCGTTCTGCACCTGCTCGCGCTCACCGGCGCGCAGCAGACCGTGATCGACGAACACACAGGTGAGGCGATCGCCGATCGCGCGCTGCACGAGAGCGCCTGCCACAGCAGAGTCGACACCGCCCGACAGCGCGCACAGGGCAAGGCCGTCGCCGACCTGCTCGCGCACATCGGTGATCAATGCCTCGGCGATGTTGGCCGCGGTCCACGTCGGCTTCAGGCCCGCGACGTCGTACAGGAAGCGGGTGAGCACTTCCTGGCCGTGCGGGCTATGCATCACCTCGGGGTGGTACTGGACGCCGGCCATCCGCCGCTCCACACACTCGAATGCAGCGACCGGTGCGCCCGGCGTCGACGCGGTCACGTCGAACCCTTCGGGCGCGCTCTGGACGGCGTCGTTGTGGCTCATCCACACCGGCTGCGTATCCGGGAGTCCACGGTGAAGCTTGCCCTCTCCCGACACGGTCAACGTCGTGCGCCCGAACTCGCGTCCGCCGGTGTTGGCGACCTCGCCACCGAGCGCCGCAGTCATCTTCTGGAATCCGTAGCAGATGCCGAACACCGGAATTCCGAGGTCGAAGAGCTTCTCGTCGATGGTCGGCGCACCGTCGGCGTACACCGACGCCGGGCCGCCCGACAGGATCAGCGCCGCCGGGTTCTTCGCAGTGATCTCCTCGAGCGTGGCGTCATGGGCGACGACCTCCGAGTAGATGCGAGCCTCGCGCACGCGCCGAGCGATGAGCTGCGCGTACTGGGCTCCGAAGTCGACGACGAGGACAGGACGCGGGTGCTCCGGGGATGAGTTCGTCACGGGTGCAGTCTATCGGTCGGGCGGGACTGGTATTGACGCTGGTTGAGCAGCGTCGATCTCGCGACGAGGAGTTCGTTCGCGACAGGGTGTTTAGCCCTCTCCGGTTCCAAGCAGTCCGTTCTGCACGACTGTGGTGCACGCACAGTCGCACGAATACGAACCTGCCCGTGAACTGCGTCGGCCACCGTGCGCCAAACCATACTCATCGCGCCATCAGATAACCTGACACCTGCGGCCCGACGGACTTCTACGCCTCGCGCACCTTGATATGTCCCCACCCGCACGAATCGTTTCGTGCTGCCTTGGGGACTGAGAGTGACGCTGCTTCGTACGACCGCCGCCGACCCGCGGATGAGTCAGCCGGATTCGTTGGTGGAGCAGTTGCTGAGCCAGATGTTGTTCACGACGGGGCACCGCGCCGGAGAGTCGGAGCAGAACTCCTGGCGGCGCAGCCTTCCCGCTCTTGCCGGTGACCTCCGTGAGGCCGGCCTCGGCAACGTCGAGATGTTGGTCGAGTACCACATGCCCCTTACCTCGAAGCGCGCCGACGTAGTACTGGCGGGGATTCATCCGAGGACTGGCGAGCCATCGTACGTAGTGATCGAGCTGAAGCAGTGGACTGCCGCATTCTCGTTCGAAGACAGTGCCGAATTGGTCGAGGTTCCGGGTATGCCCGGCGGACCGAAACTCAATCCGATCCTGCAAGTTCGTGGCTACTGCGAGTACATCGGTGACTTCGCTCGCGTACTGCAGGACCAACCGGACGCGCTCGCGGGGGCCGTGTACCTCCACAATGCCAATGACCCGAGCCTCGTCGACGACCTGAAGGCAGTACCCGTCACGACGATGGGGCGGGTCTTCACCGCCGCCGACCGCGGCAAGTTCCACGAGTTCCTGCGGTCGCGACTCTCCGACAAGCAAGGTAGGTCGTCGGCGGACCTACTCCTCAATTCTGCGGCGGCACCGTCGCGCCAGTTACTCAAGGTCGCCGCCGAGGAAGTTAAGAACCGGTCCCAGTTTCATCTGCTGGGTAGTCAGCAACTCGCGGTTGACCTGGTGATGCATCAGGTCGACCAGGCGAAGAAGTCGAACTCCAAGCGCGTCATCATTGTGGCCGGCGGTCCGGGAAGCGGTAAGAGCGTGATCGCTCTCGAACTCTTGGGAGAGCTGGCACGTCAAGGCCGTTCAGTACTTCACGCGACCGGTTCCCGGTCCTTCACTCAGACGCTTCGCAAAGTCGCGGGGTATCGCGCACCGCGCGTGCAAAAGATGTTCAAGTACTTCAACCAGTTCATGACAGCCGATGCGAACGACCTCGACGTCCTCATTATGGACGAGGCCCACCGCGTCCGCGAGACGTCGGTCGACCGATACACCAAGGCGGCGCTGCGTACAGATCGACCACAGGTCGACGAACTGATCTCGGCGGCCCGCGTCCCCGTGTTCCTACTGGACGAGCACCAAGTGGTTCGCCCCGGCGAGATGGGTTCACTCGAGCAGATCACGTCGTATGCGAAGTCGCTCGGTCTCGAGACCGTGCATATTCCACTCGACGCGCAGTTCCGTTGCGGTGGCAGCGCCGAGTACCTCGAGTGGGTCCAGCGACTTCTCGGCCTGTCGGAAAAGGAACCGACCGCGTGGAAACCCGTCCCCGAGTTCACCGTCGAAGTCGCAGACACTCCCTGGGACCTTGAGCGACGGCTCCTGGAAAAGATGGACGACGGCTACTCGGCGCGGATGACAGCCGGTTTCTGCTGGCCGTGGTCCGACCCGCGAGACGGCGAACTCGTCCCCGACGTCGAGATCGGCGACTGGGCTCGCCCCTGGAACGCCAAAGGCGACCGACGTATCGGCGACGCTCCGCCGTCCGCACTGTGGGCGACGCAGGACGGCGGCTTCGGGCAGGTGGGATGCATCTATACCGCTCAAGGCTTCGAGTACGACTGGAACGGCGTGATACTCGGCCCCGACCTCCTATGGCGGGACGGCAGGTTCGTCATCGATCGAAGTGCCAACCGTGACCCCGACTTCAGAAGTTCAACGAAGGTCTCCGATCTTCGCTTCACCCGACTCGTCCGCCATGTCTACAAAGTGCTGCTCACGCGCGGCATGGTCGGGACCGTCTTGTACTCAACGGACGAAGAGACGCGGGATGCGTTGCATCGGCTGGTGAACAGCACTACCTGACACCCGGCCACAACTGAATAGAACACCGACAAACGAGCACGGCCCGACAGGCTTCCGCCCAGGACATGCCTCCACTCGGAGCGAACCTGGACATGCTGGGCGCATGGCCGCCTGGATCTTCACTATCGACGCGATGCACCTTGAGTACGGAATCTAGCCGCTCACTAGGGCGTGGGCGCCGCGCCCTGGCTCAGTCGCCGTACTTGGTCAGGAGTTCCACGGGGAGGTGGCAAAAGTCGTCGGGAAAACGCGCAAGCCGATCTTGATGCTCCTCAGCACTTCGCACATAGTTAGCGAGCTGAAGCACCTCCACCGCGATCCGGTCGGCGTCATCGCGCGCAGTGATGAACGCTCGCGCATGGTCGAGGTGAGACGGACTGTCGGAGTACACGCCGGTGCGATATTTCCGACCGACGTCCGGCCCCTGCCTGTTCACACTGCACGGGTCGATGATCTCGAAGAAGTACGCCATCAACTGCTCGACGCTCACCACAGCTGGATCGAACCGCGTGCGCACGCACTCGGCGTACCCGTCGTAATCGCCGTCGATGGACTGGCTGGCGCCGTTGGCTCGCCCCGCCTCGGTGAAGGTCACGCCCGGCAGCGTCGCGATGAACGCCTGGACGCCCCACAGACAGCCGCCGGCGAAGTAGATCTCCTCGCTGCCTTCGTCGCCGCCCATGCGCCGATGGTATCGAGCAGGCGCACTACACGAGTGGGCTCGGTACAACCGAGCCAGTTTTCGGAGCCAACCGCCGATTCAGACATCCCTGTACGTTGTACATGGCCGATAGACAGGTCCGCACCCCGACGAAATACGATGACCAGGTGACCAACCTCGCCAACGGCGCCACCCCCGCTGCCCGCCCGTGGGCACTCTCGCTCGCCGACCTCGTTCAGGCGGCCGTGTTCGCGGCGCTCATCGCCGTCCTCGGACTGACTCCCGCCATCAATCTGTCCGCGGGCGTCCCCATCACGCTGCAGAGCTTGGGCATCATGCTGGCGGGTGCGATCCTCGGGCCGAAGAAGGGCACGCTCGCGGTCGTGATCTTCATGGTGCTGGCGATCGTCGGCCTGCCAATCCTGTCGGGCGGGCGCACGGGTCTCGTGTCGCTGAGCGCGCCGACCGCTGGATTCTTCGTCGGCTTTCTGCCCGCGGTCATCGTGATCGGCGTGCTCACCGCGATGATGATGCCGAAGTACCGCGTCGTGCTCGGCATCGTCATCAACCTGATCGGCGGAATGGCCGTGCTCTACGCGTGCGGCACCATCGGTCTCATGATCAAGGCCGACATGGGACTGGGCACAGCGCTCGCCACCAACGGTCCGTTCGTCGTCGGCGACCTCATCAAGGCCGTCGTGGCCGCACTCATCGCGGCTCCCGTCCACCGAGGACGCCCCGGACTCATCACTCCCTTGGGTCGCCGCAGACATGCGTGAAACGTCGATCGTCTTCGACGACGTCTCCCACAGCTTCGGCGACCGACCCGTTCTCCACGACATCACCCTGGAGCTGACACAGCGGCGCATCGGGATCGTCGGAGCCAACGGATCGGGAAAGTCGACGCTGGCCCGCATGATCAACGGGCTGATCCGCCCCGACCGCGGGACCGTCACGGTCAACGGGCTCGACGTCCGGAAGAACAAGCGCGCCGTACGGCGCGACGTCGGCTTCATCTTCAGTGACCCCGACCGGCAGATCATCATGCCGACCGTCGCCGAAGACATCGAACTGTCACTGTCTCGGACCATCAAGGACAAGTCCGAGCGGAAGACCCGTGCGTTGTCGGTGCTGTCGGAGTTCGGGCTCGACGGCCACGCCGACCAGCCCGCGCACCAGCTGTCTGGCGGGCAGAAGCAGTTACTCGCGCTGGCATCGGTGATGGTGCTCGGACCGTCCATCCTGGTGGCCGACGAACCGACGACGATGCTCGATCTGCGGAACTCCCTGATGCTGCGTGAGACTTTCGCCGAGTTGAGCGAGCAGCTCGTTGTGCTGTCGCACGATCTGGACTTCCTGTCCGAGTTCGATCGCGTGCTCGTGATCGACGAGGGGCGGATCGTCGCCGACGATGAGCCCGGGGCTGCGCTCGACTACTACCGGCGGGCGATGGCGTGAGGGGCGTGGGGGTGGCCTGGTTGATTACGGCGGCTTTGGTTTCGATGCCCTCGTTCGCTTCGCTCTCTCGCTTACTCAACCATCGAGAGGGGTCGGGGGTTTCGATGCGCTCCTCCGCTTCGCTCCCCCGCTTACTCAACCATCGAGGGGACGACCCGCTTCGATTACTCAACCAGCGAGGTAGTGAGCGCAGACGGCATCGGGATCTCTCGTGATCGGCGTCTACGTACCGGGGAGGTCGCTACTTCACCGACTACCTGCCGGACTCAAGTTCGTATTACTCGCGGCGTCGATCATCACGATGACGTTCGTCGTGCGGACACCGATGGCGGCCGGGATAGCGGTCGGTTCGACCGTCGCCGCATTCGCGGTCGCGTGGGTGCCGGTCAAACTCGTGTGGGCGCAGATCCGCGGCGTCGTCTGGATACTGATCGCACTATTCGTCCTGCAGTGGATCCTGTCCGACTGGCGCAAGGCCGTCGTCGTCTGCTCCATCCTGCTCGCGTCAGTCTGCCTCGCTGCCGTCGTCACGCTGACCACGCGGACCTCCGACATGCTGTCCGCGCTGAACGCGGCACTGTCACCGCTCGCCAGGTTCGGCGTTCGCACCGACCTCATCGCCATGACGTTCGCGCTGACCATCCGGAGCATTCCGCTGATCGCCGAAGTGTTCAACCAGGTCGATGAGGCCAGGCGCGCGAGGGGGCTTCGGCCTGGGCCGCGCGTGCTGTTCGCGCCGGCCATCTTGGCGACGTTGGAGACTGCGGATGGATTCGCGGAGACATTGGCGGCGAGAGGGTTGGACTGAGCGGTTCGGCGGGGTTTCGACGCGCTTCGCTTGCTCAACCATCGAGGGAGGGTTGCGCTACAGGCGAACGGGGGTTTCAACTCGCTGCGCTTGCTCAACCATCGAGGCAGGGTTGCGCTCGGACGAGCGGGGGTTTCGACGCGCTGCGCTTGCTCAACCATCGAGGCAGGGTCGACGCTCGGGCGAACGGGGGCTTCGACGCGCTGCGCTTGCTCAACCATCGAGGCAGGGTCGACGCTCGGGCGAACGGGGGCTTCGACGCGCAGCGCTTGCTCAACCATCGAGGGAGGGGTGCGCTGGGAGGGCGGGAATAGGTCGGCCGATTCGCTCGTTGAGCGAGCTAGGGAGCGCCGCGTCGGCGCTCCGGATTAGACTGAGAACTGGCTGTCTCATCAGCCGACGGACCGACGACACGAGGAGGACACGGTGGACCACAGCAGTCGCCTGTCGCTCGCTCTGTTCGCGCACACGGTTCACCTGCTCACCGACCACTGTCGGTAGAGCGCCCGGCCATCAGCAGTGCCCCGTCGACATTTTCGACGCGTCACGCCCGGCGCTCACGAGCCCCACTCTCCTCCCGCGAGACCCTTCACCAGATCCTCAGCAACTTAGGAGTTGCCATGTCCCCCAAGATTTTCGACGACGCCACCGCACTGATGGGCCGGACTCCGCTGGTCCGCCTCAACCGAATCACCGACGGAGCCGAAGCCACTGTTCTGGCAAAGCTCGAGTTCTACAATCCCACCAACTCCGTGAAGGACCGCATCGGTGTCGCGATCGTCGACGCGGCCGAGGCCTCCGGTGACCTGCCCGCAGGCGGCACCATCGTCGAGGCGACGAGCGGCAACACCGGAATCGCACTCGCTATGGTCGGCGCGGCCCGCGGCTACAAGGTCGTCTTGACGATGCCCGAGTCGATGTCGAAGGAGCGTCGTGCACTCCTGCGCGCGTTCGGCGCCGAGCTCATTCTGACCGCTCCCGCCGACGGCATGGCCGGCGCAGTGAAGGCCGCCGAGGAGGTCGCTGCCGAGCGACCCGGTGCCGTCCTGGCTCGCCAGTTCGCGAACCCGGCCAACGCCGAGATCCACCGCAAGACCACCGCCGAGGAGATCTGGACCGACACCGACGGCAACGTCGACGCCGTCGTCGCCGGCATCGGCACCGGTGGCACCATCACCGGCATCGGTCAGGTCCTCAAGGAACGCAAGCCCGACGTGAAGATCTTCGCTGTCGAGCCCGAGGAGTCGGCCATCCTCAACGGCGGCAAGCCCGGCCCGCACAAGATTCAGGGCCTCGGCGCCAACTTCGTCCCCGACGTCCTCGACCGTGACGCCTACGACGAGGTCATCGACATCAACATCGACGAGTCGCTCAAGTGGTCGCGCCGCGCCGCCACCGAGGAAGGCCTCCTCGTCGGCATCTCGTCCGGTGCCGCACTGTCGGCAGCCGTCCAGGTGGCTAAGCGACCCGAGTTCGCGGGCAAGACCATCGTCGTCGTGCTCCCCGACTTCGGCGAGCGCTACCTGTCGACTCCCCTGTTCGAGGGCCTGGTCGACTGATGTCCGCCCCGTCCCGACTCCTGAGCGAACTGCGTGAAGACCTGCAGGTCGCTCAGGAACGGGATCCTGCGGCGCGGTCCACACTCGAGATCGCGCTCGCCTACCCCGGTGTCCATGCACTCTGGTTCCACCGGGTGTCGCACCGCATGTGGACGTCCGGCGGCGTCTCCCGACTGCCTGCCCGGTTGCTGTCGCAGTTCGCGCGGTTCATGACGGGCATCGAGATCCACCCCGGCGCGACCATCGGCCGACGCATGTTCATCGACCACGGGATGGGCGTCGTGATCGGCGAGACCACCGTGATCGGCGAGGACGTCGTCATGTTCCACGGCTCCACCCTCGGCGGAGTCAGCATGAGCAAGGGCAAGCGCCACCCGACCGTCGGCGACCGCGTCCTCATCGGGGCGGGCGCCAAGGTGCTCGGGCCGATTCAGCTCGGCGACGACGCCAAAGTCGGTGCGAACGCGGTTGTGGTTCAGGACGTGCCTGCTGGGCACGTCGCGGTCGGGCTGGCTGCGACGTCGAAGCCCGGGGCATCGACGACGGATCCGTATGCGGATCCGGCACTGTACATCTGACGCACCTTCACTCGCGATTCACGGCAACCGCGGCGCGGATCAGATCCCTGAACGCATCATCGTCGAGGACGTCCGATTTCCTGACGTCCACGGCGCGGCGGGTCCCGGCGGTGAGACGCGCGTTGAACACTTTCGCCGGATCGGGCAGCGCAGCTCCTTTGGCGAATGTGACCTTCACCTTGTCCTTGTAGGTCTCGAGCGTGCACACCAGGCCGTCGAGCGAGAAGGTCGGCACGCCGTCGGGATTCGATGGCTTGCGCCATTTGATCTCTTCGACGATCTCGGCCGTCGTGATCAGCTCTCTGATGTGCGCGACGCGCGCCGCGCGCCATTCTTCGCTCATTCCTCTGACGATAGCCGCGCGAACCGGCAATTCGCGGTCCGAATGGAGCGGATTCCGCCGCTCGCGTCGTCTCAGTGGTACCGCTCCGGACCGGCGACCGGCTATAGCGGCTTCCCTCCTCTGAGCGGTACCACTTAAACGCGGTGGCTAGGCCACTCGATGATTGAGCCGGCGGCACGCAGCGAAGCGGAGTGGCGACCGAGTCGAAATCACCGATCGAAGCGAGAGTGGGTTTCGACTCGCTTCGATCGCTCAACCAGCGAGGGGGCCTCGACCATCAGCGAGGGGGCGGGCCACGTACCTACGTGCGGATGGTTTCGACTCGCTGCGCTCGCTCAACCAGCGAGGGAGGGAGACTCGACCATCAGCGAGGGGGCGGGCGAAAGCGGCTGATCAGGGCTTGTTGACCGGCGTGATCGGCAGGCGGAGAGCGCCGAAGGCGCCCTCCGGAACGACCGGGGCCTGCGGCGCGACCGGCGTGAGCCGCTGATAGCCGTCGCCCTGCACCGGCCGGGAATCGTCCTGACCCTTGTTGGGCCACAGGGAGATCGCGCGCTCGGCCTGCGCGCAGATCGACAGCGACGGGTTCACGCCCAGGTTCGCGGTGATCGCCGCACCGTCTGTGACGTGCAGCGTCGGGTAGTTCCACACGCGGTGATACGGGTCGATGACGCCACCCTCTGGACCGTCGGAGATGACGCAGCCGCCGAGGTAGTGCGCGGTCAGCGGCATGTTGACCACATCGCCCCACGTTCCGCCCGCAATCCCGTTCGGAAGCTTGGCCGCCATCCGCCGGGTGGCCTCGTTCCCCTTCGGGATCCACGTCGGGTTGGGTTCGCCGTGCCCCTGCTTGCTGGTCACGTACTTGAACGGGCCCCACTTCTTCACGAAGGTCGTGAGCGAGCTGTCGCTGTTCTGCATGACGAGCGCGATGACGGTCCGCTGACTCCACTGACGGACGTAGAGGAGGCGGACCAGGAGCAGCGGGTTCCGGATCACATCGCGCAGGAACTGACCGAACCTGTTGGTACGACTCCCGCCGTCGGTGAGAAGCGTCTGCAGGTACGCGATCGCGTTGCTGCCCTTGCCGTAACGGACCGGTTCGACGTGCGTGTTCGACTCCGGGTGGAACGACGACGTGATCGCGATGCCCTCCGAGTAGTCGGACGACGGATCGTACTTGCCGGCCATCGCACCCAGGATCGACTCCGAGTTGGTCCGGGTGAGGACGCCGAGCTTCTCCGACAGCTTCGGAAGCGTGGACCACTTGGCCTTGTGCATGATCCGCTGGGTGTTGAAGGTTCCCGCGGCCATGATCACCTGACCGGCCGTGTACGTGCGCTTGCGAGCACCGAGCGGACCCCACGACGACGACCCGTGCGTACTGACCGTCCAGGTGCCGTCGGAGTTCTCGGTCAGCCCGTCGACGGTGGTGCGGTCGATGATCTGGGCGCCGTTGCGCTCGGCGAGCCCGAGGTAGTTCTTCATCAGCGTGTTCTTGGCGCCGACCCTGCAGCCCGTCATGCACGCACCGCATTCGGTGCAGGCGGTCCGCTCGGGTCCGGCACCGCCGAAGTACGGATCGGGCACCGTCTCCCCCGGGGTGCCCTCGCCACCGGTCTTCGCACCGAAGTACACCCCGACCGGTGTGGAGACGAAGGTGTCCCCCACGCCCATCTCCTCGGCCACCTCTTTGACGATGCGGTCGGAGTTGGTGAAGGTCGGGTTCGTGACGACGCCGAGCATGCGTCGCGCCTGCTCGTAGTGCGGCGTCAGCTCGTCTTCCCAGTCGGTGATGTGACTCCACGTGGAATCGGTGAAGAACGGGGTCGGCGGCTTGTAGAGCGTGTTGGCGTAGTTCAGCGAACCGCCGCCCACTCCCGCTCCGGCCATCACCATGACGTCCTTGAGTAGATGGATCCGCTGGATGCCGTACATCCCGAGCTTCGGCGCCCACACCCATTTGTGCAGACGCCAGCTCGTCTTCGCGAACTGCTCGTCCTCGAACCGGCGGCCGGCTTCGATCACGCCGACGCGGTAGCCCTTCTCGACCAGGCGGAGGGCGCTCACGCTGCCCCCGAAACCCGAGCCGACGATGAGGACGTCGAAATCAGTCTGCTCCATACCGGAACACACTAATGAACATTGTCTTACCAGCGGTAGTAAGTGCAGCCTTACGCCCGAATGGAGAGTCCCACCTTCTGGAACTCCTTGAGGTCGGAGTAGCCGGCCTTGGCCATCGATCGGCGCAGGCCGCCGACCATGTTCAGCAGACCGTCCGGATCGTCCGACGGACCGTTGAGGATGACGTCGAGTGCCACCCGATCCGCTTCCTCGGCCACCTGCAGCAGAGCGCCGCGCGGCATCTCCGGGTGGGCGGCGGCCGACGGCCAGTACCAGCCACGACCGGGAGCACTGGCGGACGCAGCGAGCGCAGTGCCGAGCACCGCGGCGTCGGCGCCGCAGGCGATCGCCTTGGCCAGATCGCCCGAGGCGTGGATGTCGCCGTCGGCGATCACGTGCACGTACCGGCCGCCGCTCTCGTCCAGGTAGTCACGTCGGGCCGCCGCAGCGTCGGCGATCGCGGTCGCCATCGGCACACCGATGCCGAGCACCTCGCCGGTCGTGGTCGCGCCCTCGGCCGAGCCGTAGCCGACGATGACGCCGGCTGCCCCGGTGCGCATCAGGTGCAGCGCCGTGCGGTGGTCGTGAACCCCGCCCGCGATCACCGGGATGTCGAGATCGGAGATGAACGTCTTCAGGTTGAGCGGCTCGGCGACCAGTTCCTCATCACCGCGGTCGACGAGGACCACGTGCTCGGCCGAGATGATCGTGCCGTGCACCACGAGCAGTTCAGCGCCCGCTGCGATGATGCCGGGCGTGAGTTCGGGCGCGTGCTGCGGGCTGACGCGCACCGCGGTGGTGACGCCGGCGTCGCGCACCTGGCGCACCGCCTTCGCGAGCAGGTCCGGGTTGATCGGCGCCGCATGCAGCTTCTGCAGATGACGCACGGCCGAAGACGGGTCCGGATCGTTGGTGGCGATGTCGACGAGTTCGCCGATCTTGTCCTCGACGTTCTCGTGACGCGCCCACAGGCCCTCGCCGTTGATCACGCCGAGTGCGCCGAGCTTGCCCATCTCGATGGCCGCCTCCGGCGAACCGAGGGCATCCGTCGGGTGGTTCAGGATCGGCGAATCGAACCGGTAGGCATCGATCTGCCAGGCCGTCGACACGTTCTTCGACGAGCGGGTGCGACGGGACGGGACGATCGAGACGTCTTCCAGTTCGTATGTCCGGCGGGCGGTTCGGCCCATGCCGAACTCGACGAGATCACGCAACGTAGCGCCTTTCTTCGGGTGCCTGGGTCAGCGGGCGTAGTAGTTCGGCGCTTCGGCCGTGAGCGTGATGTCGTGCGGATGCGACTCTTTGAGTCCGGCCGCGGTGATCTGCACGAACTGCGCCTCCTGCAGCTGCGCGATCGACTCGGCACCGGTGTACCCCATCGCCGCACGCACGCCGCCGGTCAGCTGGTGGACTACCTGCGAGAGCGGGCCGCGGAACGGCACCCGTCCCTCGATGCCCTCGGGAACCAGCTTCTCCTCGCTGAGGACGTCGTCCTGGAAGTAGCGGTCCTTCGAGTACGACTTCGCCTGGCCGCGCCCCTGCATCGCACCGAGCGAGCCCATGCCGCGGTAGCTCTTGAACTGCTTGCCGTTGACCAGCACCAGCTCCCCCGGCGACTCTGCGGTACCGGCGAGCAGCGAGCCCAGCATCGCGGTGTCCGCGCCCGCGGCGAGCGCCTTCGCGACGTCGCCCGAGTACTGGAGCCCGCCGTCGGCGATCACCGGGATGCCCGCGGGCTTGCACACTGCGGCGGCCTCGAGGATCGCGGTGATCTGAGGTGCCCCGACACCCGCGACGACGCGCGTCGTGCAGATGGAACCGGGACCGACGCCGACCTTGACCGCGTCGACGCCCGCATCGATCAGCGCTTGGGCGCCACCACGGGTCGCGACGTTGCCGCCGGCGATCTGCACGCGGTTGCCGAGTTCGGACCGGAGCTTGCGGATCATCTCGAGCACGCCACGGGAGTGGCCGTGGGCGCTGTCGACGATGAGCACGTCGACGCCGGCATCCACGAGCGCCATGGATCGGGTCCATGCCTCCTCACCGGCGCCGACCGCGGCACCGACGAGCAGGCGACCGTCGGCGTCCTTCGTGGCATCCGGGTGCTGCTCGGTCTTCACGAAGTCCTTGACCGTGATCAGACCGGTCAGACGGCCGTTGCCGTCGACGATCGGCAGCTTCTCGATCTTGTACCGCCGCAGCAGGCCGAGTGCGGCCTCGGCGGACACGCCCTCCTCGGCGGTGATCAGCGGAGCCTTCGTCATCACCTCTGCCGCCGGACGCGACTGGTCGGCTTCGAAGCGCATGTCGCGATTGGTGATGATGCCGACGAGATCGCCTGCGGTGTCGACCACCGGAAGACCCGAGATCCGGTACCGGGCGCACATCGCGTCCACCTCGGCGAGGGTGTCGGTGGGCAGACACGTGACCGGGTTGGTGACCATGCCCGCCTCCGAGCGCTTCACCGTCTCGACGGCGGCCGCCTGCGCCTCGATCGACAGGTTGCGGTGCAGCACGCCCATGCCGCCGGACCGTGCCATGGCGATCGCCATGCGCGCCTCGGTCACCGTGTCCATCGCAGCCGACACGAGGGGCACGCGCAGCGTGATGTCCCGGGTCAGTTTGGACGAGGTCTCGACGGCGCTCGGGATCATGTTCGACGCCGCCGGAAGCAGCAGTACGTCATCGAATGTCAGGCCGAGCATCGCGACTTTGCTCGGATCATCTCCACCAGTGCGAACGTGCGTCATCTGGCCATCGTACCGAGTACGGAACGGTGCCTGGTTTCCGGCCGTCCATCGGTTACGGTGGAGATGTGCATGACCAATTCCCCGGACTTCCGCCGGACCCCTTCGCCGACGACCCGAGCGACCCCGCGATGGCGCTCGAGGACATCGATCCGGGCATCCCGCTGGATGACGCCGAGCGGGTAGCCGTCCAGGAGGATCTAGCCGATCTCGACGTCTACCAGCGTCTCCTCGCTCCGCGGGGCTTCCGCGGACTCGTCGTGGTCTGCGAGGACTGCCGTGAGGACCACTACCACGACTGGGACATGCTGCGAGCGAACCTCTCACAGCTGCTCGTCGACGGTTCGGTCCGTCCGCACGAGCCCGCGATGGACCCGCAGCCCGAGGACTACGTCACCTGGGACTACTGCCGCGGCTATGCCGACGCGGTGTTCCGCTACAACGAACCCCGGATCTGAATCGCGGGATTCGCACCTCGTACAGCAGAAAGACCCCGGTACACCAGAAAGATCCCGCCCGGCTGATTGCCGAGCGGGATCTTTTTCGTCATGCGTGAGCCGTCACCGGCCCGTAGGCGGCGCCTAGCTCGACTAATTGCCCCCGGGGAGCAGGTCGATCGACACTGAAGGCACCGGTATAACCGTCGTCATGCTGGGGTTCGTGCTCGGCGGCGTGGTCGGCTTCTTCGTCGGCGACGAACGCGGATCGGTGGGTTCCGTCTCCGGGCTCGTCGAGTCGGCGGTCGGCTTCTCCCACGGCAAGGTCGGACGCTCCAGCTGCAATGTCGGACGCTCCCACGGCAAGGTCGGACGCTCTCGCTGCGAGGTCGGACGCTCCCGCTGCGAGGTCGACTCGCGGGAAGGTTCGCTCCGAGGGTCGATCTTCTCCTTGATCGCGTCGACGTGCTCGTCGATGAGGTTCTTTATCCGGTCCTCAAGACGTTCGTGGACGTCCCCTTTTTTCACCGGGCCGAGATCTGCTCGTGCACGCTCGACGTACGTCCGCCCCATGACCTGGTCACCGGCCGCGAACGCCTCCTCCGCAGCCTTCAGGTTGCCCTCGACGTTGACCCGGGCCTGCGTCTGCTGAGCCTCGTCGGCGAACACCACCTGCTTCACGCTCCACAGCGCGTCGCCCGGTTCGGCACCTTCGGACATCACCATCAGACCTGCACCGAACACGGCGAGGATGGCAGCAGCACCGGAGACGATGCGCAGTCGGCGGGACAGCGAGCCACGCGCATTGCGGACCGCCATAGCGTCGTCCACCTGCGCGAGTGTCGGCTCCGCCGGAATCGGAGCGCTCAACGCATCCGACCGCCATGCGGTGATGAGGGAGGCCACCTCGTAGTCGTCTACGCCCGTCACCTCTGCGGCACGACCGGCCGCCAAGTCCTCGATGAACGCGTCGTCACGGTTGACCGCACCGACGTCGATGGGGTCGGACTGCGGATCGAAGGGGTCTCGCATGTTCCTCATCGACGTTCACCTCCTGGGGCCACTAGTTTCTTGAGTTTCGTCAGTGCACGGTGCTGGGCCACTCGGACCGCTCCCGGGCTGGAGTCCACCATGTCGGCGGTCTCCTCCGCAGAGAGTCCGACGACGAGCCGCAGTACGAGGATCTCGCGCTGCTTCTCGGGCAGGTGCTCGAGCAGATCGCGCATCTGCCTGCCGGCATCGGCGTCGATCGCCGACTGCTCGGGGCCGTTCGAGAAATCCACGGACTCGGGGAGCTCCTCGACGGGATCGGCCTTGATCCGCGACGCCGACCGCATCGCGTCCGCGACCTTGTGGGAGGCGATGCCGTACACGAACGCCATGAACGGCCGACCCTGGTCTTGATACCGGGGTAGAGCGGTCATCACAGCCATCAGCACCTCCTGAGCCACATCGTCAGCGGAGAACAGATGCCGTTCACCGGCACCCATCCGTCCTCGGCAGTAGCGCAGGACTGGTTCCCGCACACTTTCGAGTACTGAGCTCAGCGCATCGCGGTCGCCGGCAGCGGCCGCCTGGACCGCCTGGCCCAACGCATCACCTGTCAGTTTCATCGTCAATCGAGTCTCGAAGTGTTACGGGTTGGAAAGGGTGAACCGGACACAGAGTGGCAACACCGCGGGCCGGAGCGATATTGCATGGGTTCATCCGCCCACCATATCGACCTACCCCGCAGCCTCATGTCGCCGGAGTGATCGGCATACCGAGAACTGTGAGCTGTTCGCCAAGTATGTCCACCCGGCCGACTTCAGTCATTCGACTGGGGGACAATCCCTGGATCATAGTCGCAGACGCCCACGCCAGAGGAAGCAACCCTGCAGGTCCGCACTGTTTCTCACACCATTGCGCCGCATCGACCGCCGCCTCGGGATCCCCCGATGCGGCATCGGCCGCGGCGCAGATGAGTGTCGATTTCACGACGTGGCGGTGCGACGGCGTGTCGCGCGCGAGTGACCGAACGAGGGCCCGGCCGTCGGCGACTCCTGCAGAGTCCCCCGAATACAACGCGAGTTCGGTGGATACCCAGGCGTGCCGCAACCGCACCCGTGGATATATGGCCCAGTTCACATCCGTACTGCAGGCCGACTCCTGAGCCGCCAACTCGGCCTCCGCGCGACGAAGCAGTGCACGGGAGGCACCGAAGTCGCCCACACCGAGGTTGTCGGCAGCCAGACCGATTACTCCGTCGAGCCACGCGGCCACCATCCACGGGTCGCCGCCACCCGACGCTGTAGGCCGGTCCGCGGCGATCAGACACGCGCGTCCGTCACTCATCCGCGCGCGCCCGTGCTCCCCCGCCTGTCTGATCAGCGACCCCCGCGTCCCGTATGCGAGCGATGCGATCGCCGGGTCGACGGCTCCTGCGGATGCCGGAGAGACCAGTTCGGCCAGGATCTGCCGGGCAGCCGCCGCCCGACCACGACCCCCGAGAGCCACCGCCCGGGCCCACCGATACGCGCCTGCGGGCGCATCGGCTCCGAGATCGGGCACCCCGAACGCCTCCAGCGCCGCATCAGTACTGAGGGATACACCTGCTTCGTCGGCCGCGCCTCGCATCTCTTCACCTTCCGCAATGGCTTTACGCATAACGAGGAATCGATCACATCACCTGTTTAACTTCACATGACATTCAGTGAGACTCCGGCCGCTTCCGTACTTCCCGGGTAACCGGGCGTTTGCATCCGATTCACATTCCACCGTCCTGACGCCATCTTGCCAGTACCCGCGCCACCGAGTTAGCGGCAGACCGGCAACCGGTACCGACCCCGCGATAATTGCAGGTAGCTGAGCTTTCTCGCCCTACTACTCGTTCCTCAGGAGCCCTCTCGGGCACCCCGAAAGTCCGAATTCGGAGCAGCACCTCCTGTTCACCGAAAACCCGCCGACCGGCCTTCCCAATCGTGCAAATCGACGTTTGACTCACTTTTCAGAAGCGTCATACATTGCCATCAGACGCAATCCACGTCTCGACTAAATCAGGAGCTAGATTGACCACCACGCTCGACCGACTCCCCGGACCGAACTCCGATTTCTGGGATTGGCAGATTCACGGCAGCTGCCGCGGTCTCGATTCATCAGTCTTCTTCCACCCCGAGGGCGAACGCGGCCAGGCCCGCATGCAGCGCGAGCGGCGCGCCAAGCAGGTCTGCGCGGCGTGCCCGGTGCTGACGCAGTGCCGCTCGCACGCGCTCGACGCCGACGAGCCGTACGGCATCTGGGGCGGCCTCACCGAGTCCGAGCGCAACCTGATGCGTCGCAGGCAGCCGCGGCGCCGACTGGCGAGCTGACCCAGAGACTTCAGGGGCTGGGGCGTAACCGGCCTGCGCCAGACCTCGGTCCGGCCGGCGGCCTCAGCCCAGCCGGCACCACCGCGCACGCGAAAGAAGCAGCCCCGATCGGATCTCTCCGATCGGGGCTGCTTCCGTCTTGGACAGCTAGGTTCAGCTGACGACTGCGAGGATGTCGCGAGCCGAGAGGATCAGGTACTCCTCACCGGCGTACTTCACCTCGGTCCCGCCGTACTTGCTGTAGATGACGACGTCGCCCTCGGCGACGTCGACCGGCACACGGTTGCCCTGCTCGTTGACACGGCCGGGCCCAACGGCGACGACCTTGCCTTCGGACGGCTTCTCCTTCGCCGAGTCCGGGATGACCAGACCGGAAGCGGTGGTGGTCTCGGCCTCGACAGCCTGAACGAGGATCTTGTCCTCAAGCGGCTTGATATTCACGCTCGCCACGATGTCAGTCCTTCTCATTTCAGTCACTGATGAACGTTCTTGGCATCCTGAACACTCCGACTACGTCGTCGCGGGTGCCGCAGCAGTGTGATCCAGGACTGACTAGCACTCTACCTACGAGAGTGCCAACGCTCAACACCGAGGCCGTTCAGAGTTTGCTGATCTGCACCGACATACCCGGGTCGGTCGCCACCGTCAGCGGCGACGCCTGCGCACCGCCGCCGATCACATGCGCGCCGAGCGTGGCGACCATCGCGCCGTTGTCCGTGCACAGTCGTGGTTTCGGGATGCGCAGATCGATCCCCTTCGCGGTGGTCCGCTCGGCGGCGAGTGACCGGATACGCGAGTTGGCCGTCGCACCGCCGCCCAGCACCAGGGTCTCGACGTCCCGGTCCGCACAGGCACGGATGGCCTTGGCGGTCAGCACATCCGCAACGGCCTCCTGGAACGACGCGGCCACATCCGGCACCGACACGGTCCGCCCGGCACGCACCTCGCCCTCCACGAATCGGGCGACGGCGGTCTTGAGCCCGCTGAACGAGAAGTCGTACGGGGCGTCCCGCGGTCCGGTCATGCCTCGCGGAAACGGGATCGCCCCCGGGTCGCCCTGCGCGGCAGCCGCGTCCAGCGCCGGGCCGCCCGGGTAGCCCAGATCCAGTAGCCGGGCGACCTTGTCGAACGCCTCCCCTGCCGCGTCGTCGACGGTGGTGCCCATCTCGACCAGTGGGCGGGAGAGAGCGTCGATGCCGAGCAGGTGGGTGTGCCCGCCGGAGACGAGCAGTGCGACCGAGGACGGCATGGGTCCGTGCTCGAGGGTGTCGACCGCCACGTGGCCGCCGAGATGATTCACCGCGTACAGCGGCACATCCCAGGCCAGCGCGTACGCCTTCGCTGCGGCGACGCCGACCAGCAGGGCCCCGGCCAGGCCCGGGCCGATCGTGACGGCGATGGCATCCGGACGATCGATTCCGGCGGTCTCCCGTGCCCGCGTCATGGTCGGCACCATCGCCTGCAGGTGCGCCCGCGACGCGACCTCGGGCACCACACCGCCGTAGCGTGCGTGCTCGTCGACGCTGGAGGCGACCTCGTCGGCGAGCAGGGTCGCCGTCTCACCGTCCCACGAGACGATGCCGACACCGGTCTCGTCGCACGAGCTCTCGATCCCCATCACGATCACGAGGGTTCCTCCTGTCCAGGGTGTTCCCCGCCCGCCGGCCGGACCATGGTGTACGCGTCGGCACCGGACGGCTGATAGTACTTGCGCCGGGTTCCGGCGACGGTGAAGGCGTTTCGCTCGTAGAGCGAGATAGCCACCTGGTTGTCGGTGCGCACTTCGAGGAACACCGGTGCGGCGACGCGGTCGGCGACGTCCAGGAGCGCTGCCAGCAACGCCCGACCGTATCCGCGGCCCCGGAAGTCGGGATCGACTGCGATCGTGTGGATCTCGCATTCCCGGTCGTCGACCGGACCCAGGACGCTGATCCCCGCGTAACCCGCGACCCGACCGCCCTGCGCCGGGCGCACCGCGAAGTACCGGTTGTGGTCGGCCCTGAGTTCAGAGATGAAGCCGGCGAGCGGCCACGGGGAATCGCCGCTGAACATCTGCGTCTCCAGCTCGGCGCACCGGGCCAGATCGGCCATCGTCAGCGCGTCGACGACCGGCTCACTCACGATCGGTCACCGGAAGCAGGGACCTGCGGCGCTGGTCCTTCAGTTCCACCGCGTCGGGACGGCGCAGGTACATCGGTTCGAGGGGACCGGGAGCCGAGCCGGCGAGGATCTCGCGAGCGGCCACGGCGGCCAGACCCGCCGGTGTCGGCGCGCTGACGTCCACCGTCGCCGTCCCCGGTGCAGCCACCCGGCCGGTGAGTGCGGCGGCGCCGACGACGGTCGTCGCCCCAGTGGATCCGGGATCTGCGGATTCGGGATCTGCCGATTCTAGGGCCGCGGATTCGAGGGCCACAGCGATATCGGCGGGCGCGGCCACGGCAGGTTCCCCAACCCGGCCAGTCTCACCGCGTCCTGCCCGATCGTTTCCAGCCGAGTACTGCGCCCAGTAGAACTCGCGGCGACGGGCGTCGGTCACCACCACGTGGACACCCGGGACATCTGCGGTGACCGAGATCGCGTCGAGAGTGCACACTCCGTGGACCGGTAGTCCGAGCGCATCGCCGTAGGCGGCTGCGGTCGCCATGCCGACCCGCAGTCCGGTGAACGGTCCGGGGCCGATACCGACGACCACCGCATCCACACTGTCGCCCGGGAACTGCGCCTCATCGAGCACCTCGCGGATGAGCGTGGTCAGCACCTCAGCGTGCCGACGGTGATCGTTCACCGAACGGACCGCGAGTTCGGTTGTCTCCCCTGCTGATCCGACTCGCACCACCCCGGTGACCACCGATTCGGTGGCGGTGTCGATCACGAGGACGGTCTGCGTCTGGTCGGCCTCGACCTGTTCCGGGTTCACCGGCTCACCCACTCCCATGCGGCGTACCGCGTCTCCGACTCCTCGTCGCGTTGCAAGCGCACATGCAGATGCTCGTCGGCGAGCCGTTCGGCGACGCCCTCGCCCCATTCGACGACCACCACACTGTCCGCGAGGTCGGTGTCCAGGTCGAGCGCGTCCAGATCCTCGAGGCTGGCGGTCCCGTCGGCGGCGGCGAGCCGGTACGCGTCCACATGCACCAATCCGGGCGCTCCCTCGACGCCCGCCGGATGCTGCCTGGCGATGATGAAGGTGGGTGACGTCACCCGGCCGCGCACGCCGAGTCCGGCCGCGATCCCACGGGTCATCGCCGTCTTACCTGCACCGAGCGGCCCGTCGAGGATCACCACGTCCCCCGCGCGCAGCGTTCCGGCGAGCTCGCGGCCGAGGTCCTCGGTGTCGGCGGTCTCGGGCAGATCGCGCCGGCCGCCGGACCCGCGATCACTCACGGCGCACTCCTCGTTCGACGGCGCGCCGCACGAAATCGGATGCGCGAGCTCCGCCGCGCCACGGCATCATCGGACGGCCCAGCGCGAGACGCGAACGCGAGACGAGCGCGTCGATGCCGTCGTTCACGAGACCGGGGTCCTCCATCTGGAGCATGTGACCGCAGCCCTCGGCCACCACGAACTCCGCGTCTTCGCCCAACTCTCCGTACATGCGAAGTGCACTCGCCAGCGGTGTCAGCCGGTCATGATCACCGCACATGACCACGGTGGGGACCTGCGCCAGAGTCGGCAGCGCAGTCGACTCATCATGGCTCTCAAGCACTTTCAGGAAATTCACCATGCTCGCGATCGACGTGTTCTGGATCATCGACTCCACCGCACGCCCGGCGGCCGGACTGTCGTAACCGGGGCCGAAGCTGGCGGCCACCAGGACCGGCTGGACCGCGCCGCGAGTGATGCTGCGTCCCGCCTGGACCACCCGCGGGACGTACCTGACGGACAGACGGAACGCGTCGACGACCGGATTGTTCAGTCCCACGCCCAGACCCGCCTCGGTGATGCCGCGGGCAGCGGTCGACACCAGCGCGACTCCGGCGACGCGGCCGCGGTGCCCGAACAGCTTCGGGTATCTGCGGGCCAGCGCCATGATCGTCATACCGCCCATCGAGTGGCCGACGAGCACGATCGGGCCGGTCTGCGCGACGGCCCGGATGACGCTCGCGAGGTCGTCGCCGAGCTGTTCCATCGTGGAGCTCTCGGCGGACGCGGGCTCGCTCTTCCCGTGCCCGCGCTGGTCGTAGAACACCATCTTGATGTTGCGCCCGGCCCACCGTTCGGCGAGCTGGTAGCGCTGGAAATGCCACGATGCCATGCGCAGCGTGAAGCCGTGGACGAAGATCACAGTCAGTTCCGGCGTGTTTCCACGTCCCCACGGCAGCCCGGTACTCGGCGGAGGTCCGGTGACCAGCCAGCGGACGGAAAGCGCCAGGCCGTCGTCGGCGATCACCGTCGACGCCTCGTCCCGGTAGATCGCCTTGAAGTCCACTTCGGCGTTCTGGTCGACGCAGTCGGTCGCCTTACGAGTCCGGCGGCGGCGCATGAAGTTGCCCGCGGTGTCCCTGCCGAGGGATCCCACCTGCGACAGCCCCGATCCGATGCGTTTACGGCCTCCGTCAGCCAACTTCGTCCGCCTCCTCGCCGACTCGTCGCTCGTTACCGTCCGCGCCGCCCACGTAACGACGTTCGGGACGCGATCCGATCCGCGCCACGATCTCGTAATCGATGGTGCCCAGCATGTCCGCCCAGTCGGTCGCCGTCGGGACGCGATCACCGCGCGCCGCCGATGCCGGACCGAACAGCACCGCTCGATCGCCTTCGGCGACTCCTCCCCCGTCCGGGCCGAGATCGATCACGAGCTGATCCATGCAGATGCGGCCGACGCTTGGAAACAGCCGCTCCCCGATGTGCACCTGCATGCGCCCCGAGAGCTGACGCGGCACACCGTCGGCGTACCCCGCCGGGATGACGCCCAGAACCGTGTCCTCGCCGGCCGTCCACGTGTGGTTGTACGAGACGCCCTGCCCGGCCGCGGCCTTCTTGATCAGGACAACCTGCGACTCCAGCGTCATCGCCGGGATCAGTCCGAAGTCGCCCATCGACGGGATGGGCGAGTACCCGTACAGCGCGATTCCCGGGCGAACCAGATCGCGGGCCAGGTCCGGACGGGTGAGCGCAGCGGGCGAGTTGGCCATGTGGACGACGCGCGGGGCGGCACCGAGTCGGGTGAGGTCGGCGACCGCGTCATCGAGCCGCTCCGCCTGCTGATCGTTGGCCGGATTGTCCGGCACATCGCCGAACGCGAGGTGACACATCACGCCGTGCAGGTCGATCGCGCCCTCGGCGACCGCCTCGGCAACGGTCCGGGCCGTCTCGTCCCACTCCTCGCGTGCCACGCCGCTCCGGGCCAGGCCGGTATCGACCTTGACCGTCACGGTGGCGCGCTTCCCGACGGTCCGCGCCGCCGCGAGCACCGCGTCGAGCTGCCGGGGCGATGAGACCGCGATGTCGATGTCGTCGGCGACCGCTCCCGCGAAGTCCGCGTCCGGCCGATGCAGCCAGGCCATCAGATGGGCGTCGAGTCCGGCGGCCCGGAGCTCGCGGGCCTCACGGATACTCGCCGTGCCGACCGCTTCGGCGCCCGCACCGAGTGCGGCTCGAGCCACCGGGAGCGCACCGTGTCCGTACCCGTCGGCCTTGACGACGGCGATCACTCCGGCGCCCGATCGCGCACGCAGCACTCCGACGTTGTGCGCGATGGCGTCGAGATCGACGGTGGCTACGAGATTTGCGGTGGTCATCGCTTCCATTGTCGCAAATGCAGCAGATCCTGCAGCGCCGGGCGGACCGCCGCGGCCAGTTGCGACGCGCCGATGGGCGCTCCTCCGCTGGCCCGGCGTGCCGCGAGCCCGTGCACGCGGGCCGCGGCCGTTCCCGCGACGCGCGGCGCGAGCCCAGCCGCGAGCAGTGCGCCCGCGATCCCGGCCAGCACATCGCCGGATCCGGCGGTCGCCGCCCAGGAGGCCCGCGCGTCGTTGCCCCAGACGGTGCCGTCCGGGTCGGCGACGAGTGTTATCCGCCCCTTGAGCAGCACCGTCGCACCGGTCTCCGAGGCGAGTCGGCGCACCGCGGCGAGACGATGCCCATCGGTGAGCAGGTCGGCGGCGCCGCTTCCCGCTGCTGCCGCCAGCCGTGCGAACTCCCCGGCGTGCGGCGTCAGCAGAGTCGGCGCCGACCGAGCGCGCACCAGCTCCCGCAGGTGTGCGTTCCCGGCCAGGACTGTCAGCGCGTCGGCGTCGACGAGCACCGGAACGTCGTCGGCCAGGACGCGTTCGAGGATCTGCGCGCTCGCCTCGCCGGTCCCGCCCCCCGGGCCGATGACCCACGCCTGCACCCGCCCCGCGTCCGCGAGGTCGGTGACGGCCACCGTCTCCGGGTTCCGGGCGAGCACCTCGCGCACGGCGGCGCCGACGTACCGCGTCATCCCCGACGACGCCGCAACCGCCGCGTCCGTGCACAGGACCGCAGCCCCCGGGTAGCGCGCGGACCCGGCGATGACGCCCACCACGCCCTGCGTGTACTTGTCGTCTCCCGGCCCCGGAACGGGCCAGCAGGCGGCGATCTCGGCGTCGCTCGGCGACGCGAGTTCGGGCGGGGTGTTGTCGGGAACACCGATCTCGGCGATCACCACGCGGCCGCACTGCGGCGCTGCGAGCAGGTGTGCGAGTCGAGGGAGATCGAAGGTGACCGATACGTCGGCCCGGACTGCGGGGTCGTGCACCGTGCCGGTATCCGGGTCGACGCCGGACGGGAGATCCACTGCGACGACCGGGATTCCGGCCGCGTGCACGGCTGCGAAGACACTCGCCACCGGATCACGCAGCGGCCCGTGCCCGCCGAGTCCGACCACGGCGTCGACCACGATGTCGGTGGTACCGATCGACAGTTCGCCGACGATCCGGCCACCCGAGTCACGGAAGTCCGCCAGCGCAGCGGCGTGCACACGCTCGGGCGCCGTGAGGACGGCGTCTACCGCCACTCCCCGTCGCCGGAGATGACGGGCCGCATAGAGAGCATCACCGCCGTTGTCGCCGGCCCCGACGACCAGACCCACCCGGCGCCCGTAAACGCCGGCGTGGCCCCGACCGAGTTCGGCGATGACGGTTGCGGCCACCGCGTAGGCGGCCCGTTTCATCAGCACGCCGTCGGAGAACAGCGTTCCGGTGGCCCGTTCGGCCGCCCGGATCGCGTCGGCGGAGTGATAAGCGATCACGGCCGCGCCTGCACCGGTGCTACTCGACCGTGACGGACTTGGCGAGGTTGCGCGGCTTGTCGACGTCGTATCCGCGTTCCTGCGCGACCGTCGCCGCGAAGACCTGCAACGGCACCGTCGAGACCAGCGGTTGCAGCAGGGTCGGCGTGTGCGGGATCGGGATCAGGTGATCGGCCACAGCGGCCGCCGCCGCATCGTCGGGTTCGGCGAGCACGATCGTGGTGGCACCGCGTGCCTGGATCTCCCGGATGTTGCTGACCATCTTGGAGTGCAGGAGCGCACGCCCGGTCGGCGACGGCATCACGATGATCACCGGCAGGCCGTCCTCGATCAGTGCGATCGGGCCGTGCTTGAGTTCGCCGGCCGCGAATCCCTCGGCGTGGATGTAGGCCAGTTCCTTGAGCTTGAGTGCACCTTCGAGCGCCACCGGGTACCCGACGTGGCGACCGAGGAACAGCACGGTGTCCGACGACGCGTACTTGCGGGCCAGGTCGCGCACCGGTTCCATCTGCTCGAGGACCTCGTTCACCGCGTCCGGGATCGCCTCGAGCGCCTCGAACTCCCGGACCACCTCGTCCGGGTACTTGGTGCCGACGGCCTGCGCGAGAGCCAGCCCCACCATGTAAGCGGCGGCGATCTGCGCGAGGAAGCACTTGGTCGACGCGACGCCGATCTCCGGGCCGGCATGCGTGTACAGGACCGCGTCGGATTCGCGCGGGATCTGAGCGCCGTTGGTGTTGCAGATCGCCAGGACTCGCGCCTTCTGGTCCTTGGCGTGGCGCACCGCTTCGAGCGTGTCGGCCGTCTCCCCGGACTGGCTGATCGCGACGACCAGGGTCGAGCGGTCGAGGACCGGGTCGCGATACCGGAACTCGCTGGCGAGCTCCACCTCGACGGGCAGTCGGGCCCAGTGCTCGATCGCGTACTTGGCGATCATGCCTGCGTGGTAGGCGGTGCCGCAGGCCACGACGAACACCTTGTCGACGTCGCGCAGATCCTGATCGGAGAGGCGCTGCTCGTCGAGGACGATCCGCCCCTCCTGCAGGTGCCCGAGGAGCGTGTTACCGAGAGCTTCCGGCTGCTCGGCGATCTCCTTGAGCATGAAGTAGTCGTAGCCGCCCTTCTCGGCGGCCGCGAGGTCCCAGTCGATGTGGAACGGGGTGCCGCCGGTGGCGTTGCCGTCGAAGTCGGTCACCTCGTACGAGTCGGCGGTGATCACCACGACCTCGTCCTGACCGAGTTCCACGGCTTCGCGGGTGTGCTCGATGAACGCGGTGACGTCGGACGCCAGGAACATCTCGCCGTCGCCGACTCCCACCACCAGCGGGGTCGACCGCCGGGCTGCGACGATCGTGTCCGGGTGATCGGCGTGGGTGAAGACCAGGGTGAAGGCGCCCTCGAGACGGCGCATCGTCGCGTAGGCGCTGGCCACGAAGTCGCCTGCGGACTCGCCAGAGGCGTACTCGCGCTCGAGCAGGTGCACTGCGGTCTCGGTGTCGGTGTCCGAGGAGAAGTCGAGTCCGGCATCCTCGAGTTCGGCGCGCAGCGGCGCGTAGTTCTCGATGATGCCGTTGTGCACGACGGCGAGCTTGCCGTCGGCGCTGACGTGCGGATGCGCGTTCCGGTCCGTGGGCTGACCATGGGTCGCCCAGCGGGTGTGCCCCATTCCGGTGGTGCCGCTCAGATGCTCGCGTCCGACCTCGGCGATCTGCTTGTCGAGATTCTCCAGACGACCGGCCTTCTTCTCGACCGACAGGCCACCGTCACCGTCGAGAATGGCGACGCCGGCGGAGTCATAGCCGCGGTACTCCATCCGCCGCAGAGCGTCCACGACGATGTCGAGCGACGGCCGCCGACCTACGTATCCAACGATTCCGCACATAGTGAAAGAGAGTACCCGTCACTTGCTGGGCGGCTTCGCGCCCAGCAGTTGCGAGAAGTGATCGAGTTCGGCCGGTTCGATGTCTTCGGTCGGGGTCGATACGGAGTCGCCCATGGTGACCTTCGGATCCGCGAAGTCGGCGTACCGGTCGTCTCCGCCGAGCGTGTGCAGGAGGAATCCGGTCAGCTGCGCGCGCACTGCGGTGTGGGTGTCGCGGTCGGCACCGCTGACACCGAGCAGCGACTTCACGCCGCGCTTCTCCAGCAGACCGCGGTTATCGGCGCCCGTGACAGTGCGGAACACCACATCGCCGGCCAACTCGTCGGCGACCGCACGCGCGTTGCCCGTCATCGAATCGACGTGCCCCGTCGCCGCGAGCACCAGTGACGGAACCTTCACCGTCGCGGCCATCGGAAGCAGGTCCGACGTCGTCGGCGCCGGGAAGACCGCCGCGAGCGCACGAGCGTCGACGGGCGGCCGACCGTGGAGAACGGTCTCCGATGCCGCTCGCAGAGCAGCGGCAGCACCGAACCCGTGTCCGGCGAGGCCGACGCGATCCGGATCCACCGACACGGTGCCGTCGCCCAGCGGGATGGTCTGCAGCACGGTGACCGCGGTGCGCAGCTCGGTCGCCAGTTCGACGTCGGACGCGAACACTCCGGTCTCACCGTCCGGCACCGCCACCACGATGCCCCACGACGCGAGGTGGAACATCAGGTCGCGGTAACGGGTGCTCGACGCACGCCAGTCGTGCGCGAGCGCCACGGCCGGGAGCCTCTTCCCTTCCCGGGGCGCGAAGACGAAACCGCTCATCCCGACGATGGCGAGATCTCCGCGGTCGACCTTGTAGGGTCCGCGGCGCGCGAGTTCCTTGATTGCTTTGTCGGGCTTCGGTGCCCCCAGTTTCTTCCCGAACACGACCTCCAGCGTAGTCATGTCCGACCCGGTATCAGTGCATCCGGCGTCCCGCGGCCGGTGACAGGAGTCTCGGGAGCGCTCGATCGAGCTCATCTCCTGGCATCACACGCACTGCGCGCACGGCTTCTGGGGCGGCCTGTCTGCGGAGATACTGCTGCTCAGCGCCGTCGAATCGGTCGGTGGCCGTCCGTGTCGCAGCGCGGATCTGCTCGTCGGCGGTCATCGGTCTCCCGCCAGAATCAGTTCGCCCGGCGAGTCGCCTGCGCCGGTCAGCTGGTTCAGTGCCGAGACCACATCGCGCACCGCGGCGTGCGCGGCGCGTCCGGCACCATCCGCGTACTCGATGCGCGCGATGAACTCTCCGCGCGCCTCGTCTCGCGAAATCGCCCGGGTCGCCACCGCGGCGGGCAGCGCATCGAGATCGATACCCAGCACACGGTACGCGCAGACTGCGGCCATCGCCTGCGAGTATCGCGACATGACCTCGTCGAGCGCGCTCGCCGCGTATCTGAGGGCGGCCGCAGACGCCGCGACATCCGCGCAGATCGAGCCCCTGCGGACGCTGGTCGCGGCGAACACGGTGGACGCGGCGTCGCCCGCGCGGCCCGACCAGAGACCGGCGACGTCGTCACCCGATCCGGCGAGTCCCGCGAGTCGGTGCGCGATGGTCGTCAGACGGGCCGCGTCGGCGTTGAGGGCAGCGGGTTCGAAGTCCGTGACATCGCGGTGCGGAGCACGCACGGCCGATTCGTCGTACGACACGAGCCCGAGTCCGGCGCCGACGTCGAGCACTGCGATGAAGTCGTCGATCACGGCAGTCCTCGGACGAACTGCGCGCCGATCCGGTCTGACTCGTCCAGTTCGCCGACCCGCCGGGTCACCGACGTCGCGTAACCGCCGACGCTCGACGCTGTCGTGGTCAGCCGTTCCGCAAGGCCGCTGATATGCGCGACCAGGCCTGCGGTGCGCGCCGAATCGCCGTCATGCCACCACGCACCGAATCCGCCCGACGCGAGTGCTGCCGCGCATTCGGCGAGAACGGCCGCCTGATCGGCGTGACGCGCACCATGAGTGATCAACCGTTCGGCTTCGACACCGAGTTCGACGTCCTCCATACCGGTTAGACGCACTCGATCGTGGTCGGGTTCCGGCGCCGGGACGAATCAGGCCGTCAGACGTCCGCGACGACCTTCGCGACCTGCTCGGCGATGGCCCGCGCCTCCTGCGCGGTGCCGGCCTCCACCATCACCCGGACCAGTTGCTCCGTGCCCGACGGACGCAGCAGGATGCGGCCACTGCCGTTGAGTTTGGTCTCCGCCTCCTGAACCGCGTCGCTGACGACGACGGCCTGCGCGACGGCGTGCTTGTCCGACACCGGCACGTTGATCAGCTCCTGCGGCAGCACGCTCATCACCGACGCGAGATCGGCGAGCCGGCGGCCGGTCGACGCCACGCGGCGCGCGAGCATCAGCCCGGTGAGCACTCCGTCACCGGTCGTCCCCACCGCGGGAACCACGATGTGACCCGACTGCTCGCCACCGAGTGAGTAACCCTTGCGGAGTTCCTCGAGCACGTAGCGATCGCCGACACCGGTCACCTTCACGTCGATGCCCGCTTCGCGCATCGCGATGTGGAGCCCGAGATTGCTCATCACGGTCGCCACCAGCACGTCGTCGACCAGTTCGCCGCGTTCGTGCATGTCGATCGCGAGGATCGCCATGATCATGTCGCCGTCCACCACGGCACCGGTCGAGTCGACCGCGAGGCAGCGGTCCGCGTCCCCGTCGTGCGCCAGACCCAGGTCAGCGCCGTGTTCGAGGACCGCGGCCTGCAGCACGTCCAGATGGGTGGAACCGCAGCGGTCGTTGATGTTGAGTCCGTCGGGCTCGCAGTTGATGGCGATCACGGTGGCCCCGGCAGCCTCATAGGCGTGCGGCCCGACCGTGGCGGCCGCACCGTTCGCGCCGTCGACGACGATCGTCAGTCCGTCGAGTGACCCGTCGAGCGCGCCTGCGAGGTGGTGCAGGTATCGATCCTCGGCGTCCGGGGCGTCGACGAGCCGTCCGACGCCCGCGCCGGTGGGACGCGGAGCGGGAGCGTCCATCGCCGCCTCGATCGCGTCTTCCACGTTGTCGGCGAGCTTGTGACCGCCCGCCGCGAAGAACTTGATGCCGTTGTCCGGCATGGGATTGTGCGACGCGGAGATCATCACACCGAAGTCGGCGCGGTAGTCCGCGGTCAGGAAGGCGACCGCCGGGGTCGGCACCACGCCGACCCGGATCGCGTCCGCTCCGGCAGCGGCGAGGCCTGCGCACAGCGCGGCCTCGAGCAGCTCACCGGAAGCGCGGGGGTCGCGGCCGACCACGACGCGCGGTCTGCGGCCCGATTCGTCAGGGCCGGAGTTCGTATCTGCACCGAGTACCGAAACGGCGGCCGAGGCCAGACGCAACGCCAGCTCTGCGGTGAGCTGGTCGTTGGCCCGGCCTCGGACGCCGTCGGTGCCGAAAAGGCGTGCCACAGTATGCGAAGCGATCAGCGCTTGCTGTACTGCGAGGCCTTACGGGCCTTCTTCAGGCCGTACTTCTTGCGCTCGACGGCACGCGCGTCGCGAGTGAGGAAGCCTGCCTTCTTCAGGGCCGGGCGATCCTCGGGGCTGACCTCGATGAGGGCGCGGGCGATAGCCAGACGCAGTGCGCCTGCCTGGCCCGACGGGCCGCCACCGACCAGCTTGGCGTGGACGTCGAAGGTCTCGGTGCGCTCGACCAGCACCAGCGGATCCTTGATGAGCTGCTGGTGGACCTTGTTCGGGAAGTACTCATCGAGGGCGCGGCCGTTCAGGGAGAACTCGCCGGTGCCCGCGACGAGGCGGACGCGGACGACGGCCTCCTTGCGGCGACCGACGGTCTGAATCGGGCGGTCCAGGACAACCGGGCCACGCGTGGGCGCGGCGTCGGCGGCAGGAGCCTCGCCGGTCGATTCGGAGGTGTACGAGCCGTCTTCCAGCACGACCTCGTCAGCGACGACCTCGACGTCGTTCACGTTCTCGTTCTCGTTGCTCACTGGGACACCTGCTTGATCTCGAAGGGAACGGGCTGCTGAGCCGCATGCGGATGATTCGGGCCTGCGTACACCTTCAGCTTGGAGCCGATGGCGTTACCCAGCTTGTTCTTCGGGAGCATGCCCTTGACTGCCTTCTCCACGAGACGGTCGGGACGGGTCTCGAGGACCTCGCCGACAGTGCGGGACTTGAGGCCGCCCGGGTGACCCGAGTGGTGGTAAAGGCGCTTCTTGTTCGCCTTGTCGCCGCTGATCGCGACCTTGTCGGCGTTGACGATGATGACGTAGTCGCCACCGTCGACGTGCGGGGCGTAGGTCGGCTTGTGCTTGCCGCGGAGCAGGTTCGCGCTCTGCACGGCGAGGCGGCCGAGCACCACATCGGTGGCGTCGATGACATGCCACGTACGTGTGATGTCACCGGCCTTCGGGCTGTAGGTACCCACAGGAGTCCTCACTTCGGTTTGCTTTGTTGCTGGTCACGACACCTTGCGAGCAGATTCCCGGCGACCAGTGGGGACCCGGGGGCTCGATGTGCAAAGCGCCAGCGAACCAGAGTACGCGGGCGCGGCGACGCAGGTCAAAACGTCGCGACCCAGTGCGGACCGGGCGCTCGCGCTGCTCCGGCCGCCCGCTCGCCGACTACTCCGGCACCACTACTCGGGCAGCACTACTCGGGCACAGCGATCTGCAGGCGGACCGTCGCCTCGTCTGCGACTCGCAGAGCGCCCATCATCATCCCGAACGGCTTGAGCCCGAAGTCGGCGTGACTGACCACCGTCTGCCCCGCCACCGTGCGGGCCGCGCCTGCCCCGGTCGGTGCGACGCTCAGGATGTGCGGTCGAGTCTTCCCGCAGATCTCCAGTCGTCCGGTGAGCCGGTATCCGTCGCCGTCGGCGACCACCTCGGAGGCGTCGAAGACGATCTGCGGGAACTTCTCCGCCTTGAGCACCTTGACCGCATTCGCTCGCGCCACCGTGCGTTCGGGCGCCGTCAGCGGCGTGAGTCCGCCCTCGCCGGATCTCACCTGCAGCGATCCGGTCGCGACCTGCACACGAACATGGGACGGCTGGTCGGCCGTGTAGTCGACGGTGGCCGTCCAGTCCGTGAATCCGATGGTGAGCCGGTGACCGGTGCGCGCGGCCTTTCCGGTGACGTCGGTGTGCAAGGTGAGCGATCCCTCGGCAGGACCGAATCGTTGGGTGGAGGCCATGCCGCCAGCGTACGGCGGTCGAGTGATGACGCCGAGGGTTTTGCTCGTGGCCGTCTCTCCCGCCCGACCTCACCCGATCTGCGCGATCGACGCGACCGCGTCGGCGCATTCCTCACCCACCACGTGGGCGCCGCTTCCCCGCTGGCAGCCGACGCTCACCTGGGTCCGCCCATCGACGTGGATGTACCAGGCGAGGGCGGGCCCGGAAGCCGGCGTCTCGCGGTAGGAGATGACGTGGCGGCCACCGAACACCGCATCGGACGCGAACTCGCGGACCACGTGGTCGCCGCGCTGCCGCAGCCGGTTGGCGAGGCTCTCGGCAACCGATGCCCGGGTGGAACCGGCACGCAGTTCTGTGACGACCACGACGATGCGGCGCCCGTCATCCGGGTCGGCGAACACCGCGCGAACTCCCGCACCGTCCATGGGCCGATCACCGGACAGGTCGGTCCGATGCCAGGTGCCCGGCACGACGATCCGCACGTCGCCGACTGTCTCGTCGCGCACCGCGGGCCCGCTGTCCGCCTGCCCGACACGGCCCGCCAGCCAGGCGCAGGCGACGAGCAGGCAGGACCACCGCGACGGTCAACCCGGTGCGCCGACGCCCGCCGGCCCGCAGCGGCGGCACCGGTGGGATGGCGGCCACGAGTGAATCGCCGACTGCAGGCGCGCCGTGCCGCGCGACCAGCACGGGGTCCGCCCGCAGCACGCCGCCGCCCGACGGTGCGGTCGTCGTCCGTATCGCGTCCTGCACAGTGCCGTCCGGGCCGTCGACGATCACCGTGTCGGCCGCTCCCAGTACGGCAGCCCATCGCTCATCTGCCGGCACGTCCTCCGGCATGGCCACCGCAGATCTCGCTATCGTCCACTCCCCTGCGCGCCGCTCCACGAGGTGAGCAGACCAGTGCCCGCCGGTATCCGGCAGTAATCGCGTCTCGATCACCGCGCACCGGACGATCGTCGCATCGGCATGACTCCGTGCCAGTGCAGCCGCTCGCGGTACGGGATGCGCCTCGACGCCGATCGCGTGCAGTTCTCCGAGCAGTGCGGCGGTCCGGCGGCCGCCCCAGACCGTCGGGTGGACGACGGCCACCGGCCCCGACCGGATCGTCCCGTCGAGCTGGGCAGCCGACAACCAGGCGGCCAACGCGCCCCGCTGAGCGGCACGTTCGCGAGCGTCGTCGATGTGCTCGAGGAGGCCGCCGATCCGCGGTTCCTCCCCGTACCCGAGGTCGATCACGAGTGGTCCGCTCACGTCGTGGGCTCGTCGACTCGGGGAGCGACCACCTGGATCGTCTCCGCCCGCCTGCTGCGCGATACGTACTCGCCACGACCGATTCCCAGGCGCTGCATCCGGTGGCGGCCGATCACGTAGCCCTCGTCGGGGTCGCCGCTCATCAACAGGACGTCGCACGACAGGTCGCGCATCCGGGCGATGAACGGGTCGAACAGCGCCCGTCCGAGACCTCCGGATCGACGGGCGAGAATCACCCGGAACCCGATGTCGCGCGCATGGCCAAGAAGTTCAGCGAGCGGTGCGAGCGGATTCCCAGCGGCGGTCGCCACCAGGTCGTAATCGTCGATCACCAGGTAGACGTCGGGGCCCGACCACCACGAACGGTCGGCGAGAGCCTCGGCGGACACGTCGTCGGCGGGTAGACGCGCACCCAAGTACTCCGCCAGCTGTGCCATCATCGGCGCGGCCGTCCGGGCCGACGTCGCATATCCCGCGAGATGGTCTCCGGTCACGGCACCGAGCAGCGTGCGACGAAAGTCGACGAGCACCACCTTGGTCGTCTCGGATCCGCCACTCGCGACGAGTCCTTCCACCACCGCCCGCAGCGTCTGCGTCTTGCCGCTCTCCGCGTCGCCGAACACCAGCAGGTGCGGCTCCCTGCCGAAGTCGGCGGTGAACGGCGCGAGCTCGGCCTCACCGACGCCGATCGCCACTTGGCCTGCCGCGAGGTCGAGATCGGCGGTCATCGCCGCGAACGCCTCCGCGGGCACGTCGGTCGCCAGCGTTCGCACAGCCGGTGCGGCACGGCTGTGCGAACGCCGAACAGTCTCGACGAGCGCCGCCGTCCCCTCCGCGTCGCCTGGCGACGCGACCAGCAGGTGCAGACCGTCCGCGGTGATGCCGCGGCCCGGCCGGTCGGCGGGCACCGAAGCCGCCGCACGTCTGCTCATCTCCGAATCCAGGGCGTCACCGAGTCGGAGCTCCACCCGAGTGCCGATCAGGTCCTTGACTGCGGGTCTGATCTCGCCCCATCGGCTGGCGGTGACCACGACGTGCACGCCGTACGACAGACCTTGCGCCACCAGCGTCGTCACGCGGTCCTCGATCTCCTCGAACTCGTTGCGCAGCACACTGATCCCGTCCACCACGAGGAAGACGTCGCCGTACTCGTCGTCGGCGAACCGCCCCTCACTACGGGCGCGGCGGTAAGCGGCCATCGAATCGATCCCCGCTTCGGCGAACGCACTCTCCCGCGCGCTCAGCACCGCCGACACCTCGGCCACGGTGCGACGGACCGCATCTCGACGATTGCGCGTGGCCACCCCGCCCACGTGCGGCAGACCGCCGATCGCCCCGAGCCCGCCTCCGCCGAAGTCGAGACAGTAGAACGCCGCCTCCGCAGGCGAGTGCGTCGACGCGAAGGCGCAGATCAGCGTGCGGAGCGCCGTCGACTTGCCCGACTGCGGGCCACCGACGACCGCGGCATGCCCGGCCGCTGCAGAGAGATCGACCCGCAACGGATCACGTCGCTGATCGTAAGGCCGGTCGACGACGCCGATCGTCGCGGACAAGAGACCGTGCGTCACCATCGGGAGTTCGCTCATCGCGACCACCGGTTCGAGAGGCGGGAGCCACACCGGGTGCGGCGAGCTTCCATGTCCGGCAATGCGATCCACGAGGGTCTCGAGAACTGTCGGCCCGATGCTCTCCCCCGGCGGGGTGCGGATCTCGTCGTCGTGACGGACCTCGATGACGGTGTCGGCTTGCAGGACTGTCACGGCTGTCGAGGGGCGGTCGTCGGTCACGCACGATTCCTCCGGTGCCACGTACTGTCCCGACACGTACGAGGTGCGGAACCTGACCGGCGTCCCCGAGTCGCACTTGAGATATGCCGCACCCGGTTCGCTCGGCAGGTGATAGGCGTCCGGAACTCCGAGAACGGTCCGTGACTCGTTGGCGGAGAAGGTCTTCAATCCGATCCGGTACGACAGATGACTGTCCAGCCCGCGCAGCCGCCCCTCCTCTAGTCGTTGCGAGGCGAGAAGTAGATGGATGTGCAGCGAACGGCCGAGTCTTCCGATCGCCACGAAGAGTTCGGCGAAGTCGGGCTTCTGGGCGAGCAGTTCGGAGAACTCGTCGACCACGATCACCAGGGCGGGCAACGGCGGCAGGTCGGCGCCGGCTGCGCGCGCACGTTCGTAATCGGTGACGTTGGCGAAGTTTCCGGCGGCCCGGAGGAGCTCCTGCCTGCGGTGCAGCTCGCCGGACAGGGCGTCCGCCATGCGGTCCACCATCGAGAGCTCCTGCTCCAGGTTGGTGATGACCGCGGCAATGTGATTCGTGCGATCAAGCCCCAGAAAGGTCGCGCCGCCTTTGAAGTCGACGAGTACGAGATTCAGCTCGTCGGGCGAGTGCGTGGCGATGAGCCCCAGGACCAGCGTGCGGAGGAGTTCCGACTTTCCACTGCCCGTGGCACCCACGCACAGACCGTGCGGTCCCATTCCCCCGTGCGCGCTCTCCTTCAGATCGAGTTCGACGGGCGTTCCGGACGCCGAGTACCCGATCGGCACCCGCAGTCTGCCCGCACCGCGACGACCACGCCATTCGTCCGCTGGGTCGAACGAACCCGCATCTGCCACGCCCACCAGTGCGGGCAGCCCCGGATCCTGCGCGGTGGCCGGAGTGTCGAGATCTGCCAGTGCACCGAATGCAGCAGGTCGGTACCGCGCGAGCGATCTCGCCAGCGCCTCCGCGCCTGCGAGCGTGTACCGGTCGGGCACGGCGAACTGCTCCACCCCGGCTTCGGTACGCGCCGACAGGGATCCGGCGTCCACGATCAGAGCCAGACCGCGACGGGCAGCTAGCGAGTCCGCCGCACAACCGAGTTCGAGGACGGTGACGCCGTCGAGTCCCGCCCCGAGTGCGAGTTCCTCGTCGCCGGTCACCCGCCCGTCGTCGAGGATCACCACCAGATGCCGCACTTCGGTCGACGGCTCGGTGCGGGAGAACCTGGCGCGTTCGGCGATGTCGGCCGCCAGGTCGTCCTCCAAGGCGGCCAACGAGCGGTAGACCATTCGCGACGGCCCCAGTGCGTCGACGCGGCGCGGATGCCCGAGATGCGGCAGCCATTTCAGCCAGTCCCATTCCGGTGCCACCGGATCGGCGACGACCATCGCTATCCCCAGATGGTCTGGACCGTGCTGAACCGCGAGACGGCAGATCATCGACCGCACGAGCGCGTGCACGTCATCATGCGGACCGCTGATGCTGATCGCCGGAAATCCGCGCAGGGCAACAGCTGTCGGCAGGTCGGGCACTGCCGACCGGGCCTGGACGAAACGGCGCAGCGCGACTGCGGACACCGGCTCGACGTCATCAGCGGGTGCGCTCTCCGGAATCTCGAGCACCGTCGCGAGACGATGCGCGCCCAGCCCCACCCGAACGTCGCCGAAATCGGGGTCGGCCGGACGCCGCTCCCACATCCGGCGCGATCCGAGCAATGACGCGAGCGTCGACGGGGCGGGATGATCCCACTGGGCCTCGGCGCGCTGCGCCTCCGCGACCTCGTCGGCCTGCCCGCGCAGTTGCTCGAGGTGACGCAGGTAGTCCTTGCGGTCCTCGTTGACCTCCGCCGCCCGCGCCGGTCCGCCACGTCCACCCGAGGCGACCATGCCGACCATCGACATCACCATCATCAGCGGGAACATCAGGAACAGCGGATTGGCGAACGCGGAGCGACCGCCGGTGACCACCATCATCGCGATCATGCCGACCACCGCGACCACCATCACCGCAGGCAGGAGACGCAGCAGCAGACTCTGCGGAACCCCGCGGGACAGCTCCGGCGGAGGCGCCACGACGAGGTCGCCACCCGGTACCGCAGGCTTCGGCATCCGCCCCCTGCGCCGGTGGCCGACGGTCGGCGTCCAGGGCCCCGGAAGCCCTGACTGTCCTGACTGCCCTGACGCGTGCAGATCGATTCCACCAGTGCGCATGATTCCCCCGAATCCACGTGACGAATCCGCCGAAAACGGCGAATCCACAGAAGCCGATGATTCCCCCGAATCCCGACCGGAGCCGCGTCGAACGTGATTACGTCGACGCCATCCTCGCCTGACGGCGTGGTCAAGGTTGTATCAAGAACCTCGGGGGAGGGTTTGCGGAATGACCGTTATATCCGGACTTGTGCGTATCTCGGTGGTCGGGGGCCGCACGCAGGCCGACCTGGCGGTCCCGGCGAACGTACCGCTCGCGGCGCTGCTCCCGGACGTGCTCGCCGTCCTGCGCATCGACTCCGCTGAACCATCGCGTGAGGCGGCCCAGGAGGGGCCGCGTTGGACGCTGGCTCGCATCGGCGGACAGACTCTCGCTTCCGATGCGACGCTCGCCGAATCGCAGATCCGCGACGGTGACCTGCTGATGCTGACCGACGACGCACCCGCGACACCCGGGCCCATCGTGGATGACGTGGTGGCCGGGATGGCTGCCCTGAGCGGTGAGACACGTGAGCCATGGACCGCCGCCGCAGCCCGTACCACCGCCTATACGATCGGCCTGCTCGCTGCCGGGATCTCCGCGCTGGCTGCAGTCACCGCAGTGGTTCGCGGCGACACCTCGTCCGTGCTCTGGTTCACCACGGGCGCGACGTCGGTGCTGGTCCTCGTCGCATTCGCCGGGCACCGGATCGGGTTGGACCCGCGCACATCGGCCGTCGCATCGACAGCGGCGACGGCGTTCGCAGCGGCGGCCGGTTTCGCCGCCGGTTCGGGGACGGCGTCGCAGGTTGCGCTGACCGGCATCGCAACGACCGCCGTTGCGGCGGTCGGACACCGTGCCACCGGGCGTGCGACGGCCGTGCACACTTCGATCGCCACGGTGGGCGGACTCACCGCCGTCATCGGCGCCTGCGTCGCACTCTGGGACCTATCGCTCCCGGCTCTCGGCGCGGGCGCAGCCGCACTCGGCGTGTGCACGCTCCTCGCGGCCGGGCGCCTGTCGATCGCAGCCGCCGGGTTGCCGCTGCCACCGGTACCGGTGGCAGCGCCGACCGTCACCGACCCGGCCGCCGAACGCTCGGTGGTCGAGGGCGTCGACGCGTTGGGGCCGATCGCCCCGGATCCGTTGGGGGCCATCGCCGATCTCGCCCTGGGCGATCTGACTGCTCTCGCCCGCCGGTCCGCGTCGGCTGCGTCGCACCTGACCGGCATCGTGTCCGGTGCTACCGCGTTCACGGTGACCGCGACGGTCATCACCGCGGCGACTGCCGAGCTGGCGTGGACTCCTCTCGTCTACTGTCTGGCGGTGGCATCGGCACTGCTCACGCGCGGTCGAGTGCACGCCGACCGAATGCAGTCGACGAGTCTGATCGTCGGCTCGGCGATGTGCGTCGCCGGTGGGGTCGCGGCCGCCGCATGGACGGCGCACTCGTCGTCGGCGGCCATCGCGGCGATGATCGGGGCCGCAGAAGTCGGCTGCGTGGCCCTGATCGCCGGCACTCTCGTTCCCGCGCAGACCTATTCGCCGTTGCAGGTGCGAGCGGCCGAGATCGCGCAGTACGCCGTTCTGGTCTGCCTGTTTCCGCTCCTCCTCTGGGTTCTGGACGCGTATCGCCTGGTCCGTGAGCTCTGACCGAGTGCTCCGTCAGCCCCTGCGCGTTGCGTTGACCGCGGCCCTGATCGCGTTCATCAGCCCGGTGATGCTCGCATCGTCGGCGGCCGCGACTCCGGTCGGCGCGCAATTGGTTCCGGTGATCGAACCCGGACCGCTCCCGGCTGCGGGCCCGATCCGCCCCTCGTCGCCGACCCGGAGGCATGCACGGTGCGCCCGGACTCTCCCGGCGGCCGGCGACTCGACCGCTCCCCCGCCCGGACATGCGCTCCTCGACGTGGCGACGGCGCATCGCTTCAGCCGGGGCGCGGGGGTGAAGGTCGCGGTCATCGACACCGGTGTCGCACCGCATCGGCGGCTCCCCGACCTGATCCCGGGCGGGGACTACGTCTCGAACGGTGACGGACTCAGCGACTGCGACGCCCACGGCACGTTGGTCGCCGGCATCATCGCGGCCAGACCGTCGGCCGGCGACGCCTTCGTGGGAGTGGCGCCGGAGGCCACGATCATCTCGATCCGGCAGTCCAGCGGCGCGTACCGCGCCACCTCGGCACGCGGTTCCGCTGCCACGGTCGGCGTCGGCTACGGTCCGCTCACCACCCTCGCCAAGGCCATCGTGCGCGCGGTCGACCTCGGTGCGGGCGTCATCAACATCTCCGAGACGGCTTGCTTGCCACGCGGCGAGAACCCCGGCGACTCCGAGGTCGGGCGGGCACTGCGGCATGCCCGCGACCAGGATGTCGTCACCGTCGTCGCAGCGGGCAATCTGGCTGATGCGACGTCGTGCCGCACCCAGAATCCGGTGGCCGCCGCCTCACCGGCGACGGGCTGGTCGAAGGTCGCCACCATCGCCACTCCTGCGCGCTTCGCACCGCTCGTGCTGTCGGTCGGCGCCACCACCGCAATCGACGGGTCACCCGCCGAGTTCACGCTGCGCGGACCGTGGGTATCGGTCGCCGCACCGGGTACCGGCACCGTCAGCATCGCGCCCGGACCCCATGGGCCTCGGTTGGTGAACGCCCTCTCCGGCGCGGACGGAGCGGTTCCGCTCGCCGGGACGAGTTACGCCGCCGCGTACGTGGCGGGTACTGCCGCTCTCGTTCGCTCGCGCTTCCCGGAAGCGTCCGCCGACGACGTACTCGAGCGAATCCTGCGCACCGCCCACAGTGGCGGGAACGACACCGCAGTCGGTCACGGAATCATCGATCCCGTCGCGGCGTTGACCGCCGAGCTACCCGGTGCGGCGACGATGCCCGATCCCGCCGCCGGGCACGCCATCGCCGCTCCTTCACCGGACACCGTCGCCGATTCGGGCCTGTCACGGATTCTGCTCGGTGCCGTGCTGGCCTGCGGCGTGGTGCTGGCCGGGCGGCGCGCTCGCACCGCCCAGCTCTGATTCCGCCTAGCTCTGGTCCTGTCGAGCTCGGTCCTGTCTAGCTCTGGCTCTGCGGTGCAGCGCGGGCGGGCCGCAGCTCACGCGGCAGCGCGAAGGTCAGTGTCTCCTCGGCGGTGGTCACGGTCTCGACGTCCTCGAAGCCGTGCTCGGCCACCAGGTCGATGACACCGCGGACCAGGATCTCGGGCACCGAAGCGCCCGAGGTGACGCCGATGGTGGTGACGCCGTCGAGCCACGAGAGGTCGATGTCGCGGGCGTAGTCCACCAGGTACGACGACGCCGCCCCGTTCTGCAGTGCCACCTCGACCAGGCGCTGCGAGTTCGACGAGTTCTGCGACCCCACCACGATCACCAGATCGCATTTGGGCGCCATCGCCTTCACCGCCACCTGACGGTTCTGCGTCGCGTAGCAGATGTCGTCCGACGGCGGATCGTTCAGTTCGGGGAACTTCTCCCGCAACCGCTTGACCGTCTGCATGGTCTCGTCCACCGACAGCGTGGTCTGCGAGAGCCAGACGACACGTTCGGGGTCGCGCACCTCGACGTTGTCGACCGCATCGGGGCCGTCGACCAACTGGATGTGCTGGGGAGCCTCGCCCGCGGTGCCCTCGACCTCCTCGTGGCCTTCGTGTCCGACGAGGACGATGTCGTAGTCGTCGCGGGCGAACCGCTTGGCCTCCTGGTGCACCTTGGTCACCAGCGGGCAGGTGGCATCGATGGTCTGGAGCTTCCGTTCGGCGGCGCTGCGGTGCACCTCGGGTGAGACACCGTGCGCCGAGAAGACGACGATCGCCTCCTCGGGCACCTCATCGGTCTCGTTGACGAAGATCGCCCCCCGGTCGCTGAGGGTGTCGACCACATGACGATTGTGAACAATCTCCTTGCGCACGTAGACGGGAGCACCGTGCTTGTCGAGGGCTCGTTCCACGGCCTCGACGGCACGATCGACTCCCGCGCAGTACCCGCGCGGGGAGGCAAGGAGGACTCGCTTCGATTCAGCCATAACAACAAGGGTACGGCTGTGAGAAGGTGTTTACATGAATCGTCCTCCGTACCCTGCACGCGTAGCAGCGGGATTGCTGGTCACCACGGTCGAAGAGGCCCGGAGACTTCCGACACGCGTCATCACCTTCCCTATGTCCGCGGTCAGCAGCGGCCTCCAGGCAGGCATGCGACTGCAGCAGAACATCGCCGAACTCGCCATCAAGGGCGACGATGCGCTCTCGATGTTCTTCGATGCACCGGAAGAGCAGCCCGCATGGGCCACGTTCGACGAGGACGAGGTGCCTGACGCCCCCGCTCCGGTGCCGAACGTGTCGGCCAAGGCTCCCGCTACCAAAGCCACGGCGACCAAAACCCCGACGACCAAGGCGCCGGCGGCGAAGACCCCGGCAGCTAAGGCTCCGGTGGCTAAGCCCACAGACAAGCCGGCCACCGACTCCACACCTGCAGCGCAGGGTCGTCTCGCCCTCTACAGCTCGGTCCCGGCCGATGTCGCCGCAGGCACGAGCAGCAACGGCGCGGCCAAACCCGCATCGTCGGGCTCGGTCGCCGAGATCGTCGAGGAGCTCGAGTACGACACGCTGACTCTGGCACAGCTTCGCGCCAAGGTCCGCGGACTCGGCGCCGACGACCTGCAGGCCCTCGCCGACCACGAGCGCGCGAACCGCAACCGGGCGCCGTTCGTGACGATGATCGACAACCGCATCGCCAGCCAGCAGAAGAAGTCTGACGCCGGGAAGTGACCTCACCGGGCGGGCAGACGCCGGCCAATTCGGCGGAGGCGCCGTGGCCGGTGCGCACGATCAGCTTCAAGATCGGCGAATGGATCCACAAGCTCGGCCAGGTGTGGGTGGAAGGGCAGCTCACTCAGATCAACCAGCGTCCCGGCACGCGCACCGCGTTCCTCACGCTGCGTGATCCGGCGGCCGACATGTCGTTGTCACTGACGTGCGATCCCAACCTGCTGCGCCGCAGCCCGGTGCCGTTGACCGAGGGCGCACGCGTCGTCGTCTACGGCCGCCCCAATTTCTACGCAGGGCGCGGCACCATCTCGCTGCGGATCACCGACATCCGGCCGGTCGGCATCGGCGAGTTACTCGCCCGCATCGAGCGGGTGAAGGCGCTCCTCGCCGCCGAGGGGCTCTTCGATGCGCGCCGCAAGCGACCGCTCCCGTTCCTTCCGCACACGATCGGTCTGATCAGCGGGCGGGCGAGCGCCGCCCAGCGCGACATCATCGCGGTCGCGGAGCAACGGTGGGAGGCCGTGCAGTTCGACGTCCGCGATGCGCCTGTTCAAGGCCCCACCGCCGTACCGGCGATTCTCACGCATCTCACCGAACTCGACGCCGATCCGCGCGTGCAGGTGATCGTGATCGCCCGCGGCGGCGGCAGCGTCGAGGACCTCCTGCCCTTCTCCGATGAGACGCTCGTGCGCGCCGTCGCCGAGTGCCGCACTCCGGTGGTCAGCGCGATCGGCCACGAGCCGGACAATCCACTGATCGACCTGGCCGCCGACATCCGCGCGGCCACCCCGACCGACGCCGCCAAGCGCGTCGTTCCGGATGTCACGGCCGAACTCGCCTCGATCGCGACGTTGCGGCAGCGCAGCGCGCACGCCCTGCGGAACTGGGTGCACCGCGAGCAGCGGGTCCTCGACGGCCTCCGCGCCCGGCCGGCGCTCGCCCGCCCCCTGACGATCGTCGACTCCCGGCAGGACCGGGTCGACGGCGCCCTCGTCGACATCCGCCGCAGCGTCCGCCACCTGCTCACCGTCGAGGAGCACCGGCACGCCCAGCTCGCCTCGCGCCTCGCCACTCTGGGACCGGCCCAGACCCTCGCCCGCGGTTACGCCGTCGTGCAGCGCACCGACACCGACGCCCCGCACGCCGTGCGGACGATTGCCGATCTGCCCGACGGTGCGCAGGTCCGCATCCGGGTGGCCGACGGATCGACCCGCGCGAGGGTGCACGCGAACGAATCCACCGACGAAGGAGATGCATCGTGACGAGTCGTGACGACCTCGCCGACACCACTGACGACCGGACTCCCGTCGAGGAACTCGGATACGAAGACGCTCGCGACGAGCTCAGCGAGGTGGTCGCGGCCCTCGAACACGGTGGCCTCGGCCTGGACGAGTCACTCGCACTGTGGGAACGCGGAGAGGCGCTCGCCCAACGCTGCACCGCTCACCTCGAAGGCGCACGCGAGCGCATCGAGGCCGCGCTCAACTCGGACGACGACTCCGAGGACGAGTAGCTGCCGGGCGGTCTAGGGAACCGGTACCGGCCGGTCCGCCGCGATCGGCGCAGCCTTGGCGACGGCCGCCGCCAACTGCTGCATCGACTCATCGTGACCACTGCTCTCGACCCCGATGCGCACGTCGCCCCGGTTGGCGATCCACGCCTTACGGTGCTCGGTGTTCTCGTAGGTCACCCACGTCCAGCCTGCGATGTCGCGGGTACCGGTGCCCGACGCCTCGTCGCCGATCAGCTTCCGCAGGAGCGCCTCCTCCGAGGCGTCCGTCTGCGTCAACTGGATGTAGGCGCCGCCCTCGGTGATCCACCCGACGTTGCTGCTGGTCGACGAATCGATCTGCTGAGTCGACCCCGAGTTGGCCTGCCACTCACCCGGAACCGCCGGTTCGCGGATCGGGAACGGCATCACACCGGCATCGGCGCGCAGGCCCGCGGTCACGTCGAAATGCGGGATCTTCTGCTCGTTCGCCTTCTCGCCGAATCCCCAGCTGCAGCTTCCGGCGATGCCCGCGATGATCAGCACGAGTATCGCCAACGGAATGAGCGACCACATCAGGTCTTTGCCGTCGTTCAGGATCCGGGGTTTGTCGGCCATGGCCGCCATTATCCACGTGCCCGGCCCCGTCTCAGCACCCGGCAGCCGCACCCACCCCGCTCGCATGAAATAATGGCCGGGTCTGGATTTGTGCACACAGGAGCGGAGCCACATGTCGTCGAAGCAAGCCCCCGACCGTAACCTCGCGATGGAACTCGTCCGCGTCACCGAGGCCGCAGCGCTCGCTGCCGGGCGCTGGGTTGGCCGTGGCGACAAGAACGGTGGCGACGGCGCGGCCGTCGACGCCATGCGCGAACTCCTCTCGACCGTCTCGATGCGCGGCACCGTCGTCATCGGCGAGGGCGAGAAGGACGAGGCGCCGATGCTCTACAACGGCGAGGTGGTCGGTAACGGCGAGGGCCCCGAGGTGGACGTCGCCGTCGACCCGATCGACGGCACCACGCTGATGGCCGAGGGCCGTCCCAACTCCATCGCGGTGATCGCGGTGTCCGAGCGCGGCACCATGTACGACCCGTCCGCCGTCTTCTACATGGACAAGATCGCCGTCGGCCCGGCCGCCAAGGGTGCCATCGACATCGAGCAGTCCGTCGAATGGAACATCAACTCCGTCGCCGCGGCCAAGGGCATCGACGTCGCCGACATGACGGTCGTCGTGCTCGACCGTCCCCGCCACACCGACCTGATCGGCGAGATCCGCGAAGCCGGCGCCAAGATCCGCCTCATCTCCGACGGCGACGTCGCAGGCGCGATCGCCGCGGCCGGCGAGTACAGCACCGTCGACATGCTGATGGGTGTCGGCGGCACCCCCGAGGGCATCATCAGCGCCGTCGCGATGAAGTGCATGGGCGGCGAGATCCAGGGCAAGCTCGCACCGAAGGACGACGCCGAGCGACAGAAGGCCATCGACGCCGGACTCGACGTCGACCAGGTACTCACCAACGACGTCCTGGTGCGCGGCGAGAACGCCTTCTTCTGCGCCACCGGCGTCACCAACGGCGACATGCTGCGCGGCGTCACCTACCGTCCGAACGGCGCCACCACGCGCTCGCTCGTCATGCGCTCCAAGTCGGGCACCATCCGCACCATCGAGGGTGTGCACCAGACGTCCAAGCTGCGTGAGTACGCGCGCCTGGACCTCTGAGCTGACGTTCGAACACAGGTAAGTGGGCCCCGGTCGAGTGACCGGGGCCCACTGCTGTCAGGCGGTGAATCTATCGCGCGTGCGTGAGCTCGGCGATCCGCCCGTCGAGCATCCGGGCGACGTCGTCGGCGTCCTCCAGCGCCCGCATGTCGTGAGTGACGAACAGCGCGGCCACGTCGTGTTCGGCCACCAGCCGAACGAGCAGATCGATCATCGCGGCGGCGCGGTGCGAGTCCAGGGCTGAGGTCGGCTCATCGGCCAGCAGCAGCGCGGGATCGCCCATGAGCGCCCGCGCGATGTTCACGCGCTGCCGCATGCCGCCGGACAGCTGACCGGGACGACGGTCCACCGCGTCAGCCAGCCCAACCTCCGCGAGCAGATCGCGCGCACGCGCCTTGTGGCGGTTGGGTTTCCCGCCCGCCAGGTGGATCGGCAGGAGGACCTGTTCGAGCGCAGTCAGGTCGGGCAGCAGATTGTCGTGCTGGAACACGAAGCCGACCTGCTCGCGCCGCAGACGTGCCCGGTCCTCGGCGTCCAGGTTCTCCACCGTCTCGCCCGCCACCTCCACGTGGCCGGAATCGGGGGCGATGAGCGTGCCCGCCACGGACAGGACGCTGGACTTGCCGCATCCCGACGGGCCGGTGAGTCCGACGAGGCTGCCGCGCGGCACGGAGAGGCTGACGCCGTCGACGGCCATGACGCGGTCACGGTCACCGTCCGGGTAGGTGAGGGTCACGTTGTCGAGAATGAGAGACATTGGATTACTCCTTCAGGGAATGACGATTGATCAGCGGTTGAGTGGGATCAGCGGTTGAGTGCGGTGAGTGGATCGACCTTGACCAGCGGCCGCAGCGAGATCGCCGCGCCGGCCAGACCCAGGACCGCCATCCCTGCCAGCAGGGCGACCATCGACCCGGCGTCGAACGCGATGGGCACGGTGCCCGACGCGACCCAGGCGCCGATCGCGCCGACCGCCCCGCCGGCGATCAGACCTGCGAAGAGGACCACCGCAGCCTGGCCGAGTCCGTCGCGCATCAGGTAGTTGCGGCCTGCGCCCATGGCGCGGACCACGGCGAGCGAGCGCACCCGCTGACCGGTCCACACTGCGAAGAAGCCGCAGACCACGATCGCCGAGATCGCCAGCAGAAGACCCTGAATGAGCAGCAGCGACGAATGCTCGGACTTGTAGCCCGGCACCAGTGACACCGCATCGCCGTGCGCGGTCGCGGTCATACCGGCGGGCGCCGACGAATCGGCCGTCAGCACCGCGGACGCCGCATCGCGGCCGGTGGCCGACACCCAGGTGGAGTACGGCATCTGCACCACCGGCGTGTGCGCGTACTTGCCGGTGTCGCCGACCGCGTCCACCCGAAGCGTCTCGGTACCGATGACGACCTCCGATCCGGCAGACACCCCGAGCGACTCCGCGGTCTCGGAGTCGACGGTCACCTGGTCGACGTCACTGAACCCGAATGCGGCTGCTGCGGCCGCGCGGCCGTCGGCGGTGATCCGCGTGTTGGCCACGCCGAGGACCGTCGCGTCGCCGTCGCCGAGGCGGATCTGGTCGATGGCCGACGTGTCCACCCGGCTGTCGGTGAGGCTCGACGCCGCACCGTCGGCGCCGGACTGTGTGATCACGGTGTCGCCGGGCAGTGCGCGGACCGCCGACGTGGACTCCTCATCCAGTCCCGCGGTCAGCGCGGACAGCATGACGACCATCAGAGCCAGTAATGCGATCACACCGCTGATCAGTGCGAATCTTCCTTTAGCGTCGCGGATCTCGCGCCAGCCGATATACACTTCGAATCCTCCTGAGAGATGCACACCCAGCTGTTCGCCGGGACTACTCCAGGTTGTCTCGGAGACCCCTCCCCCGGCATCGCCCCGGACGCCGACTTTCGGGTGCACCTATCGACGACGCGATATCCATCGAAAGGTGTAGACGTCGCGTGCACCGCCGGATCGCGGTGATACTGGGAGACATGACCGACGACCGCAGCACCGACCGATACGCCGAATGGGCAGGTCACATCCTGTTCACGACGCTGATGATCGTGGGCGTCGCCAGCACCGTCGCCGACAGCGGCACCCACGTACTCACTCTCGCGTGTGCAGGTGCGGTGGCCGCCTGGTACGCCGTCGGCGCGGTCTCATCCGCCCGCGGCCGCCACGACCTGGTGGTCCCCTGGGTGCTCATCCTGACGGCCGGTTGGATCGGCCTGTCCGTCATCTCGTCCGACTTCGTCTGGATCGCATTCGTGCTGGCGATTCTCTGCTGGCACTTCCTCCCTCGTGGGATCGCCGCCGCCGTCGCGGTCGTGATCGCGGTGACCGCGGTGACCGCGGTCCGCGTCGACACCGGCGGCTTCACCGCCGGCGGCGTGATCGGACCGCTCATCGGCATCGCGACCGCGGTGGCCATGACCGAGGCGTTCAGCCGGATCGCCGCGATGGTGCACGAACGGGACCGCCTCGTCGACGAGCTGATCGCCACGCGCGAGCAGCTCGCAGCCCGTGAGCGCGATGCGGGCGTGCTCGCCGAACGCGAGCGCCTCGGTGGCGAAATCCACGACGGCACCGGGCAATCCCTCGCCAGCATCATCATGTTGCTGCGGGCCGCGACGGCGCCGACCACTTCTGCCGAGCAGCGAACAGCGCAGACCGCGACGGCACTCGACACGGCCCAGACCGCACTCGCCGAATCGCGGCGTTTCCTCCGCGGCCTCGACGGCCCCGAGTCACCCGCCGAGGGACTCTCCGGAGCGCTCGGCGAGCAGGTCGCGGCGCTGTCGCAGGACGGCGTCCACGCGGTCTTCGCCGAACACGGCGCCCCGGCGCCGCTCTCGGACCAGGTGCAGGTCGCCTTGCAGCGCACCGTGCAGGAGGCCCTCCTGAACGTGCGCCGCCACGCCGACGCGCGCTCCGCCGCCGTCACCCTAACCTACCTGCCCGGAGAGGTGCACCTCGACATCGTCGACGACGGAGTCGGCATGCACCCGGACCGACCTTCACCCGCTCCCGCGTCCGCCGAGGGAAGTGGTTTCGGGCTGCGGGCGATGCGCGCCCGGATCCGTACGTGCGGCGGCGATCTGACCGTCGAGTCGGCTCCCGACGACGGCACTACAATCCACGTCAGCGTCCCGATCGAAAGGCAACGATGATCCGCATCATGATCGTTGACGATCATCCCGTCGTCCGCGCTGGCCTGCGAGCCGTACTGGGCGCCGTCGATGACTTCACCGTCGTCGCCGAGGCCGGCGAAGCCGCCGAGTCCGTCCGGATCGCGTCGACCACCGGCCTCGACGTGGTGCTGATGGACCTGCGGCTGCACGGTGCCGATCCGTCGGCCGACGGCGTGTACGCGACCCAGTCGATCCGTGCGCTCGCCGATCCACCGCAGGTGCTGATCGTGACCACGTACCAATCCGACACCGACATCGTGCGCGCCGTCGAAGCGGGCGCCGTGGGCTATCTGCTCAAGGACGCTTCACCGGAGACGCTGGTCGGCGCCATCCGGTCCGCCGCCGCCGGGGAGACCGTCCTCGGTCCGGCCATCGCCGCCAAGCTGCTGACCCGCGTCACCTCGCGCGAGGCGGCTCTCACCGCCCGCGAACTCGACATCGTCGCGCAGCTCGCCGAAGGCGGATCCAACCGGGAGATCGCCCGCAGGCTGTTCATCTCGGAGGCGACGGTCAAGTCGCACCTCGTGCACATCTTCGACAAGCTCGGGGTCAACAGTCGCACGAAGGTTCTCGCGGCCGCCCGGGAACGCGGCCTCATCCGCTGAGTTCCGCACTAGCGCGCCGGGCCCACGACTCCCGCGTACGCTCGGCCTCATGGCCGAACCATTCCCGGAGAACTGGTCCACTGCCCTCTGCCTCGTCGCGCACCCGGACGATCCCGAATACGGGATGGCCGCCGCCGTCGCCCGGTGGACATCGCAGGGCAAGCGAGTCGTCTACGCCCTCGCCACAAGCGGTGAGGCAGGCATCGAGGGCATGGATCCGACCGAGGCCGGGCCGCTGCGCGAGAAGGAGCAGGTCGCTTCCGCGAAGGTGGTCGGCGTCGACGAGGTCGAGTTCTGGGGCTTCCCGGACAGCGAGATCTTCGATACGCCGGAGTTGCGAGCGAAGGTCGCCGAGACCATCGAACGGGTCGGACCCGATGTGGTGCTGAGCCTGTACGGCGGCCCCGAATGGGCACCGGGCTTTCCCAACCAGCGCGACCACATGCAGTTCGCGCAGGCCGTCGTCGCCGCGTACGACTCGCTCGACCGGCCACCGCGACAGTTGTACTGCAACGGACCCGACGCCACGCACGCGGTGGACGTGACCGGATTCGTCGAGGCTGCAGTCGAGTCGCTGTCCTGCCACCAGATGTACCTCGAGGTGCTCGACCCGCAGACGCCCGTCCCCGATCAGGCCCGCGCGACAGTCGAGCGGATGACCGGAGGCGTCGACGGCTTCGCCGCCGAACAGGCCACCGGGTTCACGCTCCTGCGCGAAGCACCGAGACGCTAGCACCGCCCCCGGCGGACAGTAAGGCCGAGGCCGTACGCGTGAATCGCGTACGGCCTCGGCTCGCTGAAGGGTTCGTGTGGAATTATCTGGTCGTCGGTCGCGATCAGCTCGTGGGGAGCATGCCCTTCAGCGTGTCCGGGATGAGCGCGGCGAGGTTGCCGAGCAGACCACCGAGCACGTCACCGTTCGGGCTGGTCTCCGCCTTCGGAGCCTCCTTGGGCGCGTCCACGTTCACGCCGACCGTGATCTTCGGCTTCTTCGCCGGATCGAGCCACTTGAGGACGTCGACCATCTTCTCGCGCTCGATCGCGACACAGCCCTCGGTGGGCTTTTCGTTGGTGACGTGCAGGAACATGGCCGATGCGTCACCCGGTACGCGCTCAGGATTGTGCGCGATGTTCACGGCGTAGTCGTAGACCGGGCCCGCCTTGTACAGGTTCTCACTGTCTCCGCCTGGGCTCTTCGCCTGCTCCACGTGCGTGTTGTAGGTCGGCGACTTCGGGTCCGAGTCCCACCAGTCCTGCGCATCCGCCTTGAAGTACGGCATCTTGGTGCCCGGGTTGTCCTTGCGGCCGAATGCCTGGTCGAGCGGGAAGGTGCCCTGCGGCGTGCGCGGGACGTTGTCCTGCGCCTTGCCCATGCCCTTCTCGCCGAGCATCGCCTTGGTCGGGCCGATGACCGGCTTCCACTTGCCGGCCTCGTCCTTCTCGAAAGCGGTGAGCGTAGCCGTCTGCGACGACGCGACCGGCGCCGTGACGACGATCATCTGCCCGGTTTCCTCTGCGGTCTTCCCGGGCGTGGACTGCGCACCCGGTCCTCCCTGCAGGTTCTTCAGAAGTCCATCGATCAGCGACGTGACGCCGCCCTCCGACTCCGGTGTGGGAGCGGGCGATGTCGGCGCGGCGAACGCCTGCCCTGCTCCGGCTGCCAGTGCGACGACGCTCGCCAACACCACTAGCCCCACTTGCCACATACGCCTCATTAGTAACTTCAGCATCATCCCACCGTGCCAGACAATACGGTCGATTGGCCACCCCGGGAGAGCATCGTCACCTTTCCGCAACTCGCCGATTCACTCATACGTATGACTTCCCGCCAATCTCACCTCCCGTGATCCGACCTGCCTCGATCCTGGTCATGTATCGAACAAATCCGACGAGACGACCAGTGGAGGACGAATTGACCACCGCCCAGCCTTACAACCCGCAGAACGGCCCCGACCACGAGGCAATCGCTCATTACCTAGCGCAACAGAACCCCGAACGAAACGGGTTGGGCATTGCCGCACTGATTACGGGAATCGTCGGCCTGCTGTTCTGCCTGATGCCGATCACCGGCTTCATCGGCTTCATTCTCGGCGTGATCGCGTTCGTCCTCGGTCTCGCGGGGCTCAGCCGGGTGAGGAAGAACAAGGCCTCGAACAAGAAGACCGCCATCGCAGGAATCGTGACGGGTGTGCTCGCGATCGTCGGAGGCATTATCGGGATCGTCATGTTCTTCACTGCAGTCGACCAACTCGGGACTGACCTCGACGAGATCGGCAACGACATGTCCAACTACAGCGATTGCATCGAACAGGCAGACACCCCGGATCAGATGAATGCTTGCTCCTGAGGCGAGGCGCCATCCGTAACCTTGGTGCTATGACTACTCCTCCCCCACCCCGCTGGATCACCGAGACCGAGCCCGGACACAGCGAGTGGTACATCGAGCGGTTCCGCACGATGGCCGCTGAGGGAGCCGATCTCGCAGGTGAGGCGCGCCTGGTCGATGCCATGGTCGGCCGCGCAGCCCGCATCCTGGATGCGGGCTGCGGCCCCGGGCGCATCGGTGGATACCTGCATGGCGCCGGACACGACGTAGTCGGCGTGGACGTCGATCCGAAGCTCATCGATGCCGCTCTGGAGGACTACCCGGGTCCGGACTGGCGCGTCGGCGACCTCGCTGCACTCGACCTCCGCGACGCGGATGACCGCCTCACCTTCGACGCGATCGTCTGCGCCGGGAACGTGCTGGCTTTCGTCGCACCCGATACCGAGGCACTCGTGCTCACGCGCCTGCGCGAGCACCTCGCCGACGACGGCTTCATCGTCACCGGCTTCCACACGGCGCGGCTCTCCGTCGACGATTTCGACGCCGCCGTCGCCGAGGCCGGACTGCGCGTGGACCTTCGTCTGTCCACGTGGGACGTGAAACCCTGGCACGACGGCGCAGATTTCGCGGTGTCGATCCTGCGTCACGTCTGAGTGGTACCGCTGACGGGTGGCGTCGCCCTATAGGGCAATGCCGATCCTGAGCGGTACCACTCAGACGAGTGACAGGAGGCGCCACGACTGTGGGAAATCGCTGAACCATCCACAATCGCCGATCGTCTGACGATTCGCGGCCACCGCTCGCACAGCGCTCGGCGATCCTCTGGTCATGGAGCAGATGCGCAGCGGCGTGTACACGGCCGCGGAGATCCGCGGTATCCAGGGACGCGCGGGATTCGAGAGCCTCGTCCGAGACGGCACCGCGCGTCGGCTGCGCCACGGCTGGTACGCGGTCGGCGATGCTCCGGGCGACGTCGTCCGCGCCGTGGCCCGCGGGGGCGTGCTCAGCTGTGTCTCCGCTCTGGGCCGAGCGGGAGTCTGGGTGCCGAAGCATCACGATCTGCATGTGCGTGGAAACCGCTGGGCGGTGCAGAATCTCCCCGGGCCGTTCTGCCGCCGGTTCGGCCGGCCCGAGTCGGAGTACGGCGCCGTCGACGATCTGCCGACCGCTCTGGCATACGCTGCGCGCTGCCTGGACGACGGGGGTTTCGTCGTCGTCTGCGACTCTCTGCTGAACACGCAGTTGATGAGTTCCGATGAGATCGAGTACCGACTGCGGCACGCACCGAAACGCATTCACCGACTGCTCGCCCGGTGCGATGCCCGGTCGGAGTCCGGGCCCGAGACCATGCTCCGGGTGTGGCTGCGCAGCCGGAACGTGCGAGTCCGGATCCAGGTCCCCATTCCGCGCGTGGGCCGGGTCGATCTGCTGGTCGGCGACTACCTGATCATCGAGATCGACGGGTGGGAGTACCACGCCGACCGCTCGCACTTCAGCGGTGACCGCGTCCGGGACGTCGATGCGCACGCTCACGGGTACACGCCGTTGCGGTTCACCTACGGGCAGATCGTCTTCGATTGGGACGTCACCACCGCGAAGATCATGGACGCCGTCCGAAACGGCGCTCATCTGCGTCCGTCACGTCTCGTCTGAGTGGTACCGCACAGCGACGGCGTTGCCCTATAGACCGTTGCCGCTCGTGTGCGGTACCACTCCGACGACGCGTCGCCTCTACGGCGTGTTGGGTGAGAATTCCTCGAGCATCTCGGTGACCAGCGCCGCGATCGGCGACCGCTCACTGCGGTTGAGGGTCATGTGCGCGAAGAGCGGGTGGCCCTTCAGCTTCTCGATGACCGCAGCGACACCGTCGTGCCGTCCGACGCGCAGGTTGTCACGCTGCGCGACGTCGTGTGTGAGGACCACGCGTGAGCCTCCGCCCAGACGAGACAGGACCGTCAGGAGCACGTTGCGTTCCAGCGACTGCGCCTCGTCGACGATGACGTAGGAGTCGTGGAGCGACCGCCCGCGGATGTGCGTGAGCGGCAGCACCTCGAGCATGCCGCGCGAGAGGACCTCCTCTATGACCTCGGTGGAGACCAGGCCTTCCAGGGTGTCGAACACCGCCTGGGCCCACGGCCCCATCTTCTCCGACTCGCTGCCGGGCAGGTACCCGAGATTCTGTCCGCCGACCGCGTACAGCGGCCGGAAGACGACCAGTTTGCGCTGGGTCCGGCGCTCGAGCACCGCCTCCAGTCCGGCGCACAGCGCGAGGGCCGATTTACCGGTGCCCGCCTTGCCGCCCAGTGAGACGATGCCGACCGATTCGTCGAGAAGCAGATCGAGCGCCACCCGCTGCTCCGCGGAACGGCCGCGGATCCCGAATACCTCACGGTCGCCGCGGACCAACTGGACCTGCTTGTTCTCGGTGACTCGGCCGAGCGCACTGTTACCGGCGCTCAGCATCCGGACACCGGTGTGGCAGGGCAGATCACGCGCGTCGTCGACGTCGACCACGCCGTCGGAGAACAGCGAGTCGACGTCCATGTCGGACACGTCGAGTTCGCTCATCCCGGTCCAGCCTGAGACCACCACGTCCTGCGCGTGGTACTCGTCGGCCGCGAGACCGACCGCGCCGGCCTTCACCCGGAGCGGCGTGTCCTTCGATACCAGGGTGACGTCGCGTCCCTCGGCGCGCAGGTTCAGTGCGCAGGCGAGGATCCGCGAGTCGTTGGTGTCGGTGCGGAACCCGGCGGGCAGAATCGCCGGATCGGTGTGATTGAGCTCCACCTGCACGGTTCCGTCATCGTCGCCGACCGGCAGCGGCTCGTCGAGGCGTCCGTGCTCGATGCGCATGTCGTCGAGGAGTCGGAGCGCTTGACGGGCGAACCATCCGAGTTCGCTGTGGTGGCGTTTGCCCTCGAGCTCACTGATCACGACCAGGGGCAGCACGACGTGGTGCTCGGCGAATCGGGTCGCCGCCCATGGGTCGGAAAGCAGTACGGAGGTGTCGAGGACGTAGGTGCGTGCGGTCACGTCTGGCTCCTTGGCGCCGCGCGGCTCCCGCGCGGTCCGAGTTTCTCCGGCCGGTCGGTTCTTGCCTGGTATCGAGGTCAGTCGACGTCGGCGAGGACCGGGGCCGGTCCTCTCGTGACACGTGAGTGATGCACGAATTGAACCTCCCGAACGAACCGCTTCCCCACGGCCCGTCAAGGCTCAACGTACGCCGGGAGAGGTCGCCGACTCGCCAATGGCGTTCAGCGTGTCGGTGAACCTTGAGTAACGCGAAAACGACCCGATGACCGGCGAAAAGAAACCAGGCGTTCAAGTCCCTGGTCGGGACTCGAACGCCTGGTCCGGAGAACTGCCGGGCGGCCGATCAGCTCGCGGAAGCACGCTCCAGGATGCGATCGCGAGCGGCCTGCGCCTCATCACTGAGGCTCTGCAGGCTCTCGATCTTGAGTGCATCGGCGAGCGTACGGGCGATCGCCGCGTCGGATGCAGCGGTCTCGAAATCGGCGAGGAGCTCCATCTGGGCCTCGAAGTCGGCGACGTCCGAGCCGATGTGCTCGATCGCCTCGAGCGCGCGATCCACGGCGAGGACGGTCGTCTCCTGATCGGCGACCGTGCCCGCGGCGAGGAAGTCGGCGAACCAGGTGGCCTGCGCGGCGTCATCGGCGCGGACCTTCTCCAGGATCTGGACCAGCTCTTCGTCGTCGACGGTCTTGATCAACTCAGCAGCGAAGTGCGCGCATTGGTTCTCGTGAACCGCCAGCATGGCCAGCGCGTCCATCGGTCCGAGCCCGGCGACGGCCTCCGGCGACTGGCGCCAGCCGGCGACCACGTGGATCCGGCGCCGGTTCTCGGCGTCGACGGGGTCGGTCGCACGCGTGACCACCAGGTAGTCGCGCAGCACGATCGAGTGCCGGTTGTCCTCAGCGGTCCACGCGCCGACGAGCTGACGCCAGTCGGAGAACGGCGGGAAGTGCTTGGCGAGGATGCGGTGGAAGGACGGCAGGTTGTCCTTCGTCAGGAGCAGCGCCAGGAGTCCGGCCGCAGAGGTGTCCGACAGCGACTGCTCGCTGGGGTCGTAGTCCTCGCCACCCAGGAACGCGAAGTTCCGGCCCTTGTCCCAGGGCACCCATTCACTCGGGTTCCAGGCCACCATGTTGGCGGCGTGGTCCTCGGTGATCTCCGGGAGCGCCTTCTCCAGCGCAGTGACCAACTCGTCTTCACTCAAAACTGACACGTGAACCACCCTAAACGACCTGACTGAACGTTACGTAACCGTAGGCTCTCACTCGCCGCTCATCAGACCCCACTGCTCGAGTCCCTCGTACAGGGGGAAATCGAGCGCGAGGGCGCTGACACGTCCGCGCAGGGCGGCGACGTCGGCTGATTTTCCGGCGGCGAGAGCCGTCGCGATGATGTCGGCGACCTCGGCGAACTCGGTGTCGCCGAACCCGCGCGTCGCGAGCGCCGGGGTACCGATTCGCAGCCCCGAGGTGACCATCGGCGGACGCGGATCGAAGGGCACGGCGTTCCGGTTGACGGTGATGCCGATCTCGTGCAGCAGATCCTCCGCCTGCTGGCCGTCGAGGTCGGAATCGCGCAGGTCGACGAGCACCAGGTGGACGTCGGTGCCGCCGGTGAGGACGGTGACGCCCGCCTTCGAGACGTCGTCGTGCAGCAGCCGGTCAGCGAGGATCTTGGCGCCCGAGACGGTGCGACGCTGACGTTCGGCGAACTCGTCGGTGCCTGCGACCTTCAGTGCGACGGCCTTGGCTGCGACGGCGTGCATGAGCGGTCCGCCCTGCTGACCGGGGAACACCGCCGAGTTCAGCTTCTTGGCCCACTCCTGCTTGGCGAGGATCATGCCCGACCGCGGTCCGCCGAGGGTCTTGTGGACGGTGGTGGAGACGACGTCGGCGTGCTCGACGGGGTTCGGGTGCAGACCCGCTGCCACGAGGCCCGCGAAGTGCGCCATGTCGACCCACAGGTGCGCGCCGACCTCGTCGGCGATCGATCGGAAGGCCGCGAAGTCGAGCGTGCGCGGGTAGGCGGACCAGCCTGCGACGATCACCTTCGGCTTGGAGTCGAGGGCGATCTTGCGCACCTCGTCCATGTCGACGCGGAAGTCCTCCTTGCTCACGCCGTAGAAGACGTTCTCGTACAGCTTGCCCGAGAAGTTGAGGCGCATGCCGTGGGTGAGGTGACCGCCGTGCGCGAGGTCGAGCCCCAGCAGGGTCTCGCCCGGCTGCATGAGCGCCTGCAGGACGGCGGCGTTCGCCTGCGCGCCCGCATGCGACTGGACGTTGGCGAACTCGGCGCCGAAGAGCTCCTTGGCCCGGGCGCGCGCGATGTCCTCGACGACGTCGACGTACTCGCAGCCGCCGTAGTAGCGGCGGCCCGGGTAGCCCTCGGCGTACTTGTTGGTCAGCACGCTGCCCTGCGCCTGCAGCACTGCGCGCGGCACGAAGTTCTCCGACGCGATCATCTCGAGCGTGTCGCGCTGGCGCGACAGCTCGCCGTTCATGGCTGCGGCGACGTCGGGATCGAGGTCGGCCAGGGACTGCGTAAACAGGCTCATAGCAGCCAAGTCTAGAGCGCGAGCTCGGATCGGAGAACCGCCGGGGTGAGCGGTTCGTCGAGCAGGCGTCCGAATCGGCCGAGTCGGCCTCCAGCGGGCGCGTCGTCGAGCCACGTGCCGAGCAACTGGTAACCCTCCACATAGGTGGAGATGTAGGCACGCCAGAGCGGCGAGGTCAGAAATCGGAGCATCTGACGCGCACGATCCGGCGCCACCAGCAACCACTTCTCCAGGAATGCGGCGACGGTGTCGGCGTCCTGATGGCGGTCGTGCAGGGCGAGCGCCGCATCCTGCCGGACAGTGAGCAGCCCGGCCGCCGCACCGGACACCGCACGCGCCTTCTCCGCGTCGAACCGGAGACCGAAGTCCGCGTATACCTCGGCTGCCCACTCCTGCCAGGACGCGCCCATCGCGGCGACGAGCGCATGATCGGCGAGCCCTTCGGCCATCAGGCACTGCGGCGTGTTGACGAGGAAGATCTGGTGCTCGAGCTGCCCGGTGCCGACGAGTTCACGCTCCTTTCGGCAGTGCTCGGTGTGGTGTCCCGGGTACGCCTCGTGGGCGATCAGCCCGGGCAGGTTCGACATGTGCTGCGGAAGATCGGTGTTGACCGCGACCGTCGACCGGTAGTCGCCGCGGTAGTAGTTGAATCCCGACCACGGCTTGTCGGAGACCACCTCGAACTCGACGACCTCATCTGTCGGCAGCGGGAACTCGGCGCGGACGACGTCGCGCAGGCTGCTGGCGAACGCATCGATCAACGGTTCGGTCAGCTTCGCCGGGATCTCCTCGTTGCGCCGGTACCGCTGGTACTCGGCGCGCAGCGTCTCCCCGGTGGCGCCGGGGACGCCGAGGGCGTCGGCGAGGCGCTCGTGGGCCTGGCGGTAGTGCGCGTCATCGGCGGGAGCGATGTCGACGTCGAAGTAGGCGCGGACCTCGTCGACGAATCCGATGTCCTCGCCCGCGAACTTGCGAGCCGAGCACTCCAGCGCCCGCACGTGCGCGGCGACGAACTCGGCGCGATCAGCCGGCAGCCCGTCGGGCAGGCGGGAGAGCAGTTCCCGGGCGCGTACCGCGAGGTCCGCGGGCTCGGGGCGAGGAGCGTTCTCCGCTTCGGCGCGCAGCTCCGGATCACCCGTGAAGGCGTCGACGAACCCCTCCTCGACGCGATCGAAGGCCAAGCCCAGGCGTAGGTACTCGATCACCGGATCGTCCGAGGTGCGCGCCGCTGCTGTCATGCCGTTCACGCTACCGATCGCTCTCCGTGGCGCAGCCTGTACCGTTACCATCCATGGCTCGCCATTCCAGTGATCGCGACCCCGGCCTGTACCTCGAACTCGACCGTCGGCAATGGCGTGAATTGCGACAGTCGATGCCGATGGTCCTCAACGAGGACGAACTCGAAGAGCTCGTCGGCATGGGTGAGCAGATCGACCTCAACGAGGTCGCCGAGGTGTACCTGCCGATCTCCCGACTCATCCACCTCCAGGTCGAGGCGCGCCAGCGGCTGTTCGCCGCCACGTCGACGTTCCTCGGCGAGCACCAGCGAAACCGGCAGGTGCCCTTCGTCATCGGCATCGCGGGCAGCGTCGCGGTCGGCAAGTCGACGACGGCCCGCGTGCTGGCCAAGCTGCTCTCCCGGTGGGAGACCCACCCCAAGGTCGATCTGGTCACCACGGACGGGTTCCTCTATCCGACTGCCGAACTCGAACGCCGCGGGATCATGCACCGCAAGGGCTTCCCCGAGTCGTACGACCGGCGCGCACTCCTGCGCTTCGTCACCGAGGTGAAATCCGGTGCGGCACTGGTGACCGCCCCGGTGTACTCGCATGTCAGCTACGACATCGTCCCCGACGAGGTGCACGAGGTCCGGCAGCCCGACATCCTAATCGTCGAAGGCCTGAACGTGCTGCAGACCGGTGCGACCCTCGCGGTTGCCGACCTGTTCGACTTCTCGATCTACGTCGACGCGAAGACCTCCGACATCGAGCGCTGGTACATCGCCCGCTTCCTGCAGATGCGGACGACGTCGTTCGCCAATCCGGCCGCGCACTTCCACCACTACGCGTCGTTGACCGATCAGCAGGCGCGGATCGCGGCCCGCGACATCTGGACGTCGATCAACCGGCCCAACCTGATCGAGAACATCCTGCCGACCCGACCACGTGCGACGGTCGTGCTCCGCAAGGACCGTGACCACGCGATCAACCGCGTCCGCCTGCGGAAGCTGTGATGTCGGCGACGACCGCACCGGTGACGGCGACGAGGTCCGCGGGTGCGAGTTCGATCTCCAGACCACGCCTGCCGGCACTGCACAGCACCGTGTCCCAGATGAGCGCCGACTCATCGATCACCGTCGGCAACGCCGACTTCTGACCAACCGGGGACACACCCCCGATGACGTAACCCGTTGTCCGCGTGACTTTCTGCGTATCGGCCATGGTCACCTTCGCGGCACCCAGCGCTTTCGCCACGGCTTTGAGCGACAATTTCTCCGGTACCGGAACGACGGCGACGGCCAGTCCTCGCACGCCGTCGGCCGCCGCCACCTCGACGACCAGGGTCTTGAGGATCCGTTCCGCCGGAATGCCGAGTTCGGCCATCGCCTCGACGGCCTCCGCACCGTAATCGGTGGAACGACGATCGTGCGGGTACCGGTGGACGGCGGCATCGACACCTGCCTGCTCCAGCGCAGCGACAGCGGGCGTCGCCGCCATCAGCGGCCTCGGGTACGGGCGTCCAGCCACTGATCGAGCGTGATGGCGGTGACCGCGTCGGGACGGTCGGGGATCAGCTTCCCCGACCGCATCGCGGGGCCGCCGAAGTTGATCGCCCGGATCCTCTTCGGTTTCCCGTCCACCGCCGCGATCCGTCGCCCGACATCGGCCATGTCGATCACGTCGGGTCCGGCGACGGTGAACCGCTGCGGCCGGTTCGGGTCGAGCACGACGCGCGCGAACTCCGCGGCCACGTCCTCCGCGGCCGCGGGCTTGCTGAGCATGTGCGGCAGCATCGCAACCGGCCCGACCTTCATCATCGACAGGAAGGTCTCGGCCAGCGAGTACCACTGGACGGATGCGACGGCGGTCGCGCCGGCCCCCAACTCGGCGGCGTATACCGACTCCTGCTCGGCTTTGCCCTGGTAATGCCCCATCTTGGCGTGCACGTCCGGCTCGGCCGCACCCACGATCGTGAGGTACACGACGTGCGCCCCGGTCTGACTGGCGACGAGCGAGACGTTGCGTGCGACCGAACCGAAGAACCGCCGCGACTTCGCTCCGCTCCGCGACGCGAAGTTGGTGACGTCGACGATCACGTCGGAGCCGGCGCACGCGTCGGCGAGGCCCTCTCCGGTGACCGCGTTGACCCCGCTGCCCCGATGTGCGCGGACGACGGCGCCGCCGGATTCTTCGAGCCGCTCACTGACGAGGGCGCCGAATTGTCCGGTTGCACCGACCACTGTCACTCGCACGCGAATCCTCTCGTCTAGGAGTCCGAATCTACTTTCCGAAACGGCGATTCCGGGCCGCGTAGTCGCGGAGCGCCCGTAGGAAGTCCACCCTACGGAATTCCGGCCAATAGGCGTCGGTGAACCAGATCTCGGAGTAGGCGCTCTGCCACAGCAGGAAACCGCTGAGGCGCTGCTCCCCCGACGTGCGGATGACGAGGTCGGGATCGGGTTGGCCGGACGTGTAGAGGTTGGCGTCGATGCCGGCGACGCTCACCGCATCCACCATCTCGGCCGGGTCTGCGCCGGACTCAGCTGCCGAGGAGAGCAGCGACTGGACGGCGTCGACGATCTCCTGGCGTCCGCCGTATCCGACCGCCACGTTGACGTTCATCCCGGAGAGGTCGTCGGTGCGCGCCGACGCCTCCCGGAGCCGGTCGGCCACCGGCTCGGGCAGATGGTCGAGCTTGCCGACGATGCGGACCCGCCAGTCGCCGTGCGAGATCTCGTCGACGATGTCCGGGACGATCTTCATGAGCGCGTCGAGCTCGTCGGACTCTCTCGACAGGTTCTCGGTGGAGAGCAGGTAGATGGTGACCGCACCGATGCCGAGCTCCGCGCACCAGCCGAGCATGTCCGCGATCCGCTTGGCGCCGACCCGATGGCCGTGGCTGACGTCCTCGAAGCCGGCTTCCCTGGCCCACCGCCGGTTGCCGTCGCAGATGATCGCCACATGCCTCGGCACCCGCTCGGTGTCCATCAATTGCACGAGGCGACTCTCGTAGACGCGGTACATGCCGCTGCGCAGAGCGTCCGGAAGCAATTTCACAGCCGCGATGTTACGCCGCTGGAACTAGACCGTTCGCAACCTACGGTACCGTAATCTCATGAATCAGCCGCCGGCCGCGGATCCCTCCGACCCGTCGATCTCGTCCGACCTCGCCCACGCGGACAAGCCGACCCTCCGGGGCGTGATCCACAAGTACTCGTCGTTCATCGCGGCCGCGGTCGGCATCATCCTGATCGTCGGCACCGCCATGCACCGGTCGGCGTGGCCGGTCGTGTCGGTGGTCGTCTACGTGCTCACCATCTGCGCGCTGTTCACGGTGAGCAGCGTCTATCACCGGATCAACTGGACATCGCCGTCGGTGCGGATCGCGATGAAGCGCGCCGACCATTCGATGATCTTCGTGTTCATCGCAGGCACGTACACCCCGTTCTGCATGATGGGCCTCGGCGGCTCGACTCGTTGGTGGGTTCTCGGGATCGTGTGGACCGGCGCGGCCATCGGCGTCATGGTCAAGATGCTGTGGCCGGAGTCCCCGCGTTGGCTCGGGGTGATCCTGTACACGGCACTCGGGTGGATGATCGTGTTCGTGCTCCCGGGCCTGCTCGACAAGGCGGGCGTGGCGGTGCTGGTGCTACTCGCCGCCGGTGGGCTCTTCTACAGTCTCGGCGGCATTCTGTACGCCCTGAGTTGGCCGGAGCCGTGGCCTGGCGTGTTCGGATACCACGAGGTGTTCCATGCGTGCACCGCTATCGCCGCGTTGCTGCACTACATCGCCGTGTGGCTGGTCGTCCTGAACTAGTCGCCGGGCGGGCATCCCGTATGCTCAGCGCGTGTCAGCTGGCCGATCCACCACGCACCGCACTCGCGGCGGCGTCGTCGGCGGGTCGTCCACACTCACCGCCATTGCGGCCCACGCTGCGGCGCAGGGAACGCTTCCGGAGACGGGCACACTGCTCATCGTGCTGGCCGTCGGAGTGGCGATCGGCGCCACGGTGTCGGCTGCTCCCCGCCTGCCCAGCGTGCCGGCACTCGTACTCGGGCAAGGCGCCGTGCACACGGCCATGGTGCTCGTCACCGGCCATCACCACGACATGTTCGAGCCGCGCATGCTGGTGACGCACTTCCTCGGCTTGCTCGCCGCACTCTGTCTGATCGCGGCGGTGAACGCGCTCGCGTCGCTCGTGATCGACGTGGTGGTTCGCGTCGTCTCGTCGACTGCGCCGCGCACCGCCGATCGCCGATCGGTGACCGCTCGCACCGCGAGCCCTTCGCGGATGCCGGACGCGGTCCTCATCTTCGGCAGCGTGGGGCTGCGCGCACCTCCCCTCTCGGTCTAGCACCAGAACTCTCACTCGCCGCCCGGCGTCCGGGCAGGCGAGCATTCTCGCTTGACCGAAAAAGGTGAATCCCTCATGTCCTTGACCGACGTCCCTTCACCGGCGGCCGGCTCCTCACCGGCGGCGCAGCAGCCGCCCGGTGAGTCCCCGCCCGCTGAGTCCTCGCCCGCTGAGTCCCCGCCCGCTGAGTCCCCGCCTGTTGACTCCCCCCGCACCACCGGTGGGTCAGCAGTTATGCGAATGCTGCACCGGCTCCACTTCTACGCGGGCGTCATGGTGGCGCCCTTCATCCTGATCGCCGCCGTCACCGGCGCTCTGTACGCGCTGGCTCCGTCGATCGAGCAGGCCGTCTACGCCGACGAACTGCACACCGACTCCACCGGCACCTCGCAATCCCTCGCCCTGCAGGTGACGGCCGCGCAAGTCGTGCACCCGGGCCTGGCGCTCAACGCCGTTCGCCCGGCGCCCGAAGTCGGCGACACCACGCGCGTCATTTTCGACGACCCGTCCCTCGGCGAATCGGAGCGGCGGGCGGTGTTCGTCGACCCGGCCACCCTCGAGGTGCGCGGCGATCTCGTCGTCTACGGCAGCTCGAACGCCCTCCCCCTGCGCCAGTGGCTCGACCAACTGCACCGGCAGCTGCACCTGGGCGAGCCGGGCAGGCTCTACAGCGAGCTCGCCGCATCCTGGATGTGGGTCATCGTGCTCGCCGGAGTCGGACTGTGGATCTCGCGGATCCGCAGACAGCGCCGGGCGACGGGCACCGGCTCGTTCGTCATCGGACAGCGCGGGAACCGGGGCCGCAACCGCACCGTGAACCGGCACGCCGTGATCGGTGTGTGGATCGCCGTCGGCCTGGTCTTCCTGTCGGCCACCGGCCTGACCTGGTCGAAGTACGCGGGCGAGAACATCACCCAACTGCGCGAGGACCTGAGCTGGACCAACCCGGTCACCGACACCGTCCTGCCCGGCGGCGCACCCGCCCCGTCCGGAGGTGAGCACGCGGGCCACGGGGGCATGACCATGCACGCCGACAGCAGCCCGTCGCGGGTCGGCGAGATCGACACCGCCTACGCACTCGCCCGGTCCGCTGGACTGGGCACCGGCGTCGAGATCACCATGCCGGCCGCCGGCAGCGCGTTCACCGTGACCGAAGTGCGCGCGCCCTGGCAGTTCTCGCCGGACGCGGTGGCCGTCGATCCAGCCCACGACCGGGTGAGCGCCACGAACTGGTTCGCCGACTGGCCGCTCGCCGCGAAACTGGCGAACCTCGGCATCGCGCTGCACATGGGAATCCTGTTCGGCGTCGCGAATCAGGTCGCACTGTTCGTACTCGCCGTCGGCGTGATCGCGATGATCGCGCTCGGTTACCGCGCGTGGTGGCAGCGTCGCTCCCGGCGTGCGCGGGTCCCTGTCGGCAGCGCTCCCGCACGCGGCGCCCTGCGCGACGCCCCGATCGCCGTGTCCACCGCGGTGGCGGTGATCGCGATCGGCGTCGGCTGGTTCGTTCCGCTGCTCGGCTGGCCCCTGCTGGCCTTCGTCGTCATCGACGTCGCCGCCGGTCGGTACCGGGCACGACGCAATTCCCGGACCGCCGCCCGGTTCGACCGGTCCCAGCCCGGCCGAACCCAGCCCGACCGAACTTAGCCCGGCCGAACCTAGCCCGGCCGAACCTAGCCCGCAGCCCTGGCGAGGGACGCCAGCACATCGGTGCTGGCGTCCCAGCCCATGCACTTGTCGGTGACCGACTTGCCGTACACCAGAGCCGCCCGCCCCTGCGCGTCGTTCGGGACCGCCTGGGCACCCGGCTCCAGGAAGCTCTCGAGCATGACCCCGCTCAGTGCGACGTCGTGGCCCGCGCGCCGTGCGGTCGCGAACGCCTCCGCGACCTCGACGGCCACCTGCGCCTGGCGCTCGTGGTCCTTGCCCGAGTTCGCGTGCGAGCAGTCGACCATCACCTTCGGCGACAGGTTCGCCCCGCCCAGCGCGGCCACTGCTGCGGCCACCGACTCCGCGTCGTGGTTCGGCCCGTGAGTGCCACCGCGCAGGATGATGTGGCAGTCCTCGTTGCCTGCGGTCTGCACCACCGCACCGCGACCGAAGTCGTCCACGCCGAAGAACACGTGCTCGGCTGCGGCGGCCTTCACGCCGTCGATCGCCACCTGCACGTTGCCGTCGGTACCGTTCTTGAAACCGATCGGCATCGACAAGCCGGACGCCAACTGCCGGTGCACCTGCGACTCGGTGGTCCGGGCGCCGATCGCACCCCAGGCGACGGCGTCGGCGATGTACTGGGGGCTCGTCGGCTCCAGGAACTCGCACCCGACCGGCAGGCCGAGATCGATGATGTCGAGGAGCAGTCCGCGCGCGGTGCGCAGTCCCCGCTCCACGTCGAAGGAACCGTCCATACCGGGATCGTTGATGAGCCCCTTCCACCCGACGGTGGTGCGCGGCTTCTCGAAGTACACGCGCATCACGATCTTCAGAGTGTCCGCGTACTCCTTCGCGAGCGGCGCGAGCCTGCGCGCGTAATCGATCGCGGCCACGGGATCGTGGACCGAGCACGGTCCGACGACGACGATGAGGCGGTCGTCGCGGCCCGCGAGGATCGCCGCGATCTCATCGCGGTCGCGCTGCACTGCCTCGGCGCGACGCGCGGTCAGCGGCAGTTCGCTGCACAGGGTGTCCGGTGAGGGAATCGGCGAGAAGCCCGTCACCCGCCGGTGCGACGTGGTCTCAGCGGTCTCGGGATTCTCGGTGGAAGTGGTCACTTCGATGTGCCTTTCGGGTGCGACCCACAGGTGTGGGAGTTAGGGGGTTCAAGGCCCGCCGTCTCCGGGAACACCATGCGACGCACGAATCATCCCGGAAACGACGAAAGCAGCGACCTGATGGTCACTGCTTCCTGGCTCCGGGATGGTTGGCGCGCTGAACTACCGCTCTACCGCAGGCTCTCCCGGAGCCTGGATAAAGCGCCAATAGGTGCGCATGTCGCCAATCACGCCATCGAATCTAGCACGAGACCGATTTCGACGGCGACCGAGATTCAGTTCCAGGCGTCCACGTCGTCGAGGGAGGTGACCGGCAGCGCGCACACCGCGCCCCGGCAGACGTAGGCGGCGTCGGCGCTTCCGCCGTCGCGGTCCACGGGTCCGCGCCCGATGAGGATCGGCGTCGAGTCCTCGGCGCCGGCCAGCACCACTGCTCCACCCGGAGCACTGCGCCGGATCGACGCAGCGAGTCCGCCGTCGCTGCCTGCTGTCTGCGCGACGCCGACCTGGATCGGCCCGGCGACGTAGGCCTGCGCGACGGCCAGCCAGTGGCCTGCCGACCGCGCGGCCTTGGCGAGGACGATGCCCGCACGGGCGAGCGTCGCATCGGCCAGCGCCAGGTACCGCGACTGGTCGGCGGTATCGGTGACCGCTGCCCCCGTCAGCAGGGCTTCGGCAATCAGCGATGCACCCGACGGGGTCGCGCCGTCGATCGGATCCCGCGGCCGCAGCAGCAGGCCTCCCGGATGTGCGTCGTACCAGGCGCCGGGTTCGTCCTTCACCGCGAACACCTCGATCGCCCGGTCGAGGATCGTGGTGCCCGCGGTACGCCAGCTGTCGTCTCCGGTCACCGAGTGCAGGGTGAACAGCGCGGTGGCCAGCGCCGCGTAGTCGTCCAGAGCGCCGAGCGGATTGGCCGCGGATCCGTCGAGTGAGGAGCGCCGCAGGTCGCCGTCCACCAGGTGCACGTTCAGCAACGACGAGGCGCATTCGGCTGCCCGGTCGATCCATTCGGGACGGTCGAGTGCCACGCCCGCCTCGACCAGCGCGGTGACGGTGAGGGCGTTCCACCCGGTCACCACTTTGTCGTCGCGATCGGGTTGCGGGCGCTGCGCTCGCGCCTGCAGGAGCCGGTGCCGGACCGAGGCGTAGCGTGCGGCGTCGTCGGGATCGCGCAGGAGTTGCAGCGTGGACGTTCCGTGCTCGAACGTCCCCTCGTCGGTGACGGTGAACGTCTCGGCCGCCCAGGCGCCGTCGTCTGCCCCGAGCACCTCGACGAGTTCGGTGGGACGCCACACGTAGGTGAGTCCTTCGACGCCCTCGGTGTCGGCGTCCAGTGACGACGCGTACCCCGTGCCGGTCCACAGCGCCTCGTCGAGGAACGCGACCGTCTCCTGCGTGACGCGGACGGCGAGCGGATCGTCGGTGCGTCGCGCGAGGTGCGCATAGGCGCGGAGCAGCTGGGCGTTGTCGTACAGCATCTTCTCGAAGTGCGGGACCACCCATGCGCCGTCCACCGCGTAGCGCGCGAAGCCGCCCGCGAGCTGGTCGTAGATGCCGCCGCGCGCCATCGCGTGACAGGTTCGGCGCGTCGCATCGAGGCCGGCCGGATCGCCCGTGTACTCCGATGCGCGCAGCAGGCCTTCGAGCATCGCCGACGGCGGGAACTTCGGCGCCCCACCGAAACCGGAGGCGATCGGGTCCTCGGCGGCGAGAACCTGATCCACTGCGTCGGCGAGCAGTTGGACGTCGAGCTGCGGCCCGTCCGGAAGGGTGGATGCGTTGGCGCGCAGATGCTCGGTGATCTTGCCGCCTGCGAGGATCACCTCGTCGCGCCTGGTGGTCCAGGTTCGCGTGATGGCGTCCATGACATCCCCGAAGCCCGGCATGCCCCCGCGCGGCTGCGGCGGGAAGTACGTGCCGCAGTAGAACGGATCGCCGTCCGGGGTGAGGAACGAGGTCATCGGCCAGCCGCCTTGACCGGTCATGGCGAGGGTGGCCGACATGTAGATCGAGTCGATATCGGGGCGTTCCTCGCGGTCGACCTTGATGCACACGAAGTTCTCGTTCATCTGGGCCGCGAGCACGTCGTCCTCGAACGTCTCGTGCGCCATCACGTGGCACCAGTGACAGGCCGCGTACCCGATCGAGAGCAGGACCGGAACGTCGCGTCGACGCGCTTCGCCGAATGCGTCGTCGCCCCACTCCTGCCAGTGGACCGGGTTGGCCGCGTGCTGTCGCAGGTAGGGGCTCGACGAGGCGCCGAGCAGGTTGCCGCGTGCGCCCTCTGCGCCCGTGGCTCTGCTGCTAGCTTCCGGTTCCGTTTCCTTCATCCCGCACTCCCGATTCTGTTGTGCCGGTGTCTGGTCTCCCAGTGGCTGTCGAGTCTCGGCCTGCCGATTCGGGACCTGCCGACTCGCCGTCCGTGTGCTCCGCGGCCCTGGGTTCGGTGCCCTCGTCGAATGCCTGGTCCGCTTCGGGGTTCTCGGTGTCGAAGCTCTCCGGCAGCTTGCGCAACTGGCTGTTCATCGATCGGATGAGCAGGAACGTCGCCACCAGCAGCACCACGATCACCAGCAGCCCGAGCGGCGACGCCTTGCCGAATTCCGGTCCGCGCGTCTCCTGTTCTGCGAGGACGGCGGTCACGTCGTGGACTGATGCGAGGTTCATGCCTGCTCGATTCCGCTGAAGAGATCGGACTCGGGGATGGACGTCTTGACCCGGGTCTGGGCGAGCTCGAACTCCTCGGTCGGCCACAGATCCTTCTGCCATTCCAGCGGCACGGCGAAGAAGAATCCGTTCGGGTCGATCTGCGTGGCGTGCGCGCGCAGGGCATCGTCGCGCTGCGCGAAGTAATCGCCGCACTCCACCTGTGTGGTGACTCGGCCCATCAGGTCACCCTGATCGGTCTTCCACTTGGCGAGCCAGTCGGCGAACGGGTTGTCGCCGCCCTTCTCCTCGAACGCCTCGGAGAAGCGCAGGATGCGCGCACGGATGAAGCCGTGCGTGTAGTACAGCTTCAGCGGCGTCCACGGGGCGCCGGCTTCCGGGTAGGCGTTCTCGTCACCTGCGGCCTCGAACGCGGCGACCGACACCTCGTGGCACGCGATGTGGTCGGGATGCGGGTACCCGCCGTTCTCGTCGTACGTGATGATCACGTGCGGACGGAACTCGCGGATCACCTCGACGAGCTCGCCTGCGGCCTCTTCGGTCGGGACCAGGGCGAAGCAGCCCTCGGGCAGCGGTGGGAGCGGATCGCCTTCGGGAAGCCCCGAGTCCTCGTAGCCGAGCCAGCGGTGCTGGACGCCGAGCGCGGCCGCCGCGTTCGCCATCTCCTCGCGACGGACCTCGGGCAGATTCTCCAGAATTCCCGGCCGGTCCATCGCCGGGTTGAGGACGTCGCCGCGCTCCCCGCCCGTCAGCGTCACGACCATCACCTCGTAGCCCTGGTCTGCGTACTTCGCCAAGGTCGCGGCCGCTTTGCTCGCCTCGTCGTCGGGATGTGCGTGCACGGCCATCAGACGCAGACCGTTCGCGTGTTCGCTCACGCTTCCTCACCTTCGCTCGCTGTTACCTCTCATGGTAGGTATTGACGAGTGAGCAAGTCAGACGGGGGCGGTCAGGATCGGGTGCCGGAAGGCGACGCAGATCCGGAAACCGCACCTCGGAGCGGCCCCCGTGCCACATATCCCGTTGAGCGGTCACGCTCGAGCAGACGGCGCTGGTTCATCGGATTGTCGGTTCTGGTCGTCGTGATCGGGCTGGGGCTCGCGTTCGTCGGATTCCGCCAGTTCGGCGATCCGGACGTCTCCGGAGAGGCCACCGCATTCGAGATCGAGTCGTCGAACTCGGTCTTCGTTCAGTACACGGTCAACCGTGCAGATCCCGGTCAGGCCGTCACGTGCGTCGTGCGCGCTCGCGCACAGGACGGTTCCGAGGTCGGCCGCCGCGAGATCCTGATTCCGGCGGGCGACCAGGTTCAGGTCGGCGCCCGCACTCAGGTCCTCACCTCGCGGGCCGCCGTGATCGGCGAGGTGTTCGGCTGTGGAGCGACCGTTCCGCCGTACCTGCAGCAGAGCGCATGACCGACCTGAAACGGGCTGTCTTCGCCCGGATCTCCAGCCCCTACTTCCCGATCCTCACCGGCCTGTTCGTCGGCATCATGTTGATCAGCAACATCGCCGCCACCAAGGCCGTCGTCCTGTTCGAGAGCTGGCTGCACTTCGACCTGGGCCCGCTGCACGTGAACGGTCTCGTCACCGACGGCGCGTTCTTCCTCTTTCCCCTCAGTTACGTCATCGGCGACGTGATCAGCGAGGTGTACGGCTTCCGCGCGATGCGTCGCACCATCGCGACGGGCTTCGCCGCGATCGTCCTCGCCTCCCTGTGCTTCTGGATCGCCATCGAGCTTCCCGCGGCGGGTTTCTACGAGAGTCAGGACGCATTCTCCGCGGTTCTCGGCGCGGTTCCGCAGATCGTCGCCGCCGGGCTCGCCGGCTATGTCGTCGGCGAGCTACTCAACTCGCTCATCCTGGTCAAGATGAAGGAACGCGCAGGTGAGCGGCACCTGTGGGCACGACTCATCGGCTCCACGGTGGTCGGCGAATTCTTCGACACGCTGGTGTTCTGCTCGATCGCCGCCACCGCGATCGGGATCAGCACGTGGTCGGACTTCATCAACTACGTCGTCATCGGTTTCGTCTGGAAGACTCTGGTCGAGATCGTGGTCATGCCAGGCACTTACGCTGTCGTCGGGTACCTGAAACGCGCAGAGCCGTCCTACCGCGAGGGTCTCGCCGCAGCCGACCAGCGCTAATGGATGTGCCTTGAGACACAGCGGCTGGTAGACTCAGGTTTGCACGGCCCCGAGAGGGGTCGTGTTGCTGCATTCAGAGCAGTCCATTCGCGGACAGCAAAGGAGATCACAATGACCGATACAGGTGTGACCTGGTTGACCCCAGAGTCGTTCGATCGCCTCAAAGAAGAGCTGGATTCGCTCATCGCGAACCGCCCGGTCATTGCCGCCGAGATCAATGAGCGTCGTGAAGAAGGCGACCTCAAGGAGAACGGCGGCTACCACGCGGCCCGCGATGAGCAGGGACAGCAGGAGGCGCGCATTCGCCAGTTGCAGGAACTGCTGAACAACGCCAAGGTCGGCGAGGCCCCCACGCAGTCGGGCGTCGCACTTCCCGGTTCGGTCGTCACCGTCTACTTCGACGGCGACAAGTCCGACACCGAGACCTTCCTCATCGCGACTCGCGAAGAGACTTCAGCCAGCGAGCTCGAGATCTACTCGCCGAGCTCCCCGCTCGGCGGCGCGATCATCGACGCCAAGGTGGGCGACACCCGCGAGTACACCGTTCCCAGCGGTGCGAAGATCAGCGCAACGCTGGTCAGCGCGGAGCCGTACCACTCCTGATCTGATGGCTCGGACGCTTCGATAAGGAGCGTCGCGGACCAGGATTCCGAATAGTGATGCAGCGGCATCGGGTTTCACCCGGTGCCGCTGTTCGCTGTCTGCACGAGTTACGACCGAACGGGCCCCATGCCGCGGCACTACTCCCTTGTTTCGTCGGCTGCCTTAGTCGGTAGTCCGGTATCCGAATGCTGGTCTCGAGTGATCGCAATGTAGCCGGGATCGATTGTCTCGAGGTTCGCAACCTCGCCTGCCGCATGGCGCTCGATGACGGTCCGCAGCCGGGTCTCGACCGTCGATAGATCAGCCGTCGACGCTTGTTCAGCCGATCGGACTGGAACGAGCGACCGCAGATCCGGAAGCAGGTACGCGGGCGGTACTTCCAGAGCACGCGCCAGCCGGTACACCGTCGACAGTTTCGGATCCGAGACGTGCGGTTCCCGATTACTGGTTGCCCGTTCGAGATTCGATATCTGATTGCGGTGGATCCCAGACCGTTCGGACAGTTCATCCTGCGACATCGCGCGGGCGTTCCGAACAGTGACGAGTCGGTGCCCGAATGAGTACGCGAATGTACTCCATTCCAGGGGTTCCGATAGTCTCGCCGCCACGAATTCAACCGTGCCGGACACACAACACATTGTCTGCCCACCGCGTTGTGCATCGATCTGTCGATCAAACCTGCAGGCGAGCAACGACATTCAGGTGCAGCGGTGGATACGGATACGGCCGGCCGCCACGTTGAGTGGCGAGTGTCGACTACGGATGCCGACTACGAACGTCGGCCGCGAATGTCAGTATTGAATGCCTGCCGCGGGCGTTCTCCACGGGCATCTGCAGCGGATGTTCGACCGCGAACGACTAGTGCCGACAGCGAGCTGCGACCGTGCGGGGACCGCCTCCCCCCAATAAGAAGCGGTCCCCACCCCGGCCATCCCCCAACGCACGGCGACAGACCCGACCTGGAAACCCAGAAGCACGTCCCCCAACGCGCCGATCCCGGAATCCCCCACTGCCGCCGGAAAGTACCTTCTATTCAGTTAGACGCACAGAAGCGGCAACAGGTTCCCCGGTAGCCGGCGTGCCCTCAGACCTGGCTGGACGGCACGAGGCCACAGGGGCACTGCCACCGAGACAAATCATCGACGCGTGTCACGGGCATGTCACAGGGGCATCTTGTCGATCGTAGCGCGCGTGAAAGCCAGTGCGCGTTCGCAGATCTCGTCAGGATCAGGCTTGGCGGTGCCGAAGTGATTGACGATCGTGGACACCGCGGCGCGACCGGACTGGACGTAGGTGTCGCACGACCACACTCCATTCGTCCGGTGAACACCGACCAGACGAGAGTCCATCTCACGGTCTGGGAGCCAGACGTCCGAGGACGTGGATTTCAATCGCTTTTCCGAATCAAGTCCTCGCGAGTTTCCCACGATCTGAGTAAGCGTCCAGGAATCCCCGAGGCTGGAACGTTGATAGTCCCAGGTACAGCCACGTAACGTCTGTCCGTTAGTGCCAGCAGCGTCCGCCACAGTAGAGGGAACGAGACCCGCCTCAGCTAAATTTGACCCGGACACTGCGGTGCACGGTTCATAAGTAGTTCCATCGTTCGCCGCGTTCCATCGATTCGCGTGGCGAGTCTCAAACGGCAGGCGAACGCCATTGTCGTCGGCCTGCCTAATGACCGAACCCGCATGACCGGAATCTGCAACCGAAATCGGCTGACCTTCAATTGCACACGACGAAACACTGACCAGCGTCGCAATCGCTGCTACCCCAACGCAGCATTGCCTCATCGTTCAGGTGTTCCGCTTATCAACACCTGTCCATGTTGGTCTGCTTCGGCCAGCGAATCAGAGGCAACCGCACACTGCTGCGCCAGATGGACCGACTGCTGCCCCGCAGCCTGAATACTTCGCGACCCATCCGCAATTGTCACACTCAGACGCTGGAACAGTTGGCTGCCCTCGACGCAGCCGACACCAAAGTAGTTGCGGCCAACCACCGCGGTTAAGGCTCGCGCCAACTCCTCCAACTCCCGCGCAGCATCACGCGCAACCTGGCCGCGTATCCCCCACAGCGTGGCTTCATACGCCAGTTCACCCATTCGAACTCCTCTGCGGCAGCACCTTTTCGAGACGTCGCTATTCACTTAGACGCACAGTAGCCAGATTCGGTTCCCGTGAATCTCGACTTTCAGAACCCGGAGCACCCCACATTCAATGTTTCGAACACTTGTACTATACGAATGAGACAGGTAACATAAATCACAAGTAGTTCAACGAGGGGGTCACAATGTTTGCCGATACCGTCAGAAAGTTCACTGATCATCTCGTCGACGAGATGGCCCCACCCACGACCGATCGTCGTACGGATTCTGATCGCACCCCACGTCTCGCAGAGTCGTTGCAATCGGCCAGTCGGACAGGACTCAATGACGCCGAGATCCTTGCCACCACAGTCGAACTCGTTCGGCTACGCAACCTCGCCGACGCCACCTTGTCTGCCGTCATCGCCACGGCCGGTCGAGTCGGAATCCCCTTCCGCAAACGGGTCACCAACCCTGCCGGCTTATTGACGGCCATCGGCGTTCCACCGGCTATCGCCCACCGAACCGTCCGGAACGGCGCGGCGGCCGAGAGGTTGCCCGCCGTCGGGTCAGCGACCCGCAACGGCGCACTGTCGGCCGAGAACGCCGACGCCGTCGGGAAAGGAATCGCTTTCATCGAACATCGCGTGGCTCTCGACGACGGGGAACTGCGCCGAATCACCTCACTCCTGCTGGTGCAGGACACTCCCGGAGACGTGGCGCGTCGCGCACGTCAGTTTGCGATCGAGCTCGCAGTCGCCACAGACGATGCAGAGCGCGTTCCGGCAGCCGAGAATGCCGGATTGAACGAGATGAGCCTGACGGTCGACGACGAAGGCCGCATCAACTCGACCCTCAACCTCGACGTGCTTACCGGGGAGGAACTCTCGGCGGCCATCGACCCGCTGTGCCGACCCGTCCTACGCCCGGATGGAAGTCCCGATCCTCGCTCCACCAGTCAGCGGCGGGCTGACGCGCTCGGCCAGATCGTCCGAAACTATCTGGCAGGGTCGAACCGCCCTACAAGCGGTGGAGTCCTCCCCCACGCGACCCTAATCATCCCGGCCGCAACCGTGGACAACACAGGCAGCGGTCACGTCCCGTCCCGCAGTGTCGACGACGTCGCGTCACTGGGCTTCGCCGGACCGATCAGTCCAGCGACAGTGAGCCTCGTTCTCTGCGACGCAGCGGTTTCGGCGGTGTCGATCGACAAAGGCGGCGCGCCACTCGATGTGGGCAGAGAACACCGACTGGTGACGCCCGCGATCCGCAAAGCGCTCACCGTTCGAGACCGAGGCTGCGCGTTCCCAGGGTGCGGGCGTCCCGCGTCCTGGACCGACGCCCACCACTGCGTTCCATGGTCCGAAGGCGGCGAGACCAGCGTCGACAACGGCGTTCTGCTCTGCAGAATGCATCACACGATGATCCACCACTCCGGATGGGAGGTGTTCATCGGCGAGGATCGCCAACCGTATTTCCTCGAGCCCGTCGATCCCGCACATCCGCGCCGTCGGCGGTCACCGATTCGCTCTCACGGACGGCGAACGATGACAGCCCATCCCGTCGCGGACGCGGCGTGATGAAGTCGCCGAACCGCTCAGCCGAGGGCTTGCTCGACATCGGCGAGAAGATCGCTGATGTCCTCGATTCCGACAGAGAGACGCACCAGGTCATCGGGAACCTCGAGAAGCGATCCCGCGGTGGACGCATGAGTCATCGCGCCCGGATGCTCGATGAGCGACTCGATACCGCCCAACGATTCCGCAAGAGTGAAGACCTTCGTCTTCGCGCAGAAGTCGAGAGCCGCCTGACGGCCGCCGGCCAGACGCACCGAGATCATGCCGCCGAAACGTCGCATCTGCTTCGCCGCGGCAGCGTGACCCGGATGATCCTCAAGGCCCGGATACAGGACCGACGCGATCTTCGGGTGCGACGACAGGTACTCGACCAGCTTCTCCGCGTTGTCGCAGTGCCGATCCATGCGGACCGAGAGAGTCTTGATTCCGCGCATCGTGAGGTAAGCGTCGAACGGTCCCGGCACAGCACCCGCACCGTTCTGCAGGAACGCGAGGTCGGCGTCGAGCTTCTCGTCGTTCGTGACGATCGCACCGCCCACCACGTCCGAGTGGCCGCCCAGGTACTTCGTGGTCGAGTGCAGGACCACGTCCGCGCCCAGCGTCAACGGCTGCTGCAGGTACGGCGTCGCGAACGTGTTGTCGACGACGAGCTTGGCACCCGCGTCGTGCGCCACGTCCGCGAGGGCCGCGATGTCACCGACGTTGAGCAGCGGGTTGGTCGGGGTCTCGATCCAGACGAGCTTGGTCTGCGGGGTGATCGCCGCCTTGACCGCTTCCGGATCGATGACCGGCGCCACCGAGTAGGTGATGCCCCACTCGCTGAACACCTTGTCGATGAGTCGGAACGTCCCGCCGTACGCGTCGTTCGGGATGACGAGGTGATCACCGGGGCGCAGTCCGGCGCGAAGCATCGCATCGGTCGCTGCCATGCCGGAGGCGAACGCACGACCGAACGTGCCGGCCTCGATGGCAGCCATGTTGTCCTCCAGCACCCGACGGGTCGGGTTACCGGTGCGCGCGTATTCGTAGCCGTCGCGCATGCCTCCGACGCCGTCCTGCGCAAACGTCGAACTCGCGAAGATCGGTACGTTCACCGCGCCGGTACGGGCGTCCGGCTCCCAGCCTGCGTGGATCGCCTTCGTGGAAAAGCCCTGATCAGTCAATTTCAGTTCTCCTGCAGTGTCGGAATCGGGTTCGTGCTGGCGAAGGCCAGGAGGTCGTGGCGGGTGATGACGCCGATCGGCTTGCCCTCGTCGATGACCATCAGCGCATCCGATTCGCTGAGCGCCTTCATGGCCATGGACACACGCTCACCCGATCCGATCAACGGGAAAGCGGTGCCCATATGTTCCGAGACCGGATCCGCCAGACCCGCGCGCCCCTCGAACACCGCGCTCAACAGGTCGCGCTCGGTGACCGCGCCGGCGATCTCGCCCGCCATGATCGGAGGCTCGGCACCGACGACCGGCATCTGCGACACCCCGTACTCGCGGAGGATCTCGACGGCGTCACGAACCGTCTCCTGCGGGTGGGTGTGCACCAGATCGGGCATCGAACCGGACTTCCCGCGCAGCAGGGCGCCGACAGTCGACTCATCGCGAGCCTTCCCGTCGAGCGGGGTGCGGAGGAAGCCGTAGCTGCTCATCCAGTCGTCGTTGAAGATCTTCGACATGTAGCCGCGGCCACCGTCGGGAAGCAGCACGACGACCACGGCGTCGGGGCCTTCACGCTCGGCGACTTCGAGGGCCGCGACGACGGCCATGCCGCACGAGCCGCCGACCAGAAGGCCCTCCTCGCGGGCGAGGCGACGCGTCATCTCGAACGAGTCAGCGTCCGAGACGGCGATGATCTCGTCCGGGATCGTCGGGTCGTAGGCGTCCGGCCAGAAGTCCTCGCCAACACCCTCGACGAGGTACGGACGGCCCGAGCCGCCCGAGTACACGGAGCCCTCCGGGTCGACGCCGACCACCTTCACGCGGCCGTCCGACGCCTCCTTGAGGTAGCGGCCGGTGCCGGTGATGGTTCCACCGGTGCCGACGCCCGCGACGAAGTGCGTCACCTTGCCATCCGTGTCGTTCCAGATCTCGGGGCCGGTGGTCTCGTAGTGGCTGAGCGGGCCGTTGAGGTTCGCGTACTGGTTCGGCTTCCAGCCGCCGGGCAGCTCTTCTGCCAACCGGTCGGAGACGTTGTAGTAGCTGTCCGGGTGCTCGGGCGGGACAGCCGTCGGGCAGACGATCACCTCGGCGCCGTACGCGCGCAGCACGTTCCGCTTGTCCTCCGCCACCTTGTCGGGGCAGACGAACACGCACTTGTAACCGCGCTGCTGCGCCACCAGCGCAAGTCCCACACCGGTGTTGCCCGAGGTCGGCTCGACAATGGTGCCGCCTGGCTTCAATTCGCCGGATTCCTCGGCCGCGTCGATCATCCGGGTTGCGATGCGGTCCTTGGAACTACCGCCCGGGTTGAGGTACTCGACCTTGGCTGCGACGAGCCCCGCCCCGTCCTTGATAACCGAATTGAGTTTGACCAGCGGGGTGTTTCCGACCAGGTCCACGACGTGATTGGCGATGCGCATGCGTCCATGTTCCCACCTTGTGGACATTCGCACCTGACCGGCCCGGAATCTGCACGAGACTCCGCTTTCCGAGCGAGTGATCGACTATCGTGGCGCGCATGACAGAAGCAGTGATTGTGGCCCATGCCCGTTCCCCCATCGGTCGCGCCGGAAAGGGCTCCCTCAAGGATGTCCGCCCGGACGAGCTCGCCCGCCAGATGGTGGCGGCGGCTCTCGCGAAGGTTCCCGAACTCGACCCCGCCCTCATCGAGGACATCCATCTCGGAATCGGCCAGCCCGGCGGCCAGGGCGGTTACAACATCGCCCGCGTCGTCGCCGTGGAACTCGGCCTCGACCACGTCCCCGGCGTGAGCGTCAACCGGTACTGCTCCTCCTCGCTCCAGACCACCCGCATGGCCCTGCACGCGATCAAGGCCGGCGAGGGCGACGTCTTCATCTCCGGCGGCGTCGAGAGCGTCTCGAGCTTCGGCATCTCCGGTGCCGCGGACGGACTCCCGGATTCGAAGAACCCGATCTTCGACGATGCGCAGGCACGGAGCGCGGCCGCCGCAGAAGGCGGCGCAGGCACCTGGCACGACCCGCGCGAAGACGGACTGATTCCCGACGTCTACATCTCGATGGGCCAGACCGCGGAGAACGTCGCGTCGTTCACCGGCATCTCCCGTGAGGATCAGGACCGCTGGGGCGTCCTGTCGCAGAACCGCGCGGAGAAGGCGATCAACGACGGCTTCTTCGCTCGCGAGATCGACCCGGTCACGCTGCCCGACGGCACGCAGGTGAGCACTGATGACGGCCCCCGCGCAGGCACCACCTACGAGAAGATCTCTCAGCTCAAGCCGGTGTTCCGCCCGGACGGCACCATCACCGCAGGCAACGCCTGCCCGCTGAACGACGGCGCCGCCGCCCTCGTCATCATGAGCGACACCAAGGCGAAGGAACTGGGCCTCACGCCGTTGGCTCGCGTCGTCGCGACTGCGGCGACGGGTCTGTCGCCGGAGATCATGGGCCTGGGCCCGATCGAGGCTGTACGCAAGGTGCTGCGCGTCTCCGGCATGAGCATGAGCGACATCGACCTGGTGGAGCTCAACGAGGCGTTCGCCGTCCAGGTTCTCGGCTCGGCTGCCGAGCTCGGCATCGACCACGACAAGCTGAACGTCTCGGGCGGCGCCATCGCGCTGGGCCACCCGTTCGGCATGACCGGTGCCCGCATCACCACCACCCTGCTGAACAACCTGCAGACGCACGACAAGCAGTTCGGCATCGAGACCATGTGCGTCGGTGGCGGACAGGGCATGGCGATGGTTCTGGAGCGTCTCAGCTAACTCTCAGTGACGAGTTTCACAGTAACGCCGGTCGTCGACTCCTGTCGACGGCCGGCGTTTACTTTTGTCCGATTCGTCCTGGGACTTCAGCCTGCACAATTACGGGATTCGGTCTATTAAGTTACGCGGAGGTGACGCGAATCGTGTCGGTCGAACGAACAGTTAGTGCCACCTAAGTACACGCTGAGACATCGCATCGAAACGACGGTAAATCTCCGCTACTGTTCCCCCCGAACGATGTCTTTCCGAGACCAACCAGTTACTTAGTAGGAGTCTGAATGTCCGACAAGACCACCTCGATCGCACGGCGTGCCGCCGTCGCGACGACCGTTGCCGCGGTTGCTGCAACCGGTCTGATCGCAACCGCCGGCGACGCCAACGCCGGACGTCTCCCCAGCGGTTCCAAGACCTCGACGGGCATCGACGGCCAGACCGTCAAGCTCAAGCGCAGCGGCGAGAGCGTGGTCCGTCAGCGCTCGGTCGCCAACAACGGCGCAGGCCGTTCGGCTGCGGTCTCGGGCACCTACAAGGCCACTCTGAGCAAGGGCAAGGGCCTCATGCAGGTCGGCTACCTCGTCGGCTGCCAGATCGACATCACCGGCCTCGAGGGCGGCCTCTCCGGCACGATCGCGACCTCGCCGTCGCTGAGCGGTTCGCTCTCCGTGCCGCTGAAGCCCGGTGAGGTGAAGTTCGTCAAGGGCGACAAGATCGACATCAAGGAGAAGAAGGCGACCGTCATGGTCTCCGGCTTCCAGCTCAACGTTCAGCAATGCGGCGGCCACGCGTCGGCTCGCTCGATCGTGAAGGTCATCGCCGGCGAAGGCTACGAACTGAACGACGACGATGAGCTGTCGTTCGACGGCGGCGTCGTCCAGTCCACCCTGTACGGCAAGCCCTTCAGCCTCGGCTGATCCACCCCGACGACACTGCGCTAGGACGTACTGACATGAAGAACAATTCTCGTATCGCAACCGGTGCCGCAATCGCGGGCGCCGCTCTCATCGCCGTCACCGGCATTCCCAGCACCACCGGTGCTGCCGACGCGGGCAAGCTGCCGGGCGGCTTCAAGCACAAGAACCTCGGCGACGGCAGCAGCGTCAGCATCCGACTCTTCGACGAGTCGGTCCGCGTCAGCCGCGCCGTCAGCAACATCCCGACCAGCCGTGAGGTGTGGGTCTCGGGCAAGGTCGCCGTCTCCACCAAGGGCGATGTCAAGGGCGGCACGCTCAACGCCGGCTACCAGGTCGGCTGCCAGCTCAACTTCGGTGCCAGCGCCGAGGGCAAGGGGTCCGCAACAGCCGAGGACGACACGGTCACGCCCGATGCCGAGGCAACCGGCGGCTTCACCCTCTCCCCCGGTGAGGCCAAGTACGTGCCCGTGGTCAACGTCGCCGGTGCAGACGACGACGTCACCAAGTTCGACTTCGGCAACGCCCGCGGCGGACTCGCGTACAGCCAGGAGCGCTTCGGCGTCGACGGCTGCGCCGGCCACGCCTCGGCTCGTGCCCAGGTCACCGTTCAGGTGAAGACCGACACCTTCAAGGGCAACGTCACGATGTACGGCAAGCCGTTCAGCCTCGGCTGATCCAGCCCGACGACGGCTCTTTTTGACTGATTCCCGCGCGCGTACTCTCAGCACTGTGAGTACGCGCGCGGGAATCGTCGTTACCGGCACCGAAGTTCTGAGCGGATGGATCACCGACCGCAACGGACCGTGGGTGTCACAGCAGTTACTCGCGCTGGGTGTCGAGGTCGGTCACCTCACGGTCTGCGGTGACCGCCCCCGCGATCTGACCGCGCAGCTGCAGTTCCTCACCGATCAAGGCGTCGACCTCATCGTCACCACCGGCGGCCTCGGCCCCACAGCAGACGATCTGACGGTCGCGACGGTCGCCGACTTCACTGGCCGCGAGCTGCGGCGCGACGCCGATATCGCGCGGACCGTCGACGGCGTGGTCCGTCGGTGGCGCAAGTACGCCGATGCGGACTCCCTCCCTCCCTCGATGCTCGCCGCGGTCGAGAAGCAATCACTGATTCCCGATGGCGCGCAGCCGATCCCGCCGGCGGGGACGGCCCCCGGGGTTGCCATACCCGCCGGAGACAGGCATCCGACGATCCTGATTCTGCCGGGTCCACCGCACGAGTTGCAGTCGATGTGGGGCGCTGCGATGGGCAGCGCCCCCGTCTCCGCTGCTCTCACCGGACGATCACCGGTCACGCAGGAGACGATCCGGGCCTACGGGCTGTCCGAACCCGACCTCGCGGTCACGCTGCGCGACGCCGAGCAGTCCATCGACGGCTATTCCGATCTCGAGGTCACCACCTGCATGCGGGGCGGCGAACTCGAGATCGTCACGCGGTTCGACGATTCCACGACGGCGTCGTACGACGCGCTGGTCGACATGCTGAGCGCGTCGTACGGTGAGCGCATCTTCTCGACGGACGGGTCCGAGGTGGACGACGTGGTGATCGACGCGCTGGCCGGCCGCACGGTGTCGACGGCCGAATCGTGCACGGGCGGCCTGATCGCGGCCCGCTTCACCGACCGGCCGGGATCGTCCGCCTACTTCCTCGGGGGCGTGGCCGCGTACGCGAATGAGGTGAAGTCCGGCGTGCTCGGAGTGCCCGCCGACCTGATCGGCGAGCACGGTGCGGTCAGCGAGCAGGTCGCGGCGGCGATGGCCGACGGTGCCCGCACCTCGGTTGGTACGGACGTCGCCGTGTCCACCACCGGGATCGCCGGTCCGGACGGCGCACGTCCCGGCAAGCCCGTGGGAACGGTCTGCTTCGGGGTGGCGATCGCCGGACGCGAGACCGTCACGGCCACCAGGCACTTCCCCGGCGACCGCCGGTCGGTGCGCATGCTCGCCACCGTGGCCGCCATGCACCTGCTGGCCAAGCATCTGCGCGAGTAGCGACTCAGGTGAGGACGGCGACCTGCTCCGGCTCGTCATCGTCGACCGGCGTCACCGCCGACTGCTGACCGACTGGCCTGCGTACGAACAGTCCCAGGATCACCACCACGATGCTCAGGCAACCGGCGGTGACGAACACGGTCCGCACACCGTCGGTGCTCGCGACGGCCGCAGTGTCTCCTGCAGCGATCCCGTCCTTGGCGACGACGGTCATGATCGTGATGAACAACGCGGTGCCGGCACCACCCGCGACCTGCTGCAGCGTGCCGAGCGCCGCCGAACCGTGCGAGTAGAGCGCCGGTTTCAGCGAACCAAGACTCAACGTCATCAACGGAGTGAACGTCGCCGACAGACCGAGACACAGAATCACATTGGCGCCCAGCAGCAGCCAGAACGACGTGTCGGTGGTGATGGTCGTCATCAACCAGACCGCGCCCGAGATGAGCAACGTGCCCGGGATCACGAGCATCCGCGGTCCGCGCAGGTCGTACAGCCGCCCGATGAACGGGGACGCCAGCCCCATCAGCAGACCGCCGGGCAACGTGATGAGACCGGTGGTGAGCGGACTCATGCCGAGAACGTCGTGCGCGAACAGCGGGACGACGATGAACGTGCCCATCATCGTCGCCATCGCGACGATCACCAGCACCACCGACAGTGAGAACGGCACGGAGGCGAACACCCGCAGATCCAGGAGCGCACGGTCCTCGCGCTGCAGCTGAATCTGGCGGGCCACGAACACCGCGAGCCCTGCCGAGCCGATGACGAACGGGATCCAGATCGGCATGGTGGCCGTGCCGTCGGCGCTCTGCCCGATGGACACCAAACCGTAGACGAGACCGCCGAACCCCAGCACCGACAGCGGGATCGATACGACATCGATCGGCACCTTCGACCGCTCGCCGATCTGCCGCACGTACTTCGCACCGATGACCGTCGCACCCACCGCGATCGGCAGCACGACGCCGAATACCCAGCGCCAGCTCAGATGATCGAGAATGAATCCCGACAGGGTCGGTCCGAGCGCGGGCGCCACCGCTACGACGACGGAGATGTTGCCCATCATCACCCCGCGCCGTTCCTCGGGAACCAGCGTCATGACGGTCGTCATGAGCAGCGGCAGCATCACCGCGGTACCGAGGGCCTGCACGACACGCGCCACCAGCAGCATCTCGAAACCGGGCGCCACCGTTGCGAGGGCGGTACCGGTCGTGAAGAGCGTCATCGCCGCCAGGAACATCGTGCGGGTCCCGAACTGCTGGATGAGGAACCCCGTCAGCGGGATGACGATCGCCATCGTCAGCATGAAGATGGTGGTGAGCCACTGGCCTTCGCTCGGCGGCACACCGAGATCTGACTGCAGGACGGGGAGCGCCACGCTCATCACCGTCTCGTTGAGGACTACCACGAACGTGGCGACGATCAGTGTGGCGATGATCGTGAAGTCGTTGCGTTTCACCAGTTCAGCGAACAGGACGAGGCCCGTCCGTGCAAGGTGTTTTCCCTCGCACCGGACGGGCCTCGTCGGTCGGTGAGCGCGTGAGCGGCTAGTCGCTGTTGAGGTAGCTCAGCAGTCGCAGGATCTCGACGTACAGCCAGACCAGGGTGACGGTCAGACCGAGGGCCACGCCCCAGGCCGCCTTCGACGGTGCACCTGCGCGGATGAGGTTGTCCGCCTGGTCGAAGTCGAGAAGGAACGAGAACGCGGCGAGCGCGATGCAGACCAGCGAGAAGATGATCGACAGCGGTCCGCCGTCACGCAGGCCGAAGCCCTCGCCACCGTTGAAGAAGCCGATGACCAGGTTGCCGATGATCAGGGCGAGGACACCGAACATGCCTGCCATCAGCATGCGGGTGAACCGCGGAGTGACGCGGATGGCGCCGACCTTGTAGACGACGAGCATGCCGCCGAACACGCCGAGCGTGCCGAGAACGGCCTGGCCGATCATCGATCCCGCCGAGGTGTTGCTGACGGTGAGGTTGCCGAACACGAACGAGATCGCGCCGACGAACAGGCCTTCGAGCGCGGAGTACGAGAGGACGATCGCCGGGTTGTCCTGTTTGCGGCCGAACGTCGCGATCAGGACGAGGACGAGACCGCCGATGGCGCCGACGGCCATGATCGGCGCTGCGACGGACATCTGGGCGGCTTGGTCGCCACGGCTGCTGATGAAGAAGTAACTCGCGATGGCGAACGCGACGAGCACGCCGAGCGTCATCGCCGTCTTGGTGACGACGTCGTCGATGCTCATCGGGCGGGTGCCGGCCTGCGGCGCGTAGCCCTGCTGGGTGTACTGGTCGGTGTGCTGCTGCTGGCCCTGCATCATCGATGCCTGACCGGCGCCTGCGAGTCCTTGACCGAAGGAGGCGTAACCGCCGCCGTCCTTCTTGTTGCCCCGGACCACGCCTCGCATGATCGGATTACTGCTCTCTCGCACGTATGCTCCTTACACGAATTCGGTACGCATCAACTGTGCGGACGATGTGGTTCGATCGTTCAACGAACATCGGACCCGCTGTGTTCCCTACTTTACCGGTTCTTGACCAAGCCCGAGGCAGACGGCACGCAGGATCGATTCCGCGATCGCCAGATCGTCGCCCCACGGCAGGCCCGGTTTGGAGATCATCAGCGACGCGACACCGTGCGCGGCGGACCAGAGCTTGAGCACGGTGACGACCGGATCGTCCGTCGGCAGGATGCCCGCAGCCATCATCTCCTCGACGGTGTCGGTGAAGTGGACGAATGCCGACGACATCAGCGCCTCGTCCGTGAGGGTCGGCTCGCCGGGCGGGGTGACCCGGATTGACGCCGTGCGGTAGACGACGTCGTTCTCGATGGCGAACCTCACGTAGGCCAGCCCCTGGGCCAGGGTCCGATCCCACAGGTCGTCGACACCCGCGCTCGCCGCCATCATGACCTCGTCGAACTGCTCGAAGAAGTGCGCGCACACCGCGTCGAGCAGTTCTTCCTTGTCCTCGAAGTGCAGGTAGATCGACGGCGGTGTGACGCCAACGCGCTGGGCCACCTGACGGATCGATACCGACTCCGCACTGCCGTGGGCGATCAGCAGATCGGTGGTCGCGTCGATGATCTCGGCGGCGAGCTTCTCACCGGAACCGCGTGGTGAGCGCTGTCGTGGAGGGACGGAATCAGCCATGTCCGGGTGTCATTCCTCCGTGATTCCAATCCGTTCGTGCACTCGCCGCAACGGCGCAGGTGCCCACCAGTTCCACAAGCCGGCCAGCCGCATGAAAGCCGGGACGAGGAGCATGCGGATGACGGTAGCGTCCATCAGGACCGCGAGCGTCAAGCCCACACCGAACATTCTCATGAACGACACCTCGGATGCGGCGATCCCGGTGAAGACGATCGCCATCAACAGGGCAGCCGCAGTGACGACGCGGCCGGTGCGTGCCAGCCCGAGGGCGACGGCACGATCGTTGGCCTCCTTGGTCCGATCCGATTTGAGCCATTCCTCCCGGATGCGGCCGAGCAGGAACACCTCGTAGTCCATCGACAGACCGAACGCGATGCAGAACATCAGCACCGGCATCGTCGCCACCAGGTAGCCGAGCGGGGTGGTCCCCAAGCCGCCCAGATGCCCTTCCTGGAAGATCCAGACCATGGCGCCGAACGTCGCCGACAACGACAGGATGTTCACCACCAACGCCTTGAGTGGAAGGACCACGCTGCCGGTGAACAGGAACAGCAGCACATAGGTCGCGACGGCGATCACGATCAGCACCCAGGGCAGGTAATGGAACATCCCGTCCACCGCGTCGACGTTGGTCGCCGCCGCGCCGGTGAACGCCACTGCCGCACCGGCGGGCTGCGCCACACTCCGCAGTGCGTCGACCTGGTCCCGTCCGTCGTCGCTCATCGGTGCAACCCCGGAGGCGACGGTGAGCAGAGCGGCGCCGGGCCGCGCGTCGGCATCGTTTCCGGGCGCGATCTGCCGCCCGTCCCGGAACACGCCCGTCGGCGACGTCACCGCGGCCACGCCATCGACCTTCGACAGTGCGGACGCGTAGCCACCGAGTGCGGGCGGCGCGACGTCGCCCTCGACGACGGCGACCGCGGTCCCGCTCGAATCCTCGGTGAAGTCGGTGCGGATCTCATCGGCCATCGAGTGCACCGCGGAGTCCTTCGGCAGCACCCGGTCGTCGGGAAAACCGAACTTCAGAGATAGGAACGGCGCCCCGAGGATCAGCAGGAGGACCGGAACGACGATCGCGACCGGAACAGCGCGGCGCAGGACCGCGCGTGACATCCGGTACCAGCCGGATTCCTCGATCGGTTGAGTCCCACCGGACTCGGCTGCCGAGGTCTTCCGGCCGAACCGCTTGGCGATGGCGTGCCGGACGTTCAGGGAGTCCACGCGGTCGCCCAGGAGGATCAGCAGCGCGGGAGTGATGATGAGCGCGGCGAGCAGCGCCACCACGACGACGCCGACGCCCGCGTAGGCGAAGGACCGAAGGAAGTACATGGGGAAGATCGCCAGCGCCGCGAGCGCGAGAGCCACCGTGATCGCGGAGAAGAGCACTGTGCGCCCCGCCGTGTCGATGGTCCGGACGATCGCGTCTGCTCGGGACTTCCCGCCCGCGACTTCCTCGCGATACCGGGTGACGATGAGAAGCGTGTAGTCGATGGCGAGAGCCAGCCCCATCGCGGTGGTCAGGTTGAGCGCGAAGATCGAGACGTCGGCGAACTCGGCGATCACCCGCAGCATCGCCAGGGTGCCGACGATGGCCGCACCGCCGATCAGCACGGGGAGCGCGGCTGCGATCACGCCGCCGAACACCACGATCAGGAACAGGAAGCTGATCGGGATCGCGATCGCCTCGGCGACTGCGAGATCCTTGGAGGTCTGTTCGTTGATCTGCCCGAAGACCACCGCCATGCCGCCGGCCTGGATGTCGATGCCGTGGCGTTGCGAGCCGACGAGGTCGACCATCTCCTCCGCGTTCGACGGTGCCTTCTCGTCACCGCCCGCGATGGAGGCGATGATCTGCGTGGACGACTTGTCCTTGCTCAGCAGTTCCCCTGCCAGCTCCGGAGAGTCCCAGATATTCAGGACGCCGGCCTGCACGTAGCCACCGCGGTCGACCCCCTTGGACTGCAGGACGTCGAGCACTTCGCGGCCCGCCGCCACCGATTCCGGATCGGTGGTGACGTCCACGCCTTCCGGTGCGTCGAGCTTGAATACGAGTTGGGCGCCGCCGCGGTCGAAACGCTCATCGAGCACCTTCGTGGCGTGACTCGATTCGGAACCTGGATCCTCGAATCCGCCGGACATCATCTTCTCCGCGGCACCGATCCCGTACACCCCGCAGAGCACGAGCAACGCCACGGCGATTCCGAGCACGATCTTGGGTGCGGCGATGACGCGCCGTGTCATTCGTGCGAGCACGAGGATCCCCTTACGATTCCAGTAGGTTAACAACGATAAGTTACCACTGATAAGTCATCGTTGGAAGGCCTGTTTTCGGTCCGTTCTATGACGAGTCGGCGCCGAACAGCTCGCACACGAGTCGCCACATGCTCTAATCGCGATGTGACTCGAATCACCGATGATGAGGGTTCCCAGGCGGCCCGGCCGAGCGGATCGCGCCGGGACCCCGAATGGCTCCGCGACCGACTCGACGCCTGGATGAAGCAGCACGAGGGCGACCGAGCCCACGTGACCGGGATCGAGATACCGGCGGCGAACGGTATGTCGAGCGAGACCCTGCTTGCGGACGTTCGCGTCGACGGCCAGGATCGGAAACTGGTGGTGCGCGTCGCGCCGATGCCCGACAACGATCCGGTGTTCGGATCGTACGATCTCGACGGCCAGTTCCAATTGATCCGGCATCTAGCCGAGCACACCGACGTGCCGTTGCCCGCGCTGTGGTGGTCGGAGCCGAGCCCGGACGCACTGGGTGCGCCGTTCTTCGTGATGGACCGTGTGGGTGGCGACGTCCCACCGGACGTCATGCCGTACACCTTCGGGTCGTGGGTCACCGAGGCGACCGCCGAGCAGCGGTCGCAGATGGCGACCGCGTCGGTCGGCGTCCTCGCGAAGATCCACGCCGCTCCCCTGCCGCCGGTCGGCGTCGCCGCGCCCGGCGACGGCGAGTCCCCGCTGCGCTCCCACATACGGCGCCTCCACGGGTTCTACGACTGGGCGCGCGCCGGACGTGCGGGCGCCCCGCTGATCGACCGCGCCTTCGCCTGGGTCGAGGAGACCTACCCCCGGGACGAACCCGAACCGGCGCTGTCGTGGGGTGACGCACGGATCGGAAACATCATGTACCGCGATTTCGAACCCGTCGCCGTCCTCGATTGGGAGATGGCGACCATCGGCCCACGCGAACTGGACGTGGGATGGATGATCTTCCTGCACAGATTCTTTCAGGACCTCGCGGAGTTGGCCGGCATGGACGGACTGCCCGGTTTCCTGCGCCGCGAGGATGTCGCAGCGTCGTACGAGGAGCAGACCGGATATCGGCCGGTGGACCTGGATTTCTTCACCGGTTACGCCGCCTTGATCCACGCCGTGATCATGTTCCGGATCAATTGCCGCGCAATCCACTTCGGCCAGACTGAGGAGCCGACTGACCCGGACGACATGATCTTGCACCGCTCGGCGATGGAGGCGATGATCGCCGGCACGTATTGGGAGAATGTGAAGCGATGAGCGAGTCCGCGCTGTCGGAGATGGACGACCATCCGATCCACCAGATCGCCGAGGTGATCCGGCACGTCGGTACGTCGGACCGCAACTTCTACGACCGGTACTACTTCAACTGCCATGGGCCCGACGGTGATCCGTGGTTGATCATCGGGTTGGGCGTGTATCCCAACCTCGGAGTGGCCGACTGCTTCGCCGTCGTGCGGCACGGTGACGACCACATCGTGGTGCGCAGCTCGCGCGCCCTCGGCGCGGACCGGAACGATCTGACCATCGGTCCCTTCCGGGTCGAGATCCTCGAGGGCCTCCGCACACTGCGGGTGAGCTTGAGTCCCGGCCACGGCGACCTGTCGTTCGATCTGACCTTCGACGCGGACGGTCCTGCGGTCCTGGAACCGCGTCACTTCCAGCGGCAGCTCGAACGCGTCACGTTCGACACCATGCGCTTCGTGCAGACCGGTCGGTGGTCAGGCTCACTGACTGTCGACGGCCGGGAATCCGAGGTGGAACCCGACGGATGGCGCGGCAACCGCGACCGGTCCTGGGGCGTACGACCCGTCGGCGAAGCCGAACCTCCCGGGCGTCGTGCCGCATCGACCGATGCGACGTCGTTCTTCTGGATCTACTCGGTGATGCGCTTCGCCGACTACGCGATCGTGGTGCTGGTCCAGGAATTGCGCACCGGCGAACGGATCATGGGTGACGCCAGACTCGTGTGGAACGACTCCCGCCGAGATCCGGAATGGCTGGGGCGAGTGGAGCACGACATAGAGTTCGTCCCGGGCGGTCGCGAACCGGCAGGCGCCACGCTGCGATTCATCAAGCCTGGTGGCGTGACGACAAGTGTCCGGTGCGAATCCCAGGTGGCCAATTACATCGGCTTCGGCACCGGTTACGGCCTGGAGCAGGACTGGCGCCACGGGATGTGGCAGGGCGACGAGAAGACCCAGGGCATGCGCAACGACGTGTCCGAACTCGATCCGACCATGAGGATGTTCTGCCCGATCGACTATTACGCGACGTTCGCCTACGACGACGGCGAGACCGTCGATACCGGCGAGGGCCTCTTCGAGTTCGCCGTGATCGGTCCGCACGACCAGTACGGGTTCACCGAGTACCTGGACGTCGCGCCGGATAGGTGACGCGCCCCCAGACGACAGCCCGCATTACCGAGGCACCTCGCACCCGTCGGGCCCGCAGGCGTCGCCTTCACCGATGAGTGTCGGCGTCGGGCGATCGGCCCACGCCTGATTCAGTGCCTGCGTGAACAGTTCGACCGGCTGAGCTCCGGACACGGCGTACTTGCGGTCGAAGACGTAGAACGGCACACCCTGCACTCCGAATTCCTGCGCCTGCGCCTCATCCCGGCGGACGTCCTGCGCGTACCGAGTCGGGTCGTCGAGCACCTCTCGTACGCCGGCCTCCTCGAAGCCCGCGCCGACCGCCACCTCGACGAGGCGGTCGCTGCTGCCGAACAGCGGCTCGGGCTCCGCGAAGTTGGCCGCATAGAGCGCGTCGAGCATCGTCTCCTGCCGGCCGAGCTCCTTCGCCCAGTGCAGGAGCCGGTGCATATCGAAGGAGTTGCCCATGTCGCGCCCCGACGTCACGTACTCGAGCCCGGCCTCACGCGCCGACGCGGCGAGCTGACGCTCCCCGTCCGCCGCCTGCTCCAGCGTGCGTCCGTACTTCTTCGACAGATTCTCGACCACGTCCCCGGATGTCCCCTCCGGGACATTCGGGTCGAGCTCGAACGAACGGTGCGTCACCTGCACCGACTCCGCATTCTCGAACTCGTCGAGCGCATCGTGGAAGCGCTTCTTGCCGAGGTAACAGAACGGGCAGTTGATGTCGGTCCAGATCTCGACCTGCATGATGATGCGCCTCCATACGTGAGATGTTGCCCGGTTCAACAACGCCGTCCGCGAGCGTGTTCCCAAGACCGGCGGCCCGATGCCACACGACACCGCAGCCCTGGCATGCTTGACCGCACGCCCCTATAGCCCAATTGGCAGAGGCAGCAGACTTAAAATCTGCAAAGTGTCGGTTCGAGTCCGACTGGGGGCACTGGTAGCAACGGGCTTGGCTCCTGGCCTGCCCGGTGCGAGCGACTACAGGTTTGGGCACTGCCCGAAGCGCCGCTAGCCCCATGCATACAAGCCATTCGGCGGCATCACGTCGTCCAACCGGACGAATCTCTCCAAAATTCGGAAAGTCGGCAATTCAAGAACGTCGGATACCGCTAATCTCTGGCGGGTTTAAGACTTTCGATACCTATCGATGACCGAAGGAGAATGTAGATGACGCAACCGGGGTACCCAACGAACGGCCCACTACCCAAGGCCGACCCCGACACCCGAAAGAGCCGTCTCGCGCAAGGCGTTCACAACGAGGTTGTCCGTGGAGCGATGGTGGAATCGCAGTCGGATTACAACGCCGTCCTCCGATACGGCAAGCCCATCAATCACATGCTTCATCTGATCTTGACACTTGTGACATGCGGTTGCTGGAGCCTCGTATGGCTCATCCTCTACATCATGCAGGCCACCGAGAAGAAGACTGTGACCCTCACTGTTGACGAATTTGGGCAGGTTCTTCGGCAACAGACGTAACCGATGCGCCCGGTGCACCTCTGATTCCGGAGACGCACCGGGCGATCGCAACGTTCGATAGCCTGACGCGTCGTTCCTGCGCGACTTCCTCGACGGTGGGACTGTCCCCGACGATTGGGAGTGCGCCCGCGCGGGCGTCGCGTAGATTGCCGGTCGACTCGGCCCGCGGCCTCGGACGGCGACGGTATCTCGTCGGAGTGGTACGTATGACGGCCGGCAACCGGCTATAGACCGATGCCGGTCGGCATGGGTACCACTCGCACGATGTTTCCGATTCGAGTCGCGGTCATTCGGCATCCGTACCCTTGAATCATGGCTTCACCACGCACTGCCCGCCTCCAGTTCTCCGAGCGCGCGCGGAAAAAGGAGATCAACACCAATCTGTCCGCGATCCGCACGGACGGGGACGACACCTTATGGGTCGGCGGCGACGAGGGCGCCGTCATCCACCGACTCACCCGGAAACCCGGACGCACCGTCGTATACGGCGACGAACAGGTGTACGCGCTGGCCGACCTGGTGCCGATGCCGTCCGACGACGCCGATGAGGAAGCCGACCTCGAAGGCTTCGCTCGCGACGGGCACTACCTCTGGGCGGTGGGTTCGCACAGCCGCAAACGGTCGCGGATCAAAGAGCAGCACAGCACAGAGAAGGCATTCGAGCGCCTGGCGAAAGTGAAGTCCGAAGAGAACCGGCACGTGCTGCTGCGGATTCCGGTGACCGACGAGGACGGCGTATCCGAGTTGCGGGAGCACGTCGAGTTGGATGGGCGCACCGAGCATGCGGCGGTGCTGGGCGTCGGATCGAAGAGCCTGACAGAACTGCTTCGCGAGGATGAGCACCTGGCCCCGTTCCTATCGATCCCCAGCAAGGACAACGGAATCGACATCGAGGGGATCGCCGCCTTCGGCGACCGGGTGTTCGTCGGGCTGCGCGGGCCGGTACTGCGCGGGTGGGCCACGGTCATCGAACTGCGGCTGACCCCGTCGAAGAAGCATCCGGAACGGTTGAAGGCCCGCCGCCTCGACGATGGCTCCCGCTACCGAAAGCACCTGCTGGATCTGGGCGGCCTGGGCGTTCGCGACCTGTGCTCCGACGGGCGGGACATCCTGGTTCTCTCCGGACCGACCATGGACCTCGACGGTCCGGTGCGTGTGCACCGTTGGAAAGGTGCGCCGGACGCCGAAGCGTCGCAGCTGGTGCGAGCACCCGACCTCGAGACGGTGCTCGACCTCCCCTACGGCGAGGGCGATGACCACGCCGAGGGCATCGCCCTGCTGAACGACCCGGACCCGAGGGAGCTTCTCGTGGTGTACGACAGCCCCGCTCCTCGCCGCATCAACCCGCAGCGCGGCATGCTCGCGGACCGATTCCCATTGTCCGACTGACTGTCCGACTGACTGAACGGTCGGGTCACGAACGTGAGTGGCCGACGCGAGAATCTCGCGTCGGCCACTCACGTATTCAGAATTCAGACGCTACTTGGCGCCGATGTCCGCGTTCTCATCCGGCTTGATCTCACTGCCTTGATCCTTGGACTTCGTCATCACCGACTTGACGTCGTCGTTGAGGGAGTTGACCGCGCCGAGGTCGCCCTTGCGAGCACTCTTCACGGCATCCGACACCTTGTCCGAGATGGACTTCATCGGCTTGACGATCGACTTGCAGAGCGTCGGGTTGGCCTTCGCGTCCTCGGAGGCGAGGCGCACCTGGCGTTTGACGAACAGGGCCGCCGCTCCCGCCTTGACGAACGCCTTCACACGCCCGTCAGCACCCTTCTTGAAGCTCCCGGCCTTGGCGGGCTTGTAGATCCACCGGTGGAAGGCGCCGAAGCCCAGCCCGGCATGCCAGGTGAACTTCGTCTTCGCGAACTTGATGGTGTTCTCCTTCGGGCAGGCGAACTCACCCGAAGCATTCTCCGATTGCGAATTGGCACCCGAACCGTTTGCGGCCGTAGTGGAGTCGGAGTCGCTTCCCTTGCAGCCGCCTGCCACCAGGACGATCACGATCGCGATCATCGCGGTGAGGAGTTTGATAAACCGTCGTTGTGTTCGCATGGTCCCTGTTCCATTGATTCGGTCGAATGTGTACCGAACACATGCTGCCCTTTGCCGCCCCGGATTTCGCAGGGGATGAGGAATATTCCAGATGAGTGTTTGGGGCGGATTCTCCGCTCCGTCACTAGTCCGGCCGCGGTAGCCAGTAGTCGAGAAGGAGCGCTACTTCGACGTCGAGACGATCGTCGGCGATGGGGCGTCCGCGATCGCGTTCGGCGTTCTTCACCCGGTACTTGACCGTGTTGTAGTGCAGATGCAGCTGCTCTGCTGTCGCTTTGTTGCTCGACTGGTTGCCGAGGAATACCCGCAGCGTCTCACGGAGCCGTCGGGCAGCGTCGGTATCGGCCGCCAGCGGCCCGAGGACCTGTGCCACCCACTCCCGCGCCCGGACGGAATCGGCGCTGACCAGCGAAGCCACGGCAAGACCCGGGTCGGCGTAGGACCGCAGTTGCGGCGGGTCCTCCGCGAGTTCGGCCATGTTCCGCGCCTCGACGGCCTCGCGGTGCGACTTGGTGAACCCGGCACTCCCGGGGTGCGGCGTACCCAGTGCGACGTAGAGGCCGGAGAGGTTCTCCCCGATGTGATCGCGCGCCGTACCGAGGTCGGGATCGGTGTCCGCCGGCCATGACATCCACACCCACGCGGTCAGCCGGTCGGCGGCGACGAACAGGAACTCGCTCCCCGCACCGAGTTCGGTGGCGAGCGTGCGGGTGACACGTTCGATGCGGGACAGCTCGTCGTGCTGCGGGTCGGGAGCCGTCGACCAGACGATCGCGGCGCAGTGATGTTGATTCAGGTTGTATCCGATGGCCGCCGACGTCTGGGTTTCGTCTACCTCGGCAGTCGTCGACAGCAGTTCCCGGATGCGCACGGTCCGGATGGTGTTGCGGTTGGACATCCATTTGTCGCGCTCCGCCTGGTAGGCGGCGACGACCTGCTCGGTGACGGTGTCGATGTACGCGGATGCGATCGAGACGATCCGGCGCGCGGCCTCCAACCCGAGGCGAGGCTCGATGTCGGAGGCTTCGATGGTGGTGAACACCCGCTCCTGCAGTGCGGTCTGGCCGAGTCGGTACGCACGCACCAACGCGGCCATCGGAATGAGCTGCTGCGCAAGCCGATGCGCGTACTCCACCGCCGCCGACGGGGCCTGCACACCGTCGGTGGAGATGCCGTGACGCATGATGTGGAACACCGCGTCGACGTTGCTCTCGACGCTGTCGCCGAGCAGGTCGAGTAACTGCCGGTTCCCGCGCAGTTCGGTGATATCGCGTTCCAGGACCTCGCGGATGTGCCGCGACTCCCCCACCAGGTTCTCGCTCATCTCAGTGATCACCGATGCCACCACGTCGGCAACAACGTCATCGGACTGCGAAATCCCGTACTCGGTCACGAATGTGACAGTAGTCGGTGCGCACCCCACGGCGTTGTCTCGAGGGGACAATACGAGCCGGAACTTTGTCGCCGCTGGATATGGTTGCGATCACATAGGTGTTCGTAAAGTGACGTGCTGTACAGCACTCCGAGAACGAAGGATTCACATGTTTCTGGCTGAGATGGCAGGCTCACGCGCCGAGTCCGATCCGAGTGCGCCCGCACTGGCAGATGACACGCAGACATTCACGAACCACGAGTTCGACGAGGCGATCATCCGTGCGGCAGGCACTCTGGCGGAAGCCGGCGTGAGCAAGTCGGACGTGGTCGCGATCATGCTGCCCAACACCGCGGACTTCGTGATCGCGCTGTTCGCCGCGTGGCGGCTCGGGGCGACGGCGACTCCGGTGAACCCCTCTCTGGAACCGAAGGAGATCGCCTACCAGCTCGCCGACTGCAAGCAGTCGGCGGTGGTCACCAGCGACGACCTCAAGGCCAAGCTCGCCGACGACGTGACGGTCGTGACCGACCTCTCCTCGGCGAAGACGGGTACGCGGGAGACGACGCAGACCGATGAGCACGACCTGGCACTGCTGATCTACACCAGCGGCACCACCGGTCGGCCCAAGGGTGTGATGCTCGATCACGCCAATCTCACGGCGATGGTTGAGATGGCGATCGAGGAGTTCTCCCTCGACAGCTCGACGCACAGCCTGCTGATCCTGCCGCTCTTCCACGTGAACGGCATCGTGGTCGGTGCACTGTCCTCGCTCGTCGCGGGCGGATCGGTCACCGTCGCCGGCCGGTTCGATCCCCGCACGTTCTTCGACCGTGTCGAAGCCGCCCGGCCGACCTACTTCTCGGGGGTGCCCACGATCTTCGCGATGCTGGCCAACCTGCCCGAGGAACTGCAGCCCGACACCTCCTCATTGCAGTTCGCCGTGTGCGGTGCCGCCCCTGCCAGCGCCGAACTGCTCGACAAGTTCGAGAGCCGCTTCTCGGTGCCGGTCATCGAGGGATACGGACTGTCGGAGGCCACATGCGCCTCGACGGTCAACCCGATCCACGGCAAGCGGAAACCGGGCACCGTCGGCCTCCCCCTCCCCCGCGAGCAGGTGCGCATCGCCGGACCCGGCGGCGAGGAGATCACCGACGGCTCGGCGGGCGAGGTGCAGATCAAGGGCCCCAATGTGATGCGCGGATACCTGAATCTGCCGGAGGAGACCGAGAAGGCCTTCATCGACGGCTGGCTCCGGACGGGCGACATCGGACGGTTCGACGAGGACGGTTACCTGACGCTGGTCGATCGCGCGAAGGACATGATCATCCGCGGCGGCGAGAACATCTATCCGAAGGAGATCGAGAACGTCGTCTACGAGGTTCCCGGAGTCCTCGAGGCCGCTGTCGTCGGCCGACCTCATCCCATGCGCGGCGAAGAGCCGGTGCTGTTCGTGTCGGTGTCGGATCCGTCGACCACCGAAGACGTCATCCAGAAGCACATCGACGAGTCGCTGTCGAAGTACAAGCGTCCGGTCGCCGTCTGGATCGTCGACGACGTTCCGAAGAACCCGGTCGGCAAGCTCGACAAGCCCGCCATGCGTAAACGATTGAGCGATCAGGCAGATGAGTCTGCCGACGCTGAGCACTGACCGTCGCCGACTCGACCGACCCGTAAGACCGAAGGAACACGTCATGGGAATCCTGTCCCCTACCCTGCCCGACATCGACCTGAGTGAGTGGCGCAAGCTGCCGCAGCTGGAGCGATTGAGGATCCAGGTGCAGCACTGGGGCGCGAACGGGTTCGGCACGCCTCCCGGCGCCTACCTCTTCTACTTCGTGAAGATGGCCGCCTATGTGCTGCTGCCGCTGTGGATCATCTCCATCAGCACTCCGGGCATCGGTGAGCTGTCGGACATCGGTTCGTGGTGGACCGAGCCGATCGTGTTCCAGAAGGTCGTGATCTTCACGATCCTGTTCGAGGTCTGCGGGTTCGGCTGCGGATCCGGTCCGCTGACGATGCGGTTCTTCCCGCCGGTCGGCGGATTCACCTACTGGCTGCGTCCGGGCACCATCCGCCTGGCTCCATGGCCGGGCAAGGTCCCGCTGACCGGCGGCGAAACCCGGACGATCGTCGACGTCGTCCTCTACGCGGCACTTCTGGGAATCCTGGTGTGGGGCTTGGTGTCCGACGGTGTGGGTGACGTTGGCGATGCCGGGATGATCGCCCCGGCGGTCCCGATCGCCATCGTCGTCGCACTGGCGCTCGTCGGCCTGCGCGACAAGGCGATCTTCCTGTCAGCCCGCTCCGATCAGTACCTCGTCATGGCGATCGCTTTCCTGTTCCCCTGCATCGACATGATCATCGCTCTGAAGCTGATCATGGTCGCCGTCTGGTGGGGTGCCGCGTCGTCGAAGCTGAACCACCACTTCCCGTTCGTGGTGTCGGTGATGATCTCGAACAGCCCGTTCGTCGGCGGCCCATGGGTCAAGAAGAAGCTGTACCGCAACTACCCGGAGGACATGCGCCCATCGCTGTTCGCCAAGATCGCCGCCCACCAGGGCACCGTGATCGAATTCGTGATGCCGGCGATCCTGATCTTCTCCACCAACTCGATCCTGACCACAGTGATCCTCATCGGGTTGACCATCTTCCACCTGTTCATCCTGTCGACGTTCCCGGCCGGAGTGCCGCTGGAATGGAACCTGTTCGTCATCGGTGCAGCCTGGTTCCTGTTCTTCAACTACACCGACTCGACGTACTCCATCTGGAACGCGACCACCCCGTGGCCGTACCTGATCGCCGTCGCACTGATCGCGGGCATCGTCATCGGCGACATCAAGCCGCAGGCGATCTCGTTCCTCACTGGCATGCGCTACTACGCGGGCAACTGGGCAACCAACACCTGGCTGATGCGCCCGGGGCTCGAGGAGCGCATGGAGGCCGAGATCACGAAGTCGGCGCCCATGACGAAGCACCAACTGCTCAAGCTGTACGACGAGGACACCAGCGAGTTCATGATGCAGAAGTTCTCCGCCTGGCGGTCGATGCACAGTCACGGTCGTGCGCACATGGGTCTGATCCCGCGTGCGGTCCCCGACCGCGAGGACTACGTGGTCCGCGAGGGCGAATTCATGGCAGGCTCTCTCATCGGCTGGAACTTCGGCGAGGGACACCTGCACAACGAGCAGCTCGCGACCGCTGTGCACCGGCGGCTGAACCTGCAGGACGGCGATCTTCGGCTGGTCATGATCGAGGCGCAGCCCGTTCACAACGGCGACCAGAAGTACGTGATCTTCGACGCCGCCAGCGGGGTGGTCGAAGAAGGCACCGTCACCGTCAGCGACCTGATCGAACGCCAGCCGTGGCTCGATACGACCGGGACCGTTCCGGTTCACGTCACCTCGCAGCGGGCGGATGCGCCCGCCAGCCGGACCGTGGCGTCACCGAGCGCCCGTGACCCCCGCCCCTAGGCCGATTCCGCCTTCGCTTTGATCACCCGGAGTGTCCGGTCGATGGCAGTTTCGAGCTCGGCGGCGTGGTTCTCCCCGCCGCCGAGCATCGTGCTCGCGAACAGTCGTCCGGTCATGGTCAGACCATCCGGGACCGACCGCCGCTCGGTGAGCACCGTGGTGCCTGCGGCGCCGTCGAGTTCGAAGATCCAGCGAGCTCCGCTGGTGACCGTGTCCCAGGCGAGGGCCCGCTCGCGGTCCACCCGGATGATCCGGTTGCGGGTAGCCCACACCACCAGGTTCCGGCGGTTCAGACTCGCGTACACCTGGCCGACCCGGAGTCCGCCCGGCCGCAGCGGCGTCATGGACATCAACTCCGGACTCGCGCGCACGAGGTTCCGGAAGTCGGTGAGCACCTCCCACACCCGACTCGCGGGAGCATCGATGGTCACCGACGCGCGCAGTTCACGATTGGTACCGATGGCGATGGTCTCCTAGCCTCGACGCATGTGCGACCAGCTTATCGCCTGGCCCCTGACCGGGATCCCGGCAATCGACCGTCAGTAGCAGCCTTCCAGGTTCGCAACGTCCTCCGCGGGCACGCCGAGCGACGAGCAGTCGATCGCGCTGCCGATCTCGACAGCGGACCAACCGCTTCCGTTGTTGCGGAACAGGATCCCCGTGGGCTGATGCTCGCCGTCGGGTGCGGTCACGCCGATTGCACTGGTTCCCGAGCAGGAGACCCCGCCGAGGAGGATCGGTGCGACCAGGCGGTCCGCGACCGCCGAGTTCGAGGCCACCGCCGCGAGATTGCCTGCCGACGCGGAATCGCACGTCGATACCGTCGACTCGGTTCCGGTCGGCTGGGTTGTTTCGGTCGGCTGGGTCGTCTCGACCACCGGATCCGAGTCCGGCGCAGAGCCACTGCCGTTCACCGACACATCGCCGTGAACCGCCTGTGTGTGAGTCGGCTGTTGCGTGTGAGTCGGCTGTGAGGAACGGGCACTCACGGTTGCCGAGTCCGGTACCGCGTCCGGACTGCCGTCCGTCGAACACGCCGTGCCCAGGAGCGCAGCGGCGGCGATCACGCCGGCAGAGGCTGCGGTGGTGATACTGCGATTCATCAGGACTCCTCCGGTCGGGCGACGGTGCTCTCACCGACGCTCCTAACCGGATGATCGGCGCCACCGGCTCCTGCGGTTACGCGCAGTCGTTCGGTCGATATACCGGCTCCCCGGTGCGTCGTCGTCCCCGCGACTACTCTCGCGAACGTGACCACCGCTTTCGTCTTGTCCGGCGGCGCGAACCTCGGCGCCATCCAGGTGGGCATGCTCGCCGCTCTCGCCGAACGGGGCGTGCAGCCGGATCTGCTCGTCGGCACATCGGCCGGAGCACTCAACGCCGGCTTCATCGCCGGGCACGGGCTGTCCATCGAATCGGCGGACGAACTCGGGGAGGTGTGGAAGGGCCTGAGTACCTGGCAGATATTCCCGCCCCGACCGCGCCGGCTCCTCAACGCACTGCTCGGCCGCAGTCCGGCCCTGTTCGGCGACCACGGAATGCGCAACCTCGCGGAGCGTCACCTGACGTTCACCGACCTCGAAGACGCCCGCATTCCCTTACGGGTGATCGCCACCGCGTTGCTCACCGGCGACGAGATCATCCTCGATTCCGGCAACTCGGTGGAGGCGATCCTGGCCAGCAGCGCCCTCCCCGGCCTGCTCCCGCCCGTCGATCACAACGGCAGTCTGCTCGTCGACGGCGGGGTCGCCGACAACACAGCCATCTCGCCCGCCATCGCCTCGGGCATCGACCGGATCTACATCCTGTCGTGCGGCTACAAATGCGCTCTCGACGCACCGCCGACGAGCGTCACCGGAATGCTGCTCCAGACGATGGAGCTTCTCGTCCACAAGCGACTGATCCGGGACATCCGCGAGTACTCCGATGACGCCGACCTGATCGTTCTGCCGCCGCCCTGCCCGATCGACGTCGGCGAGATCGACTTCAGCCGGGCGGCTGAACTCATCGACCGCGCGTACCAGGACTCCCGGTCATTCCTCGACGCCGACGGTGGTCGCCGCGAGGTCCCCGCCGACCACATCGAGTTCCATGCTCATTGACCGGCGAGGTAGGTAGTCCTTACCTGTGACGAAGGGCTGAGGCTCGCTAATATGCAGGCTGTGAGTGAGTCATCAGCCCCCGAATTCCTCTACTCCGATCTCCTTCCGGCCGATCAGGACGACACCCCGTATCGCCTGGTCACCACGGAAGGCGTCTCGACGTTCGACGTCGACGGCCGCACCTTCCTGAAGGTTGCGCCGGAGGCCATCCAGACGCTCGCCTCGGAGGCGATGCACGACATCAGCCACTACCTGCGGCCCGCGCACCTGCGGCAGCTCCGCAAGATCATCGACGACCCCGAAGCGTCCGGCAACGACCGGTTCGTGGCGCTCGACCTGCTGAAGAACGTCAACATCTCGGCAGGCGGGGTGCTCCCGATGTGCCAGGACACCGGCACCGCGATCGTCATGGGAAAGAAGGGCGAGGGCGTCCTCACCGGCATCGACGACGGTGAGGTCATCGCCCGCGGCGTGTACGACGCGTACACCCAGCTGAACCTGCGCTACTCCCAGCTCGCGCCGCTCACCACGTACGACGAGAAGAACACCGGCACCAACCTGCCCGCACAGATCGAGATCTACGCGACCGAGCAGGGCCCCAAGGGGCCGGAGTACAAGTTCCTCTTCATGGCCAAGGGGGGCGGCAGCGCCAACAAGTCGTTCCTGTTCCAGGAGACCAAGGCGATCCTGAACCCGAAGCGCATGCTCGAGTTCCTCGACGAGAAGATCCGTTCGCTCGGCACCGCTGCGTGCCCGCCGTACCACCTGGCGGTGGTCGTCGGCGGCACGTCGGCCGAGTTCGCACTCAAGACCGCGAAGTACGCCTCCGCGCACTATCTGGACAACCTGCCGACCGAGGGGTCGATGGCGGCGCACGGGTTCCGCGACACCGAGCTCGAGGAAGAGGTCTTCAAACTCACGCAGTCGTTCGGCATCGGCGCGCAGTTCGGCGGCAAGTACTTCTGCCACGACGTGCGCGTCGTGCGCCTCCCCCGCCACGGCGCGTCGTGCCCGGTCGCCATCGCCGTCTCCTGTTCGGCCGACCGCCAGGCTCTGGGCAAGATCACCGCCGACGGCGTGTTCCTCGAGCAGCTCGAGACCGACCCGGCCCAGTACATGCCCGATGCGGGCGTCGCCGAGGACATCGCGGGCGGCGAGGTGGTTCAGATCGATCTGAACCGTCCGATGCCGGAGATCCTGGAAGAGCTCTCCAAGCACCCGGTCAAGACCCGACTCTCGCTGACCGGACCGCTGGTCGTGGCCCGCGACATCGCGCACGCCAAGATCAAGGAGCGTCTCGATGCGGGCGAGGAGATGCCGCAGTATCTGAAGGATCACCCCGTCTACTACGCGGGCCCGGCCAAGACTCCCGAGGGCATGGCGTCCGGATCGTTCGGGCCGACGACCGCGGGCCGCATGGACAGCTACGTCGAGCAGTTCCAGGCGGCAGGCGGCTCGATGGTGATGCTCGCGAAGGGCAACCGCTCCAAGCAGGTCACGACCGCGTGCGACGCGCACGGCGGTTTCTACCTCGGATCCATCGGCGGCCCGGCGGCACGGCTCGCCCTGGACTGCATCAAGAGCCAGGAAGTGCTCGAGTACCCGGAACTCGGCATGGAGGCCGTGTGGAAGATCGAGGTCGAGAACTTCCCGGCCTTCATCGTCGTCGACGACAAGGGCAACGACTTCTTCACCGACCCCTCGGGGACCGTGAACGTGCCGATCAGCGGTATCCGGGTGCGGTCGCGGGAGCGGTAAGGACCGACAGTCGGCCTACGGCGGCCGTCTCGTCTCCTACCCTGGAGCCATCACCGGAACACGCGGAGGTGGTGCGGAATGGCTTCGGCAGCGTTCGACGTCGTCGTGATCGGCGGCGGGATCGCAGGAGTGTCCATCGGCTATCAGCTGAGCGCCGATAGACGGGTCTGCCTCGTCGAGCAGGAGGACACGCTCGCGTTCCACACCACCGGCCGTTCGGCCGCTCTCTATCTGGAGACGTTCGGCAACACCACGGTACGTGCGTTGACCAGTGCGAGCCGCGCGTTCCTCGCCGCCCCTGCCGACGGGTTCGACGGCCCGCTCCTCACACCGCGCCCCTACCTCGTATTCGCGAGGCAAGGTCGCGGCGACGCGCTGACCGCATTCCACGACGATGTCCGACGTCAGGCGCAGACCGTCGAGATGCTGTCCGCCGACGACGCCGTCGCCCTCGCGCCGTACCTGACACGCGATGCGATCGAGGCCGCGCTGCTCGACCCGGCGGCGATGGACATCGACGTCCACGCCCTGCACCAGGGCTATGTCCGCGGACTGCGGCAGCACGGCGGCGAGGTCCGCACCCGGGCCGCGGTGACCGGGCTGGTCCGCACCCACGGCGAGTGGACCGTGACGCTCAGCGGAGACGACACGGTGCGCGCGCCGGTGGTCGTCGACGCCGCGGGCGCATGGGTCGACACGATCGCCGGGCTCGCAGGTGCTGCGCCGGTCGATGTGAGTCCGAAGATCCGGACGATCTTCGGCGTCGACGCGCCCAGCCGGCTGAGGACGCCGTCGCTGCCGGTCGTCGACGACCTCGACAACGCCTTCTACATCAAGCCGGAAGCCAACGGGCTCCTGTGCTCCCCCGCCGACGAGACGCCGAGTCATCCGCACGACGTCCGGCCCGACGATCTGACGATCGCCCGCGCCATCGAGTCGATCAACGAGGTCACCGACCTGAACGTCCGACACATCCGCTCCTCGTGGGCGGGCCTGCGCACCTTCGCGCCGGACCGGTCACCGGTGGTCGGCTTCGACCCGGGAGTGGAGGGCTTCTTCTGGTTCGCGGGCCAGGGCGGATACGGCATCCAGATGGCCGACGGCCTGGCCCGGGCCGGAGCCGCTGTCTTCCGCGGGGATCCGCTGCCGGACGACGTCGCCGCAGGCGGAGTGCGGGCGGCAGCGCTCGAGCCGAACCGGTTCTGACTGCATCCGGACCGACCAGGTTCAGCGTGATCTCCGACTAACGCTTCCGGTCCACGTTCGCCATCTTGAGGACATCGAGTCGGCGGTCGAGTTCCTCTTCGGACAGATCATCACCGACGAGTCCGCGGTCGATGACGGTCTCGCGGATCGTCTTGCCGTCACGCAGCGCCTGCTTGGCGACCGCTGCCGCCTCCTCGTAGCCGATCGCCGAGTTGAGCGGCGTGACGATCGACGGCGACGATTCGGCCTGCGTGCGCAGGTGATCCGCGTTCGCGACCAGTCCGCTGATGCAGCGGTCGGCGAACAGCCGCGACACGTTGCTGAGCAACGTGATCGACTCGAGGACGTTGCGCGCCATCATCGGGATGTAGACGTTGAGCTCGAACGCACCGTTGCCGCCGCCCCACGTGACTGCCGCGTCGTTGCCGATCACCTGCGCCGCGACCTGGGTGACGGCCTCGGGCAGAACCGGATTCACCTTGCCCGGCATGATCGAGCTGCCCGGCTGCAGGTCGGGAAGACGGATCTCGCCGAGCCCGGTGAGCGGACCCGAACCCATCCAGCGAATGTCGTTGGCGATCTTCGTCAACGACACGGCGACCGTCTTCAACTGGCCGGACAGCTCGACGAGTCCGTCGCGGGCCGCCTGCGCCTCGAAGTTATCGGTCGCGAGGCTCAGCTCGTCGACGCCGGTCAGCTCGGCGAGCTTCGCCACGACGCGGGTGCCGAACCCCTCGGGCGCGTTGAGCCCGGTACCGACCGCGGTGCCGCCGATGGCCAGTTCCCCGACGCGCGGCAGGGTCGCCTGCACTCGCTCCACGCCGGCCTGCACCTGGCGCGCGTATCCGCCGAACTCCTGTCCCAGCGTCACGGGCACCGCATCCATCAGGTGCGTGCGCCCCGATTTCACAACCTCGCGCCACTCCTCCGACTTGTCGGCGAGCGCCGCCTGCAGCTGCTGCAGAGCGGGAACCAGGTCGCGCACGACGGCTTCGGTCGCGGCGACGTGAGTCGCCGTCGGGAACGTGTCGTTCGAACTCTGCGACATGTTGACGTCGTCATTCGGGTGCACCTGCACGTCCGACTGCGCCGCGATCGAGGCGATCACCTCGTTGGTGTTCATGTTCGAGCTGGTGCCCGATCCGGTCTGGAAGACGTCGATCGGGAACTGATCGTCGTGCACGCCTTCGGCGATCTCGCGGGCAGCGGCGACGATCGCGTCCGCCTTCTGCGCGTCGAGGAGACCCAGATCGTGATTCACCTGGGCGGTCGCCGCCTTCAGCAGACCGAGTGCGCGGATCTGAGGCCGCTCGAGCGGACGGAAGCTGATCGGGAAGTTCTCCACCGCCCGCTGCGTCTGCGCACGCCAGAGAGCGTCCGCCGGGACGCGCACCTCCCCCATCGTGTCGTGCTCGATCCGGTACTCGGTGTGGTTCTCAGTGCTGTCGGCCATGGTCGGTACAACCTCTCGGTCGGCTCGGATGTTCCTGCGCGGCGTTCAGGCCATAGCGACGCCGTGGCGCCAGTAGCCCATGAACGCGACCTGCGCGCGTGCGATGCCCAGGTCCTTCACCAGGTGCCTGCGCAGTCCGGTGACGACCTTGCTCTCGCCCGCGATCCAGTAGTAGCGGTCGATCACCGCGACCGTCCCGGAGTCGACGTCCTCACCCGCACCGGAGTAGGTCGGCGTCTCCCAGACGAGCGAGTCGTCGTCGACGGCGACGTCCTCGTCGTCCCGGACCTCCTTGCCGATCGCGGCCGCCAGATGGTCGAGCACGGCGGGCCGAAGCTTCGCGCCGTGCTCGGCACCGTCGCGCACCAGCCAGTGCACGTCGACGCCGTCCGGAGCTGCGAACGGCAGCTCGTCGTCCGCGGTGGGGATCTCGATGAACGCCGAACCACGCACGTCGCGCGGGCAGTCCTCGAGGATGCGCGCGATCGCCGGTGCGGCGGTCTCGTCGCCGGCCAGCAGCACTGCGCGAGCCCGGCCCGGCGCGTACTCGATGCCGCCGCCGTCGAACCGTCCTCGGCGCGGGGCGATCAGCAGGACCTCGTCGCCCTCCGTCGCGGTCGACGCCCACGACGACGCCGGACCGGTGAGTCCGGGCTTCAGGTGCAGCACGAAGTCGATGACCAGCTCGGTGGAGCCGTCGTCTCCCACCCGCACGTCGCGGATCGAGTACGTGCGCATCGAGCCGCGCTCGTCTTCGGGAACGGCCAGCCACTGCTGATACCAGTCGACGGAGTCGGCGAGCTCGGGCACTGTTCCGGAGTCCCCCGGGAACACCAGCTTGACCCGTTGATCGAAGGTGGTGCCGGGTGTTCCGATCCGGTCGACGTGCTCGCCGACGAACGTGACCCGGACGAAGCTCTGCGAGACCGGGACGACGGAGTGGACGCGGGCGCGGCCCACCGCGAACGGGGACTCGGTCTGGACCTCAGCGAGGTGCGTATCAGCGGACATGGTGCCTCCCAATCGGCATGACTGCAGGTTTCCCGGAGACGGGGTCGGTCAGAATCCGGCTCTTGAGCCCGAACACGCTCTCGACGAGCTCGGCGGTGACGACGTCCTCGGGATCGCCCTGCGCGTGGAGACTGCCTGCGCGCATCGCGATCAGGTGGTCCGCGTAGCGCGCCGCGAGGTTCAGGTCGTGGAGCACCATCACGATGGTGGTGCCCCGTGCCGCGCGCAGATCGGTGAGGAGATCGAGAACCTCCACCTGATGGGCGACGTCGAGGAACGTGGTCGGCTCGTCGAGCAGCAGGATCTCGGTCTCCTGCGCGAGCGCCATCGCGATCCACACCCGCTGGCGCTGCCCGCCCGACAGCTCGTCGACCGAGCGTTCGGCGAGATCGGCGATCCCGGTCGCGTCGAGCGCGTCGGCGATCGCCTGGTAGTCGTGGGCCGTCCACCCGGCGAGCATCTTCTGGTGCGGATGCCGTCCTCGGCCCACCAGATCGGACACGGTGATCCCCTCCGGCGCCACCGGACTCTGCGGCAGCAGTCCGAGCACTCGTGCGACCTCCTTGGTGGGTCGCGAGGTGATGCTCGCGCCGTCGAGCACCACCTGTCCGGCCTCCGGCTTGAGGAGCCGGGCCAGGCTGCGCAGCACCGTCGACTTACCGCAGCCGTTCGCCCCGACGATCGCGGTGATCCGGCCGGGCGGGACGTCGAGGTCCAGCCCGTCCACGACGACCCGGTCGCCGTAGGCGAGCCGGACCCCCTGTGCTGCGAGTTGATGTTCAGCGGTCACAGGGTGCCTCCCGACCGGTTGACGCGGATGAGCAGATAGATCAGGAACGGGGCGCCGAGCACACCCGTGATGACGCCGACCGGATACCGGTGCGGCAGCGCGAACTGCGCGACGAGGTCGGCCGACATCACGATGATCGCGCCGATCAGTCCCGACGGCAGCAGCATGCGCTCGCCACCGGCGATCAGCCTCGACGCGATCGGCCCGGCCATGAAGGCGACGAACGAGATGGGACCGGTGGCAGCCGTCGCGAACGCCAACAGGATCACCGCGCCGAGCAGGAACGCGACGCGTGTCGCCTCCACCCGCACGCCCATGCCCGCGGCGGTGTCGTCGCCGAGCCGGAGCATGTCGATGTCGCGCCCCACGAGGAGCATCAGCGGAACGATGATCGCCACTGCGAGCGCGAGTGGTGCGGCGGCTTCCCAGGACGATTGCGCGAGGCTTCCGGTGATCCACTGCAGAGCCGCCTGGATGTCCCACTCGGATGCGCGGGCGAGCACCCACGAGACGACGCTGCTCAACATGGCGCCGATCCCGATGCCGATCAGGATGAGCCGGGTGGCGGCGAAACCGCCGTTCTGCGACAGCCCGTACACGGCCGCTGCGGCGCCGACGGCACCGCAGAGGGCGGCCGCCGATACGCTGGGGCCGGTCAGTCCGAAGATCACGATGCCGACGACGGCCGCAGCGGAAGCGCCCCAGGAGATCCCGATGATGTCGGGGGATGCGAGCGGATTCCGGAGCAGTGTCTGGAATGTGACGCCGGCGAACCCGAAGGCGAAGCCGGCGAGCAGCGCGAGGGTCACTCGGGGCAGCCGCAGATCGCCGACGGTGAACGAGGCTCCGGCGATCTGGTCGCCGCGCAGCACCATGAACACCTCGTCGATGCCGTAGAACGTCTGGCCGACCATCAGGGAGACCACGAAGAGCAGCGCAGTCAGCAGTGCGAGTCCGCCGACGATCGTGTGGCGTCGGACTGTCCGCTGCCGTCGGCCGGCCTGGACCGCGTGCCGAGTCGTCTGAGGCTCGGTCATAGTTCCCTCACCTTCTGCCGACGGACGATCCAGATGAAGAACGGCGCGCCGATGAGAGCGGTCACGACTCCGACGTCCATCTCCTCGGGCCGAACGACGAGCCTGCCGACGACGTCCGCGACGACGAGCAGTGCTGCGCCGCCGAGCGCACTGAAGGGAAGCAGCCAGCGGTGGTCGGTCCCGATGATGGCCCGGCAGGCATGCGGCACCAAGAGCCCGACGAAGGCGATCGGTCCGGCGATCGCAGTCGCGGCACCGGCGAGCACCACGGCGGCGATCCCCGATAGGAGCCGGGTCCGTCCGACGTTCTCGCCCAAGCCTGCGGCCACATCGTCGCCGAGCGCGAGCGAGTTCATCCCGCGCGCCAACGCGAACGTCAGGAGGGCGCCTGCCGCGAGCACCGGGGACAGCACCGCGATCCGGTCCCAGTCGGCGCCGCCGACGCCGCCCACCTGCCAATGCTGGAACCGTGCCATCACGTCGACTCGCGGCAGCAGTACCGCGCTGATCAGGCAGGTCAGCGCGGCGGCGGTCGCCGCGCCGGAGAGTGCGAGCTTGAGGGGCGTCGTACCGCCGCGCCCCATGGAGCCCACCGCGTAGACGAACACGGCGGTCAGTGCGGCGCCCGCGATCGCGATCGCGATGTACGAGTACGGATCACCCAGCCCGAAGAAGACGATGCCGCACACGACGGCGAGCGACGCTCCCGCCGAGATGCCGAGGATTCCCGGATCGGCGACCGGGTTGCGCGTCACAGCCTGCATCCCGGCGCCGGACAGCGCCAGCGCCGAGCCGACGATCATCGCGAGCACCGTACGCGGAATGCGTTCGGCGACGGCCGCTTCGGCGATCGTCTCCGAACCGCCGAACAGGGCGCCGTGGATCGCGTCGAACGCCACGTCGCGGACACCGAACGCGATCGAGACCCCGCACAGAGCGACGAGCACGACGGCGCCGACGACGAGCCAGGCCATCCGTCCGGACGGCCTGGTCGCCTGCGCTCGGATCAAGAGGTCTTGAGTCCCGTTGCGAGAGTGTCGAAGTAGCGGTCGATGCCCCACGGGATCGACAGCGGCGACGGGTTGGCCATCGACGCCAGCGGGGTCCCGTCAGGCAGGATCGCGATCCGGCCTTCCTTGACCGCCGGGATCTTGTTCAGCAGCGGATCGGCTTGGAGCTGCGCCTTCGTCGCCTCCGTGCCGTAGGTGACGAACAGGCCCACGTCCTTGAAGAGATCAGCCTTCTCCGCGCTCACCTCGACGTAGAACTCCTCGGACTCATCCGTCGCTTTCGCCACCTGAGCCGGCAGCGGCAGCCCGATCTCACGCAGGAACCCGGCGCGGGTGTCGTTCGCTGTGTAGTAGCCGATCTTGCTGGTGTCCGTCGGGTCGAGGAACACGAAGAGCGGCTTGGTGCTCTTCAATTCGGGATGACGGTTCAGCGACGCGCCGACCCGGTCGTTCAGCCGGTCGATCAGCTCGTCGCCCTGTGTCTCCATGCCCATGGCCTTCGAGTCGATCTTGACCATGTCCTGCCACGAAGTTCCCCACGGGACCTTCGGGTAGGCCACGGTGGGCGCGATCTGGCTCAGCTTGTCGTACTCCTGCTTCGTCACGCCCGAGTACCCGGCGAGGATGACGTCCGGCTCGGTGTTCGCGACCGCTTCGAAGTCGATGCCATCGGTCTCGTCGAACAACGCGGGCTTCTCCCCTCCCAGTTCGTCGAGCTTGTCCTCGACCCAGGGCAGGATGCCGTTGCCGTTGTCGTCGCCCCAGGTGGCTTTCGACATGCCTACCGGGGTGACGCCGAGCGCCAATGGCACCTCGTGGTTGGCCCAGGCGACAGTGGCGACGCGTTCCGGCTTCGATTCGATGGTCGTGGTGCCGTAGGTGTGCTCGACGGTGATCGGGAAGCCTTCGCCTCCCGACTCACCGGAGGACTTTTCATCGGAGGCGGTGCACGCGGTCGCAGACGCGGCGAGCACCGCGGCCAGCAGGAGCGTGACGATGCGATTTCTGCGCACGCTGGTAGTCCGTTCTGAGGAGGTCAGGAGCCTACAACCATGTGGGTAGGCTGCCCTAACGTAGCATTTGCGCGGCCAAGCGGTCGAACTCGCCCCGCCTTCGCACTCCCCTTGTAAGGTCCATCACGGATTAACGCCACCACCCGGACGATTCGCGACGATGGGCCCCGCCTGATGATGAAGTTCCTCCAGAATCTCGGTAAGTCGATCATGCTGCCGGTGGCGGTGCTTCCGGTCGCCGCGATCCTGGTCGGCATCGCCAACTGGATCATCGGTCTCAACGACGACCAGCCGACCATCGTCACCTCCTTCCTGCTGACCGCGGGCCTGGCGATCCTGGACAACCTGGCGCTCCTGTTCGCCGTCGGCGTCTCGATCGGCATGGCCCGCAAGTCCGACGGCACCTCCGCGCTGGCCGGACTGGTGTCGTGGCTGGTGATCACCAGCCTGCTGGCGCCGACGTCGGTGATGAGCCTGCTCGGATCGGGCTGGAAGACCGAAGCTGCGGAGGACGGCACCGCACTGTCGGACGGCTGGCAGACGGCCGATCAAGGCGGCCACCTCGTGATCCAGTCCCCGGATGTGAACGCGGCCTTCACGCCCGGCTCCTTCCAGAACGCCTTCATCGGCATCCTGTGCGGCATCATCGGCGCGGCCTGCTACAACCGCTTCAAGGACATCCAGCTCCCCGACGCGCTGGCGTTCTTCTCGGGGCGTCGGTCCGTCGCGATCATCACCGCGGGGGTGTCCCTCATCGTCGCACTGATCCTGCTGTTCGTGTGGCCGCTCATCTACACCGGTCTGGTGAACTTCGGGGAGGCCATCGTCGGCGCGGGTGCGTTCGGCACCGGCCTGTACGGCTTCTTCAACCGGCTGCTGATCCCCTTCGGTCTGCACCACGCATTGAACTCGGTCTTCTGGTTCGACGTCGCCGGCATCAACGACCTGAACAACTTCCTCTCCGGCGAAGGCGACTACGGCGTCACCGGCCAGTACATGACCGGCTTCTTCCCGGTCATGATGTTCGGACTGCCGGGTGCCGCGCTCGCCATGTACGTGACGGCGAAGACCACGCGCAAGAAGATCGCCTACGGCATTCTGCTGTCGGGTGCCGTCTCGTCGTTCTTCGTGGGCGTGACCGAGCCGCTCGAGTTCGCGTTCATGTTCCTGGCGCCCTTCCTGTACGTGATCCACGCGGTGTTCATGGGCATCTCGATGGCGGTCGCCTCCCTGCTTCCGGTCCGCATGGGCTTCGGGTTCTCCGGCGGTTTCGTCGACCTGGTACTCAACTGGCAGAACCCGATGGCCGAGAACCCGTGGATCATCCTGGTGATGGGCGCGTTCTGGTTCGTCGTCTACTTCTTCGTCTTCCGCTGGGTGATCCTCAAGTTCCAGCTCAAGACCCCGGGTCGCGAGGACGATGCCCCGGCGGACGAGGATGACGACGGAGCGGGCGGCGCCGCATCGAAGGGCTTCCTGGGAATCGCCGGGAAGTTCATCGACGGACTCGGCGGCAAGGACAACATCACCGAACTCGACAACTGCGCCACCCGGCTCCGGATGGAGGTCGCCGACACCGCCAAGGTGGACGAACCCGCCCTCGCACGTGCGGGTGCCGCCGGAACCATCAAGCCGGGCGGCCACTCGGTTCAGGTGATCTACGGCCTGAACGTGCAGTTCGTGAAGAACGCGATGGACAGGATCTTGGCGGGCGAGGTCGATCCGGAGTCCGTCGACGACGCCGTCGAGGCGGTGGACGACGCCAATGCGGAGATCGACTCCGAACTCGGTGCGACGGGCACCACGGTGCTCGCGCAGCGCCGGACGATCACACTTCCGCGGCCGATCCCCGGTTACGCCGTCAATCTTTCGGAGGTCCCGGACACGACGTTCTCCACCGGCATGATGGGCCCCGGCGCGGCGATCGTCCCGACGTCGGGCACCGTGACCGCGCCCGCCGACGCGACCGTCGTGACCGTCTTCCCCACCGGCCACGCGGTCGGACTGCGCCTGACCGACGGGACCGAACTCCTCATCCACATCGGTCTGGACACGGTGAAGATGAAGGGCGAGGGCTTCCAGGCCCTGGTGAAGGCCGGCGACACCGTCACCGCAGGACAGCCGCTGGTGAACGTCGATCTCGCCGCGGTCGAGGCCGCAGGCCACCCCACGGTGAGCCCGGTGGTCGTGATGAACGACAAGTCCGCAGTGCTCGAACTGCGGTGAGCGCAGCTAACCTGGGCACCATGTACGTGAAGGTCTGCGGACTCACCCGTCCCGAGACGGTCGACGTCGCCGTCGATGCGGGCGCGGACGCCGTCGGTGTGGTGATGAACCGGACCAGTGCCCGTGCAGTGGACTCCGCAACCGCACGGACCGTCGTCGCACAGGCCGCGGGCCGCGTCGACACCGTGCTCGTCGTCAACGACATGCCTGCCGCCGACGCCGCAGCGATCGCCGTCGACCTCGGGTTCGACGTGCTGCAGCTGCACGGCTCGTACGGCGAGGCCGACTTCGCGTCGGCCGCCCGGATCATCCCCCGCCTGTGGCGTGCCACGTCGCTCGCGAACGACCCGCCGCTGCAGGTCGGGGCCTACGGCGAGGAGAGCCTGCTGCTCGACGCGCCCCGGCCCGGCTCCGGTGAGCGGTGGGATCTGTCGGCGCTCGCCGAGCGCGGAGTCGGCGGCCGCTGGCTGCTGGCCGGCGGCCTGCACCCGGGCAACGTCGCGGATGCGATCGCGCAGGCCCGGCCGTGGGGCGTCGACACCTCGAGCGGCATCGAGTCGTCACCGGGCGTCAAGGACCACGTCCTCGTGCGTGCGTTCATCGCAGCGGCCCGGTCGGCGGAGAGTTAGCTCGACTCGAGCCCGCGCTGAATCTTGTTCATGCCTGCGAGCCACCGGTCGGTGCCGGTCACGCGAGCCGCGTAGTAGTCGGCTACCTGCGGGTGCGGCAGCACGAGGAACTCGTCCCCGGCGAGCGCCCGCCATGCCGCATCGGCGACGTCGTCGGGCTCCAGCGGACCGTCGTGGGCCAGCAGCCCTTGCAGGTCGCCTGCCTCGTCGAACATGCGCGTGCGCACGCCCTGCGGACAGATCGCCTGCACCACGACGCCCCGGTGCCGATAGGTGGCCGACAGCCATTCGGCGAACGCGACCGCCCCGTGCTTGGTCGCCGAGTACGCGGGCGCGCCGAGCATCGTGAGCAGTCCCGCAGCCGACGCCGTGACCACGTACCGGCCACCGCCGCGGGATACCCATTCCGGCACCAGGAGGCGTGCGGCGCGCACGTGCGCCATCACGTTCACCTCCCACGACTCCGACCACTCCTCGTCGTCCGCCTCGAGTCCGCGGCCGCGATCGACGCCGGCGTTGCCGAACCAGACGTCGATGCCCCCGAGCCATTCGCGGGCCACGCCGACGAGCTCGGCCACTCCCTCCGGGGACGCCGCGTCCCCGGGTGCGGCGATCGCCCCGATCTCGTGCGCCAGCGCATGAACGGCGTTCGCATCCAGGTCGTTCACCAGGACGCGTTCACCCTCTGCGGCGAGCCGGGTGGCGATGGCCCGCCCGATCCCGGCAGCGGCTCCGGTGACGACGATTCGTCGGGCATCAGCCTCAGGCATGGTCGGGCCTTCCCTCGTGTAATCTGCCGTGTGGTCAGATAACTAAGCGATCGCTTAGTTTCCCGCTCAACCTAACAGAGGAGGCCGGTGTCATGGCGACGAAAGCCGAACTGACGCGGCAGCGGCTCCTCGCCGGTGCCATGACCTCCTTCGCCGAGAACGGCTTCCACGGCACCAGCACCCGGCACATCGCCGCCGCGGCCGGGATGAGTCCCGCCGCCGTCTACGTCCACTACACCTCCAAAGAGGAACTGCTGTACGAGATCACCAGGCTCGGGCACGACGAGATCAACCGCATCGTCGAGGAAGCGGTGGCCGCCGACACGACTCCGTCCGAGCGGATGCGACGGCTGATCCGCGGATTCGTGATCTACCACGCGCAGCACCATGCGAGCTCGCGCGTCGTCAACTACGAGATGACGAGACTCTCGACCGAGCACCTCGCCGAGATCGTCGCCCTCCGGACGCGCATCGACGGACTGATCGCCGGCCTCATCCGCGACGGCGTGACCGACGGAACCTTCGTGGCCCCGGACATCTCGATGACCACCACCGCCATCACCTCGCTCGGCATCGACGTGGCCCGCTGGTTCCGCACCGACAGGCCGTGGACTCCCCAGACCGTCGGCGATCACTACGCCGATCTGACGCTGCGCATGCTCGGCGTCCTCCCGCAGAACTGAACATCGATCACCTATGGAGAAGGAGGTGGCGCAATGCGCCGCACGATCTACAACGAAGACCACGACGCGTTCCGGGACACCATCCGGTCGTTCATCGCGTCCGAGGTGGTTCCGGTCTACGACCAGTGGCTCGAGGACGGCATCGTCCCGAAGGACTTCTACCGCAAGCTCGGCGACCTCGGCATCTTCGGGATCGAGGTGCCCGAGGAGTTCGGCGGAGCGGGCGAGACCTCGTACAAGTACCAGGCGATCCTCACCGAGGAGACGACCCGTGCGGGCGTCAACTTCGGCGGGTCCTCCGTGCACGTCGCCCTGTGCCTTCCCTATCTGCTCAAGCACGCGAACGACGAGCAGAAGCGGCGCTGGCTTCCCAGCATGGCCTCCGGTGAGACCATGTTCGCGATCGCGATGACCGAGCCGGGCACCGGTTCGGACCTGGCGGGCATGCGCACCACGGCCAAGCTCACCGAAGACGGCACCCACTACGTCCTCAACGGCGCGAAGACATTCATCACCGGCGGCGTCAACGCCGACCGCGTCATCGTCTGCGCCCGCACGTCGGCGCCCCGCGAGGACGATCGCCGCTTCGGCATCTCGCTGCTCGTCGTCGACACCACGCTGAAGGGCTACGAGGTGGGACGCAAGCTCGACAAGATCGGACTGCGCACGTCCGATACCGCCGAGCTCTCGTTCACCGATGTCCTGGTACCCGCCGAGGACCTGCTGGGCGAGGAGAACCTCGGTTTCTCGTACCTCGGTCAGCACCTGCCCCGCGAGCGGCTCTCGATCGGCGTCGACGCGCATGCTCAGGCCGTCGCCGCCGTGCGCTTCGCCAAGGAGTACACGCAGGAGCGCAACGTCTTCGGCAAGCCGGTCGCCGCCTTCCAGAACACCAAGTTCGAGCTGGCCGCCTGCCAGACTCAGGTCGACGCGATGGAGGCCGTCGTCGACAGAGCGGTCGAGTCGTACGACGTCGGTGAGCTCACCGCGGCCGACGCCGCCTCGGTGAAGCTGTTCTGCACCGAGGCCGCTTCGGATGTCATCGACCGCTGCCTGCAGCTGCACGGCGGCTACGGCTACATGAACGAGTACCCGATCGCCCGCCTGTACGCCGACAACCGCGTGACCCGCATCTACGGCGGAACCAGCGAGGTCATGCGCTCGATCATCGCCAAGAACATGGGCCTGTAGGGCACCGCTTACTCTGGGACGGTGAGTCACCGGCTTCCAGAACCCGACCGCGAGCCCGAGCCGCGGCACGAACCCGCACCTGCGCCCGAACCCGAACCGGCGCCCGCGCCTGCGCCCGAACGGATCCACGGTCACAGCCACGGGCATCACCACGGGGGCGGCGTGACGAGCGACCTCGCCCGCTACGCCAAGCCCGTGGTGATCGGCGCACTGGCGATCGCGGCCGTCATCGTCGCGATCGGTGCGATCATCGCCTGGCCGTCCGACGGCGACCACCCGATCCCGATGCAGTTCCGGTCGTCCGACGGCGGACCGCTCCAGCTGTACGACGCGACCGTGGTATCGCAGAACCGCGCCGACTGCTCGTCGGATGGTGGCACGCCGAGCAGGGACTACCCGATGATCCCGACCACCGGCGGGCCGTGCATCTCGTCGGTCATCCACATCGATTCGGGCCCGGACACCGACTCGTACAGCGTGCTGTCGGTCCCCACCAATCGCGCACAGACCGCTGTCGGTCCGGACTCGTCGTCGATCGACGCAGGCAGCCCCGACGACCCGCAGCCGGGCCAGCCTCGACTGTCGGTCGACGACGAGATCCGGGTCAGCGCGATGCCCACCCCCGACGCCGAATCCGGCACGACGCTCAGGCGATACGCGTTCTACGACTACACCCGCGGAACGCCGCTCATCGGGTGGGCGATCGCCTTCGTACTCGCGGTGATCGTCGTCGCGACGTGGCGGGGAGTGCGCGCGATCATCGGTCTCGCGATAGCTTTCGCCATCCTCGGCTTCTTCACCCTGCCGTCGATCCTCAGCGGCAACAACGTCGTCTGGGTCGCGATCGTGTCGGCGGCGGCCATCCTGTTCGCCGTCCTGTATCTGGCGCACGGGGCGAATCTGCGAACCAGCGCCGCACTCCTCGGCACATTGCTGTCCCTGGTCTTCGCCGGACTACTCAGCAGTGCGGCGATCTCGTCACTCACTCTCACCGGGCTCTCGGCGGAATCCGCGATGAAGCTGCAGTTGTATCAGGGGACGATCTCCCTCAACGGCCTCCTCCTGGCCGGCTTCGTCATCGGCACGCTCGGTGTCCTCAACGACGTGACGATCACCCAGGCGTCGGCGACGTTCGAGCTGGCCGCGATGCCCGGGCAGACGCGCCTCGGGGCGTTCCGGGCAGCGATGCGGGTGGGCCGAGACCACATCGCGAGCACCGTGTACACACTGGTGTTCGCTTACGCAGGCAGCGCCCTGCCGCTGCTTCTGCTGTTCTCGGTTGCCGCGCAACCGGTCTCATCCCTGCTGACATCCGAGGAGGTCGCCATCGAATTAGCGCGGGCCTTCGTCGGCGGGATCGCGATCTGCCTGTCGGTTCCGCTCACCACGGCGATCGCGGCTGCGCTCGTGGCACCCGGCCCTGCGCGCACGCCGTCCGCCGCTACGTGATGTGCGCTGCGTGATCTGTGCTACCCGGCGCAGCTAGCGCGTCGAAGATCACCCGAACGACCCCTTGCAGCAAAAGTGTTACTGACTAACAATCGTTAGCATGTCATCCATTCTGTTCCGCATCGGCCGGTTCTCCTTCCGTCACAAATGGTGGGTGATCGGCGCCTGGGTCGCCTCGCTCGCCGTCGTCTTCTCACTCGTCGGCGCACTGCAGCCCAAGTTCGCCCAGGAGTTCGATCTCCCCGGCACCGACGGCGGGACGGCGATGTCGCAGATGGAGGAGTACTTCCCCGCCATCACCGAGCAGCAGACCGAGGCGGCCACGAACGTCGTGATCGCCGCACCTGACGGTCTCGATAAGCACGGTCCCGCGATCGATGCGCTGGTCGCCGACCTCAAGAAGCTTCCCGAGGTCGCCAACGCCGACGCGATCGTCAACCCGGTGACCGCCGCTGCGGCCAAGCCGGAGCTCGCTGCCAAGGTTCTCGGCGACGACGGCCGAGTCGGCCTGCTTCCGGTGCAGCAGTCGATCAACATGATGGATGCGACGGCCGCCGACAAGGAGGAGTTCGTCGACGTCATCTCCGAGCACCGCGTCGACGGCCTCCAGGTCGAGGCGCTCGGCGGAATCATGGGTGCGATGGAGCAGGGCGGTACCGCCGAGCTGATCGGTTTCGCCGTCGCCTTCGTCATCATGATCGTCGCCTTCGGTGCGCTGGTCGCGGCATTCATCCCGCTGATCACCGGCATCGTCGGAGTCGGCCTCACCATGGGCCTGCTCACACTGTCGGCGAAGTTCATGTCGGTCAACCAGACCGCGACCGCGATCGTCATGATGCTGGGCATCGCAGTGTCGATCGACTACGCGCTGTTCATCGTGTCCAGGTACCGCTCCGAACGAGCGCGCGGCGGTGATCCCGCAGACGCCGCGGGCCGTGCTGTCGGAACCGCAGGCAGTGCGGTGGTGTTCGCCGGCCTGACCGTCGTGATCGCCGTCGCCGCCCTGATGGTCATCGGCATCCCCCTGATCACCCAGATGGGGCTGGGCGCCGCCGTCGCCGTCGTCGCCGCCGTCCTCGGCGCCCTCACTCTGATCCCGGCGCTGCTGGGCGCAGTCGGTCGCTTCGCGTTCGCGCCTCGCATCCCGTGGATCAAGAACGCCGATCCCAAGGCCGACGCCACGCCGCTGGGCGTCCGCTTCGGACGCACCGTGGTGAACAAGCCGATCCCGTTCATCGCGGGTGGGCTCGCGATTCTGGTCGCCGCGGCCATCCCGGTCGGCGGCATGAAGCTCGGCATGGACATGGTCTCCGACGACCAGGTCGACGCGCAGGAACTGGTCTCGCAGGGATTCGGTGAAGGCGTCGGGGGCGAACTGTTCGTCGTCGTCCACAGCGAGTCGGGCAGCGTCGACGGCGCTGCCGACACCGCGGTCGAGGAGATCAAGAAGCTCGACGGGGTCACGGCCCCGGACGCAGTCGCCTGGATGGGCAACGGCGCCGACCCCGCCGCACCGAACGCCGGCGCGAATACTGCCCTCATCACGGTAACGCCGCAGAGCGCTCCGTCGTCGGACCAGACGCACACGTTGATGGAGGAGATCCGCGGCCTCAGCTCGAACGTCGAAGCCGCAGGCGGCGAGATTCACGTGGGCGGTCAGACCGCGATCATGTCGGACCTCTCGTCCAAGCTCGATTCTGCCCTGATCCCCTACATCGCCGTGGTGGTCGGCCTGGCCTTCCTGATCATGATCGGGGTGTTCCGGTCGATCTGGGTGCCGCTGATCGGCACGCTGGGCTTCGTCTTCTCGGTCGCCGCGACATTCGGCATCACCGTCCTGATCTTCCAGGACGGCGCACTGGGTCTCATCGACCACACCAAGCCGATCCTGTCGTTCCTGCCGATCTTCCTGGTGGGTGTGGTGTTCGGCCTCGCGATGGACTACCAGGTGTTCCTGGTGACCCGGATGCGCGAGGAGTTCATCCACGGATTGAGTGCCAAGGACGCCATCGTCGCGGGCTATCGCCACGGCTCCCGCGTGGTCACGTCGGCAGCGCTCATCATGATCAGTGTGTTCGCGGCGTTCATGCTCGCTCCGGACACCACCGCCAAGATGATGGGCTTCGCCCTCGCGATCGCGGTGTTCTTCGACGCATTCATCATCCGCATGATCGTGATCCCGGCCGCACTGTCGCTCCTCGGCGACCGTGCATGGGGCCTGCCGAAGTGGCTCGACAAGCTGGTCATCGACTTCGACATCGAAGGTGGAGCCGTGCGCGACAAGGGCCTGAAGGGTCTCGAGGAGACCGGCCCGGCCAACGAGGCAGCCGCCGGCACCCCCGAGCGGAGTCAGGCGTAGGTCTGCCGTGTCGAACGAGAGAGCACAGCCGACCGCGGCCCCGGGAAGATGCCCGGGGCCGCGGCCCGGTCTGCGTGAGCGGAACAAGGCGCGGACCCGCAACGCGATCCGGAATGCGGCGATGGACCTGTTCGACCGTCAGGGCTACACGGCCACCACGGTTGCGCAGATCGCAGACGCCGCCCAGGTCAGTCACACGACGTTCTTCCGCTACTTCCAGAGCAAGGAACAGGTAGTCCTGCAGGACGATCTGGACGAGCAGCGCGTCGCGATCCTCCAGGCCATTCCGCCGGGCTTGAGCCGATTCGACCTGCTTCGGCGGATCGTCACGGACCTCTTCCACATCGCGGAAGCGGACGAGTGGGCCTCGGATCCACGACGATCGGATCTCCTCAACAAGGAACCCGAACTCATGGTGGCGTTCCAGAACGAATCGGACGGGATCCTCGCCGAGGCGAGGGGCTTCATCGCCGACTACCTGGATGTACCGGCCGACGACCTGCGATTGCGGGTGTTCATCGCAGCGGCGGCAGGCGTCATGTTCCACGTGACGGGCCACACCGGCGAGGGCGAGATGCCGACACTCGAGGAGTGCATCGAGGCCATCGACCTCCTCGAAGCCGGTTTGCCCGTCTGACACCTCCCCTGGAGCTGCTGATCAGCATTACGCTGAACGAGTGAGCTCATTCTGGGATGCGGTCGGCAATTACTGGTGGCTCATCTTCGTGTTCGGTGGTTCGATCGGCGGCATCGCCCGCGGCGTCGGTGCATGGAATGAGCGTCGTGGCCAGCGGCGACTCGAGAAGTACCGGATCAAGCAGGAGGCCTCGGTGGCCCGCGCCGAAGCGGAGAGCCGCGGACGGATCGACGCCGGCGCCGTCCACCGGGAACTGACGGCGGCGACCCAGGAGTACCGGGACACCGAGGAACGGTGGTTCGCCTACGAGACGGATCTGGCGACGCTGCTCGACTATCCGATGCTCGTCGATCTGCGCGAACCTCTGACCGAGAAGTTCCACCGCGCTCGAAGCCGCGTCGAACTGCTGCAGCCGACAGAGGACTCGGCGACCGACCCCGGCACGGTCCGCACGTTCCGCGATGCGGTCCACGAGTACTCCGCGTCCCTGCGGGTCGCCGAAGCCGAGGCCCGCAGGCGACGGCGATCCGATTTCAGCGCCCTCGAACAGGAACGGCTCGCTCGCGCTCAGCGACTGCTGCAACTCGCGATGAACGAGGGCGCCTCACCCGAGGAGCGGCGCCAGGCGTACCTGCGCGCACGCACGGATCTCGACGGACTCATCTCGCTTCCGCCGGAGGGATCGGCCGCTCTGGAACGGCAGGTTCGGGCCGCGCTCGAGGCGGGCCCTGGCACGAATTAGACGCGCACACCGAAGTCGGCAGTGATTCGGGTCGCACCCCATATCGCAGCTATTACGACATTTCGGACTTTATTCCGTTCACCGGCCGACTCCGGCCTCCGGCAGCTACCGGTCTCGGTCCGACTCGATGTGACAGTTCACTTCGAACAGTTACCATCCAATCGTGCTGGAACAGTTGAACAAGAAGGCGAAGAAGGCGGGACTGCACGTCGCGGCTGGAAAAAAGGCTGACCGCTACAGCATCCGCAAGGTGAAGAACGGAAAACTCGTGGCCAAGAACGTCGATGCCGACGAGGCGCTTGAGGTCATCAAGAAGACCAAGTGATATCCGTCGTCGACGCGCTGCTGAACCCGCCCCGGACGGTTCGCGGCATCCGTCACCGACCAGCCGGCTCTCGTCCCGATCTCTCCGGCACGACGGTCCTCCTCACCGGCGCATCGTCGGGCATCGGCGAAGCCACCGCACATCTGCTCGCAGCACACGGCGCGACGATCCTCGCAGTCGCGCGTAACGCGGAGAACCTCCAGACCACATGTGACGCCATCACCGCCGAGGGCGGATCAGCCCATCCGCTGACGGCCGACATCTCCGACCCCGACGAGGCAGCACTCCTCGCGGACGACGTCCTCAGCCGTTTCGGCGCACCGGATGTGGTCGTCAACAACGCGGGACGCTCCATCCGCCGCCCGGTGTCCGAGACCGTCGACCGATTCCACGATTACGAACGCACGATGGCGCTCAACTACTTCGGGCCGGTATCGCTGATCCTCCGGCTGCTGCCGACCATGCTCGAACGCGGCGACGGGCACATCGTCAACGTCGTGACGTGGGGCGTCACTGCCGGCACGATGCCCAAGTTCAGCGCTTACCACGCGTCCAAAGCCGCCATCGCCGCATTCGGCCGGTCCCTCGACGCCGAATGCGACGGCACCGGCGTCACCGTCACCAACACGGGTTTCCCGTTGGTGCGGACGCCGATGATCGCCCCGACGTCGTCGTACGACGACGCCCCGGCACTCACCTCCGAGCAGGCCGCCCACTGGATTCTGCGCGCCGTCCGTGAGCGACCTGCCGAACTGTATCCGCGTTACGCCGTGATTCTGCGTACGATCTCGGCCTTCTCGCCGCGTCTGGTGGGCCGACTGATCACGCGCGTGGGAATCTGAACCCATGACCGAGCACCTGTCCCGCCGCGACATCGACTTCCTCCTGCACGAGTGGCTGGACGTGTCCGCACTCACCAGCCGACCGCGCTTCACCGAGCACTCCCGTGAGACCTTCGATGCCGTCCTCGATCTCAGCGAGGACATCGCCACCAAGAAGTTCGCACCGCACAACAAGAAGTCCGACCAGAACGAGCCCTACGTCGGCGATGACGGCAAGGTGGTCCTGATCGACGAGATCGGCGATGCCCTGGACGCCTACCGCGAGGCCGGACTGAACGCGGGCGGCTTCGACGAGGAACTCGGCGGAATGGCCCTGCCCAACACCGTCGCCCGCGCCTCCACGACGTTCTTCCAGGCCGCTAACGCATCGACGTCGTCGTACCCGTTCCTCACCGCGGGCAACGCCAACCTGATCGCGAAGTACGGCACCGCGGAGCAGATCGACACGTGGGTGCGCCCGCTCGTGGAGGGCCGATACTTCGGCACCATGTGCCTGTCCGAGCCGCAGGCCGGATCGTCGCTCGCCGATATCACCACCAAGGCCGCGCCCGCAGACGACGGGGCGTACCGGATCACCGGAACCAAGATGTGGATCTCGGCGGGCGAACACGAGCTGACTGAGAACATCGTCCACCTCGTCCTCGCCAAGGCGCCCGGCGGCGGGCCCGGGGTCAAGGGGATCTCGCTGTTCATCGTGCCCAAGTTCCTGACCGACGGGACCCGCAACGACGTTGCACTCGTGGGCCTGAACCACAAGATGGGCAATCGCGGCACCACCAACACCCTGCTCAACTTCGGCGACGGAACGCACTCCCCCACAGACGGATCCGGTGCTGTCGGCTACCTGGTCGGCGATCTGCACCACGGCCTGCAGTACATGTTCAACATGATGAACGAGGCGCGCATCGGCGTCGGGTTCCTCGCCACCGCGCTCGGAAGCGCCGGCTACCGGCAATCGCTCGAGTACGCGAAGGTCCGGACACAGGGCCGCCCGGTGGACGCCAAGGATCCGGCCGCCCCGCCGGTCCCGATCATCGAGCATTCCGACGTCAAGCGCATGCTGCTCGCCCAGAAGTCGTACGTCGAGGGCTCGCTCGCACTGCTTCTGTACTGCTCTTCCCTTCTCGACGACGAGCAGACGCTCGACGACCCGGAAGCCCGCGACCGCGCGCACCTGCTCCTGGAGGTTCTCACTCCGATCGCCAAGAGCTGGCCGAGTCAGTGGTGCCTGGAGGCGAACAGTCTCGCCATCCAGGTACTCGGCGGCTACGGCTACACGAAGGAGTTCGACGTCGAGCAGTACTACCGCGACAACCGGCTGAACCCGATCCACGAGGGTGCGCACGGTATTCACGGGCTCGATCTGCTCGGCCGCAAGGTGATCATGCACGACGGCGCCGGGCTCGCACTGCTCATCGCGACCGTCGGCGAGACCGTCGCCAGGGCTCGCGAGGCCGCGGACGAGACCGCCGAGTACGCCGAGCAGCTCGCGGAGTCGCTCGGGCGTCTCGGGGAAGTCACCGCCGCTCTGTGGGCGCCGGGCGACCCCAAACTGGCGCTGGCCAACGCGACGGCTTATCTCGAGGCTGCGGGCCACGTGGTGATCGCATGGATGTGGCTCGAACAGGTGCTGGCAGCCGATGCGTCGGAAGCCGGACGCGAGAGCGTGTCGGCGGCGGACTCCGACTTCTATCAGGGCAAGCGGGCCGCGGCGCGCTACTTCTACATGTACGAGTTGCCGAAGATCACCACGGCGTTCGATCTACTCGCCGGTCTCGACCGCACCACTCTCGACACCGAGGCGTCCTGGCTCTGAGCCGCGATCAGCGGTGTGCGCGACGAGCCAATCGGTCACCTCGCCGATCACCGCATCGCGTTCCGGCTCGTTGAAGATCTCATGGAACAGTCCGGGATAGATCGTCACCGTCACGTCCTCCGCGCCCGCGAGATCGCCGACCATGACGCTGCCATCGGGGTCGGCGAGCACGTCTGCGCCCCCGTGGAGAACCAGCGTCGGCATGGTCAGCGACGGTAACTCCTTCGGGAAATCGGCCATCGCACCGATGACCTGTCCGCCGAGTCCGGCGCCGATCCTGCCGTGCCACACGAGCGGGTCCGTCTGATAGTCCGCGACCACGTCGGCGTCTCGGCTCACCGCCTCCGACGGCAGGGTCGTCGACGGCATCCACGGCACGACGCGGCCCAGGAACGGCGCCAGCTTCACCAGCACCGGCGGCAGGCCCTTCCCGGGCACGAGAGCCGCACCCGAGAGCACCAGCCCGTCGAGCCGATCCGCGTGGTCGAGGGCGTAGCGGAGCGCGATCGCGCCGCCCATGCTGTGCCCGATGAGGAACCGCGGCACCGCGACCGACCCGACAGCCTCGATCACGGTGTCCAGATCGGCGATGAAGTCGCTGAAGTCGTCGACGCGCATCCGCTTGCCGCCGGACCGCCCGTGACCGGCATGATCGGGAACCACCACAAGGTAATCCAGGTCGGCCAGTGCCCGGGCTACGTGTCGGTAGCGTCCCCCGTGCTCCCCTATTCCGTGAGAGATGACCACGACGCCCACCGGATCCCCTGCGGGACGGTGGACGTCGTAGACGATGGTCGTGCCATGCCGCCCGGTGACGGACGACGTATCGGTCTGCATACGGCAGACATTAGCCCTTCGCAGCGCCGCCGATCGCGAGCTTTCCGTTCTCGAACAGGAGCGGATACAGCAGCCCGCCGATCACACCGCCCACCAATGGCGCGAGCCAGAACACCCATAGCTGGCCGGGCGCTCCGGCTCCGTTGAAAAATGCGACAGCCGTCGACCGTGCCGGGTTGACCGAGGTGTTCGAGACGGGGATCGAGATCAGGTGGATCAGGGTGAGGGACAAGCCGATCGCCAACGGCCCGAAGCCCTTCGGCGCCCGTCCGTCGGTCGCGCCGAGAATGACGATCAGGAAGAACGCCGTCAGAATGATCTCGGCCGTGATGACGGCGGCGAGGCCGTATCCGTTCGGCGAGTGGTCGCCGTAGCCGTTCGCCGCCATGTTCCCTTCGGCGTCGAACCCGTCACGGCCGCTCGCGATGAAGTACAGCGCGGCGCCCGCCAGAAGGCCGCCGACGACCTGCGAGACCCAGTAACCGGGAAGGTCCCGCCAAGGGAGGCGCCCGCCGACCGCTGCGCCGAGAGTGACGGCGGGATTGAAGTGTCCACCGGAGATGTGCCCGACGGCGTACGCCATCGTCACGACGGTCAGACCGAAGGCCAGTGCAACGCCCATGAATCCGATGCCGACTTGAATGCTCGCATCGGTTCCCTCGGCATCGGCGACGACCTTTGCGGCGAAGATGGCACTGCCGCAGCCACCGAACACCAGCCAGAAGGTGCCGAACAGTTCGGCGAGCCATTTCGCCGAGGCCGCGACCGCGGGCGTCGACTCAGTTGTGTCAGTCAATTTCGGTTCCCTTTCAATTCTGATCAACGAGTCCGAGGCGCGACGCAACCGCGCGACCGGCCGATTCGACGACGGTGATCGGGCGCAACGCAGTCTCTGCGATGACCACCACTCCCTCGACGCGCGACACGATGGCGTCGAGTCGCGAGACGATGTCCGACATCCTGGTGACCGTGGCGTCGACACGTGCCAGCGTCGCGCTGAACGTCACCAGTGATTCGTCGAACTGCTCGAGGGTGACGTCGAGATCGTCGATGGTCTTCGTGAGTCCGCCCAGGACCGGGCCCATCTCACCGAGGATGCCCTCGACCTGGTCGACGGTCTGGTCGGCGTTCATCGCGGCCTGCGCGAGTTTCCGCAGTCGCTGACGTTCGGCCCCGCCTCGTCCCGCGCGGTCTGGTGTCGACATGATTGCCATTCATCGAGTATGACCTGAATCACCGTGGAATTAAATGACCTGGGGTGCAGTTGAAACCGAATAGATAGTTTTAATTTTAAGGAGCAGACATGCCCGCAGTGACCGCCGACACCCTGACATTGCCGCGCATCAGCGCACCCGGCCCCGAGGAAGTCGAGCGTCCGGTCCGCACCATCACGACCGGACCGCGGGGCTTCGAAGGCGAGGGATTCCCGGTGGTCCGCGCGTTCGCCGGCGTCCACTCGCGGGATCTCGACCCGTTCATCCACATGGACCAGATGGGCGAGGTCGAGTATCAGCCCGGCGAACCCCGCGGCACCGACTGGCATCCGCACCGCGGATTCGAGACCGTCACGTACATCATCGACGGCCGTTTCCAGCACCAGGATTCCAGCGGCGGCGGCGGACTCATCGAGAACGGCGCCACCCAGTGGATGACCGCCGGATCGGGCGTCCTGCACATCGAGACCCCGCCGGTCGACCTCGTCGAATCGGGCGGCGTCTTCCACGGAATCCAGCTGTGGGTCAACCTGCCGTCAGCGGACAAGTTCCTGGCGCCGCGCTATCAGAACCTCGAAGGCGGGCAGGTCCGCCTGCTGACCTCTGACGACGCGGGAGCTCTCGTCCGCATCGTCGCGGGCGGTATCGACGGCCACGAAGGACCCGGATCGACCCACACGCCGATCACGTTCGCCCACGCGACGATTCAGCCCGGTGCCCGCCTCTCGACGCCGTGGAACCCCGATTTCAACGCGCTCGTGTACGTGCTGTCGGGCCGCGGCGCAGTCGGCCCGGACCGACGCCCCATCGAGGGAGGCCAACTCGCCCTGTTCGGCGCGGGCGACCGGATCACCGTCTCCGCCGACGACACGCAGGACTCCAATCGTCCCGCGCTCGAGGTCCTCCTTCTCGGCGGACGACCGATCCGGGAACCGGTGGCGCAGTACGGTCCGTTCGTCATGAACACCAAGCAGGAACTCGTCCAGGCGCTCGAGGACTTCCAGGCCGGCCGCCTCGGCGTGGTCCCGCCGGATGCACTGCGCCCGCACCGGTCCGTCCGATGACCGCTGTCCACGACGCCTGCGCTCCGACCGAGCGAGCATGGCGGCTCTTCATCGAGAACAGCGCACGCGTGCAGACGCTCCTCGACGAGCGGCTCCGCGCCGGCGACCCGGCCATGTCGCTGACCGATTATCACGTGCTCCTACTCCTCGCGGAGGCTCCCGACCACCGTCTCCGCATGAACGAGCTGTCGCGGCGCATGGTGTTCTCCGCATCCCGGCTCACCTACCAGGTGCGCACCCTGTGCGAGCGCGGCTGGCTGTGCCGCGAACCCGTTCCCGGCGACCGTCGGGGCAGCTATGCCGCCCTCACCGCGAGCGGACTCACCGCCTTCGGATCCGCCGCGCGCCGGCACCGCGACGATGTGGAAGAGGTCTTCTACTCGGCCCTGTCCCCCGACGACGGTCCGGCGCTCGAGACCGTCATGCGCCGCCTGTCGACCCACCTCGGTACCCGATGATCACCGTCATCGCCTCCGGCGATCGTCACCACTGGTCGAACGAATGGCTTACCTCCCGGCAGTCGTTCCCCGGCACTGGGAACTACGACCTGTTCGGCAACGCCCACGGTGTCCTCGTGATGAACAACGACGACGTCGTCGCCCCCGGAGAAGGCCTCGATGCGCACCAGCACCAGAACATGGAGATCCTCACCTGGGTGCTCGACGGTGCCGTGGTGCACCACGACTCCGCCGGCTACACCGCGACGATGAGACCGGGCGTCCTCGGCCGGATGACCGCAGGACGCGGGATCATCCACTCCGAACGGAACGCATCCACCCGTTCCGAGCGGCGGCCGCTGAGAGTGGTCCAGATGTGGGTGGCCCCGCAGACGGACGGCCTTCCGCCGAGTCACTCCGAGCACGACTTCACCGAGGCGCTCGCGTCCGGTGAGCCCGTCGTCGTCGCTTCCGGTCGCGCCGAGCACACCGGGCCGGACGTCGCCCGGATCGAGAACCGATTCGCCGCGCTGCACATCGCCCGGCCGCACGCGGGCCAGCCGATCACACTGCCCGGCGCACCGTTCGGGCACCTGTACGTTGCGCGCGGAACCGTCTCGATCGACGTCGACGGTGAGCACCGTGAGCTGTCCGAAGGGGATGCCGCACGCCTCACAGACTCGCCGAATTACCAGGTCATACCCGATGCCGGCGGTGCGGGTGCCGAGATCCTGTTCTGGGAGATGCACGCGAGCTTCGATGTCGTGCCATCCTGATGGCATGAGCCCCACTGGGATGAGCACACAAACCCTGTCGACCGCCGTCACCGAACTCATGAATCGCGCGAAGGACGACCTTCGCACTCTCGTCTCGTTGCCATCGATCCACCTGGATTCGTCGAAAGCGCAAGCGAACCGGGCCAGTGCCGATTGGGTGGCAGCGGCCTTCGCCGAACTCGGATTCTCGTCCGAGGTGATCGTCACCTGCGACGGCTCACCCGCCATCGTCGGGCACCGACCCGGCCCGGAGGGCAGCCCGACCATCGCCCTCTACAGCCATCACGACGTGCAGCCGCCCGGGCCCGACGCCGAGTGGAACACCCCGCCGTTCGAGCTGACCGATCACGACGGCCGCTGGTACGGACGCGGTGCAGCCGACTGCAAGGGCAACATCGTCGCCCACCTGACCGCCCTGCGCGCGGTTCTCGACGATGTGTCGTGCAACGTGCGCATCATCATCGAGGGCTCGGAGGAGGCCGGCGGCGAAGGACTCGACGACCTGGTGGCGCGACGCCCAGAACTGTTCGCAGCCGACCTGATCCTGATCGGCGACACCGGCAACGTGGCCGTCGGCATCCCGACCCTGACGACCAGCCTGCGTGGCGTGGTGAACGTGAAGATGACCGTTCGGGCGCTGGAATCCGGCGTCCACGCGGGTGGCGCGGGCGGACCGACGCCCGACGCGATGGCCGCGCTGATCGCCGGGATAGCGTCGCTGCGAAACGAGCACGGAGACACCGTCATCGAGGGCGTCCCCAACGATCAGAAGTGGGCGGGAGTGACGTACTCGGATGAGCAGTTCCGGAAGGATATCGGCGCACTCGACGGCACCGAGATCCTCGGCAGCGGGGACCCGGCCGACATGGCATGGGCGCGGCCGGTGGTCACCGTGATCGGGATGGACGTGCCGAACACCGAGGATTGTGCGGCGGCGATCATCCCGCAGGCATCGGCGATGCTGAACCTGCGTGTTCCGCCGGGCCTCGACACCGAGGCCACGTACCACGCACTCGTCGCGCACCTGCGCGAGCACACTCCGTGGGGCGTGCAGATGGAGTTCGAGCCGGACGCGTTCGGTGGCGGCTTCCGCGCCGAGACGGACGGTCCCGGCTACACAGCGCTGACCGAGGCGATGGTCAGCGCCTACGACGGAGTGCCGGTGTTCCATGCCGGTCAGGGCGGATCGATTCCCCTGACCAGCGCACTCGCCGCAGCGCACCCGGACGCGGAGATCGCACTGCTCGGCGTGGAAGAGCCGCTCACCCACATCCACGCGCCGAACGAGAGCGTCGACCCGGAGGAACTGCGGCGTACCGCGCTCGCCGAGGCGATCCTGCTGACCACGTTCGGGAAGTAGTCACGCCGGGTCGGTCAGCAGAGGCCCGTCGGCAGCACGTCCATGTTGTCGCCGACCCATTTACCAATGCGGTTGAGCATGACGGTCCCATCCGAGAACGATCCGCTCGTCGGAAGGGCCGCCATGCTCACCGCGAATGCGCCGCGCGGGGTGGTGACGACTGAGAGCTGACGCACGACATACTTCCCCGTTGCGTCGGTCGCCGGCCCCCATCCGCCTTTCACCGCGGTGGTCACACCGCGCTTGCGCACGTTCTTCATTCCCCACTTCTGGTTCGCCTCGACCTCACGCATGTGATCGAGAACCGGACCGGAATCGGGAAGACATTGCAGGTGCGCGCCGAACACCGCTTGCTGCGCCAGTCTCCAATGGGTGTAGCCCGGGTAGCTGCGCGGATGATCCAACTCCGAGTCCACGTGGGTCTTCACGTCGTGCGCCTCGCGCAGGACGGCCGTCACGCCGTCGACGGCACGAGCACCACCGCCGAGCGAGTCCCAGAGCCGTTCGGCCGCATCGTTGTCGGACTTGCGGATCGCCTTGCGCACATCGTCGTCGACCGCTGCGCCGTTGGCGCGTTCGGCGGCGATCGACACCGGAACCTTCAGGGTCGACCACGCACGGGCCGTGCGGACGCTGCCGAACGACATCGTCTCGTCGCTGTTGACCGGGGTGATGGCGATTCCGACGCTGCCGGGCGTCTTCTTGCTCGATCTCTTCGCCGCCTTGTCGAAGCTGTTCTTCAGATCAGCCTCTGTGGCGGGCGGCGCAGGCACGTTCGGCACCAGCATGGGCAACGGGATCCGCAGGTCGGGAAGCGGTGGCAGACCGGGTAGGGAGGGCATCGCGCTCGCAGTGCCCGCGCCCGCAGTCACGCCGCACGCGACAACCACGGACACACACGACGACACCACCCTGCGACGAATCACTCTAGTCCCTTCAGTAACACCAGCAACTTGAGTAACGATAGGTCGCTCGCAGCTGGACTCCAAGTCGTGTGCCTCTACCGCAACGCAGGCGTTGCGTGACCGTTACCGGCAGCGGCTCTTATCGGCAGCGGTCGAATCCATCGATATCCCAGGCGAATACGTACTCACCACGACCAGATCGATCAGGAACGCGGGCGCCACTGCCCCATTCCGAGGAACACCAGGATGAGTTGACGTTCAGCACGGCTGACGAGGGCACGCTCGGTCGACTCCCGGCCGTCCCCGTCGAGCAGTTCGGCCACTGTCGTCAGCATGATGGTGACGATCAGGTCCGCGCTCACCTCGAGATCCTCGGCCTCCCACTGAGCGAGGCCGGGCGTGCGCGCCAGGTCGATCGCCAGCTCACGCGAGAGCAGTCGCAGTTCGGTCCCGATCGCGCGGCGCACTTCGCTGACGCCGCCGTGCTGCTCGCGAACCAGGAAGCGGAACTGCTTCTCGTCGCTCTTGACCTTCTTGAGGAGAACTGCGAGCGACTCCCGCGCCGTGGGCATGCCCCGGGCCGTCAGATCGCGTCGGGCCTCCCGCAACGCTCCGCGAAGCATGCGCATCGCGTCCTCGACGAGCGTGACGCCGAGATCCTCCATCGAGGCGAAGTGGCGGTAGAAGGCGGTCGGCACGATTCCGGCGCCTCGTGCCACCTCACGCAGGCTGATGCTGCCGAAGGAACGGTCGTCCACCAAGTCGATGGTGTTATCGAGCAGCGCCTGACGCGTCTGCTCCTTCTTCTCCGCTCGGCTCCCAGCCACGTGGGCAGTCTAAGCCACCGGTCCCCCGTGACGGCCAACACATGGACACGACCTTGACACCCACCGGAACAGCCAGTCATTATTTGTGTGTACATATGTACACTCAAACTTAGAACGAACTGGAGGAGAACCGGCATGGCCAATCGCATCGCAACTCTCGTCGGCTCACTCGTAGAGGCCACCGCGACCCCGTACCCGGTCGATCGCTACCTCGAGTTCATCGACCCGATGCTCACCTGGCGCGACACGCGCGCCAAGGTCCTCGAGGTCCGGCGCCAGACCGACCGCTCGGTCACCCTGACCCTGCAGCCCACGCGCCAGTGGAAAGGGCACCGAGCTGGACAGTACGTCGAGGTCGGAGTGGTAATCGACGGCGTTCGACACCGTCGGTTCTTCTCTCCGGCCAACGCCGAGTCCAACCGCGGCGAGCTGGAGATCACCGTTGCCGTGCACGACGGCGGCCTCGTCTCCAATCACCTTCGCGAGCAGGTCCGGCCGGGCGAGGTGCTCACCCTGGACAGCACCGGCGGCGAGTTCTCCCTGCCGCAGGAACGACCTGAGCGAGTCGTCCTCGTCAGCGGTGGAAGCGGCATTACACCTGTCCTCTCAATGCTGCGCACCCTGATCTCCGAGGGACATCGGGGACCGGTCACCTTCGTGCACTACGCACGTACCCCGGACGACGTTCCCTACAGCGTCGAACTCGACGCGATCGACCGCACCGTCGACGGCGTCGACGTTCGCCTGCACTACACGCGGACCGATGCCCCGGAGCACTTCTCGGCCGCGCACATCGCCGATGTAGCCGAGGCCGACGGTGCACAGGTGTACATGTGCGGCCCGGCAGCGCTGATGGACGCGGTCCGCGAGTACACCGACGGCGCAGGCATCGCCGACCGTCTGCACACCGAGGCGTTCACGCTCGCGGCACCGATCGAGATCGATCCCGACGACGTCACCGGCGAAATCACCTTCAGCGGATCGGACGTGACCGCCGAGAACGACGGCCGCACCATCCTCGAACAGGCCGAAGATGCCGGATTGAATCCCGAATACGGATGCCGGATGGGCATCTGCTTCAGCTGCACCAAGGTCCGCAAGGCCGGAAGCACTCGCAACGTGCTGACCGGCGACATCGAATCCGAGCCCGACCAGCACGTCCAGATCTGCGTCACCGCCCCGTGCGGCGACGTCGAGATCGACGCTTGAGAAGAAGGGAATCCCGCATGACTCTCACACACCTCCCCCAGCCCACGAAGAACACCGACTCCGACACCGCCGAGGTCTCGCTCAGCTACGAGCAGGTCGAGGCACTCGGCCGCGAGCTCGACGAACTGCGCGCCCGCGTCGTCGCCGACCTGGGCGAACGGGACCGCGAATACATCTACTCGATCATCTCCGTGCAGCGGAAGCTCGAGTTCGCCGGCCGCGCCGCCATGTACGTCCCGTTCCTGCCGCCCGTGTGGCTCGCGGGAGTCGGCTCCCTCGCCCTGTCGAAGATCCTCGACAACATGGAGATCGGCCACAACGTGATGCACGGCCAGTACGACTGGATGCGCGAGGACACCTACAACTCGCGTGAGTTCGACTGGGACACCGTGTGCCCCGGCGATCAGTGGAAGCACAGCCACAACTACATGCACCACACGTACACCAACATTCTCGGTGAGGACCGCGACGTCGGTTACGGCATTCTGCGCATGGACCGGGACCAGAAGTGGAACCCGTACTACCTGGGCAACCTCGCTTACGCGACCGCGCTGATGGTGTTCTTCGAGTGGGGCGTCATGCTGCACGACCTCGAGGCCGAGAACATCGTGCAGGGCAAGCGCAAGTGGACCGACGTCAAGGGTCTCCTGAAGGGGATGTGGAACAAGGCCAGCAAGCAGGTCGCCAAGGACTACATCATCTACCCGGCCCTGACCGGGCCGTTCTTCGCGAGCACGCTGGTCGGCAACGCGAGCGCCAACATCGTCCGCAACCTGTGGACTTACTCGATCATCTTCTGCGGCCACTTCCCCACCGGTGCACAGACCTTCACCTCCGAGGAGTGCGCCGACGAGACCAAGGGACAGTGGTACGTCCGTCAGATGCTGGGTTCGGCCAACATCACCGGCAGCCGACTCTTCCACATCCTCAGCGGCAACCTGTCGCACCAGATCGAGCACCACCTGTACCCGGATGTCCCGGCGAACCGTTACCCGGAGATGGCCGCCGAGGTGCGCGAGATCTGCGAGCGCTACGGCCTCCCGTACAACACCGGCGGACTGTCGCAGCAGCTCGGCTCCACGTGGAAGAAGATCGCGAAGCTGTCGCTGCCGAACTTCATGACGAAGGACGACAACAACGTCGTCGTCAACATCGAACGGGAGAAGGCCGCAGGCGCCGCCTGACACTGCTCGAACCGCTGGACCGATCGACTGCCCCGCCGGACCTGTGTCCGGCGGGGCAGTATCGTCGGTGGGCGAACCTAGGGGAAGGAGCGACCATGATCGGTCGTGCAGAGCGGAGCAAGGATGTCGTGCAGACGGGCGTCGAGAGCACGGCGGCGCATGTCGGCAACATCGCGTCGATAATCACCACCGCCATCGCCGACGTCGCCCGGGAGATCGGCGAACTGGTCACCGACGGCTTCGAGATGCGAGAGGCATCGAAGCTCGCGGAACGGGCGCAGGACGGTTCGCAGGCAGCCGTGGCCAACCCGGAACTCAACGTCGACGCGCGTGCGAAGAGCGCCGAGGAGTCCTGAACCGGCCGATGACCGACCAGTTCGAGGTGCTGCGCACCGTCTTCGGGTACGACTCCTTTCGAGGTGACCAGGAGCAGATCGTCTCGCACGTCGTCGGGGGCGGCGACGCCGTCGTCCTGATGCCGACGGGCGGCGGCAAGAGCCTGTGCTATCAGGTGCCCGCGCTGGTACGCGACGGATGCGCCATCGTCGTGTCACCGTTGATCGCACTGATGGCCGACCAGGTGGGCGCCCTCCGGCAGCTCGGTGTGCGGGCCGCGTTCCTTAACTCGACGCAGACGCCCGAGGAGCGATCCGACGTCGAGGACCGCTTCCTGCGCGGCGACCTGGACCTGATCTACATCGCGCCCGAACGTCTGAGTCAGCAGTACACGCGCAACCTCCTCTCGCGCGGCACGCTGTCGTTGATCGCGATCGACGAAGCGCACTGCGTGTCCCAGTGGGGCCACGACTTTCGGCCCGACTACCTGGCGCTCGGCGATCTCGCCGACCTGTGGCCTGATGTGCCACGCATCGCGCTCACCGCGACCGCCACCCGGCGCACGCACGAGGAGCTGACCCAGCGTCTGCAGTTGGGGAATGCACGCCACTTCGTCGCGAATTTCGACCGACCCAACATCACGTACCGGATCGAGCCGAAGAACCAGGTCAACAAGCAGCTCCTCGACTTCATCCGCACCGACGGCGTGGTGGACGGCGAAGCGGCGACCGGCATCGTCTACGCGTTGAGCCGGAAGTCGGTGGAGAAGATCGCGGCGTTCCTGGCCGCGAACGGCGTGAACGCGCTCCCGTATCACGCAGGTCTGGACAGGTCGGTGCGCGAGCGGACTCTGCACCGGTTCCTCCGCGAGGACGGCATCGTGGTGGTCGCGACCATCGCGTTCGGCATGGGCATCGACAAACCGGACGTACGATTCGTCGCCCACGTCGATCTGCCGAAGAGCGTGGAGGGGTACTACCAGGAGACCGGGCGTGCAGGCCGCGACGGCCTACCGTCGGTGGCGTGGATGGCGTATGGCCTGGCCGACGTTATGCAGCAGCGACGGCTCATCGACCAGGGCGACGGCGACGCCGCCCATCGCCGGGTGCAGTCTCAGCATCTTGACGCCATGCTCGCCCTGTGCGAGACGCCGGACTGCCGGCGAGTGCGGCTGCTCCGCTACTTCGACCAGGAGATCGCTCCGTGCGGTAACTGCGACACGTGCCTGTCGCCGCCGAAGACGTGGGACGGCACGATCCCCGCGCAGAAGCTGCTGTCGACGATCGTCCGGCTGCAGCGCGAGCACAATCAGTCCTACGGCGCCGGACATCTCATCGACATCCTGCGCGGTGCCGAGAACCAGCGGATCCGTCAGCAGCGCCACGATCAGCTCTCCACTTACGGAATCGGCACCGACCTCGATGACGGGGCCTGGCGCAGCGTGGTCCGGCAGCTGGTGGCGTCGGGCATCATCACGCCCCACGGCGACTACGGCGTCCTGCGGCTGACCGACGAGGCCGGCCCGGTCTTGCGCAGCGAACGCTCGCTGACCCTGCGAGAGGACGCACGCGGTCCGGTCCGTAGCCGCCGGAGCGCCCCGGCATCGGTATCCGCCGACCTCACCGACGACGACCGCAACCTCTTCGAGTCGCTGCGCCGGTGGCGCACCTCCGTCGCGAAGGCCGCCGAACTGCCCGCCTACACGGTGCTCACCAACAAGTCCTTGGAGGCGCTGGCCCAGGTCCGGCCGACGAGCAGCGAGCAACTCCTGTCGATCAGCGGCATCGGCGACGCCAAAGTGGACCGCTACGGCGCCTCGATCCTCGAGGTCATCGGCGACTTCGAATCTGCCTGACGCCCCCTCGCCGGTTGAACGACCAACCACCATCGGTTTCGACTCGCTCCGCTCGCTCAACCACCGAGAGGGGCCTCGCTACTCGTTGGTTGAGCCGCGACCGAGGCGCCAGCCGAGGACGCGTGTCGAAACCCAGTGCCATCGAGCACACGCGCGCAAAACCCTCGACACCCTCCCCCTCACGCTCATACCGTGAAGCGTCGCTAACCGAAGGAGCCCGCATGTTCACCCAGATCGACTCGTCGATCGCCGTCGACCCGAGTCAGCCGTCGTGGCACCGCGGCCTCCTCGACTTCCCTGATCCGGTGAACGACTACGCGGCCCGTTCGACGGCCGGCCTGGTGATCGCACTCGCCGCGGCGGCGATCGCGGTGAACCAGCCGTGGCTCTACGCCGTGCTCGCGCTCGGATTCGTGCTGCGACTGGCAGGCGGGCCCCGGTACTCCCCGTTCGGACGTCTCGCCGTGCATGTGATCGTTCCCCGACTCTGGCGCAAGGAGAAGACCGTCCCCGGACCGCCCAAGCGTTTCGCGCAGGCCGTCGGTGTCGCATTCTCCGGAACCGCGCTCGTGCTATCGCTCGCCGGACTCGGACTCGCTGCGCAGATCGTCGTCGGCGCGCTCATCGTCGCCGCGTTCCTGGAGTTCGCGTTCGGGATCTGCCTGGGCTGCATCGCCTTCGGCTACCTGCAGCGCGCGGGCGTCATCCCCGACGACGTGTGCGAGGCGTGCAACGACGTGACGCTCCTCCGTCGCAGCTGAGCGCCGGCCCAACTTCCCGCGTCAGTCCAGGAGACCGAGCGCGATGCCATCGAGGATGTCGTGCTCGGAGACGACCATCTCGGTGATGGCGGCGCGGTCGGCGAAGTTGCGGGCCAGTTCCTGAGTCACCAGTGCGCCGCCGCCGATGACATCGGCGCGGCCCGGATGCATCGGACCCAGCGTCATGCGCTCGTCGCGCGTCATGGCGACGATGCGGGAGCACAGCGCGTGCAGATCGGCCAGGCCGATCCGCGAATGGTGGATCGCCTCGGGGTCGTACGTTTCCAGGCCGGAGTTCACCGCGGCGAACGTGGTGAGCGTGCCGGCCACGCCGACCCAGGTTCGCGCACCCGAGACATCCACGGCGGCAAAGGCTTTCGCGAGCTCGCCGCGGGCGTGGCCGACGGCGGCCTCCCGCTCGTCGAGGGTCGGCGGGTCCGAGCGCAGCGCACGCTCGGTGAGCCGTACGCAGCCGATGTTCGCTGAGTACGCGCCCGTCACACCGCGCTCACCGCCGACGACGACCTCCGTGCTGCCTCCGCCGAGATCGGTCACCACGAAGGGTCCGTCAGCCGGATCGAGTCCGCCGACCGCACCGCGGAACGAGAGGCGAGCCTCCTCGTCGCCCGAGATCACCTCGGCGACGGCGCCCGGCTGGATGCGACCGAGCAGCTCGGCGGTCATCGCGAAGAAGTCGTCGCGGTTACCCGCGTCGCGGGTGGCCGACGTGGCGACCATCCGCACGCGCTCCACCCCGGCCTCGAGCATCCGCTCCACGTAGCCGGCGAGCGCCTCACGCGTCCGCTCGATGGCCTCCGGAGCGAACTCCCCCGTCGCGTCGACGCCCTGGCCGAGCCGGACGACGATCATGTCGCGGGCGACGTCGGTCAGCGAACCGTCGGACGCGGGTTCGGCGATGAGCAGCCGCAGCGAGTTGGTGCCGCAGTCGACCGCCGCCACACGGGTGGGACCGCTCATTCGTCGGCCTCCAGTGCGGGCCAGTCGGCGGGCACAGCGATACCGCGCAGCTTGTCCTGCTCGGCGATCATGGCGACCGCCTCGTCGCCGAACGGATTGACGCCCGGCCCCTTGGCCAGCGCGTGCGCCACCAGGACATGTAGGCATTTCACCCGGTCGGGCATTCCCCCGCCGGAGAAATCGGTGCCGAGCGATTCGATGGCGTCGCGCTCGGCGAGATAGCCCTCGTGGGCGGACCGGTACGCAGCCGCGACATCATCGTCGGCCAGACGGGCCTGCATCTCCTTCATCACGCCCGCCGACTCGAGTCGACTGCACGACGCGGTGAGCCGCTGGTCGGTCAGGTAGTACAGCGTCGGGAACGGCGTGCCGTCCGGGAGCCGCGGCGCGGTCTTGAGGACCGCGGGCTGCCCGTCCGGCGTCCGATAACTGACGTCGAGAACGCCCCGCGGCGTCCTCCCGAGTTGCTTCTCGACGATCGCGAGATCGTCGTCCGATACGGTCACTTGCCCTCCGGCGGTGTCGCCACCGCATCCCACATGTTCTGGTACCACGGGTTGGCTGCGCGTTCGCGCTCCGCCTTCTCCGCGGCTTCTCGTTGTTCCTTCGCCGGCGAGATGACGATGACCTGCTTCTCGCCGCGCTTCACGTACTGCAGACGCTGGCGCGCCTGCGCCTCGATGTACGCCGGATCGTTCTGCTTGTCGATCTTCGACTTGTACTCGGCGACCTCCGCCTCCAGGGCCGCGTTCGACTGCCGGAGTTCGTTGAACTCGGACCGCTGCGACAGGTACGTCCGCACCGGCACCGCCAGCGTCAGCGCCAGGACCACGATCACCAGCGCGACGATCGCGGCACGTTTCGGACTCACGTGGCCGAGCCGCCCGGCCAAGCCGCGACGGGGGCGCGAGCGCGACGTGTCGGCAGTCTCTCTGCGGCGAGTGCTCGCCTTCTGCTCATCGTCGACGACGTTCGCGATCAGCGCGAGGTCGTCGGCGTGGTCGACGGACCGCGCCCGGGTGCGGTGGGCCGCGGGTCGAGACCGACTCCGGCCCCGGTTCCCGCGCCCGGACGTGGTTCCTGCCATGAGATCTAGCTAATCACGCGTCGGCGGAGAAGCGCGGAAACGCCAGGTCGCCCGCGTAGCGAGCGGCGTCGCCGAGGCCCTCTTCGATGCGCAGCAGCTGGTTGTACTTGGCGACGCGCTCGCTGCGCGCCGGTGCACCGGTCTTGATCTGCCCGCTGCTGCAGGCGACGGACAAGTCGGCGATCGTGGTGTCCTCGGTCTCGCCGCTGCGGTGGCTCATCATCGACTTGTAGCCCGCGTTGTGCGCGAGAGCGACGGCGTCGAGCGTCTCGGTGAGGGTGCCGATCTGGTTCACCTTGACCAGCAGCGCGTTGGCGATGCCCTTCGAGATGCCCTCTTCCAGGCGCTCCGGGTTGGTGACGAACAGGTCGTCGCCGACGAGCTGCACCTTGTCGCCGATCGCTTCGGTCAGGGCGGCCCAGCCGTCCCAGTCGTCCTCGCCGAGGCCGTCCTCGATCGAGACGATCGGGTAATCGGCGACGAGCTTGCGGTAGAACTCGATCATCTCGTCGGCGCTCTTGTCTGCGCCCCCGAACTTGTAGGCGCCGCCGGTGTAGAACTCGGTGGACGCGGAGTCGAGAGCGACGACGATGTCGCTGCCGAACTTGTAACCCGCCTTGTCGACGGCCTCGGCGATCACGTTCAGTGCGGCCTCGGTGTTCGGCAGGTCGGGGGCGAAGCCGCCCTCGTCGCCGAGCGCGGTGGACATGCCCTGCTTGTGCAGAACGGACTTGAGCGAGTGGTACACCTCGGCGCCCCAGCGCAGCGACTCCTTGAAGGTCGGCGCGCCGATCGGGGCGATCATGAACTCCTGGAAGTCGATGCCGTTGTCGGCGTGCGCACCGCCGTTGATGATGTTCATCATCGGAACCGGGAGGATGTGCGCGTTCGGGCCGCCCACGTAGCGGAACAGCGGCAGGCCGGCCGACTCCGCGGCGCCGCGTGCGACGGCGAGCGAGACGCCGAGCAGCGCGTTCGCGCCGAGCCGCGACTTGCTGGGGGTGCCGTCGAGATCGACGAGGGTCTGGTCGAGGACGCGCTGGTCGTCGGCCTCGATGCCGATGACCTCGGGAGCGATCTCACCGAGCACGGCCTCGACGGCCTTGGTGACGCCCTTGCCGAGGTAACGCTCACCACCGTCGCGCAGTTCAACGGCCTCGTGCTCGCCGGTCGATGCGCCCGACGGGACCGCGGCGCGGGAGAACGTGCCGTCGTCGAGAACGACTTCCACCTCGACGGTCGGATTACCTCGGGAATCGAGGATCTCGCGCGCGCCAACCTGCTCGATAATTGCCACTTGTTCCAACCCCATTCATGGTGTGCCGATGCTCGTTCGCTGTCCAGGGTAATGGCCTCGTGCTGGTACGCGGTCAGTACCTGACGTTCACCGAGTACGCGTTGGCGTGGTTGCGGACGTCGATCACGTAATCCATCGAGTTGTTGTAGGTCAGAACGGCCTTCTCCCAGCCTTCGGGAGTGGTCATGTCACCGCCGGACGAGGCGCACAGGTAGCGCGCCGCCGAGAGCGACGCGTCGTCGATGTTGTCGGGGCTGGCCTTGCCGTCGCCGTTGGCGTCGACGCCGAACCGCTTCCACGTGGTCGGGATGAACTGGAACGGTCCCACTGCGCGGTCGTACTCCTTGTCACCGTCGACGCTGCCGCCGTCGGTGTCGCGGATCTCCCAGTTGCCGTTGCTGCCGTCGAGCTGCGGCCCGCGAATGTGCGGGAACACCTCGCCGTCCGCCGCGACGTCGGCCTCGTGGTGCGTGCCGTGCTTGCTCTCGACGCCTGCGATGCCCGCGATGGTGGTCCAGGCGATCCCGCATTCCGGGTGCTGCTGACGCTGGATCTCGGCGGCGTTGCCGTACGCCTGGAGGGACACGACCGGGATCCGGGTCTCCTCGGAGATGGGCTCGGCCCATCCACGCAGCGTCTCCGCGGTGCGGCCCTTCGCGTGGATGTCGACGTAGGGCTGCTGGACGCCGGGCCCGGGCGGCAGCCCCTCGGGGATGTCGGGGCCGTCCCACGGCATCTTGCACGCACTCAGCGTGACGATCGCCGCGCCGACCATCGCAGGCAGAACGATTCGCCGCGCAGTACTCGCCGTCGACACAGCCACCAGTCCTTCCGGAATTCCCCCATCAACCCGAAATCGGGCCCGCATCAGGGTGCCACAACACCTGGTCAACTCCGAACCGAGCCGAACGGTTCCCAGTAGCGTCATTCATGTGAGTCAGATCAAAGCCCGGAGCGACGGCGCACCTCGGGGCCGCGGGCGCCCACCGGGCCCGCCGCTCGATCGCGATGCCCGCCGTCAGCAGTTGCTGGACGCCGCCGAGAGCGCGATCGCCGCGAACGGGCCCGAGGTGTCGCTGACACGTGTGGCCGCCGTCGCGGGCCTCACCCGATCGGCGCTCTACGCGGCATTCACGGATCGAGACGGCCTGCTCGACGCGCTCGCGCAGCGGCACGGGGCGTCGTTGGTCGCGGGCATGGAGAACCTCGCCGGCAGTGCGGCGGATCCGCACGAGCAGACTCGCGCCGCCGTCGACCTGCTGGCCGCCTGGTTCGACGAGAACCCCGTGCTGGCACCGGCTCTCGCGAGTCGTTGGCGCCTCAAGGGACGGTCTCTCGTCGAGACGACCCTCAGCGAGATACTGACGGTCGGCTTCACCGACCGCGGACTCGACCCGGCCCCCGCCCCGGTGTGGTCACGCGCGATGATCGGCGCGGTCTCCGCGACGGTCGAGTGGTGGGCTACCAGCCGCGAACTGTCCCGAGTGGAGCTCGTCGACCATGTCACCGCGCTGCTCTGGTCCGGACTGAGTGCGGCCAACCCGGCCGCCACCCGTCCGGTCGGCACCGATTCGGACACGATCTCACCGGATCGTTGATTCCCACCCCAGAAAAGAACACACTGTCTTTTATGGGGACGCAGATCACACCGGAGCTGGCCGCGAGTATCACCGGGGCGAGTAACTGGCATGCGGTTCGACGCGATCACCCCGACCGTGTCGACGCGATGGCCGACGGTCTGATGCGCGGCGACCTCCTCGGCGACGCGGTGGTCGCCGAGTTCTTCGCGGCCCGCGATGAGCCGGGCGCCATGGCGTGGTCGGACGTGGTCGGAGCGCTGGAGAATCCACCCGACGACCTCCCGCCCGCGCTCGCCGCGTTCATCGCCGCCACCTCCACCCCACCGGACTGGTTCGATCCGGCCCTGGCACACGCCGGTGCGATGGCATGGTGGCGGTTCGGGTCATTGCAGTCGTCGACGCTGTACCAATCGCTCATCTACGGCTACCAGGCGCGCGGGTTCACCCGCCCGCTCGTCGAGACGGGGCGCCTAGCCACCGGCACCTGGGACCGAGTGCAATCGACGGCCCGGTGGGTGGCGCTCGCGACCGCACCCGAGTTGATGGACGTCGGGAACCCGGGCTGGGTGCAGACGCTGCGCATCCGGCTGGTGCACGCGATGGTCCGGTATCACCTGACCGAGCATCAGGGGTGGGACACGCAGTCGTGGGGCGTGCCGATCAATCAGACGTACGCCCAGTTCACGATCACCGCCGGGTTCCTCGCCCTGCCGCTCCGGATCGCCGGCGACTTCGGCCTCCGGTACTCCCGCGCCGAGCGTGAGGCGATCACGCACATGTGGCGCTGGATCGGCTGGGTGATGGGCGTCGACGACGACCTCCTCCCCCGGAACTTCGCCGACGCCGAGGAGATCGACCGCATCGCGCGGGCGTTCCAGATGGAGCCCGACGAACAGGCGCGAACTCTCGTCACCGCACTGCTCGACGACGGGTACCGCACCGAGGTGCCGCTGCCACCGCTCCCGGCACCCGTCGCACAGGCCATCAACTCGGCCGTTCACACGGTCACCCGGCCGTTTCTGCGGACGCTGTTCGCGAGTGTGTCGACCCGGTGGGTCGATCCGGACATCGCGAGCGCACTGGGCCTGCGCAGCACCCGGCTGAGCAACGTCGTGGTGCTCGCACGGCCGATCGTCCGGTCCCGCGAGGTGCTGCGCGCCATGGGCGTGTTCGGCTCCGACACCCGGATGGCCCAACGCGAACTGCACCTCGTCACCTCGCAACTCGGCATCGACCTGAGCAACCCGGACGCCCGCAGGTACGGAACCGTCGCATGACGAACGAGCCGCCTGCGGGCACCGTCACCTTCGAGTTGACGCAGAACCTGCGCTGCACACCCGGCCAGGCGTGGCAGCTGCTGACCGACCCGACGCAGATGAATCGCTGGTCGACGGCGAAGATCACGCTCGCCGACGGCGGCGTCGACGACCTGCCGAACACCGCAGGCGCGCTGCGGACCGTCACGCTGCCCGGCGGACGTGCGCGCCTCAAGGAAGTGGTCGAGCACTCCGAGGCGCCGTTCCGCCTGGACTACCGGGTGCACGACGGCGGCCCGGCGCTGCTCCATCACCTCGGTCGCCAGCGGATCGATCCATCGCCGGCCGGGTGCACCATCACCTGGACCGTCGAGATGCGACTGGTGTCGACGGTCGCGACCCGGCTTCTCGCCTCGCGTGTCCGCGCCCAGGTCGCCGAGTCGCTCGAACTCCTCTCCCGACTGGACCCGCCGGATGAGAAGCCGCTCGCCCCGATCCCAGTACGGGTCGCGGCCAACACCGCGGCGCCGCGTCGTGCGGCACTGGCCGTGCTCGAATCCCAACGTGACCTGGCGGATCGCCTGGCCGCCTCCGACGATCCGAAGCAGTGGTTCGCCCGCGTCTACTCGTACGTGACGCAGGAGATGATCGATGCCTGCCCTGGGCTGGCCAACCCAGACTGGGTACTGCGGTTGATCCCGGTGTTCGACGAGTACTACACGCGCAGTCTGCTGGCTTTCGAGCGCGGCGAGGAATGCGAGCCGATGTGGCAGAAGGCCTGGTCGACGTGCGAGCGCCGGGATCCGGACAACCCTGCACGTCCGGTGATGGCAGGGCTGCTCCGCGGGGTGTCGGCGCACATCGACGCCGACCTGCCGCGGGCGATCGCCGACGTGCACTCCCGCTACTACTCCGACCGTGATCTGCGCGAGTTCCGGCCCGACTACCTGCGTCTGGCACCGGTGTTCACGGCGGCGTCCGATCGCCTGCTCCACGATCTACCTCGATCACATAAGCCCTGGTGGACGACTGCCGCCAGCCGGATTCACCCGCAGGTGCGCGACGCGCTGCTCGCCCGCCGGGGGTATGACGTCGGCAAACACCGGTTCCGGGCGTTCGCGGCGGCCGTGGACACCACCGCGCGCGTGAACCGGTAGGCCAGGTTCTGCTTCGCACTTTCCTGCGCTAGGCTAATTCTCTGTCAATATGGCATGGCTTGCCTTACGAAGAAGCCTGACCTGATGAAACGAAAGTGTCCGCATGAACCTACTCGCCGCCGCTGGTGCGCCGTCGGTCGTCACCCAGATGTTCGGCAGCGGGTTGATCGGAGTCCGTGAAGGACTCGAAGCAGGCATCGTCGTCATGGTCCTCATCGCGTTCGCGGTGAAATCCGAGCGGCGCGATGCCCTCAAGTGGATCTGGCTCGGCGTGGGCGCCGCCCTCACGATGACCGTCGGCACCTTCCTCATCATTCAGTTCGGAACATCGACCATGTCGTCGCTGGCCGCCGAGCTGATCGCCGGCCTGGCGTCCCTGGTGGCGGTGGTGATCGTGACCTTCATGGTGCTGTGGATGCGCAAGGCGTCCGCGAGCATCTCCGGAGAACTGAAGTCGGGACTGACCAAGGCCATGGGCGCAGGCGGTGCCGCGATCACCGGACTCGCCTTTCTCGCCGTCGGTCGTGAGGGCTTCGAGACGGCGCTGCTGATGGTCGGCTACGCGGAGAGCGCCACGAGCGGGCCGTGGCCGTTGCTCGGACTGATCGCCGGCATCGTCGTCGCGGCCGCGCTGACGTATCTCCTGTACAAGGGCGCCGTCCGCATCGACTTCAAGCGCTTCTTCTTCTACACCGGACTGTTCCTGATCGTGGTGGCCGCCGGCATCCTCGCTTACGGCATTCACGCCCTGCAGGTGTACGGGTGGCTGCCCGGCCTGCACAGCACCGCCTTCGACCTCACCTCCTGGTACGACCAGAGCGCTTGGTACGGCGAAGTGCTGCAGGGCATCTTCAACTTCCGTCCCGAGCCCAGCTGGCTCCAGGTGATCGCCTGGCTCGCTTACGTGGCGATCGTCGGAACGTTGTTCGTCGTCCGCGGCCGCGGTCCGGCGAAGCCCCCGGCACCCCGCGCCGACGAATCGGCACCCCAGACCCTTCAGAGCGATCCCGCATGACCGTAAGGAATCTCCCGTTATGACCGTCTCTCCCCGCGTGTTCCGCAGTCTCCGCACTGCGACAATCATCGGATTGGCGGCGGCCACCCCGATCGCCCTCGCCGCCTGTGAGGCGAAGTCGAGCAGCGACGGCGCGATCGCGGTGACGTCGACCGACGACGCCTGCGATCTGGCGAGCACCGACCTGGAGACCGGCCAGGTCAACTTCGAGATTCAGAACCAGGGATCCAAGGTCACCGAGTTCTACGTGTACGGGAAGAACAACCGCGTGCTCGGCGAGGTCGAGAACATCGGTCCCGGCCTCAAGGGCAAGCTCGGCGTCGAGATCGTCGAGCCGGGTACCTACACGGTGGCGTGCAAGCCGGGCATGGTCGGCAGCGGCATCAGCCAGGAACTGAACGTCACCGGTGAGGTAAAGGAGAAGAGCCAGGCCCCCGCCGATGTCGAGGCCGCGAAGGCGCGCTACCTCGATTACGCACGCGGTCAGGTAGATGGACTGGTCGCGCAGACGGAGACGTTCACCAACGCGATCAAGTCGGGCGACAACGAGACCGCACGCAACATGTTCGGCCAGGTCCGCACGTTCTACGAGCGGATCGAGCCGGTCGCCGAATCGTTCCCGGACCTGGATCCGAAGATCGACATGCGCTGGGATGACACCGAGGACGGCAAGATCGAGTTCACCGGCTTTCACCGCCTGGAGCGCTTCCTGTGGCCGCCGAGGCCCGAGCAGATCGGCGAGGGCGGCGACAAGGTGGCTCCGGCCGACGCCGCGCACGCGAAGAGCGCCGATAAGAAGGCGGCCATCGACAAGATCGCCGACGGACTGCTCCGCGATGTGAAGGCTCTGCAGGCCGAGATGTCGAAGAAGGATTTCCAGTTCGAGACGCAGATGTTCGTCGCCGGGCCGCAGGCACTGGTCGACGAGATCGCGGCCACCAAGGTCGGCGGTGAGGAAGACCGTTACAGCCACACTGACCTGTTCGACTTCGCCGCCAACATCGACGGCGCCGAGACGCTGATCGCCGAACTGCAGCCGATGATCTCGAAGACCAGCCCGCAGCTAATGGACAAGATCACCGAGCAGTTCGGGGGCATCCGCGACGCCATCAACACACTCCGTGAGGGCGACGGCTACGTCTCGTACGACATGGTCGACGAGAACACCCGCCGCGACCTGTCGGACCAGATCGACGCCCTGTCGGCGAGCCTCTCCCAGGTGCCCGGCATCGTCCTGCAGAAGAAGTGACTGACGGCAACGTCTCACGCCGCGCCGTCCTCGGGGCAGCAGGCGCCGGGCTGGCTGTCGGTGGTGTAGCCGGTGCGGTCGGCGGTTTCTCCGCCGGATCGTCCGAGGGCGCCGAGGCCACGGATCAGGTGGTCCCGTTCCGCGGCGCGCATCAGGCAGGCATCGTCACCGAGGCGCAGGACCGCCTCCACTTCGCGGCCTTCGACGTGATCACCGATTCACGCGACGACCTGATCGACATGCTGAAGAAGTGGACGTCGGCCGCCGAGCGGATGACACGCGGCGAGACGACCGTCGAGAACGGTGCGCTCGGTCTCGGCGATTACGTGCCACCCGCCGACACCGGTGAAGCGCTGGGGCTCTCCCCCGCCCACCTGACTCTCACGGTCGGCTTCGGTCCAGGACTGTTCGGTCCGAACGCCGCGGACCCGAATCGCAAGGACCGCTTCGGGATCGGCGGCCGCAAGCCGGCCGCGCTAGCCGACCTGCCCGCGTTCGCGGCCGAGAAGATCGAGCCGTCCCGTTCGTTCGGCGACATCTGCATCCAGGCGTGCGCCGACGATCCCCAGGTCGCCGTCCACGCGATCCGCAACCTGGCGCGCATCGGCGTCGGCGTGGTGTCGGTCCGCTGGTCGCAGTTGGGGTTCGGCCGGACTTCCTCGACCACCCGGTCGCAAGAGACGCCCCGCAACATGTTCGGGTTCAAGGACGGCACCGCCAACATGCGAGCCGAGGACTCCGAGGTCGCAGACGAGTGGGTCTGGGTCGGCCAGGAGGACAATCCTCCTGCGGCGCAATGGATGACGGGCGGCACGTACCTCGTCGCGCGCCGCATCCGCATGGACATCGAACCGTGGGACCGCGCCCATCTCCTCGAGCAGGAGAACATCGTCGGCCGCACCAAGGGCGAGGGCGCTCCGCTCGGCCAGTCCAACGAGTTCGACGAGCCCGACTTCAACATCACGTCGTACGGCGCACCGATGATCCCGAAGACCGCCCACGTCCGCCTGGCGCACCCGTCACAGCACGGCGGAGCCCAGTTGCTGCGCCGCGGCTACAACTTCACCGACGGCTCCGACGGCTTCGGCCACCTGGACGCCGGTCTGTTCTTCATCGCCTTCAACCGCGACACCTTCAAGCAGTTCGTCCCCATCCAGCACGAACTGTCCCGCAAGGACGCGATGACCGAGTACCTCATACCCAACGCCTCCGCCGTCTTCGCCGTCCCCCCGGGCCTCAAAGACGGCGAGTGGTGGGGCCAGCACTTGTTCGTGTAGCTCCACGCCCCTTCGCCCCTGCTCGCCGGTTGAGCGAGCGTCCCCTCCCTCGATGGTTGAGCGAGCGCAGCGAGTCGAAACCACCCGCCACCCTCGCACCCAGCCCTAAAGTGCCCTCAACCCCCGTAAGTAAACGACCTCACCCGATCACGGTGCACCGTGATCAGCACGGAATCCAGCACGCCACCACCCTGCCTCACGAACTTGGCGCCTTCCTCTTCCCCCAGGTACCGAACGGCGATGCGCAGAATCGTCGCTTCATCAACCGGCTCGACCGTCGCACGGCCTTCCACCGCCACATACGTGTACGGCAGCGACTCCTGCTGCACCGTGTACGACGCACGGCCGGCCTTCTCGATCAGCTTCGCCTTGAAGGCTGTCTCCCCGGTGAACATGATGATGTTTCCGTCGTCGTTCACGTCGTACCAGATCGGTACGGCGAGTGGTGGATTCGATTTCCGCTCAATCGACAGCACTCCGACGTGCAGCGCACGCAAGAACTCGTCGATCTGCGCCTCGGTCAGTTCTCCCATGTTGTGCGGTTCCTTTCGCGTGGATCACTCATGGTCATGCGTTCAGCATCGATCATCGCCGCTCGACGTGCCTCCTCCGCCAATCTCCCGCATTACCGACCCGTATGGGGCAGATACGAGCGAAAACTGTCACCACCAGGCGATACTCTCCGCTTAGAACATTCATTCGATAGGAGTGGTCATGACCGCGACTCTGTTCACCGACACCGACCCCGACCAGTTGACCGAGGATGAACTCGCTGAGCGTCTGATCGGCTACGCCTCTCAAACGGCGGCTCTCACCGCACGATTCCTCGACTACCTCGCCGCGTTCGACACCCGCCACGGGTGGTCCGGCGAAGGCATCGCATCGTGCGCGCACTGGTTGTCCTGGCGAGTCGGCCTCAGTTTGCGCACTGCGCAGGACCACGTCCGCGTCGCTCAAGCACTCGTCGACTTGTCCTGCCTGCGCAGCAGGTTCCACAACGGTGAGGTCTCCTATTCGAAGGTCCGCGCGATCACGCGTATCGCCACACCGATCCGAGACGAAGAGTTGACCACGTTCGCCCTGTCGGCGACCGCGGCGCAAGTCGAGCGACTGGTAGCGGGTATCCGGCGCCAGGACCGTTCAGAAGATCCCGAATCCGAGGACGAGGCTCCCGAGTCCGCGGCGCACTGGTCGTGGAAGGACGACGGCACTCTGACAGTGTCAATGCGACTCACTGCGCTGGACGGCGCCCGTTTCCTCGCTGCCGTCGTACGCGCCGAGTACGAACGCACCCGAACTACCGCTGACGACGCACCTCTGCCAACTGAAATGTCTGGCGAGGCGGACCCGAATCAGATGCCGCACGACCTGTGGCGCAACGTTCCGTACAACGTCGCCTCGGCCGTCGTCGCGATGTCCGACACGATCGTCGACGGCGTGAAGATGCCGGAGGTCGCCGTCGGCGGCGAACTCCTGATTCACGAGATCGACGGAGTTGCCTCGTTGGACGAAGGGCCTGCGCTGCGTTCCGCGGAACGCGACGAAGCACATTGCGATGCATCGTTGCGGGTCGTTCGTCACGGCGAGGGTGACGCGATGTCCGTCAGTGGTCGACGAGTCGGACCGATTCTGAGGTGGGGGCGGAAGCGCCGCGTTCCGAACGCAGCGCTCGTTCGTACCGTGATGATGCGTGACCGCTCATGCCGATCCCCCGGATGCGGCCGGACCCGACACCTGCACATCCACCACGTTCAGCCGTGGTCAGAGGGTGGGACAACCGATCCCGATAACCTGATCCTGCTGTGCAGCCAGCATCACCGCGCACTCCACGGCGGACAGTTCTCCATCAAGGCGCTTGGGCACCAACGCTTCGCGTTCCGCGGAACGCAGGGCGAGCCACTCGTCGCCGCGCCGCTGCATCGTGCACCCGACGGCTGGCGACCCAGCCCACACGTCCCTGTGGACGGAGTCGACCCGACGGGCGGCGGCCGACTCGACCTTGGTTACGCCACCGAGGTGCTATATGCGGCGTGGCAGTGGAAGGCTGAGCGGGTCGAGGAAGTTGCTGCCGCAGCGTGAAGCCATCACGGTACGGCGACCGATTTGACGGAAGTATGTCGCTACCACCTGTCAGACTACGTCCATGGATCGGGGCATTTACGAGCATCTCGTAACGACGGCGCTACAGAGCGAGCTTGACCGCTCATCACTGTTACACGATGTGGCAGAAGTCGAGAAGGCAGATCGCCCACACGTACTCGCGAGGCACGTGAGCGAACTCGTTCGGCGTTCCCTCGCATCCATCACGAACCCCGAAGACCAAGTCGCGGCGGCTAATCTGATTCTCACGTCCGTCAACGAGACCGCTGGTCTGGTGCTCACTCCGCCGCAGCAACTGACACGCGTCTTCGGCGATCCCGTCCCAGGCGTTCGAGACCGAACGAAGCTGCGGCCGGCAACTCCGCTTTCTGAGGTTGCGCTGCTAACGAACTCTGGGAACGGTGAGCCCTCGATTGGACACGAGTTGCCTGCCGAAATTGCGTCGGCTGACCGCGTTGACCTGGTGTGCGCTTTTATCCGTTGGAGCGGTGTTCGGCTACTTGAGCGCGAGCTCAAGGACCTGGCCGCGGCTGGTAAGCCGTTGCGGATAATCACGACGACGTACCTCGGATCTACGGAACGAGCAGCTCTCGACCGAATGATCGATCAGTTCGGCGCGGAAGTGAGCGTTCAATACGACGCCCTTCGCACCCGACTACACGCTAAGGCATGGATGTTCCACCGCAACAGCGGTTTAGACACCGCCTACATTGGGTCATCGAACCTGTCGAATGCTGCACTGATCGACGGGGTCGAGTGGAATGTTCGACTCTCGCGGGTAGCGACCCCTAGCCTCCTTGAGCGCTTTCAGTCCACGTTCGAAACCTACTGGAACGATGACCCTGCGTTCGAGCGATACGACCCGACGAAACACCGAGATCGTCTCGACGACGCACTCGCGGCCGCTGCCGGTCATGGACCGAACGATCGCGCCACCGTGAGTATCTCGAACCTCGATGTCCGTCCCTACCCATACCAGGAGACCATGCTCGAGGAGCTATGGGCAGAACGTGCAGTACACAACCGGCATAAGAACCTGGTTGTTGCCGCCACCGGCACTGGGAAGACCGTGGTAGCCGCACTGGACTACCGTCACCTCACCGCAGGGCTAGGCAGGAGCCCTCGCCTCCTTTTCGTCGCACACCGCAAGGAGATTATTCATCAAGCACTTCGCACGTTTCGAGAAGTACTCAGTGATGCCAACTTCGGCGAAATCCTAGTCGATGGTGCCAGGCCCGAACGTTGGGACCATGTTTTTGGCAGTGTGCAGTCGCTAAGTACCGACCAGATCAGCGAGATCCCCGCGGAGCACTTCGACGTCGTGATCATCGATGAGTTCCACCACGCGGAGGCCCCCACATACCAACGATTACTCCGCCACCTCACCCCGGGTGAACTCGTGGGGCTCACAGCAACGCCAGAACGTGCTGACGGAGCGGACGTTCGCACGTACTTCGGCGGCCGGATAGCCACTGAACTCCGCTTGTGGGACGCACTTGGCGCCGAGATTCTTTGTCCGTTCCACTATTTTGGCATTGCTGACGGCACCGACCTTTCGACGGTGGAGTGGCGACGAGGAGCCTACGACACTCACCAACTCGAGGCCCTATACACAGGTGACGATGCACGGGTCCGGATGGTCCTCCGTGCGACTACAGACAAGATCGCAAACGTCCACGACATGCGAGCACTCGGGTTCTGTGTGACGGTCACGCACGCCCATTTCATGGCGGACAAGTTCAACGAGGCCGGCATCCCCGCCGCAGTCGTCCACGGCAAGACTCCATCTGAGTCGCGAGCCCGTACGCTCGATGATCTCCGCCAGCGCCGGATCAACGTGATCTTCTCGGTCGACGTCTTTAACGAAGGACTCGATATTCCCGACGTTGACACGATCCTCATGCTCCGGCCGACGGAGAGCGCAACGATCTTCCTGCAGCAACTTGGGCGTGGCCTCCGGAGCCGCCCACACAAACCGGTCCTGACTGTTTTGGATTTTGTCGGACACCAACGACATGAGTTCCGTTGGGATCGAAGACTCAGAGCTATGACTGGAATATCTCGCGGCAAACTTAGTCAGGCCGTGGACTCCCGTTTCCCGTATTTACCGTCCGGGTGCAGAATCGTCCTCGATGAGCAGACGCAACAGACAGTCGTGTCGAATCTCAAACGCCAGCTGTCTATGCGATGGTCAGACATGGCCTCCGAACTTCGAGACGTCGGCGACGTTACCTTGCGCGAGTACCTAACGGAGTCGGGACTCGCCATCGCGGATGTCTTTAAGACAGGAAAGAACCGTGGTTCGTGGACGAAGCTTCGTCGCGACGCCGGCATTGAAGTTGACATATCGACCCCTCTCGAAACCAACCTCCTGAAAAGAATCAAGGCGTTCGGACACGTCGACGACTACTTGCGAGCAACTGCGTATCGAGACTTGGTCTCCCCGAAAGGTCCTGGTTTCGCCGAACTCAGCGATCAGGAAAAACTGCTCGCCGCCATGCTCCACTTCAGCCTGTGGCCTGATGGTGGCGGGATGCGAAGCATCGCGGACGGACTCACGACTGTTCGAGCCACCACCTCAGTCGCCCGCGATATTCGTGAGGTAATCGACGTCGCTTTCGACGATGCACGAACCGAGTCCCATGGACTTCCTGGACGACTCGCGCACCTTCCACTACAGGTCCATGCGCGATACTCCAGGGAAGAAGCACTCGCCGGTCTAGGTGTCGCCTCGTTCGACTTCAAGCCAAGTACCTTCGTAGCTGGGGTCAAATGGATTCCTGAACTGAACGTCGACGCACTGTTTGTCAATATCCAGAAGACGGAATCGTCCTTCTCCCCGACTACGATGTACCGCGACTACCCGATCAGCCGGGATCTGTTCCATTGGGAATCACAGAATGCTACGAGCACCAGCACGCAGACAGGCGCTAGATACGTCAGCGGCACTTCTACGATCTTGTTGTTTGTGCGCAATACAAAAACAACGGATATCGGTTCCAGCCCCTATACGTTCCTTGGCCCGGCAAAGCTCATGAGCTACGAAGGCGATCGTCCGATCGCGATCACGTGGAAGCTTGAACACGAAATGCCCGCCGACTTCTTCAACGAAGCCACGGTCGCAGCGGGATAACTACTCCTCGCCCTGCGCACTCCACTTCTCCACGACGACCATCCCTGGCACGTCCCGTCGCATCCGAACGCCCCTGACCTCGGCCGGCTCGCCATCAGAGGCGATGGGGTCGACATCGACGGACACGTCTTCGTACTCGATCACGATCTCATCGCCATCGTCATCGGAACCCGTCTCGATCCAGTCGTCGATAATCGGGATCTCGCCGGTGTCGGCGTCGTTCTCGAAGTCGTTGTCGTAATCCATGCCGAGGTACTTGCGCCACAAGTTCTCGTCGCGCAGCCACACACCGTCGGTGCGTGCGGCCTGCTCGGCGGCGCGCACCTGCTCCATCAGCGTGATCGCGCGACGGCGCTGCTCGTCCTCGACGCTGATCGACGCGTGCTTTCGGAACGGCACGTTCACCGAGTACAGCGACGGACTCACGGCTGCGACCGGAAAATCGGCGCCGGCGAGGCGCTCAAAGATCTTCTGCGTCAGGGCAAGGGCCGGCTGGGTGGTGACGATGCCGTCGAGCACGCTGCCCTGCGCACGTTCGGCGGCCTTCGCTTCCTCCCACTCGTTCACCTGGCGGTCCAAGTCGGTGTGCTTACCGCCGAGGACGCCGGGAGTCCGTCCCGAGACCTTGTCGACGAAGCTCTGTGCGACGTCGTCGATATTGAACGCACCGTACGCGTTGTCCTCCGCGATCCGAGCGTGGAAGAGCACCTGCAGTAGGAGATCGCCCAACTCGGAGCGCAGGTCGTCGGAGGTGCCGTGGTCGATCGCGTCGAGGAGTTCGTACACCTCCTCCAGCAAGTAGCGACGCAGTGAATGGTGCGTCTGTCGCTGCTCCCACGGCCCCTGACGACGAAGGCGATCCATCAGATCGATGGCGCGAAACAGCGACTCGCCGCGGACGTGCTGACCTTCAATGACCTGTTCTCCCGCTGCGAGCCGCGCGCGGACCGCCGGATGGCGAGTGTCGGACGTGAGGATCGTGTCGAGGTGCGACCCTCGATCGTCACCTGCGAGGAGGTACGACGGCAACTGCCACAACAGGTTCGGGTGCACCTCTTCGGTGACGGCGACTGTCCCCGCCAGCAGCCCGACGGCACCCGCGGGCACCAGATCAGGTCGCGATGGATCGAGCAGAACGACGGCCATGTGCACTCCTCCCGAAGGTCGTCAATGAGATGAGCTTATCGCTCAGCGGTCACGTAAGCCGGTCAGCGGCGCGGGTCGTTTGCGCTTTCAATTCGGCGAGGACGGCTCGAAGCGACGGATCGTCCTCGCCACTGCGCCGCCACACAGCCGACACCTCGCGCCGAGGCGCCTGTTTCAGAGTCCTGAGCTCGACACCGGCAGGCGGCGTCGCACGTGCCAGGCGGGGAATCAGTGCAACCACATCACCCGACGCGACCAGCGCCATCTGCGTGCTGAAGTCATCCACCGAATGCACCACATCGGGATCGTCGTCACCGACCGCGAACAGCCGTTGAAACCACTGATGACACACGGTTCCGGGCGGACTCGTCACCCACCGGTAGCTGTTCAGGTCGTTCAACTCGATGTCACCCGACCGCCGTGCCAGCGGATGCGACGATGCGACGGCCAGATCGCCGATGTCGGTGTGCACGTGGGACTGACGCAAGGCGGCCGATACCGGAGTCGGTACACCGTCGGCGTCGTGCACCAGAGCCAAGTCGGCGCCGCCGGATTCCACCGCGTAGACGGCCGGGTCCGGATCGGACTCCACTACCTCCACTCGCAAGTCGGGGAACTCGCCGGACAGGTTCGCCAGCACCGGTGCGACGATGCCGCGGACAGCCGTGGAGAAGGCGACGATCCGGAACCGGCCGCGCGGCACGCCGGCGTCCGCCGACCTCGCCGCCGACATGGACCGTTCGAGTGCCTGCACCACCTCGGGCGCGGTCTCGACCAGCGCACGACCGGCAGGGGTCAGGACCACACGACGCCCCGCAGGTGAGATGAGTTGCACTCCCACCTCGTTCTCGAGCCTCTTGAGCTTCTGCGAGATCGCTGACGCGGTGAACCCGAGATCGGCCGCCGCCCTGCTCATGGTGCCGAAATCCGCCAGAGCACGGAGAGCCTGAAGCGCCGACACATCAATCATCAAGCAATCGTAATCGTTTACTTCCAAAACTCATCGCTTGTAGTACATGATTGCGGCGGTGACCATGAGTTCATGACCACGACAACGGCTGCAGCACGCGCGTTCGGCACCAACCTCGTCGCTGTACCGACCCCGATGAACCCGGATTTCACGATCGACGAACCGGGCTTCGCATCGATGACGAGCCATCTGGTGAGTACGCGATGCGACGGCATCGTCGTCTCGGGAACCACCGGAGAGTCCCCGACGCTGAGCGAGAACGAACTCGCCCGCCTCGTAGCGGTCGCCAAGTACACGGCCGGAGACGGCGCGAAGGTCATCGCCGGTGTCGGCACCAACGACACGCTGGCCAGCGTGCGCCGCGCCCAGATCGCGGCCGATGCCGGCGCCGACGCCCTCCTCGTGGTGGTCCCCTACTACTCGCGACCCACGCAGGCCGGAATCGTCACGCACTGCACGACCATCGCTGACGCGACCGACCTGCCCGTGATGGTGTACGACGTGCCGCACCGCACCGGCATGGCCTTCACCCCCGATTCGCTGATCGAACTCGCGCAGCACCGGCGCATCCTCGCGGTGAAAGACGCCAAGGGCGATCTCGCCGAAGCGATGGCCGTCATGACGCAGTCCGACCTCGAGTACTACTGCGGCAACGACGGACTCAACCTGCCGTACCTCGCGGCCGGCGCGACGGGCATCGTCAGCGTTGTCGGCGCTGTTCGCGCCGCGGACAACGCGGCGTTGCTCGATGCCGTCGCGGCGCACGACCTGGTGAACGCACGCGAGATCAACCGGTCGCTGATCGGTGCGGCCGCCGCACTGAACGGCGTGGCGCCTGCGCCCGTGACGACGAAGGTCGCGTTGCGAGCGGCCGGTGTCATCGAGCACGTCGTGGTGCGACCGCCGCTGGCGCCGGTCACCGAAGACGAGGTGGCGCAGGTCGTGGCTGCGACGCGGTCTGAAGTGAGCGCGTAGGTCAGCCCGCGGCGTCGTCGCTCAATCAGCGACTGGGGCACCGACACCGCGGTTGCCGGCGGCGTAGGAGGCCGGGGACGTTCCCAGCGTCGCGGTGAAGTCGCGGGTCAGGTGCGCCTGATCGGAGTAGCCGAGGTCGGCGGCCAACGCTGCCCAATCCGGCGGTCGACCGTCGCGAACGTGCTCGGCGGCGTCGATCAAGCGGAAGCGACGGATCACCCACGTCGGCGAGACTCCGGCGCATGCATCGAACATTCGCTGAAGGGTGCGGGACGTGACACCGCCGAGCTTGGCCAACTGGTCGACGGTGCGGATCGTGCGGTCGTTCTCGGCGGCCGACGCGACGGCCGACACCTCGCGGGCGCGGTCGATGCGAGCACGTGGCCGAGCATCCAGTAGCCGCACCAACTCCTCGGCGATCGGCGCCATTCTCCCAACGCCGAAAGCGATGCCCGCGACGCGCAACGCGAGGCCATCATCGACGGGCAGCACCGCAGCCGTCGGCAGGTGCGCGTCGTTCAATGCGTGCACATCGTCCACCCAGGCACCGAAACCGCCGGTGGTCGTCTTGGCTGCGACATTCCATCCGCTCCCCGACAAAGACCGCACCGTCACCGCGGTGGTCACGCCGTTCACCTGCGTGCCCAACGGGTACGGCCCGGGCGGCGGATCGTCACCAGGGGGCGGCGACGTACCGACGCTCACATTGACGGCCGGGGTGGCGATGAGCGGCTGCCGGTGTCGCGTCCCGGCCGGAAGGTCCCATCGCACCGACCAGAACCAATCGATCAGGCCGTCGAGTTCAGCGGGCGCCGGATAACGCTTGAAATCCACCACCGAGAACATCCGCCCCGGTGCAAGGATCCCTCGCGTGTCTCCAGTCCACTGCACAGTTCAAAACTAGCCTCGAACGCCGGTCAGCACTGTCGCGAATCTTCAAGAGCGACGGCCACCGCGGGCATAGCGTCGAATGCATGGATACCTCAGCCGCTCTGCTTCGCGTCCTCGACCAACTCGCCGACCTCCTCGACCGGACTGCGGACACGCCGCCCACCGCGCCGACACCGTGCACCGATTTCGACTTTCAGAAGCTTCGCCAACACGTCGTCGGATGGCTCACCGCGTTCACCGACGGGTACACGGCCGAGGATCACACCTGCAGTGACCCGGACGCCGTCACCGTGGAAGGGTCCGGCGCCGACCAGGTGCGGGCCAATGCCGCCCGCCTCGCCGACGCCCTGCCCGACGCACTCGCCCATTCACTCAAGATCGGCGGGGCCGGCATGCCCGGCGACATGGCGGCGTCGATGATCCTGTGGGAGTACCAGGTTCACGGATGGGACCTGGCGCGCGCCGCCGGGGTGGAGTGGGCCCCCGCTGAGGACGGCGTGCAGGCGTCGCTCGAATTCGCGCCGGCGATGCTGACGCCCGACTTCCAAGGGGAAGGAAAGACGTTCGGGCCGCGGGTAGAGGTTACCGGCGATGCGGCGGCGTTGGACCGGCTCGTCGGGTTGTCGGGTCGGGACCCGGGTTGGGTTGCCGGGTGATCGGGGGCGCGTGACGGGTGATTTCGATTCGCCGTCGACGCTCGCAAGCTCGCGGCGTCGTCACTCAATCATCGAGAGGAAATGCCACTCCGACGGGTGACGAGTCAATCCTCCACCGGCACGATCGCCTGGAGGAAGGTCACCAGGTAGTCGATGAGGTCGGTGTCACGGATACGAGGCGAACCCATCCCCGCGGTGCGCGGGATCGGGAGGGTCACCACGTGGGTCGTGGCACGGTACGACGCCGACGAGTACATGCGCTTCAGGCGGATCTGCTGGCTGTCGAGCAGCAGCATCGGTGAGATGCGGACCGACTGACCGGCCAGACCGATCTCGGCTACCCCGCGCTCGCGGCACCGCAGTCGCAGCCTGGCGATCGCGGACAGACGCCGCGTCTCCTCGGGCGGCGGACCGTAACGGTCCTCCAGCTCGGCGAGTACCTCGTCCACGTCCGCGTCGCTCGTCGCCGACGCCAGCTTCCGGTACGCCTCCAGACGCAGCCGGTCGGCCTCCACGTACTCGGTGGGGATGTGCGCATCCACCGGCAGGTCGATCCGCACCTCCCCCGTCTCCTGTGTCTGCACCGAAGTCCCATCCGCCGCAGCGCGATACGCTTCGACGGCCTCGCCGACCAGACGCACGTACAGATCGAACCCGACGCCCGCCACGTGACCCGACTGCTGCGCACCGAGCACGTTTCCGGCACCGCGCAACTCCAGGTCCTTGAGCGCAACGGCCATGCCCGCGCCCAACTCGTTGTTCTGCGCGATCGTCGCCAGCCGGTCGTACGCCGTCTCCGTCAGCGGTTTCTCCCCGCTGTACAGCAGGTACGCGTAGCCGCGCTCACGGGAACGTCCCACTCGCCCGCGCAGCTGGTGAAGCTGCGACAGCCCGAAGTTCTCGGCGCGGTCGACGATCAGTGTGTTCGCATTCGAGATGTCCATGCCGGTCTCGATGATCGTCGTGCAGACCAGCACGTCGTACTCGCGGTTCCAGAACGCGTCCACCGTGCGCTCCAGCTGGTCCTCGCCCATCTGACCGTGCGCGACGACGACCTTCGCCTCGGGCACCATGTTCGCGATGTCCTTGGCCACCTTGTCGATCGTCGACACCCGGTTGTGCACGAAGAACACCTGGCCGTCGCGCAGCAGCTCACGGCGGATCGCGGCACCCACCTGCTTGGACGCGTACGGGCCCACATAGGTGAGCACGGGATGTCGTTCCTCAGGCGGAGTCAGAATGGTCGACATCTCACGGATGCCCGCCATCGACATCTCGAGCGTTCGCGGGATCGGCGTCGCCGACATGGTCAGCACGTCGACATGTGTGCGCAGCGCCTTGATGTGCTCCTTGTGCTCGACGCCGAACCGCTGCTCCTCGTCCACGATCACCAGACCGAGGTCCTTCCAGCGGATACCGGTCTGGAGCAGCCGGTGCGTGCCGATCACGATGTCGACCTCGCCGTCGGCCATCTGCGCGATGGCCTCCTTCGATTCTGCGGCGGAGGTGAACCGTGAGAGTCCGCGCACCTTCACCGGGAATCCGCCCATGCGGTCACGGAAGGTCTGCAGATGCTGATCGGCGAGGATCGTGGTCGGCACCAGCACCGCCACCTGCTTGCCGTCCTGCACCGCCTTGAACGCAGCGCGCACCGCGATCTCGGTCTTGCCGTAGCCGACGTCGCCGACGATGACCCGGTCCATCGGGACCGCCCGCTCCATGTCGTTCTTGACCTCGGAGATCACCGTCATCTGGTCGACGGTCTCGGTGTAATCGAAGGCGTCCTCCATCTCACGCTGCCACGGAGTGTCGTGACCGAACGCGAACCCGGGGGCCGCGTGGCGTGCCGCGTACAGCTGCACCAGCTCACCCGCGATCTCGCGAACGGCCTTGCGCGCCTTACGTTTCGTGTTTGCCCAGTCGGATCCGCCGAGCTTGCTCAGCGACGGCTGCTCACCGCCGACGTAGCGCGACAACTGGTCGAGCGACTCCATCGGCACGAACAACCGGTCCCCCGGCTGGCCGCGCTTACCCGGCGCGTACTCGATGACCAGGTACTCGCGACGCGCGCCGGACACGGTGCGCTCGATCATCTCCACGAACTTGCCGATGCCGTGCTGGTCGTGGACCACCATGTCGCCCGCCGTCAGCGCGAGCGGATCCACCTGGTTGCGTCGCTTCGCCGGCAGACGACGACCGTCCTTGACTCCGACGACGCGCGCACCTGTGATGTCGGCCTCAGTCGCGACCACGAGCTGCGCCGACGAGAACACCACGCCGCGACGGAGGATGCCGTGATAGACGGCGACCGCATCGGCCGGCGCCTCCTGCCCCTCGGCGACCAGCCGCGCGGGCACCTCGGCCTCACCGAGACGTTCGACGAACCGCTGCGCCGTGCCCTTGCCCGCCGCGACCAGCGCCGCACGACCACCCGACGCCAACTGCGCACGGAGCGACGACATGAACGCCGACAGCTCCTTCTCATCGCCGTGCGGAGCCGGACCCGGATGCACGTCGAGGACGAGCTCGTCGCCGCTGCCGGTCTCGAGCGGACTGAGCGTCCACCACGACCTGCCGGCACCGACGGTGGCCTCCTCCACCTCGGCGACCGGACGGTAGGCGCTCGCGGTGAGGTCGATGGCCGTGGCGTCGACCGGCGCATCGGCACCGAGAGCCGCCGCGTTCCACGACGCCTCCAGGAACTCCTCGCCGGTCCGCGCGAGGTCGACGGCGCGGGTCCGGACCTTCTCCGGATCGAGCACCAGCACGCGGGTGCCCTCGGGCATCACCTCGCTGAGCAACTGCATCTTCCCCTCGACCAACGCGGGGATCAGCGCCTCCATGCCCTCGACGGGAATGCCCTCGGCGAGCTTCGTCAGCATCTCGCGCAGCGCCTCGTCGCTGGTGGTGCCCGCCAACTCGGCCGCTCGATCGCGCACCTGCTCGGTGAGCACCAGCTCGCGACACGGGTGAATCGACACGCTCGACGCGTCGACCTCCGGCTGCGTCCGCTGATCGGCGACGCTGAACGCGCGCATATCGGTGATCTCATCGCCCCAGAACTCCACGCGCACCGGGAAGTCGGCGGTCGTCGGGAACACGTCGAGGATGCCGCCGCGGACCGCGAACTCGCCGCGGCGGCCCACCATGTCGACACGCTCGTACGCCATCTCCACGAGTTGCTCGATCAAGACCTCGAACTCGAACTCCACGCCCTCGCTCAGCGTCATGGTCCGGAGCCGGCCGAGCCCCGGAGCCATCGGCTGCACCAGCGAACGCACCGTGGTCACCACGACGCGCAGCGGATCGTCCCCCGGCGACGCGAGACGGTGCAACACCGCCAACCGAGCGCCGACCGTGTCGGCGCTCGGCGACAGTCGCTCGTGCGGGAGCGTCTCCCACGACGGGAACTGCGCGACGGTCGAACGCTCCGGCAGCATCTCGGCAAGCTCGGCCGTCAGGTCGTCGGCCTCACGACCGTTCGCCGTCACCACCAGGATCGGCGCCTGCGCATCGCTCGCCAGGCCCGCTACCAGGAACGGGCGCACCGCATCGGGCGCGGTGATACTCAGACGTGAGCGGCCCGCTCGCTCGCGCACCGCCTCGAATGCAGCGTCACGCAGCGCGAGAGCCGTCAGGCCCGACAGGGAGCCGGGCACGTGAGAACCTGCCGTCTGGGCATCTGAATCTGGAGCGGGAGTCGACACTCACGCCATTCTATTCGCTCCCGAACAACGTCTCACCCAGGTAGCCGTCCCGACTCGCACCGGGCAGCATCGCGTACACCGCCGACCCGATCGGCGTGGTCCACTCGTTGAGCGCGTCATGATCGGACAGCCGCTGCTGCACCGGCACGAACTGCGCGACCGGATCCCGTTGATAGGTCGCGAAGATCAGCCCGCTGTTTGACGATTCGCCGGGTTCAGGCGCCAGGTCGTAGCTGTACGGACGCCGCACGAACTGCTCCCGATCGGTCCGCTGATGCGCACGCGCGATGTGCGACTCCGCTGGGATCACCGGGATGCCGCCACGCGTGGCGCTGAAGTTCGGCTCGTCGTGTTCGGCGGTGCCGGTCAGCGGTGCACCGTTGTCGAGGGTCCTTCCCAGCGACAACTCCCGGCCGGGACGGTCGATCGCCTCCCAGGTGTCCATGTTCATCGCGATTCGACGCAGGACGAGCGACGTGCCGCCCGCCATCCACTGCTGGTCGGAGCCGTCGTCCCACACCAGATCGTCGTACCGGTCGTCGGCGGGCTGCACGGTGCCGTCCACCTGACCGAACAGATTGCGGTCGTGGTGGAAGCCCTGCTGCGTCCACCGCAGCCGACAGCGGCGGCGGATCGGCGCGACCACCACACGCACCGCATGCGCGAGCGTCATCGGGTCGTCGGAGGCCACCGCCACCACCAGATCGGTCTGACCCCAGCGCTCGTCGAGCCGGTCGATCGCGAAGGCGGGCAACGGCGCGAGCCACGACGGCCGCCGCGGCGCGAGCGTCGGTGAGGTGAACACGCGGGGACCCAGACCCGCCGCCACCGACAGACGACTCGGCGCCGTCCCCAACTCCTGTTCGGTGTCGGAGAAGCCCGGCTTCCCCTGCACGAGGTTCGCGGCGTCCTGACTCCACATACGCAGGAATCCTTGCAGCGTGACGTGATCCGCGGGATCGAGGAGGTCGATGCCGAGAAACGCGGCGTGCGCCTGCATCGGTGTCGCGATGCCCGACTGATGCTCGCCGAAGAAGGGCAGCGTCTGCTGCCCGGCGGACTCCGCCGAGTCGGGGCCGGACAGTTCGTGACCGACCCCGACGGCGACAGCGCCGACGCCGAGCCCCGCCAGACCGGCACCACCGGTCAGCAGGGTCCTTCGGGAGATCCGTGCGGGCTTGCGGCCCGTCACCGATGCTCGCCGGAATGATCCGGCGAGTAGTTCTCTTGATTGCCGTCGAAATCGCGTGCCAGCGCATCGACGCGTGTGGTGGATCCGTCCGCGAACCGGACCGTGATCGCCACCTGCTGGCCTGCACGGATCGGGCGCTGCACGCCCATGAACATGAAGTGCTCACCGCCCGGCGTCATGGTCAGCGATCCGTTCGACGGAACCACGAACCCGCCGTCCTTCTCCTTCATCGTGGTGGTCCCGCCGGAGTCCACCACTTCGTGGAGCTGAACCTGTTCGGATACGCCGCTCGACGCGGAGACGATCCGGACATCGCGGTCGGAGCCGTTGGCGATCTTCGCGAACGCCGCGGTCATCCCACCACCGGGGGAATCGCCTTCGACGGCCTTGACCCACTGAACGGACACGGTGACCGCGTCGGCTTCCGGGCTGTTGTCGGTGGAATCGGTGGAGCACGCACCGAGTAGTGCGATGGATGCGACGGTCGCTGCCGCGAGTGCGGTCAGTCGGGCCGAGCGCAGGATATGGCGCCGTGCCATGAGTTCTCCTCTGTCAGCAAGGGTGTGAAAGTCGAATTTCAGACCATTGCCGGCGGCCCGCGGATCCCCGCAGCCGTCGAGCGGAGGATCGAGCGCGCATGCACCGCACACCCGACGACCGGGGCCCGCGCCGGCTCGTCAGCGGAGCCGAAACCGACGGCGAGACGCTGGATCACGGTGATCCGCGACTGGCAGACACGTGCGAGACGCTCCGCGACCACCAGAACCGCCACAGCGGCGGGGAGTGCGAGGACGTGCCAGGCGAGCATTCCGGTGTCCGGGAGCAGGGCAGACCAACCACCGTGCGCGCCGTGCCCGAGCATCGTCAGCGCGCCGTGCGCCGTGACCTGTCCGCCGACAAGCGCTGCGGCGGTGCCGCTCCATCCCACCGCGAGCCTGCCCTGCGACCGGCGACGCTCCACCGCCCGAACCTGTCCGGCCCGCACCACACCGACGACCACTGCGAGTGCGGCCAGCACCACCACGTGCGCTGTGGAGAGGCCGTGCCCGTCGAATCCACCGCCGAACCCGTGCGCGGCGATTCCCAGAACCGTCGACACGATCGTCGCCAGCACGCCGTGCATCACCGGATCGACCGGCAAATCGGCAGTTGTCAGGCGGATGGGCACGTGCGTGAGGATACCAATGGGAGTCGGAGCTGCAGGTACACGCAGCCGACCCACCGGCCGAACTTGTAACCGACGCCGGGTGAGCGGCCGACCTCGACGAAGCCGACCCGTTCATGGATCGCGATGGACGCCGGGACCTCGTCCGCGATCACCGCCATGATGTTGCGCACCACGGACGGGTCGGTCGCGGCGACGAGCGCCTGCAGCAGGGTGGTTCCGATCCCACGTCCGGCCGCCACGGGGAGCAGGTAAATGCTGTTCTCTGCGGTCCAGTTCCAGCCGGTCTTCCCGCGATACGGGCCGAGGTACGCGTAGCCGATGATTCCCGGTCCGAGCTCCGGATCCTCAAGGTCCGGATCCTCAGCGACGAGGAACGGACGTCCGGCCGCCGACGTCGACGCCAGACGATCTCGCCAGCAGGCGACGTCGGGCGCCTCGTAATCGAATGACGCCACCGAGTTCTCCACGTAATACCGGTAGATGTAAGCGACTGCCTCGCAATCATCGGGGCGCGCCGCGCGAATCAAGAGCATGTCGTCGATTCTGTCGTACCACCTCGCGACTAAGGTCTATCGAATGGGCGATTCCGTACGAGATCACACCCCCGACGGCGCTGAGGGGAAGCTGCACGGCGGCTTGCGGCCCCGGCACCTGATCATGATGAGCCTCGGCTCAGCGATCGGCGCCGGCCTCTTCGTCGGATCGGGTCAGGGCATCACACTCGCCGGTCCGGCTGCGCTCCTCGCCTACGCGATCATCGGCCTGATCGTCGTCTCGGTGATGCGGATGCTCGGCGAACTCGCCGCAGCTGACCCGAATCCCGGCGCCTTCTCGTACTACGTCGGCAAGGCTCTCGGGCCGGGCGCCGGCTTCATGATGGGCTGGCTCTGGTGGATTCAGATGGCAATCGTCGTCGCCGCCGAATCGCTTGCGGCCGCCGAAGGCCTGAACGCCCTCATCGGGCTGCTCCCTGCCTGGGGATGGGCCCTCGTGTTCATGATCGTCTTCACGATCCTGAATCTCACCGGCGTCTCCAACTTCGGCGAACTGGAGTTCTGGTTCGCGCTCATCAAGGTGGCGTTCATCGTGGTGTTCCTCGCCCTCGGAGCGGCGTTCCTCTTCGGGTGGCTGACCGAGCCGTCGCCCGGAATGGACAACATCGGGGAACTGATGCCGAACGGAGTCGGCGGGGTCGCCGCCGCCCTGCTGGTCATCGCCTTCGCCTTCGGCGGCATCGAGATCATCGCCGTAGCCGCCGCCGAGACCGACGATCCTGGCCGCAGCGTCACACGCGCGATCCGCACCATCGTCTGGCGCATCCTGGTCTTCTACGTCGGATCCGTGCTCATCATCCTGCTCGTCCTGCCACTCGCGGACGAACGCATGGAAACCGGACCTTTCGTCGGTGTCCTCGAGGAAGCGGGCCTTCCCGCTGTCGCAGCCACCATGGGCACCATCATCGTCGTCGCCCTGCTCTCCGCACTGAACGTCAACCTGTACGGTGCCTCCCGCATGCTGTTTTCCCTCGGAGCGCGACACATGGCGCCCAGCGTGACGATGAGGACCGCGGGCAACGGCGTTCCCTATGTCTCCGTGCTCGCGAGCGTGGTAGTCGGTTTCCTCGTGGTTCCGGCAACGTACCTGTGGGGCAGCCAGGTCCTCGACCGACTGCTGCAGCTCGTCGGCTCCACTCTGCTGGTCACCTGGTTGGCGATCACCGCCGCACAGATCGTTCTACGACGACGCGCCGACCGCATGGGCACCGACTTGCCCATGCGCATGTGGGCGTATCCCTACCTGTCGGTGGCGACCCTCATCGCACTGATCGCCATCGTCGTTCTCGGACTCACCACCGACACGGTGCGCGACCGGATCATCTCGACGGCGATTCTCGCCGTCGTCCTGTGGGTGGCCGGACTCCTCAATCACCGGCGTCTGCAACGGGCGTCACCGTAGGACCCACCGTGGTCTGCACCGTGTCCCGGTGATCAGAGTCGACGAGCATCGGCTTCGGATCCAATCGGGTCAGTCCGTTCCAGCAGAGATTGACCAGATGGGCGGCCACCACTTCCTTAGGTGGCTCACGAACATCCAGCCACCACTGAGCAGTCACCGACACCATGCCGACGAGCGCTTGCGCGTACATGGGCGCGAGTGCCGGGTCGAATCCACGACGTTCGAAATCGCTGGCGAGAATGTGCTCCACCTGGCTCACCGCGTCATTCAACAGGCTCGAGTACCGCGTCTCCCCCGCATCGCCACCGGCCGCCTCACCGCGCATGAGGATGCGGAAGCCGTCGGTTCGCTCCTCCATGTACGTCAGGAGCGCGAGCGCCACCTGCTGGATCCGATACAGCGACCGGTTCTTCGTGAGTGACGACGTCACCATCTCGAGGAGTTTGTCCATCTCGCGGTCGACGACCACCGCGTACAGACCTTCCTTGCCGCCGAAGTGCTCGTAGACGATCGGCTTCGAGACACCGGCCCGCTGGGCGATCTCCTCGATCGAGGTTCCCTCGAACCCGCGTTCGGCGAACAATCCACGGGAGACCTCGATCAGCTGCAGACGACGCTGCGCGCCCGTCATCCGTGCACGTGGGGCTTTCACCACTACTTCGGCGTCGTCCGCCGGCCTGTCGATAGCCATGCAGTCAGTCTAACGACCGGCGACGACTGTTCGAACCGTCCACAGATAGCAGTAGAGCCCCCACCAGTGGTGGGGGCTCTACTCACGATTAGTTCGGCGGTGTCCTACTCTCCCACACTGGTTAGGGTGCAGTACCATCGGCGCTGGAGGGCTTAGCTTCCGGGTTCGGAATGGGGCCGGGCGTTTCCCCTCCGCTATGGCCACCGAAACAATATGAAACTATCCACCACCCACAACCCCCGAATTCGAGGGTCTTGGATGGGTGTGTTGTTTCAGAAAGTAGATAGTGGATGCGAGACACACAAAAAATAATGTGAGTGTTGTTAGTAAGTCCTCGGCCTATTAGTACCAGTCACCTCAACACATTACTGTGCGTACAGTTCTGGCCTATCAACCCCATGGTCTGTAGGGGGCCTTACCCAACAAAGTTGGTGAGAAACCTCATCTTGGAACAGGCTTCCCGCTTAGATGCTTTCAGCGGTTATCCCTTCCGAACGTAGCTAACCAGCAGTGCCCTTGGTAGGACAACTGGCACACCAGAGGTTCGTCCGTCCCGGTCCTCTCGTACTAGGGACAGGTTTCCTCAAGTTTCTAATCGCGCGCGGCGGATAGAGACCGAACTGTCTCACGACGTTCTAAACCCAGCTCGCGTGCCGCTTTAATGGGCGAACAGCCCAACCCTTGGGACCTACTCCAGCCCCAGGATGCGACGAGCCGACATCGAGGTGCCAAACCATCCCGTCGATATGGACTCTTGGGGAAGATCAGCCTGTTATCCCCGGGGTACCTTTTATCCGTTGAGCGACACCGCTTCCACTTGCCGGTGCCGGATCACTAGTCCCGACTTTCGTCCCTGCTCGACATGTACGTCTCACAGTCAAGCTCCCTTGTGCACTTACACTCAACACCTGATTGCCATCCAGGCTGAGGGAACCTTTGGGCGCCTCCGTTACATTTTGGGAGGCAACCGCCCCAGTTAAACTACCCACCAGGCACTGTCCCTGAACCCGATCAGGGTCCGAGGTTAGAAGCCCAATACGATCAGAGTGGTATTTCAACAACGACTCCACCACCACTAGCGTGATAGCTTCACAGTCTCCCACCTATCCTACACAAACCGTACCGAACACCAATACCAAGCTATAGTGAAGGTCCCGGGGTCTTTTCGTCCTGCCGCGCGAAACGAGCATCTTTACTCGTACTGCAATTTCGCCGAGTCTGTGGTTGAGACAGCAGAGAAGTCGTTACGCCATTCGTGCAGGTCGGAACTTACCCGACAAGGAATTTCGCTACCTTAGGATGGTTATAGTTACCACCGCCGTTTACTGGGGCTTAAATTCTCAGCTTCACCACACAAGGTGGTTAACCGGTCCTCTTAACCTTCCAGCACCGGGCAGGCGTCAGTCCGTATACATCGTCTTACGACTTCGCACGGACCTGTGTTTTTAGTAAACAGTCGCTTCTCTCTGGTCTCTGCGACCACCACCAGCTCACAACGAAAAGTCGATCACCAGCCGTGGTCCCCCTTCTCCCGAAGTTACGGGGGTAATTTGCCGAGTTCCTTAACCACAGTTCTCTCGATCGCCTTAGTATTCTCTACCTGACCACCTGTGTCGGTTTGGGGTACGGGCCATGTACCAACTCACTAGAGGCTTTTCTCGGCAGCATAGGATCATGGAATTCACCACTACGGTTACGCATCACCTCTCAGGCACACAAGACACGGATTTACCTATATCTCGCCCTACAGGCTTACACCAGTACAACCACTGACTGGCCCCACTACCTTCCTGCGTCACCCCATCGCTTGACTACTACATCCAAGGTCCCATGCAGCCACACCCAGAACACTCCCGAAGGAGCACAAAGGGTGCTTTTGGATGGTTAGTACAGATGATTCGCCATTGGGCGCGGATACACGGGTACGGGAATATCAACCCGTTGTCCATCGACTACGCCTGTCGGCCTCGCCTTAGGTCCCGACTCACCCTGGGCGGATTAACCTGGCCCAGGAACCCTTGGTCATTCGGCGGACAAGTTTCTCACTTGTCTTTCGCTACTCATGCCTGCATTCTCACTCCCACACCCTCCACACCTGGATCACTCCGGCGCTTCCACGGATGCAGGACGCTCCCCTACCCACCCACACCACTAGACACACCCAAAAGGGTGCACCGATGTACATGTGTGAGTGCCGCGGCTTCGGCGGTGTACTTGAGCCCCGCTACATTGTCGGCGCAGGATCACTTGACCAGTGAGCTATTACGCACTCTTTCAAGGATGGCTGCTTCTAAGCCAACCTCCTGGTTGTCTTCGCAATCCCACATCCTTTTCCACTTAGTACACGCTTAGGGGCCTTAGCCGGCGATCTGGGCTGTTTCCCTCTCGACTACGAAGCTTATCCCCCGCAGTCTCACTGCCACGCTCTCACTTACCGGCATTCGGAGTTTGGCTGACGTCAGTAACCTTGTAGGGCCCATCGGCCATCCAGTAGCTCTACCTCCAGTAAGAAACACGTGACGCTGCACCTAAATGCATTTCGGGGAGAACCAGCTATCACGGAGTTTGATTGGCCTTTCACCCCTACCCACAACTCATCCCCTCCATTTTCAACTGAAGTGGGTTCGCGCCTCCACGACGTCTTACCGTCGCTTCACACTGGCCATGGGTAGATCACTCCGCTTCGGGTCTAGACCCAGCGACTCAACGCCCTATTCAGACTCGCTTTCGCTACGGCTACCCCACACGGGTTAACCTTGCCACTGAGCACTAACTCGCAGGCTCATTCTTCAAAAGGCACGCCATCACCCCACAACGAGGGCTCTGACGGATTGTAAGCGTCCGGTTTCAGGTACTATTTCACTCCCCTCCCGGGGTACTTTTCACCTTTCCCTCACGGTACTAGTCCGCTATCGGTCACCAGAGAGTATTTAGGCTTACCGGGTGGTCCCGGCAGATTCACAGCAGATTCCACGAGCCCGCTGCTACTTGGGCAACACTGAAGCCAGTCAACGCGCTTTCGGTTACGGGACTCTCACCCACTACGGCAGACCATTCCAGGCCACTTCACCTAACACGAAAATTTATCACTGACCACCTGCCCGGCAGAACAGATAACAATGCCCCCACAACCCCACACGCACAACCCCTGCCGAGTCTCACATACGCATGGTTTAGCCTCATCCACTTTCGCTCGCCGCTACTCACAGAATCACTATTGTTTTCTCTTCCTGTGGGTACTGAGATGTTTCACTTCCCCACGTTCCCTCCACACCCGCTATACATTCACGAGTGGGTAACACGACATAACTCGTGCTGGGTTTCCCCATTCGGACACCCTCGGATCACAGCTCGTTTGACAACTCCCCGAGGACTATCGCGGCCTACCACGTCCTTCATCGGCTCCTGGTACCAAGGCATCCACCGAACGCCCTAAAACACTTACAACAACACCCACAAACACACCACACACACGTGCGGCACGAATGTGGACATCACAACAAAAACTTTGAAATTGCAATACACACCTATATTTCAAGATGCTCGCATCCACTATCCACTTCTCAAACAACACACACCCACACACCCCACACCCACACAAACACGGGCGGAAACGCATGAGCAGCCAGAGACAACACAAACATGTGTTCCCTCAGAACCCCGATAGTGTGCAATAAACCAACCGCCAGTCACCCAGCGATCGACCCCCAACCAGCAGCCCATCAGGACCACCAACAACGGAGGCATCTTGTGTTTCACCCATGAACAAACACCCACCGCACCACAAACGGGCACGCAATGAGTATGTTGTCTGCTCCTTAGAAAGGAGGTGATCCAGCCGCACCTTCCGGTACGGCTACCTTGTTACGACTTCGTCCCAATCGCCAATCCCACCTTCGACGGCTCCCCCCACAAGGGTTGGGCCACCGGCTTCGGGTGTTACCGACTTTCATGACGTGACGGGCGGTGTGTACAAGGCCCGGGAACGTATTCACCGCAGCATTGCTGATCTGCGATTACTAGCGACTCCGACTTCATGGGGTCGAGTTGCAGACCCCAATCCGAACTGAGACGCGCTTTAAGGGATTCGCTCCACCTCACGGTCTCGCAGCCCTCTGTACGCGCCATTGTAGCATGTGTGAAGCCCTGGACATAAGGGGCATGATGACTTGACGTCATCCCCACCTTCCTCCGAGTTGACCCCGGCAGTCTCCTGCAAGTCCCCACCATCACGTGCTGGCAATACAGGATAAGGGTTGCGCTCGTTGCGGGACTTAACCCAACATCTCACGACACGAGCTGACGACAGCCATGCACCACCTGTACACCAACCACAAGGGAAACCACATCTCTGTGATCGTCTGGTGTATGTCAAACCCAGGTAAGGTTCTTCGCGTTGCATCGAATTAATCCACATGCTCCGCCGCTTGTGCGGGCCCCCGTCAATTCCTTTGAGTTTTAGCCTTGCGGCCGTACTCCCCAGGCGGGGTACTTAATGCGTTAGCTACGGCACGGAACTCGTGAAATGAGCCCCACACCTAGTACCCACCGTTTACGGCGTGGACTACCAGGGTATCTAATCCTGTTCGCTCCCCACGCTTTCGCTCCTCAGCGTCAGTTACTACCCAGAGACCCGCCTTCGCCACCGGTGTTCCTCCTGATATCTGCGCATTTCACCGCTACACCAGGAATTCCAGTCTCCCCTGTAGTACTCAAGTCTGCCCGTATCGCCTGCACGCCTGCAGTTAAGCTGCAGAATTTCACAGACGACGCGACAAACCGCCTACGAGCTCTTTACGCCCAGTAATTCCGGACAACGCTTGCACCCTACGTATTACCGCGGCTGCTGGCACGTAGTTGGCCGGTGCTTCTTCTCCAGGTACCGTCACTTGCGCTTCGTCCCTAGCGAAAGAGGTTTACAACCCGAAGGCCGTCATCCCTCACGCGGCGTCGCTGCATCAGGCTTCCGCCCATTGTGCAATATTCCCCACTGCTGCCTCCCGTAGGAGTCTGGGCCGTGTCTCAGTCCCAGTGTGGCCGATCACCCTCTCAGGTCGGCTACCCGTCGTCGCCTTGGTAGGCCATTACCCACCAACAAGCTGATAGGCCGCGGGCCCATCCCAAACCGCAAAAGCTTTCCACCACACACCATGCGACATGTGGTCATATCCGGTATTAGACCCAGTTTCCCAGGCTTATCCCAGAGTTCAGGGCAGATCACCCACGTGTTACTCACCCGTTCGCCACTCGAGTACCCAGCAAGCTGGGCCTTTCCGTTCGACTTGCATGTGTTAAGCACGCCGCCAGCGTTCGTCCTGAGCCAGGATCAAACTCTCCAACAAAAAACATCAAAACAACACCAACCCCAAAAGAGCCGGCAGTTTCAACACAAGCCAGAAAGCAAAACCTGACCAATCCAAAAAAACTGACTGATAAAAATCTACTCACAAAAACAACAAACCCCACCACAAAAAAGCGGCAAGATTCATCCTTGTCACAAACAGAAATCCTCAGCCACAAAACAAAATAAATGTGGCACAAGAAAATCCATCACACACTATCGAGTTCTCAAAGAACACACACCCACCAGCACCAACCCCACAAAAGGGCCGAACTCCAGAGAGCAAAATTATTTCGCCACCCGACTCGCGGGCAACTCCACCAGCTTAACACCAGAACGATTCAAACAACAAACCGTGTATCTGAGGTCTTCAACCAGCGCACCACTACTCGTACCGGCACAGGAAGTACCGGAGTAGAAGTAAGTGGATTTCGTCTTCGCGGCCGGGCCGTTCGGACTCAACATAAGTTACACACCCACGAACAGAACAACAAATCGCCAGGTCGCGGACGTGTCCGTAACGCACAGCCGCGAATCCTCGGCATAATTTCGATTCGTCACCGTGACGTTGTGTCGCCGGTTCCGAGGTCGGGTTCGTGTTGCACGCCACATGTCTCTCTCCCCCGCGTTCGGTCGTGGAGCTCGAGGGGTGGAAGGTGGATGGAGTGAGTGCTCACACCGACGGCGTCTGCGCCATTCCACTTCGTGCCGGCTCCCCTGGTTATCGGCGCATCACACTCGCACTGTTCGTCGCGGGTCTGACCACCTTCGGGGCGATGTACTCGACCCAGGCCGTACTGCCGGAGATCACTGAGGTCTTCGGGGCTGCGCCGGCCGTTGCGGCGTTGACGGTATCCGCGACCACCGGACTCCTCGCGTTGACCATCATCCCGATCAGTGCGCTCTCCGAACGACACGGCCGGACCAGGGTTATGACCGTATCCGCGGCTGCATCGGTGGCGCTCGGGCTGCTCATCCCCCTCGCACCGTCCATCGGGATGCTCATCGCGCTCCGTGCCCTGCAGGGTGTCGCCCTCGCGGGCGTCCCCGCGGTGGCGATGGCTTATCTCGCCGAGGAGGTCGACGGTCGCGACCTCGGTGCTGCCATGGGGCGTTACGTCGCGGGCACCACCGTGGGCGGAATGCTCGGACGCGTGTTCGTTGCCGGTGGTCTGGAGATCGTCACCTGGCGTTGGGCGCTGGAGGCCTTTGCGATCGTCGCCACTGTCCTGACGGTCGTCCTGATTCGGATGCTGCCTGCGTCTGAGTTCCACACTCCGGCACGGCTGTCGGTGGGTACGACGGTGCGGAGCGTCATCGGCCACGTCAAGACGCCAGCGCTCGCCGTCCTCTTCACACTCGCCTTCCTGCTCATGGGCGGGTTCGTGGCCGTGTACAACTATTTGGGTTTCCGACTCATCGCCGAACCGTTCGAGCTTCCCGCCGGTGCCGTCGGACTGATCTTCCTCATCTACATCGCAGGCACATGGTCGTCGGGTGTGGCGGGCAAGCTCGCCGATCGCCGCGGACCGCGCCAAGTTCTGGTCGGGTCGATCCTCTGCATGGGAACGGGGCTGATTCTCACCCTGCCCGACAACCTGACCGCAGTGCTCGCGGGCGCGGTGCTCATGACCGCGGGCTTTTTCGGAGCCCACAGTGTGGCGAGCAGTTGGGTCGGGTCCCTCGCGTCCGAACATCGCGCCGAGGCATCGTCGGCCTACCTGTTCTGCTATTACGTCGGCTCGTCGGTCGTAGGCGCCGCCGTGGGCATCATCTTCGCCGACGCGGGCTGGAACGGTTTGGTGATCACGGTCGGATCCGCGCTGCTGGTCGCCCTCCTTCTGGCGGTGGCGGTCCTGCGTGGACGGCGGCGAGACGAGTCCCCTGTCGCGCTATGAGAAGCGATAGCCTTTCACCATGTCCAGCCGCCAGCAGAAGCTATCGCTCGTCGGCGAGTCGCCGGCTGCCGTCGCCGTCCACGATAAGCGGAAGTGGTTGTCGCTGTTCAGCTCCGACGGGATCGTCAACGACCCGGTCGGTTCGGACCTCCATCAGGGTTCTGAGGAACTCGGCCGGTTCTACGACACCTTCATCGCACCCAACGAGGTCGTCTTCCATCCGAAGCACGACATCGTGTGCGGCGCCGCGGTGATGCGGGATCTGGAACTCGAGATCCGCATGACCGATCGGGTGATCCTCACTGTCCCGATGCATCTCCGGTACGAACTGACCGACGACGATCGCGTGCGCGGCCTGTACGCGCACTGGGAGTTGCCGACGATGGTTGCGCAGTTCGGCAGCAAAGGCCCCTGGGCACTGCCGTCGGCGCTGCGACTGGCGGCACGACTCCTGAAGAACCAGGGGGTATCGGGATCGTTGGGCTTCGCTCGCGGCTTCAAACGTGTCGGGGCGGCAGGTAAGAGGCAGGCCGCGACGTTTCTCGATGCTGTCACCGATAGCAGCGTCTCCGGACTTGCGGGATTCGCCGACGTGACGGTGACCTATGGAGCACAGCAACTCGCATCGCCGGCGGCACTCCGCGGACTCGAGGGTTGGACGTCGTCGAAGTTCATCTCGGCGGGCGATTACGTCACCGTAAGCCTGTCCGACGGTGGTGACGGCCATGCGGTCGCAATGTGCGAGTTCGCCGAAGGCAGGCTGACCGACGTGACCGTGTACGTCGAGGAGTAGTGCTCCGCCGCCAGGACTCGAACCTGGAATACCTGAACCAAAATCAGGAGTGTTGCCGATTACACCACGGCGGATTGCTGCGGCTGCGATTCTGCCATAGCTCGGGTCCTGCCCCTCCACATGCCCGATTGCGGAGGTTCGCGCCGTGCCGCCGACCATGGCCGTTCACCGCAACGTAAGATTTTCCCCGCAGCGACAATCGCCTTGAGCGGAGGACCTGGATGAACGCACAGCCCGGGATTGCGGTGATCGTATTAGCCGCAGGCGCAGGCACACGCATGAAGTCGAAGACACCTAAGATCCTGCACCGCATCGGCGGTCGGTCTCTGGTGGGTCATGCGATGCACGGCGCCGCCGGTATCTCGCCGACCTCCTTGGTCGGCGTGGTAAGCCACGAACGTGAACGGGTGACAGCGGAGATCGGCACCGTCGCGCAGGACCTCGACCGCGAGATCCTCATCGCCGAGCAGGAGTCGCCACGCGGGACCGGCGATGCAGCGCGGGCCGGCATGTCGGGGCTTCCCGATTTCGACGGCACCGTACTGGTCACGGTCGCGGACGCGCCGCTGTTGGACGCCGAGACCCTGACGTCCCTCGTGGACACGCACACGTCAGGTGACGGCGCGGCAGTGACGCTCACGAGCTTCGTGGTTCCCGACCCCACCGGTTACGGCCGCATCGTCCGCGGCGACGACGGCGGCGTGACTGCGATCGTCGAGCACAAGGACGCGACGGCCGAACAGCGCTCGATCACCGAGGTCAATGCGGGCATCTACGCGTTCGACGCCGCGGTCCTGCGTGACGGCCTCTCCCGACTGTCCACCGACAACGCGCAGGGCGAGTACTACCTGACCGACCTGGTCGAGATCGCCCGCAGCGCGGAGCAGCCCGTTCGCGCGCACGTCGTGAACGACCCGGCCGTCGTGGCCGGCTGCAACGACCGCACCCAGCTCGCCGACCTCGGCATCGAACTCAACCGCCGCACCGTCCGCAGGCACATGCTCGCCGGCGTCACCGTGGTCGACCCCGCGACGACCTGGATCGACGTCGATGTGACCCTCGGCCAGGACGTGCGCATCGAGCCCGGCACTCAGCTGCACGGAAACTGCGCGGTCGGCGACGACGCCGTCATCGGCCCCGACACCACGCTCACCGACGTGAGTGTGGGCGCAGCCGCGGAGGTGATCCGGACGCATGGCAGCGGCGCGCGGATCGCCGACGGCGCCACCGTCGGGCCGTTCTCATTCCTCCGCCCGGGTACCGACCTGGGCGAGGCCGGAAAGATCGGGGCGTTCGTCGAGACGAAGAACGCGCAGATCGGAACCGGAACCAAAGTTCCCCACCTCACCTATGTCGGCGACGCCGAGATCGGCGAGTACACGAACATCGGGGCGGCGAGCGTCTTCGTCAACTACGACGGAGTCGACAAGCACCGGACCGTCGTCGGCTCGCACTGCCGAACCGGCTCGGACAACATGTTCGTGGCCCCCCTCACAATCGGCGACGGTGTGTACACCGGTGCCGGTACCGTTCTGCGAGGGGACGTCCCCGCGGGTGCACTCGCGGTGTCCGCAGGAGCACAGCGCATCATTGAAGACTGGGTGCCCACCAAGCGCCCGGGCACGGCCGCAGCGCAGGCTGCGGAACGTGCCACACATGGTCAGAACCAGGAGAATAAGAGCTAGCCGATGAGTTGGACCACCGACAACCAGAAGAACCTCATGCTGTTCGCGGGGCGCGCGCATCCCGAACTGGCCCAGGCGGTCTCCGATTCACTCGGCGTCCCCCTCACTCCGCAGACCGCACGCGACTTCGCGAACGGCGAGATCTTCGTCCGCTTCGAGGAGTCGGTGCGCGGCAGTGACGCCTTCGTCCTACAGAGCTGCCCGTACCCGATGAACCAGTGGATCATGGAAACGCTGATCATGATCGACGCCCTCAAGCGTGGATCGGCCAAGCGCATCACCGCGATCCTGCCGTTCTACCCGTACGCGCGCCAGGACAAGAAGCACCGCGGCCGCGAGCCCATCTCGGCACGTCTCATCGCCGACCTGCTGAAGACGGCGGGTGCCGATCGCATTATCACGGTCGACCTGCACACCGACCAGATCCAGGGCTACTTCGACGGTCCCGTCGACCACATGCACGCCCAGGGACAGCTCGCCGAGTACGTGCGCAACAAGTACGGCACCGCGAACACCTGCGTCGTCTCCCCCGATGCCGGCCGCGTGAAGGTCGGCGAGAAGTGGGCCGACGCGCTCGACGGTGCGCCGATGGCGTTCGTGCACAAGACTCGCGACCCCGACGTTCCGAACCAGATCAAGTCGAACCGCGTCGTCGGTGACGTCTCGGGCAAGACCTGCGTGCTGATCGACGACATGATCGACACCGGCGGCACCATCGCAGGCGCCGTCTCCGTGCTCAAGGAGGCCGGTGCAGGCGATGTCATCATCGCCACCACCCACGGCGTGTTCTCCGATCCGGCGGCCGAGCGTCTCGCCAGCTGCGGTGCACGTGAGGTCATCGCGACCGACACGCTGCCGATCCCGGAGGACAAGCACTTCGAGAACCTGACGGTCCTGTCCATCGCGCCGCTGCTGGCGCAGACGATCCGCGAGGTCTTCGAGAACGGGTCGGTCACGAGCCTGTTCAACGGCATCGCGTAAGCGCCGCCAGGACGTAACCCCGCACGACGACGCCGGCGAGCGTCAACGTTCGGCCACCCACAGTGGACTGGCCGAACGTGGGTCCGCCGGCGTCGTTCGCGTCGCAGTGGTACGTGTGCGACTCGGCAATCGCCGTGAGAGCAATGCCGGCCCACACGGGTACCACTGAAACGGGAAGCCGCCGACCTCCGGGGTCGGGGCAACCTCCGGGGTACGGTTGATCCGTGGACGCAACGATCTATCACAACCCGAAGTGCTCGACTTCCCGCAAGGCACTCGCGAAACTCGAGGATGCGGGCGTCGAGGTCACCGTCGTCAAGTACCTGACCGAGGGATGGTCGCGGTCGCAGCTGGAGAAGTTGTTCGCCGATGCCGGGATCACGGCTCGCGACGCGGTCCGCAAACGCGAAGCGCTCTACAAGGAACTGGGCCTCGCCGACGCCGACGACGATGCCCTCCTCGACGCGATGGTCGAGCATCCGGTCCTCGTCGAGCGTCCGTTCGTCGTGACCCCCAAAGGAACTCGCCTCGGCCGCCCGGTCGAGGGCGTGGACGAGATCCTGTAGGCCGACCGGCCAGAGACGCTCACACTGCGGTGATCCGCGGCATCGGGTTCATCGACCGGTTCAGCGACGGGACGGCCACTCCGGCGATCCCGCGCAGCACGGCCTTCGTGCAATCGAAGTAGTCGAAGTAGTCGCGCCACACGGTGATGCGACCTTCCGTCACCTCGAATCGTCCGCATACCCAGAATCGGATGTGCAGGCGACCCACGCTCAACTCGTCGATGCGTTCGGTCAGCACCACCCCGTTGTCGTCGCCGCTGATCGCCAGCAGGTCGACGTCGAAACCGATGCGGCCGCCGAGCACCCGCATCAGCGAGGCGAACCTGCGTTTACCGCGGACCGCAGGCAGCGATACGTTCGTGTAGACGATGTTCTCGTCAACGCCGTCCAGGGCCGCGTCCACGTCGCCGCCCGCCAGGCGGATGAAGAAGCTCTGGACCAGGTCAATCGGTTTCTGCGACGTCATGACCACATGGTAGGCTCGTGCCCGTTGTCTCGGCGAGGATGATCTTTTTCATCGTGATCGGCGCGGCCATGCAAGTCCTCAACCGCTTCTGACGCGGCCGGGTTCTGTGTGTCGATGCCGCCTTCGTCGTGGCCACCGACCAGAACCGGCACCACAGGAGGACACCATGTCGAACGACACCCCCACTTTGAAGGTCACCGTCCGCACCGAGAAGGGCAAGGGCGCATCGCGTCGCGCGCGGCGCGAGGGCCTCGTCCCCGCCGTGATGTACGGCCACGCCACCGAGTCGAAGCACCTGCTCCTCCCCTACCTGGAGCTCGCAGCCATCCTGCGTAACGGCGGCCTCAACTCGATCATCGACCTGGATATCGACGGTGAGAAGCAGCTCGTGCTCACCAAGCAGGTCGACGTCCACCCGCTGCGCAACTACCTCGAGCACCTCGACCTGACCGTGATCCGTCGCGGCGAGAAGGTCACCGTGGAGGTCCCCGTCGAGGTCCAGGGCGACGCCGCCCCGGGCACCCTGGTCGTCCAGGACGCCACCTACGTCGAGATCGAGGCAGACGCCCTCAGCATCCCGGAGATCATCACCGCCTCCGTCGAGGGCATCGAGGCCGGCAACATGGTCACCGCCGCCGACCTCGAGCTCCCCAAGGGCGTCACCCTGATCTCCGATCCTGAGACCGCCATCGTCGCCGTCAACGAGGCGCCGAGCGCTGCAGAGCTCGAAGCCGAGCTCGACGAAGAGGCACTGGGCGAGGGCGACGCCGAGGCTCCGGCCGAAGAGCGCGCCGCGGGCGCAGCCGAGGGCGACGAGTCCGCAGCCGAGTAGTGAAGCTCATAATCGGGCTGGGTAACCCCGGTCCTGCTTACGAGAAGACCAGGCACAATGTCGGCGCGATGGTCGCCGACAGCCTGGTCTTCTCTTATGGCGAGAAGTTCTCCGTGCACAAGCGATCGGGCGCCGAGACCGCCACCGTCCGCATCGGCGGCGAACCGGTCACGGTCGCGAAGTCGCGCACGCACATGAACGTCACCGGCAGGCAGATCGGCCCGCTCGCCGCGTACTACTCCGTGAAGCCGGACGATCTGCTCGTCTTGCACGACGAACTCGATCTCGACTTCGGACAGGTCCGTCTCAAGAAGGGCGGCGGAGAGGGCGGCCACAACGGTCTGCGCTCCATCTCGTCCGCCGTCGGCACACGCGACTATCTGCGCGTCCGACTCGGCATCGGCCGTCCGCCCGGCCGCCAGGATCCGGCCGACTACGTTCTCAAACCGTTTCCGTCTGCTGCACGGACCGACGTCGATCTGCTGATCGCGAACGGTGTCGACGCCACCGAACTCCTTGTCGCGCAGGGGCTCGAGACCGCACAGAACACCGTGCACGCATGGTGAGTGCGCGCCGGATCGGCGTAGCCCGCTGCCCTGTCGGCGCGCCCGGCCCGCACCCGCGGCCGGTCCAGTCGTAGAATCCCCTCAAGGAGCCGGGTCAAAGGACTCGGCCAGGAGAGCGTGAGGACAGGCATCTTGGCGAAGTTGGTTTCACCGTCAGGTCACCCGAACGTGTCGATGCTGGGCATCGGTGCGTGTCGCCCCGAGCGGTTGGTGAGCAACGACGAACTCTGCCAGGTCCTCGACTCCAACGATCAGTGGATCGTCGAGCGGAGCGGGATCCGGAACCGCCGCTGGATCAGCGGTGACGAATCGATGCGCACGTTGGCCGTCACGGCCGCCGAGCGCGCGATCACCAACTCGGGCATCGATCGCGGCAAAATCGATCTGCTCATCCTGGGCGCCAGCAGCTGGCCGAGCAACACCCCGCACGGCGCCCCCATCATCGCGTTCGACATCGGGCTGAACGGCATCTCCGCGTTCGACGTCGCTGCGGGCTGCGGCGGTTTCGGCTACGCACTCGGTGCCGCCGCGGACGCGATCCGCGCGGGCAGTGCCACCTACGCCGTCGTCATCGGCGCCGAGACCATGTCCGTCGGCCTGGACGTGACCGACCGCAGCACCGGCTTCATCTTCGGCGACGGCGCGGGTGCGGTCGTCGTCGGACCGAGCGAGGAGAACGGGATCTCCCCGATGGTCTCCGGCAGCGACGGCGAGCACTCCGATGCGATCAAGCAGAACCTCGACACGGTCGAGTACATGGCCCACGCCGTCGAGTACCAGCACAAGGATCCCGAGACCGATCCGGTCGGCCGGATGAACATCTACATGGAGGGTCCGCGGGTGTTCCGCTGGGCTGCGATCACCCTACCCAAGGCGCTGACCACGATGCTGACCACCTCGGGCGCGGGTGTCGACGACATCGACGTGTTCGTGCCCCACCAGGCGAACGCCCGGATCAACGATCTGATGAAGAAGAATCTGGGCTTCGCCGACGATCTGCCGATGGCGAACGACATCGAGAACACCGGCAACACCTCGGCCGCGTCCATCCCGCTCGCAATGGAGGAGATGCTGGCGAACGGCAAGGCCAAGGGCGGCGATACCGCGCTGATCCTCGGCTTCGGCGCGGGCCTGAGCTACGCCGGCGGTGTCGTCACGCTGCCGCCCGTCCCGGAGGTCACCAGCTTCGACGGTCTGGCCGATTCGAAGCCGGGACCGCTGGCCAAGCACCTGCGGCTCCCGTAGGTCCCGAAGCCTGAAGTATCGAAGCCTGAAGTAATGACCCAGGCCGTCGGAGCGACGTAACTTGGAGGGAGTCGCCGACGGCACCGTCGGTCTACCCGGGGGCCAACCGAAGGGACACTTCACATGGTCGAACTGCACGAGGCTGTCGGCATCAAGAAGATCGGCATGCTGGGCATCGGCGCGTACCGACCCGAGCGGATCGTCACCAACGACGAAGTCTGCCGGCAGATCGACTCGTCCGACGAATGGATCTACACCCGCACCGGCATCAAATCGCGCCGCTTCGCCCGCCGCGACGAGACTGTCGTCGAGATGGGTGTCAAAGCCGGCCACACGGCGATCGCGAACGCCCTCCTCTCCGGTGCCGACATCGACGCCGTCATCCTCGCCACGAACACCCACATGCTCCTGACCCCCGCGGGGGCGGTCGCGATCTCCACCGAACTCGGCGCCAACGGTGTGCCCGCATTCGACGTCACCGTCGGCTGCGCCGGCTTCGGATACGCGTTGTCGCTCGCAGCGGACATGGTGCGTGGCGGCAACGCCAAGCACGTCCTCGTCATCGGCGCCGAGCAGTTGTCGACGACACTCGACATGACCGATCGCAGCAACTGCTTCATCTTCGGTGACGGTGCCGGAGCCGTGGTCGTCGGACCGACGCAGGAGCAGGGCCTCGGCCCGGTGGTCTGGGGTAGCGACGGCACTCAGTTCGATGCGATCCGTCAGGACATCGACTGGGTGACCTTCCTCGATGGCACCGACCACGCCAAGCGTCCGTACCTGCGTCTCGAGGGCACCGCAGTGTTCCGCTGGGCCGCCTTCGAGATGGGCAAGGCCGCCCAGCGCGCACTCGATGTCGCCAAGGTGGACGCCTCCGACATCGATGTCTTCGTTCCGCACCAGGCCAACTCGCGCATCAACGAACTGCTGGCCCGCAGTCTTCACTTCCCGGAGTCGACGGTCGTCGCCAACGACATCGAGACCACCGGCAACACCTCGGCCGCGTCCATCCCGCTCGCGATGGAGGATCTGCTCTCGCACGGTAAGGCGAAGCCGGGCGATACCGCTCTCCTACTCGGTTACGGTGCGGGGCTCAGCTACGCCGCACAGGTGGTGACGATGCCTCCCGTGCCCTTCGAGTGAGTGCTGGGTGCGGGCGCTAGTCGCGGCCGTGCTTTTGCCGCCGCGACGTGCGGACCGATAGCGTAGACGGGTGAGTTCCGAGGTCATCGCGCGCGAAGTGAAACGGCGCCGTACATTCGCCATCATCTCCCACCCCGACGCGGGTAAGTCGACGATGACGGAGGCGCTGGCGCTGCACGCCCGCATGATCAGCGAGGCCGGCGCCGTGCACGGCAAGGGCAGCCGCAAGTCCACCGTCTCGGACTGGATGGAGATGGAGAAGGCCCGCGGAATCTCGGTGAGTTCCACGGCCCTGCAGTTCAATTACGCCTCGCAGGTCACCGACGACGACCCCGAGCACCCGCACGTCATCAATCTCGTCGACACTCCGGGCCACTCCGACTTCTCGGAGGACACCTACCGGGTGCTGACCGCGGTCGACGCGGCCGTCATGCTGATCGACGCGGCGAAGGGTCTCGAGCCGCAGACGCTGAAGCTCTTCCAGGTCTGCAGGCACCGGGGCATCCCGGTGATCACCGTCGTCAACAAATGGGACCGCCCCGGTCAGACCCCGCTGGAACTGATCGACGAGATCAGCGACCGCATCGGCCTGATTCCGACCCCGCTGTACGTGCCCGTCGGCATCGCGGGCGATTACCGGGGTCTGCTCGATCGGCGCACCGGCGAGTACATCAAGTTCACGCGCACTGCAGGTGGCGCCACCATCGCCCCCGAAGAGCTACTCGACGCCGACGCCGCCGAAGCCGCTGACGGCGACGCCTGGACAGCTGCCCTGGAGGAGAGCGAACTCCTCGGCGCGCTGGGCCAGGATCACGACCAGGAGATGTTCCTGGCAGGCCAGACGTCGCCGATGATCTTCACCTCGGCGATGCTCAACTTCGGCGTACGGCAACTGCTCGAGGCTCTCGTCGAGTTCGCTCCCCCGCCCCAGAGCCGGGAATCCGTCGACGACGACGTCCGTGAGGTCACGGACCCGTTCAGCGCGGTCGTCTTCAAGGTGCAGGCGGGCATGGACTCGTCGCACCGCGACCGCCTCGCGTACATGCGCATCGTCTCCGGTGAGTTCGAGCGCGGCATGGTCGTCACCCACGCTCAGACCGGGAAGCCCTTCACGACCAAGTACGCGCAAGCGGTCTTCGGCCGCGATCGCGCCACCGTCGACACCGCATTCCCGGGCGACGTCGTGGGTCTGGTCAATGCGATGGCGCTCGCCCCCGGCGACACCCTGTTCCTCGACCCGAAGGTGCAGTACCCGCCGATCCCGTCGTTCGCACCCGAGCACTTCTCGGCGCTGCGCGTCACGACCGCCGACAAGTACAAGCAGTTCCGCAAGGCCATCGACCAACTCGACGCGGAGGGCGTGGTCCAGGTTCTGCGCAACGACCTGCGCGGCGACGCATCACCCGTCCTCGCCGCCGTCGGACCGATGCAGTTCGAGGTGGTCACCGCGCGGATGAAGGCCGAGTTCAACGTCAATTCGGTCATCGAGCCGCTCGGCTACTCGCTGGCGCGGCGCACCGACGCGCAGAGCGCACCGGAACTCGACCGTCAGCGCGGAGTCGAGGTGTTCACCCGCAGCGACGGTGCGATCCTGGCACTGTTCAGCGACAAGTGGCGCCTGCAGTACATCGAGAGGGAGCATGCGGATCTCCTCCTCGAGCCGCTGGTCGCCGCGGCCGACTGACATGAGCTCCGCTCGAGTCCGCGGCGTCGCAGCTCTCACGCTGACCACCGGATTCCTCCTGTCCGCATGCGGACAGGAGGCACCTCCCGAGCAGCAGGCCAGACCGTCGTCCACGGGTAGGGCGGAGCGACTCGCCCTCGCGGACTGCGCGAAGCCCGCGCCCAGCGGCACGCGCGACCGCAGCGGTTACGGCCTCGCCTACTCGACCGGCGCCATGCAGGTGGCTGTCGAACCGGAGGGCGGGCGGGAGCAGTGCGTCGAGTTCCCCCGCTGGGGCAAACCCGACGTCCAGGTTCCGCCGGACACCCTGCTGTTCACGTTCTCCGGAGGCAACGGCGAGGGCGGGCAGTTCGAGTTCGCGGCATCGGCGCTGACCGGCGCCCGCGTCCCACCCGTCCGCGGGCGTCCCCGGCCAAGAGAACGATCGCTCGATAAGCCGATCGCCGCGACCGTCGGGGTGGCGATCGACGGAATCTACTACACATCGCGGTCGTGTGCGCTCACGCTCACGACCATCGACGGGGAGAGCGCTGCCGGACGATTCGACTGCCCCGATGCGATCGAGCAGACCGCGAATCCGTTCGATCCGTCCGACGACGTCCCGCATGCCGTGCCCGCCGAACCGGATCACCCGGTCCGCTCGGCGACGCTGTCCGGCCGTTTCGACGTACAGCGATGACCCGAGCGGCCCCGGCTACTGGATGATCTGACCGATTGCGACCGGATCGACTTCCTCGATCGTTCGCGGCGCGAACGTGGGGTTGCGATCCTTGTCGACCAGCATCGCGCGGACTCCCTCGGCGAAGTCCGGATGAACGGTCACGCGCTGTGCGGTGGCCAGCTCCCGATCCAGGCACTCAGCGAGCGACGACGTCGCCCCCAGCTCGATGAGGCGCGCCGTCACGAAGAGGCTCGTCGGCGACGCCGACCCGAGCAGGCGGAGCATCTCCTGCGCCCACTCGTCCCCGACCGCGCCCCGCAGGCCGCCGATGACGGCGTCGACGTTCGCGTCGCCGAAGTAGTCCGCGATCTTCCCGAGCGGCAGCTCGGTGTCGACCGGATCCCGGTGATCGGCGAGCGCAACTGCCAGTCCGTCTCCGTTGCGGATGGCGTCGGCCACTGCGGGCAGATCCTCGGACGGCACGAAATGCGTTGCCAGACCGACGGCGACGGCATCCGAGCCGCGCAACCGGGCTCCGGTCAGACCGAGCCACATCCCGACGCCCTTCGGCAGGCGCGACAGGAAGTACGTCGCGCCGATGTCCGGAAAGAACCCGATCGCCGTCTCGGGCATGGCGATGAGCGCCTTCTCGGTGACGATGCGGATCTCACCGTGAACACTGATGCCCAGGCCGCCGCCCATCGCCGCACCGTCGATCAATGCCACATACGGCTTGGGGTACTCGGCGATCAACTGGTTGACGCGGTACTCACTGGAGAAGTAACCGGTGACCGCTTCGGTATCGCCGGCGACCGCCGAATCGCGGATGGCGCGGATGTCTCCGCCTGCGCAGAACGCCCGATCGCCGGCCGAGGTGACGAGCACCGTCTCGATCGCGTCGTCGTCGGCCCACCGTGTGAGCACATCGTGCAGATCGTCGATCATCGACTGATCGAGCGCGTTCAGAGCTTTAGGCCGGTCCAGGATGATCTCCCCGACGCCGCCGTGGACAACGGTACGGATGTGCGACATGCGTGCCACGTTATCTCAGCGACATCGGGGTGATCCTGGCAGTTCAGGCTTACCTGCTTGTGTTCTGCGCCACCCGGGTGGTGTTGTGCGCGATGGTCCGCGAGTACTCGGTGATCTTGAAGATCGAGATGTACAGCTCGCACATGACCCGGACCAGAATCACGTACAGCAGCCAGATGATCGGGACCACGATGAGCCCCATGAGGATGGCGAGGATGCCGGCCCCGGCATCATCGCCGAGAGAGGCGAATCCACCGATGATCAGTGAGAGTGCACTGACGAGCGCACCGATACTGACGACGATGAGCCCGATCACGTACAGCACCGGGATCACGCGGGTGGCGACCAGGTTCTCGAACCTGAAGTCGAAGAGCGATTGGAAGAACGACAGCTTCTGCGCAGGCTGGTCGGCGCCCGGCGCCTGCGGTGCGTGCATCGCAGCGTTCTCCTGGCCGTAAGGATTCTGCTGGCCGTACGGGTTCTGCTGGCCGAACTGCCCCGGCTGCGTGTACGGGTTCTGCTGACCGTAGGGGCTCTGCTGCGCGTACGGGTCCTGCTGCGCGTACGGGTCCTGCTGCGCGTACGGGTCCTGCTGCGCGTACGGGTTCTGCTGGGCGTACGGGTTCTGCTGGGCGTACGGGTCCTGCTGACCGTACGGACTCTGGGTGAACTGCGTCTGGGCGTCCGGGCCGGTGCCGAACGACTGCGTCGAATGGTCGGTACCGGAGGCACCGTTGTCGGGGGCGCCGCTGTCGGGCGACTCGTTCGGATCGTTCTCAGGAGGGTTCGGAGGTGTCGTCATGCTGCCCGATAGTAAACGGGTCCACCGGCCCTTGCCTGGTTTGACGCGATCATCGGCTTCGGGGAAGCGCTGCTACCCGACTACCTCGGACAGCTCCAGCCACCGGTCCTCGAGTTCGGTGGTCTCGGCTTTCGCCGCGCGGACCTGTTCGGTCAGCTCCCCGAGTCCTTCGAAATCGCTCTGATCGTGCGCCGCCATCTGCTCATGCAATCTCGAGATCCGGCTGGTCAGCTTCTTCAGCTTCCGCTCGATCGCGTTGAACTCCTTGCGCGCCGCCTGATGCTCGGCGGCCGGCTTCGCATTCGTCTTGGCGGGCGCCTTCGTCGTCTCCCGCTCCTGCACCGCACGCCGTTCCAGGTACTGCTCGATGCCACGTGGCAGGTTGGTCAGCTTGCCGTCGCCGAACAGCGCCCAGGTGGAATCGCAGATGCGCTCGACGAGATAGCGGTCGTGGCTGATGACCACGAGAGTGCCCGCCCACGAGTCGAGCAGGTCCTCCAGCTGTTGCAGGGTGTCGATGTCGAGGTCGTTGGTCGGCTCGTCGAGGAGCAGTACGTTCGGTTCGGACATCAGCACCGCGGTGAACTGGAGTCTGCGGCGTTCGCCGCCGGACAGATCCGCGACCGGGGTGCGCTGGCGCGCCGGCGAGAATCCGAGGCGCTCGGCGAGCTGACTCGCGGAGTACTCCTTGTCGCCCAGCATGATCCGGGTGGCGACGGCTTCGACGACGTCGATCACCCGCAGCGACTCGTCGAGGTCGTCGAGTTCCTGCCGCAGCCAGCCGATGGACACCGTCTTGCCCTCGATGCGACGGCCCGGTTCCACCGGCACATCGCCTGCCAGCGCCCGCAGCAGGGTCGTCTTGCCCGACCCGTTGACGCCGACGAGGCCGATCCGCTCACCCGGGGCGAGCCGCCACGTCGTGTCGTCGAGGAGGACCCTTCCGGATTCGCCGTCGGCGCTGGGAACGCGCAGCCGCGCATCCTCGAGTTCGATGGCGACCCGGCCCAGCCGGCGTTTGGCGAACGCCGACAGGGACACGCTGTCGCGGGGCGGCGGCACGTCGGAGATCAGCTTCTCGGCGGCCTCCACCCGGTACTTGGGCTTCGACGTCCGGGCAGGCGCGCCGCGACGCAGCCATGCGAGTTCCTTGCGCGCCAGGTTCCGCCTGCGCTCCTCCGCGGCGTCGGCCTGTCGGGATCGCTCGGCGCGGGCGAACACCCAGTCGTTGTAACCGCCCTCGTACTCGTCGACGCGCCCCGAGTGGACCTCCCAGGTCCGCGTTGCGATCGTGTCGAGGAACCAGCGGTCGTGCGTCACGACCACGAGAGCACTGCGTCGCGACGTCAGGTGCTCGGCGAGCCAGTGGACGCCCTCGATGTCGAGATGGTTGGTCGGCTCATCCAGGATCAGCAGGTCGGCGTCGGTGACGAGAGCCGCAGCGAGCGCGGTGCGCCGACGCTGGCCACCGGACAACTCCCTTACCTTGCGGTCGAGGAGTTCGTCGATGCCGATGCCGTTGATGATCCCGCGGATGCGGGGGTCCGACGCCCATTCGTGGTCGGCCACGCCGATGCCGACGACGATGTCGGCGACCGTGTGATCGGCGGGCATCTCGCCGCGCTGGGTGACCGTGGCGACCATGGTTCCGCCCGCGCGGGACACCCGGCCGTCGTCGGGATCGGTGATTCCCGCCAGGATCTCGAGCAGAGTCGTCTTACCGCCCCCGTTGAGTCCGACGACGCCGATCCGCTCGCCCTCGTGTACTCCGAGGCTCACGTCGTCGAGCAACGACTTGATGCCGAAGCTCTTGCTGATCCGCTCAGCGGTGATCAGCGACGTGTTGGTGCCCGGATTGCCCGCAGCCATGGTCCGTCCGTTCCTGGTGGTCAGTGCACCGCGTGTGGTCAGTGATTCTTGTCGGTCGGGATCAGTCGCGCCCCGGCGACCGGCCCCGACGCGGTGCGCACCGCTTTGGCGACACCCGAACCCGACAGTTCGGCAGCCACCTCGACGGCGGCATCGGCGGTCGCGCACAGGAATGCGCACGTGGGCCCCGAACCGGAGACGATGCCCGCGAGGGCTCCGGCCTCCCGTCCGGCCCGCAGCGTGCGCCGCAGCAGGGGCTGCAACGACAACGCGGCCGGCTGCAGATCATTGTGGAGCAGAGGTGCCACCGCGTGCACATCGCCCGATGCGATGGCGACCATCAACTCGTCCGGGCGTCTCGTTCCGGCATCGCCCGAGTGCTCGGCTCCGTCCCTGGAATCCCGCAGACGATCGAGTTCCCGGTACACCGAAGGCGTCGACAGACCGCTGCCGGAGACCGCTATCACCCAGTGGAAGTCGCCGCGATGCAGCACCGGCAGCAACTTCTCACCGCGTCCGGTGCCGAGTGCCGCACCGCCGGTCAACGAGAACGGGACGTCGGACCCGAGGTCCGCCGCGATCTCGAGGAGTTCGGTGCGGGACAGGTCGAGACGCCACAGTCGCGCGGCGGCGAGCAGTGCACCCGCGGCGTCGGCCGAACCGCCCGCCATACCGCCCGCGACCGGGATGTGCTTGTCGATGGCGATCGCGACGTGCGGGTCGCGGCCGGCCCTCGCGGCCAGTTCGACGACGGCGCGGGCGGCCAGGTTGCTGGCGTCGGTCGGCACCTGACGCCGGCTCTCACCGCGAACCGTGAGCGACAGTTCGTCCGCAGTGCGCACGGTGACGTCGTCGTACATCGACAGCGCGCAGAACAGGGTGGACAGTTCGTGGAAGCCGTCCTCGCGCAGCGGTCCGACGCCCAGGTGAAGATTGATCTTGGCGGGGACCCGCGCCGTCGCGGCCCCCAGTCCGGCGTTCATTCCGCTGCCTCGGCGGCGGCCGCGACCTCGGCCAGGCGCACGAAATCGTCGACGGCGAGACGTTCACCGCGGATCGAGGGGTCGATGTCCGCGGCTCGCAGGAGTTCTTCAGCACGGGCCGAGGTGCCTGCCCAGCCACCGAGTGCGGCCCGCATCGTCTTGCGTCGCTGCGCGAATGCGGCGTCGACCGCCGCGAAGGTCCGGCGACGATGGTCCGCATCGAGGCCGAACCGGTCGGTGCGTTCGATGCGGACCAGCCCGGACTCGATCTTGGGCTCGGGCCAGAACACGTGCTTGCCGATCGATCCGGCACGAGTGACGTCGCCGTAGTACCTGGCCTTGACGCTCGGCACGCCGTAGATGCGGCCTCCGGGTGTCGCGGCGAGCCGGTCGGCGACCTCGGCCTGCACCATGACCAAAGCGGTCTGCAGAGTCGGGAACTGCGACATCAGATGCAGCAGCACCGGGACCGCCACGTTGTAGGGCAGATTCGCGACGAGAGCCGTCGGGGCGGCCGGCAGGTCCGCGGGCCGCACGGTGAGCGCGTCCCCGGTGACGACGTCGAACTGATCGAGCGCGTCGGGCGCGAACTCGCTGACCGTCTGCGGCAGCCGCTGGGCCAGTTTCGGATCGATCTCGACCGCGACCACCCGCCCGGCCGTGCCGAGCAGGCCCAGGGTCAGCGAACCGAGTCCCGGCCCCACTTCCAGGACCACGTCCTGTGCCCCGACTCCCGACGTCGTCACGATCCGGCGCACGGTGTTGCCGTCATGCACGAAGTTCTGCCCGAGGGTCTTCGTGGGACGTACGTCCAGCTCCGCTGCGAGCGTGCGGATCTCGGCCGGGCCGAGGAGTCGGGGTGGCGTCAAGACGTCAGCGCATACCGAGCTGCGAGGTGCAGGACGGCCATGCGCCCCAGCCCTGCGCGGCCTGAGTCTTCTTGGCGATCGCGATCTGCTCCTCGCGGGTTGCCATGTCGGCGCGCGGGGCGTACTTCTGGCCGCCCCAGCGGTCCCAGGTGTTCTGATCGAACTGGATGCCGCCGTAGAAGCCGTTACCCGAGTTGACCGCCCAGTTGCCGGTCGACTCGCACTGCGCGAGGCGATCCCAGACACTGCCCTCCGGGACGTGCGGTGCGCCCGGCTTGGTGCCGATCTTGACCGTGGTCGGAGTCGGCTTCTTCTCGACGTCTTCCTTGAGCTTGATCTTCTTGGTCACCTCGCCGTTGACCTTGGTGATCTTGTAGGTGACCTTGGCCTTGCCCGGCTTGCCCTTCTTCAGGACCTCGGTCTCGCCCTTGGTGAGCTCCGGATCTTCCTTCTCGATCTCGGGCGAGTCGATCTTCTCGTCGAGGGTCACCTCTTCGGTGCGGATGCGGGTCACCTTGACGACCATGCCCTTGCGCACCGGGGTGTCCGCCTTCGGGAACACCTTGTCGGTCCTCTCGAGCGGGGTACCCGCACGCTCCAGCAGGTCGCCGACCGTCTTGGCGGCGATCGTCGGGCGCGACGTGTCGCTGCCGTCCTTGAGGACGACGCGCTTGGGAGTCGTCACGTCCACGTCCGTGCCGTCGGCGGGCAGCTTGGCGTCGAGGCTCGTGTCCACGGCCGCGCCGTTGGTCAGCCCCTGCTCGGCGAGGACCTCACGGACGGTAGACGCGTTGGTGGTGACGACCTCGGGCTTGCCGTCGATCAGCAGCTCGACCTGCTTGAGACGGTTCACCTCGATCGTCTGGTTGTCCTTGGGCGAGCTCGCCAGCGAGACGTTGACGAGGTCACCGGACTCCGGGTTGACACCGTTATCCTCGAGAACGCTCTCGACGGAGAAGGCCATGGTGCTGACCTCGGACTGCTGGCCGTCGACGGCGAGCGTCACTTCCTTGTGCATGACCGCACCCGTGACCGCACCCGCGGCGACGGTCGACAGGACTGCGCCGCATGCGATGCGGGCGCGCATAGACGTGGACGTGTTGATTCGCTTGAAGACAGACAAGATTATTCATTCCGGCAGGGGACACTTCGATCACGGTACGGTAACGAACCGGGTGTGGTTACCGCAACGTAACCTCGTAGGCAGAACGGGCGTTTCCGCCCAGAATCGCTGCCATCTCCTCGTCCTCGAGCCCCTTCACCGCCGCCAGACCGCGCGCCGTGTACGGCAGGCAATACGACTGATTCGGCTGGCCACGGTATGGATGCGGGGTCAGGAACGGCGCATCGGTCTCCACCAGCATCCGGTCCAGAGGGGTGGTGTGAGCTGCGACACGTAATTCGTCGGAGTTGGCGAACGTCACAGTGCCGGAAAAGCTCAAGTAGTAGTTGCGATCCACGCATTGCGCCGCGACGTGCCGATCGCCGGAGAAGCAGTGCATGATGACCGTTTCCGGCGATCCCTCGGCCGCGAGCACGTCCAGCAGGTCGCGATCGGCTTCCCGGTTGTGGATCATCAACGGTTTGCCCGTGCGCTTCGCGAGGTCAATATGCCAGGCGAACGCATCGCGCTGAACGGCGGGGTCCGCGCAGTCGTCGGACCGCGTCGTCCAGTAGTAGTCCAGGCCGGTCTCCCCTACCGCGACGACGCGCGGATCGGCCACCATCGCCTCGATCTCCGCCCGCGCGGCGTCGTCGAGGTCCGCGGCATGAGTCGGATGCAGCCCGACCGCGGCGAACGCCCGTTTGTCCCACGAAGCTGCCTGCACGGCCCACCGTGCGTCGACCATGTCGTCGGCGACGGTCACCACGTGCGAGACGCCCACCGACTCGGCATGGTCGAGAATCGCCTTCACCGATTCCGGCGACCGACCGCCGCACGCGGCGAGGTGCGTGTGCGCGTCGAAGAGGCCCGGCAGCGGTGCCGGGTCGGGTGGCGGCTGGCGACGCTTGTCCTTCTTGCTGGAACTCACAGGTCCACTGTGCCCGATACGACGGTGACGCTCGCACCGCCCACCCAGATGGTGCCGCTCTCGACGTCCGTGTCGACGTGCACCCGGCCGGCGCGCCGCAACGCAGTGCCCTGCGCGGCCACATACGACGCCGGCGCCTGCCCGGCGCCGCACAGCCAGACCGCCAGCCCGGCGTTGAGGCTTCCGGTGACCGGATCCTCGGGCACTCCGATGCCGGGCCCGAACGCGCGGACCTCGTAGTCGGCACCGCGATGTTGCGCCTGGGCGGCGCTCCACGGCGCGATCACCCCGACCAGCAGGTCCCCGAGACCCGCCATATCGGGGCGCAACGCCAGTACTTCCTCGCCGGAAGTCAGCCGAACGCCGATCCATTCGGGTCCGTTGGCCACCCAGTTCGCGTCCACGATCCGGCGACGGCTGATACCGAGCGCGGCGGCGACCTTCGCCAGCACCGGGGCGTCGACCGGACCGGACCGGATGAGCGGCGGCGCCGCGAACGCCAACCGGTGTCCGTCCACCTTGATCTCCACGAGCCCGATCCCGCACTCCTGGATGATCGACCCCGAGGCGGACTCGCCGCCACGCTGCAGCCAGGCGTGAGCGGACCCCAGCGTCGGGTGCCCGGCGAACGGCAGTTCCCCGCCGGGGGTGAAGATCCGCAGCCGGTAGTCGGCGCGCTCATCGACTGGCGACTGCACGAACGTGGTCTCGGACAGATTGGTCCATCGGGCGAACGCCGCCATCTCCTCGACCGTGAGGTCATCTGCATCGAGTACCACGGCGACCGGATTCCCGGCCGTGGGGCGCGTGGTGAAGACGTCGACCTGTCTGAAAGCGCGTGTCCGAGTCATCCGACCATGGTGCACGAGTACGGGTAGCGTCTGAGCAGTGCTGGGACTACCTGACGAAATCACCGTTGCGCTCTTCGATCTGGACGGGGTGCTGACGACGACGGCTGCCGTCCACCAGTCCGCGTGGAAGAACGTCTTCGACCGCTACCTCGCCGAACGCGGCGACGGGTCGGCGCCCTTCAGCGAGCGCGACTACCTCGACTACGTGGACGGCCGCCCTCGACTGGACGGCGTGCGCACGTTCCTCGCCTCGCGCGACATCGTCGCCGATGACGACACCGTGACCGCGATCGCCGAGGACAAGAACACCGAGTTCCTCGGTGTCCTCGAGCGGGACGGCGTCGACGCCTACCCGGGGTCGGTCCGCTATCTCGAAGCCGCTCGCGACGCCGGGCTGCGCATCGCGGTGGTCACCTCGTCGAGGAACGGTGCACAGGTCCTCGACGTCGCAGGACTGTCGAAGTACGTGGAGCACCGCGTGGACGGCAACACGATCGTCGAGGAGAAGCTCAACGGGAAGCCCGCACCCGACTCGTTCCTGCGCGGCGCCGAACTGATGGGCGTGCCGCCCGCGCACGCCGCCGTCTTCGAGGACGCCATCTCCGGAGTCCAGGCAGGCGCCGCCGGAACGTTCGGTCACGTCGTCGGCGTCGACCGCGTCGGCGATGGATCGTCGAATTCGGCGCAGGCCGAGTCGATGCGTTCGGCCGGCGCCTCTATCGTCGTGGCAGACCTCGCCGACCTCCTCGACAAGTAAGGGGCCTCGACCGTGATCGACTCGACCGCCAACAACCTCGTCCACACGACGCACGGTGACACCTCCAGCCATCCGGACACGCTGCACGTGCCGACGCACGGCACCCACCCGGACCACGGGTTCGACGTGCACCCGTGGGAACTGCGGTGGCGCGGCTTCGACATCGACACGATCGGGCGCACCGAGGCGCTGTTCGCAACCTCGAACGGTCACATCGGTCTGCGCGGCACCTTCGAGGAGGGCGAGCCGGTCGAGGTTCCGGGAACCTATCTGAACGGCTTCTACGAATTACGCGACCTGCCGTACGCGGAGAGCGGCTACGGCTTCCCGGAGTCGAGCCAGACGGTGGTCAACGTGACCGACGGCAAGGTGATCCGTCTGCTGGTCGAGGACGAGCCGATGGACCTGCGGTACGGCAGCACCGTGGAGCACGAGCGCGTCCTGGACTTCCGCAGCGGCACGCTGCGTCGCGAGACCATGTGGACCTCTCCGACCGGTCGCACCGTCCGCATCCGCTCCGAGCGCCTGGTGTCGTTCACCAAGCGGACCGTCGCCGCCATCCGATACGAGGTGGAGCCGATCGGCGAGGACATGAGCCTGGTGGCCCAGTCCGATCTGCTCGCCAACGAGCCGATCGGCGGCCCGGGCGGCAAATCGGCGTCGGACGACCCGCGTCTGGCCGCCGCCCTGGACGCGCCCCTGGTCGCCGACCTCGCGGACTGCGAGGACTACTCGGCGGTGCTGGTGCACCACACTCGCCGATCCGCGCTCACCGCCGCGGCTGCGATGGACCACGAGATCGAGGTGTCCGGAAACGCCGACACCTCGATTCGAGCCGAAGGCGACCTGGCTCGATTGACCGTCGCGACCACGGTGGAGCAGGGCTCCAAACTGGTCATCACTAAGTACCTCGGTTACGGCTGGTCGGCGCGACGGAGCGTACCCGCCCTGCGCGCGCAGGTGGACGCGGCGATCGCGATGGCGAAGGAGACAGGCTGGGACGCGCTCAAGGCCGAGCAGGCCGAGTACCTCGACGCCTTCTGGCGCGACGCGGACATCGAGATCGAGGGCGACTCCGAGCTCCAGCAGGCAGTCCGCTTCTCGCTGTTCCACATCCTGCAGGCCGGGGCTCGCGGCCAGTCGCGCGCGATCCCGGCGAAGGGGCTCACCGGCCCCGGATACGACGGACACACGTTCTGGGACACCGAGACCTTCGTGATGCCGATGCTGACGTACACCGCTCCGGCGGCTGCGGGTGAAGAGCTCCGCTGGCGGCACAGCACGATGGACAAGGCGAAGGCCCGGGCCACCGAACTCGGCGAATCGGGTGCGATGTTCCCGTGGCGATCGATCAACGGCGAGGAGTGCTCGGGTTACTGGCCCGCAGGCACCGCGGGCGTCCACGTGTCGGCCGACATCGCCAACGCGACCGCCCGCTACATCCGGGCGACCGGCGACGAGGCGTTCGAGATCGAGTGCGGTGTGGAGTTGCTCGTGGAGATCGCGCGCTTCTTCTCGGGCCTGGGACACCACGACATGAACGGCGACTTCCGGATCGACGGGATCACCGGTCCGGACGAGTACACCGCCGTGGCGAACAACAACCTGTTCACCAACCTCGCCGCGCAGCAGGCGCTGCGCGAGGCCGTCACCTCCGTCAGTCGGCATCCGGCCGTGGCTCGCGAGCTGGGCGTGACCGGCGCCGAGACCGCGCGCTGGTCCTCGTGCGCAGACGATATGACCATCCCGTACGACGACGCCCTCGGGGTGCACCAGCAGTGCGAGGCGTTCACGCTGCTGGCCCCCTGGGACTTCGAAGCCTCTACCGGCCGGTACCCGCTCCTGCTGAACTATCCGTACTACGACCTGTATCGGAAGCAGGTCGTCAAACAGGCCGACCTGGTGTTCGCGATGTACCTGTTCGGGGACCGTTTCACTCCCGAGCAGAAGCTCGCGAACTTCGACTACTACTACCCGATCACGGTGCGCGACTCCTCACTGTCGGCGTGCTGCGAGGCCGTCGCCGCAGCCGAGGTCGGCTACCTCGACCTGGCTTTCGACCTGATGAGCGAATCGGTGTTCACCGACCTGCACGACCTGCACAACAACGTGTCATCCGGCCTGCACATCGCGGCCCTCGCCGGGGCATGGACCGACTGCGTCGCCGGATTCGGCGGCATGCGCGACTTCGGCGGGGCCATCACGTTCGCCCCCCGGCTCCCACGCCAGCTCTCGTACCTGAGTTTCCGCATGACCGTCCGCGAATCCCGGATCCTCGTCGCGGTGACCGCCGACTCGGCCACCTACCGCCTGGTCTCCGGCCCGACCCTCGAATTGGCGCACCACGGCGAGCGATTCGTACTCGGCGACCATCCGGTGATCCGTCCGATCGAGGCGCCCCCATCGCGTCAGGCCCCGATCGCACCACCGGGCTGCGAACCGTACCGCCGCGCGCTCTGACTATCCTGGAAAACACTATGGTCAACGCCTCCCCCGCCGACGCGCCGTTCTACGTCACCACTGCGATCGCTTATCCGAACGGCGCCCCGCACATCGGCCACGCCTACGAGTTCATCTCCGCCGACGCCCTCGCGCGCTTCAAAGCGCTCGACGGATTCGACGTCCGCTTCCAGTCGGGCACCGACGAGCACGGTCAGAAGATGCAGCAGACGGCCCAGTCCCAGGGCATCGAGACCTCGGAGCTGGCCCGACAGAACTCGGACCGATTCCAGGCCCTCCACGAGGTCCTCGGCACCGACCTGAGCCGCTTCATCCGCACCACCGACGCCGACCACCATCGTGCGTCGGAGGAGATCTGGCGCCGCATGCAGGAGGCGGGTGACATCTACCTCGACTCGTACGCGGGCTGGTACGACGTCCGCGACGAGGCGTTCTTCACCGAGGACGAGACCACGGTCGACGACGAGGGCAACCGCATCGCCACCGACAACGGTCACATCCTGACCTGGACCCAGGAGCAGACCTACTTCTTCCGATTGTCGAATTACCAGGACCGGCTGCTCGAGCTGTACCGGTCGCACCCCGAGTTCATCGGCCCGGACACGCGCCGCAACGAGGTGGTCAAGTTCGTCGAAGGCGGACTCAACGACCTGTCGATCTCACGGACCACGTTCGACTGGGGCGTCCAGGTTCCCGGCAGTCCCGACCACGTCATGTACGTGTGGGTGGACGCGCTGACCAACTACCTGACCGGTGTCGGCTTCCCCGACGACCCGCAGACGCTGGACCGGTACTGGCCGGCCGACCTGCACATCATCGGCAAGGACATCATCCGGTTCCACTGCGTGTACTGGCCCGCGTTCCTGATGAGCGCCGGCCTGCCCGTCCCGAAGCGGGTCTTCGCGCACGGCTTCCTGTTCAACAAGGGCGAGAAGATGAGCAAGTCGGTCGGCAACGTCGTCGACCCGCACGCACTCATCGACGAGTTCGGCCTGGACCCGGTGCGCTACTTCTTCCTCCGCGAGGTGAGCTACGGCCAGGACGGTTCGTACTCGGCGGAGGCGATCGTCTCCCGCAAGAACTCCGACCTCGCCAACGAGTACGGCAACCTCGCGCAGCGCACCCTGTCGATGATCGGCAAGTACTTCGAGTCCGCGCTTCCCGAGCCCGGCGACTTCACCGCGGAGGACCGTGCTCTGCTCGACGCCGCGGACGCCCTGCTCAACCGGGTGCGCGCCCAGTTCGACGTCCAGGCGATTCACCTCGGCCTGGAGTCGATGTGGCAGGTGCTGGCCGACGCGAACCGCTACATCTCCGCACAGGAGCCGTGGAAGCTCGCCAAGACCGACCTCGAACGCACCGGGACCGTGCTCTACGTGTGCGCCGAGGTGGTGCGCATCGTGTCACTGCTCGCCCAGCCCGCCATGCCCGGATCGACGGCGAAGCTGCTCGATTCCCTGGCCGTCTCCGCCGAGCCCGCCGCCCGTTCCTTCGCCGCGGTCGGCGACCGCATGGTGCCCGGCACAATCCTGCCCAAACCGAGTCCGATCTTCCCGCGCCACGAGGGATGATCGCCCTCGACGTCGTCCGTGCACTCCACGCGCACACGACGCGAGCGGGCGTTCCCGGCCCGGCGGCATTGATCGGCGAGTGGGCCGACGCAGATGCGGTGATCGCGCCGTCCATCCGGCTGCGGCCGGGGGCGGGTCCGCCGGACCGCCCCGACGAGTACTGGTTCGGCTCGATCGCCTTCCCGGCGCATGACGCCGCAGCCACGGCCCCGGACGTGATCGGCGGTTTCTCCGACGGCGTCCTGATGCTCCGGGACGGGGTCTGGTCATGGACGTCGGTCACCGGAATCCCGTGCCCGCCTTGGGTCTCCGAATGCCTCGACGCCGCCGCCGGAGGCCGAGCCGCGCGAGCACGGCCATGGTCCGCCCAGTGGACTGCGCCGGACAAGGCGCCCCACGTGGCCGGAGTTCGGTCCTGCCTCGACGCGATCACGGCGGGCGAGGTGTACCAGGCGTGCGTCTGCACGCGCTTCACCGGCCGTCTGACCGGCGCTCCGATCGACTTCTTCAGCGACATCGCGGAATCGACGGCCCCGACTAAGACGGCGTGGCTGGAGAGCGATCGGGGTGCGATCGCCAGTTTCAGCCCGGAATCGTTCCTGGACCGTCGCGCCGACCACGTCACCTCGTCGCCGATCAAGGGCACGATCGCGGCCCACGCCGAGCCCGGCGCCCTGTCCGGTTCCGTGAAGGACATCGCCGAGAACGTGATGATCGTCGACCTGGTCCGCAACGACCTCGGTCGCGTGGCCGCCACCGGCTCAGTGCACGTTCGTGACCTGCTGACCCTGATGCCCGCCCCCGGGGTGTGGCATCTGGTGTCGACCGTCGGGGCGGATCTGCTGCCCGGCGTCGGCAACGACACGCTTCTGGAAGCCGCGTTCCCGCCCGCATCGGTGACCGGAACACCGAAGATCCGGGCGCTCGAACTGCTCGCCGCCTGGGAGGATCACGACCGGGGCGCGTACTGCGGCGCGATCGGCGTCGCAGGCCCCGACGGCCTGCTCGACCTGTCCGTCGCCATCCGCACCGTGACGGCCGAGAGCGACGGCGTTCTCACGCTCGGCGTCGGCGGCGGCATCACGATCGATTCCGACCCGGACACCGAATGGCAGGAGTGCCTCGACAAGGCCGCCGCTATCGTGTCGGCGACGGCCGCGACGCAAGCGCCCGCCCCCACGCCGCCAGCATCCCGATGAAGGTGACGCTCCACGCGGCGAGGGCGACCCAGATCTCGACGTGCCCGATCGCGTCCAGGATCGGCAGATCGTGGACCAGCCCCAACTCGCGGCTGGCGACCCCGTACATGCCGAGGGGGAAGACGATGGCCCACAGCGAGACCTCGTATCGCAGCGGCACCCTCGACCGCCGGTGCCGCCAGTAGCCCAGGAACATCAACGGCGGAATCAGCCAGGTGCCGAAGGCCCAGAACAGCACGGACAACGCGGCGATCGCACCGCCCGTCACCTCCAGGATCGGAACGTGATGCATGCCGTCGATGCTCATCCCCGCGACGACGGTGATGGCAGTCGCGCCCATCGCGACCCAGTACGCGCCGGACACCTCCCGCGGGTCCGGCCGATACAGGAGGATGCGAGCGGCGACGAGGACCGCCGTCGCCAGGTAGAGGAAGGCGCCGACCGCCCAGCATGCGACGGCCAGCAGCGCGAGTTGGGCGCGACCCGAATCCACATGCGGCGCAAGGGTGGCGCTGAGCACGGCGACCGACTGGGTGGCGACGGTCCAGATGAACCAACTTCCGTCGGCTTCACGCAGCGCGCGCCCACCGCCCCGTGATCCGAATGCGCACGCGGGCAGCACGTATCCGAGGACCAGCCACGCCGCTCCAGCGAGACCGAGCAGCACCGCAGCCGCACCGATCTCGTCCGCGATCACGAGGCGGGTGCCGATCACCGCGGTGGCCGCGACGAAGGTGAAGAACCCGAACGTGCGTCCCGCACCGGCCAGGTCCGCGACCACCGCATCGGAATGCCGGCTGAGACGAACCAGGTTCAGCGCGACCAGAATCGCGTATCCGGCGCACGCGATCCACAGGAGGATGGACGAGAGCATCGTCCATCCCTGCAGGTGTGCGGCCACCGACACGATCCCGGTCGCCATGACCATCGAGAAGTAGCCGGGATCCAGGTTGCGGACCATACCGTCGGACCCGGTCGTCGTCACCGATCCGGTCTGCACGGTTCAGTGTTCCCGAGCGGTGAGCACGGCCTCGTAGACGTCACGCCGCGAGAATCTGGTTCCGCCGATCACCTGAGCGCACGCATCCTTCAGACGCAGTCCCGAATCGGCGAGTTCCCGTGCGCGGGAGACGAGTTCGTCGAGTGTGACGGTGGTGTCGATCTTCGCGGCTCCGGCGATCACCACGGTGATCTCCCCCTTCACCCCGGCTGCTGCCCACTGCGCCAGCTCGCCGAGACCGCCGCGACGCACCTCCTCGTACGTCTTGGTCAGTTCGCGGCAGACGGCGGCGCGCCGATCCTCGCCGAGAACGGACGCGGCGTCGGAGAGGGTCTGGGCGAGCCGGTGCGGTGATTCGAAGAACACGACGGTCCGCTGCTCGTCGCGCAGACCGGTCAGCCACTCGGTGCGCTGGCCCGGCTTGCGCGGCGCGAAGCCGTCGAAGGCGAACCGCTCGGACGGCATCGCCGACAGCGCCAGCGCCGTCGTCACCGCGGACGGGCCGGGCAGACAGGTGATCGGCAGCCCGGCGTCGGCGCAGGCCACGACCACGCGGTACCCGGGATCGCTCACCGAAGGCATGCCCGCATCGGTGACCAGGAGGACCCGTTCCCCATCGGCCACCGCCTGCATCAGCTTCGGCGCCCGAGCCGCCTCCACCTGGTCGTAGTAGCTGACGATGCGGCCGCCGATCTCGACGCCGAGCGACGCGGCGAGCGCCTTGGTGCGGCGAGTGTCCTCGGCGGCCACGACGTCGGCGGTTGCGAGCGCGTCACGCAGACGTGGCGATGCGTCGCCGGACTGCCCCATCGGAGTACCCGCCAGAATCAGTACGCCGTGCGCTTCGTCGTTGGTCGTCACGGAACCCAGGTTACGACGGGTCGGGGCCCGTTCAGTCCAGGTACCCGACGAACAACGTCACGGCGCTCTCGATGACCGAGTCGACGACCGCCCGGGATCCGGTGCCGAGCCAGCAGAGGGTGATGCCGTCGGTCTGAGCGATGATGGTCGGGGCGAGATCAGCCGGCGGCACCCGCCATGTGCGGCCGGTGATCCGCGCAACCTGGTCGAAGACGCGGACTGCCGCCTCGTAGTAGCCCTCGTACAGCCGCTCGGCGAGATGAGCCAGCCCATCCGTCCGGCGCGCGTAAAGGGCGAGCGAGATCAGTGCCTGCTGACGGCCCGGATCGGCGATCACGCTGTCGGTGAAGGCGGACAGCGCGGTGCGGATCAGTTCGTCGGCGGGCCCGTCGCACGCGGGCAGACCGGCGAGTCGGTCCGCCCAGTCGATCATCACCGCGAGTTCGTCGGCCACCCCCTGCTCGACGACGGCGGCCAGGAGCTCGTCACGGGACTCGAAGGCGTAGAAGATGCTCGACTGCCCCATCCCGGCTTCGCTCGCGATCCGGCGGGTGGTGGCGGCTTCGACGCCGTCTGTCGCGACCACGCGCAGGGTCGCGGTGATCACCGACGCGCGGCGTTGCTCCACTGTCAGCCGTGCCATCGGTACCTCGATCTCTTTCACAGAACCGGATTGATCAAGCGATCAACTAACGTGATGCCAGTCACTTGTATACACGATGACTAGCATGGGGCGCGTGACGTCCGCCGCCCCAGCCACTGCCGACCGTGAGCTCGACGAGCTTCCCCGGCAGACCGAGGATCTCGGCACCAGACCAGGACCGGTCATTCCGGAGCCGGTGTTCGGTGCCACCGACCGGGGGCGGGGCACCCTCGTCGGAATCATCATCACGCTCGTCGCCGCGCTCACCCGCTTCTGGGGTCTGACCCAGCCCACCGACGGCGGCACACCGGTGTTCGACGAGAAGCACTACGTCCCGCAGGCCTGGCAGGTGCTGACGGGCGGGCAGTGGATCGAGGACAACCCGGCCTACGGACTGGTGGTGCACCCGCCCGTCGGGAAATGGGTGCTCGCGGCAGGCGAGGCGATGTTCGGGTACGGGCCCATGGGCTGGCGGTTCATGTCCGCCGTCTGCGGTGTCGTCATCGTGCTGGCGATCTACCTCAGCGTCCGCCGATTGAGCCGCTCGACGCTGGTCGGCGCGATCGCCGGCATCCTCGCGATCTGCGACGGGGTCCTCTTCGTGCAGTCGCGGATGGGCATGCTCGACATCGTCCAGACGGCGTTCGTCGTGCTGGCGTTCGCCGCCCTGATCGCCGACCGCGACCAGATGCGCGCCCGCATGCACCGAGTCTTCCTCGACGGCCGTATCGACGACTCGCCGTTCGGTCCGAGGTTCGGTTTCCGGTGGTACCGGTTCGCAGCAGGCGTGATGCTCGGGCTGGCGTGCGGCACCAAGTGGTCGGGGCTCTACTACGTCATCTTCTTCACCGTCCTGTGCCTGGGCTTCGACGTGGCGGCCCGCCGGGCGTACCACGTGAAGCGGCCCTGGGCGGGGGTCCTGCGACGCGACGTACTGCCCGCAGGCCTGTCCCTCGCCGTGATGCCGGTCGCCATCTACCTCGCGTCGTTCGCCACCTGGTTCGCGTCCGAGTCGTCGGTCTACCGCTACGTGGTCGGCACCGAGATCGGGTCCGGCGGCACCTTCTCCTGGGTTCCCGCCGCGCTGCGATCCCTCTGGTACTACGAGGCGGGAATCCTGGACTTCCACGCGGGCCTGACCAACTCGGCGGGCAATCATCACCCATGGGAGTCCAAGCCGTGGACCTGGCCGATGAGCCTGCGACCCATGCTGTACGCCGTCGAGTACGGGCCCGACCAGTGCGGCGGCGCCGACTGCGTGCGGGGACAGATGCTGATCGGCACGCCCGCCATGTGGTGGCTCGCCGGGCCGATGATCCTGTGGGCGCTGTGGCGCATCGCCTCCCGGCGCGACTGGCGGTACGTGGCCGTGCTGGTCGCGTACAGCGCCGGGATCCTCCCCTGGTTCGCCGAACTCGACCGGCAGATGTACTTCTTCTATGCGACCGTGCTCGCACCGTTCCTGGTGATGGGCCTCGCTCTCGCATGCGGCGACATCCTCCGCGCCGGATATCGTGCGAGACGGCCGGACCGTCGCACCGTGTCGGTGCTGATCGTCGCCTTCTACGTGACTCTCGTGATCGCGAACTTCGTCTGGCTGTGGCCGATCCTCACCGGTTCGCCTATCTCGGACCTGGAGTGGGGTCGTCAGATGTGGTTGCCGAGCTGGACCTAGCCCGCGCAGGCTGCGGCTCGTTCGCGACGAGCCAGAGCAGCAGCGCGACGACCACCACGCCACCGGTCACCGCGAACGCGAGTTCGTAACCGACGCGGTCCGCGATGAACCCGGCGACCAGCGGGCCGCTCACCGCCCCCAGATCGGACGACATCCCGTAAGCGGCGAGGGCCGACCCTCCACGCTGACGGTCGGCGAGGAGATCGCCGAGCGCGGCCTGATGGGTGGGTGCGAACAAACCGGAACCGAGGCCGGCGACCGCCGTCAGCACGAGCACCGTCCCGATGTCGGGGGCCCAACCGAGCACCATCGTCGACGCCGCCGCCACCGTCAGCCCCGGGATCATCACCGGCCTGCGCCCGAACCGGTCGGAAAGCCTGCCCGACACCATGATCGCGATGATGTTCCCCGCCGCGTAACACGCGAGGACGACGCCGGCCCATCCGGCGCCCTGCCCGAGCCCCTGCTCCACGAACAGCGGCACGATGGCGATCCGGACGCCCATCGACGCCCACCCCTGCGCGAAGTTGGATGCGAGGATGGCCCGGTACTCACGCCACCGGAGCGCCTCGAAGAATCCTGCGGCCGGCAGGCCCGACGGCGACCCGTCGGTCGCAGTCGGGGCGGGTGGCGCAGCGGGCATCGCGAACGCGACTACCGCGGCGGCGATCAGCAGGGCTATCGCGTACACCACGAACGGCAGCCGCAGCCCGAAGTCGACGAGCGCCGCGCCGATGAGCGGCCCAGCCAGATTGCCGAGCAGGAAGCCCGCCGAGAAGTATCCGGACGCACGCCCGCGGATCGCCGGTGGCGCCAACCGGATGAGCAGGGCCATCGCCGAGACCGAGAACATCGTCGAACCGATGCCGCCGGCGGCGCGGAACACCAGAAGCTGCCAGTAGGCGTCGGCGAAGGCGCAGGCGAACGTGCTCGCGGCGACGATCAGGAGCCCGGTCAGATAGATCCGGCGTTCGCCGAGCTTGGTGACGAGGCGTCCGGTGGTCGGGGCGAACAGCAGTCGCATCACCGCGAACGCGGAGACGACGGCGGTCGCCGCCGTCACGCCGACGCCGAAATCGCTGGCGAAGATCGGCAGTGCGGGCGCGATCAGCCCGTAGCCGAGCGCGATGACGACGTTCGCGGCCAGCAGGATCCACAGCCCACGAGGCAGCTGGTTCATGCCCCGAGGCTATCGGGGTCTGCCGGGACCGGCGTCAGCGGCGCACGATCATCACGGGAACCTGGGCGTGGTGCAGCACCTTCTGGCTACGCGATCCCAGGAGCAGCCCGGCGAAGCCGCCGCGGCCGCGGCTTCCCATCACGATCAGGGACGCCTCGTCGCGGGCCGCGTCGAGAATCGCCTTGGCCGGCTCCTCGGGGATCACCACCCGCTCCACCTCGACGTCGGGATAGTCCTCGCGGTAACCGGCCATGCGCTCGGCGACCGCCTCGATCGCCTGGTTCGACATCTCCTCGATCTCCGCCTGATCGAGACCGAAACCATGCAGGGCATCGGCGTCGAGCGGCGTCCAGGTGTGCACCGCGACGAGCTTGCACTTGTGCACGTCGGCCTGGCGGTAGGCCTCTTCGACGGCGGGGTCGCTGACCGCCGAGTCGTCGACGCCGACCACCACGGGGCCGTCTCCGCCGGTCGCCCCGTGCGGCACGATGACCACCCTCCCCTTGGCATGTGCGGCGACGTTGGTACTCACCGATCCGAGGAACAGGCCCTTGACGCTGCCGAGGCCGCGGGTGCCGAGCACGATCGTGTGCGCGGTGGCGCCTACCTCCAGCATCACCCGTGCCGCGTCGCCCTCGACGATGGAGCCGCTCAGCTCGATGTCGGGCACCTCGCCCCGCGCGATCTCGGCGGCCGACTGGACCGCGCTCGTCGATTCCTTGCGGATCGCGTCGATCACGTCCTGCGGAATGACCAGGCCCGGCGCGTAATCGCTCGTGGTGGAACTGTATGCGGCGACGATCTTCAGCGGGAGATGTTCGGCCGCCGCCGTCCGGGTGGCCCAGCGAACCGCATCCGCCGAAGCCTCAGAACCATCTACACCGACCAGGATCACACTCATCGCAGACACTCTCCTTCAGGCGTCGGGCCCGGAACCGCACGTCAACGACTCCGATTACAGCCTGACTCCATTCTGTCCCAATCCCTGCCGGATTGCAGGGGCATACCCGGCATTCGAGTCTCGGTAGACTGACGGTGCAGGAAATCCGGTCGGCAACCGGCCGTGCGACTCGAAGAGGACGTGACCATGACCACCGACGAACGTCGGGCAGCCATCCGCGATGCGGCTCTCCACGTGTGTGCGACCTTCGCAGCGGGGCTCGTGGTGCTCATCGTCGCGCTGAACACCGACGGCGGCGTGCACACCGCCTTCTTGATCGCCGGCCCGGTTGTGATCGTGATCGGCACGATCGCAGCGATGGTCCGTACCTGGCTGATCTGGCGCCGGAACGGGGATTGGCAGATGTGGCAAGGCGCTTCGTGGTTCCTGCTCGGGCTGAGCGTGACGTGGGTGTTCGGCGCCATCCCGGCCCTCATCACCTGATCCGCCGACTCACGAACCAGCCGGCGCCTGTGCGTCGAGACTGAGTTCCTCGGCGTCGAGCCGCTCGAGTGCGGAGGTGAGCGCACTCGAACTGAACGATCCGCGCTCGCGCAGCTCCAGCAGATGCCGACGCTGCCCGTCGAGGATCATCCGGCGGACGCGGCGCATCCGCTTGGCGCCCGCCATCCGCCGATCGAGGGCCACCGCGTCGAGATCGGCTCCGTCGCCGACGTCCTCGTCCCCCTCCGTCGCCTCCAACCGGCGCACCGTCTCGATGCTCCGTGCGATCCTCGGATCGGCGGACACACTCGGGTCGGCCAGGATCCGTCCCGTGACGGACGCCATCTCCCGGCCGAGCAACTTGCGTTCCGCCGCCTCGTCGGCCGAGTGGTCCGGCAGCTTCATCCACCGGACGAACGCCGCGAGAGTGCCGCCCTGGATCATCAACGATCCGACGGCGACGAAGAACGCCAGGAGCACCAGCATGGAGCGGTAGGGAGTGTCGGCCGGGAGCGTCTGGGCCGCCGCGAGAGTCACGACGCCTCGCATGCCCGCCCACACCACGACGAGGCCCTCACGCGCACCGATCGATTGAGTTCGGTAGAACGCGATGTCGGCCAGACGTCGGCCGATGCGGGCGCGCACCCGGTCAGTGGCCCGCCTGCCCAGTCGCTTCGAATCCGCCAGGTCGACGTGGAGGCGTTCGAGCCGCTCCTCGTGCGCGATCAGACGGCGCGCCCGCCTCTCCGACCACTGCACCAGTGGCATCACCAGGGCGAGTCGGATCAGGATGAGAAGCACGAACGCGAGCGCTGCGGGCCACAGTGCATGCCAGACGGTGTCGCCGCTGTCACCGACGTCGATGATCAGCGCTTTGAGCTCGAGACCCATGAGGAGGAAGACGCCGCCTTCGAGCAGAAGTTCCACCATCCGCCAACTCTGAACGTCGGACTGCCGGTGCGCCGCCGTCAAGTACCGAACGGAACCACGCCCGGACATCAGTCCCGCCGCCACGGCCGCGACGAGGCCCGATGCCTCGATCAGCTCCGTCGGCACGAAGGCGACGTACGGGATCACCAGCGAAGTCGCCGTGGCGACCGCCGGATTGGAGATACGGGCGCGAATGCGCACGAAGACCCAGCCGATGACGGCCCCGACCGCGACGGCGGCCAGAATCGCCCAGGCGAACGAGACCGCGACCCCGAAGAGCGACACGCTCGACGCCATCGCCGCGATCGCCGCACGCAGCATGACCAGCGCACTCGCATCGTTGAAGAGGCTCTCCCCGCTGAGTACCGTGATCAGCCGATTCGGCGCACCGACGCGCTGGACGGTATTGGTGGCCACCGCATCTGTGGGGCTGAGAATCGCCCCGAGCGCGACGCCGGTCGCGAAGTCGGCCTGCGGCAGGACCCACATGAACACCAGACCGAGACCCAGCGAGCTGACCACGACCAGCGCCACGGACAGGCCGCTGATCATCTGGAAGTCCCGCTTGAACTCCATCGCGGGCATCGCGACTGCGGCCGCGTAGAGCAGCGGTGGGAGCACCCCCATCAGGATGATCTCGGGATTCACCGATACCGGAGGAAGGCTCGGCACGAAGCTGACAGCCACGCCGAACAGCACGAGGAGCAGCGGCGCCGCCATGCGAAGCCGGGAGGCGAAGTGGTTGGCAGCCGCGATCGCCAGCACGCACACGACAACGATGACGACGGCTTCCACCCGGCCATTCTGCCGCAGATCGCACCGCGATTCCCAGGCCATTCGACATGACGTCGCTCATCGTGCCATCACTCGTTGACAATGACAATGAATGGTGTAACGGTGGAGTAGAGAGCTTGCTCCGGCCGACACCGGCCGACCGTCACTGAGGAGACAGCGATGACCACCACCCCGCACCGGCCCACTTCGTACCGGCCACCGGTGAAGCAGGAGACCGAACCGGACTACGAACAGGTGCTCGACGATCTGTCCACGGCTTCGGTGCACCGGAACTTCGATCCGTACGTCGACATCGACTGGGACGCCCCCGAGATGGCGGTGATTCCGGATGATCCGAGGTGGATCCTGTCGTACGAGGTCGACCCCATCGGCCGCCACCCGTGGTACCAGAACCTTCCCCAGGAGAAGCAGATCCGCATCGGCATGTGGCGTCAGGCCAACGTCGCGAAGGTCGGACTGCAGTTCGAGTCCATCCTCATTCGCGGACTGATGCAGTACGCCGATCATCTCCCCAACGGGGACAAGCGGTTCCGCTACGTGACGCACGAGTCCAAGGAGGAGTGCAACCACACGCTCATGTTCCAGGAGCTCGTCAACCGGATCGACATGCCGACGCACGGCATGCGGCGTCAGATGCGGATGACGTCACCGATCATCCCGCTGTTCTCGACCCTCGTGCCGACGGTGTTCTTCTTCGGCGTTCTCGCGGGCGAGGAGCCGATCGATCACATCCAGAAGGATTTCCTGCGCAATCGGTCCAACCTGCATCCGGCGATGTCCGCGGTCATGGAGCTGCACGTCGCCGAGGAGGCCCGGCACATCTCCTTCGCCCACAACCATCTGCGCACCACCGTGCCGACCAAGAGCCGGTTACACCGTTTCGGGCTGTCACTCGTGATGCCGATCGTGATGCGCGTGCTGTGCAGCGCGATCGTGGTTCCGCCGCCCGAGTTCGCCAAGGAGTTCGACGTGCCCCGCGACGTCATGAAGGACATCTTCTGGGGATCGGACGAGTCGAAGGCCTTCCTGCGCGGCGTGTTCGGAGACGTACGCATGCTCGCCGAGCAGTGCGGCCTGATGAACGTGGCGTCACGCCGCATCTGGCGGATGCTCGGCATCGACGGTCGCTCGTCCCGCTTCCGCAGCGAACCCGCCTACACGGCCAGCTGATCCGCCGGTGCCCCACGTCATCACCCAGGCATGCTGCGGTGACGCCTCCTGCGTCTACGCATGCCCCGTCAACTGCATTCACCCGACGCCCGACGAACCGGGCTTCGGCACCGCCGAGATGCTGTACGTCGATCCATCGAGCTGCGTCGACTGCGGCGCGTGCGTCTCGGCGTGCCCCGTCGGCGCCATCCTCCCCGGCCACCGGCTCCCGGAGAACGCCGATCGCTTCGTCGACGTCAACGCGGGCCATTACGGCCTCTCCGAGGACGAGACCGGAGCACCGGGCGCACGCTTCCCCGTTGAGCAGCACCGACGACTCCCCCTCGCACCCATCCGGAAGCCGAAGGCCATCCGGGGCGGCCCCGGCCGCGTGGACGTAGCGATCATCGGCTCCGGACCGTCGTCGATGTACGCCGCCGACGAACTGCTCAAGCAGCCGAGGGTCCACGTCACCGTGTACGAACGACTCTCCACGCCGTTCGGGCTGGCCCGCTTCGGCGTCGCCCCGGATCATCAGTCAACCCGGCGGGTGATCGACCTGTTCGACGACATCGCCCGCCATCCGAACATCGACATCATGCTGAACACCGATGTCGGCGAGGACATCTCGCTCGATGCCGTGCGCGCACGGCATCATGCGGTGCTCTGGGCGGGCGGTGCTCCCACCGACCGTGCGCTCCCGGTACCCGGAGTCGACCTGCCCGGAGTACGGAGTGCGACACAACTCGTGGGTTGGTACAACGCCCACCCCGACTTCCTCGCACCGGAGCCGAACCTGTCGACCGACCGGGTCATCGTGATCGGCAACGGCAACGTCGCCCTCGACGTCGCCCGGATCCTGACCGCCGAACCGGACGGCCTCGAGGCCACCGACATCTCGCGAGACGCGCTCACGGCACTGCGTGCCTCCACCGTCCGCGAAGTGGTGGTGGCGGGACGCCGCGGACCCGAGCACGCGGCCTTCACCCTGCCCGAGCTGATCGGCCTCGCCGACGGCACGGCCCGCGTGTGGGTCGATCCGGCCGAGCTCGACCGCTGGCCGACCCCGGACCACCCCGATCCGACGGCCGCCGCCAAGGTGGCTCTCCTGCACGAGATCTCGCAGCGGCGCAGGCCCGAGGAGCCGTTCATCCGCCTCACCTTCGGCCGCACTCCCATCGAGATCGTGGGTGATGACCGCGCCCGCGGTGTCCGATTCAGGCTCACCGGATCCGATGCCGAGGAGACCATCGACACCGGTCTGGTGCTCACCTCCATCGGGTACCGCGGAGTCCGGGTCCCCGGACTGCCGTTCGATGAGACGACCGGCACCGTCGCGCACCGCGCGGGTCGCGTCGTCGACGGCGGCGATCCGATTCCCGGCGTCTACGTGACGGGCTGGATCAAGCGCGGTCCGTCCGGGTTCATCGGCACCAACAAGACCGACTCGGGCGAGACCGTGGCGAGTCTCCTCGCCGACGCGGAGGCCGGGCTGCTGCCGATCCCCCGCTGACCGCAGTCCTCCGCCGCAGTCCTCCTGCTCCGCACTGTGGAATCCGCCAGAACCGTGCGACCGGCCTGCGCGTCTAACCGGTGAAGGGCGCCGACCGGCGCCGTCGGTTCGGAGGACGACGCCATGGCGGGATTCGGGATCACACCGGCACAGATCGCACAGATCGCGGCGGTCTGGCGACAGCAGGGCGACGCGCTCGACGGCGTCACACTGAACGCTCCCCCGCACGGCCGATCCGGTAGCGCAGTGCGCGCCGTGCGGACGTTCTGCCTGCGGGCCACCGTGGTGTCCGGTGCCGACGCCGACCGGCTCATCGCACTCGGCGAAGCCCTCGATGCGTTCAACGCACGGTCGCAGGAGTCCGACCGGTCAGCGGCCGTCGGCATCGCCGCCGCATCAGCCGGCGCCGTGCGATGACCACCGTCGACGATGTCCTGTCCTGGGATCTGACGCAGTTGCCGGCCGCCGCAGCATCCTTGGACACGCTCGCCGACCGGCTTGTCGACGCGGGGTCAACGGCGGTGGCTCACGCACACTCCGACGCCGACTGGCACGGAGCGACGCACGATGCCGCCACCGCACGGATCGACGTGGTGAACGGCTCGCTTCGACGAACCGCTCGAGCCGTCGCCGCTGCCGCCCGAGCCACCAGGTCCGGGCACGCGAGACTGGAACTGTCGCGAACTGCACTCCGGCAACAGGTCTACGTCGCGCGGGTCGCCGGATTCGCCGTATCGGCCACCGGAGCAACGACGCACTCGGACGACGCGCGCGCTGCCGATGCCCTGTACCTCACCGAGAAGATCCAGTCGAAGCTCGCTGCGGTCGCTGCCAACGACTCGATGACCAGCAACGCCCTGCACGGTGCCCTGGAATCACTCGACGGCAGCGGGGACTCCACCTCCGTGGTCCTGCCTGGTGGCCCCTCGGGTGCACCGCATTACGCCGCGCAACGCATGGCCGAGCTGCCGCCCGCCGAACGCCGACCGTACTGGGAATCCCTCTCGCCTGCGGAGCGCAACCGGGTCATCACCGCCGATCCGGGCACGGTCGGCAACCTCGACGGCGTCCCCTTCACCGACCGGATCACCGCAAATCGACTCTCAATGCTGAACCTGCTCGCCGATGAGGAGCGTCTCGGACGGGAGGACGGCCCGGCTGCGGACAAGCTCCGCACCCTGCTCGACGACGAGCGACGATTCATCGCATTCGATCCCGACGAAGGCGGCCGTTTCGTCGAGCTGATCGGCGACATCGATCAGGACGCCCCGGGCGTCGCGGTGTTCGTCCCCGGCACCGGAACAGCCCTCGACGACTCCGAGTCGCTGCGCGCGAACGCGCAGGCTCTGCACAAGCGGACCAAGGCTCCGGTCATCGTCTACGCGAACGGCGAGTTTCCGCAGACGATCGTGGGCAACCCGGTCCACGGGACCAAATCGATGGCGATCGACCCACGGCTCGCGATGGAGGCCGCCCCGCGCCTCGCCGCCTTCGGAAAGCAGCTCGACGTCGAGCTCGCGACCACGGCACCCGGTGTGCCGACCACCGTCATCGGGCACTCGTACGGAGGCTCGATCGTCGGCACGGCCGAGCAGCTGGGCATGCGCGCCGACCGTGTCGTGTACGCCTCCTCCGCGGGAACCGGCACGCTGCCGGATGCCGAGTGGTCGAATCCGGACCCCGACGTCCGCCGTTACTCGCTGACGGCGCCGGGCGATCTGATACACATCGCTCAGGAGTACGGAGGCCTCGTCCACGGCGGCGATCCCGACACGGCGCCGGGCGTCACCCGGCTCGACACCGGATACTCCGGTCCCGACGAGAACGGCGATCGGCACCTCCTCGAAGGAACCTCGGCCCACTCCTCGTATCTGAGTGACCCCGAGTCCGATGCCTTCGAGGCCATCGCGCAGGTCGTGATCGGCGAGGAGCCGGACCACTACGTCGACCGCGCACCCGATCTTCCGGGCGCCGACGAACTGGACGACGTCGAGCGCACTCTGACCCTGGCCGGGAAGATCGCCGGCACGATGCTGCTCGATCAGCTCGTCGCACCGTTCACTGCGCCCTTTCGATGAGCTGCCGATCGTAGGCCCGGTTGTCAGAGGTCATCGGCACAATGAGTGCATGCTTCGTTCGTCGCGCGTTCGCACTGTGACCGCACTCGCTGCGGTACTCACCGGTGCCGGTGCCGTCGTCAGCGGGTGCACGCTGCCCGATAGCGACCGCACCGACGTCGGGTGGCCGGACGACGCTGTCCCGTCCGCGTCGTTCACCGTTCCACGCGCCTGGGCTCCGTCCTCCGTGGCACCATCATCGAAGCCCGGATCGTCGCCAGGCTCGGCGACGACGGATTCGACGGCAACGGGCACCGCGGCGCGGGCTCTCGCGACGCTTCCCGTCAAGGGCCGCGCACCGAAGACCGGCTACCAACGGGAGCTCTTCGGCCAGGCGTGGGACGACGACGTCGCAGTCGACGGAGGCCACAACGGCTGCGATACGCGTAACGACATCCTGCAGCGCGACCTGACCGCCGTCGTGTTCAAGCCGCGCACGCACGACTGCGTGGTGCTCAACGGCGTGCTCCACGACCCGTACACCGCCACCACGGTCGAGTTCTCTCGCGGCAGCAAGACATCATCACTGGTTCCGATCGACCATGTGGTCGCCCTGAGCGACGCCTGGCAGAAGGGCGCGCAACAGCTGTCGACGTCGGAGCGCGTGAACCTCGCCAACGACCCGCTGAACCTCATCGCGACCAGCCGCCGAACCAATCAGTCCAAGAGCGACTCCGACGCGGCGACGTGGCTCGTCCCCAGCAAACCGTTCAGGTGCACCTACGTGGCACGACAGGTAGCGGTGAAGGCCAAGTACGACCTCTGGGTGACCTCGGCCGAGCGGGACGCCATCGAACGCGTCCTCGCCAAGTGCCCAGGTCAGCCGCTTCCCACGGAAGCGGACGCGAACCGCCGCACATCCGGAGGCCGGTGAGCGACGACCATCAGTGCTCACCGCCGAGATGACCGGACAGCCGAACGTGCCGCTGCGCGGACGCCTCGTTGAGTCCGACGAACTCCACGGTCTTGCCATTCGCCGCGTATTTCGTCTCTATCGCATCCATGGCAGCGACGGTCGATGCATCCCATACGTGAGTCTCGGACAGGTCGATCACCACTCTGCTGGGATCGCCCGGATAGTCGACCTGGTACGCGAGGTCGTTGCTCGACGCGAAGAACAACTCCCCTCGCACCCGGTATCTGCGAACCGCACCGCCGTCCGCACCGACCTCATCGTCGGTGGCCACGTGTGTGAAGTGCGCGACCCGTCGCACGAACAGCAGCGTCGCGGTGATGACGCCTGCACCGACGCCGATGGCCAGGTTGCTGGTGATGACGGTGACGACGACGGTGACCACCATGACCGCGGTCTCACTGCACGGCATCCGGCGCAGGGTGGCCGGAGCGATGCTGTGCCAGTCGAACGTGCTCACCGCGACGACGATCATCACCGCCACCAGCGCCGCCATCGGCATCTGGGCAACCAGGTCGCCGAGACCGACGACGAGCGCGAGGAGGAAGGCGCCGGCGAGGAAGGTAGAGATCCTGGTGCGCGCGCCCGAGCTCTTGACCTTGATCATCGTCTGCCCGATCATCGCGCAGCCGCCCATGCCGCCGAAGAATCCAGTCACCACGTTCGCGGCGCCCTGCCCCCACGCCTCACGGGTCTTGTCCGAGTGCGTCTCGGTGATGTCGTCGACGAGCTTCGCGGCCATCAGCGATTCGAGGAGCCCGACGATCGCCATGGCGACGGCGTAAGGGGCGATGATCTGCAGGGTCTCCAGAGTGAAGGGAACGTCGGGGATCAACCAGTGCGGAAGGGAGTCCGGAAGATCGCCCTCGTCACCGACGTCGGGGACGTCGAGGGCGAACACCATCGTGATGGACGTCAGTATCACGATCGCGACCAGGGGCGCCGGGACGGCCGACGTCAGCCGCTGCAGGCCGAAGATGATGACCAGACCGATGGCGATCATCGGATACACGAGCCAGGGCACGTCGACCATATGCGTGATCTGAGCACCGAAGATGAGGGTCGCGAGCGCGTTCACGAAGCCGACCGTCACGCTCCGCGGAATGAAGCGCATCAGCTTGGCGACGCCGAGAACGCTGAAGATCACCTGGAAGACGCCTGCCAGGATGACGGTGGCGAGCAGGTAGTCCAGGCCGTGTTCGCGGGCGATCGGGGCGACGACGAGTGCGACCGCACCCGTCGCTGCGGAGATCATCGCGGGCCGTCCACCGACGATCGAGATGGTCACCGCCATGGTGCACGAGGCGAAGAGACCGATGCGCGGGTCCACACCGGCGATGATCGAGAACGAGATGGCCTCCGGAATCAGTGCGAGCGCCACCACGAATTCTTCACACACACTCCACTCGACGACGTCGTGGACGCTATACCATCCCCGACAACCATCGAGTTCGGATTGAGAGTCTTTCCTGTGCTGACGGCCGGACCTCGCAGCCCTCGCGGTTAACTGCACACAAACTCAGGGTTACCTAAGTTTCCGAGTGTGGATAACCGCGATCCAACACCGCGGGTAGAGCGCCTTACAGGGAAGGAACCGCCGCCGTAATGTTGTGCATCACACCAGGTCAGGTGTTGTGATCTGAGGTCTCTCAAGTTTCCACTCAGGCCATCGCGTGTAACGCTTTCCGTGCATCGCACAAAGCGTTCCCTCCCTCAGGAAAGGCAACATCATGGAAAACCTCACCCAGTTCTTCAACGACTTCTACATCTTCGGCGGCGACTTCCTGTCGTTCGCATTCAACTTCGGCGCATAATCTCGCCCGAGGCACTCAGAACGGCACCCGCCCCACACCACGTGGCCCGGGTGCCGTTCTCGTTGCCTCCGGCTGTATAGTGGTCAGCGGTTCACACATGTGACACCCGGGGCTATGGCGCAGTTGGTAGCGCGACTCGTTCGCATCGAGTAGGTCGGGAGTTCGATTCTCCCTAGCTCCACTTTCAACCCGCAGGCCACAGGCTTGCGGGTTCTTCGTTTTCCCACCCCTGCATCTGCAGGGCGGCGACCGTCCCGCCAGTTTCTACAACTACAATTCTGTAGAAATACCATTGTCGGTCGGCGGAACGGGAGATCCTCACATGTCGAGCACGGGCCAAGCACTCGTTCTTGCGGTATTCATCATCGCCACGAGCATCTGGATCGGTGGCTACTTCGCTATCGCGGTCGTCGCTCGTGCCGCGACCCGGACTCTCGCGCCGTCCAGCCGAGTCGACTTCTTCCGCGCCCTCGGACGGATGTACTTCTGGGTGGGGGCACCGGCACTCGTCATCGCTCTGGCCACCGGTGGGGTGCTGGCGCACAACCGCACAAGCGGCGGACTGATCGTGACCATCTGCATCGTCGCAGCGCTCCTGCTGGTCAGCTTCGCCGTCGCCGTCGCGCAGGCCCGCCGCATGACGCGACTGCGCCGGCGACTGACCGCCGAACCCGAAGTAGACAGCCTCCAGACGCGCGTGACACGAGAGGCCCGCACCGCAGGCCTTCTACGCGCGGCACTCGGCATCCTCAGCCTGGCACTGGTGTTCCTGGGCGCGTTCCTCGCCGTCTGACGGACCTCGATCCACTGATCAGCCGGGAGCGTCCCCGACCTCCTGGGGATCCCCGATTGTGAACTGATCATCCGCCTCCGTGTCGATCGTCGACGGATGCGCAGCGATCCAAGCGCGGCACTCGTCGACTGCGCGTCGCAATGCGATCCGCTCCCCCACATACGCGAGGGGTCCGCCGAGCAGCGGGATCCACGAAGCCCAGCCGATGACGCGCGGCGCGGACGGCCGGGAATCGAGCGACTGAGAGAGGTCGTACAGCGTCTTACCGAGTTCCCACACCGTCGACAGGACTCCGGTCTCCCCCTCCGGCGCCTGCTCCGACGGCGCATCGTCGCTGAGGCCGACCACCGCAGGCGACACATCCCGATCGAAGAGGATCTGCGCCAGGATCACCACGCCCGCAGCGCGAGAGGTTACCCCGTACACGCGGCCAACGGCCCGGATGACCAGTGCCTGCCCGGCATAGCCGAGATAGCTGCCGACCGGCAGTACTTTAGTCCACGGACCGAGGATGCTCGGGAATGCCACCGCCGCCGTCGATACCGCGCCGATTCGCGATACCCACCAGTCGGCACGACCGTTCATCGACAGTTCGTCCCACCCGGCCGTACCGGGCCAGTCGGCGACGTCGAGCGTCCAGGCGAAGGCGTCGGCGGTCCGCGAGGCATACGAGGTCGGCGGTGCATCGTCGAACGTCCGGGGCTTCAGCCGAAGCGGGTCGGCCCCGGCCAGCACATCGAGGAGCGGATCGATCACACCGACCGACCGGTCGAGCACGCTGACGAGTTGCTTGTCACTCAGAGCCATGCGGATCACCCTACGACGCGCAACGCCCGGAGTCGGGGACCTCCGCGATCAGGAGAGGTCAGTCGTCGTCGCTATCCGCTGAGGCATTGCGTGCCGCGGCGATCTCCAAGGCCTGACGCGCGGTCGCCTCATCCGGATACGGGCCCATCCGGTCGAATACGTCGCCGACCTTGCCCTTGGTCACCTGACGGGTCGACAGGTTGTAGTACCACTCGGTCTCGTTGCTCATTCTTCTCAGCCTAAGCGCGAATCAGACGGCCGTGCGGTGAATGGACGCGTCCTCGTACTGGAGGTCCTGGTCCCGCGCGTACTCGAAGTCATACGTCGGCAGGTACTCGAAGGCCGGATCCTCGTCGTCGATCTCCAGCACGACGGCGCCGCCCGGACGCCGCAGACGCGCCGGAGGTGCCACGTATCCGGGCTCGGCCTGCTTGCGCTCGACGCGCTGGTCCTCCGCACGGCGGCGACGTTCCCGGGCCATCCGCTGCGCGTGCCGCGCATGCTCGGCACGCACCGCCCGTCGCAGGAACACGAGATAGGCCGCCGATACGACGATCATCAGCCCCGCAGCGACGTATCCCAGCGGAGCGATGAAGAACGCCGACGCGATGGCGGCGAGGGTCAGTACCGCGAGAGCGGCGAGCACCCGGCGACGCTCCCGATAAGCTGCCTCCTCGCGCTCGCGAGCCCGACCGGGACCGTATCCGCCCCGACCGCGCAGTTCCCGCGGCGTCGGCTTCGGAGACTGCTCGACCGAATCACCGTCATCAGCGGCGTCGTCGGCGAGATCGGACTCGTCCTCGTCGTACTCGTCCTCGAGATCATCGTCGTACTCGTCGTCCTCGTACTCCGCGTCGTCGTACTCATCGTCCTCGTCGAAGGCGTCGTCGTCGAAGGCGTCGTCGTACTCATCGTCCTCGTCGTACGCGTAGTCCTCGTCGACATCGCTCTCGTCGAACTCGCCCTCGTCGTCGACGTCCTCTTCATCGACGACGGTCACCGGCTCGACGCGCGATGCCTGCGCCTCATCGAGGTCGACCACCTCCACGTCCACGACGTCGATCACATCAGTGGTCTCGACCGCCGACTCTGCGACCCGACGGATGCGGACCTTCTCGTCCGGCTCATCCTCGTCGACGAGTTCGCCTTCCACCTCGACGGTGTCCGACTCATCTGCGTCCGAATCGTCACGGTCAGCGGCACTGCTCGCCTGATCGGCCGTGCCCCCGGACTCGTTGTCGGTCCCGTCCTCGGCCTCGTTCTCGATCTCGACGTCGATCACGTCGTCGTCGGCGATAGGCGAAACCTGTTCGGGGGCAGCAGTTTTCTCGGCCGTGACCTTCTCGGCCGTGGTCTTCTCGGCCGTGACCTTCTCGGCCGTGACCTTCTCGGCCGTGGTCTTCTCGGGCGTGGCCGACTCGGCCGCGGACTCGACGTCAGCCGCGACGCGAGTCTTGGTCTCGCCGCTCGTCTTCTCGAGCTTCTCGGCTGCGGCGGCGCGCACGGCCTTGCGCTCGGCGATGCGCTTGGCTGCCGCCTCGGCGCGGTCGGCTCGCGTAGTCGCGGCACGGCGACGAGACGCCGCACCACGGCTTCCGCCGCGGTGCACGACGCGCGTCTGCGCCGCGGTAGCCGACGATTTTCGAGCCTGCGGACGTCCGCGCAGCACCATCGGCACCAGCACGAACAGCCAGACCACGATCAGGAACACCCACAGAACCGAATTCGGCATGTCGGGAGCCTCCCTTCTCCGAGTCGAGTGTGACGAGTCTCCACTGCACAGCCTATGAAGACAGGCCCTCTCGATCGCTCAGGCGCGCCGCGCGAGTGGCGAACTCATCGGCTTCTCAGGTAACGGGACGGCCGGTGACACGCGTCGGCCCGTGGTTCACGACTTCTCAATGTGCGGAACCAGCCGTCCGGCACGCAGCAAGGAGTCGACGGCCGTATCGGCGAGCTCTTCGACGGTCAGGGCCAGTAGCAGGTGATCACGCCACCGCGAATTCACGTCCATGTAGCGCTTGAGGAGCCCCTCCTCCCGGAATCCGACTCCCCGCAGTACCGACCGCGACGCACCGTTGCCCGGCTGCACGGTCGCCTCCAGCCGGTGCAGGCCTCCGGGTCCGAAGGCATGATCGACACCGAGTGCGACAGCGGCCTTCGCCACGCCGTTCCCGGTGGCCTCACGGTCGACCCAGTATCCGATCCATCCACTGCGGACAGCACCGCGCTGGATGTTCCCGATCGTCAACTGGCCCACGTACTCGCCATCGAGTTCGATGACGAACGGCATCATCGCACCGCGCTTCGCTTCAGCCTTCAGAATCGAGTGCATGGGTGCCCATGAGGAGGACTGGTGCCGACGTTCCCACTGGCCGGAGCCCGTCGGCTCCCACGGCAGCAGTTCGTTCTGGTTCCGGATCCGGAGTGCACTCCACGTACGACCGTCCCGCAATTTCACGGGCCGCAGACGGACGGTGCCTTTCGGCACGCGCACGGGCCCCGCCGTCGCGGGCCATCCGGGATGATTCGCTGAGTCGATCAGCCAGTTCAGCACAGTGCGATTCTATGACTCAGGTGCGTTCGGCCAGGAACACGACCTCGACACGGTCGCCCGTGGCCAGGTCCTCCACGTCCTCCGGCACCACGATGAGGCAGTTGGCCTCGGCGAGCTCGGCCAGCAGGTGCGACGCCCCGGTCTCGGACTCGCCGATCACCTGTGCCAGGTAATCGCCGGATTTCTCGTCGCGCATCAATCTGCCGCGCAGGTATCCCTTACGGCCGACGACCGATGCGATCGGCCCGATCGTCCTGGCGACGACCGTCCGTCGCATCGGTTGACGCTTACCGAGCGCGATCCGGATCAGCGGCCGGACCATCACCTCGAACGTGACGAGTGCGCTGACCGGATTCGCGGGCAGCAGGAACGTCGGGATCTCGTCTTTACCGAGCCGGCCGAACCCCTGAACGGAACCCGGATGCATGCCGACCCGCCCGACCTCCAGATCGCCGAGCTCCTCGACCGCCTCGGTGATCACCTGCGAGGCCACACCGCCGACGGCGCCGCAGACTACCACGATCTCCGATCGGATGAGCTGGCCTTCGACGACCTCCCGGAGCCGTTCTGGTTCCCGCTCGGCGATCCCGACCCGGTGCACCTCGGCACCGGCATCGCGGGCCGCAGCCGCCAGTGCGTAGCTGTTCACATCGAAGTTCTGGCCGGGGCCGGGATCTCGGTCGATGTCGACTAGCTCGCTGCCCACCGCGATCACCGCGACCCGTGGTCGCGGGTGGACGAGCACACGAGACCGACCCACTGCCGCGAGCAGTCCGACCTGAGCCGCCCCGATCACCGTTCCACTGCGCACGGCGATGTCGCCGGGCTGCACGTCGTCACCGGTGCGTCGTACGTACTCGCCGCTCTCGACGGCGTGTCCGACCATCACGCGGTCGCCGCCACCGTCGGTCCAGCGGTGCGGAATCACCGCATCGGCGAGCGTCGGCATGGGCGCGCCGGTCTCCACTCGAACCGCCTGCCCCGGCTGCAGCCGCGTCGGTGTCCGCGAACCCGGTGCCACCTCCCCCACTACGGGGAGATGCACGACCACCCGGTCGGTGTCGTCGAGGACCGACGCGTCGACCGGCTCATCCGCCAGAGCGCTCGGGTCGGCGGGCGCCGTAGTCCCCGCCAGGGTCACGTCGACGGCGCGCACTGCGTAGCCGTCGATGGCAGCCTGATCGAAGCCGGGCATCGGGTCGGTGGTGGCGACTTCCTCCGCGCACATCAGTCCCTGCGCTTCGGAGATCGCGACCTGAATGGGCCGGGGCGCCACCGCTGACGCAGTCACGAGGCTCAGATGATCCTCGACCGAACGCATCGCTTCTCCTCACCGGGCCGGAGTGAAACACCCGGCATCTCGTCCTGTGCTGCTCCCCGAGGGTAAACGCCTCCGGCGTGTTCCCGCCGTAAGGCGCGCGGGTCAGCTGTCAGCGAGCCGTTCCACCAGCCAGGAACGCAGGTCCGGGCCGTAGTCGTCGCGGTCCAGGGCGAAGTCGACGGCCGCTTTCAGGTATCCGCCAGGATTGCCCAGATCGTGGCGGGACCCGGTGTGCACCACCACGTGCACGGGCTCCCCCTGCTCGATGAGGAGCGCGATCGCGTCGGTGATCTGGAGTTCGCCGCCCGCACCCGGCTCGGTCTCGCGCAGCGCGTCGAAGATCTTGCGATCGAGGATGTAGCGTCCGGCAGCCGCCAGGTTCGACGGTGCGTCCTGTCGCGCGGGCTTCTCCACCATGCCTCGTACCCGTTTCACGTCTGGAGACGCGGGGTCGGCTTCGGTCACGTCGAACACGCCGTACGCGCTGATCTTCTCGTCAGGCACCTCTATGGCGCACAGCACGCTTCCGCCGAAGCGCGCACGGGCCTGCGCCATGCGGCCGAGCACACCGCCCGGGAGCACCAGATCGTCCGGCAGCAGGACGGCGATCGCGTCCTCGTCATCGGCCAGGTCGGCCTCCACGCAGCCAATGGCATGCCCCAGTCCGAGTGGCTTGTCCTGCACGACCGACGCGACCTCCAGCAACGACGGCGCGTTGCGCACCTTGGCGAGCATCGCCTCCTTGCCACGCGAGGACAGCGTGTGCTCGAGCACCAGGTCTTCGACGAAGTGCGCGACGACGCCGTCCTTCCCGGGAGAGGTCACGATGAGCAACCGCTCGGCACCCGCGGATTTCGCTTCCTCGGCAACCAGTTCGATGCCCGGAGTGTCGACCACGGGCAGGAGTTCCTTCGGCACGGTCTTGGTTGCCGGCAGGAATCGGGTCCCGAGCCCGGCCGCGGGTACCACCGCCGTGTGCGGGATGAGCGGAACCGAAGCTGATGCGGCCGAGGACGTCGCGTGGTCAGACATGCCGAACAGTCTACGGTCGTATTCTGGCAGGATCGGATGCAGCCGCCACCCACCTGCTGTGAGGACCGCACATGAGCACCGCCTCCACCAACGGACAGGCCCGTAAGCAGGCGCTGCGCAGCACCCTCCTCCACGCCCGCGCCGAGATGTCCCCGTTCGTGCTCGCCCAGGTGAACGCCGAACTGGCGCAATGGATGTACTCGTTGCCGGTGGCGGTGACCACGGGCGATACGGTGGCCGCCTACGTGGCGACGCGCGGCGAGCCCGGAGGCATCGCAATGCTCGACGCCCTCCTCGACCGAGGTCTGACCGTCCTGGTGCCGATCGTCCCGGCGGGCGACCCGTCGAGGCTGCACTGGGGTGAGTACACGGGCGAGGACTCGCTCACCGAGGGCCGGTGGCGGTTACTGGAGCCGTCGGGCGCCCGCCTCGGTGCGGACGCCGTGCGCGAACCCGCCGCAATCCTGGTACCGGCGGTCGCCGCCGACCGGTCGGGTGCACGACTCGGCCGTGGCGCAGGCTATTACGACCGAACACTGACCGTCGTCGACGCACCGATTATCGCGGTGGTGCACGACGATGAATTTCTGACAGCAGGCGTACCGACGGAGGCCTACGACGTCCCCGTGAACTGGGTGCTCACGCCGGGGACCGGCTACACGCGCGTGGGTTGACGCCTTGGCCTTCGGCGTCAGGCACCGGCTCGCGTCAGGCGCTGGCCGCGTTGGAGGAATCCGAGGAACTGGACGAGCCCGAGTTCGACGAGCCCGAATCGGAGGACGACTTCGACTCCGTCGACTTCGCGGGGACCGAACCGTTCGACCGCGAATCGGTGCGGTAGAAGCCGCTGCCCTTGAACACGACGCCGACGGAGTTGAACAACTTGCGGAGCTTGCCTCCGCATTCGGGGCAGACGGTCAGGGAATCTTCCGAGAACGACTGCACGATGTCGAACTTGTTGTCGCACACGGTGCACGCATAGCTATAGGTGGGCACGGGGAACCTCCGGCTTCGTCAGATCACCCATTGTAAACCGTTACTGGCACTCAGTCACACCGAGTGCCAGCCCCGGCGTCGGCGGTCACCCGAGCGCGCTTTCGCTGAATCGGCGGGTCGACTGCCGAGTGTGATCCACCTCATGCGATTCTGGGTTCTTCCCAACCGAAATGTTTTGGAGTCTCGATGAGCGAAATCCTCGCCACAGTGAACGAGTGGGTGTGGAGCAAAGGCCTGGTCTTCCTCTGCTTGGCGGCCGGCGTCTTCTTCTCGGTCCGCAGCAGGTTCCTGCAGGTCCGGCACTTCAAACACATGGTCGTGTTGCTGTTCAAGGGCAAGAAGTCCGACTCGGGAGTCTCCTCGTTCCAGGCCCTCGCGATGTCGCTCGCCGGCCGTCTCGGCGCAGGCAACATCGTCGGCGTCGCCACGGCGATCGCCTTCGGCGGCCCGGGTGCCCTGTTCTGGATGTGGGCGGTCGCCTTCCTCGGCGCCTCGACGTCGTTCGTCGAATGCACACTGGGGCAGATCTACAAGACGAAGGATCCGCTGACCGGTGAGTACCGTGGCGGGCCCGCCTATTATCTGAGCCGTGCGTACGCGCACACCCGGGCATCCAAGGCCTTCCGGGTCTACGGGCTGGTCTTCGCGTTCGTCACGCTGATGGCCTGTGGCGTCCTGATGCCCAATATCCAGTCCAACTCGATCGCCGCTGCCGCCAACAACGCGTGGGGCATCGACAAGTGGCTCATCGGTGCGATCACGATGCTGTTCCTGGCCTTCGTGGTGATCGGCGGCGTCAAGCGCATCGCGAACTTCGCGGGCGCCGTCGTGCCGGTCATGGCACTGCTGTACATCGCCGTCGCGATCATCGTCGTCATCGTCAACATCTCCGACGTCCCGGAGACGTTCCGGCTGATCTTCTCCAGTGCGTTCGGAGCCGATGCCGCCTTCGGTGCGATCCTCGGCGCCGCCATCATGTGGGGCGTCAAACGCGGCCTCTACTCGAATGAGGCGGGCCAGGGCACCGGCCCGCATGCGGCAGCCGCAGCAGAGGTCTCGCACCCGGCCAAACAGGGCCTCGTCCAGGCCTTCGCCGTCTACATCGACACCCTCTTCGTCTGCTCGGCCACCGGATTCCTCATTCTGACCACGGGCGCCTACCGCGTGTTCTCCGGCGAATCGGTGGACGGCGAGATCATCGCCGACGGCGGGTCACTTCCAGCCTTCGTCCCCAACGAATCCGAGGTGGGTGCCAGCTACGTCCAGAGCGGGATGGACACCCTGTGGAACGGTGCAGGCGCCTCCTTCGTGGCGATCTCACTCGCCTTCTTCTGCTTCACCACGATCGTGGCCTACTACTACATGGCCGAGACCAATCTGCGGTTCCTGCTCGGCAAGGCCACCACGAAGCGTTTCCGGTTCGCCTCCACCACGTTGGGCGGAAATCTGACCCTGCTCCTGCAGCTGGCGATCTGCCTCTCCGTGCTTTTCGGTGCGATGTCGGACGCGAAGGACGCGTGGGCGCTCGGTGACCTCGGAGTCGGAACCATGGCGTGGCTCAACATCATCGGCATTCTGATCCTGCAGCAACCGGCCTTCAAGGCGCTCCGCGACTACGAGTCGCAACGGAAGATGGGCGCCGATCCGATCTTCGAGCCACGCAAGCTCGGCATCGTCGGGGCGACGTTCTGGGAGACGTACACGCCTCCTGCGCAGCGCGTTGAGGAGAAGCAGGTCGTCTGACCTCAGATCACCCTGGTGTCCCGGTCGGGCACGCCGTCGCGATTCTCATCCGACGAGCGTGCCCGCCGGGCGTCCGCCCGCAACATCGCCGCGCCGAGTGCTGCGGCGGTGAACGACCCCAGGAGGATGCCGACCTTCGCCGCCGGCTGATGATCGGCCGGGAGGCCCGAACCCGGTGCGAACGACAGCTCGGCGATGAGCAGAGCCACGGTGAATCCGATACCGGTCAGCAGGCCCACCGGGAGGAGGTCGCGGATCCCGATCGCATCCGGCAGGCGCAGCGGCGTGAGTGCGGTGACGACCCAGACGGTGGCCAGAACGCCGATCGCCTTGCCGACGACCAGGCCCGCGAACACCCCGATGCTCACCGGCTGCAGAATGTGGCCCACCCCCACCACCGTCACACCGGCCGACGCGAACGCGAAGAGCGGAAGGGCGATCGCCGCCGAGACCGGATTGATCGCCTCTCCCAGCTTCTCCGTGCGCGGCCCCGACTCCCGGTGCAACGCGATCGCTGGAACCGCGAACCCCAGCAGGACCCCCGACACGGTCGCGTGAACGCCGGAGTTGTGGACGAACGCCCACGCCGCGATGGCCGGCGGCAGCAGCAGCCACCAATGCAACCGCTTCATCCGGGCTACGACCGCGAACACCGCGATGCACATCAACCCGGCCGCGAGCATCACGAAATCGATGCTGTCGGTGTAGACGGTCGCGATCACCAGGATCCCGAGCAGATCGTCGACAACGGCCAGCGTCATCAGAAAGACCCGCAACGCGAACGGCAGGCCCCGGCCGAACACCGCCAGAACGGCGAGCGCGAACGCGATGTCGGTCGCCGTCGGAGTCGCCCACCCACGCAGCGCCTCCGGCTCGGCCGACCCGACGATGGCGATGAACACCAGCGCGGGCACGATCATGCCGCCCACCGCTGCCGCGATCGGAACGCCCGCGTCCCGCGGGTTGCGCAGGCTGCCCGCGACGAACTCCTGCTTGAGTTCCACACCGACGACGAAGAAGAAGACCGCGAGGAGTCCGTCCGACGCCCAGTGCGCGAGGGAGAGGTTCAGTCCGAGCGACTCCGGCCCGACATGTACGCCGAGCAGGTCGTGATAGACATCGCGCCACGGCGAATTGGCCCACACGAGCGCGAGGACCGCCGCGATCATCAGGAGGGCTCCACCGGTGGTATCGGCGCCGATCCAGGTTCGCCAACGGACCATCGGACTCGGCTGCACTCGATCGGTCATCGGTCCAGTTTTGCAGACGCTGTCCCTGTGGATCACCGGCCTGCACGCGGGTAGTCATCCACATTCCGTATTCACGGTGTCGCGCCCCCGATCTCGCGACCTACATTCCGCACATGGCCTCACGTGACCGCAGTTCCCTGAATCCCGCGGCTCTCGACCGATTGCGGCAACTGTGCCGGCCCGGTTGGCTGCGATCGGTCATCCTCCGGCGGTGCATCGCTCTCATCTTGACCTCGGCTGCCGTGGTGGTGACGGTCATCGACCATCGACAGCCACCAGCCCCCACCGCCCTCGTTGCCGCACACGATCTCGCCCCCGGGACCGTGCTGAATACTGACGATGTGATGCAGTCCCCTGTTCCCGATCACCTGCTACCCGTAGACCGCCCGGCGATCGCCGATATCGTCGGGCGGCGAGTGACCGGACCGATCCAGGCGGGCGAGATCATCGGACGGCACCGACTGCTCGACTCACGACTTCCCGCAGCGCTCCTCGGTGACTCGAACGCACGTCTGGTGCCGGTGAGGCCGGCCGACGGCACCCTTCTCACTCTGGTTCGCGTCGGAGATCATGTCGACGTCCTGTCGGAGGAATCCGACGTACTCGCCCGCGATGCGATCGTCGCCCTCGTACCGCAGAGAAGTTCGAGCCAAAGCGAACGTCGCCCGGGATCAGCACTCATAGCAATGCGCGAAAGCGCGGCGCACCGCGTCGCCGCCGCAGGATTGCGTACGGCAATCACATTTGTTCTGCATTGATTTGCCTAACGCACGCGATTTTGCCGAGAAATCACTCCACCTCTCCTTTACACTCACACTTGACCGCACATCCGCTCTACAAGGAGAAGCCGCGTGCTCAAAGGATTCAGAGACTTCCTGATGCGGGGAAACGTCGTCGAATTGGCCACCGCAGTCATCATCGGCGCGGCTTTCACGGCGATCGTCACCGCATTCACCGACAAAATCGTCAACCCGTTGATCGCTTCGATCCCCGTCAACACCGATATGGGCGGGCTCGGATTCGAGATCCGTAACGGTATGCAGGAAACCTTCGTCGACTTCGGCGCAGTGATCACCGCATTCATCAACTTCGTGATCGTCGCGGCAGTCGTCTACTTCCTGATCGTCATTCCGTACAACAAGCTGCAGGAACTGCGGAAGCTCGACGAGGATGCCACCGAGGACCAGGTCTCGCTGCTCACCGAGATCCGCGATCTCCTCGACCCCGACTTCAAGGAGCGCAAGGCGGCCGAGGCCGCCGAGGTCAAGGCGATGTCAGACGCTGAAGCCCGCCAGTTGCAGGACCGACAGTCGCAGCCCGTCGGCCCGCCCGGATTCGGCGACGGACCGGGCAACGGTGGACCGACTACGGGCGGATTCGGCCCGGGCGGCCCGGGCACCGGCCCACAGCAGCCGATCCAGGGCGGCGACGCCACCCGTCAGATGAGCATGCCGCCGCAAGGCCAGCAGCGCCCGGAACCGAGTAACCCGCCGAGCGGCAGCTTCCCCACTCCGAATCCGGCACCGGGCGAGTACCCGCCTCCCGGCAACCTGCCTCCAGGGCAGCAGTACGCACCGGGCCAGTACCCGCAGCAGGCTCCGGGTCAGTACCCGCCGCCCCCGCAGGGCGACTACCCGCCGGGACAGTTCCCCGACGGCCCGCGCCACTCGCGCTGACCCCACCGCACGGTATGCGAAAGGCTCCGTTCCGATCAGGAACGGAGCCTTTCTCATCTTCCGGCATCTTAGGTGTTAGGTTTACCTAAATAACTGCTCATTCCTGGAAGGCCCGGCCATGACAACGGCATCGTCCATCGAGATCTCGCCCGACGACGCGCTATCTGTCGCCATGAAGCGGGGCTCCGCTGTGGAACACGAGGATGCCGAGGGGTCGACGTTCATGACGGCACTGCTCGACGGACGGATGTCGGCTGCGGGCTACATCGCCTACCTGCAACGCCTTCGCCCCGTCTACGCCGCACTCGAGTCGAAGGCGCGTGAACTCCGCAGCGATCCGATCGCCGCACTGATCGTCGACCCGGCACTGGACCGTCTGCCCGCGATCGACGCCGATCTGACTCACTGGATGCGAATCACCGCGAACGAGAGCCTGTCACCACCGGCCTCTCCCGCCACCGTGGCGTACATCGAGCGCATCGACATCACCTCGCAGTGGGCGGGCGGATTCGTCGCGCACCATTACACCCGGTACCTGGGCGACCTCTCGGGCGGCCAGGCGATCGGCCGCATCCTCGATCGCACCTTCGACCTGAACGGTGCGGGCACCGACTTCTACAAGTTCGACGCGGTCGGCAAGGTGAAGCCCTACAAGGACGACTACCGGGCGCGCCTCGACCGGATCGGTGCTTCCATGCCGTTCGAGGGGCGCGCGCAGCTGGTCGATGAGGTGAAGGCCGCATTCCGCCTCAACCAGGCGCTGTTCGCCGAACTCAGCGAGGTCTTCCCCCGCTGATGGCTCGCGCCGCGCGCGTCATCCGTGGTGCGGAGGGCGGTTCGCCTCGTACCAGTCACGACCGGAAGCCCGCGGCTTCTCCCTCGGTTCGGCGATCTGCTCGGGAAGATCGTCGCCGAAGACGGAGTCGAGTCGTCGGCGACGCCGCCACTCCGGTTCCGACTGCGACCGACCTCTCGTGGAGGGCCGGTCAGAAGTCACTGATATGCCCGATCACGTAGTGGGCGAGCGGCATCAGAGTCGCCATCCCGTCGCGGACGGCAGCACGCGAATCCGCGATGTTGACCACGACCGTCTGGCCCGAGATGCCGGCCAGTCCGCGCGAGATTCCACCGTCGGTGGCGCCGGCGGACAGACCCGAACTGCGGATCGCCTCCTCGACGCCCTGGAGCCGACGGTCGAGGAGCGGTTCGGTCGCCTCGGGCGTCACATCGCGCGCACCGACACCGACGCCACCCACCGAGACGACCAGGTCGACGCCACCGATCACGGCGGTGTTCAAGGCATTCCGGATCTCGATCTCGTCACCGGCGACGGCAACCGTCGCGTCGACGTGAAAGCCGGCTTCGTCCAGGAGCTCGCCGAGCAACGGCCCGAGGGCGCTACTCGCCTCGCCCAGGGCTGCGCGGTCGTCGACCACCACAACCAGGGCCCGAGAGAGCTCTCCCGCATCGGCAACGACTGCGGAATCGGCGCCTGGGCGGCGGGCGGCTGCGTCGGCTGCCTGTTCGTCGGCGTCCACAGGTGCGTTTGTCATCGTCGGCCTCTCTTTTCGTTGACGGACCCGGTCACATGGAGCCGAGTTTGATCTCGGCGCTCTTGCTCTGCCCGTTCACCGAGTAGGTGACCTTCACCGTATCCCCCGGAGCGTGCGAACGGACGGCCGCGACGAGAGCGTCCGAAGTATTGATCTTGCGGTCGTCGAGACCCGTGATCAGCGCGCCGGACGGAATATCCGCATCAGCGGCGGGACTGCCCTTGACGACCGAGGCGACGAGCGCACCCGGCTTCTCCAGATCGGTGCTGGCACGGACGGACACGCCGAGGCTCGGATGGTTCACCTCTCCCGAATCCTGCAGCTGTTTCGCGACTCGCATCGCCTGGTCCACCGGAATCGAGAAGCCCAGGCCGATGCTTCCCGCCTCGCCCTGGGATCCGCCCATCGTGGCGATCGCCGTGTTCACGCCGATCAGTGCGCCCTTCGAGTTGACCAGGGCGCCACCCGAGTTGCCGGGATTGATCGCGGCATCCGTCTGGATCGCGTCGATCACCGAGTCCTGCGAGCCACCGGCACCGGACGTCGATACCGGGCGGTTGAGCGCCGAGATGATGCCCGTCGTGACCGTGCCCTCGAGTCCGAGCGGCGAACCGATGGCGATCACATCCTGCCCGACGGTGAGATTGCTCGAGGCGCCGACGGTGACCGGCGTGAGTCCGTCGGCGTCGGCCTTGATGACGGCGATGTCGGAGACGGGGTCTGCGCCGACCACCCGCGCCATCGCACGGGATCCGTTGTTGAAGCTGACCAGCACCTGCCCCCGGCCGGCCGGCGCGACGACGTGGTTGTTGGTCAGGATGGTTCCGTCGCTGGACAGGATGACACCCGATCCCGAACCGACCTGGCGGCCGTTGCCCACGGTGATCGACACGACGGACGGAAGCACCCGAGACGCCGTCTCCTGGACGGAGCCCGGCTCGGCAGCCGGCTGGCTGGTCTCGGTGGGGCCGGTCGCCAGCGACGTGGACGAGCTGGACGATCCGTTGCGGTCTGCCACGATCGCACCTGCCCCGGCGCCTGCGCCTACGGCTAGAACGACAACCGCCAGTCCACCGAGAAGCGCCTTCTTCCCGAATCCGCCTCCACCGCCAGAACCTGAGTGGGGCTGCTGGGGCGGGACCGAGCCCGAGAACGGTGCGCCCGACTGCGTCCCGAAATCGAGTGGCCCGGTCGTCTGCGTCTCGGTGGGCGGGCCGCCCTGCGGTGGCCCGTATCCGAAGGGCGCGGTGGACCCTGGCTGCCCGGCTCCCGGGGTCGTCGGCCCCTGTTGTCCGGGTCCGGGGTGCGCAGACCATTGCGCAGTCGGATCACCGGCGGGCCTTCCCTGGTACGGCGCAGCCGTGAATCCACCGGTCGGAGGCACGGGGGGCGGCTGTCCGCTGCCGGGGTACGGGTTCGGCGACGGTGCCTGTCCGTCGCGCTCCGGATTCTCGTGCTGTCCGCCCTCTGTCATGGTCTCGACCCTATGGCACATGCCTGTGAGGTTGGTCAAAGGCTGCTGGGAATCCACAGGTAACGCGGAAGAATTCTGGGAATCTCACAGACTGTGACGCATCTTGCACCGCTACCGGGGTACGACGACCGGATCGGGCTCCCGGTGCGTCGGCGAGCCGGGAAGCGTCATGCGGATGAGCGCGCCGCCCTCCGCAGACGTCTCGGCGGCCACCGATCCGCCGATCCGCACCACCACCTGCCGGACGATCGCCAGACCGAGGCCCGAACCGGGCATCGTCCGCGTCGCATCAGCGCGGTAGAAGCGCTCGAACACCCGCATGCGGTCCTCCGGTGGGATGCCCGGGCCGGCGTCGGCAACGGTCAGCTCCGCCGTCGCAGGGCCGGTCTGCGCCAAGCGGACCACCACCGTACGGCCCGGCGGACTCCACTTCGCCGCGTTGTCGAGGACGTTGAGCGCTGCTCGGGACAATCCGTGCTCCTCACCGAAGACGAACCACGGCGCAGTCTGCACGTCGAACTCGATGTCGGCGCGGCGACGACGGACTCGTTCGAGCGCCCCGTCGATCACCTCTTCCACTGCCACCTCTTCGTGCACGGTGTCGTGCGCGTCCTCCCGCGCCAGGTCGACCAGATCGCCGACCAGCGTCGACAGCTCTTCGATCTGGGCCACCACGTCCGAGCGCAGTTCCACCATGTCGGCCGCCGGGATCGGCGGTGCACCGGGCGCCGACGACGCGATCAGCAGTTCGAGATTCGTGCGCAGCGACGTCAACGGGGTCTTCAGTTCGTGACCCGCGTCGGCGACCAGCCGCGCCTGCTGGTCGCGCGACTCCGACAGCGCGAGCAGCATCGTGTTGAAGCTCTCCGTGAGCCGGGCCAGCTCGTCCTCGCCCGTCACCGGGATCGGTCGCAGATCCTGAGTGCGGGCCACCCGTTCGGCCGCCGCGGTGAGTCGGGCCACCGGTCTCAAACCGCCACGCGCCACGAAGGTGCCGGCAAGGGCGGCGAACGCGACGCCGACGCCTCCGGCGATGAACAGCACCGATGCCAGCCGTTTGAGGACCGCGTCCGTACGGGCCAGTGACTGCGCCATCATCAACGTGCTGCCGTCGGACAGCTTGCGCGCCAGGACCCGTTGATTCGACGTCGTCCGCAGACTCTGATTGAGACGGCCGCGGGGATTCACCGACTCGATGACCTCGCCCTCCTGCTCGCCGTACGGCACCTCACCGACCATGTACGTGTGGCCGTCGGGCTCGACGAGCGCGATCGAGATCGACGTGGAGAACACGGTTCCGGCGAGCAGGGCCTCGGGGCCACTGCTCAGTCTGCCGAGCTTCGACAGGGCCGTCATTCCGTCGGCGCGTGCGATCAGCTGGGTGTCCACGTCCTTGTACAGCGACCGGTAGACCACCACGTACGCGGCGCCCGCCATCAACGACGCCGTCAGCACGACGACGGCTGCCGCGAGCAGTGCGACGCGCGTTCGCAGCGACACCGAACGCGTGAGCGCCATCGGCGCACGCATCGGGCGGCGACCGCCGGGGGTACGGCGCAGGAAACGCATCAACGGTGCTCGGCTACTGCGGGTTGTTCTCGCGGAGCACGTACCCGACACCCCGGACCGTGTGAATCAGCCGTGGTTCGTCTTCTGCCTCCGTCTTGCGCCGCAGGTAGCCGATGTACACCTCGAGGGCGTTCCCGGAGGTCGGGAAATCGTATCCCCACACCTCCTCGAGGATCCGGCTCCGCGTGAGGACGCGCTTCGGATTCGCCATCAGCATCTCCATCAGCGCGAACTCGGTACGCGTCAGACTGATCTGGCGCTCACCCCGGGTCACCTCGCGGGTCACCGGGTCGAGCGTCAGATCCGAGAACGAGACGGCCTCCGAGCCCTCCTCGTCTTCGCGCGTGGTGCGACGCTGCAGCGAGCGCAGACGGGCGAGGAGTTCCTCGAGTGCGAACGGCTTCGGCAGATAGTCGTCGGCGCCCGCATCGAGTCCGCTCACCCGCTCGGACACCGAGTCGCGCGCCGTCAGCACGAGGATCGGGAGATCGTCACCGGCGGACCGGAGTCGGCGGCAGACCTCGAGCCCGTCCAGACGCGGCATCATCACGTCGAGCACCATCAGGTCGGGCCGGTCCGCGATCACCTTCTCGAGTGCTTCGAGGCCGTCGCCCGCCGTGTCGACCGTGTACCCGTTGAACGTCAGAGACCGCCGAAGAGACTCCCGAACGGCCCGATCGTCGTCAACCACGAGAATGCGCATGTCTACAGTCTTAACGCCTCAACTGAGATCCAGCTTAAAAGACACGCAACTCACCCCCTATGGAGCGCCGCAACCAGCGATGTTCGCAGATCCCGGATCACGCATTTCAGCGTCGGAACCGCCCATGTAACAATGTCTATTGGTTCGGAGGGGGTTACCGGCCAGTACGAAAACCGTGGCGAACCGTCGCCAGTTCAGAGGAGTGCTCCATGTCGTCGATCTTCATCTCCGGCGGTGCCGCCGGTATCGGTCTCGCCACCGCCCAGCTTTTCCGGTCCGAGGGCTGGACCGTGGGTGTCTACGACGTCTCCGCCGACGCCCTCGCAGCACTGAAGGCGACAGACCCCGAGATCATCACCGGCACCCTCGACGTGCGCGACCCCGACCAGTGGGACGCCGCACTCGCCGACTTCACGTCGCACACGGGTGGCGAGCTCGACGTCCTCGACAACAACGCGGGCATCCTGCTCTCCGGCAAACTCGCCGACATCTCGCCGGACGCCATCAAGGCGCAGATCGACATCGACGCGCTCGGCGTCACTCTCGGCGCGCGGGCCGCGTACCCGTACCTCAAGGCCACCCCCGGTGCTCACCTGGTGAACATCGCGTCCGCGTCGGCCATCTACGGGCAGCCCGGGATCGCCACCTACAGTGCCACCAAGTTCTACGTCGGCGGTCTCACCGAGGCACTCGAACTCGAATGGTCGGACGACGACATCCGGCCGGTCTCCATCTGGCCGCTGTGGGCGAAGACCGCTCTGGCCGACGAGGACTCGAAGTCCGCACAGAACCTCGGCATCCGCCTCACCCCGGAGGATGTCGCCGCCAAGGTGTGGGAGTCGGTGCATCCGACCGCGGTCGACAAAGCACTGCATCGCACCAGCTACTCGGTCGGGCTGCAGACCACCGTGCTCGGCAACGCCGCCAAGTTCATCCCGAACGCACTGAACCGCACGGTCAACAAGTTCCTCGCGCAGTAGCGCACCGACCGCTGCCGGTGCAGTGGCGGTGAACAGCCAGAATATCGAGGTCAGAGGGAAGATTTCCCTCTGACCTCGATTTTTTGGCCAGTTTCCGCAGCAGTCACGCAAAACTGCGGCCGATCGAGTGCCTCAGCACCCGATCGGCCGCAGCCTGTAGTGAAACTCTAGTTCGTCGCGATCAGATCAGCGACGGTCGAGATCGACCAGTCCGGCCTTCACGGCCTTGACGAGGCGACGCGGCATACGCTGCGTCACACCGTTGATCTTCTCCTCCTGCAGCGGGGCATTGTCTGCCTTCCACTGCGAACGACGGCTACGGGTGTTCGCCCGCGACATCCGGCGCTTCGGTACTGCCATGGTTCTCGCCTTCCTCACGTTCGGCGCGGATGGGGTTCGGAATGATCCCGATCCGCCTGACCCGCTTGATCGCCTGTATCCACGGCAATCCGACCGCGGCACACAACCTGACAAGAATAACCGGCCGGGCCCTCATGTGGCAAAACGTGTGACCAGCGGCCTAGCATTGCGCGGGTGTCTGGCGTCATCTCGGGTTTCACCGTCATCTTCATCGTCGTCGGCCTCGGCTTCATTCTGGGCCGAACGGGTTCGCTCGGCGAACACGCCTCGACCACCCTCGCGCGGCTGGTCTTCTTCGTCTGCACGCCGGCCCTGCTGATCCATTCGCTGGCGACCAGCGACCTGTCGGTGGTGTTCTCCCCGACCCTGGCCGTCGCGTCGATCGCGGCGCTCTCGGTCGCCGTCGTCTACGTTCCGATCGCCCGGTACTGGCTGCACCGGCCGATTCCTGAGACGGTGATCGGCGCACTGTCGGCGTCGTACGTGAACAGCGTCAATCTGGGCCTGCCCATCGCGATCTTCGTGCTCGACGACGCGTCCTTCATCGCACCGCTCCTGCTGTTCCAGATCGTCTTCTACTCCCCCGTCGCACTCGCGACCCTCGACATCACTGCGCTCGACTCGAGCGAGCGGCGGTCGGTATGGCGGACGGTGGCCGTCCCCTTGCGCAACCCGATTCTGATCGGCGGCGTGATCGGTCTGGCAGTGTCGCTCATCGGATGGCGGCCGCCCGGAGCGATCCTCGAACCGCTCGACATGCTCGGCCAGGCGTCGGTACCGCTGGCACTTCTGACGTTCGGGCTCACCCTCACCGGCGCGACGGTGTTCGCGAAGGGCGAGAGCCCGCGGCGCGACGTCGTCCTCGCGTCGGGGCTGAAGATGACGGTGATGCCGATCGTCGCTTTCGCGGTCGCCCGGTGGGGATTCGGCATGACGGGCGACGAGTTGTTCGCTCAGGTGGTGATCGCCGCTCTACCGACCGCACAGAACGTGCTGGTCTACGCGACGCGGTACCGGCGAGGTGAAGTACTCGCCCGCGACAGTGCACTGGTGACCACGGTGCTCTCGGTTCCGGTCATCGCGGTGATAGCGCTGCTCCTCGCCTGAGTACGACTCAGCGCCGCAGATCCGGAATCCCGGCGGCATCGGCCCCACCGCGATAGGCGGACGCGAGGCTCGCCACAGTCTCGTGCGCGTTCAGGCCACTCGGATTCGGCAGCACCCACAGCCGCGCACCGCCGATCTGCTCCTCCTGCTCGCCCACCGTCGCCTTCCGTCGGCCGAAGGCCGTCCGGTACGCGGTGACACCGAGGATCGCCAGCACCGTCGGGCCAACGTGCTCGGTCGTCGCCGCCAGCTTCTCGCCGCCGACGAGGAGCTCGCTCTCGTCGAGTTCGGAGGCCTTCGCGGTGGCCCGGGCGACGACGTTGGTGATGCCGATCCCCGCCTCGATCAGCGCCGCCCGGTCGGCGTCGCGCATCCCGCCGGAGGCGTCGATCAGGTGGCCGGTGATGCCCGCCTCGTACAGCGCCGGGTAGAACCGATTGCCCGGGTGGCCGAAGTGAGCACCGGTCGCCGCCGTCCACAGACCGGGGTTGATCCCGGAGATCAGCAGCCGGCAGCCCGGCCCGACCAGATCGGGCACCGTCGTGCCGGCGAAGGCGAGTAGTTCGGCGCGAGTGAATCCCATCTGTTTCTGCATACCGGGCGGACGCCGCGTGGTCCACTCGCACCATGACGTCCGCCGATCCAACGCTCGCCGACCTGGTGTCCCGCCAGGAGATCCACGATGTGGTGCTGCGGTACTGCCGCGGTATCGACCGGCGAGACTTCGACCTGGTCCGCGACTGCTATCACCCCGGAGCCGTGGACCACCACGGCGATTTCACCGGGCCCGTGGACGCCTTCATCGTCTGGGTGGACGGTCAGCTGGCTCAGCTGGGCGGGACGCACCATCAGGTGGGCAACCAGCTGTGCGAACGCAACGGCGACGACGCGGTCCTCGAGTCCTACGTGACCGCAACCCATTGGGCCGATCCGGACAAGCCCCTGCAGGCATTTCTCACCACCGGTCTGCGCTACGTCGACCACTTCCAGCGGCGCGCGGGCCGCTGGGCGATCGCCGAGCGATGGGCCGTGCGCGACTGGACCAGGTGGGAGACCCGGCTCGTCGGCCCGGCCGACCACTCGGATCCACAGCCCGGCCACGGCGATGCCGATCCGATCGAGCGGCTGCGGGCCCGGATCCTCGGCTGACCGCCGAGCGAATACGTCCGCTCAGCGAGTCTTTCGCGTCCGCAGGTAATCACCGACCACGGCGGCACCGAGGCCGTCGATGTCGGGCGCGACGACACGTCCGCCGATCCGGCGCGCGATGCGGTCGATGAAGTTCGCGAGTCCGGGATCGTCGCCGAGACGGAAGAACGTGACCTGCGTGCCCATGCGGGACAGGTGGTCCAGTTCCCGGACGGTGAGGCCGATGGTCTGCGGGTGCGGCGGGTACCAGAAGAACGCTTCGCCGTCGGGTTCCAGGTGGGCGGTCGGCTCACCGTCGGTGACGATCAGCAGTACCGGTTGCGCGTTCGGGAACCTGCGGAGGTGCCGATGTGCGAGCAGCAGCGCGTGGTGCAGGTTGGTGCCCTGCTCCATGCGCGGTTCCAGCCCGGTCAGTTCGTCGACGGACGTCGACCGTGCGTGCCTTCCGAATTCGATCAGATGGAGCTCGTCGGACCGGAAACGAGTCGAGATCAGCTGATTGAGAGCGAGTGCGGTCCGCTTCATCGGCGTCCACCGCCCCTCCATCACCATGGAGAACGACGTGTCGACCAGCAGCACGACCGCGGCTTGGGTCCGCGCCTCGGTCTCGGTGACCTCGACATCGCGGACGTCGATGCGCACGCCGGGGCCCACCGCCCCGGGCGACTCCGTCGCAGTCCGCAGCACCGCGTTGGTCACCGTGCGCGTCACGTCCCACGGTTCGGTGTCGCCGAACGCCCACTCGCGCGTGGCTCCGGTCGGTTCGCCGAGGCGCCCGGCCAGATCCGTGCGGCGATCGCCGCCCCGCGAGGACAACTGCGCTGCGACGTCCCGCAGGATCGCCTGCCCCAACCGGCGCATCGCCTTCGGGCTCAGCTTCAGTGAGCCGTCTGGAGCCCGCTGAAAGAAGCCCTGATCGCGCAGGCTGCGCTCGAGGTCGGTGAGCGTGCGTGCATCTGCTGCCGCCTCGTCACCGAGCTGCCGGGCGAGCGCGTCGATGTCGATGTCCTCCATCTGCGCACCGGCGTACCCCTGCGACAACTGCTCGGCGAGTTCCTCGAGCTCGGCGGTGTCGCGCAACGCGGCAGCACCTTCACCGAGCCCCATCGGCTGATCGCCCGAGAACTGCTGCCCGGAGTCCCAGTCCAGATCCGGTCGCGCGGCACGCAACGCGGAGTCCATCTGCGCGAGCGAGTTCATCAGCTCCGGAGACCCGAACGCCTGCGCCGACAGCTCCGCGAGCTCTGCCTGCTGCTCCGGGGTCAGCGAATTGAACATCTGCTGTGCGGCCGCCGAACGACGAGCGAGGGCATCGACGAGTTCGTCCGTGTTCTGCGGGTCCTCCGGGAAGAACTCCCCGTGCCGTTCCATGAACTTCTCGAAGTCGGCGGTGGTGTCAGCGCCCGAGTTGTGTTTGGCGAGTAAGTCGTTGAGATCTGCGAGCATCTCGGAGATGCGCTGCCGGTCCTCATCTGTCGCGCCCTCGAGCGCTTCCTTCATGCCCGCGAACCGCTGCTCCAGGGCTTCACGCCCGAGCAGATCCGAGATCTTCTCGTAGTCCGCGCGGGCGTCGGGACTGCGCCAGTCGTAGTCCGACAACTCACGTACCGCCTGCGCCGTCGACGCGGGCAGGCTGCCGATCTGCATCTCGGCGAATCGAGCGTCGTCATCGAGATCGCGCGCCAGTTGTTTGCGTTCGCTGAGCACCGCCGAGTCGAGGAGCCTGCGCACCTCGTCGAAGGTGCCGTCGAGGTTGCGGTCGCGCAGCAGCTCCCGTCGTCGCCGGTTCGCTTCTTGAGCCATCGCGTCGAGGCCGCGCATCGACTGCCCTCCACGACGCAGGAACTCGCGCATCGCCCGCTCCGGGGAAACGCCGGCCATGACGTCGTCGCCGATCTCCGACAGCGCTTCACGCAGGTCCACCGGCGGCGCGAGCGGATCCGGGCCGCCTGCGTAGCGACCGTATCGAGAGCGGTGGAACCGGTTACGCGCCATCACGATCGAAGTCGTCGTCGGGAACGGTGACCGAATAGGCCGTCTGTCCGTCGTCGCCCTCGTCCTTGCCGATTCGGCGTGCCAGGTACAGCCCCTCCAGGGCGAGTTCCAAGGCGCTCGCCCGCTCTGCGTCGTCCGCAGCGTCGAGCCGACCGGCGATCTCATCCAGGACGGCCAGCGCCGTCTCGTCGTCGCCGATCGCCCCGATCACGTCGGTCGCCGGGACTCGGTCGCCGGTGAGTACCGGGTGGCCTCCTTCCAGGGCCGCGATGAGCGGACGCATGTCAACTCCGCCCAGATGAGCACGAACCACGTCGGCCACCGACTTCCGGAGAAGGAAATCGAGGATCTCGAGTTCGCGTCCCTCTTCACCGGATTCGAACTCGACCTTGCCGCGAAGCACCTCGATGACCGACTGCAGATCGACCGGACGTGCGACGGGCAGCTCCTCGCCGATCACCGCCGACCGATGCAGCGCCGCGGCGGCGACGGTTTCGGCGCCCGCGATCGAGAACCTCGCGGAGACGCCCGAGCGCTGGTCGATCGACGGATTCTCCCGGGCGTACCGGGTGAATCTAGCGAGCGCCTCGATCAGGTAGGTGGGCACGCTCGCGACGAGGTCGGCCTCCTGCTCGATGACGTCGACCTCGTCGTCGAGTTCCATCGGGTAGTGGGTGCGGATCTCGGCACCGAACCGGTCCTTGAGCGGCGTGATGATCCGGCCGCGGTTGGTGTAGTCCTCCGGATTGGCGCTCGCGGTGACGAGGACATCGAGCGGCAACCGCAGACTGTAACCGCGCACCTGGATGTCGCGCTCCTCCATCACGTTGAGCATCGACACCTGGATGCGCTCAGCGAGGTCGGGCAGCTCGTTGATCGCGATGATGCCGCGGTGCGCCCGCGGGATGAGGCCGAAGTGGATGGTCTCGGGGTCTCCGAGGCTGCGGCCTTCCGCGACCTTCATCGGATCGATGTCACCGACCAGGTCGGCCACCGAGGTATCCGGGGTCGCGAGCTTCTCGCTGTAGCGCGCGCTGCGGTGACGCCACGCGACCGGGAGCTTCTCGCCGAGTTCACTTGCCCGCCTGATCGATTCGGGCAAGATCGGCTCGTATGGGTGCTCGTCCAGGTCAGAACCGTCGATGACCGGCGTCCACTCGTCGAGTAGTCCCGACAGAGTTCGGAGCAGGCGCGTCTTGCCCTGTCCACGCTCGCCGAGCATGACGACGTCGTGCCCGGCGATGAGCGCTCGCTCGAGCTGTGGGACGACGGTGTCATCGAAACCGACGAGACCGGGCCACGGATCGATGCCGGCGCGCAATGCCGCTAGGAGGTTGTGCCGGATCTCGTCGCGGACGTCGCGCTGCACGTGACCGGAGTCGCGGAGTTCCTTGAGGGTGCTGATCGAAGGCGCAGTGCCCGTGTCGCCTGCAGCGTCCGTGTCAGATGCGGTGGCGCCGGTGAGTGCAGCGCCGCTGTCGCCTGTGGTGCCTGTTTCTTGTGCCACGCGACCCACGCTACCCCGCAATACAGAATCGGTGCGGGCACTGACTGTCCGCACTCCGATCGCGGGGACAGTCCATACTCGGTTCGTCCACCCGTTCGAGTTAAACGTGTTTTGTCAGACCCTCCCGATATGATCGTGGAAACAGCGAATCGACGGAGGTGTCAGCGATGACCAGCATCGATACCGCACACCGCTCGCCGGTCCACCTCCCCGATTCAGCTCTGGACCTGGCACGACTCATCGACGCCGCGACCACCAAACTCGCCCAGGCCCGCCTCGACCCGATGACCGACGACGAGGTCATCACCACCGTGACCACCCTCGAACGAGCCCACCGCCGCAGCGACGGCGTCGACGCCCGCATGTTCATCGAGGTCTCCGACCGCGAAGCCTTCCGCACCGTCGGCTGCACCAGCGCATGGCAATTCCTCGACTGCCACCTGCGCCTGGGTGCCGGCCCCGGCAAACGCCACCGTCTGGCCGCCGCTGCCATCGGCCGACTGCGGAGCATGCACGGAGAACTCCTCGACCCGGCACTTCCGGCGACCGCGGCAGCCGTCGCCGACGGCCATATCGGCATCGATCACCTCCTGCGGATCACCGACACCATGAAACAGATCCCCGCGGCCGTGCCCGACGCTGTCCGCGCCGACGCCGAAGCCCAACTCGCCGAAGCCGCCACCACCCTGTCACCACGATCGACGACCATCGTCGGGAACCGGCTCCTCGAACACCTCAACCCCGACGGCGCCCCCGCCGACGACCGCGACCGCAGACGCAACCGCAGCCTCACCCTCGGCGGCCAGGACCGGCTACTCATGTCCCGGATATTCGGATCCCTCGACCCCCAAGCGCGCGCCGCGTTCGACGCCTTCCTGCAGCACTGGGCCGCACCCGGAATGAACAACCCCGACGACCCCCAGTCACCCCGCGGACCGGCGAACCGCTCAGGCCTCGACCCCGCCGCACTCGCGGCCGCCGCAGAACGCGACACCCGCACCACCGACCAACGCGGCCACGACGCCTTCCGCGCCCTATGCGAAACCCACATCGCCGACGGCAGCCTCGGCCACCCCACCAGCCTGCCCGCACACCTGGTCATCACCGCCGACATCACCGACCTCGAACAACGCTCCGGCATCGCCCTGACCGCCACCGGCACCCGCATCCCCATCACAGACCTCGTCGACCTCGCCGCCCACGCCACACCATGGCTCGAGATCTTCGACAACCACACCTCGAACATCCTGTACCTGGGCCGCGGCAAACGCCTCGCCACGATGGCGCAACGCCTCGCCCTGTTCGGCCGCGACCGCGGCTCCACCGCACCCGACTGCAACCAACCCTTCACCCGCACCCAGGCCCACCACATGCCCGACTGGCAGCACGGCGGCCCCACCGACATCGACCACCTCGGAGCCGCATGCGGCCCCCACAACCGGACAGTCACCACACGACCCGGCGGCTGGGAAACCACCCTCATCACCCACGGCCCCCACCAAGGACGCATCGGATGGCGACCCACCAACACGAACCAACCCTGGCAAATCAACCACACCCACCACCCCGAAATACTCCTCCGCCAAGAAGACTCCAATGATGAGCGCCCCGCTCGAGTCCACGCGACCCGACATCAACAATCACCGATCGAGCGATGGCTCGCCTGCCGAATCCCAGCGAAACGAATCCTCGACCCACCCATCCAAGTAGCCGTGGAGCCTCAAGCCCCGCAGGACTGAGGCGCTTCGGCCTGTCCGGCCGACTGTCTGCAGCCGATCGTCAGACCGAGAGACCGCCGAATGGCTCCACCGGCCCAGAGGGGCCGACTGGCCGATCACCCCGGAGAGTCACCCGATGCATGACGCGACGTTGTGAGTAGTCGCGATTCGCATAGTGCAGGGTTGACCGGTTGTCCCACAGAACGATGTCGCCGACGCGCCAGCTATGCCGCACAAGGTGTTCCGGTCTGGTGAGGTGGTTGTAGAAGACGTCCAGGAGGCCCCGGCTCTCCGCTTCGGACACGCCTTCTATGTGCGAAGTGAAGCCCGGATTGACGAAGAGCGCTTTCCGTCCGGTTACCGGGTGAACACGCACGACCGGATGACGCACCGGTGCAAGACTCGTCACCTCTGCACCGTCCCACCGGTTCCCGGTGCCGCCGCGACGGTGGCGCAGGTAGTAGCCGAATTCACGATCCCCGTCGTGCACGGCGGTCAACTCGTCCGCTAGACGCTGGAGCGGCGATGAGAGAGACGTGTATGCGGCTTCCCCGTCCGCCCAACTGGTGTCGCCACCCACATCGGGCAGCACGATCGGACGGAGGATCGATGCGGCCGGCGGACGCGGCATGAAGGTGACGTCGGTATGCCACACGTCCGCGAAACCGTTGTCGGCGCTGTCGAGCGAGTACATCTGCTCCGGCACGTCCGCACCGCTGTCCCACACCGGGTGCCCGGCGGTCAGATCACCGATTCGTCCGGCGAACTCGACATGCTGACCGTCGGTGATGTGCTGATCACGCAGGACGAGAACCCGGTATTCGGCGAGAGCCACGCGCAGCGCGCCGATCTGGGCGTCATTCGCACAGGGAACGTCGATTCCGGACAGCCGAGCTCCCATATGCGGACCGAGTTGCTCGACGTCGAACTCGACGCCGGCGACCACTTCCACGTCGTCGATCGGTGCTGCACGGACTGCTGCCGTATGGACTACTGAGGTGGTCATGCCCTGTTTCCCTTCACTGACGCCGTCATGCTCCGAGGGTGTCCGAGCACAGCGACGTCCGACAGGGTTGAATTCAGCGTGGCGGCAACTTCACCTCATCGCCGAACTCCGGATCACGACCGATGAACGCTGCCAGCCGCACCACGGGCCCCGCATCGTCGGCAATCGCGACGACGGGCCCGTATTGCCCCGATGAGCGGAGGACCTCCTCCATCGCCGCCAGTCCTGACAGCAGTTCGTTTGCGAATCCCTCGTCCAGGCCCGGACGACGACCGCCCGCCTGCGCCAGATCCCACGTGTGCATGAACACGTCGGCCGTGTAGAACCGGTCGACCGCAGTGGAGAGCGGCATCGTCCCGAGATAGGGGTGGGTGAAATCGCGGTCTGGGTCGTCGCCGTCCAGAATGTGCTGCACCGCAGCAGCATGCGCGGCCCACGCCGCAGCCGGATCGTCATCGACCGACGGGCACGCGGGTAGCACCACCTCACCCGCCGCGAGGAATTCCGGGAACCATCCGACCAGATGCCCGACGACGTCCCGCGCCGACCACTCGGCGACCGGCGACTGCGCCGACCAATCATCGGTAGCCGCCACTTCGCCGGCGAAGCCGGCAGCGATCGCGCGATGCCGATCGGCCGGCGTCATGTCGTTCAGCGCGGTTGTCTGACTGCTCACCATGACCCCCTCACCTCGCCGTCGGCCAGCAGGGTGTCGAGCTTCGCGTACCCCTGATCGATGCCGACCTCCATCCCCGATCGGAGCCAGGCATCACGGCTCTCGATGCTGTCGACGAGCGACTGTGCGTGCAGTCGGGTGCGGCCGTCGCCGAGATCCTCGAAGCGAATCGTCTCCAAGGAGACGTCGTCGGGCATCCCCTCGAAGGTGAAGGTCTGCACGATCACGGTCTCGCCGACAGTGTGAAAGCAGCCTCGGAAGCCGAAGACCTCACCGCCGCGTTCTGCGACGTACCGCCATTCACCACCGCTGCGGGCGTCCCACACCCCGATGCGGGTGCGCATTCCGTCTGGCCCCACCCATCGGGCGAAGAGTTCCGGGTCGACATGTGCTGCCCGCAGTTGCGCGGGAGTGGCCGCGAAGTCGCGGGTGATTCGGATGATCGGTAGGTCCGGATCGGCTTCGATCGCCGCCTCCGAGTACGCGCCGATGGTCATGATGCATTCCCCTCTGGATTCGAGTGAGTGTCGGATCGACCGTCCATCTCGGCGAGCACGTGGTCGAGGCGCCGATAACGCCTCTCAGCCCGCTGCCGATAGCGTTCGATCCATTGAGTCATCAGGTCGAACACCTCTGCTTCCAGGTGCGCCGGCCGTCGCTGTGCTTCGCGGGTTCGCGTCACCAGGCCCGCATCTTCGAGCACTCGCAGATGCTTGGACACTGCTTGCAGACTCACGTTGTACGGCTCCGCCAGCTCATTCACAGTGGCGTCTGCCGCAGTCAACCGAGCGACGATGTCGCGTCGAGTGGGGTCAGCCAGGGCTGCGAACACCTGCGACAGCTGATCTTCCATCGTCGATACCTTTCATTCAACTTCTCGGTTGAATACAACTCAACGCTTCCGAAAGACGGTTGTCAACCATTTGGTTGATATCTGAGTCCGCACCTTCAACAGAGCAGGCGGCCCCGCCAGATCATGGCGGGGCCACTTCTATGTGCAGGCCACTTCCATGTGCAGGCCACTTCTATGTGCAGGCATCGTCACCGATGAACTCCCGACACGTAATACCACCGTCCGTCGACACGCTCGAAGGTGCTGCGTTCGGTCATCTCGCCGCGGCCGTCACCGTCCCGATAGACGGCGGTGAACTCGACGACGCCGGTCTCATGAAACGGCGAACCCCCCACGACGTCGACGATCCGCAGATACAACCACCGTGCACCCGGATCCGGAGGACATGACGGCGGGCGCGTGCGCGGATGCCACGAATCGAGCAGATGCTGCTCGTCCCCCAGCGCGAATGCGGTGAACCGGCTGCGCATCAACGCCTCCGCAGTCGGGGCCGCACCGCCGTACCCGAATCCGGTCAGGTACCGGCCGCAGCAATCATCCAGGGTCTCCCCCGTGCCGCAGGGGCATCGTCGATCGTCCATATCCGACCACGCTGCCACACGGATCCCGCCCGGCAGATCGCCTCCGCCTATTGACGTCTCCCATCGCGGGTGTCATGGTTAGTTAGTCAAGTAACTAACCAACGAACGGAGGTGTCCATGATCGACGACGGGCGGGCCCTCTTCCAGCAGATCGCCGAACAGATCGCTGACTCGATCATCGACGGCACCCTGCCCGAAGAGACTCGGGCCCCATCGACGAACGAACTCGCCGCATTTCATCGCATCAACCCGGCAACCGCAGCGAAAGGCATCAACATGCTGGTCGACCAGGGAATCCTCTACAAGCGTCGCGGCGTCGGCATGTTCGTCGCCTCCGGCGCACATGACCTGCTCCGTCGCGAACGTCAGCAGGTATTCGCCGACCGCTTCATCGAGCCACTGCTCGGCGAAGCCCGGCGCCTCGGCCTGGCCCCGGACGACGTGATCGCCCTGATCCAGGACCGCGGACACGACCACGCACCGGCCACCCCCATGGAAGGAGACCCACGATGACGGTCCCATCAGAGACGACCTCCGCGGTCAGCGCGCGCGGCCTCACCAAGCGCTACGGCCGCAAGACTGTTCTGGACGCCGTCGACTTCGACATCCCCGAGAACACCATCTGCGGCCTGTTCGGACGCAACGGTGCAGGCAAGACGACCATCATGTCGATCCTGACGGCGCAGAACTTCGCCACCTCGGGAAACGCCTGGATCTTCGGAGAGGAGCCCTACGAGAACCGTCGCGCGCTGTCTCGGATGTGCTTCGTCCGTGAGAGTCAGAAGTATCCGGACGACGCGAAGCCGGTGCATGCGTTCGCCGCCGCCCGGATGTTCTTCCCCAACTGGAGCGACGACCTCGCCGACCAGCTGATCGACGACTTTCACCTCCCGACCACGACCCGCATCAAGAAGCTCTCGCGTGGCCAGCTGTCCGCTGTCGGAGTGATCATCGGCCTCGCCTCGCGGGCCGACGTGACCTTCTTCGACGAGCCGTATCTCGGACTCGACGCGGTCGCGCGGCAGATCTTCTACGACCGGCTGCTCGCCGACTACGCCGAACACCCGCGCACCGTGGTCCTGTCGAGCCACCTGATCGACGAGATCTCCAACCTCATCGAGCGAGTCCTGGTGATCGACGACGGACGGATCGTCCTCGACGAGGACGCTGAGGACCTCCGCGGCCGGGCGGTCACCGTCGTCGGTGCCGAGAGCGCAGTGAACGAGTTCGTCGACGGGCGCGAGGAGATCCACCGCGAGCGCCTCGGCCCGGTGGCATCGGCGACCGTCCTCGGAGCATTGACACACACCGACCGGGAACGGCTCCGGGAGCTGAACCTGACCACCTCGGCCGTGTCGATGCAGGAACTGATCGTCCGCTTCACCCAACACGCCGACGCCACAGGCACCACCGCAGAACAGCACGCCACCGCACCGAGAGGAGCATTCCGATGACCGCCGCAACCCCGGTGCACGACACCGGCACACCCACCGGTTCCGCACGGATCGCCAAGGTGATCCGCCTTCAGCTGATCAACCCGCAGACGTTCGTCGTGCTGCCGCTGGTGATCCTCGGAGCATCATTCGCGATCAGCATGATGATCTTCGGCGTCATCGCGTATTCCGTCGACGATATGACCGATCCCCTGTACGGCGGTGGATCGCAGGCGCCGCTCTGGTACTTCATGGTCATCGGGGTGCAGGCACTGTCGTTCACGTTCCCGTTCTCCCAGGCGCTGAGCATCACCCGGCGCGAGTACTTCCTCGGTACGTTCGCGACCGCCGGTCTCACCTCGCTGACACTGGCGATCACGTTCCTGATCGGTGGGGTGATCGAGCAGGCCACCGACGGCTGGTGGTTCGACGGATACTTCTTCTACGTCCCATGGATCTGGGATCAGGGTGCCGTCGTCGCCGCACTCCTGTACCTCGTCATCGCGATGTTCGCGTTCACGGTCGGATTCTGGGCCACCACGATCTACAAGCGCTGGGGAACGTCGTCACTCGTCGCGGTCGGAGTCGGCCTCGCCGTCGTTCTCATCGTCGTCGCCTTCGTGATCAGCTGGCAGGGCGGCTGGCCGTCGTTCGGACGATGGTTCGCCGATCTGCAACCGGTGGTGGCGGCCCTGCTCATCCTGGCCGTCGACGCCGTCCTCGCCGGACTGTCGTACCTCACCATTCGGAAGGCGATCCCGTAGAGTCCGGCGCCCCGCACGAACAGCCGACCGCCGAGGGTCCGAACGTTAGGCCCTCGGCGGTTGAGCGAGCGCGAGCGAGTCGAAACCGTCTGGACCGATCGCCCTCGACTCGCCCGTCCTCGGCTAGCGTCTCCGTCAGTGTGCGAAGTGACGCGACCCGGTGAAGTACATGGTCACCCCGGCAGCCTTGGCCGCCTCGATCGACTCGTTGTCGCGGATCGAGCCACCCGGCTGCACCACGGCACGCACGCCGGCGTCGATGAGCACCTGCAACCCGTCGGGGAACGGGAAGAACGCGTCGGACGCACCGACCGAGCCGGAGGCCCGGTCGCCGGCACGCTGCACGGCCAGGTGCGCCGAGTCGACCCGGTTCACCTGCCCCATGCCGACTCCCACGGATGCCCCGTCGTCGGCCAGCAGAATCGCGTTCGACTTCACCGCACGGCAGGCACGCCACGCGAAAACGAGGTCGGCGAGGGTCTTCTCGTCGGCGGCGTCGCCCGTGGCGAGCGTCCAGTTGGCCGGGTCGTCGCCCTCGGCGTCGATTGCGTCCCGCTGCTGCAGCAGCACGCCCCCGGACACCGGGCGCACGTCGGTGATGGAGCCGGCCGGCGCTTCGGCGATCAGGATGCGGACGTTCTTCTTACGTGACAGGACCGCGACGGCACCGTCTTCGTAGCCGGGGGCGATGATCACCTCGGTGAAGATGTCGGCGACCTGCTCGGCCATCCCGACCGACACCTCGCGGTTGGTCGCGATGACGCCGCCGTAGGCGCTGACCGGGTCGCACGCGTGCGCACGACGATGAGCTTCGGCGATGTCGGAGCCGACGGCGATGCCGCACGGGTTGGCATGCTTGATGATCGCGACCGTCGGGTCGACGTGGTCGTAGGCGGCTCGCCAGGCCGCATCACCATCGGTGTAGTTGTTGAACGACATCTGCTTGCCGTGCAGCTGCTCAGCCTGCGCGAGCCCGGTCGGACCCGACGTCGACGCGTACAGGGCCGCAGCCTGATGCGGATTCTCGCCGTAACGCAGCACGTCCTTGCGCTCCCACGTCGAGCCGACCCAAACCGGGAAGTCGCTCTCCTCATCGGGCGCGACCACGCTGCTCATCCACGAGGCGACGGCCACGTCGTAGTCGGCGGTGTGCCGGAACGCCTTGGCGGCCAGCGCCTTGCGCTGCTGCAGGGAGAAGCCGCCTGCCGCCACCGCGTCGGTGACGGTGGCGTAGTCGGCTGGATCGACGACGACGCCGACCGACGGGTGGTTCTTGGCGGCGGCACGCACCATCGACGGGCCCCCGATGTCGATCTGCTCGACGCACTCGTCCGGGCTCGCACCGGACGCCACGGTCTCGGTGAACGGGTACAGATTCACGATCACGAGCTCGAACGGCGCGATGTCCAGTTCGTCGAGCTGGCGGAGGTGATCGTCTTTGCGGGTGTCGGCGAGAACGCCTGCGTGCACGCGCGGATGCAGCGTCTTGACGCGGCCTTCGAGGCACTCCGGGAACCCGGTGAGCTCACTGACCTCGACGACCGGCACTCCCGCGCCTGCGATCTTCTTGGCGGTGGAGCCGGTGGAGACGATCTCGACGCCCGCTGCGTTCAGTGCGGTGGCGAGCTCCTCCAGGCCGGTCTTGTCGTAGACACTGACCAGTGCGCGGCGCACAGGCCGCTGATCTGCAGTTGCGTTCACTTGAGGTGAGCCTTTCGTCCATCGATGACAACGCCACGGGCGGCGAGCGCGTCCACCACTTCGGTGAGAAGCGAGCGCTCGACGACCTTGATGCGTTCGTGCAGAGTGGCCTCGGTGTCGTCGGCCGCGATGTCGACGACGCGTTGGGCCAGGATCGGTCCGGTGTCCACGCCGTCGTCCACGAGGTGGATGGTGGTGCCGGTGATTTTGGCGCCGTACGCGAGCGCGTCGGCGACGCCGTGCGCGCCCGGGAAGGCGGGCAGCAGTGCTGGATGCGAATTGACGGTGCGACCGGCGAAACGGCCGAGGAACGCCGGACCGACGAGCTTCATGAACCCCGCGGTCACCACCCATTCCGGTGAGCACGCGGCGGTCGCGGTGGTCAGTGCGGCATCCCACTCGCTGCGATCGTGATAATCCCGCAGGGCGCAGTGCGTGACCGGGATCTTCGCGGCCGCCGCGATGTCGGCGGCGCGGCATGAACGATCCACTACGACTCCGGCCACCCGGTAAGCCGCATCGGGCGCCGCTGCCCGGTCGATGATCGCCTGGAGCAGCGATCCGGCCCCCGACGCGAGGACGACGATGGGCGCACGGGCGCGTGCACTATCGCGGTCGGCATCGGTCACCCCGCCAGTTTAGGCGCGAGTCGCAGCTCACACAGGTCCGGGGCCGAGCTGGACGGCAGTTCGCGTGAACGGTGCGCGACCGAGGTGGTCAGAATCGTCCGTAAGGGTCCGGGCCGGTGGCGCGGGAGGTGTTCCGGGCAGCACCATCCGAATCGGACGCGTCAGGATCATCGTCGGCATCTCGGTCGTCATCCTGACCGGAGTCGTCCGAACCGGAACCGGTGTCACCGGGTCCGTCGGCGACGACCGCCGTGCCATCGTCGTTCGTGCTGCCGTCAGTGTCCGTGGCGTCAACACCTGCATCCGTGGCGCCGCTCGCCTCGTCATGGCCTGCCTCGTCATGGCCTGCCTCCTCATCGTCCGATTCGTCATCGTCCGATTCGGCATCCAGCGCGGTGTCATCGAGCCAGGAATCGAGATCCTCGTCGTCGCCCCGGCGCCGGTTGAGTCCGCCTGCGGCGAGCCACATCACGCCGGCTACCAGCGCACCGCCGAGGGCGATCCAGCTGAATGCGAACACCCCGGTCGTCGGAACATTGACGCCGGTGTCGCCGAGTTCGCCGAGCTGACCGCCACCGAGTCCCACGGCCAGCACCATCAGCGCTGCGGCAACGGCTGCGCCGATGACGACGGCCCGAAGATGTCGGATCGGGTCGGTGCTGCGGCAGAACCAGCCGAGAACCCCACCCGCTACCAGCGGAATGACGAAGATGAGAGCGCCGTACGCGCCGATGCCCGTCTCCGGAAGAACTCCGACGATCGGCAGCGGTGGGACCGCGCCGGACGACACGTCGAACACGTCGAGGACGGTGGTCCCGATCTCGCCAGTGGTACCGGTGGCGATGGCCGCTGCCCCCGCCACCATGTTCGGCAAGTACAGGATCGACAGGCCGGTCAGGCCGAGGTATCCGTCGAAGGTGCTGCCGTCGGCGATCATCGCCGACACCGTCCCCCAGTGCAGGAGCATGCCCGTGAGGACGAGGAGCGCACCGCCGGCGATCAGCGCACCGAAGGCGATGACACCGCCGCGCACTCCCACACGTTCGGTCGCCGGGACGTCGAACTCATCGAGGATCGGTCGCAGGCTCGCCTTCGCGATACCGACGATGACGGCCAGACCTTGGACCAGCAGCGTGTAACCGAATGCGGCCAGCGCGTCCGGCTGACCGATCGACGTCACGGCGGACCCGTCCGCGACGACAGCCAGTGACAGCGCTGTCGTCAGCAGCGAACCGCCGAGCGCCGCACCGACGATGCCCACCAGATCCGGCAGTTCACGCGCGGTCGACGCCCCCTCGGACACCACCGCCACCGTTCCCGCGCACACGGCGAAGGTAGGCAGGAGCGGCAGCACTCCGAGGGTGACACCGCCGATCGTGATCGGAACCTGGTTCACCGCGAGCCATCCGGCCGCGGTCGCCGAACTCAGTCCGGAGAGCCCGTCCCCTGCCAGCAGACGCACGATCGCAAGAAGCACCGCGATAGCGATCACGCTGACGCCCGGCACCAGAAGCGCGACCTTCACGAGGTCCCACGTGGCCGCCTTGCGTGGCACCTGATCCGCACGACGAGCCAGGCGCACCTGCCGGAGGCGGGTGGCCATGGAGTTCGACGACGGGCTCATGCTGGCAGAGACCGGTTACTACTGCTGCTCGGCCTGCGGGTTCGAACCCGGGTCGGTGACCGGCTTCTGGAATGCGGTCGTGGCGCCCGCGTCCTCCGAGACCGCGCCGGGGGCGGAGGTCATCGTGGTCGGAGCGACGTCCGAGGCCTGCGCACCCTGCCCGTACGCGGAGTAGCCGTACGCGGACTGCGCCTGGTCATCCACCTGCTGCGCCGGCTGGCCGTAGCCTGCGGCGTAGCCCTGATCTGCCTGCTGCTGCGCGGTGGCCTGCGGTGAGGCGGTCGCGCCGGAGGTCGCCGTGGCGTTCGCCGGGGCCAGCTTCAGCTGTCCGCTCTCGACGAGCAGCCAGACGACGGCGGCGACGAAGACCAGGATCGCGGTGATGAGCAGCAGCATCGCGCCCGCTCCACGGGTTCCGATCTCCTCGAACAACGGGTCGATCGAGGCGAACTGGAACACGGCCGCGAACGCCGCGGTCGCTCCTACCGAAGCGATAGCGGCGACGTAGTGCTTGGTGGTTCCGACCAGCAGAGTCGACAGTGCGAGGAATCCTGCGAGTACGACGAGGCCGTACGGCAGCACGAAGTGCGTCTGGAACAGGGAGACGCCCTCGCCGTTGTCATTCTTCGGGTTGTAACCGCTCAAGAACCCGCAGAACAGCGTGATCACGCCGAGTGCGCCGATCACGGCTGCAATGATGGCCGGGGTGTTCGCCGGAAGTCCCTGGCTCTTGGGCTTCGTCGGCGGCTGCTGCTGCGCACCGAGCCCGTAGGACGCCTGCGGGTACTGCTGCTGCGCGTACGGCTGCTGACCGTACTGCTGCTGGTACTGCTGCTGGGCCTGAGCGTCGTAGCCCTGTCCGTACTGCGCGGCCTGCTGCTGGCCTCCCGGGTACTGGGCATCCTGGTACTGACCTGCCGGGTACTGGCCTGCGGGATACTGACCTGCCGAGTACTGGCCTGCGGGGTACTGGCCTGCCGGGTACTGGCCTGCCGGGTACTGGGCATCCTGGTACTGGCCTGTGGGGTACTGACCTGCGGGGTACTGGGAACCCGGGTAAGGGGAGCCCTGGTACTGGCCGAACTGCTGGTCCTGTCCCGGGGTCTGGGCACCCTGCGGATTCTGCCCATAGCCGTAGCCACCGGACTGCGGGTAGGTCATGTCTCACTCCTCACGCGTACAACTCCATCCGTCGTGCCCGACGAACGTCGTCCACGCTAATACACTGAACATGTGAGAGTTCGGCACGCTCTCTACCAGCGCCTCAGCGGGCCGGATTCCGGCAAAGCCGGACGAAAGCCGAACGGCCGCCTCTCAACAGGCCCTCACCAGACGTGAGCACGCCCCTTCTCGGCGTACCAGTCGATGAGCGAGTAGTCGTCCACCGAACGCGGGTCGACGTTCACCTCCGAACGGCCGGCGAGGATCGCCGTCACCGGAACCTCGAGCTTCTTTCCGGTACGGGTGTGCGGGATCCCCGGGGCGACGATCACCTCGTCGGGTACGTGCCGGGCCGACAGTCGGGACCGCACCTCGCCCGCTATGCGCTTCACCAGCTCGTCCGTCAGTTCCGCGCCGGGGACCAGCGTGACGAACAACGGCATCCAGTACTTGCCGTCGGGCCCGTCGACTCCGAGCACGAACGCCTCCGCTATCTCGTCGACGGCCTCGACCACCTCGTAGATGTCGGCGGACCCCATGCGGATGCCGTTGCGGTTGAGCGTGGCATCGCTGCGGCCGTGGATCACGAGAGAGCCGCGGTCGGTCAACGTGACCCAGTCCCCGTGGCGCCAGACGACGGGCGTGTCCTGCGCGTCCCATTCGTGTGCGAAGTACGCCGTCCGGTAGCGCTCGCCGTCGGCGTCGTTCCAGAACTTCACCGGCATCGACGGCATCGGTGCGGTCACCACCATCTCGCCCACCTCGTCGACGAGCGGCTGCGCCTGCGGTGACCAGCTTTCGAGCGCGACGCCCAGGTACCGGACCGAGAGCTCTCCAGCCACCACTGGCACGCCGGTCGATCCGCCGGCGAACGCCGACACCACATCGGTGCCACCGCTGATCGAGGAGATCGGAAGCCCGGCGGACACGTTGTCGTCGACCCAGGTGAACAGGTCCGCGGCCAGAGTGGATCCGGTGCTGCCGAGCGTCTTCAACGCCGAGAGGTCGTGGTCGCGCCCCGGCACCAGACCGGCCTTACGTGAGGCCTGCAGCTGTCCCGGGCTGGTTCCGAAATAGGTGACCTTCTCGTCGTCCAGGATCTGCCACAGCCGGTCCGCGTCCGGGTGCAGCGGCGACCCGCTGTAGCAGACGATGCGCGCACCGACGAGCAGTCCGGCGACCTGGTAGTTCCACATCATCCAGCTCAGCGCGGTCTGCCAGAAGAACACCGAGTCGGGTCCGAGATCGGAGTGCAGTCCCGCCGCTTTCAGGTGCTCGAGAAGCACGCCGCCGTGACCGTGGACGATGCCCTTCGGCTTACCGGTGGTTCCGGACGAGAACAGCACCCACAACGGGTGGTCGAACTCGACGGGCACCGGCTGCGGCTCACGGCGCTGAGAGACCACGTCGGTCCACGTTCGGGTCCCGCCGGAACCTCCGGCCGGGCCGTCGGTGGCAGCACCACCTGCAGGTCCGTCGGCGATGACGATGTGCGTGACGTCGCCCAGCAGCTGTGCCAGTTCCGCGGAGTCGGCACGCCGGTCGATGTCCTTGCCGTTGTAGCGGTACCCCGACGCCGAGAACAGCACCTTCGGCCGAAGTTGCGCCAGCCTGCTCGCCGCCCCCTCGGGGGCGTAGTCCTGCCCGCAACCCGACCACAGTGCGCCGATCGACGCGGTGGCGAGGAACGCGACCGCGGCCTCGGGAATATCGGGCAGGTAGGCGGCGACGACGTCGCCCTGCCGCACACCGGCCTCGCCGAGTGCGTGGGCGACCGCGCCCACCAAGCCGGGCAGCTCGGCCCAGCTGATCTCGGTCCGCACCCCGTCCTCGTCGAGCCCGACGATCGCCGCCCCTGGGAGCTCACGATGCGACAGCACCTGATCGGCGTAGTTCAGCCGCACGCCCGGAAACCACCGCGCCCCCGGCATCGATGCGTCGGAGAGGATCGCCTCGTCGCCGACGCCCGGCCCGGTATGCGCGATCTCGTCGAGCCCGAAGTGATCCCACACCGCACGCCAGAAGCCCGGAAGGTCGTCCACCGAGTACTGCCAGAGGTCGGAATACCCGGTGAACTCACGGCCGGTGCTCGCCGCGACCTCAGCGGCGAACCGGTCCATCTGCGAGGTCCCCGCGCTCACGTGTCCAGCCCCAGGAGCTCGATGGACTTCTCGCGCATCTCGACCTTGCGAACCTTCCCGGTGACGGTCATCGGGAACTCGTCCACCACGTGGACGTACTTCGGGATCTTGTGGCGCGACACCTTTCCCGCAGCGAACTCGCGTAAGGAATCCGCGTCTAAGCCCGCAGCCCCTTCGCGCAGGCGGATCCACGCCATCAGCTCCTCGCCGTACTTGGCATCGGGAACGCCGATCACCTGTGCGTCGACGATGTCCGGGTGCGTGTAGAGGAACTCCTCGATCTCACGCGGGTAGATGTTCTCGCCGCCGCGGATCACCATGTCCTTGATGCGGCCGGTGATGCGGGCGTAACCGTCCTCCCCCATCACGCCGAGATCGCCGGTGTGCATCCAGCCGTGACCGTCGACGGCACCCGCCGTCTTCTCCGGTTCGTTCCAGTACCCCTGCATCACCGAGTAGCCGCGGGTGCAGAACTCGCCCGTCTCTTCGCGTGGGAGGGTCTCACCGGTGATCGGGTCGGCGATCTTGATCTCCAGGTGCGGGCCGACGCGTCCCACCGTGCCGACCCGGAGTTCGAGCGGGTCGTCGGTGCGGGTCTGCGTCGACACCGGACTGGTCTCGGTCATGCCGTAGCAGATCGACACCTCCTCCATGTTCATCTCGTCGATGACGCGGCGCATCACCGCCTCGGGGCACGGCGATCCGGCCATGATGCCGGTGCGCAGGGTCGACAGGTCGAATGACGCACCGGAGTCGAGGAGGGCGAGCTCCGCGATGAACATCGTCGGCACTCCGTACAGACTCGTGCATCGGTACTTCTCCACGGCCTCGAGCGCCGTCTGCGGATCGAACGCCGGCCCGGGGATGACCATCGCACTGCCATGCGAGATGGCTGCCAGATTGCCCATCACCATGCCGAAGCAGTGGTAGAAGGGCACCGGCAGACAGATGCGGTCCGCTTCGGTGTAATCGACCAGCTCGCCCACCAGGTAGCCGTTGTTGCCGATGTTGTGGTGGGAGAGGGTGACGCCCTTCGGCGAGCCCGTGGTGCCCGACGTGTACTGGATGTTGATCGGATCCTCGGCGCGCAGACCGGCGGCCGCCTCATCGACAGCCGTCAGCTCCGCTTCGGTCGGATCCTCCAGCAACGCGGCGAACTCGTCGCTCTCGAAGAGGATCACCTGGCGAAGCTCGGGAGCCTGGTCGCGCACGTCCTCGAGCATCTCCGCGTACTCGGAGTCGCGGAAGCGCTCCGCAGCGAGCACCACCGTCGTACCCGATTGTGCGAGCACGTACGCGAGTTCGTGCCGTCGGTACGACGGGTTGATCACCACCAGGATCGCGCCGATCTCCGCGGCTGCGAACTGCGTGAGCACCCACTCGAAACGGTTGGGCGCCCACAGGCCCACCCGGTCACCGGTGCGCACCCCCTGCCGCAGCAGACCCGCGGCGAGTGCTCGCACGTCGCGGCGGAACCCGGAGTACGTCCACTGCCGATCCACTGCGGCGTCGATGAGCGCCACCGCCTCGGGATGGGCTGCGGTCGTCTCGGCGAGTGTGGCGCCGATCGTGTGCGCGAGCAGCGGCGGCTCGGCCTCTCCGCGCGTGTACGAGTCGTGATCGGTGTACGTCTGCTCAGGCATGGCTTCCTCCGATTGATCGGGCTGAGTCGGTGTGATCGGGCTGGGGGTCGGTGTGATCGAGCGGGGTCGGTGCGACGAACTGTCAGTCAGCGCGCTGAAGCAAAGCGCGCGCCTGTGCGAGGACAGGGCCGTCGATCATCTGGCCGTCGAGCTTGAACACCCCGCCGTCGTAGTCGGTGGCGCCTGCCAGAACCTTGCGCGCCCAGTCGATCTGCTCGGTAGACGGCGCGTATCCCTCGCGGATGTGCGCTGCCTGGGACGGGTGGATGCAGGCGGTCGCGGCGTAGCCGAGCGCGACGGCGTCCCGGACTTCGGCGGCCAGACCCTCCACGTCGGCGATGTCGATGTGGACCGAATCGACCGCGGCCTTACCGAATGCACCCGCAGCGAGACGCACCCGCGAGCGCACGTAGCGAGCGATGTCCCGGTACGTCCCCGGGTCGGCCTCACCCGGCTGGAATCGGCTCGACGCACCGCCCAGCCCGGCGACCAGATCCTCTGCGCCCCACATCAGGCCGACGCAGTTGGGGGCGGCGGCGATCTCCTCCACGCGCGTCGCGCCCAGCGGGGTCTCGATGAGCGCGATGGTCTGCAGACCGTGCGCCCGCACCTGTTCGGCACTCTCGGTCTTGGCCTGCATCACCAGCCGGTATCCGGTGGACTGCACGGCCTGCAGATCGAGTTCGTGGTCGGCGGTCTCGGCCCCGTTGATGCGGACGATCGCCCGGTCGGCCGGTACCGGCTCGGCGATGAGCGACTCCCGCGCCGACGCCTTGTTGCCGGGCGCCACCGCATCCTCGAGGTCGAGGATCACCATGTCGGCGCGGTCGAGCGCCTTGTGGTAGCGCTCGGGACGGTCTGCCGGGCAGAACAGCAGTGCCGGTCCGGCTGGGATCCACGGGTCGACGGTCATGTCCGTTCCTCCTAGTTGGTCGGCGAATCCGGGCGGAGCCGGACGAGCGTTGCCCGCGCGGCCCGTGCCACGATCTCGCCATGCTGATTGCGGCCGATGTGCGTGAGGTTCACGATGCCCTCCCCCGGCCTCGACGACGAGACTCGCTTCCCGTTGCATTCGGTCTCCCCGTACAGAGTGTCTCCCGCGAACAGCGGCGCGGGGAAGGCGATCTCACTGAATCCGAGGTTCGCGACGAGGGTCCCCTGCGTCAACTGCGCGACCGAGAGCCCGACGATCGTCGAGAGCGTGAACATCGAGTTGATGAGTCGCTGCCCGCCGAACCCGGGCTGCTCCGCGGCCCACGCCGCATCCAGATGCAGTGCCTGCGTGTTCATCGTCAGGGTGGTGAACAGGACATTGTCCGCTTCGGTCACTGTCCGGCCGGGACTGTGCGCGTACACGGCACCGTCCTCGAACTCCTCGAACCACAGACCGCGCTGGACGATCCGCTTGGCCGCCTGATCCCCACTCATGCCGGCAGTCCCAGCGAGCGGGCGATCAGCATCAGCTGCACCTCGGTGGTGCCCTCGCCGATCTCCAGGATCTTCGAATCCCGGTAGTGACGGGATACGAGGTACTCGTTCATGAAGCCGTAGCCGCCGTGAATCTGAGTCGCGGTGCGCGCGTTGTCCATCGCAGCCTCGCTCGACACCATCTTGGCGATCGACGCCTCCTTCTTGAACGGCTGTCCGGCCAGCATCTTGGCGGCCGCGTCGTAGTACGCCATGCGGGCGACGTGTGCGCGCGCCTCCATGCGGGCGATCGCGAACGACACCGACTGGTACTCGGCGATGGCCTTGCCGAACGACTGCCGCTCACTCGCGTACTTGACGCACTCGTCGACGCAGCCCTGCGCGACGCCGGTGGCCAGACCGGCGATCGCGATGCGTCCCTCATCGAGGATCGACAGGAAGTTCGCGTAGCCGCGGCCGCGCTCGCCGAGTAGGTTCTCGCGGGGCACGCGGACATCGGTGAAGCTCAGCGGATGGGTGTCGGAGGCGTTCCAGCCGACCTTGTCGTACGGGGGTTCGGCGACGAAACCAGGCGTGTCCGAGGGCACGACGATCGTCGAGATCTCCTTGCGCCCATCGGATCTCTCACCGGTGACCGCGGTGACCGTGACAAGCGAGGTGATATCGGTGCCCGAGTTGGTGATGAACTGCTTGGAGCCGTTGATCACCCACTCGTCGCCGTCTTCGCGGGCCGTCGTCGCGGTCGCGCCGGCATCGGATCCCGCGCCGGGTTCGGTGAGCCCGAAGCCGGCGAGCCTGCGCGCGGTCAACAAGTCGGGAAGCCAGCGCTCCTTCTGCTCCTGCGTGCCGAACCGGTAGATCGGCATCGCTCCGAGTCCGACGCCTGCCTCCAGCGTGATGGCCACCGACTGGTCCACCTTGCCGAGTTCCTCGAGGGCGAGTGCGAGCGCGAAGTAGTCGCCGCCCATGCCGCCGAACTCCTCGGGGAACGGCAGGCCGAACAGGCCCATCTGTCCCATCTTCGCCACGACCTCGTACGGGAACGTCTTCTCGTGGTCGTGCTTAGCGGACACCGGTGCGACCACCGTCTGCGCGAAGTGCCGCACACTGTCGATGAGGTCTCTGTGGTCCTGCGTCAATTCCATATCCGGTCCTGTTCTTGGATCAGTCGATTCAGGTTGTGCGGGTTCATGATTCGGGTGGCGCCACGTGTGCCAGCAGTTGTGCGGACGACACCTTGTCGCCCGGTTTCACATCGATGCGCGCCACGCCGTCGATCGGGGCCTTGAGCGTGTGCTCCATCTTCATCGCCTCGACGACCACGAGCGGCTCCCCGGCGGCCACGGTGTCCCCCGAGTTCCCCGGCACCGCCACGACGGTCCCCGGCATCGGGCTCGTCACATCCCCCACTGCGTCTTCGTCTTCGGCATCGGCGAGTGCGCGGATGGCGTGCACCAGCCAGGTTCCGGCGTCACCGGCCACCCAGCGGATACCGGCCGCACGGTCCGTGCGGACCACCCAGCGCTGGCGGACACCGTCGCAGGCGAGCGCGATGGAACCGTCGGGCAGCGGTGTCATCCGCACCGGCGCCTGCCAGGTCTGCGTCTCGCTCTCCTCGCCGCCCTTCGCCTCGCCGCCCTTCGCCTGACCGTCACTCGCCTCGCCTGCGACGCTCTCCACGGTCACGTCGGCGGCCAGCGACGACGCGTCGGCGGACGGTCGCAGAACCGAAGACACCGTGTAGTGCCGTGCGTCCACCGCCAGCCGTGACACGAACGGCGACGGCGTCCCGATGCGGAAGCCGTGCGCGCTCGACCACAGGTCGTCGGCGGTGCCCAGGTCGAGTCCGCCGAGCGACGCCGCGACCAGTGCCTGCGGCGACGGGGCCGGGGCGGCGTAGTCGACGACGAGCCGGTCGAGGAGTTCGGTGTCCAGCTCCCCCGCCCGCACCGCGTCCTGTCCGAGCACGAAGCGGCAGAAGTCGATGTTGGTGACCACTCCGGTGAGGCGTGTCTGCGCGAGCGCCTCGTCGAGCTTGTCGATGGCTTCGGCACGATCGGCGCCGTGCACGATCACCTTGGCGAGCATCGGGTCGTAGTCGCTCCCGACCACGCTGCCCGCTTCCACACCGCTGTCGATGCGTGCCAGTCCTGATGCGGGAGCGGCTGACCGGATCGGCCTGGCGACCCATTTCAGATCGGTGATCCGGCCACCCGTCGGCAGGAATCCCTGTGCCGGATCCTCCGCGTACACGCGGGCCTCGATCGAGTGCCCGGTCAACGTGACGTCGTCCTGCGAGAACGCCAGCTGCTCGCCGCGCGCGATGCGCACCTGCTGCTCCACCAGGTCGTACCCGGTGACCATCTCGGTCACCGGATGCTCCACCTGCAGGCGGGTGTTCATCTCCATGAAGAAGAAGTCCTCGGGTGAGCGTGCCGACACGATGAACTCCACCGTTCCCGCACCCGTGTAGCCGACACTGCGTGCCGCATCGCACGCCGCCTGACCGATCCGGGATCGGGTCGCCTCGTCGAGCAGTGCTGACGGGGCCTCCTCGATCACCTTCTGGTGGCGGCGCTGCAGTGAGCACTCGCGCTCGCCGAGGTGCACGACGTTGCCGTGCTCGTCGGCCAGGACCTGCACCTCGATGTGGCGCGGGGTCAGCACGAAATGCTCGAGGAACAGCGAGTCGTCGCCGAACGCCGCGCCGGCTTCGCGGCGCGCCGTGACGAGTGCGGCAGGCAGCTCGGCCGGATCGGTCACCCGGTGCATGCCCTTGCCTCCACCGCCCGCACTCGGTTTGATGAGGACCGGGAATCCGATGTCCGGTGCCGCGGCGATCAGATCCTCGTCGGTCAGACCCGGGCGCGAGAGTCCCGGCACCACCGGAACTCCGCGTGCTGTCACCGCGTCCCGAGCGGTGATCTTGTCACCCATGGTGGCGATGGCCGACGACGGCGGACCGATGAAGACGATGCCCGATTCCGCGAGCGCCGAGGCGAACGATTGATTCTCCGATAGGAAACCGTATCCGGGATGCACCGCATCGGCGCCGGTGGCACGGGCGGCGGCGATCACCTTCTCGATGTCCAGGTAGCTCTGCGTCGCGGCGGCGGGTCCGAGTCGGACGGCCTCCCCCGCAGCGCGTACGTGGGGCGCGGTGGCGTCGGCGTCCGAGTACACGGCGACGGACTCGATGCCCATGCGGTGCAACGTCTCGATCACGCGGACCGCGATCTCACCGCGGTTCGCGACGAGCACCTTGCGAATGGTCTTCATGGACTTCTCCTGCTTCTGATCTCCCACGCCGATCACATCCGGAATACGCCGTAGCGCGGTTCGGGGAGCGGCGAACGTCTGCAAGCCTCGAGCGCCAGACCCAGCACGGTCCGGGTGTCGGCCGGATCGATGATGCCGTCGTCCCAGAGCCGGGCGGTGGAGTAGTACGCGTCCGACTGACGTTCGAACTGGTCACGGATCGGTTCCTTGAACGACTCCTCATCGGCACTGGACCACTCCCCGCCGGCGCGCTCCACGCCTGCTCGGCGCACAGTGGCCAGCGTGTCTGCTGCCTGCGGTCCGCCCATCACCGAGATGCGGGCATTGGGCCACATCCACAGGAATCGGGGCGAGTACGCGCGTCCGCACATCGAGTAGTTGCCCGCACCGAACGATCCGCCGATCATCACCGTGAACTTGGGGACTCGAGCGCAGGCGACGGCATTGACCATCTTGGCGCCGTTCTTGGCGATGCCGCCCTGCTCGTATTCGCGACCCACCATGAAACCCGTGATGTTCTGCAGGAACACCAACGGGATGCGGCGCTGGTCGCAGAGCTCGATGAAGTGAGCGCCCTTGAGCGCCGACTCGCTGAACAGGACGCCGTTGTTGGCGACGATCCCGACCGGATGGCCGTGAAGCTTCGCGAACGCGGTGATCAGCGATGTCCCGTAGTCGGCCTTGAACTCGGTGAACTCCCCGCCGTCGGCCAGGATCTCGATGACCTCGCGGACATCGTATGGCTGCCGCGGATCGGTGGGCACGACGTCGTACAGGTCGGTCTGGTCGTGCGCGGGCGCGACGGTCGGCTCGACATCCCATTGGGCCGGGATGCGCGGCCCCAGCGTCCGGACGATCTCGCGCACCTTGGCCAGCGCCTGCTCGTCGTTGTCGACGAGATGGTCGGTCACTCCGGACACCGACGAGTGCATGGTGCCGCCACCGAGGTCCTCGGCGCTGACGTCCTCCCCGGTCGCGGCCTTCACCAGCGGCGGACCCGCCAGGAAGATGGTGCCCTGATCCCGGACGATGACGTTCTCGTCGCTCATCGCGGGCACGTACGCACCGCCCGCGGTGGACGAGCCGAGGACCGCCGAGATCTGCGGGATCCCGGCGGCGCTCATGTTGGCCTGGTTGTAGAAGATGCGGCCGAAGTGATCGCGGTCCGGGAACACCTCGTCCTGGTTGAGGAGCATCGCACCGCCCGAGTCGACGAGGTAGATGCACGGCAGCCGGTTGGCTTCGGCGACCTCCTGTGCGCGCAGATGCTTCTTGACGGTCACCGGGTAGTAGGTGCCGCCGGAGACGGTCGCGTCGTTGGCCACGATCATGCACTCGCGGCCGTGGATGCGTCCGATTCCGGCGACGACCCCCGCGGCGGGCGCCTTTCCGTCGTACATCTCGAACGCGGCGAGCGGCGCCACTTCGAGGAAGGCCGTGCCGGGATCGATGAGGGCGTCGATGCGATCGCGCACGAGCAGTTTGCCGCGACCGACGTGCCGTTCTCTGGCCTTGTCTCCACCACCGGCCGCGGCGACCCTCAGTCGGTCCCGGAGCATCTCGACATTGTCGAGATGAGCCTGCGCTGAACTCGTCATCGGCTCCCTTTCAGTTATTGCCCATTAACTGAAGATCAAGATACGTGTCCGCCGACACATTCGCCAGCCCACTCCCATCGATTGTTCCAGGGTTGGTGACCCCCGTCACAGAAAGTGGTTATCGTGGGAACCAGCCGCACCACCCTCGCGGCCCCCGCATAAACGCTCGGAACCGTCGTTCATCACCCCGGTCGACACCCGAGCCGACACCGCAAGGCCAGGTGATCCCATGACCGTCGCCGATGATCGCGTTCGCAACGCGAACCCTTCCCAGGCACAGCCCCGTCCACCCCGGACCTCCTCCGAATCCTTCTCGCTCGACGACCGCTACACGCGCGAATCGGGCACCATCTACCTCACCGGCATCCAGGCACTGGTCCGCATGGTCCGCGACCGCGCCGCCCTCGATCGCCGTGCCGGGCTTCGCACCGGTTCGTTCATCTCCGGCTACGAGGGCTCGCCGCTCGCCGGCTACGACCTCGAGATCGCCCGACGCCGCCGGCATCTCGAACCGTGGGACATCACCCACCGGCCCGGACTCAACGAGGAGCTCGCCGCAACGTCGGTGATGGGATCGCAGGTCGCGGCCCGGGTCGCCGACCTCGCCCCGGACGCCTCCGGCGCACCGCGCGACGGCGTCGTCGGCTACTGGTACGGCAAGGCTCCCGGCCTCGATCGCGCGACCGACGCGCTGCGGCACGCCAACATCATCGGCGCCCACCCGTCCGGCGGCGCCGTCGCCATCGTCGGCGACGACCCGGGGGCTAAGAGCTCGACGGTTCCGTGCGCGTCCGAGATGGCCCTCGCGGACCTGTACATGCCGATCCTCTACCCAGCCGACAGCGCCGACATCCTCGATCTCGGAGTCCACGCAGCCCTGATGAGCCGCGTGTCCGGGCTGTGGACGTCACTCAAGATCTCGGCGCACGTCGCCGACGGCGCGTCGACGGCCGCCGTCGACCCCGACCGGCTGCGCGTCGACTACGGCGGCCTCGGCACCAGTCCGCACGTGCCGAGCGGCCGGCTCCTCGGCGCCGGCCTGATGGAACTGGAGCAGAATCAGCTCACCACGCGCCTGCCGCGCGCCACCGAGTACGCGCGGCTGAACGGTCTCAATCGGATCGTGCAGTCCACCGGCGACGATCGCATCGGCATCGTCGCCGCGGGCAAGACGTATCTCGACATGCGCGAGGCCCTGCGTCTCATCGGCATCGCCGACTCCGATCTCTCGCGCCTCGGCATCCGCATCCTCAAACTCGGCATGGTCTACCCGATCGAACCCGGGATCCTCGATCGGTTCATCGCAGGCCTCGACGAGGTGATCGTCGTCGAGGAGAAGCGCGACTTCATCGAGACGATCATGCGCGACATCCTCTTCCGGCGGAGCGATGCGCCCGCGATCGTCGGGAAGGCCAACGAGGACGGCTCCACGCTGTTCTCCCGCTTCGGCGAACTCGACGTCGACGCGGTCACGCGCGGCCTCGCCACCCGACTCGGCCGACGGCACCGCATCGAGCCCGCCCGAAGGTGGCTCGACGACCGCGACCGGCACCGCGAACGCATTCTCCTCCCCCTCGCCGTCCGCACTCCCTACTTCTGTTCCGGATGCCCGCACAACAGCTCGACGAAGGTCGATTCCGGCACGATCGTCGGCGCCGGAATCGGGTGCCACGCGATGGTCCTGCTCATGGAACCCGAACAGGTCGGCGACATCGCGGGCGTCACCCAGATGGGCGGCGAGGGAGCGCAATGGCTCGGCATGGCGCCGTTCCTCGAACAGAAGCACTTCGTCCAGAACATCGGCGACGGCACCTTCATGCACTCCGGGTCGCTCGCCCTGCGGGCCGCGGTGGCCTCCGGCGAGAACCTGACCTACAAACTGCTGTTCAACGGCACCGTCGCGATGACCGGCGGCCAGGATCCGGTGGGACAGATGGACCTGCCGCAGACGGTCGCCCTTCTGCAGGCCGAACGGGTCGCGCGAATCGTCGTCACCACCGACGACCCCGATCGCACCAGGAGGCTCCGACTGCCGCGCGGCGTGCAGGTCCGGCACCGCGACGACATGCTCGACGTGCAACGCGAGCTCGCACAGGTGCCCGGCGTGACCGTGCTGATCCACGATCAGCACTGCGCGGCCGAGAAGCGCCGCGAGCGCAGGCGCAATCCCGGCGCCGACACCCCCGCACAGCGCGTGATGATCAATGAGCGGATCTGCGAGGGATGCGGTGACTGCGGCGCCAAGTCGAACTGCCTGTCCGTACATCCGGTCCAGACCGAGTTCGGCCGCAAGACGCAGATCGACCAGAGTTCGTGCAATCTCGACTTCTCCTGCCTGGAAGGCGATTGCCCGGCATTCGTCAGCGTCGTGCCCGGCACCGAGCGCAAGCGCGAGCAAGTTGCGCCGATCAGCGACCGCGACCTGACCCCGCCGGAGTCCGCACCGGCGACGGACATGCCGACGGACGGCGACTTCACCGTCCGCGTCACCGGCATCGGCGGCACCGGCGTGGTCACGGTGTCGCAGGTCATCGCGACCGCCGCAGTCCTCGACGGGCGTCACGCTCGGACCGTCGACATGACCGGTCTCGCTCAGAAGGGCGGCGCCGTGGTCAGCGACATCAAGGTGTCGGCGCAGGCCATCGAACAGGCGGCGAAGGTCGCGACGGCCGACTGCGACGTCTACCTGGCGTGCGATCAGCTCGTCGGTGCCGACCCGGTGAACCTGAAGGTCTCCTCGACGGCGAAGACGGTAGCGGTCGTGTCGACGACCCAGGTGCCGACCGGTTCGATGGTCATCGACACCGCTGTCCGGTTTCCGCAGAGCTCGGCCATCCGGACCGCGATCGACGATCACGCCGCACGCTCGGTGTACGTGAACGCCGGTGCGCTCGCGGACGAGCTGTTCGACGACGAGCAGTACGCGAACATGCTGATGGTGGGCGCCGCGTTCCAGACCGGGTCGCTGCGGGTCTCCGCAGACTCCATCGAGCGGGCGATCGAGCTGAACGGAGTGGCAGTGGCGGCGAACATCCAGGCGTTCCGTCGCGGTCGGCAGACCGTGTCGGCACCGGAAGCCGTTGCCGCGGCGGCGGAGTCTGTCCGCACAACCGCACCGGAAGCCGACCCGAGCGAAGCGGCCAGGCAAGCCGCCTCCTCAGTGATGGGCGCGGGCGACGAGCTCGCCCACGTGGTCCGGAGTCGTTACGACGAACTCATCGCATATCAGAGCGAGGCTTACGCGCGGTCGTGGCTGTCCGACGTACAGCGGGTGCACCGCTCCGGCCACGGCGACGAGCTGACAGCGACCGTGGCACGCAACCTGTACAAATTGATGGCCTACAAGGACGAGTACGAAGTGGCCCGGCTGACGGACGACGCCGCCTTCGCCGCCGAGATCGCGGACACGTTCGGCGACGATGCCGCGGTATCCGTGCGATTGCACCCGCCGATGCTCCGCGACCTCGGCATGCGGAGCAAGATCGCGCTCGGACACTGGGCGAACCCGGCACTCAACGGGCTCGCCCGGATGAAGCGGCTGCGCGGCACTCGGTTCGACCCGTTCGGCCGAACCGAGGTTCGCCGGACCGAACGTTCGCTGATCACCGAGTACCGGGCCGCGATCGATCGCGTGCTGAGTTCGCTGGGCACCGATCCGGCTCCGGCGCGGATCACCGCCGCCATCGCCGTCGCCGACCTGCCCGACATGGTCCGCGGCTACGAGAGCATCAAGTTGGCCAACGTCGAGAAGTTCCGGGCCGAACTCCGCCGGCACCTGGACGCCCTCGACGCCTGACCGCCTTCCGTTCCGATCAGCGATGCAAGCCCGCGTACAGGGCACCTCGCGCCATGGTGATGAGCAGTTCACGCAACTCGGCGGCCGGGTAGGCAGGCAGCCGCGGCGACGAGTTGAGCAACCCGAAACCTGCGTGGACGCGCACCCGCGCCTGCGAGCGCGTCAACTCCTGGGCATCGGGAACCCCTGCGGCCAGCAAAACGTCGACCCACAGTTCGACGTAGCGGCGCTGCAACGAACGCACGGTGCGATTCGCCTCGGGTGTCATCGACGCCAGATCCCGGTCCTGCACGCTGATGAAGTCGGGTTTGGTGACGAGCACCGCGATATGGAACTCGATGAGGCGGGTCAGCACCTCGGCGGGTTCACCACCGTCGGACACCACCCGCTCGCCGCCCTCGAGGAGACGCTCGCTGATTCCCACCAGCATCTGGTCGAGGAGGTCGGTCTTGGAAGAGAAGTGGCGGTACATCGCGGGTCCGCTCACCCCGACCTCGGCGCCGATGTCCTCGAGCCGGACTCCGGTGAACCCTCGACGCGCCATCTGCCGTGCCGCTGCGGCGACGAGCTCTTCGCGCCGCGCGGCTTTCGCCAGGCTGCGACGAGTTCCCGTCGCCGCATCCGGTGCGGTGACGGGAATCCTGTTCTCGTCAGATGACGCTGTCTCCTCGGGCATCACCTGAGAACGCTACCGGGACCGCTCTGAATACTCGTCGTTCACGCCGTCGACCAGCGTGGCGGCCACGAGCAGAGCAGCCTGGACGCCGCCGAAGTCCGACGCCGCACCGACCCCGCACGGCAAACGCCCCGGATCGGCTTCACAGCCGGTCCGGGGCGTCGCGTCGAGCGGTGTCTCTACCTGGTCACAGGTTCTGATACAGCTCGCGCGCGAGCTGAGCGGTTGCGCTCGGCGTCTTACCGACCTTCACGCCCGCAGCCTCCAGGGCCTCCTGCTTCGCCTGCGCGGTGCCGGAGCTGCCCGACACGATCGCGCCCGCGTGACCCATGGTCTTGCCCTCGGGGGCGGTGAAGCCCGCGACGTAACCGACCACCGGCTTGGTGACGTTCTCCTTGATGTACTCGGCCGCACGCTCTTCGGCGTCGCCGCCGATCTCGCCGATCATGACGATGAGCTTGGTCTCCGGGTCCTTCTCGAACGCCTCGATGGCGTCGATGTGAGTGGTGCCGATGACCGGGTCGCCGCCGATGCCGATCGCGGTCGAGAAACCGAGATCACGCAGCTCGTACATCATCTGATAGGTCAGGGTGCCCGACTTGGAGACCAAGCCGATCGGCCCCTTGTCGGTGATGTTGTTCGGGGTGATGCCCACCAGCGCCTCGCCGGGGGTGATGACGCCCGGGCAGTTCGGACCGATGATGCGGGTCTTGGCGCCCTTGTCCACGTTGTAGGCCCAGGCGTACGCCGAGTCCTGCACCGGGATGCCCTCGGTGATGACCACGAGCAGCGGGATCTCCGCGTCGATGGCCTCGATGATCGCGTCCTTCGAGAAGGCGGGCGGCACGAAGGCGATCGACGTGTCGGCGCCGGTCTTCTCCATCGCCTCGGCGACCGATCCGAAGACAGGCAGCTCGATGTCGTTGCCTGCGGCATCGACGTGCTTGACGGTGGTGCCCGCCTTACGAGCGTTGACACCGCCGACGACGTCGGTGCCGGCCTTGAGCATCAGCGCGGTGTGCTTGGTGCCCTCGCCGCCGGTGATGCCCTGGACGATGACCTTGTTGTTCTTGTTCAGGTAGATCGACATGTTCTCCCAGGCTCCTACTTGTTCGCCAGCTCGGCGGCCTTATCGGCGCCGGCGTCCATGGTCTCCGCAAGGGTCACCAGCGGGTGGTTGGCGTCGGCCAGGATCTTGCGACCCTCCTCGACCTTGTTGCCGTCGAGGCGCACCACGAGCGGCTTGCTGGCGGCGTCGCCCAGTGTCTCGAGGGCGCCGACGATGCCGTTGGCGACCGCGTCGCACGCGGTGATGCCGCCGAACACGTTGACGAACACGCTCTTGACCTGCTCATCGCCCAGAATGACGTCCAGTCCGGCCGCCATGACCTCCGCCGACGCGCCGCCGCCGATGTCCAGGAAGTTCGCGGGAGTCACGTTGCCGTGGCCCTCACCGGCGTATGCGACGACGTCCAGGGTCGACATGACCAGACCTGCGCCGTTGCCGATGATTCCGACCTGGCCGTCGAGCTTGACGTAGTTGAGGTCGTTCTCCTTGGCCTTGAGCTCGAGGGGATCGCTCGCGTCCTTGTCCTCGAACGCCGCGTGAGCTTCCTGACGGAAGTCCGCGTTGCCGTCCAGGGTGACCTTGCCGTCCAACGCGAGGATCTGATCGTCCGGAGTGCGGACGAGTGGGTTCACCTCGACGAGCAGAGTGTCTTCGGCGACGAAGACCTCCCACAGTTTCTGGATGGTCACGGCCGCCGCGTCGAGAACCTCGGCGGGCAGGTGACCCTTCTCCGCGATCTCGCGAGCGAACGCGAGGTCGACGCCCTTGACCGCGTCCACCGCGATGCGCGCGAGACGGTCGGGCTTGGTTGCAGCCACTTCCTCGATCTCCATGCCGCCTTCCACCGAGCACATGGCCAGGTAGGTGCGGTTGGCACGATCGAGGAGGAAGGAGATGTAGTACTCCTCGGCGATGTCGCTGGCTTCCGCGACGAGGAGATTCTTGACGACGTGGCCCTTGATATCGAGGCCCAGGATGTTTTCAGCGTGCGTCTGTGCGTCATCAGGGGTGGCAGCGTATTTCACGCCGCCCGCTTTGCCGCGCCCGCCGACCTTGACCTGCGCCTTAATCATCACAGGCTTGCCGATTTCCTCGGCGATAGCCCGTGCGTCCGCTGCATTGTCGGTAACCCGCCCGGGTGTGGTGGGTACCCCATGCTTGGCGAACAGTTCCTTCGCCTGGTATTCGAAGAGATCCATTCAGCTCACCATCTGAAGTATGTTGTTGCCCGCCTCGGTGTAACGCGGGCCATAGTCGACCTTAATCCTGTGCCGACGCCGGTTCACACGGAGTCCCCCACCTTGTGCCAGATGTCACTCATGGTGAGCACGGGGTGGACACAGCAGGGACGCTTGGTTACCGTCGTACGGGTTGGTAACAGGATGGTCACAGACGCCATCGATGATGTGAGGTGAAGACACGTTGACTGCACGGAGCGCAATGCGCATGGAGGAAGCACCCTCCACCAGTGTCGACGCTCCGGCTACCCGGGATATTCCGCTGCCCTCGCGGCGGCTCCGGATCGGTCTCGGAAACGAGGATCTCAACTCGGTCGTCAAGACCACCGAAATCCCCGTCACCAAGGACGAAGAGCAGTACCTTCCCTCTGTGTCGGCTCCCAAGGCGCGGGCGCACAAGGTTGCGGCCCCTCCGGTCCGGACTCCGCAGTCCGAGACCGAGCCCGATGTGCCCGCACCGTCCGGCAGGCACCGGCTGCCCGCCCCCTCCTCCGCACTTAAGGCCCGTACCGCACTCGTCGCCATCGCGGCAGGCGCAGGCACGTTCGCCGCCCTCGGATCGGGTACAGATCAGGCCGCACCGAACGCTGATCCGGCACCGGAGTCCGAGGTATCGCTTGCCGCAGCCGGCACCAGCGGCGCAGGCGCGGCTCCCTCGGATGCCCCCGGCACCGCGCCGGCCGCCGCACCGTCGGGCCCCGACCTCGGCCCGGGCGTCACCGCTGCCACCGTCGATGCCGACATGAGCGGATTCGGATCGCAGCTGAGCGAAGGCAAGAAGATCAAGGCCGCCAAGGTCGCGGCCGAAGAAGCTGCGAAGCGGCCCAAGATCGTCAGCCCGGTGGATATGGGCGCCTACGATCTCACCTCGGCGTTCGCGCCGCGCTGGGGCGCCTTCCACGGCGGCATCGACATGGCCGCGCCGCTCGGCACCCCGATCCACGCTGCCACCGATGGCGTCGTGAAGGAGGCGGGCCCCTCGTCGGGCTACGGCAACTGGGTCCTGCTGGAGGCCCCCGACGGCACCGTCACGATGTACGGCCACATGGCGTCCTCCGGAGTTCTCGCCAAGGTCGGCCAGAAGGTCACCGCGGGCGATGTCATCGCACTCGTCGGCAGCGAAGGCTTCTCCACCGGCCCTCACCTGCACTTCGAGGTGTGGCGCGACGGAAAGATGAAGACCGATCCGGGCATCTGGCTCGCCAAGAAGGGCGTGCGGCTCTCCGGTCTCACCAGCTGAGCCGACGCCCACTCCTCCTCCTCTACGTAGCGGCACGACCGCTGTACGGCGCGGCTGACGGCCGCTTCCGCGAGGCGCGACCCGGCGACCGCTACAGCTTCTCTCCCGGCAGACCACCTGCCGTCATCAGCGTGACCCGTCCGACGCTTCCGCCGAAGTCGAAGGTGATCCGCTCGGTGATCCCCTGGCCTTCCTTCGCCACGGCTTTGCCCATTCCGAATTTCGGATGGTTCATCCGGTCGCCGAGCTCGTAGTTCACCTGCTTGTTGCGGCCCCTCGTCGGATCGGACGAGTACGAGGACCGCCCGCGCAGACCGGAGTTCTCACTGGAGAATCCACCGCCGGAGAACCCACCGCTCGAGTAGCCGAACGCCCCGCCGCGCGACGAGAAATCACGTGGGCCGCGACGCGGTTCGGTTCGCCGCCAGTCGATCAGGTGCTGCGGAACCTCCTGCAGGAAGCGGGATTCCGGGTTCGATACCGGCTGCCCCCAGGACGCTCGTGACATCGCGCGAGTCATGTACAACCGTTGCCGGGCACGAGTGATGCCCACGTACGCGAGGCGGCGTTCCTCGCTGAGCTCGGCGGGGTCGCCGAGCGCGCGCATGTGCGGGAAGTGCCCGTCCTCCCAGCCGGTGACGAACACGACGGGGAACTCGAGTCCCTTCGCGGTGTGCAGGGTCATCATCGTCACGACGCCCTCGCCTTCGTCCGGCAGCTGGTCCGCGTCGGCGACCAGCGACACCTTCTCGAGGAACGCCGCCAGCGAGCCCGGTTCGGGTTCGCCATCCTCGGTCCGTGTCAGTGCATCCGATTCTGGACTGTCGACCTCTGCGAGATCTACCTCTGCACCGTCTGTCTCTTCACCGTCTGTCTCTTCACCGTCTGCCTCCGGGCTGCCGCCTTCGGCTTCGGCCCGCTGCGCGGCCTCGAGACTGAAATCTCGGGCCACGGCGACCAATTCGTTGATGTTGTCCAGACGGGCGCCGTCCTGCGGGTCGTTGGACGCCTCCAGTTCGGTGCGGTACCCGGTGCGCTCGACGATCGCGTCGACGAGTTCGCCGATGTCGGCTCCCTCCGCGGTGGCATCCGCGACGGCCGAATCCGCATCGTCGCCTCCTACCGATCCGAACGACATCAGGAAGTCGGTGCGCAAGCCCTCGATGAGCGCGACGAACCCGGTGATCTGCTTGACCGCACGGGTGTTCAGCAGCGCCACCCGGTTCTCCGTGGCGTCGATGAGTGCCTGGTAGAAGCTGACGCCGAGGTTCTCCGCGTGGATCGCGACGCACGCCTCCGCCCGGTCGCCGATACCGCGCCGCGGAGTGTTCAGGATGCGGCGCAGGCTCACGGTGTCGTCCGGGTTGGACACCACCCGCAGATACGCGACGATGTCGCGCACCTCCTTGCGCTCGTAGAACTTGGTCCCACCGACCACCTTGTACGGTAGCCCGTGACGGACGAAGACCTCTTCGAGTGCGCGGGATCCGGTATTGGTGCGGTAGAAGACCGCGATATCGCCGTACGTATGGCTCGCCGAACCCCCGATCGAGTAGTCGACGAGTTGCTCGATCTCCTTCGCGATGAAGGCCGCCTCGTCGCGATCGGAATCGGCGACGTATCCGACGATCAACTCGCCGTCACCCGAATCGGTCCACAGCCGCTTCTCTCGGCGGTTCGAGTTGCGTGAGATCACCGCGTTGGCGGCCGACAGAATGGTCTGCGTCGAGCGGTAGTTCTGTTCGAGCAGGATCGTCTCGGCGTTCGGGTAGTCCCGTTCGAATTCCTCGATGTTCCGGATGGTCGCACCGCGGAACGCGTAGATCGACTGATCGGCGTCGCCCACGACGCACAGTTCGGAGGGCGTCACCCCACCGTCGGTCGGCGTCTCCCCGACCAACTCGCGCACCAGCACGTACTGGGCGTGGTTCGTGTCCTGGTACTCGTCGACCAGCACGTGCCGGAACCGTCGCCGGTAGTACTCGGCGACCTCCGGGTGACGCTGCAGGAGCGCCACCGTCTCGCCGATCAGATCGTCGAAATCGAAGGCGTTGGCCGACGACAGCCGGCGCTGGTACTCCCCGTAGATCTCGGCGATGGTCTGCTCGGCGCCGGTGCTGATCCCGTTCTCGTCGCCGGCTGCGGCCTTGGACGCAGCCTCGTCCGGCGGGATCAGCTCGTTCTTGAAATTCGAGATCTGCGTGCCGACGCCCCGTGGACTGAACTTCTTGGGGTCGAGGTTCAGATCCCGGACCACCATCCCGAGGAGCCTGCGCGAATCGTCGGCATCGTAGATGGAGAAGTTCGAGTTCCGGTTCCCCAGCAGGGCCGACTGGGCGCGGAGGATCCGCACGCACGTCGAGTGAAACGTCGACACCCACATGTACGCGGCCCGCGGCCCGACCAGGTCGATGACGCGTTCGCGCATCTCGGCCGCTGCCTTGTTGGTGAAGGTGATCGCGAGAATCTGACCGGGCGTCACGTCCCGCTCCGCCAGCAGATAAGCGATCCGCCGGGTGAGCACCGCCGTCTTGCCCGAGCCCGCACCTGCCACGATCAGCAACGGGACACCCTCGTGCAGGACCGCTTCCCGCTGCTGCGGGTTCAGCCCGTCGAGGAGCTCACGCCCGCGGTCGCTGAGCACCGCGGACGCTTCATCGGAGGCGGGCGCGCCGGGGCCGGTCGGAGAAGAAATCGAGGAGTCCATCGCCTTGTCAGGCTACCCGCGGCCACCGACAGCCCGACCCGCGGGAAGGCGGGCGCACCTCAGGGCGCGAGGCCCGCCATGACGGGACGGCCGACGCGCCCCTCGCCGGTGTGCAGACGCAGTCCCGGCGTCACCGGACGGATCTGGAGTGCGTCGCCGGCACCGTGGAGCTGTGCGTACAGGAACTGCAGGCCCGACTTGACCGGCACCCGCAGCGGCTCGCCACCGTCGAGCCTCAGCTCGATCTCGCCGTCCCGGTCTGCGCAGTAGCTGAGTTGAATCGTCCACTGGACGTCGATGAGCGGTCCGTCCAGATCGAGGCGCTCGGGTCCCCGGATACCCGGGCGCTTGCACGATCCCGAACTCTCAGAGATCGTTCGTGCCCGGGTCACCCCGCCCGGCACCGCCTGGCCGTTCGGGTCGAGAACGACGAGGCGGTCGGTGTGCGTCCCGAAGTCGGGCCGCTCGGACAGCCGGCCGAACACATGACTGATCAGGTTGTTCGGGTATGCGACCGGAAGCAGCACCTCGAGCGGTACCTCCTGATCGAACATGACCCGATCGGAGTTCTCCCGCAGCGACTGCTTCGCGTTCGACAGATACTCGGCAGTTCCATCCGACCGCCACGACTCGGCAAAGGTAGTCGTGGCGATCATCGCCGACACCGCGAGAACGACCGCACCGACCGTGCCCACGATCGCCGGTCGACGATCCGGCTCGGCGGTCGCCGAATGACTACCGGAACTGCTCTGCGACGCCACGATCAACGCGAACGCGATGGTGAACACCAACGCGGTATCCGGCAGGTAGCGGAGGGTCTGCGCGAGTTCGAGCGCAGTGTTCTCGCTCGACCGGGTCCACATCACCGGAATCTGCGCACCGACCGCGTACAGACCGGCGCAGAACCAGATGATCCCGATGCCTCGCTTGGCCCGCATGGTGGCGATCACCAGGCCGGCCAGAACCAGCCAGCCGATGCCGATCATCCAGATCGGCGCGAAGCCCATCGGCGGCGATGGGATCCACCGTTCCCAGTCCCACGGGCCACCCGCGAACGACGGGACGATCGCATTGTTCACGCTGCGCCACACGAGTCTGGCGGTCTGGGAGACCGAGTGCTCCCCGTCGGTCGCCGTGGTCGTCGACAGGAACAGCACCGACCAGGCGGCGAACAACACGCCGAGTGCGGCCCACAGCGAGCGGGCCCGAAGGAAGGTGACCGACAGCGCCGACGTGCGGTAATCCCCCGGATCGGCGCTGTGCTTCGCTGAAGCGCGGACGGCGAGCAGCGCGGCGACGAAGGCGACGGGCAGGATCATCAACGATTTCTCGAAGAAGGCGAGCGCGACGACGAACGCGATCACCGAGCAGACGATCAGACGGCTGCGCTCCTTGCCTTCCGCCCGGTCCCGGACCAACCGCACCGCGCTCCCGACGATGTAGGCCATCGCTGCCTGCAACGGCAGGGTGTTGAGGCCGGCGGCCCACCACACGAAGGCGGTGAGGGTCATCGGGACGAAGAGGTAGAACGCCAGCGCGGCCAGTGCACCGCCGCGGCCGCCGGGCGCGATGATCTTGATCATCCGCCACACGGCGATCGACGCCACCGCCTGCAGCACCACGAGCGTGATCGCAGGCAGCCACCATTGGACCGGCGCGATCAGCGTGGACAGTCCGGCGACGCCGAACGCTGCGGGCATGAAGTGCCCGTCATGACTGTGTCCGAGGAACTCCCAGCTCAGAATCGGATGCGACGATGCCCTGCTGATCAGGATCAGGTCGTCCCAATAGAAGTGTCCGCGTGCGACCAGCCAAGTCCGCACGATCAGTTGCGCCACGATGAGCGCAACGGCGAAGGCCGTGATTCTTCGTGCCTGGAACATTCCTGCATTGTCCCGCACGCCGTCGCGCACGTGTGACTGCCACTCCGCCGACCCCGTCGGGGGCATGCGTGGCAAGATCGGTGGAGTGAGTGAGCCAACCGACCCTGCGGACCACGGTCGCGCGTCCGACGACCTCAGTTCCGACGTCGCCGACCTGCCGGACGACATCGATTCGCTGCGCCTGGAGATCGACCGCATGGACGCCCTCATCCTCGCCGCGATCCAACGGCGGAGCGCGGTGTCGAAGAAGATCGGCGCACACCGAATGGCGACCGGCGGCCCCCGTCTGGTCCACAGCCGCGAGGTGAAGGTCCTGGACCGGTTCTCGGCTCTCGGCTCCGAGGGTCACACACTCGCGATGCTGCTGCTGCGCCTCGGCCGCGGCCCCCTCGGCCGCTGACGTCTGCGCTCGGAGAGGGTCGACGCTCGGCGACCGGTTCAGCGGGCGCGTCCCCGCTCGCCGCGGTACCACCGGACGAGTGAGTCGGTCGACGAATCGGATTGCCGGGCGGGCGACTCGTCCTGCGAGATCACGTCCACCAGTTTTCCGGCCTCGGACTTTCCGAGTTCCACACCCCACTGATCGAACGGGTTGATGCCCCAGATCGTCGCCTTCACGAACACCTGGTGCTCGTAGAGTGCGATCAACTGCCCCAGGACCGACGGTGTGAGTCGCGGCGCCAGGATCGACGTCGAGGGCCGGTTCCCCGGCATCACCTTGTGCGGGACAGTGGCGGCCGGGACGCCTTCTGCGGCGATGTCGTCGGCCGTCTTACCGAAGGCCAGCACCTCGGTCTGCGCGAAGAAGTTGCTCATCAGCATGTCGTGCATCGATCTGCCGTCCGCGGTCGACAGGTCGTCGGTCGGGTTCGCGAAACCGATGAAGTCCGCGGGTACCAGCCAGGTCCCCTGGTGCAGCAATTGATAGAAGGCGTGCTGACCGTTGGTGCCCGGCTCGCCCCAGTAGACCGATCCGGTCGGGGCGGTCACCGCGCGTCCGGTCGCGGTCACCGACTTCCCGTTCGATTCCATCGTCAGCTGCTGCAGGTATGCGGGGAACCGTGCCAGGTCGTTCGCATACGGCAGCACGACCTGAGACGACGCCTGCCAGAAGTTCGAGTACCAGAGCCCGATCAACCCGAGGAGCATCGGCGCGTTCCGCTCGATCGGCTGCGTGCGGAAGTGCTCGTCGACGGAGTGGAAGCCCGCCAGGAACTCCGCGAACTGCTCGCGGCCGATCGCGACCATCAGGGAGAGCCCGATCGCTGCGTCCACCGAGTAGCGGCCGCCCACCCAGTTCCAGAACCCGAACATGTTGGCGGGGTCGATGCCGAATTTCTCGACTTCTTCGGTGTTCGTGCTGACCGCGACGAAATGCTTGGCGACGGCCTCGTTCGCACCGGTTGATCCCTCGGCCTCTCCCAGCCCGGACAGCAGCCAGCGTCGGACCGCGACCGCGTTGGTGATCGTCTCGAGCGTGGTGAATGTCTTGGACGCGACGATGACGAGCGTCGTCGCCGGATCGAGGCCGTCGAGCGTCTTGATCACGTCGTCCGGATCGATGTTCGAGACGAAATGGCAGGTGATATCGGGCTTCCGGTACGCACGGAGCGCCTGGTACCCCATCGCCGGACCGAGGTCGCTGCCGCCGATGCCGATGTTGATGACGTGCCGGATGCGCTCACCGGTGTGCCCGACCCATTCGCCGCTGCGGACGCGATCGGTGAAGTCGCCCATCGCGTCGAGAACCGCATGCACGTCGGCGACCACGTCCTGCCCGTCGACGACCAGTTGGGCGTCGCGCGGCAGACGCAGTGCGGTGTGCAGTGCGGCACGGTCCTCGGAGGTGTTCAGATGCGCTCCCGCGAGCAGGCGGTCGCGGGCTTCCTCCAACCCGGCTTCGCGGGCGAGGCTGGCCAGAAGTTCGATCGTCTCATCGGTGATGAGGTGCTTGGAGTAGTCGATGTGCAGGTCGGCGACGTCGACCACCAAGTTCTCACCGCGCTGGGAATCCAGCGCGAACAGTTCGCGCATGTGCATCGCGAACACGTGCTGCTGATGTGCAGCGAGCGCTTGCCACGACACCGTCGCGGTGATGTCGAAGTCATCACCGGTGTCCAGTTGTCCGTTGAGGCCGCCCAGCATTCCTCAACCTTATGCGGTCGCAGTGCGATTCGCGTCGGGCGGTTCAGATCAGGCGCGCGCTGAGCGAATCCGGCAGGTACCGGAGCGCCCACGAGATCGGCGTCCACGGCCACCCGGGGACGGCGGCGCGCGGAGCCTCGGACTCGATCGCCTTCACCATGGAGGCCACTCCGGAGTCCAGGTCGGTCATCATCGACGTCTTCACGCCCCGGTTGATGTCGGTCTCGATATAACCCGGGAGCAGAACGGTGACCTTGATCGGCGAGCCGGCCAGCTCGGCCTGGAGTCCCTGCCCCAGGGTCGCCAGCGCCGCTTTGGACGCCGAGTACGCGGCTTGGGCCTTCGGCAGCCCACGCACAGCGCTCATCGAACTGACCAGCACGAGGTGCCCGCTGTTCTGGGCTCGGAAGATCGTCATCGCCGCTTCGATCTGCGCTAGCGCGCCCACGACGTTCGTCTGCATGGTCTCGATATTGGCGGCCGCGTTGCCGGTGCCGATCGGGGCACCTTTGCCGAGACCGGCGTTGACGATCACCCGGTCGATGCCGCCGAGCTCTTCGCCGAGTCCGTCGAAAGCCTTTGCGACCGCGTCGGTGTCGGTGACGTCGAGGCGGGCGACGGCGACTCGGCCGGCGCCTGCCCGCAGTTCGGTCGCGAGCGCTTCGAGGCGGTCCAGTCGCCGGGCCGCCAGGCCCAGACCGTGGCCCCGGGCCGCGAACTCACGGGCCATGCCCGCTCCGAGGCCCGAGCTCGCGCCGGTGATGACGATGTTCTCGCGTGTCATACCGACGAACGTACCGTGTGTCGGCCACGCGGGCCGATGCTCTATTGTGACCCTCACTACGCCGATACGTCACTCAATCAGCCGACTTAGGTTGTACAACTGTCCATAGAACACGTTCAGCACCACCAGTAACAGGATGTCACGATGCGATCACGTCTCACCCGAAGCCTGACGACCGTAGCTCTGAGCGCGGCGCTGGCCGCCGGAGCACTCACCGTCGGATCGACGTCGACCGTCGCGCATGCACGCGCCTGCAGCAACAGCGGCACCGGCGTGAACATCCCGCTGATCAATCGCCTGCCCCTCCCCCGCGGCGGGTCGCCGGTCGGACCGCAGGAGGCGCTCCCCAAGTTCGACAACGGCACCACCAAGACCGTGCGGTGGGTCACCGGTCCGCGCAGCCCGAACAAGACATTCAGCCGGTTCGGCATCTCCGGTACCGACGTCGGCGTCGCCTGGGACAACGGTCGCGGACAGACGCTCCTCGCGTTCGGCGACACTTTCGGTAACTGCCTGCATCAGGGGCAGCAGTGGCGGAGCAACGTGCTGCTGCGCTCCAACGACGGCAACCTGTCGAACGGACTGAAGCTGAACCGCAACGGTTTCGCGGGTGAGATGTTCAACGCCGTCGGCTTCAGCGGCATCGAGAAGACGAAGATCCCGACTGCGGGCATCTCGATCAACGGCAAGCAGTACATCAACTACATGTCGGTCCGCGCTTGGGGGCCGCCCAGCCGCTGGTTCACCAACTACTCGGCGATCGCCGTCTCGTCCAACAACGGCCGCAGCTGGTCCACCCCGCAGAGCGGTATCCGCGCCAACGTCGGACTCGATGTGCCGCTGCCCGCGGGCTGGCCGTCGATCCATCACACGAATCCCCAGTTCCAGCAGGGCGCCTACGTGAAGGGCCAGGGTGCGGACGCCGGCTGGATCTACCAGTACGGCACGCCGCAGGGCCGATTCGGGTCCGCCTACGTGGCGCGCTTCCGGCCGCAGGACATCCTCAACCAGGACCGCTACCAGTACTGGACGGGAACCCGTTGGGGTGGCCCCGCAGCGCGTCCGGCACCGGTCGCGCGTGGCCCGGTCACCGAGCTCTCGGTCTCCTGGAGCCCGTTCCTGAACAAGTACGTCATGCTCGACAGCCCGAACGGCGTCAAGATGCGCACTGCGAATCACCCACAGGGTCCGTGGACCCGGGGCCGGACGATCGCACCGGCCGGCCTCGAGCTCTACGCGCCGATGATGCTCCCCGAGTCTCCCGCTCTGCGCGGCACCGGCCCGGAGCTGTACTTCAACGCGAGCCGGTGGGACGACTACAACGTCGCGCTCCTGCGTACTACGTTGCGCCGCTGACCACCGCGGTCGCGACCGCTACTTGAGCAGTCGAGACATCCGGCGGTCGGCGAGGATCCGGCCCCCGGTCTGACACGTCGGGCAGTACTGGAACGACCGGTCGCTGTACGACACCTCGCGCACGGTGTCCCCGCACACCGGGCACGGCAGTCCGGTCCGCGCATGCACCTGCAGCCCGGTGCGCTTCTCCGACTTCATCGTCGCCACCTCACGGGTCTCGAGCCGGGCGACGGCGTCGAGAAGCACCGAGCGACTGACCCGGTAGAGCTCGTCGACCTGTTCCTGAGTGAGCCCCTTGGCGGTCGCGAACGGCGACAGCTTCGCGGTGTGGAGGATCTCGTCAGAGTAGGCGTTCCCGATTCCGGCGATGACGCGTTGATCGGTGAGCAAGGTCTTGAGACGGGATCCCTTGCCCGCCAGAATCGCCGCGAACTCGTCGCGGGAGAGCGCCAGCACGTCCGGACCGAGTGAGGCGATCCGCTCCACTTCGGCGGGGTCGCGGACGATCCACGCCGCGAGTCGTTTCTGCGTGCCTGCCTCGGTGACATCGAACCCCTCACCGGGCAGTCCGCAGTGCACGCGCAGGGCGATGGGGCCTTTGCCGCCCGGCCGCGGCGGGGTCTGCGAGAGCGCGGAACTCCATCGCACCCATCCCGCTTTGGACAGGTGGATCACCAGATCGATCTCGGGTTCGTCTGCGGAGGTGTCGGGGCCGGGTGCAGTCCGGATCACCAGATACTTGCCGATGCGGTCGACGACGCTCACCGTGCGGCCCGGCAGTGCCGTGTAGGGCGGATCGGCCGTCTTCAGCACCGACAGCGACGCCACGTCGACCCGGCGGATCGGCAGTCCCGCCATCACCGAGTCGAGGTACACCGCGATGGCGGTGACTTCGGGTAGTTCCGGCATGACACCAGTCTGTACCGATGCAGCGCGCCAGGCCAGGGTGTCCGCCGAATGATGTGCTTCAGTGGGTAGATGCCCCCGCACCTCTCTGATGCCGACCTCGCCGCGTATCTCGCCGAGGGCGCGGGTGAGATCCTCGTCGGCATCCGGCACCGGGACCTGCTGACCGGCCGTCTGGTGGGCGACGTGGGCGATGCGTTGGCCCAGGCCTGGATCTCCACCGTTCTGCGCGCACACCGTCCGGGCGACGCGATTCTGTCGGAGGAGGCTGCGGACGTCGGCGACCGGTCGAGCGCCGACCGCGTCTGGATCATCGATCCCCTCGACGGGACGAGCGAGTTCGCGATGGGCACCGCCGACTGGGCGGTGCACGTGGCGTTGACCCTCGACGGTGCACCCGAGGTCGCGGCGGTGTCGCTGCCCGCGCACGGCGAGGTGTTCCGGCGCGACGACGGGAACATCGTGGACGGAGAGCTGACCGGGCGTCTCGCGGTGTCCCGGTACGGGCACTCCTATCATTCGGCGGCCGTCGCCGACCGTCTCGGGATGAGCGCGGTCCGCATCGGCTCCGCGGGAGCCAAGGCGATGGCGGTGGTGCGCGGAGACGCCGACGCATACGTCCATTCCGGCGGCCAGTACGAGTGGGACAACTGCGCGCCCGTCGGCGTCGCTCTCGGCGCCGGCCTGCACTGCAGTCGCCTCGACGGGCGCCCCATCGTCTACAACAATCCGCAGCCCTACATGCCCGACTTCGTCATCTGCCGCAGCGAGATCGCCGACGATGTCCTGGATGCGCTGAGCACGCCGTGGTGAGACGCTCCGACCCTCGATGGATGAGGCGGAGACCGCCCATCGCTGATCGAGCGAGCGGAGCGTGTCGACATCCCACCTGGTTTCGACACGCGGCCTCGGCTAACGCCTCGGACACGGCTCAACCACCGAGATAGACAGCACCTCGCCACCCTCCCTCGATGGTCGAGCGAGCGGAGCGAGTCGAAACCACCTGCCTACCGCCTCACCCCTCGATGGTTGAGCGAGCGGAGCGAGTCGAAACCACCTGCCTACCGCGCACGCTGAAGCAGGTAGATGTCCATGATCCAGCCGAGCCGTTCGCGCGCCTGCGAGCGTGCGGACGCGATCTCCTCGGCGACGTCGCCGACTCGACCGCTCATCAGGATCTCGTGCTCCGTACCGAGGTAGGCGCCCCAGTAGACGGTGTCATCGGGATGGGCGGTCTCGCGGAACGCGAGAGCCGAATCGAGCATGACGATCTGGTTGAGGTCGGCCCCATCCGGAGTGGTGGCCAGGCGTCGTCCCGTCGTGGTGAGCACCGGTTCGCCGACCCCGTGCGCGACGATCCCGTGTGCCGCGGTCAACGAGGACGCACTCGTGACTCCGGGAATCACCTCGACGTGCAGGCCGGACCGACGCTCGGCGAGCCGATCGGTGATGCGGAGAGTCGAATCGTAGAGCGCCGGGTCGCCCCACACGAGGAAGGCGGCAGTGCCGCCGTCGGGCAGGAACTCGTCGATCGCGGCGTCCAGCGCATCCACTCGTGCGGTGTGCCAACGACGCACCTCTGCCTCGTAGTCGGCCGGGTCCCGGTCGCGCGGCGGGTCGGGAACGGCGACCACCTGGTGGCCGGGCCGCGCATGCGCGTCGAGCATCTGCTGCCGGACGGCCGTGAGTTCCGAGGTTCGCGATCCCTTGTCCAGGAACAGGAAGACGTCGGTGCCCGCGATCGCATCGACGGCTTCGAGGGTGATCTGTCGCGCCCCGCCGGGACCGATCCCGATGACGCGGAGCCGCACCGGCCGCGCCGTCAGGGCCGGACCTTCTTCAGTCCATGCACGCGCGCAGTCAGGTCGAGAACGATCTGCCGCGGTGCGATCCGCCTGAGCGCGAAGACGATCGGTGCGCGATTTCCGCGTGCGTACAGGGGCTTGGGATTGTCGGCGAGCGCAGCCTGCACGATGGTCTCCGCCATCTTGTGGGCGGAGATGCCGCGCTCTTCATTGCGACTGGTCGCTGCTGCCACTGTTTCGTACTCGTCACGATAGGCGGAGTCGTCCGCGATGTGGATCGTGCGACGTCCGCCGATGCCCGTCGCGATGGTGCCGGGCTCCACGGTGGCCACCCGAACGCCGTACGGCGCCACCTCTCGGCGCAGTGCCATCGCGTACCCCTTGAGGGCGGATTTGGTGGCCGCGTAGTTGGTGCGGAAGGCCACGGGGAAGCTCGACAGCATCGACCCGACCATGATGATCGTCCCGCCGCGTCGTCGGCGCATTCCCGGGAGGACCGCCTTGGTGAGTGCGATCGGACCGAACACGTTCACCCGGAACAGGTGCTCGGCTGCCGCCATCGGGGTGTCCTCGAAGACCCCCGCCGCGCTCTCGCCCGCATTGTTGATGAGCACGTCGACGTCGCCGACCTCCTCGGCGCACGCCTCCGCCGAGCGGTAGTCGGCATTGTCGAGCGCGACGTAGACGACGCCCGGAATCGGGCTCGACACCGTATCCGGATTTCGGCTGGTCCCGTACACCCGATGCCCTGCGGCCACCATCTGCCGCGCCACCTCTGCACCGATACCGCTGCTCGCGCCGGTCACCAGAACGGTGAGCACGCGTGTTTCAGAACTCATGAGACCACCGTAGCCAAACCGCCGCCCTGACGAACTGCGGCACCGACGACTGCGGCCCGGACACCGTGGTCGGTGTCCGGGCCGCAAAGTCGATCGCAGGGTTCGGCGGCCTACCGGCCTGCCGGAGTGAATCCAGCGGCCGATGCCACCGACTCGCTCGCGAACCAGACTGCGGGCTTCACCGCGTCGTACCCCTGCTGGCCCGGCACATAGAACTTGCCCGCCTCGGAGTCACCCTTGATCGGGTAACCCTCCGGTGCTGTCAAGGGATCCTGTAGTGGCAGATGACCGCCGATCGGGACCGGCACGCCCTGGCCGCCACGATCGAACTGTCCGACTCCGTCGCCAGAATGCTTACCTGCCGACGTATCGGCAACCGGCTGCTGAGCCCCCGGCTGCTGGGCACCCGACTGCTGGGGCGCGCCGTCCGTGGGCTGCGCCCCCGGCTGGCCCTGCTGGTCCTGGCCCTGATTGTCCTGGCCCTGCCGACCCATGGCGGCCGCACCTGCCCCTGCTGCCGCACCGCCGGCGAGTCCCGCAGCACCGGCTGCGAATCCGGCGCCCTGATTCCCGGCACCCTGATTCCCGGGGCCCTGGTTCCCGGATTCGCCCGCAGCGGCGCGAGTCTCGTCGGGCGCGCCGTTGCCTGCGCGATCTCCCGTCTGACCGCCCGGCTGATCACCGTGTCCGGTAACCTTGTCCTTCAGTCCGCCGGCGGCTGCGCCGGCCCCTCCGGCCGCGCCTGACGCGGTATCGGCAGCACCCTGGCCGCCCTTCTTCGCGGCGGCGACGCCTGCCGCACCCGCTGCAGTCGCTCCGCCGGCGACGCCCGCTGCGGTCTTCTTCGGGTCGAATCCGGAGCCGCCCTTGCCGTTCTGATCGTTCTTACCGGAGTCGGCCTTCTTGCCCTTCTTGCCCTTGAGGAGCGCCCAGATGCCGAGCAGGACCGGGATCAGCAGCAGGAGGAGCAGCCACCACCACGGCGAGATCCCGTCGTCGCTGGATGCTTCCGCACCCGCGCGCGGTGCATCGGTCGCATTCGCCGCACTGTTCTGCGCGGCGTCGAGCCCGGGAATGTTCACCCCGGGCAGTCCGGCGTTCTCCCAATCGGCAGGCACCTTCACACCATCGAGGTCCTTGGCGAGGCTCGCTGGTCGCGAGGTCCACTCACCGGAGTTGACGTCGTAGTCGAGGGTGCCGCCCTCGAACTCCTGCGAGACGGCACCGCCGTCGGCCTTGATCTCGCCCTTCGGCGCACCGAGATCGGCTCCCAGCTTGTCCGAAGCGAGACTGAACGGCCCGCGAACCAGCCACGCGTCGTTCTTCGGCGTCCACAGAATCTTCGGATCGCCGGCACCGGTGAACTCGGCCGCGCGACCCTTGGTCTTCAGCTTGACGTCTGCCTCGTCCGACTTCGGCACGCCGACGTCGCCCTTGGTGCCATCGAGGTCGTCGTACTTCTCGTTGATCGCGCCGTAGAGAACGTGCGCGCCGCTCTCCTTCGACCAGTAGATCGTGCCCCCGCGGAACTTCTGTTCGAACCCGTCCTGGTTGGCAGTGATCGATCCGCGCTTCTTGCCGAGTCCGGAGTCGTTGAATCCGCGATCGGCGTCGCCATCCTGGATGTTGTCGGAAAGCTTCTCAATCGCCTTGCTTGCATCCGCTTTGGTGTCCGCCTGGGCATGCGGGGCGAGCAACAAGGTCGCACCCATTCCCACTGCGAGACCAAGCGTGAGTCCGCGCAATCGCTTCTTCACAGGTCCCCTCCTGATGTGCCACGTCGTACCGGTCGGTACGACTCCCGACTGAGCGTAAGCCGTTTGAACGACATTCCGCATCAGAAGAGCAGGGGACGTCGGCGACGTTTTATCCGTATGTCCGAAAACGGTCCCGCTGACCACGGGATGTCCGAGATTCGCGTTATCGAATCGGTATGCGCTGAATGAGAGCCGAACCGCTGAACATGGTCCCGGTCGGCACGTTTCAGAACTGACTGGCGGCGCCGTGAGTCGCCTGCTCCTGTGTGAAACCGTCGTAGACGAGTTGATCAACGAGTCCCTGTTGCGAGAACGAACTAATAGACATGTACTCGCCGCCCTTCTTGGCTGCCTGGTCGTACCAGTCGGGCGCGATGGAATCGACGGCATACACCGCATCCGACTCCTCGAATCCCTCGTAGACCAACTGGCTGATCAGACCACTGCGCGAGAAGGCACTGATTGCGAGGTACTCCTGCGCTTTCCCGACTGCATTGCTCCGGGCTACCGGAAGATCCTCTTCGGTATTCGTGGTTGTCGCCGATTCGGCAGTTACCGTGGCCGATTCCTCAGCGGTGGTCACCGGATCTTCAGTCTCGGCGACGGCTTCCTCGGCGGTCGGAGCGGACTGGCTTGCGGTCACGGTGACCGTCTTCGTGGCAACCGGTTGCTTCGCCAGGTCCACCGCTGTCGTGGCCGCGCCTTTCATCTCTTTGTCAGTTGAACTGCACCCGGCCACCCCGATGCTGAGGGCCGCTGTGAGCACGACGACGACGATGGTCTTACGCATTGGGACGGGTCCTTGACTGGTGGGCGTGGGCGGTAGACATTTCAGAGGAGCTGACGAAGCACGCGATCGTGCAACACGTGTACTCCACGGTGAATGATCCGCGCCTCGAGGGAGTTCCACGAGAGAGCGGACCGGAAATCACCCGAACAGATGAGAGGATCACGACGGTTCACATCCCCCGTTCGCCCCTGCGAGAAATACGCTCCGCTGATGTCGGGAGGCTGCTGCGGAAATCGGCCAGAATTCACCGTTCCGAGGGAACACTTCCCTCGAAGGCCCGTATTTCGGCCGCTCGCAACACCGACGGCGCATCGCTCGCCGATCATCGTGTGTTCAAAATGTGCCCACGGGACGCGAACGGCCAGAGCGGATAACGCTCTGACCTGGTGCTCCCGGCAGGATTCGAACCTGCGACACCCGCTTTAGGAGAGCGGTGCTCTATCCCCTGAGCTACGAGAGCGGGACGGCCGACACGGGGATGGCCCAACCGTCGCCGAGGATTCTACGGCAGAGGCAGGCATGCTGACCGGCGGCCCCGCATCGAAATCGTCGTACGGCCGCGCCCGGTTTCGACACACAACTTCGGCTGGCGCCTCAGATGCGGCTCAACCATCGAGAGAGACCTCGACGGTTGAGCGAGCGCAGCGAGTCGAAACCCACCGAACAGTCGCAGGCTCAACCGCCGAGATGTGAACGGAGGTCTCCTTTACGGCCGACGGGGACGATCAGCGGACCGCCGGAGACCGGATCGGTCATCACCTGCGACCGGAGCCCGAACGCCTCCTCCAGCAGCTCGCTGGAGATCACGTCGGACGGCGTCCCTTCACGAAGGATCGCACCGTCGCGCATCACGACCAACCAGTCGCTGTAGCGGATGGCGAGGTTCAGATCGTGCAGCACCATCACGACTGTCTTGCCGTGATGGTGGCAGAGGTCGTCGACGAGGTCGAGGACGTCCACCGAATGTGCCAGGTCGAGGTAGGTGGTCGGCTCGTCGAGCATCACCACATCGGTCTGCTGGGCCAGAGTCAGCGCGATCCACACACGCTGACGCTGGCCACCGGAGAGAGTGTCGATGGTCCGGTCTGCGAGCTCGGTGCAGCTCGTCTGCTCGAGGGCTCGCGAGACGGCTGCCTCGTCCTCCGGCGACCACTGCCGGTACCACGACTGATGCGGATGACGTCCGCGCGAAACCAGGTCGGCGACGGTCAATCCCTCTGGCGCGACCGGACTCTGCGGCAGCAGTCCGAGTATCCGCGCCACGTCCTTGGTACGCAGCGTGGCGATGTCACGGCCGTCGAGGAGCACCTGCCCCGAGGTCGGTTTGAGCAGCCGCACCAACGACCGGAGAAGAGTCGACTTCCCGCACCCGTTCGGACCGACGATGGTCGTCACCCGGCCGTCCGGGACGGTGATATCGAGGCCGTCGATGATGGTGCGATCCCCGTACCCGACCTGCAGGCCGGCCCCCGTCAAGCGGGACGTCGATCGCTCGGTGGACGCTGTGCTCATACCGACGCCTTTCGGTTGATTCGAATCATCAGATAGATCAGTGCGGGACCGCCGATGCCCGCGGTGACCACGCCGACGGGCACCCCCGGTGGCAGCACCGCGCGACAGATGATGTCACCGGCGATCACGAGGCAGGCACCTGTGAGACCGGATGTGATCGGACCGGGCATCTCCGATCGAGTCAGCCGCATCGCCACCTGGGGCGCGAGCAGTGCGACGAACGCGATCGGCCCCGCCGACGAGACGGCCACTGCGGCCACCACCACCGCGACGACGAGCATGACGCCGGACACGGCGTTCGACCGAACTCCCAGTCCGCGTCCGATGTCCTCCCCCAGGCTCAGAACGGCGAGGTTGCGCGACTGGACCGCGACGAAGGCGATCGCCGGAAGCAACACGATCAACGGCGGCCACACGTCGTTCCACCCGGCGCCGGAGACCGATCCCACGATCCAACGCTGGGCTTGCTGAGCTTGATGGACCTGCGCCCGCGTCAGCAGATAGGCAACCACGGCCTGCAGCCCCCAGGTCAGGGCGACACCGACGAGGACCAATCGGATCGGGTCGATGCCCTTGCGCCAGGTGAGGGCGTACATGGCTCCAGCCGTCAGCAGGCCGCCGACCAGCGCCGCCGCGGCAAGACCCAGGTCGGCGAGCCACGTCGCCCAACTCGATCCGAAGGCGATGACCGCGACCGCCGCCGCGCTGGCCCCCGAGGTGATGCCGAGCATGTCCGGGGTAGCCAGCGGATTGCGCGCGATCACCTGCGTCAGGGACCCGGACATACCGAGGGAGAACCCGACGAGAAGACCCACCAATCCGATCGGCAGTTGCGAGTCGAAGACGACGACGTTCTCGGCGCGTGTACCGCCCCCGAGTAGAATTCGCGCGACATCGACCAGGTTCATGGGCAGCTCGCTGACGCCGATGCTCGTGGCGAACAGGAGCAGCGCCGCGGTGGCGAGGACGACACCGGCACCAGTCGCCCACGGCCGGATCACGAACGTGCCGCCGCCGATCCGCACCACTGTGCGGCGCCGGTACACAGGCTGCGATGCATGGCCGTCGGCGATCGCCTGCACGGGGATCTGGTCGCTCGTCTCGCTGCGGGTCATACGGCTACCAGCTTCCTGGTCCGCACCAGCGCGATGAAGAACGGGGCACCCACCGCGGCGAGAACGATGCCGGCCTGTACCTCTCCGGGCCGGGCGACCACCCGTCCCAGCACATCGCACAGCACCAGGGCCACCGCACCGAGCAGCGCCGAATACGGAACGATCCAGCGGTAATCCGGGCCGGTGAAGAAGCGTGCCACGTGCGGCGCGACCAGGCCGAGGAAGACGATGGGACCGCAGGCTGCGGTCGCCGCCCCGATCAGCAACGTGATGGCGATGATTCCCACGATCCGCACCTGCAGGATGCGTGATCCCAACGCCATGGTCATCTCGTCGCCGAGTGACAGGATGTTGAGGAAGAATCCGCTGGCCACCGCCAGGATCACCCCCGGGATTATGAACGGCAGAGTGGCGACGATGACATCCCAACCGCGTCCCGCCGTCGACCCCACCTGCCAGAACCGCCACGCGTCGAGCGACGCCGTATCGATGAGGACGATCGCCGACGTGAAGGCGGTCAGGACCGCAGTCAGCCCGGTGCCTGCCAGAACGAGTGTCAGCGGGTTCGCCCCCTTCCCGACCGATGCCAGGAAGAACACCACACTCGCGGCGATCATCGCGCCGAGAAGGCCGAATCCCATGTACTGGATCGGAGTGGTGATGCCGAGGACATAGACCCCGACGACGACGGCGCAGGCAGCACCGGCATTGACACCGAGGATTCCAGGATCGGCGAGCGGGTTGCGCGTGTGTCCCTGAGTGAGGGCTCCGGCGGCACCTATCGCCAGCCCGACGAGCAGTCCCAGAACCGTTCGCGGAATCCGGAGCTCATGGACGATGCCGACCGCGTCGGGACGCGCCGCGCCCCCATCACCCCACAGCACGTCCCAGACCTCGCCGAACGGGATCGACTGCGATCCGAGGGCGATCGACGCCACGCTCGCCGCCGCGAGTAGCAGCAGCAGGAGCGCGGCGCCGACCAACCGTCGAGACATCTTGCCCACGATGAACAGACCCGCCTACGCGACTACTTCTTCGCCGCGGCCGCCAGAGCGGGCTTCATCTTCTCGAACGTGTACGGGATGGAACTGGGCGACGGCTCGTTGAGTCCGGTGATCTCCGTCTGCGACATCGTCGCGACCGCACCGTTCTTGACTGATTCGAGGTTCCGGTAGCCGGGCAGGCCTTCGAGCCGCTTCTGCAGCTTCGGCGTCTGGCTCGCGATCACCAGTACCTCCGAGTCGAGCAGTCGCACGTTCTCCGTGCTCACCTGGAAACGCGGCTGTCCGGTCTTCTTCGCTCGCTGGACGTGCGACGGAGCCATCTTCAGTCCGAGCGAGCTGAACAGTCTCGCGGCACCGTCGGTTTCGTCCCCGAGAACCATGATCTGGTCCGCTCCGTACAGGTAGGCGAATGTGTAGGTCTTGCCGTTCAGCCCGGGGTGCTCGTCGCCGATCGCGTCGATCTTCCCGGAGACGCCCGAGATGATCTCCTGCGCCTTGTCGTTCTGATCGAGGATCGTGCCCATCAGCTTCACCATGTCCTGCCACGGATCGACCTGCTGGCCGCTGATCTTGTCGATGGTCGGCGCGAGCTTCGACAGTTTGTCGAAATCGTCTGACATGGAGGCGAATCCGGGAGCGAGGATGAGGTCCGGGTCGAGTTTCGCCACCGAACCCACGACGTCGTTGTCGGGATCGACCGCCGTGGAGTCCTTCAGCTTGTCACCGAACCACGGAGCGGTCTTGCCGGTCTGCTTCTCCTGCATATCGGTGTAACCGACCGGCGTGACCCCGAACGACAATGCGACGTCGGTCCACTGACCACCGAGCGTGACGATCCTCTCCGGTGCACTCGGCACCGTCACCTGACGACCGTCCGGCAGGTTGACCTGCACGGGAGCCGAGTTCGACTCCTCCTCGGGCGCCGAACACGCTCCGACGACGAGCGCGGTCATCGCGATCAGAGCGAGCACGAGGCCCGATTTCAGCCTGGTCCCTGGTTTGCGCCTGGTCACAGTTGCTTCTCCTCTTCCGCCCTCCGTGGAGGGCCCTTTCATGAAATCAGACGGTGCACTTGGTCATCGCGTACGACGCGATGACGCAGACGCTTTTATCGGACAGTTTCCACTTGTCGTCCGTCCAGACCCAGGTGAGCTGACGTGTACGGGATCCGTTGCCGATGAGCGACATCTGGAGAGTCGCCGTCAAGCTCTTGCCGCTGTGCTGCACCGGCCCGATCATCTTGTAGCTGAAACCCGCGCCGCTGACGCGGAGCATCTCTGCCACCTCGTCGATGCTCCCGAGAGCGCGCGCTCCGCTTTCGAGTTCATCTGCGCGCGCCGCGCGCGATGCCTTCGTGTTCATGATCGTCTTGACCTTGGTGTTGAGCTGCCCCGGCGTCAGCGACTTCGGACTCGCCGCCGCGGACTGCTTCGGTGCCTGAACCGCGCGCTGTTGCGCGCCCCTCTCCTGCCCGTCGGACTGCGGAGCGTCGCCGCCTGTCCCGGAGCCCCCATCGCTCTCCGGAACCTCCTCCTCGGCAACGGGTTCCGGCTCAGCCGCCACATCCGGTTCTCCGCTTGCCGAAGCAGTCGACGCGCCTGCCGCGGCCGCACCGTTACCCAACCCCGCATGTTCGGCGCCGAGGTTCACCACTGTCGGCGTCGCCGACGCCGCAGTGGTGCCGCCCAGCTTGTCGGACGTCGCCATACCGACCACTCCGATCGTCACGATCAGCGCGGAGACGACCGCCGCGATACCTGCCGAGGCGAGGATCGTCGGCACGTTCACCGTGGAGGAGTTGTCCTGAGGTTCCGCTTGACGCTGCTCACGCGAGGAGATCGGCTCCGGCTCGTACCCGCCGTACTGCTCGTCGGCGTACGACTGCTCGCTCCCGTACGAATCTCCCTGCGACATGGCACGCGCTCCTTCATTCACGGACCCTCGCGGCCCGGCACTTGCTAGACAATATAGGCCAGCCTTACCTGATCTAAAATCGGGCATTCGCCGACTTCGGCAGCACGGTCAGCTCCACTCACCCGACTCGACGAGCCTTCGCGTCTCCAGACGTCGCAACTTGCCCGAGGTGGTCCGGGGCACGGAACCTGGTCCGACGAACACCACGCCAGCAGGAACGATCCCGCATTCGGAGGCGACCTCCGACGTCACCGCCGCACGAGCCCCCTCCTGATCGGCACCGCGGTACTCGACCACGACGACGAGTCCTGGACGCGCCGATCCCTCACCCCGGGCCACCGCGACCACCCCGCCGCGTTTGACGCCTGCGACGCGAGCAGCCGCGCGTTCCACCTCGACCGGGAACAGATTGCGGCCGGCGACGATGACGATCTCCTTCGCGCGGCCGCAGATGACCAGACGTCCATCGACGAGGTATCCGAGATCCCCCGTCGGGAACCAGTCGTCTGCGGCGTGATCGTCGTGCCCGAGATAGCCCGTCATCATCGAGGTGCCGCGGATCTCGATCTGGCCGACGTCCCGGTTCTCGACGACCGGAACGTCGACGGACGGCTCGACGACACGAACCTCCATGCCGTCCAACGGTTTCCCGAGCAGCGCATAGCGTCGCCGGAGGGGCGCGGCACCGGCTTCGGTCGGGGTCACCACGACCTCGTCGTACTGCGCTCCCTCGCCCACTGCGGGCATGGTGACCGCGCACGTCGACTCGGCCATGCCGTAGGCAGGCGCAGCCGCAGCAGGATCGAAGCCGAAACGAGCCGTCACTGCCAGGAACTTGTCGAAGGCGTCGGGATCGATCGGTTCGCCACCGCTGATCGACACACGCACGTTCGTGAGGTCCACATCCTTGATGAGCCGGCCGTAGCGGCCCAGAATGTCGTACGCGAAGTTGGGAGCGGCCGTGATGGTCGCCTGGAAGTCCGAGAGCCACCCGAGCCAGGTGAACGGCGACGCCCCGAACGCCGAGTTGGGCGCGATGCAGAGACGGATCCCCGAGCACATCCCGGCAAGCAGGAAGGTCAGGCCCATGTCGTGGTACAGCGGCAGCCAGCTCACGCCGATATCGCGCGCCATGTCCAGTTGGAGCCGATCGATCACCGCAGTCGTGTTCGTGCGCACCGCAGTCGAGGACAGCACCGCGGTCTTCGGATCGCCGGTGGACCCCGCCGTACCCTGCAGGATCGCCGGGGCGTCGGGGGCCGCCTGGATCGGCACGAAGCCCGAGGTGTCGGCGCCGACCCCGTAGTGCGACAACGGCTCGACGCGCAGCACCCCGTCGATGGTGGACAGCAGGTCGAGCTCCCGGCCGCCACCCAGGACGGTCCGGACACCGATGCCCGCGAAGCGCGCATGAGTGTTCTCGGCCCACCGCGCCTCTGACGCACCCCGGACCGGACCGGGAAGTATCGAGACGGCGGCACCCGCCAACCAGGCACCCTGGACCGACGCGATCAGGTCCACCGTGGGATCGCCGATCAGCCCGACGGCGCGCGGCTCACCCCGGTGGTCGTCCCGGAGCTGCGTCGCGATCTCAACGGCGCGCTCGTGGACCGCGCGCCAGGACCTGACGTCCCACTCTCCGGTCTCCGCGTCCAGAACCGATAGCGTCTCACCGCTTTCGAGCATGACCTCGCTGATCGAATCCGCGAGCCCGCTCGCGGTACCGGTTGCGGCGAGCACACCGTTCTGTTGCATCTCGAGTCCCTACTCTCTCGGCGGAGGTGGCGTCGCCGTTCCGCTCGCAGCCAGATCTGATCCGCCCTGAATGCCCGATGAACACCTGGCAATGAAGGTGAGGTTAACCTAAACTACTATGGAGCCCCACATCCGGACCATCAGATTAGTTTAGGGCAGCCTAGACTAAGTTTTTTCCGCGAGTTCCGCTACTGTCGCCGCATGGGAAAAGGAATCAGCGGACTGATACTCAAGGCAATGGGCGGCAGCGACTACGTTCTGACCGTCACGTCCACCGAGCAGGTCACGGATAAATACGTCCGACTGGGATTCAGCGGTGGCGGACTCCTCACGGACCACCCGATCCACCCGACTCAGTGGGTACGCCTGTGGGCACCCGACGGCGATTCGGTCCAGCAGCGCGGCTACACCTTGTGCGACCCCGACTCCGACAACGACACCTTCGACATCGAGTTCGCCATCCACGACGGCCCCGCCGCTCGGTGGGCACTCACCGCGGGACCCGGTGACGAGATCGCAGCCACCGTCATGGGATCGAAGTTCAGCCTCCCCGAGCCCACACCGAGCGAGTACCTCATCTTCGGAGACCCGGCCGCACTGCCCGCAGTCAACTCGCTGCTGGACGCGATCGACGGCACACCCGCCCGGGTGTGGCTCGAGTGGCAGTACGAATCGGACAAGACCCTGCCGGTCCGCGCCACCGAGGCGACCACGGTCACGTGGGTCGAACGCATCGACGACGGGCGGGAGCTCCAGGAATCCGCCGAGCAGATCACCTGCGACACCGACGCTTTCGCGTGGATCGCCTGCGATGCGAACACCACGCGGTCGATCACCAAGACGTTCCGTGGCCGACACTCACTGCCGAAGACATCCATCAAGGCGCAGGCCTACTGGCGGTGACCTCACCGGCCTCTTTGTCCCCGTGAGCGTCGACGGTATAGGGTCTAACTTCTGTTAGCCTAACCTAATGCAATCGAGCGAAATGGGAACGATGAGTCCAACTCCCCCGTCGGGTCTGCGCCTGCAGTCCGCGCAGGTCGACGCCGACCGCGACGCCGCCACCGTGCACAGCTGGCTGACTCATCCCAAGTCCAGATACTGGGACATGCTCGATAGCGACCTCGGACAAGTGCACGACTTTCTCGCCGAGAACATCCGGGACGCAGGCGAATCCGGCCACGGACTCCGGATCGGCTACCAGGACGAGCGCCCCGAGTTCATGTTCGAGTTGTACGAGCCGCTCACCAGCGAGCTGGCCGAACCCGGCACCGGATACCAGCACGCGGACGGCGACGTCGGGATGCACCTGCTCGTCGCACACTCGGATCACGAGGTCACGGGCTTCACCGGGGACGTGATGCTCTACATCATGCGCACGGCGTTCTTCGAGTTCGGCGCATCACGTGTGGTCGTCGAACCGGACGTCCGCAATGAAGCGGTCCAGCGTCTCAACTCGGCAGTCGGCTTCCGGGTCGCCGGCGACTACCCCGTCGCAGGCAAGACAGCTCGGCTGAGCTACTGCACCCGCGAAGACTTCGTCCGGGCCACCGACACCGGCCGGAAGCCGGCAGTCCATGACGACCGGCACTGAGATGACGTCGGTGGACGACCGCAGCGGAGTTCACCGACCTTCGTTCCGCGACGTGTACGACCGCCGAATCGCGAAGAAGATCCTCGCCGAGTTCTGCCACGAACGGGTCATCCGGCCGATCGAGACGGCTTCCGGTGAGTACCTGGTCCGCTCCGACGACCGACGGACTGAGTACACCTTCGCCGCCGAGCTTCTCTCGCTGGAGAACTGGGCCGTCGACGAGTCATCGATGCGTCGCATGCGAGACGGCGAGGAGATACCGGTCCGATCCGTCGATCTCATCATCGACCTGCACCGCACCCTCGGAATCTCCGCCGATACCCTGCCCGAGTACATCGAGGAGTTCGTCAACACCCTCTCCATCAGCGCCGACCGCCCCGACGCTCGGCGCATCGTGGTCGCCGATCTCGCAGCGGCAGACTTCCAGACCGTCGAAGCGACGATGACCGAGGGGCATCCCTGCATCGTCGCCAATGCCGGCCGCCTCGGCTTCAGCTCGGACGACATCGCGGCGTACGCGCCCGAGTCGGGAAGCCGGCTTCGTCTGATCTGGCTCGCAGCGCGGCGCGAGGACTGCGACTTCGCTGCGATGAGCGACGTCTCCTACGACGAATTGCTGCGCGATGAACTGGGGTCGGACACCCTCGAGAGATTCGCCGGTGTGCTCACCGATCAGGAACTCGACCCGGCGGACTACTGCTATCTCCCCGTCCACCCCTGGCAGTGGGCCGAGAAGGTGTCCCGGGTCTACGCTCCCGACATCGCCGAGGCGCGGTTGGTGCTACTCGGCGAGGCCCCCGATCTCTATCAGCCGCAGCAGTCCGTCCGGACCCTGTTCAACGTCTCCAGACCGGCACGGCATTACGTGAAGACCGCGCTGTCTATCGTCAACATGGGCTTCACGCGCGGAATGTCCGCCGACTACATGCGCACCACGCCGGCGATCAACGACTGGGTCCGCGAGCAGGTGACAGGTGACGAGTACCTGCGTTCGCTCGGCTTCGAGATGCTGTTCGAGGTCGCCGCGATCGGTTATCGGCACCCCGGCTTCAACTCGATCACCGAGCCCGGATCGGAGTACCGGAAGCTGTTGTCCGCGTTGTGGCGTCAGAGCCCGGAGCCCCGTATCACCGAGCACGAGCAACTCGTCACCATGGCGTCGCTCCTGCACGTCGATCACCACGGCGACCCGCTGATCGGATCGTTCATCGAACGCTCCGGACTGACCGCCGACGAATGGGTTCGCCGCTACCTGCGGTCGTACGTCCACCCGATCGCATACCTCCTCTACCGGTACGAACTGAAGTTCTCCCCGCATGGCGAGAACCTGATCCTCGTACTGGACTCCGGGGTACCCGCACGGGCCATCCTCAAGGACATCGGCGAAGAGGTCTGCATCTTCAGCGATCCCGCCGACCTTCCGGAATCGTGCAGGCGCGCGCTCACCGAGGAGCCCGACGCCATCCGGAATCTGGGCGTCCTCTCGGACGTGTTCGACGACTTCCTCCGTCCCCTCGCCGCGATCCTGCACACCGGCCGCCTGATCGTCGACTCCGATTTCTGGCAGATCGTCGCCGACAGCCTGCACGAATTCGTCGCCGACCACCCAGATCTGGAGTCTCGCTTCACGCGCTGGGACCTGTTCGCACCGGACTTTCCGGCCGTGCACATGAACGGTCTGCAGCTCGGCAACAACCGGCGGATGGTCAACGCAGGCGACTCGTACTTCACCATCCTCGATGCCGAGCACCGGCTCGCCAATCCGATCGCTGATCCGATCGCCGACGCCGGAGCGCCCCCCTCATGACCGCGCGCGTCACGCCTGCGCCTACCGCACACGAACCCGCACCTTCCTCGAATCCCAGACGGGAGCTCAACGTGTCTCACGACCACCTGACTCACACGCGCACGGAGCCGCGCTTCGCGACACCTGGACGCGGCTGGTCCGACATCGGATCAGGCCTGGCACGGGTGGCCGCCGCCGTCGAAGGCAGTCACCACGGTTCACCGCTCCCGTACGGCGCACCCCGCGAGATGCTCGCGGAGGTCACCGGTTCGCTGGGTCCGGAACAACTGCCCGAGAACGGGATCGGAGAGGACCAGGCCCTGCACCGAGTGGGCGCCCTGATCGCCGCCTACGGGCTCGATCTCACGCACCGACTGACTGCGGCTCACCTGCAGCCGCCGCCGCTGACCGTGTCGGTCATCGCGGACGCCATGGCGAGCGCCACCAACGCATCGCTCGACACCTACGATTCCGGTCCGGCGACGCTCGCGATCGAGAAATGGACCATCGCGGCACTCGCCAGACTGGCCGGACTTCCCCCCTGCGCGGGAGGCGTCTTCGGTCCCGGCGGATCGTTCTCCAACCTGCTGGCCCTGCTGATCGCCCGGGATCACGCCGCCGCGAAGCGAGGCATCGACACCCGGCATCACGGTGTGGCCGACCTGGACCGTCCGGTGGTGTTCTGCTCACGCGTGGCGCACTTCTCGATCAACCGGGCGTGCGCCACCCTCGGCCTCGGCGAGGGCGCCGTCGTGCCCATCGAGGTGGACGAGCATCACCGGATGGTCCCCGCCGCTCTGGAATGCGCCCTCGCCACCACTGCGGGTACGCCTCTCGCCATCGTCGCCACTGCGGGCACCACCGACTTCGGCACCATCGATCCACTCCATGCGATCGCCGATATCGCCGAGCGCCACCAGGTCTGGCTGCACGCCGACGCGGCGTACGGCTTCGGATCGCTGTTCTCGGACACCCTGCGCGGTCTCGTCGACGGCCTCGAGCGCGCCGACTCGATCACTCTCGACCTGCACAAGGTCGGCTGGCAGCCGGCGGCGGCCAGCGTCCTGCTGCTCCGCGACGAGAATCTGTTCTCCTCCCTCGATCGCAACGTCGCCTACCTCAACCCGGAGGACGACGAGGAAGCCGGCTTCGGTGGGCTGCTCGGCCACACCCTGCAGACCACGCGACGTCCGGACGTTCTCAAGGTCCTCACCACGTTCCTCGCGTACGGGCGCTCCGGTCTGGGCGACATCCTCGACACCTGTCACGAACTCGCTCGGCACGCGGAGCGGCGGATCGTCGCCGAGCCACAGCTCGAACTGGTCGCCCCGGTGACCCTGACGACCGTGGTGTTCCGGTACCGCTGCCAGGCCCTCGACGGGGTCAACTCCGAGCTGCGCCGTCGTCTGATCAGTTCGGGCACGGCATTGATCGGACGCACGCGGGTGCGCATCGGCGGCGACGACGACGCGTCGACGTGCCTCAAGCTGACACTGCTGAATCCGGCAGCCAACGGGTCCGACATCGACGAACTGTTCGACGAGCTTCTGCGCCTCGCCCTGGAAGTGGAGTCCGAGCAGGCCGAGTACGGCGTGACAGACAAGGTCGACATCCATGAGTGATCCCGTATCCGTCGATGTCCTGGCGATCGGCTGCGGACCGTTCAACCTGGGTCTCGCGGCCATGGCCTCGACCGTCGACGACCTGGACGTCCTTGTCGTCGACTCGGTACCCGAGTTCCGCTGGCATCCCGGCTTGCTGTTCGAGGAGGCGACCCTGCAGGTCAGCTTCTTGAGCGACCTGGTGTCACTCGTCGACCCGACCCATCCGATGTCGTTCCTGGCCTACCTCGCGGACGTCGATCGCCTGTACCCGTTCCTCGTGCGGGAGCAGTTCTTTCCGACCCGGCGCGAGTACGAGGCCTACCTGCTGTGGGTCGTCGGCCGGCTGACGTCCCTGCGCTTCGGCACGACCGTCGACGAGGTGTATTGGAATGACGACGCCGAGCGCTTCGAGGTGATCGCCACCGCGAACGGAGTCGCCACCACCATCCATGCCGACCACGTGGTGATCGGAGTCGGCACCGAACCGACCGTCCCCGCCGCGATGGAGTCGGATTCGCCTGCCGTCGTGCACAGTTCGACCTATCTGCATCACCAGGAAGCCGCGCACGCGGCGGACGCGGTGACGGTCATCGGCTCGGGTCAGTCAGGTGCGGAGATCGTCGTCGACCTGCTCGAGGCGAACCTGCGTGGAGGTCCGGCGGTGCGCTGGTGGACCCGCACGCCGTGGTTCGCTCCCCTGGACTTCACCAAGCTGTCCCTGGAGATGACGACTCCGGCGTACATGGACTACTTCCACGGTCTGCCCGAGGGCACTCGCGACCGTGTCCGTGCCGGGCACTGGCAGTTTCACAAGGGGATCTCGAGCGACACTCTCGAGCGCCTGCACGACCTGCTCTACCGCAGGCAGCTGCTCGACGGTCTGGCTCCGGTCGGTCTGCGCACCGGCGTCCGCGTGGACGCACTCGAGACCGAGCCCGCCGGCCGGATCCGGGTGCGCGGCCGTCACCTGGACACCGAGACGGCGATCGCGCACAGCGCGGACCTGGTGATCGCCGCGACCGGGTACCGGGAGCGGCAGCAACCGTTCCTCGGCCCGATCGACGACCGACTCCGGCGGGACTCGCAGGGACGTCTGGTGGTCGAGGCCAATCACTCGGTGGCATCCGACCCGCAGTTGACCGACCGGCTCTTCGTGGCGAACGCGGAGACCCACGCCCACGGGGTGTCGGCTCCCAACCTCGACATCGGCGCAGTCCGCAACGCTCGCATCCTCAACGCGGTAACCGGCCGCGAGGCCTACCGACTGCCGCGCAACACCGCGTTCACGAGTTTCGGTGTCACCGACGAGGAGATCGACGCGTAGTGCCCGGCACATCATCATCTGCACCCGCACATTTTCGTTAGTAGGAGTGACGTGATTTCGAGAGACCAGATCCGCGAGGACGTCGCAGCGCTGCTGGACATCCCTTCCGAGAGCATCGGCGACGCCGACGACCTCGTCCGCCACGGCATGCACTCACTGCTTGTCATCAAGCTGACCAGCGCCTGGCGCAAGCGGGGATACGCGGTCCGCAGTTCGCAGCTGGCCCAGGACCCGACCGTCGAGGCGTGGGCCCGCCTGCTCGGCGAGGACTCCGACGCCCCTGAAACGCAGGCACCCCCGGCACGGGAGCCGGCCCCCGTGCCGGAGCCCGATGTCGACGCGAGCACGGACCAGGTGACTGACGACCAGGTGACCGACGACTCGTCGTTCGGTCTCGCCACGATGCAGCACGCGTACTGGGTCGGCCGCCAGGACGGTCAGGCCCTCGGCGGTGTCGCCGCGCACCTGTTCGCCGAGTTCGACGGCCGCGGTGTGGACGCGGACCGGCTCGAGCGAGCGGTCGACCGCGTCGTCACACGGCACGAGATGCTGCGCGCGGCCTTCGACGACGCCGGGACCCAGCGCATCCTTCCGCGTCCGCCGCGCTCGGTGTTCAGCATGGTGGATCTGCGGAACGCCGCCGGGGATGTGGAATCGGAGCTGGAACGGACCCGGGACCGCATGAGTCACCAGGTGCTGGATACCGCCGCGGGCCTCGTGATCGAGGTCGTTCTCACGCTGCTTCCCGATGGGGCACACCGGATCCACCTGGACGTCGACATGCTCGCCGCCGACGCCATGAGCTATCGACGAGTACTGGACGATCTGGCGATCGCCTACGAGACCGACGCGCCGCTGCCGCGAATCGATTGCACCTTCCGCGAGTACCTCGCGGGCAAGGACGACCACGTGACCGAGGCCGAGTACGAGGTGGCCCGTCACTGGTGGGAGCAGAAGGTGCCCGCCCTGCCCGACACTCCCTCACTACCCACGGTCCCCGAGGAGCGTCGCCGCGAACCCGACCGCAGCGTCCGGTACCACCATCGGCTCGCTGCGCCGGAGAGGGAACGGCTCTACTCCGCCGCGTACTCGCACGGACTCACCCCCGCGGTCACGCTCGCCGCCGTGTTCTCGGAGGTCGTCGCACGCTGGTCGACGCATCAGCGCTTCCTCCTCAATGTCCCGCTGTTCAACCGCGAACCGGTCCACGAGGACATCGATCAGGTGGTCGGTGACTTCACGAACTCGGTGCTCATCGATGCCGATGCGACTCGGGTCGAGTCGATGATCGACCGGGCGCGCCGACTGCAGCGGGAACTGCACGACTCGGCGGGCCACGCGGCGTACGAGGGCCTCGACGTCCTGCGCGACCTCAGCAGGCAGCGCGGTTCGACGGTCACCCCGTCGCTGGTGTTCACCTCGGGTCTCGGGTTCGGAGAGCTAGTGTCCGATCGTGCTCGACTCCTGTTCGGCGAGCCCGTCTGGATCCTGTCGCAGGGTCCGCAGGTCGACCTCGACGCACAGGTCGTGGAACTCGACGGCGGCCTCCTGGTGAACTGGGACGTGCGCCGGGATGCACTGCCCGACGGCATGATCGAGACGATGTTCGCCGAATTCCGTTCGATCCTCGACGGGTTGGTATCCGAGGACGCCGACTGGAGCGAAGCACTCGAGATCGGCCTGCCCGCCGCACAACGAGAGGTGCGCGACCGCGCCGCCGCCGCGCCGTCCACGATCGTGCCGCGCACGCTGCACGGCGCGTTCTTCGACCGCGCGGCACGCTCTCCCGAGCGCACCGCGCTGGTGACTGCGGACGGCCGCGAGCTGACCTATGCGGCCGTCGCCGCGCAGGCGCGCTCGGTGGCCGGGGCGCTGCAGACCGCGGGCATCGCTCCGGGCGACACGGTCGCGATCATCCTGCCCAAGGGTCACCGCCAGGTGATCGCGGTCCTGGGCGCACTCGCGGCCGGCGCTGTGTACCTGCCGGTCGGCTCCGAGCAGCCGAGCGCGCGTCGGGACCGGATCCTCACGCGCGGACAGGTCGGCGCGGTGATCTCGCAGGAGACGTCCGAGCTTCCGGCCCTGGCGACTCCCGTGGTGTTCGACGACGCCGTGACCGCGTCGCCGATCGATCGTCCCATCGTCGGCGACCCCGATGACCTGGCCTACGTCCTGTTCACCTCGGGGTCGACCGGTGAACCGAAGGGCGTCCAGGTCAGCCATCGCGCCGCGGCCAATACCGTCGACGCGATCACCGACGAGTTCGGTCTGGGCTCCGACGACCGGACGCTCGGCCTATCGGCGTTGGAGTTCGACCTCTCGGTCTTCGACATCTTCAGTCCGCTCTCGCTGGGCGGTGCGCTCGTCTGCATCGACGGAGAGCACACCCGCGACGCGCAGGCCTGGGCCGACCGGATCACGGCGCACCGCGTGTCCGTGGTGAACGCGGCTCCCGGACTCATCGGCATGCTCCTCGACAGCGCCGGCGCCTCACAGCTCCGCACACTGCGCACCGTGATCACCGGTGGCGACCGGGTAGCCGCCGATCTCGGCAGGCGTGCCCGGGCCGCCGTGCCCGGTCTGCGGTTCGCCGGTCTCGGCGGTACCACCGAGACCGCGATCCATTCCACCGTCTACGAGGTCACCGACGATTTCCCGGCCGACTGGACGGCCGTTCCGTACGGCAGGCCGATGGCGGGCGTGCACTGCCGCGTGGTCAACGACCGACTGGAGGACACCCCCGACTGGGTGACCGGCGAACTGTGGATCGGCGGGGCCGGTGTGGCCGACGGCTACCGCGATGACCCGGAGCGCACCGCCGACCGGTTCGTGATCGCGAACGATGTGCGCTGGTACCGAACCGGCGATCTGGCACGCTACCTGCCGGACGGGACGATCGACTTCCTCGGACGAGCCGACCACCAGGTGAAGATCCGTGGGTATCGCGTGGAGCTCGGCGAGGTCGAGGCGGCGGCCAGGGCGCTTCCCGGGATCGGAGAGGCCGTCGCCGCTGTGTTCGCCGGCCGACTCGGACTCGCCGTGACGGCAGCATCGGACGGGGCGGCATCCGATTCGCCATCGGTGACGACCGGCCTCCGCGACCGACTGCCGGAGTACATGGTCCCCGAGGTGGTCCGCCTCGTTGACGAGGTTCCGCTCACCGCCAACGGGAAGGTGGATCGGGCGTCGATTCACGAGACGCTGGAACGGGCGCTGACCGGAGCACCCCAGGGCGAGTACGTCGCGCCGGAGAGCGTCGTCGAAGCCGCGGTCGCCTACATCGCCGAACAGGTGCTGGAGGTGGACCGGCTCGGTGTCACCACAGACTTCTTCGATGCTGGTGCCAACTCGATCCTGGCCACCACGTTCGTCGCCAATGTCCGCGGTCTGCTGGCCGTCGAGCGAATCGGGATCACCGACGTCTTCGCGGGGAGGACGGTCCGCGGCTTCGCCTCGGTGCTCGCCGAACGCGAGCAGGTGCCCGGCAGGCTCACGCAGGTCGCCGAGATCCTTCTCGACGTGGCCGGTGTCTCCGCACCGGAACTCGCAACGACCGCCCCGAGAGGGAGGGACTGAATCACCGTGTCAGCACTCGATGAGCTGCATCGCGCGATGCAGGGCCGACTGGCCGACGCCGGAATCTCGGACGTGCCCGCCGTGCCCGCGCGGCGGGCGCCCGACCGCGCTCCCCTGTCGTTCAGCCAGCGGCTGGTGTGGTCGCACCAGCGGCGTGTTCCCGAGAGCACCGCGAACAACATCTGCCTCGCCTTCACGTACACGGGCCCCGTCGACCGAGAAGCACTGCGCCGGGCGCTGTTCGCCGTCGTCCGCCGCCACGAGATCCTGCGGACGACGTATCACGCCGACGCCGACGGTGAGCCGTTCCAACGGATCCACGAGGAGTTCCCGCTGCCGGTCGCGTCCGTCGATCTGCGGCCGGCTTCCGCCCCGGAGTGCCGCCTGCACGAGCTCATCTCGAAGGCCGCGACCGAGCCGTTCGATCTGGCGGCCGAGTCGTCGGTGCGGGTGAGTCTCGTCGACCTGCCGTCCAATGCGGCGGGTGCGCCGCGCTTGGCGATGGTCGTCGCGATGCAGCACATTCTCTGGGACGGGATGACCCTGCCGGTGATGGCCCGCGACGTGGCGCGGTTCTACGACGCGGCGCTCACCGGCCCCGACATCGCAGTCGATCCACCGCCGCGGCAGGTGGCCGATTTCGCCGAGTGGGAGCAGGATCGCTTCGCGGCCGCCGACCACACCGCCGACACGCGTTTCTGGGAGGATCAGTTCGCCGGCGTCGTGGACACGGCCAACCTGCCGTACGACCACCGCCTCGATGCCGCGCCCGAGACGAGCACACGGCACGACCGGGTGATGAGCGCCGCCGCCGACTCCGCTTTGCGGAGCCTGAGTTCGGAACTGCGGACACCGCCGTTCACCGTGTTCCTCACGGCCTACTACCTCGCTCTGCGTCGTCTCACCGGACGATCGGATGTCCTCATCGGGACTGCAGTCGCCAACCGCGAGGAGACCGGGACCCAGGACCTGATCGGCAATTTCAGCAACTCGATCCCGCTGCGCATCCGCGGCGCAGGTCCCCGTTTCGCCGATCTCGTCGAGCACACCCGGACGGTGACCGACGCAGCCTTCGCGCATCGCGCATTCCCGTTCACGCACATCACCGACATCGCCCGCAAGGCCACCGCCGACGACGCGGCGCAGCCGTTCGATTCCCTCGTCCTGTTCCTCGACCAGAAGGTCGACGGCATCCACCTCCCCGGAACCACCATGACCTGGAAGCTCGCTGACAAGGGACGGCTCGCATTGCCGCTGACTGTGGAGGCCTTCATGCATCCGGACCGGACAGACGTGCAGATCTCTTATCGGGTCGCGCTCTTCGCCGACAGCGCCATCGAGCGCCTCCACGATCATCTCGACGACATCCTCGCCGCCGCCACGGCACGCCTGCCGCTCGCGGATCTGCTGACTGCGGAGGACTCCGGTGAATGACGGCGACGGCCATCCCCGCGCCGAGCACTCCCCTGCCTACGACTTCGAGCTCATCCGAGACGCCCACGCGATCCCGCACATCCGGTCCGGCTCCGCGGCGGGCGCTCTGTTCGGCCAGGGTTACGCCACCGGCATCGACCGCGCCTGGCAGATCGAGTTCCTGCGCCTGCGGGCGGAAGGCCGGACGGCCACCATCTTCGGCGCCGACGGAGTCGAGTGGGACGAGTTCGTTCGACGGGCCCAGATCGATCGGGTCGCGCGCCGCGTCCACGATGCGTCGTCCGCACGGACGCGGCTCCTGCTCCGCGCCTACTCCGACGGGATCACTCGATCGCACGCCGAGGCGCATGCGGTCGAGCTCGACGCATTCGACCATCGTCCGACGGCGTGGGATCCGTGGACGCCGATCGCGGTCTTCCTCGCGGCGCACCTCATGTTCGGCCGCTTCGCCACCAAGCTGTGGCGCCTGAACGCCTGCCGCTCACTCGGCCCGGCCGCCCTGGACCTCTTCGACTGCGAGGGCCCCGTGCACCCCGGCGATCAGGTGCCCGACCGACCCGACGCGCAGTTCATCGCCGACCTGACCGCGCACTGTCCGGTGGATCCGACATCAGGCCCGGTGCCTCGTGCCGATCCTGCGGTGCCGCCGCTCGGCGACGCCATCTCGGGAAGCAACGCCTGGGGAATCGCGGCATCGGCGACCGAGACCGGCGCACCGCTGATCGCAGGCGATCCGCACCGGTTCATCGAGACCCCCGGGGTATACCAGCAGATCCACCTCGCATCACCCGAGTTCGACGTCGTGGGCTTCGCTTTCGCCGGTGTTCCGGGCATGCCGCACTTCGCGCACGCGAAGTCGGTTGCCTGGGGGATCACCAACGCGATGGCCGACTACCAGGACGTCTTCATCGAGAAGCTCAGTCGCAGCGACGACGACGTTGTCGCCATGACTCCCGAGGGAGCATCGCCGGTGCCCTCGCGCACCGAGCGCATCGACGTGCGCGGCGGAGAGTCCGTCCAGGTCGAGATCATCGAGACGCCGAACGGGTCAGTGGTCTTCGGCGGACCGGACGACGCCTGGTCGGTGAGCCTCCGGACGCCGATGCTCACCGACTCCTCCTCGACCTTCGACGCGGTGACCGACCTGATCTTCGCGCGATCCGTCGACGACGTGGAGCGTGCGTTCGCCGACTGGGTGGAGCCCGCCAACCGGATCGTCATCGCGGACACCGCGGGCCGTCTCACTCGGCACACGGTGGGCCGGTTCCCGGTCAGGGCGGCGGAGAACTACTGGCTGCCGGTGCCCGGCTGGGACGAGCGGCACCGCTGGCGTGGGTACGAGACTCCATCGGTACTCGACGACGGTTTCGACGCCGCAGTGACCTCGCACGCCGTGATCGCGAACCAGCGCATCCCCGACTGCTCGCCGATGCAGCCCACCACCACCGAATGCGCGCCGCCTGCCCGTGCCGAACGGATCGATCGGCTCCTCTCGGATCCGGCCGCAGGCTCGGTGGACGGATGCGAGACGATCCATCGCGACGTCGCCAATGCGCCGGCCGCCGTCATCACCGACCTGATCGCTTCCCTGACCGACGTGAGTGAACGCGGACGCGCACTGCGAGATCGACTGCTCACATGGGACGGCGGCATGCACGCCGCCAGTCAGGAGGCGTATCTGTTCGCGGAGTTCCGCAGCCGATTAGTCAGCACGATCTCCGCCGATCCGGCGCTGTCGGGCCTGACCGCCCCGCACGGCTACCCGATGTGGATCACGCCGTTCTTCTCCGTGCCGATCAGGGTCGCCGCGGCGCTGGAGTCCATCATCGCCGGAGCCCCAGGGATCGGTCTGGACGTGGAACGGTCGGCGACCGCCGTACTCGAGTCGCTGGCCACCGAGACCGATGCGGTGCCGGTCGTTCCGGCCTGGGGTGACGTTCACGTCCTCGTGCCGTTCCATGGCATGGACTTCGCGGGGGTCACACCGAAGTATTCGGAATTGTCCGAGCAGGTCCGTCCCCATCCGGTCCGTCTCGGCGGCGACGCCGAGTGCGTGTTCGCCAACTCCAGCGTCGTCGGTGTCTCCCACGTGTGCCGCTTCGGTTCCGTGGCGCGCTACGTGTGGGACATGAGCGACCGCGACCGAAGCAGATGGATCGTGCCGATGGGCGCCAGTGGCGACCCTCGGTCAAAGCACTTCCAGGACCAGACCTTCGCCTGGTCCCGCGGCGAACTCGTCGACGTCGTCAGCGACTGGACGGCGCTGCGCAGCGATCACGCCGCACGAACCCCGTCCGCACACACTGCCTCGACGCCCGGGGCCGTCCGAACGCAGGAGAATCCGTGAACGTCCTGACCGATGCACAGCAGGAGGCGATGCGTCGCCGACTCGCAGCCGCCGGAATCGACACTGCCGGTACGGAGGCCGGGTCCAGCGCCGACGAGTCGGCGCCGCAGCCGCAAACCGCGGACGGTGCGCTCGGCATCGCCGAGCGCCGGATGTGGAAGATCTACGAGATCGATCCCGAGTCCGACTCGCACAACTTCGCCGTCCATCTGGAGTTCGGCGCCCCGTACTCGATCGAGGACGTGGTCGCCGCGACCGAGCGGCTGATCGCCTCCTCCCAGGTCATCGGCTCGATCATCGAGGTCGTCGACGGTGTGCCACGCCGACGGGCCATCGAACGGAACGGCCGGTGGGCGGTCCCGGGCGAGGTCTGGGAGTGGGGCGAGATCCCCACGGACGGCGCCGATGAGGCTCGGGGCCGATCTGCCGGGGACGCTGTCGCCCAGGCGGCGCAGACCCTCGCGGCGGCGCCGTTCCGGCTCACCGAGGAACCGCCCTGCCGGGTCCGGGTACTGCGGCACCACACGGGTGTCTCGATGATTCTGGTGCTGCACCACATGGCGGGCGACGAGACGATCCTCCCGCCGGTGATCGGCGCCCTCGTATCGGGCGATGCCCGGAGCGCGGTCGTGCTGCCGACCGGCGCCGCCGTCGACCCGTCAACCCGGACCGGCGCCCACGCGGACGCGGCGGTGCGGCACGCGCAGCGCACCTGGGCAGCCGAGGGCATCCGCTACCCGCTGTCCGGACAGCTGCCTGCGTCCAGCGCGGAGGACAGCTGGTTCTCGGTGATGGGCGAAGGTCCCGGCCGCTGCCTCAGCCTGCCGGTCCCCGACGCTCACGTGAAGCGTTCGGTCGCCTTCGCACGCGAGGTCGGAGCCACCCCGAACGCACTGTTCATCGTGATCTCCGCACTCACCGTCAGTGCAATGAGCGGGTCCGACGACTTCGTCATGCTGGTTCCCGCCGACAACCGGGCCCCCGGAGAGACCACCGATCGGGTCGGCTACACCGGCAACATCATCCCCATGCGGTTCACGTTCGACCGCCGCGACCGGACCGGCGACGCGCTGCGAAGCGGGGTTGCGGCGGTGTACGGCGCGATGGAGCACTCGGCCATCGACTACGGGACCATCCTCACCGCACTGCGCACCGACGGCGGACGGTTCCCGGTCGCCGAGATCATGACGCTGGTGAAGAACGCCCCGCTGCGCGGGATCGCTGTGCCCGAGGGCGCGCACGTCACCTGCGAGACGATCACCAAGGATGTCGTGCACTATCCGCTGTCACTCGCGTTCGAGTTCAGCGAGAACGACGATCTCCGCCTCGACGTCGAGTACCGCACCGACATCCTCGACGAGGCGTTCGCCGACCGGGCGGCGCGGACCGCCATCGACCTGATCGCCAGGCTGCCGCAGTCGGCCGACGCTGTGCTCGGCGAGGTACTCGGGTCGGACTGATCAGGTAGGTATCAGCCGCCGCGGACGATCAACCGACCGGCGCGGCCTCCGCGATCACCGCGGACAGCGCATCCACGAAGGTCCCCGGGTAGCCGGGCAGCGCGGACCGGTCGGCGACCACGCCGAGCGACGTCCGGCTGCCCAGGATGAGTCCGGTGATCGAGAAGGAGTACCCCAGCAGCGGCGAGAAGGGCGTCATCCCGGCGAAGTCCCGCCCCAGCACCGAACGGGAGCGGGTGAACCCCGGATTGATGCCGATGTGGATGTCCGGGCTCATCCTCTTCATCGATTCGGCGACGAGGGCGCGCTGGTCTGCCCACGGCATCGGCGGAGCGTCGTCCACGGGGGCCAGCGCGAGTTCCAGGCGCTCGGTCTCGGTGATCGCCAACTCGGCGCGCGCCCGCTCGATCTGGACATCCAGGTCGGCGGAGTCTCCCGGAAGGTTGAGCAGCGAGAGACCGACGGCGTTACCCGTGTGACGGAACGACGGGTCCAATGTCACCGGCAGAGTCACGCGGATGTTCTGCGCCTGAGGTTCGTCGGTGACCGGCGGAGCGACGCTCACCGCCCGTCCGATGGCCGCTATGAGGAACTCGTGGACCGATGCCCCGTGATGTCGGGCGGCGCGCCGCAGTTCGCGCGTCGACGCGGAGTACAGCGCTGTCTCGCGCCGCCCCGAGCCGGTCAGCGCCGGCCATGACCGCCCCTCGTCGCCCGCGGCCCACTGACGCTCGAAGGCTGTGCGACTCGCCGCCAGGAGTTCCGGGTCGACGGTGCCGACTCGGAATCGCGGGCTCGTCGCGAACCGGTCGAACTCGCGGGGACCGTCAGCGCCGACATCTGCCAGCAGGCCCGCGAACGCAGCGCCGGCGATACCGTCGGAAAGGCTGTGGTGCACTTTCAGCAGGATCGACTGCCTGCTGGTCCGCGTCGAGGTCAACAGCGTGATGTGCCAGTACGGCTGGGGCTGAGGAAGCGGCTCCTCGAGCTGCGACTCGATGAGCCGGCGCAGACCGGCGTCGTCGGCGAATAGCGATTCGGTGACGTGATCCGCGATCACGACGTCGTCTGCCAGAACGATCTCGGGCTCACGCGCGAAACCGCCGCGGACGCCCACACGGAACAGGTCGAACCACCCCACGCGCTCGCCGACCCGTTCACGAAGCGCATCCAGGGTCAGCGCCGGCCCCTCGTCGGCCAGATCGAGCAGCATCGCCCAATGCGCGGGTACGCCGGGAGCGTCGCTGTGGAGGTAGGTGTGATCGGACGGCCCGAAGTCGGTGACTGTCGGCCCGGCTCCCGCCCCGACTGCGGCGCTCACCGCCCGGCCCTGTTCAGTTCGGCCCCGTTCGGTTCGGCCCTGTCCGAATCGAGACCGTCCAGCTTGGCGCGGATCGCGTCCTGGAGGTCGCCGACCGTGGCGCTCTCGTAGATCTCCCGTTCGGAGAGTCGCACCCCGAGTCGTTCCTCGATGGCGACGACGCCGATGGCGAACGCCACCGAATCCATTCCGAGGTCGTCCACGAGCGACGACGACGCGCTGATGTCTCCTGGCGAGAGGTCCAGATCCTCGTCGAGGATGCTCGTGAGGGTTTCCTGAACCCGGTCGGCCATTCGATGCTCCTTCGCGACGGCGTGAAGTGCGCTGTATCGGCACACCGGTGACCCATCATAACAAAGGTGAGCCTAACCAATTCTCACGCCGCAGGGCGGGCACGACTCACGGCTCGCGACCGGTCAGCCGAAGATCTCGACGAACTTCTCCAGCGACCTGTGCACGTCGCCCTTTACCGCTGCCGCGGCGGCTTTGCCGGCTGGACCGATCATCGGCAGGCCGCCGAGGTCGATGAGGAAGGTTATCTTCGAGCCGTCGCCGTCGGGCTCGACGGTCAGGTCGAGCTTCGCCTTCACACCACCCTTTCCGCTACCCTTCAACGCGACTTCGCTTGGGGCACGGAACTTCTCGACCTCCCATGCGAATCGGACCCGAGCCCCCTTCACAGTGATGACCGACGACACCTTGGTTCCCGCGCGGAGTTCGTCGGCACCGGGGAGCCTGCTGCGCCAACCGTCGTGAAGGACCAGCCACTCGTCGTAACGAGACAGGTCTGCAGCCGCCGCGAAGGTATCCTCGGGCGAGAGTTCGACATGAATGGAGTCACTTGTCTTGGCCATGGTCACAGAGCCTAGCGTCTGCCGGGCCGCGCGTTCACTCCTGAATCGCATTCTGGTCGGGCACGGCGTATCCGCACTGATCACCGAAGTCGAGGCATACGACGGCCCCAACGATCCCGCGTCGCACGCCTACACACGGACGCCCCGGTCGGAGATCATGTACGGCCCGGCACTGCGGCTGTACGTCTATCAGATGCACGGACACCACTGCGCGAATATCGTCACCAGCCCGGAGGGCCAGGGATCGGCTGTGCTGATCCGCGCGGGACTCATCGTCGACGGCCTCGAATCGGCACGCGACCGGCGGCGAACCGCACGCGGCGACGTGGCCGACGAGCTCCTCGGACGTGGTCCGGGCAATCTCGCGAAGGCCCTCGGCATCACCAAGGCGGACCTCGCAACCGACCTGACCTCCCCCGAAGGCGTGCATCTCGGACCGTCTGCAGACACGAAACGGCCCGGCGAGATACTCGCCGGGCCGCGTGTCGGTGTGCGTCTGGCCGCAGACCGGCCATGGCGCTACTGGGTCGACGGTGAACCCTCGGTGTCGGCGTACCGCCGACACTCGAAGGCCTGACCGCTACTGACCGGGCTGACCACCCTGCGGAGGCTGGCCGCCACCCTGCTGGCCGCCGCCCTGCTGATCCTGGACTCCGGCTGCCTTGCGAGCCGCGCCCTGCGCCTTGTCGACCTGCGCCGAGTACTTGTTGCCCGTCGCCTTGTTGACGGCGTCGCCGCCCTTGTCGATCAGATTCGGGTTCTTCTTGACTGCGCCCTTGGCCTTGTCGATAATTCCCTTGAAATCCATGCGGGCATCATACCGCCCCGAGTCAACCGGACGCAGCCGTCCGGCGATCATCGCCCCTCTGCAGCACCCGGCTGCTCACCTCTACGGCCGCGCAACCGACCAGCGCGCACGCCCCGGCGACGCTCATCATCGCGGCGTTCGAGGAATCCAGGTGAAACGTGTGCTGGCTGAACGGAACCGTGAAGAGCAGCACGTAGGCGAGCACCGAGATCCCCACGAGAACTACTTTCCACCAGGTGTACGGCCGTGCGACCACCGCAAGCACGTACACGGCGATCGCGATCATGGTGGCAAGCGTCGCCGTGGCCACCTGCGTCGGCCCGGCGGCCGCGATGTCCCGGTTCACGAGCATGAAGCAGACGAAGGCCGACAGGCCGACGATGACTCCGTTGGGTACCGCCTGAGTGAGGACACGGCGAACGAAACCCGATCTCGCGCGCTCGTTATTCGGCGCGAGGGACAACACGAACGCGGGAACGCCGATGGTGAACCACCCCGAGATCGTCACGTGGATCGGTTCGAACGGATAGCTGATGGGCGCCCAGCCGAAGGCCTTCGCCAGCAGACCCGCCACACCGACGAGCACGGCGAGAAGCACCGCGTACACGGTCTTCGTCAAGAACAGGTTCGAAACACGCTCGATGTTGCCGATCACCCGGCGACCCTCCCCGACCACATACGGGAGAGTCGCGAACTTGTTGTCCAGCAACACGATCTGCGCCACCGACCGGGCCGCCGACGAGCCGGCTCCCATGGCGACGCCGATGTCCGCGTCCTTCAGGGCGAGCACATCGTTCACACCGTCGCCGGTCATCGCGACCGTGTGCCCCTCCCCTTGGAGCGACGCGACCATCGCGCGCTTCTGATCGGGACGGACGCGGCCGAAAGCGTCAGCGCCGTCGACCACTCGGGCCAGTTCCGCACCGCTCTCCGGGAGACGGCGCGCATCGACCGCCGACTCCGGCGTGCCGAGCCCGAGAGAGGCGGCGACCGCACCTACCGACAGCGCGTTGTCGCCCGAGATCACCTTGACCGCGACATGCTGCGAATCGAAGTAGCCGAGGGTGTCCCTGGCGTCCGGGCGCACGCGCTGCTCCAGGACGATCAGTCCGGTCGGCACGATCGGACCCGGCAGTGCGGCTCCCGTCGGCGGTTCGGTGTCGACCGGCGCGCGGCAGGTGGCGACGAGCAGTATGCGCATCCCGGTGGAACCCAGATCGGATGCGAAGCGCGCGATCTCGCTGTTCGGATCGAGCAGCACGTCGGGTGCGCCGATGAGCCAGTTGCCGCGATCGGCACCCGTCTCATCGACGAACGACATCCCGCTGAACTTATCGGCCGACGAGAACGGCAGGATCGCCGACGTAGACCAGTTCGGCGCCTGCGGATACGCTTCGCCGAGCGCCGCGATGCTCGCATTGGGCCGGGGATCGTGAGCGGCCAGTGCTGCGAGGGCGCGGTGCAGCTCATCGTCGTACGGGCCGCTGTCGTGGGGGCCGCTGTCGTACGGGTCGCCGCCCTTCACGTCATGGCCGTGCGTGCTCTCAGCCAGCACTCGAACCTCGGACAGCCGCATGCCGTTCTCGGTGAGTGTGCCGGTCTTGTCGGTGCACACCACGTCGACGCGGGCCAGCCCCTCGATCGCCGGTAACTCGTTCACCAGGCATTGACGTCGGCCCAGTCGCACGACACCGACCGCGAAAGCGATCGAAGTCATCAGCACCAACCCCTCCGGGACCATCGGGACCAGGGCTGCGACCATGCCGAGCAGCGCCGTCTTCAGGTCGTTCTGGCTGATGAACAGCTGATTGACGATGGTGAGGACGCCTGCCGGGACCAGCAGCCAGGTGATCACCTTCAGAATCCGATCGATGCCCGAACGCAACTCGGACGCCACGAGGGTGAACTTGCTGGCCTCTGCCGCCAGCTGCGCCGCGTACGAGTCGGGACCCACCTTCGTCGCCCGGTAGGCGCCCGATCCGGAGACCACGAAGCTGCCCGACATGATCACGGCACCCACCGGCTTGTCGACGGCGTCCGCCTCACCGGTGAGCAGCGACTCGTCGATGTCGAGGGCCTGCGACTCGACCGCTTCGCCATCCACCACGATCTGATCGCCCGGACCGAGTTCGATGATGTCGCCGCGCACCACCTCATCGGGCGCGATGTCCTGTGCGATACCCGCGCGCCGCACGACGGGTCGCGTCTGTCCGACGATCGCCAGCCGGTCGAGCGTGCGTTTGGCCCGTATCTCCTGGATGATGCCGATGCCGCTGTTCGCGATGATCAGCAGACCGAACAGACCGTTGATGAACGAGCCGGTGAACGCGACGATCGCGAACAGGACGCCGAGGATCGCGTTGATGCGAGTGAAGATGTTCGCCTTGACGATGTCGGCGACGCTGCGGCCCGACTTGGCCGGAATCGCATTCGTCTCGCCGGCGGCCACCCGCTCGGCGACCTCAGCTGCGGTGAGCCCCGGGACCCGCTCCACGGTCGTCATACGTGCCGTCCCCACCAGTCGAGGTCGTCGAATGCGGTGCCGGTCCGGTCGTCCACCTGAACGGTCGACCCGGGCCGCGGCACGCACACGTCGACGCTCGCCGCCTCCGCCGCGGGCATCAGCCGCCGAACAGGATCGCCCCAGGGGTGCCGCGCGAGATTGAACGTGCCCCAGTGGATCGGCACCAGCAGTGATTCCGTGTCGCCGCCGTTGACCAGCGAATGAACGGCCACCGCCTCCTCCGGGTTCAGGTGGATGTCGGGCCACGCCGGATCGTAGGCGCCGATGGCGATGAGGGTCGCGTCGAACGGGCCGTGCCGGTCCCCGACCTCCCGGTAGGCGTCGGTGAACCCGGTGTCGCCGGAGAAGAAGAACGAGTGACCGGGTCCGGTCACCGACCAGCTCGCCCACAGGGTGTTGTTCCGCGTGAGGCCGCGGCCGGAGAAGTGCCGTGCCGGTACGCAGCCGAACGTCACCTCCACGCCGCGAACGGTGACGGTTCGACTCTGCTGCCAATCCGCGGTGGTGATCCGCCCCTTCGCGACGCCCCAGTGCTCCAGGTGCGCGTCGACGCCGATCGGCGCGACGAATCGGGCGTCGGGCTGCGTCGCGGCGATCGCAGTCACCGTCTCGACGTCCAGATGGTCGTAATGGTCATGGCTCAGCAGCACCACGTCGATGGCGGGCAGGTTCGGAGCCGACACCGGTGCACGGTGCATCCGCTTGGGTCCGACGAGTTGCGACGGCGAGCAGCGTGCGCTCAGCACCGGGTCGACGAGGATCCGTACGCCGTCGACGTCGACGATCGCGGTGGCGTGCCCGAGCCAGCTGACGGACATGCCGTCCGGTTCCGGACTCAGGTGCGGGCTCATCACCGGCAGCGTGCCCTTCGGGCTCCCCGAACTCCGCAGCATGTCGACGAACGTTCCGACGTCCGGTCCGCCCGCCTCGGGCGGCCGTTCCCGGTTGGCGAACACCCCGTTGACGAGGTTCGGCGAGCCGTGCGTCACAGCCGCGATCTCCGCAGCGGACGCCCCCATCGCGCGCAGCGGTCCGGGTTCGCGCAATGCGCGCATGCGTGGGATGACAGTCACGCTTGACCAGGGTAATCGCACTCCGGAAATCATCCGCTCACCAGGTCGTTACTCTCAGATGAGACGTGTGTCATACTGGAGTCGCGTTAGTTGATCGAATGATCCACTTTGATCAGGGGGAACCGAGATGTCACGACAGCCCGCCGACGGCATCCGGCCCGACTGGGCCGCCATCGACGATGCGGTGCGCCGTGCGCACCTGGACTCCCCCGTGCTGGCACTCGACCTCACCGCACTGGAGCACAACATCGCGGACCTACGACGACGTGCCACCGGAGTGCCGATCCGTGTCGCCTCCAAGTCGCTGCGCGTGCGATCCGCCATCGAGACGATCCTCGGCCGCGACGGGTTCGCCGGAGTCCTCGCCTACGACGTCGCCGAAGCGCACTGGCTCGCAATCGAATCCGGGGTCGAGGACGTTCTACTCGGTTACCCGACCGCTCGGCGCGAAGCGCTCGCCGCACTCCTCGGCGATGAGACCGCCTGTTCACGGGTCACGCTTCTCGTCGACGATCCAGCCCAACTCGACCTGGTCGACTCGATTCTCCCGGCAGGCCGGCGGCCGACGATCCGGGTCGCCATCGACTTCGACGCGTCGCTGCGCGTCCTCGGCGGCCGACTCCATCTCGGCGTGCGACGCTCACCGATCCACTCCACCGAACAGGCCGTCTCCCTCGCCCGGACAATCGCCGACCGCGATGGGTTCGCTCTGGTCGGCGCCATGTCGTACGAGGCCCAGGTAGCGGGCGTCGGCAACGGCGTCGACGGCAAGCTCGCCATGAACACCGCGGTGTCCGCGATGCAAGCCGTATCGATGACCGAACTGCGTCACCGCCGGGGCGAGGCCATCGCCGCGATCCGCGAGATCGCCGACCTGGAGTTCGTCAACGGCGGCGGCACCGGCTCGATCGAGGAGACCGCCAAGGACTCGTCGATCACCGATATCGCCGCAGGCAGCGGATTCTTCGGCGGGCACCTCTTCGACAACTACCGGCATTTCCGTCCGGCCCCCGCGCTCGCCTTCGGATTGGACGTCCTGCGCCGTCCCGATGCCGACATCGTGACATGCGGCGGCGGCGGATGGATCGCGTCCGGCCCGCCCGGCGATGATCGTCTGCCGAAGCCCGTCTGGCCCGAGGGGCTCGAGTACGTCGGGACCGAGTCAGCGGGCGAGGTGCAGACTCCGCTGTCCGGCGCGGCGACCGCCGACCTGTCGATCGGTGACCGAGTCTGGTTCCGCCACACCAAATCCGGCGAGGTGTGCGAGCGGTCGAACCGTGTCGCCCTGATAGCACGCGACGGGCGCGGCGGCGCCGAGGTCGTGGACGTCGTCCCCACCTACCGCGGCGAAGGGAAGAGCTTCCTGTGAGCACACCGGCCACCTGGACCAATTGGGGCGGCACGGCCTCCTGCACACCGTCGCAGGTGTTCCGGCCCGAGACCGTCGACGAGCTCTCGCTCGCCGTGCAGAATGCGGCCGACCGCGGCGAGAACGTGAAACCCGTCGGATCGGGCCACAGCTTCTCGAACATCGCGACGACGACCGGCATTCACGTCGATCTGTCCGCACTGCACCGAACGCCGACCGTCGACCGCGAACGCAAGCGCGTCACGCTGTCCGCAGGCACGCACCTCCACGAGATCCCCGCGTTGCTGGAACCGCTCGGTCTGGCCATGGAGAACCTCGGCGACATCGATCGTCAGACCATCGCCGGCGCCACCTCCACCGGCACGCACGGCACCGGCGGACGGTTCGGCGGACTCGCGACGCAGATCCGCGGGATCACGCTGGTCGACGGCACCGGCGGGATCCGGAAGATCGACGAGGACGACCACGACCTGGCGGCCGCCGCGCTCGGACTGGGTGCTCTCGGCGTGGTCACCGAGATCACCGTGCAGTGCGTCGATGCGTTCGCAGTCCGCGCAGAGGAGGGCCCCGCCGACATCGAGGACGTCATCGACGGCTTCCTCGACCAGGTCGCGACTGTCGATCACCACGAGTTCTACTGGTTTCCGCACACCGCTCGGGCCCTCACCAAGACCAACACCCGGCTGCCTGCGGGCACGCCGTCCGACGGCCCCGGCCCGGTGCGCCGGTACATCGACGACGAGTTGCTCTCCAACCGTGCGCTCGGCGCACTGTGCACACTCGGTTCATTTCTGCCCCAGCGAGTTCCGGCGATCAACCAGGTCGTCGGACGAGCCGTGTCGGCCCGGACGTACACCGACCGGTCGGACCGGATCTTCGTATCCGATCGCGGTGTCCGCTTCCGGGAGATGGAGTACGCGATACCCCTGGAGGCAGTCCCCGACGCATTGCGTGAAGTCCGGAGAATGATCGAGCGCCGCGGTCATACCGTGAGCTTCCCGATCGAGGTGCGCGCCGCCGCGGCGGACGACCTGATGCTGTCCACAGCGCACGGTCGGCGAACCGGTTACCTCGCCGTGCACCGTTTTCATCGCGACGCCGAACGGGCTTCCCTCGACTACTTCCGCGACGTCGAGGACATCATGACCGACCACGCCGGCCGACCTCACTGGGGGAAGATGCACACCCGCGACGCCGACTACCTACGCGGCGTTTACCCGCGCTTCGACGATTTCGCGACCGTCCGCGACCGATTCGACCCGCAGCGCACGTTCGGTAACGCCTATCTGCGCACGGTGCTGGGCGACTGAGTGAGTCGCTGCCCTACTTGCCCTGGAACACCGGAGCGCGCTTCTCCTCGCGGGCACGGCGCGCCTCTTTCACGTCGTCGCTGAGCCACGCGGCGAGCATCGCCTCATGCCTCTCGGTGGGAGCCTCGTCGCGGGCACCGTCGCCGTTGAGGACCATCTTGTAGTGACGCAGGGTGAGGGGTGCGAACCCGGCGATGGTGGCCGCCCAGTGCTGAGCGTCGGCGAGATCGCCGATGCGGTTGGCGAAACCCAGATCGTGAGCGCGATCGGCGGACAGCGGGTCGCACCCGATGAACATGCCGCGCGCCTGCCCCGAACCGACCAGGGAGACCAACCGGCGAATGGTCCATTCGTCCACGGCGACACCGATCTTCGCGGCCGGGATGCCGGCGATCGCATCCGGAGCCATCACCCGCAGGTCCGCGGCCATCGCCAACTGCAGGCCCGCGCCCAGTGCGGCACCGTTGAGGGCCGCGACGACCGGTACCGGCGTCGACTCGATCTTCGCGATGAGCGCCACCAGCTTCTCCGGGAACGTCGGATCGTAGATCGGGCCGGACAGGTCGGCGCCGGCGCTGAACACGGTGCCGCGCCCGGTCAGAACGATGACGCGCGCCCCGCTGTCCACCGCCTCGGTGAACGCCGAACCGAGATCGATCAGCATGTCCTCGTCGAGAGCGTTCCGTTTCGCCTCGCGGGCCAGCTCGATGGTGGTCACGGGTCCGGACTGGGTACTCACAATCATGCAGGCAGAATACCCAGGCGGGTGAACGCTTGCTCGACCTCACCCGCGGAATCTCGCATTACCAGCACGTGGATCGGCAGGAACCGCTGAAGCGGCCCGAGACGGGCGCGCATACGCGTCGGTGATGCGAGAGGTGGGGCGCAGAATACGAAACGTCCGGAACCACCAACGGTGATTCCGGACGTCTCGTCAGGTGCGAGAGGCTAGACGCCGAGGAGATCGATCACGAAGATCAAGGTCTTGCCCGACAGCCGGTGCCCGGCGCCCTCGGGTCCATAGGCCAGCTCCGGCGGCACGATGAGGCGACGACGTCCGCCGACCTTCATGCCGGGGATGCCTTCCTGCCAGCCCGGGATGAGCGCCTCGAGCGGGAAGTTCGCGGACTGGCCGCGGTCCCACGACGAGTCGAACTCCTCGCCGGTCTCGAATTCGACGCCCACGTAGTGAACATCGACCATTCCGCCGCGCTGTGCTTCGTCACCGTCGCCCACGACGATGTCGGCGATCTGGAGTTCGGTGGGGGCCGGACCCTCCGGGAACTCGACTTCGGGCTTGTCAGACATTAACGATCTCCCATCGCCACGTAGTCGCGCTCGGTGTAACCGGTGTACAGCTGGCGCGGGCGGCCGATCTTGGTGGTCGGGTCATTGTGCATCTCACGCCAGTGGGCGATCCAGCCGGGGAGCCGGCCCAAGGCGAACAGCACGGTGAACATGCGCGTCGGGAAGCCCATCGCGCGGTAGATGACGCCGGTGTAGAAGTCGACGTTCGGGTACAGCTTGCGCTCGATGAAGTAATCATCGCTGAGCGCGACCTCCTCCAGACCCTTCGCGATGTCGAGGAGCTCGTCCTCCACACCAAGCGACGCGAGGATCTGGTCGGCGGTCTCCTTGACGATCGCGGCACGCGGATCGTAGTTCTTGTAGACGCGGTGACCGAAGCCCATGAGCTTCACGCCGTCTTCCTTGTTCTTCACCTTGTCCATGAAGGCCTTGGTGTCGCCGCCGGAAGCGCGGATGTCCTCGAGCATCTCCAGCACCGCCTGGTTGGCCCCGCCGTGCAGCGGACCCCACAGTGCGTTGATGCCGCCCGAGATGGACGTGAACAGGTTGGCCTGCGACGACCCGACGAGACGCACCGTCGACGTCGAGCAGTTCTGCTCGTGATCGGCGTGCAGGATGAACAGCATGTCGAGAGCCTTGGCCACCTCGGGGTTCACCTCGTACGGCTCGGCCGGGAACCCGAACGTCATGCGCAGGAAGTTCTCGACGAGGCTGTAGGAGTTGTCCGGGTACAGGAAGGGCTGCCCCTGCGACTTCTTGTACGCGTACGCCGCGATGGTCGGCAGCTTGGCGAGGAGCCGGATGGTCGCGAGTTCGACCTGCTCCGGGTCCTTCGGGTCCAGCGAGTCCTGGTAGTACGCGCTCAAGGCGTTCACCGCGCTCGAGACCACCGGCATCGGGTGCGCATTGCGCGGGAAGCCATCGAAGAAGCGCTTGAGGTCCTCGTGCAGCAGCGTGTGCCGCTGGATGCGCGTGCTGAAATCCTCCAGCTGCGACGGGGTCGGCAGCTCACCGTAGATCAGCAGGTAGCTGACCTCGATGAACGTCGACTTCCCGGCCAGCTGGTCGATCGGGATACCGCGGTACCGCAGGATGCCCTGCTCACCGTCGATGTAGGTGATCGCCGACTTGGTCGACGCGGTGTTGACGAATCCACCGTCGAACGTCGTCATTCCGGTGGTCGACAGAAACGAGCCCAGTGCGACCGAGTCACTGCCTTCCGCCGCCTTCAGAATCGGCAGGTCGATCTTTCCACCGGGGTAGGTGAAAGTACCGGTCTGCTGATCGGTGGCGCCATTCTCCACGGACACACAAACCCCTTAACTATCGCGGGTGAGCAGTTGTTGGTTACAACCTAGTCGGGTTTCGACCCGGCTGCCTACTGAGGGTCCCTTGTCAGCACCACAGCGACAAATCAGGACAGCCGACGACTTTTCTCGTCGTCCGCTCAGCTTACTCACACCTCGGTAGCGTGTTTACATGCGCGAGCGACCTGCAGGCGACGACGGGCTCCTCCTCGATTTCGGGCAGGAGACCGACCCCGCACGGATCGCCTCGTCGGTCGCGAAGGCGCTCCGGGCCGCCGCAGCCGACGGCAGGCTCGAGATCACGGATGCCGTCGCCGGTGCAGAGACGGTTCTGGTGGAGGCACTCCCGGGGGCCGGCCTCAACGAACTCGGTGTCCGGCGGGTGGTTCACGACGTACTGTCGGCCGGCCACGCAACGCCACCTGCGGAGACGTTCACGGGAACCGCGGTCGACGTCCCGGTCACCTACGACGGCGCCGACCTCACGTCGGCTGCGGAGGGCGTCGGCCACTCGCCTGCACGGTTGATCACTGCGCACTCGGCGATCACCTGGCAGGTTCAGTTCATGGGCTTCGCACCGGGATTCGGCTATCTGGTCCCCCATCCGGCCTCCGATCCCGACGATGTGGCGGTACTCGCTTCACTCGGCCGACGGGACGAGTCCCGGACCGCGGTCCCGCCGGGATCGGTGGCGGTGGCAGCCGGGTACAGCGCGATCTACCCGCGAGACAGTCCCGGCGGCTGGCACCTCATCGGTCGGACGTCGCTGTCCATGTGGGACTCCGACGCGGAACCTCCGGCACTGCTCGCCGCGGGCGACCTGGTCCGGTTCACCGCTGCGGGAACGGACTCCCGATGACGCCGCCCGCCGTGTTCACCATCGGATCGGTCGGCCCCCTCGCCACCGCACAGGACCTGGGGCGGCCGGGGTTCGCTCATCTCGGTGTGCCCCGTTCGGGCGGCGCCGACCTCGGAGCGCTCACTGCGGCGAACCGCCTGGTCGGCAACCAGGCGAGCGCGGCGGTCATCGAGATCACCATGGGAGGCTTCTCGGCCCGCGTGCACGGCACGGCGCTCGTCTCGGTGACCGGTCCGGCGACCCGGGTACGTGTCGACGGTCACGACGTCGGCAGCCATTGCGCGGTCTCGCTGCGGAACGGCGAGACGGTCTCGGTCACCGCACCGCACCGAGGGTGCCGCAATTACATCGCAGTACGCGGCGGTTTCGACGTCTCCCCCGAGCTGGGCTCGCGGTCGACGGACACGTTGTCGGGGCTTGGCCCGGATCCGCTGCGCGTCGGCGACGAGATCCCGGTCGGCGATGAGTCGGGAGCGTGGCCTGCGGTGATGGTCGTCCCGCCGCCGCAACCGCCCGTGACGCCTGCAGTCGAACTGACGGTCCGCGCGGGCCCTCGGTCCGACCGGCTGGTCGACGCCGATCTCCTCCTGACGGGATCATGGCGGGTGAATCCGGCCAGCAACCGGATCGGAGTCCGGCTGGACCGGGCGCAGCACAGCACGGACCCGGCGCTCGAGCACCGCGATCTGCCCGACCTCCGATCCGAGGGCGTCCCGCTCGGCGGAGTCCAGGTCCCACCGAGCGGGCAGCCGGTTCTGTTCCTCGCTGATCATCCGGTCACCGGCGGCTACCCCGTCATCGGCGTGCTGACCCCGTCCGCGGTGGACCTCGCTGCCCAACTCGTCGCAGGCGACTCCGTCCGCTTCGTCGTCGGCTGAGAGTCGGCCGCCTCGCCCTCTCGCCGATCGAGCGCAATGCCCTCTCGCCGATCGAGGAAGGACGCTGCGAACGCAGTGAGCATCGACCATGTATCGAGATCCCCCGCACGGACAGCGGCGATCTCGATGCGCCCACTCAGTCGGCGGACTGCTCGCGCAACGACACCCGGTAGCGCCAGAAGGCGGGGACGGCGAAGGCTGCGATCACGGTGCCGATCACCACGGCGATGCCGCCCCCCGCCACGGTGGCCGCGGTTCCGGCAACGGCGGCGGTCGCGCCGTGCGAGACGTCGGCGATACGCGGCCCGCCTGCGACGATCACGATGAACACTCCCTGCAATCTGCCGCGCACATCGTCACTGGCCGCGGATTGCAGCATCGTCTGGCGGAAGGCCGCGGAGGCCATATCGGCCGCTCCGCCGATCACCAGTGCCACCATCACGATCGGGAGGATCGGCAGCACCGCGCCGTCTGCGAAGAACAACGCGCAGCCCGCCATCGTTATCGACAGACCCCACACGATGATGCAGATGACGACGGCCCGACCCTGCCGCCGAACCCGCGACACCCACCCGGACAGCACGCCGCCCAGGACCGCGCCCAGTGGGATCGCGATGAACAGGAGCGCGAACGCCACGCCGCCTTCAGCCGGCCCGCCGAAGTCCTCGTGGGCCATCTGCGGGAAGAGCGCACGGGGCATGCCGAACACCATTGCGATCAGGTCGACGACGAACGACATCAACAGCACCGGGTGCCCACGCAGGTAGGCCAGGCCGTCGATCACCGACTTCAGTCCCGGGGTCTGCGGCCGCTGTCCTTCGGGAAGGATCGGGCGCAATGCGGGGAGCCCGACGACCGCCCACAACGTGGCGAACAGGCAGATCGCGTCGACGAGGTAGAGCAGCGAGAAACCGAGTACCGGGATCAGCGCACCACCGACCAGCGGGCCGGCGATCGCGCCAGCCTGCATCACCGTCATGTTGAGGGAGTTCGCGGCGGGCAGTTGCTCCTCGGGCAGGATCCGAGGCAGGACCGCGGTGCGGGTCGGTTGATTCACCGCGAAGAACGCCTGCTGGACGGCGAACACTCCCAGCAGCAGCCACACGTTGTTCCATCCGGCGGCAGCCTGCACCCAGAACACGACGCTCGTCGCGATCAGCCCGACGGTGGTGATCAGCAGGATGCGGCGCCGATCGAAGACGTCGGCCAGCGCGCCGCCCCATAATCCGAAGACGACGAGCGGAACGAGTCCGAACACACCGGTGAGTCCCACGTACGCCGAGCTTCCGGTGATCGAGTAGATCTGCGCGGGCACCGCCACGATCGTCAACTGGGCACCGATGACGGTGACGATGTTGGCCCACCAGAGTCGGCGGAAGTACTGGTTGGCGAGTGGTCTGGTGTCTGCGAGGATGCGCGCCACGGTCAGGGCTGCAGTCTCTCCGCATGCCACCCGGCCGCACCGCGGACCACGCGAACCCGGTTGTGCAGCCGGTCGGCGCGCCCCTGCCAGAACTCGACGGAGTCCGGCTCGATCCGGTAGCCGCCCCACCGAGGAGGCACCGGTACGGGATCGGTTCCCTCGATGCCGCCGTGCTGCTGCGCGACGCGCTCCGCCGCCGCCTCGAGTGCCGCACGCGATTCGATGGGCCGCGATTGCGCCGACGCGTTCGCGGACAGCTGGGAGCCGCGCGGACGCGACTTCCAGTAGGCCTCGGTCTCCGCCGGATCGACCTTCACCACGGGACCGCGCACCGTGATCTGGCGTTCCATCGCAATCCACGGGAACGTCGCCGATGCGTACGGATTGGCCGCGAGTGCACGCCCCTTGTCGGAGTCGTAACCGGTGAAGAAGACGAATCCCGCATCGGTGACGCCCTTGCACAGCACGGTCCGGGTGGCGGGCCGTCCGTCGGCGTCGACAGTGCCGACGATCATCGCGTTCGGTTCGGTCACCCGGAATGCCAGCGCATCCACCAGCCATCGGTCGAACAGCCCGCGCCACAGCGGATCGCCGGTCAGCCAGGAGACGTCGAGGTCGGCGGCGACGCCGTCGGCGCCGGTCGCGTCCGCGGCGCCGTACCCGACGCGCATACGGGTCAGATCCATCGGGTCGCTCACGGATTGCATCGTAGAACCTCTGCGCACTCGCCGTCGCGTCAGATTCACCGCCCGGCCGCGCAGCAACGGATTCGGAGTCGATCCCGCCGGATCCCGCCAGAACCGATTTGGCCCCGGCAATCGATTCCGCGCGTAATCGATTGGATTCCACGTCGGCCAGGACCGACGATGTATCGATGCACACTCCGCTCGCCTGGACCGGGCGCATCGCCGGGCTCGCCGCGGGTCTGGTCCTGTACGGCGTCTCGATGGCGATGATCCTGCGTGCGGGACTGGGCAACATTCCGTGGGACGTCCTGCATCAGGGCCTCGCCGAGCACGTGAGCCTGTCCATCGGCACGGTGTCGATCATCGTCGGGGCGCTCGTGCTGCTCACCTGGCTTCCGCTGCGGCAACGTCCCGGTGCGGGCACGGTCGCGAACGTGATCGTCCTCGGGCTCACCTTCGACGTCGTCGCACCGCACCTGCCCGACCATCCCGGGTGGACTCTCGCCGTGCCGATGATGCTGGGCGGAATCGTGGTCAACGCCTTCGCGACCGCCCTCTACATCGGCGCACGGCTGGGCCCCGGTCCCCGAGACGGACTGATGACCGGGCTCGTCGCGCGAACCGGCTGGTCTGTGCGGGTCATCCGGACCGTGATCGAGATGGCCGTCGTCGCGATCGGCTTCGCGCTCGGCGGCACCCTCGGTATCGGCACCGTCCTTTACGCGTTCGGCGTCGGGCCTCTCATCCAGTGGTTCGCGCGGCTGATCCGGGCCGACCGTGCGGTGGCCGGACACCCGGATGCGCCACCGGCCCGTTCCCAGACAGACACTGTGTGACCGGGGCGATACGCTCCTCGTATGGCGAAGTACGAGCGCATCTTCCGCGGCGATTTCGACACCGTGCTCACCACGATCCACAACGGGATCCTTCGCGAGAGCATCTCGGCCGAGTACGAGGACGGATCCGACATCGAGCCGGCGGACAGCGGGGTCCGCTGCGCGGTTCGCGTCTACGAGCGGTACAGCTACCTCGGACAGAACCGGGTGAGCCTCAACGTCACACTCGTCGGTGCCGGTGAACGTCTCCTGTTGTCTGCCATCGCGGCAGGCGGCAGCCAGGCGATGTTCATGAAGATCAACACCATCGGTGAGGGGGATTTCCTGGACACGCTGATCGAGGTCGTCGAGCCGATCGCACAGGCCGCTCCGGACACCGACCAGGTGCCCGGCGTAAACTCTCGCCCATGACCGACAACGCGCCGATCACCATTCCCGCCGACCTCCTGCCCTCAGACGGCCGCTTCGGCTGCGGTCCCTCGAAGGTCCGTCCCGAACAGTTGCAGTCGCTGGTCGACACCGGCGCCTCGGTGTTCGGCACCAGCCACCGCCAGGCTCCCGTGAAGAACGTCGTCGGCTCCGTCCGCGACGGCCTGCGCCAGTTGTTCTCGCTGCCCGACGGCTACGAGGTGGTCATCTCCAACGGCGGTACCACCGCCTTCTGGGATGCCGCAGCTTTCGGCCTGGTCCGTGAGCGCGCTCTGAACCTCACGTACGGCGAGTTCTCGTCGAAGTTCGCCACGGTCACCAAGAAGGCACCCTTCCTCGCCGACCCGAAGGTCATCTCGACCGATCCCGGCACCGCCCCCGACCCGGCCGCGCTGACCGCTGACGATGTCGCGGGCGTCGACCTCATCGGCTGGGCCCAGAACGAGACCTCCACCGGCGTCGCGGTTCCCGTCCTCCGTCCGGAGGCCGCAGGCGATGCGCTCGTCGCGATCGACGCCACCTCGGGTGCCGGCGGACTGCCCGTCGACATCTCGCAGACCGACGTCTACTACTTCGCTCCGCAGAAGTCGTTCGCCTCGGACGGTGGTCTGTGGATCGCCATCATGAGCCCGGCCGCCCTGGCTCGCGTCGAGGAGATCAAGGCGTCCGAGCGCTGGTGCCCCGAGTTCCTCTCGCTGCCGACCGCCGTCGACAACAGCGCCAAGAACCAGACGTACAACACCCCGGCCGTCGGCTCGCTGCTGATGTTCGCGAACCAGATCGAGTGGATGAACTCCAACGGCGGTCTGGACTGGTGCGTCGCGCGTACCGCGGAGTCGAGTAACACCCTGTACTCGTGGGCGGAAGCAAGCTCGTACGCCAGCCCGTTCGCCGATGAGGCACACCGCAGCCAGGTGGTCGGCACCATCGACTTCGCCGACTCGGTCGACGCCGCAGCCGTCGCGAAGACGCTCCGCGCGAACGGTGTCGTCGACACCGAGCCGTACCGCAAGCTGGGCCGCAACCAGCTGCGCATCGGCATGTTCCCGGCGATCGAGCCGGGCGACGTCGCCAAGCTCACTCAGGCGATCGATTACGTCGTCGAGCGCCTCTGAGAGCTGGTCGGTTCCACCACGGTCGTCGCTCGAGGATCGAGCGGCCACCCCTCGCTGATTGAGCCGGACGGCGCGAAGCGCCGTCCGTGTCGAAATCCCCCATCACTCCACGTCACGGATCAGGGGTGGACACGCCGCGAACTCGCAGTTCGCCGCGTGTCCATCCCTGATCTGCTTGCCAGGTGATTTACCCTGGACGACAACGTCCGAGTACGTAGTGACCGGAGGAGGACCGGATGCGGAAGCTCAATGCCGAACGCTTCGATCCGGCCGACGGCGTCGTGGTGTGTGTCGACAACGAGTCGGGCGACGAGTTCGCTCTCGCCGTGGACGATAGATTGCGCGCACTGATCGAGCCCGCCGAACCGGAAGTCGTTGCTCCACCCGTCGAATCCGGAGCGGAACTCAGTCCGCGCGAGATCCAGGCCCGCGTCCGTTCGGGTGCGACCGTGGCCGAGCTCGCTGAGGTGACCGGCGTCCGCGAGGACAAGATCTACCGGTTCGCTCACCCCGTCCTCCTGGAGCGCTCACGTGCAGCCGAGCTCGCACGGGCGTCACATCCGGCCGGAATCGACGGGCCCAGCGTCAACACGCTCGGCGAGCTCGTCGGCGAATGCCTCGTACTCCGCGGCAACTCACCCGCCGAGGCCGCGTGGGACGCCTGGCGCCGCGACGACGGCCGCTGGGTGGTCCAGGTCGGATGGTCGGGCAACGTCGACCAGGAGTACGCCCACTGGCGTTTCAGTCCCGGCTCCCACGGCGGCACCACCGAGCCGTTGGACGATCTGGCGGTCGAACTCACCGAACCCGAACTCGCACGCAGCAATCGGCGCACGATGATGTCCGTCGTGCCGCCGGTTGAGGAGCCGCGCCCGCAGCGCGAGGTACTCCCCGATGGCCATGAGCAGGTCACTCTCGACGCAGATACCCTGATCCAGAGCCAGACCACGACCAGCCCGCTCGAACTCGATTTCGAGGACGAGCGCGCCACGAACGAGCCACCCAAACCTGCATCGCCGTCGGATCGTCCCCGCCATCGGAGCGGTAAACGGGCGACCCCGTCGGTCCCCGCATGGGAGGACGTACTATTAGGCGTCCGCAGCCACCCCGGAGAGTAAGTGTTCGCACACACCACCACCATCTGGTTCGTCGCCTGTCCTGATCCTGCCGAGCAGCTCCGCCGTGGGCTGGTCGCCGATCCGGATCGGACCGACGACTTCATCCGCCGCGCCTACCGAGGCGCCGTCCCGTCCGCGACGGCGTCGGCCGATCTCTCGTCGGTTCCCGCCGCCGACGACGTCGACGTGTTCGCCGCCCACTACGGCGACCTCGCCGTCCTCGCGGGACGGTCCCTGGCGACTACGTCGCCGGAGGAACTGACCGAGTTCGTCACCGGTCTGGAACCCGGCTGGACGGTCGTGCTCCTATCACTGGACCCGACCGCCTCGACCGGCGTGTTCGCCCGCTGGGAGGATGGCCGTCTGCTTCGCGCGTTCGCCGCCGACCCGGTGCGCATCCACGCTGACCACGGCGTCCCGTTTCCGTTCGAGAGCTCCTTCTGGGCGGGTGAGCGGCCACTCGAGTACCTGCCCGGCGTGGAACCCGATCCGCTCGACCTCCCGTTCCATCCCGCCGAACTGGCCGAGGAGGCCAATCGGCAGTGGCTCGGGTTCCGTTTCACGCCACCGGCGGCGGAGGGCGACACCGATCCCTCCCGGATCCCGTTGTTCACCTACCGGATCGGGTCCGACGGCACCGTCGCAGTTCCTGCGTCGGAGGTCCGTCCGGCGGAGCCGGCGCCGAGTCCGCAGAACGGCCCGTCTGCGCCCGGTGCATCGGACACCGGTGAAGGCACTCCCGACGCGACCCGGACCGCACCGATCGCGGTGACCCCCAACGGTTCCGACGATCTCAGCGCACCGTCCGCGCCGGCACCCGCGAACTCGGCGGCGAACTCACCGGCAGCGACCACGACCAGTGCGCCGAAGAAGCGAGGACCGGGCCCCATCTCCCGGTACTTCGGCTTCCGCGGGCGTCTGTAGCCTGCGCAGAAGTCAGTGCGCTTGGTCGGGATGCCCCCGACGAAGCGCATGGACTTCCAGGCCGCCGTCAGCTCCGCGGCCGCGATAGCGCCTCGTAGAAGGCGACGGCCGCCGCGGTCGCCACGTTCAGCGAGTCCGTTCCCCGGCTCATCGGAATGTGCGCTCGCACATCACATGAGCGCATCGTGTGCTCTCGCAGTCCCGGCCCCTCGGCGCCGACGAGGAAGGCGAGTTTCTCGGCGCTCAGCGCGTCCGACAGCGGGACGCTGCCCTCCCCTGGTGTGAGCGCGACGGTTTGAAAACCGTTCTCGCGCAACATGTCGAGATCGCCCGGCCAGTTCTCCGACTTCGCGAACGGAACGAGCAGCGCATGCCCCATCGACACGCGAACGCAGCGTCGGTACAGCGGGTCGGCGCATCCGGTGCCGAAGATCACCGCGTCGACCCCGAGTCCGGCGGCGTTCCGGAAGACGCTGCCGATGTTCTCGTGGTCGTTCACTCCTTCGAGGACGGCGACGGTGCGCGCCGAGGAGACGGCCTCCGGCACCGTCAGCATCGTCGGACGCCGCGCCGCGGCCAGCACTCCGCGGTTGAGGTGGAACCCGATCACCTCGGCCATCACCTCGGCGCTCGCCCGATAGAACGGGACTCCGGCCAGCGACGGATCCGTCAGGTCGTGCCCGTCCATCGACCGCAGTTCGCCGAGCCTGCGGTCGACACCGAGGAAGGCGTGCGGGGAGAAGCGCGAGGCGATCATGCGCTGCACGACGAGGACGCCCTCGGCGATCACGAGCGCCTTGCCGATGCGTCCGCCGGGCAGCGCGGGAAGGTCTGGGCGGCGGTCGACCGAGTTGAGGTCGCGGAAGTCGTCGACCCGTGGATCGAGTGGATCGGTGATGTCGATGACGTCGACGGATAGAGGCGCATTCACCTGCATAACGGTGGCACACCCCAGACATCGAACTCAAAGTGGCAAAATCGGGGGCGTGAACACGCACACGCTGACCCACGCGACAGACGCCGACTGGCCGGAGATCATCGATCTGGACGCCCGCGCGTTCGCCCTGCCTGCTCCGTTGCCGAACGCAGAGATCAAGGAGTTCCGGGCCAAGGTCCCCGACGAGGCGACTTTCTTGATCCGTGACCAGGGCATCGGCGCCGGCACCACGATCATCGCGTTCTCGCTGTATTACCAGCTTCCGCTCACGGTCCCGGGCGGGGCCGTCGCGTCGACCACCGGGCTCTCCTGGGTGTCGGTGTCGGCGACGCACCGTCGGCGAGGTCTGCTGCGCCGCATGATGGACGCCCACTTCGAGGCGTGGCGGGCCGGCGGTCATCCGCTGGCGATCCTGACCGCGACCGAGGGGACGATCTACGAGCGGTTCGGATTCGGTCCGGCCGCCTACGCGCACCACGTGCACATCGATCCGGCCAAGGCCACGTTCCGCGAGCAGCCGGGCGAGGACTCCAACGTTCGCTACGGCACTCCGGACGAGGTGCGCTCGCTGGTGCCCGAAGTGCACGCACGGTGGGCCGCCAACCGCAACGGCGCGATCGGACGACCCGACACCTGGTGGCCGTCGATCCTCGCCGACCGGAGTTTCCGGCGGAACTCCCAGACCTCCGATCTGCACTACCTGCTGCACAAGGACGGCTACGTCGCCTACCGGATCAACGCGCGCGACCGCACCGCAATGGTCGAGGACTTCGTCGCAGTCACGAGGGAGGCGCACGCCGACCTCTGGCGCGTGCTGACCAGCCTGGATCTGATCTCGTCGGTGCACGCTTCGCTGCCGGTGGACGATCCGCTGCAGTACCTGCTCACCGATGCCCGCGCCGTCGACATGAAGTCGCGCCCGGACGAACTGTGGATATCCATCCTCGACGTCGTCGAGGCCCTGGAACTGCGAACCTACGACACCGACGGCTCACTGGTTCTGGAGGTCGAGGACGGCTACTCGGACCGCGCCGGACGATACCGGCTGACCGTCACCGGAGGGCAGGCCACGGTGACGCGCACCGGGGATCCCGCGGACGTGGAACTCGACATCGCCGCACTGTCCAGCCTGTACCTCGGCGGAATCTACGCGCGCGAGTTCGCGGCCGCTGACCGGATCGAAGCGTCACCCGACTCGCTGCGACTCCTGACCCGCATGTTCACTCCGCCGGAAGCGCCCTTCCCCGGAACGTTCTTCTAGCTGTTGATGAGGTGCTCGATGGGGCCTCGCGCGAAGTAGACCACGAACAGGGCCGCGACCGCCCAGAGCAGCGGATGCACCTTGGCGGATCTTCCCGTTCGCCGACTGCAGGACGACCCATGCGATGAATCCGACGCCGAGCCCGTTGGCGATCGAGTAGGTGAACGGCATGACCACGATCGTCAGGAACGCGGGCAGCGCGTACTCGAAGCGGGTGAAGTCGATCTCGCGGACCTGCGACATCATCAGCGCGCCGACCACGACGAGGGCGGGAGCGACAGCTTCCATGGGCACGATCTTGTAGAGCGGTGTGAAGAACATGGCGGCCAGGAACAGCCCGCCGGTCACCACGTTCGCCAGTCCGGTGCGCGCTCCCTCGGCGATACCCGATGACGATTCGACGAACACCGTGTTCGACGACGACGAGGCGACGCCGCCGGCGACAGCGCCGGCACCCTCGACGGCCAGTGCCTTGCCGATGCCCGGGAGATTGCCGTCCTTGTCGGTCAGCCCGGCTTCCCGGCCCAGCCCGGTCATGGTGCCCATCGCGTCGAAGAAGTTCGACAGCACGAGCGTGAACACGAAGACGCAGGCGATCAGGATGCTGACGTGCTCGAAGGCTCCGGTGAAGGCCCCGAACAGGTCGACGTCGCCGACCAGCGAGAGATCCGGCAGCCCGCCGACGCCGTCGGGACTCTTGGGCACGTTCATCGCCCAGCCTCCGGACTCCGACGTCTCGAGATCGAGAAACGCCTCCACGACCATCGACACGATCGTCATCACGACGATTCCCAGCAGGATGCCACCCGGCACCCGGCGAACCACGAGTACGCCCATCAGCAGGACACCGACCGCGAACAGCATCGTGGGGACGGTCGCGATCGAGCCGTCGACACCGAGTTGGACCGGCGGACCGGTCTCGGCGCCGTGGGTGACGAATCCGGCGTTCGTGAGCCCGACCAGCGCGATGAACGCGCCGATGCCCGCGGCGATCGCGGCCTTCAGTTCATTCGGAACCGCGTTGAACACGGCGGTGCGCACGCCGGTCAGACCGAGGATGACGATGATGATGCCGTCGATGACCACCAGCCCCATCGCGGCGGGCCAGCTCATCTGGGGTGCGATCGTCACCGCGAGGAGACTGTTGATGCCAAGGCCTGCGGCGAAGGCGAACGGGAAGTTCGCGATCACGCCGAACAGAACCGACATGATTCCGGCCACGAGCGCGGTCACCGCGGTCACCTGGACGGGATCGAGTGCGTGGCCGAAGGCGTCCACGTTGGTGCCGGTGGCCGCGTCGCCGCCGATGATGATCGGGTTCAGGACGATGATGTAGGCCATCGCGAAGAACGTGACCAGGCCGCCGCGCACCTCTCGTGCGAGGGTCGAGCCGCGCTCGGAGATCTTGAAGTAGCGGTCGAGCACGCCGCCTGCGGGCTTTCCGGCGTCGCTCCCGGGAGCAGGGCCGGTCCCCGCCGCCTCGCCGGTCTCCGCAACACGGATCTCAGCGGGATTCATCCCAGTGGCATTCGCCCCAGCGGGATTCATCCCAGTGGCATCGGACCCGGCGTCATTCGCCCCAGGCGCATCTGTCATGGCTCACCCTTCGCACGGTGTTGATCAGTGCAGTCTCACAACGCGGGGTCTACGACCCACGGGAGGAAAGCTACCCTGTAAACGTGCCCGACGAGACATCGATCCCAGAGCTTCCCGCGCGACTGCGCGCACCGGAACCGGTCATCGTGGTCGGGATGGTCGCCTGGCTGGTGGCGACGCTGGCCGTGTGGATCGGCGATCTCGGTGGCGACCACGCCCTCGCCATCTGTCTGGTCGGACTCGGTGTCGGCGTGGCAGGCACGGCTATCGTGCTCGCACAGCGGGGGGCCGTCCGTCGTGGTTCACGTGGTGCTCAGGAGGGGCTCGACTGATCCCGTCCCCGGGATGGGCAGCTATCTGGCCCGGCTCGCCGGGTCCGAGCGCAGCGTCTTCGGTTTCGGAGCCTCCCGAGCCGCCTGACGCCGTTTGGCGCCCCGTACGTGCACCAGGACGCACACCGCGACCCAGAAGAGGCCGATCAACCAGCCTGCCAGCACATCGCTCGTCCAGTGCACACCCAGGTACACGCGGCTGAATCCGATGAGCAGCACCAGAACCGGACCGATGAGCAGCCATGCTGCGCGCTCGCGCACTCGCGGGTAGATCCGGTGCAGGATGATCACGGTGAGCCCGAGAACGACTGTGCTGAGCATCGCGTGCCCCGACGGGAAAGCATGCCCACCGACGACGATCAGCCGATCCTCCACCGGTGGCCGGTCCCGCGCGAACATCAGCTTCAGCAGCTGCATGAGCAGGTAGCCGGTCACCGAGCCGAACACGATGAGGGCCGCGAAGTCGATGCGTCCCGCGAGCCAGGCGAGGACGAACACTCCGATCACCACGATCGTCAACGGCAACGTGTCCCCGAACGCCGTGGTCAGCTGCATGAGCGACGTCCACGACTCATGCCGACCGGAGACGATCGAATCGGTGATCTCGTGATCGAACCCGAACGGCTGCATCCCGCGTCTTCCTACTTCGCGAGTGCCCGGCCGATGACCAGCCGCTGGATCTGGTTGGTGCCCTCGAAGATCTGCATGATCTTGGCTTCCCGCATCAAGCGCTCCACGCGGAAGTCCCGGGTGTAGCCGTTCCCGCCGAGGACCTGGACGGCGTCGGTGGTGACCTTCATCGCGGCGTCCGTAGCCACCAGTTTCGCGGTGGCAGCGGCGCGCGAGTACGCCAGACCCGCGTCACGGCGTCGTGCCGCGTCGAGGTAGGTGGCGCGCGCCGAGTCGACGGCGGCCGACATGTCGGCGAGCAGGAACGACAGCCCCTGATGGTCGATGATCCTGTGACCGAAGGTCTCGCGTTCCTTGGCGTACTCGACGGCGGCGTCGAGTGCGGACTGGGCGAGGCCGGTCGCGCACGCGGCGATGCCGAGCCGTCCGGCATCGAGTGCCGAGAAGGCGATCTGCAGCCCCTGCCCTTGCGCACCGATCAGCCGGTCGGCGTCGACGAACGCGCCGTCGTACGACGCCGAGGTGGTCGGCACCGCGTGCAGTCCCATCTTCTCCTCGGGCCTGCCGAACTCGAGCCGCTCGGTGTCCCGCGGGACCAGCAGGCACGAGATGCCCTTGGAACCGGATCCGGTACGAACGAACACGTTGTACACATCGGCGATGCCGCCGTGGGTGATCCACGACTTGGTGCCGGTCACGCGGTAACCGCCGTCCGTCTCGTCCGCGCGGCACCGGATGGCCGCGGCATCCGACCCGGCCTGCGGTTCGGACAGGCTGTAGGCGCCGACCAGTCGGCCGTTCAGCAGATCCGGCAGCCAGCGCTGCTTCTGATCGTCGCTCCCGAAGGCGAACAACGGCATGCAGGCCAGACCGTGCACGCTGACCGCGACGGCGACCGACGCCCACCGAGCGGCGAGCTCCTCGAGGACCTGCAGGTACACCTCGTACGGCTGATCACCGCCGTCGTATTCCTCCGGGTACGTCAGTCCGAGGAGCCCGGCTCGGCCCAGCTCGGCGAACACGCCTTCCGGATACGTCTCGGCCTTCTCGTGCTGATCGGCGATCGGAGAGAGGAGCCGGTCACCGACGTCTCGGGTCAGCTCGATCAGGTGACGAGCCTCGTCGGATGGCAGGAGTCGATCGACCGGCATCGGTCACCCTCTTCTGTGATCGGCGATATTCGGTTCAACCGTACCCAGTCTCATCTCCACCAGTCTCATCTCCACCGGTCTCATCTCGCCCGGTCTCGTCTGGCCCCGCGTTCGACGTGAACGCTTCCGGCCTCGTCCACCCAGTACGGCACGCGCACCTCGCGCTCGGTGTCGTCATCGGAATCGCCGTCGTCCCCGATGGCGACCGCGACGACCAGCCGATCGTGGAACAGCACGCGTCCGGTCAGCGGGCGTCCCGTGGTGACGCCGAACTCCACCGCCTCCGGCGAATCGGCGTCGACGGGCTCGCCCCCTCCGACGACGACCGCGCGGCACACCTCGCTCGCGACGTCGGCGTCGAGCAGGTCGGCGATCTCGCGGGCCGCGACCGCCTCGACCACGGGACCGGCGAGCACTGCGCGGTCGGCCGGCACCGCCGCGATCCACCACGGCCGGTCGAGAACGACCGGAACGTCGGTCACCGTGCCCGCGAGCGTCCGGACACCTGCAGGCGGCGCGATGGCGGCCACATCCACGACGCCGGTGCGGCAGGCCACGGCCAGCGCGGCGTGGGCACGAGCAGCGACCCCGGCCGAGATGCGCCGTGCGGGGTCGGCCAGCGCGTCGAGCCAGAACTGTGCGTCGTCGGTGTCGTCGGGTGCGGCCGCGACGAGCAACGGTGCGACCGCATCGGCGACGGCAGGCTCGGCCAGCTCGGCGGGCACCGGCGCGAACATCTCGTCCGGCGAATCCCGGTCGGCCCGCAGATTCCGCAGGGCGATCCCGTCGATCTCGGCGAACCGCCGCAGCCACCAGTGGGTGTATCCGGTGCTCAGCAGGTTCTCGGTGCGCGGATCCTCGGTGAGGAGCACGAGGGCGTCCACCCACTTGTCCGGATCCACCAGATCGAGGTCGCGCACCGCGTCGACGCGATCGGGCGGAACGTCGAAGGCGTCCCACCACTCGTCCTCATCGGGCAGATCGTGATCGGGCCCGGTCGCCACGTCGTCGTGGACGACGCCGAATCCCCAGCCAGCGCCCAGCGCCCGCACCGCAGCGGAGCCGTATCGCTCGATGACCGCGGGATCGAGGGTGCCGAAGGGCGAATCGGCGATCAGCACGGTCCGGACCGGGGCGTCCGGCAGGAGCAGCTCGTCGGCCGGCCAATCGTCGCCGTCGGTGGCGGGCAGTTCGAGCCGGCCGAGGTGGGCGGGAACCGTGTCGAGGTCGCCCAGCGAGATCAGGCGCAGCACGGTATCGGCCAGGTCCCGGTGGTCGTCGGCGTTGTCGACGGCCGCCTGGAGTGCGGGATCGGCGAGGATGTCGGCGATGCTCCGGTGCTCGAGTCCGAGACGGTCGAGCAGCGGATCGTAGGCATCCGGCTCGACGATCGGCATCCAGTCCGGTGCGACCGCGTCACCGCTTCCGGCGGAGAGCCCGTCCAGGACGAACACTCCGCGCGCACCGCGATGGGTGCGCCCGTCGGTGCGCGGCACAGGCAGGGCTCCCAGCTCGGCGGCATCGTCCGCCGTGTGCACGCGGTCGGCCAACGCGGCGTACAGATCGCGCCACCAGCCGGGTTCACGCTGCACTCCGGACAGGTGATCCGCCAGGTCGGCGAGACCGAGTTCACGAGCACCGAGCCGGACTAGGGCAGCCGATGCCGGCCGATGCGAGACGTCGGGGCGCGCCAGCGGCTCCAGTACCTCGCCGAGGACCGTGCCGAGCGCCTCGGTGAGTCCAGGGAGAACCCACGCACGATCCGGCGCCAACGCATCTCCGACCACGGTCGGCACCCACCTGGCAGCGGCCAGCTCGCCCATGATCGCCGCGCGAAGCTGCCCGTCCACCCGTCCGGCCGTGAGGGCGGGCGACGGGATCAGCAGATGCTTCTGCTCGTCGGGGACCAACTCGACGAGCTGCGTGTATCCCGCTGCTGCCGCCGCGATGTCGGCGTCCGGGTGCACGTCTCGCCGGTCCGGGGTCAGTGGCAGATCGGCGATGACGCGGGCGGGCAGGGTCAGTTCGACGCCGGTCGGCGTCGGGCTCCGCAGCACGTCGCGCTCCACGGGAACGATCGCGCCGTCCACTGCCTGCACCATCCACACGGTGCGCTCGGTGCGGGCGGCATACCAGCTCTGGACGGTGCGGCCGTCGCAGACGATCTGAATCTGATCGCCGTCGATCCGGCGCGTGAAAGTGCTCTCTCCGAGATCGATCCGTTCCAGCGCCGGAAGTTCCAGCAGAAGGTCCGGGATCTGGTCGGCGAAGTCGGTGTACAACGACGTCGCGCGATCGCCCGCGTCCACCGCCACCTCGGTCGCGAACCCGTCCGGTGACACGGCACTGCTCGGCCACGCGAGCCGTTGCGCGGGCACATCGCCCGGCCCCGTCTCCTCGGCAGTCCGTTCCCGGCTGAACTCGATGGCCCCGGTCGTCGACGCGACCACGACGCGGTCGGCGAAGGCCGTCGCACGGAAGCCGACGCCGAAGCGGCCGACCGTGGTCGCCGCTGCGACGTCCGGATGCGACTTGGGTGACACTCGAAGCGCGGTGAGAGACTCCACACCATCACGGGTCAGCGGGGCGCCGGTGTTCGCGAAACGCAGCACGGTTCCGTCGAGTGAAACCGCGAGCCGCCCCGATACCGAGGCCGCCGCCGCAGCGTCGGCCGCGTTCGCAGCGAGCTCGGTCAGCAGCCTGCCGCGGTAGCCGATCTCGGAGAGTTCACGCTCGGCGGCGGCGTCCTCGGCCATCCGCGTCGGCGAGGCGCGCCACGACTGCAGCGTCGCGTCGCGCAATGCCGCGGTGCCGAAAGGGTCAGCCGCGTCAGCCGGATCGGTGGCGAAGGTGTCAGCTCCGCGCCGGACCATCGGATCCGGCGGTCTCGGTCCCCTGCTCGTCGGACCTGGTCATGTCCGGGCTGGTCGTGTCCGGGCTGGTCGTGTCCGGGCTGGTCTTGTGCGGGCTGTTCTTGTCCGGGCCGGCGTTGTTCGGGCCGGTTCGGGACGTGACCGTCTTGGCGACGATCTCGACGGCGCCATCGTCGAAGGCGTCGTAGGCCGGGCTGCCCGCACCCTTCGGCGCCTTGACGTCCGAGTGCGCACCGCAGCCGTACTCGACGGAGACTGCGCGGCCGTCGGCCGCGAGTTCGTTTGCGCACACACCGAACGCGCTGCGCAGCGCGCCGGCAATCGGCAGGTAGAAACCGCAGGTCCCACAGTTGCGGCGGGCGTTGCGCGCCATCGTCGACCCCGGTCCGAAATCGCCGTCGTACCAGCGCTGCGCCGCATCGGCGCGACCGTCGAGCGACAGGAGACGCCTGCGTCCGAGGCCGATCTCGCTCGCCACCTGGCCCACCTGGTCGCGGTCGATGGGGTCGACGTCCTCGGTGTCCACGTGCCCGGGAACGAGGCGTGGATCGTCTTCCGGGGCGGCGAGCAAGTCGCTCGGTCCCAGGTCGCCGGGCTCCACTCGCTGGACCCACGGCACCCAGTTCGGAGCAAGGAGCGCCCCGCCTCCCGGGAGGAGGACGGTCTCGCTGACCGTCACCTCCGACGAGTCGGGAGCGCCCGCCACCACGACGCACCACTGCCATCCGCGGTAACCGGGAAGCTCGGCATCGAAGTAGTGGGCAGCCGCGTATTCGCCCTCCGCGCGCGCATCGGTATGCGCGCCCGGGTGCTCGCCCTCGGCGACCAGGGCTGCGCGGGCGAATTCGACTGCATCGGTCAGTCGAGGGGTCTCGTAAGCAACACTCACCTGTCCAGTGTGCAATAGGCGGGTGCGCCGACGCACGTCCGGCACATCCCGTCCCACTCCTGTCGGGTGAATGAGGAACAATTGACGGTGTGAACTTCCGTGGATCCCGTGACGGCCGCACTGCCGGCGGCCGACCTCACCCTCAGCAGGGGCCGGGACACGAGGCGGAGCCGAAGGCCCGAGCTCCTCGTCGCCCCGCACCACACCCCGGCCATGCGAACTATCCAGCGAATCAGGATGCCGAGCGGCGCTCGCCTCGCGTATCGACGCGGCCGTTCGAGTCCCCCGATCCGCCCGGCACCGACCGGCCGGCCAGCGGCGCTTACCTTCCGCCGCGGACGCACAACCCGCATCTCGGACCGTTGCCCCCGAACCGGGATCCGTCCGACGCCGCCACCGAGACGATCGATCCGAGCACCGGAAAGCGGCGCGGCGCCGAGTTCGTCCCGCCGAAGAAGGTCACCGTCGTCCGGGTGATGGCACGCCGCTCCAAGTACTTCACCGAGCGCGGCGTGCACCTGGTCCACCGCGCCGCGACCGCCGACGGCGCCGACCGCTCGGGCCTGACGGCGCTCACGATGCCGGTGGTCGCGAACACCACCGTCGACGCGGCGATGGCCGTCGCCCTTGCGAACACGTTGTTCTTCGCCGCCGCCACCGCCGAGTCGAAGACGAGCGTCGGCCTGTATCTGGCATTGACCATCGCTCCGTTCGCCTTCCTCGCACCGCTCATCGGCCCGGCCCTGGACAAGCTCCAGCACGGCAGGCGCATGGCGATGGCCGCCACGTTCGTGCTCCGAGCCGTCCTCGGACTGCTGATCATCGTGAACTCGTCGTGGGACGCGCAGGCCGAACAGCTGAACTACAAGCCGTGGGTCCTGTACCCGTGCGCGCTCGGCCTGATGGTGCTGTCGAAATCGTTCGGCGTGCTCAAGTCCGCGGTCGCACCACGCGTTCTCCCACCATCCATCGACTTGGTGCGCGTCAACTCGCGTCTGACGACGTTCGGCCTGTTGGGTGGCACGATCGTCGGCGGCGCGATCGCCGCCCTGCTCGAGATGGTGCTCGCCAAGGCACTGCCCTTCCACGTGCCCGGCGCATTGCTGTGGCTGTGCATCACCGCGCTGGTCGGCGGATACTTCTGCATGAAGATCCCGGCGTGGGTCGAGGTGACCGAGGGCGAGGTCCCGACGACCATCACCTACCGCGGAAACCCCGACGCGGAGCGGGGTGCATCGGAGTCGGCTGGCGGATTCTCCCGCACCCTGGCGGCCAAGATGCGTCAACCGCTCGGCCGAACCGTGGTCACCGGTTTGTGGGGCAACGGCACCATCCGCATCCTCACCGGGTTCCTGACCCTGTACATCGCCTTCTACGCGAAGGCGCAGGACAGTTCGGGCTGGGAGCAGATGCTGATGCTCGGCGCAGTCGGCGCTGCCGCCGGTGTCGGCAACGCCCTCGGCAACGGCGTCGGAACCCGACTCGAGTTGAAGCATCCGACGAAATTCATCGTCATGGCCACCGGAGCGACCTTCGCGGCGAGTGTCCTGGCGGCGGTCTTCGGATCGCTGCTGCTCGTGGTCGTCGCCGGTTTCGTCGGATCGGCCACCAGCGCGGTCGCCAAGGTCTGCATGGATTCGAGCATCCAGGACGACCTGCCCGAGGAGTCGCGCGCCTCAGCGTTCGGCCGGTCGGAGACGGTCCTGCAGCTGTGCTGGGTGATCGGTGCCAGCCTCGGCGTGCTCCTGCCGACCACCATCTGGATCGGATTCACCGTGGTGGCCGTCCTCACCGGCATCGGCTTCGTGCAGACCGTGCTGACGAGTCGCGGGGCCACGATGGTCCCGGGATTCGGTGGCCGCCGACCGGACCATGCCGAGCCCACCGTGCCGTTCCAGGTTCCGCCGATGCACACGCCGAGCGACGCGCCGACCCGACGCACCACCCGCTGAGTCGCGGGCGTACCCCGATCCCCGAGAGATTCACCCGACCGACAGGAAGAACCACGTGCTGCAACCCGGAGACAAGAAGGCTCTGACGATCCTCACCGCTGTGGTGGTCGCCGCACTCGTCATCATCGTCGGAGCCACGGCGCTGGTGGTGCGGGGCCATGAGGAATCACTGCCGACGATCTCCGTTCAGGCCGACGACACGCTCACCCAGGTGGAGCCCGGCTACTGGTGCGAGGTCGACATGACCGACTGCGAACCGGTCGACCCGCGATCCGTGCGGCAGGTGCCGGAGAACCTCGCCACCAGTCCGGCCCCGATCGGCTCGACGGTGCTCGTCACCGTCCCGCAGGACGTGGCGGCCGGACCGTGGACGTCGGTCGCCCAGTACGCGACGCCACAGGGCGTGGTCCGGGTGTTCGACGTGCACCGTCCGGACGAGCTGTACACGATGGAGTTGCGCAGCGAACCGAACCGCGTGCTGCTCGGCATCGAGTTCTCGTCGCTGTCGACCGTCCTGCAGGACGCGCCGCAGGGCTTCGACTCCCCCGACTGGTCCGTCCTCGCCCGCGGCGTCTTCGCCGTCAACACGGTGCCGGACGGGTTCGAGGTGCGCAATCCCAACCTGCTTCCCGACGAGCGGGCGTAGCGCTCGCACACGGGGTGAGCCGCTCCGCGTCCCTCGATGGTTGAGCGGAGCACGCCGCCTCGATGGTTGAGCGGAGCATGCCCTCTCGATGGTTGAGCGGGCACACCCCTCGATGGTTGAGCCGCGACCGAGGCGCCAGCCGAGGACGCGAGTCGAAACCCCCATTCGCGGACAGGGCGGGCGTGGCTTCGACTCGCTACGCTCGCTCAACCAGCGAGAAGGACCGGCCCGCTCGATCAGAACCTCCCGCTCAACGCGGAGAACCGCATCACTCGATGGTTGAGCCGCGACCGAGGCGCCAGCCGAGGACGCGTGTCGAAACCCCCGTTCGCGGACAGGGCGGGCGTGGCTTCGACTCGCTACGCTCGCTCAACCAGCGAGGAGAACGAGCCTCCCGATCAGCCAAAGGGGAGAACAGACCCGCTCGAGAGGGAGCGGACCTAGCGGTCCAGCTCCCGCGTGACCCCGCGGACCACTTCGGAGATGCGCTGAGCGGTCTTGCGGTCGGGGTAGCGGCCGTTGCGCAGGCCCGGCTGGACCGTGCCCTCGAGGAGGGTGATGAGGTCGGCGACCATTCCGTGCAGCTCGTCCGGGCTCATCCGCTTGGCGTCACGCCTGGCCGCGTCTCGGTTCCGGGTGTTCTTGACGACGCTGGGCGCCGGTTCGAGGACTGTGACGCGCAGGGCCTGCGGTCCGCGACGGCCGGCGGCCATGTCGAACTCGACCCGCTGGCCCGCCTTGAGCTCGGAGACGTCGGCAGTCAGCGCAGACGAACGGACGTACACATCGTCGCCTTCTTCCTGCGACAGGAACCCGAAGCCCTTTTCGGCGTCGTACCACTTCACGCGGCCGCTTGGCACAGCACTCACCCTAACTCGGTCATCGACTGCCACAGATAAGCGAAAGCGCCATGCTCGTCGGCAGTGGAGAGCGAAGGCGCACTGCGGTCGATTCTACCGCCTCAACTACCGTGGACCGTATGCAGACCCAGAAGTCCTCAGTCCTGTTGCCGACCGCGGTCGTGCTGTTCGGGATCGGACTGATCGCGGCTCTCCTCCTCATTGTTCCGCCGATCCGGAACAGCGGGACCGCAACGGTCACCGTCCTCTACATCCTGTCGCTGGGCGCGCCGATCGGCTTCCTGCTCGGGCTGGTGTTCGCACTGCTCTCCGGGCGGCGGAGCAAGTAGTGGCCACCACCGATCGCACCGCCGAAAGCACCTCGGCGCAGGCTGACCTGCATCCGGCGTCCGACGAGTCCGAACTCAAGCGCGCATACAGCTGTTTCCCGACCGGCGTCGTCGCCGTGTGCCGCCGGACCGTCGACGGTGACGACCTCGGGATGTCGGCGAGTTCGTTCGCGACCGTCTCGCTCGATCCGCCCCTCGTGTCGGTGTGCGTGCGCAACGGGTCGTCGACGTGGCCGGCCCTCGAGGATGCCGACCGACTGGGAGTGAGTGTCTTCGCCCACCGGCAGGCGGACATCTGCCGGCAGCTCGCAGGCCCCACCGAGTCACGATTCGATGACGTTGCGCGAGTCGCATCGGCGTCGGGAGCGGTCTTCCTCGCTCAGGCAGCCGCCCATCTGGAGTGCTCGGTCGTTCAGCAGATACCGGCGGGTGATCACCGTGTGGTACTTCTCCGGATTCATGCACTGGGCAGCGATCCGACGGTCGAACCTCTGGTGTTTCACGCGTCGACGTTCCGTGCATTGGAGGCTCGGCGCGAGCTGGAGTGAGCTTTTCGGTGGCATGAGTCTCAGTATCGATGTGATCTTTATCACGTAACAGTGCGATAACGAACAAGACACGAGCCGGGTGTCAGTCCCGTGAACTGCACTGACACGAGACCGTGCCCGAATCGTCGTACTCGTCGGTAGATGTGCAACATTTCGACTCACGTGATCCCGAGGGCACTGACCCGTAGTGTTCAGGACGGTCATCCAACCAGGTGATCGCCAATCCGAATATCCCCACGCGACCGCGCCAAGCCTCGCTCCGCCGCACGGGGACCGCAAGACAGAGATTCAGGAGCGAGGACGGGGGACCCACCATCTCCCTGTGAGACCCGGCAGTCGAGAGATCGATCGCCTTGGGGTTAAGTCTGCGACCAATCCAGGTCGGCCAGACCGGGCACCTCTCGCCCGAACCCGACAGCTCACCCCGTAGGCGCGTGGAGAGAGGAAACGAACACTATGACCGGACGTCACGCCAAGCAGACGACGACCAACACCAAGACTTTCGCCAAGATCGCCATGACGTCCGCCGTCCTCGGCGGCCTCGGCGGCGGCGCAGCCCTCCTGGGCAACGGCCAGGCTTCGGCAGCCACCGACGCCGAGTGGAACGCAGTCGCGCAGTGCGAGTCCGGCGGCGACTGGAGCATCAACACCGGCAACGGCTACCAGGGCGGCCTGCAGTTCTCGTCGAGCACCTGGTCGGCCCACGGCGGCGACCAGTACGCTCCGTCCGCTGACCAGGCGACCCGCGAGCAGCAGATCGCCGTGGCTGAGCGCGTCCTGGCCAACCAGGGCAAGGGCGCATGGCCCGTCTGCGGCACCGGACTCTCCGGCGCCACCGAGCGCAGCGCTCCGAGCGCCACCCCGCAGAACGACGATGCGCAGGAGCAGGCTCCGCAGCAGCAGGGTGAGAAGAAGTTCGACCTCAGCGAGGCCGAAGACGCGAAGAACAGCGACGACGTCAAGACTCAGGTCGGCGAGGCCCTCGATGACGCGGGTGTCTCCCCCGAGGTCAAGGGCGCATGGGACGCAGCCAAGAACTCCGGCTACGACCTGACCCCGGACCAGGTCAAGATGTTCAACGAGAACAAGGGTCTCGTGAGCTTCTGATCGTCCCCAGACGAAGAAGAACCCCACTCCTGCGCGGAGTGGGGTTCTTCTTTGTCTGGACGAGTTCGTCCGAACGTCGGATCGACAGGTGCTGAGCCGCCGACCCGGTCGACAGACGGACGCTCAGCAGGAATGCGGAGCTAGCGGTTGACGACCGTCTTCGAGTGCACGTACGGCAGGTCGTCGGCAGGCAGCGGAAACTGCGTGTCGCCGAACGGCGAGAGTGCGCCCGACAGGTGTGCGAGGAGCTCGGTCACGGCGTGCTCGTCGCCAGCCTCTTCGGGCCAGCCGTTGTCCACGTATGCATTCTTCTTAGCCACATCCATCATTCTGCCATGAGTCCCGGTCGGCGGCCTACAGACCCGGCGTTCACGGCACCGGTCGGTAAGGTGGATCGAATGAGTCCGGACCACCCGCTGCGCAGCTCGGCCGACGCGTTGGCGAGCCGCTCCGATGAACAGCTCGTCGCTTTACTGGTCCGCCGCCCCGACCTCGCGTCCCCACCGCCTCGGGGCACCGGGGTGCTGGCGCAGCGCGCCATGTCCGCGTCGTCGGTCTCACTGGCGGGCGAAGGCCTCGACCTTCTCAGTGTCGCGATCCTCGAGGCGTTCCTCGACGCGGCCGCCGGATCCTTCCACCACGATCTACTCGGGCCGGTGAGCCGCGATGCGATCGTCTCGCGGCTCGGTCGGCGCGCGCTGCGGACCGAGGTGGACGCGCGCCTGACCGACCTCGCCGATCTCGCGCTCATCTGGCCGGACGGCAGCAGTACTGGCAAGAAGCCGTCGAGCTGGGTCGCCGGTGTGCACCTTCCCGCCGCGCTGCCGTGGCGAGCGTTCCACCTTCTCGGCCCGCTCGCGCGCGTCGACGCGGCCGACATCAGCGATCGCATCGATGCCCTCGACGATCGGCCGCGCGAACTCCTGACCACTCTGTCGCGCGGGCCTGCGCTCGGCCGCAGCCGCGACGCCGCGCCCGACGCGGATCCGCAGGCCCCGGTCCCCCGGCTGCTCGACGTAGGTCTCCTGGCCCGCGTCGACGAGCAGACTGTGGAACTGCCCCCGCAGGTGGGACAGATCCTCCGGTCCGAACCCCCGCTGGTGTCCGTACGTCTGCGCGAGCCGTCGCCGACAGACGCTGCGGCAACGCCGCGTTTCGGGAACACCTCTCTTGACGCAGCGGGGGCCGGCGAGGCCCTGGAGCTGCTCCGCCACAGCGGCGAGATCCTGGACGCTCTCGGCGAGGCCCCGGCCGCCGTCCTCCGCGCGGGCGGGATGGGCGTGCGCGAATTGCGCAGGCTCGCCAAGACCACCGGTCTGCAGGTCACACGTGTCGGTCTGATCGTGGAGCTGCTGGCGGCATGCAAGCTGATCGGTGCAGGCATCCCCGAGTCGGTCGACGTCCTCGCCGGCGACGAGGTGTTCGCGCCGACCGGCACGTCGGACGGCTGGATCCGACACGATCCGGAGCGCCGGTGGGCGTCCCTCGCGACGGCATGGCTCGACCTGCCCCGTCGCCCGTGGCAGATCGGCGAGACCGACCGCGACGGCGCCGTCATCGGCGCCTTGGCCGCCGAATCGTTCGACGCCTCCGCCCCGGTCGGGCGGCGGACCGTTCTGGCGCCGCTCACCGAACTCGACGACGCCTCCCCGGTGACCACCGAGTCCCTGACCGCGCTCCTCGGCTGGCGCCATCCGCGGCAGCTGCGCCGGCTCACCTCCCGCACGGTCGGCGAGACGTTGCGCGAGGCGACCGAGCTGGGGCTGGTGGCCCACGGCAGTCTCACCAGGGTCGGGCGTGCGCTGCTGACTCGCGATCCCGACGACGAGGAGACCACCGCCGATCTCCTCACCGCCATGGACGCGGCACTTCCCGAACCGATCGACTACTTCCTCGTGCAGGCCGACTTCACCGTCACCGTTCCCGGTCCGCTCACGCCGAACCTCGCCGAGCGCCTCACGCTGGTCGCCGATCTGGAGTCCGGTGGCGCCGCATCCGTGTACCGCGTCACCGAGAGCAGCGTCCGCCGAGCCCTCGACGCAGGGAGCACCGCGTCCGAACTGGCCGCACTGTTCAGCGAGCATTCGAAGACGCCGGTCCCCCAATCGCTGACGTACCTGATCGACGACGTGGCCCGGCGTCACGGGCAGCTGCGGGTCGGCGTCGCGTCGTCGTTCATCCGCTGCGACGACGCTGCGATGCTGACCGGCGTGATGCGCAGCGATGCTGCGCACGACCTGTCCTTGCGAGCGCTCGCCCCGACGGTGGCCGTCTCCCCTGCACCGCTGCGCGACGTGATCGACCGGCTCCGCGCCTCCGGATTCACCCCGGCGGGAGAGGACTCGACGGGCGCCCTCGTCGACCTGCGCAGCCGTGGGGCACGCGTGGCCGCGCGCGGATCGGGCTCTCCCCGCGCACACCGTCGCGGCCGGATCGGCCCCGGCCAGGCGTCTACGGTCGTCGCCCGCATGCGGACCGCCGATCGCGCTGACGGTCCGGTCTCGTCCACGGCCGCCTCAAGCGGCGCCGGTGAGACCACGTCCGCCCTCATCCAGCTCGCTCTGCAGACCGGACGCCGGCTGCGCATCGGTTACGTCGACGCGCAGGGCGGCGCCAGCAGGCACGTGGTGCGGGCCCGATCGATGGCTGCCGGTCAGCTCGTCGCCGATGAGGAGGCGGGCGAGGAGCACATCCGATTCGCGCTGCACCGGATCACTCGCGTCGAGTTGCTCTGATCTTCGGGCCGCCTGTGCTGTGATAGCCGGGCACGCCCGCATGACCAGCACGTACGAGGCGCACCGCCGGGTCGCGACCAGGGGCGACACCTTCCCGGTCGGACCGCCGCCGCCCTCGACGGCGTCGGTGGATACCTCGGGTGGCCCCGACCGCGGCAAATCTGGACAATGGACAGGTGACTGACGGACCGCTCATCGTGCAATCGGACAAGACTCTCCTTTTGGAGGTCGATCACCCGAAGGCTGCCGAGACCCGCGCCGCCATCGCTCCCTTCGCGGAGCTGGAGCGAGCGCCGGAGCACATCCACACCTACCGAGTGACCCCGCTGGCGTTGTGGAACGCGCGCGCGGCGGGCCACGACGCAGAGCAGGTGGTGGATGCTCTCGTCTCGCATTCGCGGTACCCCGTCCCGCAGCCGCTGCTCGTCGACATCGTCGACACGATGGGCCGATTCGGGCGCCTTCAGCTGGTGAAGCACCCGGCGCACGGGCTCACCCTGGTCTCACTCGACCGCGCCGTCCTCGAGGAGATCCTGCGCCACAAGAAGGTCGCGCCGATGCTGGGCGCCCGGATCGACGACGACACCGTCCAGGTGCATCAGTCCGAGCGCGGTCGGCTCAAGCAGGTGCTCCTGAAGGTGGGCTGGCCCGCCGAGGACCTCGCCGGATACGTCGACGGCGAAGCGCACCCGATCGACCTCATGCAGGACGACTGGTCGCTCCGCGACTACCAGGAGCTGGCCGCCGACTCGTTCTGGGCCGGCGGATCGGGCGTCGTCGTGCTCCCCTGCGGCGCCGGTAAGACGATGGTCGGTGCGGCCGCCATGGCGAAGGCCCGAGCGACCACGCTGATCCTGGTGACGAACACCGTCGCCGGACGACAGTGGAAGCGCGAACTGATCGCCCGGACATCGCTCACCGAGGACGAGATCGGCGAGTACTCGGGCGAGCGCAAGGAGGTCCGCCCGGTCACCATCGCCACTTATCAGGTGATGACGCGAAAGACCAAGGGCGAGTACAAGAACCTCGACCTGTTCGACTCCCGCGACTGGGGACTCATCGTGTACGACGAGGTGCACCTCCTGCCCGCGCCGGTGTTCCGGATGACAGCGGATCTCCAGTCGCGCCGGCGTCTCGGACTGACGGCCACTCTCGTACGGGAGGACGGCCGCGAAGGCGATGTGTTCAGCCTCATCGGACCCAAGCGTTACGACGCCCCGTGGAAGGACATCGAGGCGCAGGGGTGGATCGCTCCCGCCGACTGCGTCGAGGTCCGCGTCACGATGACCGACGATGAGCGCCTGCAGTACGCGGTCGCCGAGGCGGACGCGAAGTACAAACTCTGCTCGACGGCCCACTCCAAGTTGAGCGTGGTGAAGACGATTCTCGACAATCACCGCGGCTCGCCGACGCTGGTGATCGGCGCCTACATCGATCAGCTCGAGGAGCTCGGTCAGGCACTCGACTGCCCGGTCATCCAGGGATCGACCCGCAATGCCGAGCGCGAGAAGCTGTTCGAGGCGTTCCGGCGCGGCGAACTGTCGACACTGGTGGTCTCGAAGGTCGCCAACTTCTCCATCGACCTGCCCGAGGCTTCGGTCGCCGTCCAGGTGTCGGGCACCTTCGGTTCCCGCCAGGAGGAGGCGCAGCGGCTCGGTCGTCTGCTCCGCCCCAAGGCCGACGGCGGGCAGGCGCACTTCTACTCGGTGGTCTCCCGCGACAGCCTCGACGCCGACTACGCCGCGCACCGCCAGCGTTTCCTCGCCGAGCAGGGATACGCCTACCGGATCATCGACGCCGACGACATCTGATCGCCGCGGGAGGGCCTGATTTCGACACGGCCTCCGCTCCGCTCCGACCGGCTCAATCATCGAGAGGGGGCCCGTCCTCAGCGAACCCTCTCTCGACGATTGAGCGGCGCTCCCCCCTCGATGGTCGCGCCGCGCTCCCCCTCGATGGTTGAGCCGCGACCGAGGCGCCAGCCGAGGACGCGAGTCGAAACCACCGCATGTGACACGCTTGTCCCATGCCACCGGTCACCCGCTTGCGCCCGTTCACGTCGACGATCTTCGCCGAGATGTCGGCGCTGGCCGTCGAGCACGACGCCGTCAACCTGGGTCAGGGATTCCCGGACACCGACGGCCCGGAGACGATGCTGGACGCTGCCCGCGACGCGATCAGCGGCGGCCGCAATCAGTACCCGCCGGGCATCGGTATCCCGGAACTGCGCGAAGCGGTGTCCGAGCACCAGCGCGACCATTACAGCCTCGACTACGACCCGGCAGACCAAGTGCTGATCACGGTCGGCGCCACCGAGGCCATCGCGGGCGCGATCCTCGGGTTGGTGGAGCCGGGCCGCGAAGTGGTGATGATCGAGCCGTACTACGACGCCTACGCGGCCGCCGTTGCGCTCGCGGGCGGCGTCCGCCGCACCGCTCCGCTGGTGGCGGACGGCGACGGCTTCGTGCTCGACCGCGATGCGCTGGCGGCGGCGTTCGGTCCGAATACTGCAGCCGTGGTGGTGAACTCGCCGCACAATCCGACCGGAACCGTGCTGTCCGACGACGACCTCGCCGAGATCGCGCGTCTGACCATCGAGCACGATGTCGTCGCGATCACCGACGAGGTGTACGAGCACCTCATCTTCGACGGCCGTGAGCACCGGCCGCTGGCGACCTTCCCCGGCATGCCCGGGCGGACGCTCCGGATCTCGAGCGCCGCCAAGACCTTCCACGTAACCGGCTGGAAGGTCGGTTGGATCAGCGGACCGGCCGAGCTCGTGGCCGCGGCACGAGCCGCCAAGCAGTATCTGACGTACGTCGGCAGCGGACCGTTCCAGCCGGCGGTCGCGCACGCGCTGCGACACGAGATGCCGTGGGTGCAGGCCGATGCGGCCAAGCTCCAGTCGAAGCGGGACCTGCTGTCGAAGGCGTTGGCGGACGCAGGATTCCGCGTTCACCGCAGTGAGGGCACCTACTTCGTCTGCGCCGACCCCCGACCATTGGGGATCGCCGACGGTGCCGCGTTCTGCCGCGAACTACCCGCGCGGATCGGCGTGGCGGCCGTCCCGGTCAGCGCCTTCGTCGACCATCCGGACGAGTGGCGCCATCTGGTCCGGTTCGCGTTCGCCAAACGCGACGACACCATCGCCGAGGCCGCACAGCGTCTGCGGCTGCTCTGAGTCACCGATTCACGGTCACCAGACGCCCGCCGGACGGAATTGGACGCTGATGCGCGGGCCCGCGCCGTGCACCTTCGGCACTGCGTGATCCCACGTCCGCTGACAGCTGCCGCCCATCACCAGTAGATCGCCCGAGCCGAGGACGAACTTCCGCGACGGTCCGCCACCGCGTGGGCGCAGCAGTAGCGGGCGGGGTGCGCCGAGCGACAGGATCGCGACCAGGGTGTCGTGTGAACGGCCGCGGCCGATGCGGTCGCCGTGCCAGGCCACGCTGTCGGCCCCGTCGCGGTACAGACACAGCCCGGCCGTCGCGAACCCTCCGGGCAGCACGTCGCCGTAGTGGTCGGAGAGCGCGTCGCGTGCATCGTCGAGCAGCCGGTGCGGCAGCGCGTCTTCCTGCAGGTAGTGGGCCATCAACCGCGGAACCGGGAGTGTCGTGTCGTACATGCGGCGTTCCTCCGCTCGCCACGGCACCGACGTGTGCAGAGTGTCGAAGACGTCGACCGACCCCTGCATCCAGCCTGGCCGGAAGTCGACCCAGGCACCGTCGGACAGGTCAGTCCTGCGGACGGCGGTTCGCAGCGGCGCCAATGCGGGTTCGTCGGTTCCCGCGTCGAACAGCGACGCCTGCAGGCCGGTGGTCATGCATTAGATAGTACATACGTTCGATTCGGGTGTCGGGGTGTGCCGATTCCGACACGGTGTCCGGAGACAACGACCCTCGGTGGTTGAGGCGCGGCCGAGGTGGCGACCGAGGACGCGTGTCGAAACTACGGACGGATTTCGACACGCCCGTCGCTGCGCTCCGGGCGGCTCAATCATCGAAGTGGGCAGCACTCCGGACGGAGGCTGCGCACTCCGGACGGCTCGGTCACCGAGGGACGCTACTCCGACACCGGGAAATCAATGCCGGTCAGGCGTTCGGACTCCGCCCACAGCCGATCGCGGAGCGCCTGATCGCCGGCGGCCTTACGCATACTCGCCTCGTCAGGGGTCCCGAGGAACTCGCCGAGTCCGCGAGGCCCGTAGTAGACCCCGTTGCGGGCATCAGGGGAGGTGGCAGCGAACAGCACCGGCAAGGCTCCGCGCTCGGGACTCTGCCCGACATGCAGGACGTTGCCCAGTCGCATCACGTGGTCGAACCAGGTCTCGGAGCGACCCATCAGCGGCGTCGACGAGTATCCCGGGTGCGCGATGGACGATCGCGTCGACGACCCCACCGCCTCGAGCCTGGAGGCCAACTCCAGCCCGAACAGCAGGTTCGCAAACTTCGAGTCGCCGTAAGCTATTCGCCGGTTGTATGTCCGCTTCTCCCAGTTGAGGTCGTCCGCGTACGGCTGCGCCATCCGGTGCGCGATGGACGACAGTGAGACGATCCGCTCGGAGATCTTCGGCAGCAGCAGCGCGGTGAGCGCGAAGTGCCCGAGGTGGTTCGTGCCCATCTGCATCTCGAAACCATCGACGGTCCGTCCGTGCGGGATGCCCATCACTCCGGCGTTGTTGATCAGCACGTCGGCCCCGTCGACCGTGTCGGCGAATGCCCGAACCGATGCGAGGTCCGACAGATCGAGTTCGGCGACCTTCGCGGGAGCACCGATCCGGTCCGCCACCGACTGAGCCTTGGCGACGTTCCGGCAGGCCAGCGTCACCTCTCCGCCGGCTGCCGCCACCGCTGTCGCAGTTGCGGCACCGAGTCCGCTGTTCGCGCCGGTGATGATGAACCGGCGCCCATCCTGTGCCGGAATGTCGCGCGTTTCCCAACCGGCCACGGTCAGCTCTCCTTCGTCGGCGTCCGTGACGTTCGGTCGCCGGGCATAGCCGGCAGCGCGAATTTCACGAGGTCGGCCAGAACACTACCGAGCGACGGGGGTTCGCTACGAACCAGCAGATCGGTGGCGGCGTAGACCTCGGTGTGGTGCGAACGGCCGCGCAGCACCACCCGGTCCACCCGACTCCAGCATTCGCCCTCCTCGTCGGCGGCCGCCTCGACGGCCGCACGACTCGCGTACACCGGCGCATAGCCTTCTTTCGCACGATCCGAGAGCCGTGCGGCCTCGTTCACCGGATCCCCGATCACGGTGTACTCGTACCGGTTCCGGGCGCCGATGTTGCCCGCGAAGACCTGACCGAACGAGACGCCCATCCCCCACTCGAGTGGCAGCTTCTCGCCGAGTTCTGATCCCAATTCGCGTGCGGCGGCCAAGGCCGCGAGTGCCGGATCGTCGAGGCTCGTCGGCGCACCGAAGATCATGAGCGCCGCGTCGCCCTCGAATTTGTTGATGAAGCCGTCGTGCCGGTCGACCACATCGCCGACGATCGAGAAGAACGCATTGAGGACGACCGCGGTCTCCCGCGGATCGCGATCGGCGGCGAACGCCGTCGATCCGGTGATGTCGACGAAGATCACCGCGACGTCGGTGTTGGTGCCGACGAGTTCCCCGTCCTGTTCCAGTGCCAGCTTCGCCACCCGGTCGCCGACGTGGCGGGAGAAGATGTCGCGCATGCGTTCCCGCTCGACCAGCCCGTCGAGCATCGAATTGAGTCCCGCCTGCAGGATGCCGATCTCCGACGCGTCGTACACGGCGACGCGGCGGCCGAAATCGCCGATCCGGGCCGCTTCGATCACCTCGCGCATCTCTTTGAGCGGACCGGTGATCGCCCGGTCGACGAGTCCGACAACGCGCACACCCGAGGTGAGCGCGACGACGGCGAGGAGCACCGAGGTCCAGTCGACGGTGCCCGCGACGGGCGGCAGCCAGTCGAGTCCACGTCCCAGGTTGATCAGCAGCAGGCCGATCATCGGAACTGCGGACGAGACCATCCAGACCACGAACAGTCGCGCGCGGACACTGTGCAGAACGCCGTCGACCGAATCACCGTGCAGAGCGAGGATCGCCAACGGCCGCGACGAGCTCTCACCGAAGAGGTACGTCAGGCTTCCGGACGTGATCGCGGCCAGGCCGAAGGCACCGGCGACCGCCAGCACGAAGACCCCGCGCTGCTCGGACAGTCCCGCATAGACGACCAGGGCCGCGACCCAGCCGAAGAGATCTGCGACGACCAGCTTTCGCGGTACGGACCGGACCTCCCATTCACGGATCTTGTCGGTCGGGTCGGCCCGAATGAACCATCGGTACTGCGGCAGCAGGAACGCTATGGACGCGACCACGCTGATCACCGTGCCGACCAGCAGTCCGATGAGGACCATCCCCATGTCCGCCGGATAGTCGGGCGCGGTGTGCAGGTTGAGAGTTCCGCCGTTGAAGGCGAGGAGCGCCGCGACGAAGGTCTCGAACCCGATCAGGATCTTGGCGACGCCGACGATGACGCCGGCACCGATCAGCCCCCGCTTGGCGAATCGGCGGCGCGTGCCCTCGTCGAGTTCACGGAGTTCCACGGCGGCCCGGTCGTAACCGAGTTCGTCGAGCATTCCACCGAAGAACCGAATCCTGCGACGGCGTTCGGCCCAGTCGGCGGCGCGCTGCGCTGTCGCGGCGTGACGTCCCCGCATACGCGTCACCTCCCGGTCTCGGACTCAAATGAGAGTACCGAAATCCGGGAGGTGACAGGTGGTCTCCGCTGCGGACTAAGCGCCCGCGCAGAAGGTGATCAGGCCTGTGCCTGACCCGCCTCGATCTCCAGGACGATGGTGATCTTGTCGCCCACGACGCTGCCGCCGGTCTCGAGCGGCATGTCGATGTCGATGCCGAAGTCCTTGCGGTTGAGGACGGTCCTGGCCTCGAAGCCGGCGACCGGACCCTGACCCATGCCCGGGTTGACGCCGTTGAACTCCATGTCCATGGTGACCGGCTTGGTGACGCCCTTCAGCGTGAAGTCGCCGGTCAGCTTGTAGTCGTCGCCGTCCGCTTCGACGGAGGTCGACTTGAAGGTCGCGGTCGGGAACTGCTCGGCGTCGAAGAAGTCAGCCGAACGAATGTGCTCGTCACGCTGGGCATTGTTGGTGGTGATCGACTTGACGTCGATGGTGGCCTCGACCGACGGGGTGCCGTCTTCGGCGATCTCGATCGCGCCGGTGAAGGTGTCGAAGCTACCGCGAACCTTCGAGACCATGAGGTGACGGACGGCGAAGCCGACGGTGGAGTGGACCGGGTCGATGGTCCAGGTGCCGGCAGTCAGTTCGGTGGGGGTGACGGTGGCGGTGTTGCTCATCGTGGTTCTCCTTCGAGTCGTGTGAAGTCGATCGGTATTCGTGAAGCCCGCTGTTTGCGAACCTGCGGCCGCCGTGTTCGACCGCCTGCACTCACTGTAACCGGACCACGGTCCGTTTACTTCCCGGTGTGACCGGGCTAACATCGATCATATGGTTACTCGAGCGGATGTGCAGGGTCGGCTGGGCGCCTTCGAGGTGCGGAGCATCTTCCCCGGACCCGACACACGCTCCGCGGCGGTCGTCATCCTGGTTGCACCGTGTCACGGCCATCGCGGCATCTGGCTCACCAGACGTCCGGCGGGCATGAGTCGGCACTCGGCCCAGTTCGCACTGCCTGGAGGCCGGCTGGACCCCGGCGAGACGCCGCACGAGGCAGCGCTGCGCGAACTGCACGAGGAGATGGGAATCAAGCTGGGCGCGGAGACGATCATCGGTGATCTGGACGACTACCGAACGCGTTCGGGCTACGTCATCTCCCCTACCGTCGCGTGGATCGACGAGGAGATCGAGCCGACTCCCAATCCCGACGAGGTGGAGCATGTCTTCCACATCGGGCTCGGCGAACTGGCGGAGGCCGCACCGGTGTTCGAGACGATCGCCGAATCCGAGCGCCCGGTGATGGCCTTGCCTCTGCTCGGCAGGCTCATCCATGCGCCCACCGCAGCACTCATGTACCAATTCACCGCGGTGGCGCTGCGCGGCGACGACATCCGCGTCGCCGATTACGAGCAGCCGCTGTTCGCCTGGCGATAGCGGGCGACCCGTCTCGCGTAACTTTCCCGACGTCCCGACGGTGAGCCGCGCTTCCCCTCGGTGATTGAGCGGTACTCCCCTCGATGGTTGAGCCGTGACCGAGGCGCCAGCCGAGGGCACGAGTCGAAACCAACGCTCGAACCGAGACGTGGTTTCGACTCGCTTCGCTCGCTCAACCGGCGAGAGGGCCCCACTTGCTCAACTGGCGAGAAAGGAGACCCACTCGCTCAACCGGCGAGAGGAGCTCCACTTGCTCAACCGGCGAGAGGAGCCCCATCGGGGACTTCCGACAGCCTCAGTCCTCGGCGGAGCGGTGGCGCGCGCGACGGGTCTGGTAGGTGGCCTCGACTCGGTCGCGGGCCGCGGCCTCGGGCGAATCGGAGCCGACCGTCTCGTCGTCCGGGTGTTCACCGGTGGTCGCCTCGACCCACCTGTGGCTTCCGCCCGGCTGCTTATCGAGGTACTTCGGTTCCAGCGGCGGCACCGCGTCGTCCGCGTCGTGGGTCACGGTGCGGGTGGAGGTGTCGTCCTCGATGACGCGCTCCACCTCCTTCTCGACCACACGGCGCACGATGACGGGCTTCTCGACGACGATCTCGACGATCTTCTCGATCGGCTTCTCGACGATCCGCTCCACCTCGCGGTACACGGGCTTCTCGACGACCTTCTCCACGATGTGCTCGATCGGCTTCTCGACGATCCGCTCGGAGACCACGTTGATCTGCTTCTCGATGACGTTCTCGACGAGGACCGGAGTCTGCACGACCTTCTCGAACTCGCGGTGCACCGGCTTCTCGACGACCGTTTCGACGATCTCCGGGCGCTCGACGATCTTCTCCACCTCGTGCTCGACTGGCTTGTCGATCACCTTCTCGACCACATGCGGGCGTTCGACGATGCGCTCGACGACGTGGTCGACAGTCTGCTCCACCAGTTTCTCGACGATGTTCGGACGCTCGACGATCTTCTCGACGACGCGCTGCACGACTCGCTCGACGGTCTGCTCGGAGATCTCCGGAACCTCGACGACCTTCTCGACGACGTGATCGGTGGGCCGGGTGACGACCTGCTCGATGATGTTCGGGGTTTCGACTTCCTTGCCGATCACGTGGTCGACCGACTTCTCGATGACCTCCTCGATCACATTCGGCTTCTCGACCACGCGTTCCACAACATGGTCGACGACCTTCTCGATCACCTTCTCGATCACGTTGGGCTGCTCGACGACCCGCTCCACGACATGGTCGACCGGCTGCTCCACCACCCGTTCGATCACATGCGGCTTCTCGACGATCCGCTCAACCACATGGTCGACGATCTTCTCGACCGTCTTCTCGATCACGTTGGGCTGCTCGACGACCCGCTCGACCTCACGGTCGACCGGCTTCTCGACGACCTTCTCGACGACGTTCGGCTGCTCGACGACCCGCTCGATGACACGTTCGACCGGGACCTCGACGACTCGCTCGACGACCTCGGGCTTCTCGACGACCCGCTCGAGCTCATGCGTGACCGGCTTCTCGATGACCTTCTCGATGATGTCCGGCTTCTCGACGATCCGCTCGATGACCTTCTCGACCGGCTTCTCGATGACCTTCTCGACGACGTTCGGCTTCTCCACGACACGTTCGATGACATGGTCGACGGGCTTCTCGACCGGCTTGTCGACGATCCGCTCCACAACGACCTCGCGCGGAACTTCGACCACCTTGATGACGGGCTTCTCCACCGTCACCTCGATGACCTTCTCCACCGGCTTCTCGACGGTCTTGTAGACCACTTCCTCGACCGGGACCTCGATGACCTTCTCGACGGTCGAGTAGACGTTCTTCTCTACCGGGACCTCGATGACGTGCTCGACGATCTTCTCCACCGGCTTCTCGACGGTGATCTCGATGATCTTCTCGACCGGCTTCTCGATGACCTTCTCGACGATCGACTCGACCGGGACCTCGACGATGCGGTCGACCAGCGTGACGATCGGCTTCTCGACCATGCGCTCGACGGTGATCGGCTTCTCGACGACCTCGTCGTTGACATCGACGATGAGTTTCTCGATCTTGCGGGTGACCTCGGAGGGCCGTTCGACGATCTCGTCGACGACGGTGACGATCAGTCGCTCCACGAGGCGCTGGACCTCGACTGGCTTGTCGGCGATCTTGTCGAGGACCGTGACGATCGGCTTCTCGACCAGCCGAGATATCTCGAACTCGGTCTCCTCGATGTCGTCGACGATCGTGACGACCGGGCGCTCCACGAGGCGCGACACATCGACCGGCTTCTGCACGATCTCGTCGACGACGGTGACTGCGGGCTTCTCGACCAGCCGCTTGAGCTCGACCGCCTTCTCAACGATCTCGTCGAGGACCGTGACGACCGGCTTCTCGACCAGCCGCTTGAGTTCGACGGTCTTCTCTTCGATCTCGTCGTGGACGGTGACGACCGGCTTCTCGACCATTCGCGGCAGATCGACCGGCTTGTCGACGACGTCGTCGACGAAGTTGACGACCGGCTTGTCGACGCGCCGCTCCACGTCGATCGGGGCGTCGACCACTTTGTCGACGACCGTGACGATGGGCTGTTCGACGAGCCGTTCCACATCCACCGGCGTGTCGACGATGCGGTCGACCACGGTGACGATCGGCTTCTCGACGAGGCGCGGAATCTCGACGGGCTTATCGACCAGCTCGTCCTCGACGGTGACGACCGGCCGCTCCACGAGCCGCGAGATGTTGACCGGCTTGTCGACGACGTCGTCGACGACGGTGACGACCGGCCGCTCCACGAGCCGCGAGACGGTGGCCGGCTTGTCGATGATGGTGTCGACGGTGTCGACGACCAGGCGTTCGACGATGCGTTCCAACGTGATCGGCTTCTCGATCACCGTCTCGACCGGATTCTCCACGAATCGTTCGACGGTGTATTCGCGATCAACGACGTTGTCGACGATGTTCAACGACGGATTCATCAGATCCTCGCCGTCTTCAGCCATCACCACTCCTCGCCACGTGTGCACATATGTGCCAAGCTTTCCACAGAAAAACTACATTAGGCGGCTTCCTCGCGTGCAACGCGAAAACCCCCTGCGTAAGCAGGGGGTTTGGGCGTGGCCAGAGTCGGGATCGAACCGACGACCTTCCGCTTTTCAGGCGGACGCTCGTACCAACTGAGCTACCTGGCCAAACGGCGTCGGTACGTCAACCGAAACCAAAGCGACCCTGACGGGACTCGAACCCGCGACCTCCGCCGTGACAGGGCGGCGCGCTAACCAACTGCGCCACAGGGCCATATTTTGTTGTGTGCTCTACAACCGAAGCTGCATTGCGTACCCCCTACGGGATTCGAACCCGCGCTACCGCCTTGAAAGGGCGGCGTCCTAGGCCGCTAGACGAAGGGGGCCGGTGTTCCCGCTGGGAGCGAGACCAAGCTTATGGCACGCGATTCTCAAAACACAAATCGGGAGGTAAACCCACGTTTTCGCTGTGTATGGCGCGGATTTCGGAACCCTTCACCGGTCTAGTGCGCCCTTCCCTCGCGCCTCCCCCGCCGGTCGAGTGAGCACACCGCGAACGGAGTCCGCGTCGAGCACGAATCGAGCCCCCTGCACAGACGACGAAACCCGCCACCACCCGAACCGGGGCGATGACGGGCTTCCCATCACTGTGCCCCCAGCAGGGCTCGAACCTGCGACCTGCGGATTAAAAGTCCGTAGCTCTACCAGCTGAGCTATAGGGGCGTGCCGCGCAATGCAGCGGTTCAACTCTACAGGGTGCGGAATCGGGCTCGACGCTCACTCGATCGGCGCTGGTGCGGCTACGCCTTGACGGCCGCCCGACTGACCGCCCCGACCGCCGACGCGAACTGCGGGACGAATTCCTCGGAGCCGAGGACGCAGCATGCGTGGCCGCCGTCGACGTCGAATCGCTGCGCTCCGGGGATGGCATCGACGAGCAACTGCTGTCGTTCCGGCGCGACGATCTTGTCGCGGGTCGAGACGACGACGGCCGACGGCACGTCCACCTCGTTCAGCCACAGCCGCGAATCGAACTCCGCCATCGCCGCACTGAACTCGCCTTGATGCCCCAGAGGAGTGGACGCGACCTGCGCGAGCGCCCACGCGACGGGATGCCTGCCCGCATCGTCGAGGCGCTTGTCGGACGGAGTCGGAAGCACCTTGTCCGCGACTTTGAGCGCCTTGCCGATGCGCTGCTCGGCGGCGAGCCTGCCGGGTTCGATACTGGAGAAGTACGGGCCGGTCGAGCACAGGACCAGGCCGTCGACGCGGTCCGGGTGACGCCGCCACGTGAGCTGGGCGATGCCACCGCCCATCGAGAATCCGGCCGCGGTGAACGTGTCGACGCCGAGTTGGTCGGCGACAGCCACCACGTCGTCGGCACAGTCGGCGAGTGAGAAACCGTCGGACCTGATTCCCCGCCCGTGCCACCGGTGATCGATGGTCAGGACGCGGTAATCCTTCTGAAGTTCGGGGATCGCCGGGTACCAGCAGAGGAGTCCGGTAGTGCTCACCGAGTGCAGCAGGAACACTGCCGGGCCGTCGGGGTTTCCGGAGTCGGTGATGTACGTCGTGCCGCGGCCGGGCAGGTCGATCCGCCGACCGGCGGGCACATGCTCGACCGGATGGGGGCGGAGCGCATGCCGCGCCCCCCGTCGTACCCTGCCGAACCCGTTGTTCGCGGTCTCGCGCAGCCCCGATCGCGTGGATTGCCCGTCGTCGGGGCCGGCAGCAGTCGATTCGGTCATGGAATCCAAATTACCCCGATCGCCTTGGACGAATCTGTGAATCCGTATCATTCTCGACCGTCCTCTGACATACTCCGCTCGTGATTCCTATCGATCGACCGAAACTCGAAGGTTCCATCGCCGTCGGCGACAAGCGCCAACGGCGCATCGGTTTTTCGGAGTTCGGCAATCCTGACGGTCCGGCCATCGTCTGGCTGCACGGCACGCCGGGCGCCCGCCGCCAGATCCCCACGCAGGCACGCGAGTACGCGGAGACGCGCGGGTTCCGGCTCATCGGCCTCGACCGGCCCGGGGTCGGCTCGTCGACGGCGCACTCGTACGACTCGATCAGCGACTTCGCGTCCGACTTCCAGACCGTCCTCGACACACTGGGCATCGATAAGTTCTCGGTGATCGGGCTCTCGGGTGGCGGACCGTATGCGCTCGCGGTGACGCACGTCCTGTCGGACCGTGTCGTGTCGACGGGTGTCGTCGGCGGCGTGGCGCCGATCAACGGCCCGGACGCGGTGCACGGTGGCGCGGTCCAGCTCGCGCAGCACGCGGTTCCGCTGATCAACGTGGCGGGCGCCCCGATCGGCAAAGCGCTCAGCACCATCCTCGGTGTCGCCAGGCCTATCGCCGATCCGGCGATCAGCATCTACGGCAGGCTGTCGCCGGAGGCGGACCGCGAGATCCTCAGCCGCCCCGAGTTCCGCGCGATGTTCCTCGACGATCTGCTGCACGGCGGCAGTCGTCGCATGGAGGCACCGTTCGCCGACCTGCAGCTGTTCGTGCGCGACTGGGGATTCCGGATCGGCGACGTGCAGTCGAAGGTCCACTGGTGGCACGGTGACGCCGACAACATCATTCCGTACGAGCACGGCGCCCACATGGTCGCGCTCCTCCCGAACGCCACCCTCTACACACTCCCCGACCAGAGTCACCTGAGCGGCCTCAACCACGCCGTCGAGATCCTCGACACGCTTCTCAACGCCTGGGAGTAACCCGCCTCTCGATGGTTGCCTGCCTCGCCGGTTGAGCGAGCGCAGCAAGTCCCCTCGATGGTTGAGCGAGCCCCGCGAGTGTCCCTCGATGGTTGAGCGAGCGCAGCGAGTCGAAACCGACCGCACCGACAGACCGGGGTTTCGACACGCAGCCTCGGCTAACGCCTCGGATGCGGCTCAACCAGCGAGGGGCTTCCACTAACCGCGGCGAAAGGCGGGCATCCCTCAACCAGCGAGGGGCTTGCACTAACTGTGGTGAAGGGCGGGCGTCCCTCAACCAGCGAGGTCAACCCACCCCATCTCAGACCCCGGTCGCCGCCAACCCGGCAGCCAGCCCGAGCACCAGCGTCAGCAGTGCCAACTCGTAACCTGCGTGACGGATCGAGTCCTTCTCGCTCGCGCCGTGCCGCCGAGCCTTCGCGAGCCAGGTCGTCCGGTGCCACCATGCCACCGCGACGGCGCACCCCAGCGCCACCACCTTGGCGACGAGCACGCGCCCGTATCCGGTGTCCCACCACTGGCTCCCGATGCCGATCTGCGCGACGCCGGCGATCACGCCGGTGACCGTCAGCACGCCGACCACGACGATCGCGCGCTCGGAGAACACCGGCAGCGATCGCGCCCAGCCACCGCGGCCCCGCACCGTCAGCACCAGCGCAGCGAGTGTGCCCACCCACCACGCGGCGGCGATCGCGTGCACTCCGACGACGAGCGGCACCCACGATGACTGTCCGGCGTGCCCGGTCACCGAGCTGACGAGGATCCCGACTGCGGCGATCGCACCGACCACGTACGCGTTGACTCCCCCGGACCGGGCGCCGCTCGCCGCGGCATACGACCACCCGAGCACCGCCAACGCACCCAGCACGCAGACGATCACCGGCAGACCGGATTCAACGCCGGTCGCCATATCCCGAAGGCCGACATCCAGCGGTCCGGCACCCGCCCGCTCGGCCACCTGCAGCCACGCGGAGATCAGCGACGTCGCGCCCCACAGCGCGGCCACCACGGCCACAGTTCCGGGCGCGGGTTCGGCATCGACGAGAGCGAGCATGCCGAGCCCGAACAACGTGGACACGGCGGCGAGTGCGAACGCGTCGACCCATGCCGACGGTTCGGGGCCATCTGGGCGGGCGAGGATCCAGACGACGGCGACCCCGGCAAGCACGGTGAGCGCCGACGCGCCGGCGACGAGACCGCGGTGCTTGGTCATACGGTCAGCGGCGGCGCTTGATCAGCACGTACGCGACGGCGCCGCCGACGAGCAGGACGAGCACGACGCCACCGATGATGAACGGCCATGCCTTGATGCCGTCGTCGTGGGCCTGCGGCTGCCAGTCGTCGGCCACCGGTCCCGGCGTGCCGTTTCCGGCGGCGGTCAGCGTGAACGCGACCTGCCCTTCCACGGGATGCCCGTCGGCGGAGGTGACGCGGTAGTTCACCTTATACTCACCGGCCGGGCCCAGGTCCTGTACCGGTACCGACACCTCGGTTCCGCTGATGGCGGGCTTTCCCTTCTCCCAGAAATGGTTGTCGGGGCCGACGATCTTGAGGACCGCGTAGTTCTCCTGCAGCTCCTCGTTGAACGTCAGCGTCACGGTGTCGGGGGCTTTGTCGAGAGACGCGCCGTCTTCCGGCGACGAACCGGTGAGCGCCGAGTGCGCGGCGGCGGGCCCGGCCATCACACCGCCGAGGAGAGCAGCGAATGCGATGAGGACGGTGAGCACCGTCGAACGCTTGACGAACCTGACCATGACGACCACCTCTGACTCGTACGGGGCTTGAAGATGTCTCCATCGTTGCACGGGGCATTAGCCTGAAGGTGTGTCGACCTACTCACACGGTTTCGCCCGCATCGCGGCCGCCGTCCCGCCTGTCGCTCTTGCCGATCCGCACGAGAACGCGGCGCGCACCGTCGAGCTGATTCAGCGCGCCCACGACGAGGGCGCGGCGCTCGTCGCATTCCCGGAACTCGGGTTGTGCGGCTACAGCGTCGACGATCTGGTGCAGCAGGACGCGCTCCTCGACGGCGTGATGGATGCGCTGATGACCGTGGTGGAGGCGACCAGACGCGTGTCCCCGGTGGTTCTGGTCGGCGCTCCCCTGCGGATCGACGACGCTCTCTACAACTGCGCGGTGATCATTCACGACGGCCAGGTACTCGGGGTGGCACCGAAGTCGTACCTGCCGAACTACCGCGAGTTCTACGAGCAGCGCTACTTCGCGGCCGCCCGCGACACCGTCGTCGACTCGATCACGCTCGGTGACCACGAGATCCCGTTCGGCGCCGACCTCGTCTTCGAGGCCGTGGACCTGCCGGGCCTGCGTTTCCACGTCGAGGTCTGCGAGGACGGGTGGGTGCCCATCCCGCCGAGCACGTGGGCGGCACTCGCAGGCGCCACCCTGCTGGTGAATCTGTCGGGCAGCCCGGTGACCGTCGGCAAGGAGGAGTACCGCAGGACCCTCGCCACGAGTCATTCGGCGCGCAACGTCGCGGCCCATCTGTACGTGGCATCCGGGTTCGGCGAGTCCACGACGGATCTGGCCTGGGACGGCGACGCGCTGATCGCCGAGAACGGGACTCTGCTCGCGCGGTCGGAGACGTTCTCGATGGACCCGCAGCTGATCGTCGCCGACGTCGATCTCGACCGCATCCGCCAGGAGCGTTCCCGCATGATCAGCATGCGGGACCAAGTCGGCGACTACGCCGACCAGGCCCGCGCCATCCGTCGCATACCGTTCGAGCTCGACCTCGCACTCGACGACGACGTCGTCGCCGACCTCCGCCGCACCGTGCTCCGCTTCCCGTTCGTCCCGACCGGAACCGCCGATCGCGATCAGCGCTGCCGCGACGTCCTCGACATTCAGGTGCAGGGACTCGTCGCCCGCCTGCGAGCCACCGGCATCGGCAAGATCGTGATCGGTGTGTCCGGCGGCCTCGACTCGACTCTGGCACTACTCGTCGCGGTGCAGGCGTTCGACCTGCTCGGCCTGCCGCGCACCGATATTCGCGCCTACACGATGCCCGGCTTCGCCACCGGCGACGCGACCCTCGCACGCAGCCATGTCCTCATGGACTCGCTCGGGGTCACCGGCACCGAGCTCGACATCCGCCCGTCGTGCGAGCGGATGCTCGCCGATCTGGGGCACCCCTTCGCCGATGGCCGACCCGTCTACGACGTGACGTTCGAGAACGTGCAGGCCGGCGAACGGACGTCGCACCTGTTCCGTCTGGCCAACTACCTCGGCGGTCTGGTGCTCGGCACCGGCGACCTCTCCGAGCTGGCACTCGGCTGGTGCACCTACGGGGTCGGCGACCAGATGTCGCACTACAACGTGAACGGTTCGGTGCCGAAGACTCTTATCCAGCACCTGATCCGGTGGAAGATCGCGACCGGTGGTTACCCGGAGGCCACCATCGAGGCGCTGCGCGAGATCGTCGACGACGTCATCTCCCCCGAGCTGGTGCCCGCCGACGCGGACGGCAACGTGCAGAGCACCGAGGGCAAGGTGGGCCCGTACGAGCTGCACGACTTCTTCCTCTACCACCTGACGCGCTTCGGGTACCGGCCGTCGAAGATGGCCTACCTGGCACACCAGGCCTGGGGCGACAGTTCACGCGGCCCGTGGTCGGACATGCTGGCCCCGGAACAGCGCAACCAGTACGACGCGGCGACCATCGAGCGCTGGCTCGAGGTGTTTCTGAAACGGTTCATGTCGAGCCAGTTCAAGCGCACTGCGATGCCGAACGGACCGAAGATCGGTTCCGGCGGTTCCCTGTCCCCGCGCGGTGATTGGCGTTCGCCGTCGGACGCGTCGGCAGCCGCGTGGCTACGGGAGCTGCACGGCGAGCTGTGATCCGGCATCGGCGCGCAGAATTCCCCGCTGGGGCGCGATAACGCCGTCACGGTGCTTCCGACGCTGAGCGGGGAATTCTGCGCGGCGCTCAGTGAATGGACACCAGCAGGTCGCGGCTCTCGGCCCGGCAGTAGCGGTGAAATTCGATCAAGTTGGTGAATGCCTCGCGGAGAAGCGCTCTCAGCGACTCCGGCTCGTCGGTCCACCTGTCGGGGTAGATCTCCGCCTTCGCGAAGGTCGCGAAATCGGCGCCTGCCAGCAGTTGCTCGATATTCACGGTCTCGAGCCTGGCGAGGATGAACGGCAGGTCCTCCGCCGGCGTCAGACCGAGGAGGTCGTCGCTCTCGAACTCGTACACCCCGACGACGGCCTCGCTGAGCGGCTCGTCTTCGATCGGCTCCGATGCCGACGCGCCCGTCAACAGGAAGTGCAGGCCGTCCCACGCCTCGCCGAGGTCGATGGACGGCACACCCGATTCGAGCAGTCCCTCGACGTACTCGATCACGCCGTCGGGGTCGACGGTGGCCAGCCGCTCGTCGGCTCCGGTCGGGACTGCGAGATAGACGGAGAGCATTCGGTCAGTCCTCGACCGTCGCATCGTGCGCCAGCACGGCACCCGCCTCGACCTCTCCGAGGAGCAGATCGAGCTGATCGTGGAAGGCCCGCGCCATCGCCCAGATATCGGGCGCGATGTCACTGCAGGTCAGCAGGCCGACATTGAGCTTTCCCGCGGACGAGAACACCGTGATGTTGAGGCCCAGCCCGTGGAAGATCGGCGCCAGCGGGTATACGGCCTCGACCAGCGCGCCGAGCATGTACATCTTCGATGCCGGACCGGCCACATTCGAGACGATGGTGCTGAACACCGGCGGGTGCAGCCCGGACATGCGCCGGTCCGCGTACAGCCGCATGACCGCGCCCATCGTGTTTCCTGGTGCGAACTCGGCGTAGCTCCGCAGGATGTTCGCGTCGATCTCCTGATGGTGATCCTTGGACTGGTTCGCGTACTCGCCCGCCACCCGGAGTCGCTCGACGGGGTCGGCGATCTGGCTGGGCAGGCGCGTGAACATGCCGCTCACCTTGTTGGTGCCGGACTCGACGAGGTCGTGCTCATCTGCGCCGCGCACCGACACCGGCACCATCCCGACCAGTGGTTCGTCCGGGAGCTCGCCGTTCTCGTCCAAGTACTCACGGAGCGCACCGCCGGCGAGGGCGAGAACGACGTCGTTCATCTTGACGCCGAAATGGTTCTTGACGCGCTTCACGTCATCGAGCGGAAGCTGCGTGAGAGCAAGGGACCGGCGCGGCGAGAGCGGCGCGTTGAAGCGAGTGCGGGGCGCGAGGAACGGAGCCGGCATGCCTGCGCCCGACCGGACACGGCGGAACCAGTCGATCGGCAGCGGCACGGTTTTGGGAATGAGCTTCAGCGCCGCGATCGGGCGCTGCAGGAAGTAGTTCGCGGCGCCGCCGACGGCCATGTCACGGCGGGACGCCGAGCCTGCGCTCTCCGCCATCTTGGCGGGATCGAGCTCCGGCGGTTCCGGTGCCGCGGTGGCGAGTTCGCCGAGGATGTCCGCGACGGTGGCGCCGTCGACTCCTGCATGGTGCATGCGGAGCATGAGCGCGATCTTTCCGTCCTCCATGCCTTCGAGGACCCATAGATCCCAGAGCGGCTTCTTGCGGTCGAGGACCTGCCCGACGAGGTGCCCGCACATCTGGGCCATCTCCTCGACCCGGCCCGGTGACGGGATCGCGATCCGGTGAACGTGTCGTTCGATCCGGAAGTCGTCGTCCTCGACCCACACCGGGTGGTCGACGTTGGCGAGCGAGTCGGACAGCTTGCGCCGCAGCGACGGAATCGCAGTGACGCGTCGGGCCATCTCGTTGCGCAAGCCGTCGAACGTGTAACCGCCCGGCACGGTGGTGGGGTCCACCTGCATGATCGCGGCCACGTTCATCACCTGCGACGGCGTCTCCAAATACAGGAACGACGCGTCGAGCCCGCTCAACCGCTGCATGTCAGGTCTCCCCTTCTGTGACTGGTCACGCACCCGCGGGCGCGGAACACGTGCCCGTTCACAGTAGTCCCGCACAAGTTCGTCCCGTGCGGTAGAGCCGCTATGCGAGCGGGACGACGACTACTTCAACGCCGGTGACGCCGTTCGCGGTCAGCAGCTCACGAGCCGCATCAGCGGCCTCGGCTTCTGCGAACACCATGCGGACGTTGGTTCCGCCGGCCGCCGCGTGTGCCTTCTTCACTTGCTCGACCATCTGCTCGGTGCCCGCCCACTCCGGGTCGAATGCACCGTCGCGAGCCACATGCGCGTCGTACCCGGGGCCGTAGACGAGGAGCAGCGTGCCGTCCTTCTCCCGACCGTTGAAGGCGACATCGCCTGTCCGGTACACGTACCCGGATGGGACGAGGGTGATCTGCCGGTTGTACCGCCGGGCGGTCTCGGATGCCTTCGGGGCCGTGGCCTCCCAGCCCTTCGCCTTCTCGCTGAACTTGATGCCGACCTCGGCCGATTCGGCGATCGCCGCGGAGTCGAGTTCACCGTTCACCGAGACGGTGAAGCGACTGTTGGAGTTGGCGTTGAAGCTTCCGCTGATTCCCAGGGGAACGCCACACGAGACTTTTCCGCTCCCGTTGATGGGCATGGTGCCCTTCGCGTCGCACTTGCCGAGGTCTCGACCGTTCGCCTTGAAGTCGGCGTTCAGCGAGATGTCCACGGTGCCGCGCTCGAGCCCCTCGGCCTTATTGCGCAGCGTGTACGTGACGGTGCACCGCCCACCGGGCGTGCAGTCGAGCCCGCCGGACGGAGTGCCGACGTCGATGTTCCAGGATCCGACCTTCGCAGTTCGGGTCACCGACTTGATGCTGACGTACATCTGCCGAGCACTGGCGGCATCCAGCGGCGCTACCCGCAGGTCCGCGGTCAGCTCATCAGAGTCCCCGGCTACGCCCACGCTCAGGGGTCCGCGAATGCCGGTGATGTCGCCGTTGTCGTCGGCACCGACGGTCATCTCGTCCGACTTGAACCGCTGGGTCCCGTCGACGCCGCCGTCGTGATCTTCCACCTCGACTTCGGACACTCCAGCCGGGTCACGGCCGGTACTCGCCCGCCGGTCGGGCGTATCGCGACCGGCATCGACGACGCTGCCTTCGATGTCGGTCCGGTCGAGTCTGCGGTCCTGCTGGTTCAGACTCAGTCCGAGCTTGTCCGGACGCAGGACCGCACCCAGGTCGACTCCGAGGACTGATTCATCCGTGACGACCCACTTGTCGCTCGGGATGCCTTCCATGCGCAGACCTGCGGGCCGTTTACCCTGCGACAGCCCGCTCCAGAACCCTGAGTCGGCCTTGATCAGGGTGCGCCCGTCGATCTGCAGTACTTCGCCGCGTCCTCGGTCACGAGAGAACTTTCCGTACACGTCGCCCATCGCCGACACCGTCAGGTCGTTGACCTCGAGTTTGTCCCCGTCGTCGTCGGACACAAGCCCGTCGTAGCGCGCCGCAGGGGCGTCCGCCAGCGATGTCGACGCGTCGTTCAATCCGTTGAGCGCTTGCATCGTCTCGTTCGGGACGGGCGTCCCGTCCACGGACGGCTTCAGAACGCCGCTCAAACACACGGCGAGTACAGCGACCACTGCAATGGCTGCACCCGCGGTGAGCGCCTGCTTCTTACGCACTGTTCACTCCCCCCAGGAATATGCTGTCTGGTTCAAGAGCTTCCCACGAGGTCGTGCGGTTCGCGACGGCAGGCTTGGGCCCCTGCACCACGGAGTCCCGATCGTCCGCACCGAACGTGCCGACCTGGGGCGGATTAACCTCGAGTCACGCCCGAGTCACTTAGCATCCCCACCATGACCCCCTCCTTCACCGCAGAAGAACTCGACGCTGCATTCGCCCAGTTCCAGAAGACGGTCGCCGAGGTCGCCGAACACCGCGACTGGGACGCCTGGGCCGATATGTTCAGCGAAGACGCCGAGTACATCGAGCACGCGTACGGCACCATGCACGGACGCGAGGAGATCCGCCCCTGGATCAACAAGACGATGAACGAGTTCCCCGGCAGCCATATGACCGGATACCCGTCGCTGTGGCACGTCACCGATCCGTCGACCAACCGCGTCATCTGCGAGGTCGACAACCCGATGCGCGATCCCGGCGACGGCTCGCAGTTCACCGCCACCAACATCACGATCCTCACCTACGCGGGAGACGGCCTGTGGAGCTGCGAGGAGGACGTTTACAACCCGATGAAGTTCGGCATCATGGCGCGCAAGTGGTGCGACCGGGCGGAGCAACTCGGGACGCTCGACGACGAGGCCCGCCAGTGGATGGAGACCGTGGGGAAGATGTTCACGTCACGGAAGAAGTAGGCCTCGAAGGGCGGATCCCACCGGATAACTGTTCCGCACCTGAGCACTGAGCACCCCGAACCCTCGACACAGCGCTTTAGCCTGCACTAACCTACGGTGACGTAGGTTCACGCTGCTGCTCCGTAACGTGACAGCGCGCAGGAGCGACGAAACTAACGCCTGATGAACTTGGGGCCAGTGGGCACGTGACGTAGCCTGAGAGGGATAAGCGCACGTCGGCGCATTGTGACGGTGCGCACACCGCACTGACCGCCACTGCCGAGAACACCGACCGGAGGATTTACCGATGGCACGCGAACTGACACAACTCGAGTTGCTCCGGGAGCTGGAGCCGGTCGCCGAAACCAACGTCAACCGCCACATCAAGACGGCGCGCGACTGGAATCCGCACGACTACGTGCCGTGGGACGACGGCCAGAACTTCGCAGCGCTCGGCGGCGTCGACTACGACCCCGAGCAGTCCAAGCTCGACGAGGTCGCCAAGGCCGCGATGATCACGAACCTCCTCACCGAGGACAACCTGCCCTCCTACCACCGCGAGATCGCCGAGAACTTCTCGATGGAGTCCGCGTGGGGCCACTGGGTCGGCCGCTGGACCGCCGAGGAGAACCGCCACGGTATCGCGATGCGCGACTACCTCGTCGTCACCCGCGGCGTCGACCCCACCGCGCTCGAAGAGGCGCGCATGATCCACATGACCAACGGCTACTCCCCCGAGGCCGCCGCAGGCGATCGTGTGGAGGAGTTCCGCGACGCCGACCAGGACCTGGGATTGCTCCACTCGGTGGCCTACGTGACGTTCCAGGAACTCGCGACCCGCGTCAGCCACCGCAACACCGGCAAGGCGTGCAACGACCCGATCGCCGACCGGATGCTGCAGCGCATCGCGGCCGATGAGAACCTGCACATGATCTTCTACCGCAACATCTGCGGTGCTGCCATGGACCTCTCGCCCGACCAGACGCTGCGTGCGGTCACCGATATCGTCTCCAACTTCCAGATGCCCGGCGCCGGCATGCCGAACTTCCGTCGCCACGGCGTCCTGATGGCCAAGCACGGCATCTACGACCTGCGTCAGCACCTCGAAGAGGTCATCCAGCCGGTCCTGCGCAAGTGGAACGTGTTCGACCGTACCGACTTCGGCCCCGAGGGCGACAAGGCGCGCGAGGAGTTGGCCGCGTTCCTCGACCAGCTCGACAAGGACGCCACCCGCTTCGAGGAGATGCGAGACCGCGCCCTGGCCCGAGAGGCCCGCAAGCGGGAGCAGAAGGCGTCCTGAACACCGCAACACTCGACCAGACGGAATCCCGACCGGACTTTCTGACCGGCCGGGATCCTCTGCGTATCGGCCCCATCGAGCTCGCCAGCCCCGTCGTGCTGGCACCGATGGCGGGCGTCACCAACGTCGCCTTCCGCGTACTGTGCCGTGAACTCGAGGCCCAGCGCACCGGGACGGTGTCCGGGCTGTACGTGTGCGAGATGGTGACGGCGCGCGCGCTCGTCGAACGCCATCCCGTCACCATGCACATGACGACGTTCGACCCGTCCGAGACGCCGCGCTCGATGCAGCTCTACACGGTGGACCCCGAGTACACGTACAAGGCCGCCAAGATGATCGTCGACGAGAACCTCGCCGACCACATCGACATGAACTTCGGCTGCCCCGTCCCCAAGGTCACCAAGCGCGGCGGCGGATCGGCCATTCCCTATAAGCGCCGACTGTTCCGCAACATCGTCGCGGCTGCGGTCCGCGCCACCGAGGGCACCGACATCCCGGTGACCGTGAAGTTCCGCATCGGCATCGACGACGACAACCACACTCACCTCGACGCCGGCCGCATCGCCGCCGAGGAGGGCGCCCAGGCGGTCGCGCTGCACGCCCGCACCGCCTCGCAGCGGTACTCCGGCACTGCGGCGTGGGACGAGATCGCACGCCTCAAGGAACATGTGACGACGGTGCCGGTACTCGGCAACGGAGACATCTTCGAAGCCGACGACGCCGTCGCTATGATGGAGCAGACCGGCTGCGACGGCGTGGTGATCGGCCGCGGCTGCCTTGGCCGCCCGTGGCTGTTCGCCGAACTGTCGGCCCGGCTCCGCGGCGTCGCCGCTCCGCAAGCGCCGAATCTCGGCGAAGTGGGCGAGATCATGTTCCGGCACGGGTCGCTCCTCGCTGCACACCACGGCGAGGACAAGGGCATGCGCGAGATCCGCAAGCACATCTCCTGGTACCTGCGCGGCTTCCCCGCCGGCTCGGGTCTGCGTTCGCAGCTCTCACTCGTGAAAACGCTCGACGACCTGCGCGAACTCATCGAGACCCTGCCGAAGGACACGCCGTTCCCGCGCGACGCTCACGGCCCGCGCGGACGCCAGGGCTCACCGTCGTCGGTCGCATTGCCCGAGGGCTGGCTCGACGACCCCGAAGAAGACATCGTCCCCGAAGGCGCCGAGATCATGCACTCCGGCGGCTGATCCGCAGCATTCCGCGGCTCGCCGATAATCGAACTTTCAGGTCGGGCCTCTAGAATGTTCCAAGCCAGTGATCAGTGAGGTACACCTGTGAGTTCAGACCGCCCCGGCGACAACGAGCCGGACGATAAGCGGACGCCGCCGCGGCGGTCCCGTCGCGCAGGACGGCCGTCCGACTCGTTCGACTTCCGCGAGCGTTTCGGCGACACCGGGGACGACCCACACGCCGAAGGTCTCCGCGAACCCACTGGTCGCGAGCAGTACGTCCGCCCTCGCGGGCGCCTCACCGTCCGCCAGCTGATGGATCAGATGGGCGTCGACGATCAGGGACGCCCCGTACAGCCGGGCAGCCCGCCGGCCGCCGGCCCACAGCCTCCCCGACCCGGCCAGCCGGGCCGCGCACCCGCGCCACCGCAGGGTCGAGCACCGCAGGGCCAGCAGCCCCCGGGCCGGCAAGCGCCTCCGCAACAACCCCCCGCGCAGGCCCAGCAGCACCCCGAGTACCAGCGCCGACCCGGCGAGCCACCGCGCCGTCGTCCCGCCGACGACGCGGACGTCACCTCGGTCCTGCCGCCCGTCACCGGCGACGACGCCCCTCCCGTGGACCTCTCCGACGAGGCGACGGCCGCGCGAGCGCTCGACGAGTCGCGGGCGCAAGCTGCCGCGGCGCCCACCGAGCCGACCCCGGCATCGCAGCCCGAACGCCAGGCACCCCAGACGATTCCGGCCGCCGAGCACGCTGAATCTGCGGAACCGACACCCAGCAGGAGGCGTCCGCTCGAACCGACGCCCGACCTGACCGAGGTGATCCAGCGGGTCCGTCCGCGCAGGGCGAGCGCCACGCGCAAGGCTCGCGCACGGAAGATGGCCACCAACTCCAGCCGAGTCCTGGTTGCCCTCGCCTGCATCCTGTCCCTCGTCGGCACCGGCTACGTGTGGAACCTCAACCGGGGCTGGAACGGCGCATGGAACATCATCAGCGCCGTCGACCCCGACGATGAGAACATCCGCGACAAGGACGGTCAGAGTGGCGACCAGACCTACCTGATCGTCGGCACCGACTCCCGCAACGGCAAGAACGCCGACCTCGGCGCAGGCGACGCCACCACCGTCGAAGGCACCCGTTCGGACACCGTCCTCCTGGTGAACATCCCCGCCGACCGCAGCCGCGTCGTCGCCGTCTCATGGCCGCGTGACCTCGCCGTCGAACGACCCGAGTGCGAGGACTGGAACGCGAAGACCAAATCGTACGAGGGCTCGATCCCGCCCGCCTCGGGCGTGAAGCTCAACAGCGTGTACGCCGAAGGCGGACCGTCATGCCTGGTCAAGACCCTCACCCAGGTCAGCGGCCTGAACATCAATCACTTCATCGCGATGGACTTCTCCGGATTCGAGCACGTCGTTCGCGCTATCGGCGGCGTCGAGGTGTGTTCGCGGGTCCCGTTGTTCGACGACCAGCTCGGTTACATCGTCAAGACGCCCGGCCGGAAGACGCTGACTGCCAAGCAGTCGCTGAACTACGTGCGCGCCCGCCACATCGCGGTCGAAGGCAACGGCGATTACGGACGCATCAAACGCCAGCAGCTGTTCATGTCGTCACTCCTGCGCGGCACGCTGTCCGGCGACGTCCTGTCGAACCCGAACAAGCTGAACTCGATCGTCAACACGTTCATCAAGTACAGCCAGGTCGACAACGTCAACACGAACGCGCTCATCGAGCTCGCCGAGTCGATGCAGGGCATCGACGCCGGCAACGTCACCTTCCTCACCGTCCCCACGGCGGGCACCTCGGCGGACGGCAACGAGCTACCGCGCACCGATGACATCAACACCATCTTCAACGCGATCATCGACGACGATCCGCTTCCCGGCGAGAAAAAGAAGAAGTCCGCCGACTCGGAGGATTCCGAGGATAAGCCGGAGCCCCCGAAGACCAGCGCCAAGAAGCCAGGCGGCAAGGAGCTGACCGCCCAGTATCCCGGCAACATCTCCACCCGAGTCCTCAACGGCACCGGAAAGTCCGGCGTCGCCAGCAACATCATGGACGAGATGATCCGACAGGGTGTGTCCGTATCCGGTGTCGGCGACTCCTCCCAGAAGGCGACCGAGACCATCGTCCACTACGCCGCCGGCCAGAAGGATTCCGCGGCGACTATCGCGAAGATGTTCCCCGGCGCCAAGATCCAGGCCGACCGCGCAGTGAAGGACGGCGTCCAGGTGATCGTCGGGTCCAACTTCCAGGGCATGGAATCGGTCGGCACTGTTCCCGAAGCGGGCTCGACCCTGAAGGTCGGTGAGCTGCCCGCAGCCGTCAACCGGAGCGGCCTCCCGAACGACTTGGCCGTCACCAACGCCGGAGACACCACCTGCAGCTAGCGGGCTGCCGACTGTTCACCCTGTTTTTACCGTGGCCTGCGGTTTTGTTCGTACGGGTGTCAGTAGAATCTTCGTATGCGTGACGCCTACCAGGAGCAGATGGCTGCCCTGAACTCCGTTCTTGGCCAGATTGTCGAACAAGTCGGCGAGGAGATGGCACTGGCTACCCGTGCCCTCCTCGAAGCCGATCTCGAACTCGCCGAGCGGGTGATCTCCGACCATGACCCGATCGCCGACAAGTCGGCCGAAGCCGAGGACCTCGCGTTCGAGTTGATGGCCCTGCAGGCTCCGGTCGCCGGCGACCTGCGATCCATCGTCTCCGGCTTCCAGCTGGTCTCCGAGATCGACCGCATGGGCGCGCTCGCCCTGCACGTCGCCAAGGTCGCACGACGACGCCACCCGGCCAAGGCGCTGCCCGACGAGGTCACCGGATTCTTCGAGGAGATGGGTCGGCTCGCCGTCGAACTCGCCCACAGCGCGCATCGGGTCCTGGAGAGTCAGAACTACCAGGACGCTCTCGCTCTGATGGAGGACGACGATGCGATGGACGATCTGCACCGTCACCTGTTCACCGTGATGATGGACCGCGACTGGACCCACGGTGTGGCCGCCGCCGTCGACGTCACCCTCCTCGGCCGCTACTACGAGCGCTACGCCGATCATGCCGTCCTCATCGCCCGCCGCGTCGTCTTCCAGGCCACCGGCAAAACTCCGGAGCAGTTGATCGAGGCGAGCTGACACCGCTCGCCTGCGGCTCACAAGACCAGACGAGAATCGCCCCCGCCGGTACCGGCGGGGGCGATTCTCTGTACCGTGGATCAGCCGAAGCGGCCGGAGATGTAGTCCTCGGTCTCTTTCAGGTCGGGGGCGGAGAACACCTTGTTGGTGTCGCCGACCTCCACCAGCTGGCCGGGCTTGCCCGCGCCGATCAGGTTGAAGAACGCGGTCTGGTCGCTCACCCGCGCGGCCTGCTGCATGTTGTGGGTGACGATGACGATCGTGTAATCGCTCTTGAGCTCGGCGATGAGATCCTCGATCGCCATGGTCGAGATCGGGTCCAGAGCCGAGCAGGGCTCGTCCATCAACAGCACCTGCGGTGACACCGCGATCGCCCGCGCAATGCACAGACGCTGCTGCTGGCCGCCGGAGAGACTGCCACCCGGCTTGTCGAGACGATCCTTGACCTCGTTCCACAGGTTGGCGCCGCGCAGGCTCGCCTCGGCGACCTCGTCGAGCTCCTTCTTGTCCTTCACACCGTTCAGCTTCAGACCGGCGACGACGTTGTCGCGGATCGACATCGTCGGGAACGGGTTGGCCTTCTGGAACACCATGCCGATCGTGGTGCGGACACCGACCGGGTCGACGTTCTTGTCGTACAGATCGAGCTCGTCGAGCTTCACCGAACCCGTCGTGTACGCGCCCGGCGTCACCTCGTGCATGCGGTTGAGCGTTCGTAGCACCGTCGACTTGCCGCAGCCGGACGGCCCGATGAACGCGGTCACCGACTTCGGCTTGATCTTCAGCGACACGTCCTGCACGGCATGGAAATCGCCGTAGTAGATGTTCAGTTCTTCGAGGGTCAGGCTCTTGGCCATGTCTAACGTCCTTCTATCTTCGGGCCGGTGAACTGGGCGAGCAGTCGCGCGATGACGTAGACGATCGCAACCGCGATCACCAGCGTCAGCGCGGCACCCCACACCTCGTCGTAGCCACTGGGGCCCTTGTTGTACTCCTGGATCATCATCAGCGGCAGCGACTGCTGGTCACCCTGGAACGGGTTCCAGTTCATGCCGCTGGTCGCACCGACCAGGATCAGGATCGGAGCCGATTCACCCATCACTCGGGCGATGGCCAGCATGATGCCGGTGATGATCCCCGACATCGCGGTCGGGAGGACGACGCGCAGGATGGTCTTCCATTTCGGAACGCCCAGCGCGTACGCCGCCTCCCGCAGATCCTGCGGGACGATCTTCAGCATCTCCTCGGTGGCTCGCACCACCAGCGGGACCATCAGCAGGACCAGCGCCAATGCGACGACCAGCCCCGACCGAGGCAGGTCGAGCGTGGTGCGCCAGACCGCGTAGACGAACAGTGCGGCGACGATCGACGGAACGCCCGCCAGGACGTCGACCATGAACGTGGTCACGCGGGTCAGCGTGCTGCGCGCGGAACCGTACTCCACGAGATAGATCCCGACCAGAACGCCCAGCGGCACCGCGACCACCGCCGCCAGTCCCGTCTGGACCAGGGTGCCGACGATCGCGTTGGCAGCGCCGCCCTTGCGTTCGGACTCCATCCACCATTCGGGGTCGAGGATCGGTTCGATACCACGCGACACCAGGGTCCACAGGAGCCAGCCGAGTGGGAGGATCGCGAGCAGAACCGAGATGACGACACCGGTCCGGACAGCGCCGTCGGTGATCTTGCGCCGCGGCGACATGGTGATCAGTTCCATCTCACGCCTTTCGTGCGATCACCGCGCGCGCCGCAGCGTTCACGATGAAGGTCAGGGCGAAGAGGACCAGTCCGGCCGAGATGAACGCGCCGGTCTTCAGCGGATCGTCGAACTCGGCGGCGTTGTTCGCGATGACCGTCGCGAACGTCTGACCGCTCTCCAGCAGGTTGAAGTTGATCGGGCCGGCCGTCGAGATGATCAGCAGCAACGCCATCGTCTCACCGAGCGCACGGCCCAGACCGAGCATCGCTCCCGAGATGTAGCCCGAGAAGCCGAACGGCAGTACGGCGAACCGCACCACCTCCCACTGGCTCGCACCGAGCGCGAGAGCCGCCTCCCGATGGCCGCGCGGCGTCTGCGCGAACACCTCTCGGGTGACTGCGGTGATGACCGGCAGGATCATGATGGCCAGCACGATGCCGGCCGTCAGCATGGTGCCGCCGGTCGACATGTTGGCCGCGTTCTGCGGCTTGGAGAAGAACGGCAGGAACCCGGCGTTATCCACCAGCCACTGGTTGATCCCGACCATCGCCGGGCCCAGGACGAGGATGCCCCACAGGCCGTAGACGATCGACGGGACGGCGGCCAGCAGGTCGACGACGTACGCCACCGGCTTCTTGAGCCGCTTCGGCGCGTACTCGGTGACGAACATCGCGATGCCCAGCGCGACGGGCATCGCGATGATGAGCGCGATCACCGACACCAGCACGGTGGCGTAGAACTGCTGCGGAATACCGAAGTGCAGCTCGTCGCCCGACACCACCCAGGAGCCTTCGAAGGTGAAGAAGTTCTCCTGGTTCTTCAGCAGGGACGGGATGGCCTGAATCAGCAGAAACAGTGCGATCAGACCGATGACTGTGGAGACGATCAGGCCCGAACCGGTTGCGAGCGTTCGCATCACGCGGTCGCCGGTGCGCGCGACGCCGGAGCTCGACAGCTCCTTTGCGCCTGGACGCCCGGAAGGCGGGACCGGCCGGTTGGCCTGTCCCGCCTCGGACACAGTCGACTCTCCGTAGCTCACGGATGCCTCGACTCGTGAATCAGATCTCGTCACAGTGCGTCAATCGTCCCGCGGAGAGTCTGCTTGAACTTCTCGGGCAGCGGCACGTACCCGGCCTCGGGCAGACCTTCCTGGCCGTTGTCGAGGATCTCGCTGAACGCGGTCTTCAGGCTCTCCGAGATCTTGGCGTCGTCGTATCCGGTGGAGCAGACGATCTCGTACGGGGTCAGCAGCAGCGGGTAGGCGCCCGGCTCGGACATCCCGTACAGGCCCTCGGTGTCGACGACGAGGTCCTTGCTGCCCGGCTTGGTGAACTTCACCGAGTCGAGTGCCTTGCCTGCGGTTTCCGGGGTGAGTTCGGTTGCGCCCGCGCCGAAGTCGATCTGGGCGACGCCGAGATCGTTCTCCGTGGCGAAGCCCCACTCGACGTAGGTGATGGCACCTTCGGTCTTCTTCACGGTGTCGCCGACACCGGTCGACTTCGAAGCACCCGAGCCGCCGTGGCCGGCCCACTCCTTGCTGTGCTCGTACGGCCATTCCTGCGGTGCCGCTGCGTTCAGGTACTTGGTGAAGTTGTCGGTGGTGCCCGAGCTGTCACTGCGGTGGACCGGGATGATGGGCGTCGACGGCAGCTCGACACCCGGGTTCTGCGCCTTGATGGCGGCGTCATCCCACTTCTTGATCTTCGAATCGAAGATCTTCGCGAGGGTCTTCGAGTCGAGGACCAGCTTGTCGACGCCGGGAAGGTTGTAGGAGACGGCGACCGGTCCCGCGACGAGCGGGATGTGCCATGCCTCGTTGCCGCCGCAACGCTCCTTGGCCTGTGCGATCTCGTCGTCCTTCAGCGGGGAGTCCGAGCCGGCGAAGTCGACCTCGCCTGCGAGGAACTTCTTGATTCCGGCGCCCGAACCCGAGCCGGTGTAGTCGAGGTTCACCTTGTCCCCGTCGGCGAGCGCCTCGGAGAAGACCTCCATCGCCTTCTGCTGGGCGGTCGAGCCTTCACCGGTGACGGTCGCGGCATCGGAGCCACTGCCGCAGGCGGACAGAACGAGTGCGGCAGCGACGACGGTCGCCGATGCGGCGCCTGCACTGTGGACGAACTTGCGGTTGACACTCATGGTGAGTCGGTCGCCTTTCAATAAGCTTCAGGTAACGAGCCGAAGCTATCGGCGCCCGGTTAGATCCAGTCGTCGCGGAGGTAGCGGAATCGGAAACAGTCAGACCCGTCCGGTGAACAAGCGGTGTCCGGTACACGAAGTACCAGGTACGCCCGTTTCGTCCGGAGTACGAAACCTGGCACGGCAGCCCGTCTTCGTCCACCGATCGAACGACACCAGCTCCTCGCCGCCGACCGAGTGACACCCGCGTCCTCTCCCCCAATCAGCCGACCCCCTCGCCGATCGAGTGACGACGCTGCGAGCGGAGCGAGCAACGACGACGAATCGAGATCACCGTGACAAGGCACGGAAGGTCCCCACACACCCACTCGGCATTCACCTGCTCAACTCACGCGTCCGCCTGCCCACCGACGCGGCCGTCGCGTCACCCCCGCCGGTACGTGATGTCTGCGCGATACCGCGTGAACCCGAGCCGCCCATACGTTTTCAGTGCTGCATCGTTGTCACCCTCGACGTACAGCTCCACCGCATCGAGTTCGCGGCCCGCCAGATAGTGCAGACCGGCCAGCGTCAGCAGATTTCCGAGGCCGCGCCCTTGGGCAGCAGGGTCGACGCCCACGATGTACACCTCACCAAGACCGGGCTTATCCACTTTGGTCCAGTGGAAGCCGAGCAGCGTGTCCGGGTCGGCGGCGTCGAATGCGAGGAAGACGCCCTTCGGATCGAACCAGTCCGCCCCTGTCCGCTCATCCACCTGACGTTGGGTCCACCCACCCTGCTCGGGATGCCAGTCGAAGGCCGCGTTGTTGACGCGCAGGATCTCCGCGTCGTCGCTCTCCCGGTAGGTGCGGAGCACGATGTCCGACCGCTCGGCGACGTCGGGCAGCGGCTCCGACAGCGGCCTGCGCAGCTGCAGCAGTTCCCGTTCGCTTTCCAGACCGAGCGCGGCGGCCACCTTCCCGGCCGCGGGCAGATCGCCGTGCGCCCACACCTGCGGCCCATCGCCGAGTTCCTGCGCGGCGGCCAGCAGCGCATCGACTAGCGCGCGCCCCTCACCCGCCCCTCGCGCGTCGGGATGAACCACGGCCTCCGCCATCGGGGGCTCACCGTCGCGGGCCGACAGGACGTTGCCGTAGCCGTGCTCGGACACCAGATGGAGCGCACCGCCGTCCCGGATCGCCATCAGGTGCTGCTCCGACAGCGGTTCGGTGCCGTCCACCTCGGTAGCAGCAGCCTGCACGGTCAGTGCGTGGTCGACGTCGGCCGCAGTCAGCGCGCCGCGAACAGTACGAATCGAGAAGTCGCTCATGAGGCCGAGGGTAGTCGGCCGCACGTTCAGTCCGGTTCCCCCGAGTTGTATTCGCCCTCGGCTTTGCGCACCGACGGTTTCACCGCCTTGTAACCGACGTTGCGCACGGTTCCGATCAGGGACTCGTGGTCGGACCCGAGCTTCGCCCGGAGCCGGCGCACATGAACGTCGACGGTGCGGGTGCCGCCGAAGAAGTCGTAACCCCAGACCTCATGCAGGAGCTGCGCCCGGGTGAACACCCGGCCGGGATTCTGCGCCAAGAACTTGAGGAGCTCGAACTCCTTGTACGTCAGGTCGATCGGCCTTCCGCGCAGTCGTGCGGTGTAGGTGTTCTCGTCGATCACCAGATCGCCCAGCACGATCTTGTCCGATATCTCCGGCTCCGGGTCGATGCCACGCGCCACGATCAACCGCAACCGCGCATCGAGTTCCGCGGGACCCGTGTCCGGAAGCAGGAAGTCGTCGATGCCCCAGTCCGCACTCACCGCGACGAGACCGCCCTCGGCGACCACCGCGACCACCCGCACACCGGTGGTATCGAGCAATCGGCAGATGGCCCGGGCGTTCGCGAGGTCGGTGCGAGCGTCCACGAGGACGAGATCTGATTCGGCAGCGCTCACCAACGACGACGTGTCGACCGGGGCCAAGGAAACGTCGTGGGGAAGAAGCGTCAAAGATTCCAGAACGGAGTCCGGCGATGGCTCCGACGTCAACAACAACAGGTCCACTAACCACTCCGCTCTCGTCGTGGCCTCTTGGTTGAACTGTCGATCGACGCTGGTCGCAGCTCTCAGGAGATGTGATGACAGAATAGACCCAATGTCCACGTCAGCCCGAATCGCCCCGCGACGACGCGTCGCCCGCGCGGTTGCGCTGACCGTTGTGGCGGCGGTGATCCTGCTGGTCATCGGATATATCGCCGACACTTTCGCCGCATCGCGGGCGGAGCATCGGATCGCCGTCGCGCTTGAGCGGTCGTCGGGCATCGACTACGAGCCGGAAGTGGGTCTCGGCGGCTTTCCGTTCCTGACGCACGCGTCCTCCGGCGAGTTCGGGTCGATGCTCATCAGCGCACGCGGCGTCGCCTTCGACGGGCACGACGACACCGATTACGACTCGACCGCCACCGTCGACGCCCGGCTCGGCGACGTCGACACCGGGCGCGTGTGGGACGTGACTCCGCAGACCGAGCTGACAGCCCAATCGGTGACCGCGGAGACCCGGATCAACTCGGTGAATCTCGGCAGGCTGATGGGGATCCTCGACCTGTACATAAACACCCCGGCACCCGACGGCAAGGTCGGCGGCGGCGGTCCCGGTGACGGTCTGCTGGAACGGAGCGAGGGCGTCATGCTCAGCGGTACCGTTCCGCTCCCCGGCTCCCCCGAGCATGACCACGGCCTGCCGCCGTCGGCGTCGGGCTATCACCATCCGAAGGTGAAGATCAGCGTGAAAGCGCGGCTGTCCGTGGTCGACGGACGCGTCCGGATAGAGGCCACCGACCTGTACGACGGCCCCGAGGACCATTACTCTGCGGACCTGCCGAAAGAGTTTTACTCACACGTGTTGAAACGCTTCTCGACTACCGTGCCCGTCTTGCCGATGGCCTGGGACGTCATCCCGAAAAAGGCCATGAGCAGGGGAAGCGACCTGGTCGTCACCGGCGAACGCGGCCCCGGCGCACTACGGGTCGACGACTACTCGCCCGCTATCGATCCGGGCGCCTGAGCGCGCTGTTGTATTCTCGTTTTCATGCAACACCGCAGTGAGCTGATGCTCACCCGCCGGCTGGCGATCGACCTGTGTCGACTCGCCAACAGTTGCTGTCTGTAGCCGGTGACGCGCGCCGGTGATCTCGCCCGACCCGGGCACCTGCGGCACCGCGACCTCGCGGTTCGCCGCTAGCGATCTTCGCTCCGGCATCGTCTCGACCACCATCCCCGCGAACCCGCGTCTTCAGCGGCAAGCGCAGTCTCTCCCTGTGAAAGGACATACACATGGCACGCTCCGACGTCCTGGTCAGCGCCGATTGGGCTGAACAGAACCTCAACACCGACAACGTTGTGTTCGTCGAGGTCGACGAGGACACCTCGATCTACGACACCAACCACATTCCCGGTGCGATCCGTCTCGACTGGAAGAAGGATCTGCAGGACGGCCTGCGTCGCGACTTCCTGAACGCCGAGCAGTTCTCAGCCCTGCTGAGCGAGCGCGGCGTCGCCAACGACGACACCGTCGTCCTGTACGGCGGCAACAACAACTGGTTCGCCGCCTACGCGTACTGGTACTTCAAGATCTACGGCCACAAGGATGTCCGCCTGCTCGACGGCGGCCGCAAGAAGTGGGAACTCGATGGCCGCGAGCTCAGCTCGGAGACCGTCAACCGCGACGCCACCACCTACACCGCGCAGGCAGCCGACACCTCGATCCGCGCCTTCCGCGACGAGGTCGTCGACTCCATCGGCAACAAGAACCTGGTCGACGTCCGCAGCCCCGACGAGTTCTCGGGCAAGATCGCCGCACCGGCCCACCTCCCGCAGGAGCAGGCTCAGCAGCGCGGCCACGTCCCCGGCGCCATCAACATCCCGTGGTCGTCGACCGCCAACGAGGACGGCACCTTCAAGTCGGAGGACGACCTGGAGAAGCTGTACGCCGACAAGGGCTTCGACGACGCCAAGGAGACCATCGCCTACTGCCGCATCGGCGAGCGTTCCAGCCACACCTGGTTCGTCCTGCAGGAGCTGCTCGGCAAGAAGAACGTCAAGAACTACGACGGCAGCTGGGTTGAGTACGGCTCCCTCGTCGGCGTGCCGGTCGAGGTCTGAGCTCGGTTCGCCCGAACGTAATCTGAGAGGAATTTCTGACATGTGTGCAGCACCGAAGCAGGGCCAGACCCTGCCGGCCGGCGTCGACGTCGAGAAGGAAACCGTTCTGACCGGTCAGGTCGTCGACGGCGCCGGTAATCCGGTTGCGGGCGCCTTCGTGCGTCTGCTCGACAGCACCGGCGAGTTCACCGCCGAGGTCGTGGCTTCGGCAACCGGTGACTTCCGGTTCTTCGCGGCCCCCAGTACTTGGACTCTGCGTGCGCTCAGCTCGCAGGGCAACGGCGACGTCACCGTGTCGCCGGAGGGCCCGGGCGTCCACAATCACGACGTCACCGTCTCGAAGTAGCAGGTCCGCGGAGTACTGATCCGCACCGGCGACTCAGTGCGCCCCGGCCCGACTGGGCCGGGGCGCACTGCTGTGTCAGGCCTCCGGTGAACGGCTCCGCTGCGGGCGACGAGCCGAGGCCGAACCGGATGGGCACCGAACGAGACAAGGTTCACCCTCTGCGGTCGCGAACCGGTTCACGGCGGCCACTGGTTGCGCGGTAACATTCGGGCCGTGGAAACATTTTTCATCATCCTCCTCGCGCTGGCGACTGTGCTCATCGTGTGGTTCGCGCTGTACACCGTCTACCGACTGGTCAACGACGAGTCATGACACGTTCGGGCAATGAGGCGATCTCCGACGCAGAGCAACGCGCTCAGGAGACCGCCGGAAAGAATGTGCCCGCGATCGGCGATCTCCCCCTCCCCGTCGACACCGCCAACCTCCGCGAGGGCCCCGATCTGCACCCTGGCCTCCTCGCTCTGCTGCCGCTTGTCGGCGTCTGGGAAGGCGAGGGCGAAGGCCACGACCACGCGACCGGTGGGGATTACCAGTTCGGTCAGCAGATCATCGTCACCCATGACGGCGGCAACTACCTGAACTGGCAGTCCCGGTCCTGGGTCATCGACGACGAGGGCGCTTACGTGCGCCCCGATCTCCGCGAATCAGGTTTCTGGCGAATCAGCGAAGAAGACGACATCGAGCTTCTCCTCACACATGCGGAAGGCGTGGTGGAACTCTTCTACGGTCGGCCACTCAACCAGATGTCCTGGAACGTGACGACCGACGTCACCATCCGCACCGAGACCGGCGTGCACACCGGCGGAGCCAAGCGACTCTACGGCCTGGTGCCCGACGGCGACCTCGCCTACGTCGAGGAACGCGTCGACCCGGACGGGGAATTGACCCCGCACCTGTCCGCGAAGCTGCATCGCGTAATCGGCTGAGGTCCGGTTTCGACTCGCTCCGCTCGCTCAACCAGCGAGAGCGGCCGAGCATTCCCATTTCCCGCCGACGTGGTTTCGACTCGCTTCGCTCGCTCAACCACCGAGAGGACGGCCCTCGCTCAACCAGCGAGAGGACGCCCCCTCGCTCAACCGACGAGGACGCAACTCCTCTCGCCGGTTGAGCCGCAACTGAGGCGCCAGCCGAAGCTGCGAGTCGAAACCACGCCGCGGGGAGCATCACGACCGAAACGGCTCCCGCCGACTGCATTGCAGCCGGCGGGAGCCGTGGTGTGGTGCAGGAGCGTCGGCTATGCGGCGCCTGCGGACGCGAGTTCGGTGTCGATGCGGAGGACACCGGAGCCGTCGCCGTCGACCATGCGCAGGCGGCCGAGGATCTCGCTGACGGTGGCCTCCTCTTCGACCTGCTCGGAGATGAACCAGTCGATAGTGGGCCGCGAGTCGAGGTCGCGCTCGTCCTCGGCGAGCTTGTACAGCTCGCGGATCCCTTCGGACACCGCTCGCTCCGCATCGAGTGCGATCTCGAAGATGTCGGAGATCTTCTCGACCTTCACCGACTGGATCTCGATGTCGCCGATGACGGGGTGGTTGTCCCGTGCGGTGAGGTGATCGATCAGCTTGTCCGCGTGAACGAGTTCCTCGCCCGACTGGCTGCGCAGCCAGGACGCGATGCCCGGCAGATCGCGGAGGTCGGCCTCGATCGCGAGCTGACGGTAGAGAAACGACGACTCGTATTCGCGGTTGATCTGCTTGACGAACTCGACCGCGAGGGTTTCACTCATTTTCATTTGCTTAGCCTAACCATTCTGGGAATTCGACTTCTGACGCTTTCAGACACCTTCAAGAATAGGCCGAATATAGAATTCGTCCAGCAAGGTTCGGTATCCCTAAGTCGATAAAAGAATGGGGAGTGAAACCTTATTTAACTGAGGCTCCCCTATTTATCGGCAGATCCGATAAGGCCGTAACCGACGTCTGTCAGCGCAGGTCGACCACCGAAACACCGAGGTCGTCGGCTCGCTGGTGGGTAACGGCCACGACCACCCGGTCCGCGCCGAAGACGCCGTCATCGTCCAATATCCGACGAAGAACATGACCGGCATCATTCGAATCCAGATGTTCCGTGGGTTCGTCGAGAATCACAATTCTCGCCGGATGAACCAGTGCGCGGGAAAGCAGGAGCCGACGCCGCTGTCCGCCACTCAGCGCGGCACCGCCGCCGATGAGTTCCGTATCGAGTCCGGCCGGCAGTCCGGCGAGCCACTCACCCAGGCCGACCCGGTCGAGTGCCTCGACGATCTCGTCGTCGGACACATCCCCGCGCGCCACGCGCAGATTCTCGCGCACCGACGTGGAGAACAGGTGTGCCTCCTCCGCGAAGTACGCAGCGCACGACGACGAGTCCGAGGGCGCGGTGGACACGATGCCACCGAGCGGCGGCAGCAGCCCGGCGAGAGTCAGCGCGAGGGTCGACTTTCCGGACCCGCTGGGGCCGACGATCACCAAGCGTCCCCCCGGCGGCAGATCGAGGTCGACCCCGCCATCCGGACCGAGCGGGGCGGTGCGACCCCACTGCAGGCGCTGTGCGGTCAGCGTCGCCGGGCGGCGGTCGAATACCGGATCGGACGATGCGGAGGCATACGAAGCCGTGGCAGCCGACCCCGCGTCTTCGACCAACGACATGACGCGCGCCGCGCTCTGCCGCCCGCGTTCCCACGCGATCGCCGCATCGGTGAGCGGGCCCGTCATCTCGAACGACGAGAGCGGCAACAGCACCAGCACGCCGAACAGCATCGGGGTGATCCCCTCACCGGACGACGACACGTCGGCCAGCGATCCCGGCAGCCGAGACGCCAGGTCGACGGCGATCACCGCCGCGGCGACCACGCTCACGAGCATCGCGACCGGCGTCAGCGACGCGGCTGTCGCCTGCCTGCTCATTCCTCGATCGACCGCCACGGCGTGGGTGTCGTCGGCAGCACGGAGTTCGCCCAGCGCCGTGGACCGTCGCCGCGCCACCACCAGTTCCGGGCCGTGCCACAGAAGAGCGGTGGCCGCGGCACCCACTCGCTCGCGCGCTCGGGCACCGTCGCCGACGATCCGCACCGAGGCCCGCGTCGCGATGATCGGCCCGAGCACCCCGCTGACCAGTAGCGCCAGAGCGAGCACGACGGCGGACAACGGCGAGACCATCGACATGACGGCAACCGCCGCGATGCCGGTCACCGCTCCCACGGCCATCGGCACCAGGCCGCGGACCACGGCGTCGCCGATCTCGTCGACGTCGTCGGCGGTGCGTGCCAGCAGTTCGGACCGGCGTTGACGAACCGAATGCTCCGGCGACCCGGACGCGAGCACCCGGTACACGCGCTCGCGGGCACGCGACATCGCGTTCAGCGCCAGGTCGTGCGTGGCGAGACGTTCCAGATAACGGAACACCGCTCGCGAGATACCCAGTGCGCGAACCGCTGTGACGGCCACCGAGAGGTACAGCACGGGCGGCATCTGCCAGGCGCGCGTGATCAGCCACGCCGACAGGGCCGCCAGTCCGAGCGCCGACAAGGCTCCCGCCGCACCGAGTCCGACCGCAGCCAGCAGTGCACGGGGCCGCAGGCCGACAAAGCTGAACGCGCGCATGAGCGGATCACGCCTGAACACCGCCGACCACCTCCCCGGAGATCTCGACGACGACGTCGCCTGCGCTGATCATGTCGTCGTGATGCGACACCACGATCACCGTGGCACCCGCAGCCGCACGTTCGGTCAGTGCATCGACCACCGCTGATGCGGTCTCCTCGTCGAGGTGGGCGGCCGGCTCGTCCAGCAGGAGGAGCGGCGCGGTCGAGGCGAGAGTCCGAACGAGCGCGAGCCGCTGACGCTGGCCCGCCGACATGCCCTCCCCCGTCGCGCCGATGAGCGTCTGGTCGCCGAGCGGAAGGTCGGCGAGCACCTCGTCGAACCGGACGGCCCGCGCCACGCGACCGGCAGCGTCCGGATCGAGGCTGCCGAACAGTGCCAGATTGCCGGCGACCGTTCCCGGAACGATCACCGGATGCTGTGGGAGCCAGGCGATCTGAGAATGAAAGTGCTCTCGATCCACCTCGCGCACGTTTACCCCGCCGACCGTGACCATGCCCTCGGCCGGCGCCTCGAGACCGAGGATCGCCGATAGCAGCGTCGATTTCCCGGACCCGTTCGGCCCGGTCAGCACGGTCATCTGTCCGGGCACGATTAGCGCCGACGCCTCGCGCGGGGTCCACCCGTCGCGGCCACGCACACCGACTCCGTCGAGAACGATCTGCGTGCCCGCGACGTCGATGCATCGAGTGCCCTGGAGCGCGAGGCTCTCCCGGGAGATCACGTCGAGGGCTTCACGGGAGGCCTCCATGCCGTCCTCGGCGGCGTGAAACGCCGAACCGATCCGGCGCAGCGGCAGGTACGCCTCCGGCGCAAGCACCAGCGCGAGAACGCCCGCGTACAGACTCATCTCACCGAACACGAGTCGTAGACCGATCCCGACCGCGACGAGGGCGACGCTGAGGGTCGCGAGCATCTCCAGCACTGCGCCGGACAGAAAAGCGATCCGCAGCGAACTCATCGTGGTGCGGCGAAAGTCCTGTCCGAGATCGGCGACGCGCTGCGACGGTCCGTGTGCGCGGCCGAGCGCCCGCAACGTCGGGAGTCCGGCGAGGAGATCGAGGAGCTGGGAGCTCTGCCGGCTCATCGCATCGAGCTTGCGCGTGGTGCGGTCCCTGGTGAGCAGACCGATCAGCACCATGAAGATCGGGATCAGCGGAATAGTGACGATGATGATCACCGCCGATGGCCAATCCACCCAGCCGACCACCACCACGACCAGCGGAGTGATGATCACGGTCGAGAGAAGCGCGGGCACGTAGTCGGACAGGTAATCGGTCAACGCGTCGAGACCGCGCAGCAGAATCGTGGAGGCGCGGTCCCGCTCGGCGACGAGGTCGTGCGGCGGGGTCCGTGACGGGTCGGTCAGCGCATCGGCCGCTTCGGCGCGGAGTTCGGCGATCGTCGCGAGCGCGGCGCGGTGCGCGTACCGGTCCCCCAGATACGACATGAGCGCACGCGCGGCGAAAGCCGCCACGATCACCGCCAGATGCACGGACTGCGCGGCGAAACTGCGCGACGCCGGATCGGTGATCAACTCGGAGAGCAGTCCGGCCAGGGCGACCGCGCCGGCGATCACGGCGGCAACGGTGCCCGCGGAGAAGAGCGCGATCGCCACCGAGTACCGCCGTGCCGTCGGCGAGTACCGCAGCAGCCTCGGATCGACCGGCGGCGTTCGACGCATCCGGGCCGCCGCACTGTCCCGATTGCCGGCGCGCTCCGTGCCGGGATCACCCGAAGCCGCCCCCGCTGCGACGCCGTCGTGGGCAGTGGTCATGCCGGCATCATCGTGACGCACGGTCACCGAACGAGAGTCCGATCGACGGCGGGATCTGCTCCACGGACAGCCGCTTGCGGAACACCCAGTAGCTCCAGCCCTGGTAGAGCAGGACGACCGGCGTCATCAGGCCCGCAGCCCACGTCATCACAACGAGCGTGTAGTGACTCGACGACGTGTTGCCGATCGTCAGGTTGAACGCCTCGTCGGTCGTCGACGGCAGCACGTTCGGGAACAGCACGCAGAACAGCAGCGCCACGGTACCGGCGATGGCGATGCAGGTCGCCGCGAACGCGAGACCCTCGCGGCGCGCGAACGCGCCGATCACCATCACGACCGCCGCCACGGCTCCAGCTGCGACGATCGCCCACGTCCACGGCTTGCCGTATTCGAGCTGCGTCCACAGCAGGAACGCCGCCGCAACGACGAGAGTCGGGATCGACAGCCGCGCGGCGACGGTCTGAGCGTCGTCGCGCAGGACCCCCGTCGTCTTGAGAGCGATGAACACGGCTCCGTGCGTGAGGAAGACGAGCAGGGTCGTTGCACCGCCCAGCAGGGCGTACGGGTTCAGCAGGTTGAAGAATCCGCCCGTGTACTGCTGGTCGGCGCCGATCGGGAGACCCCGGATCACATTGGCGAACGCGACGCCCCACAGGATGGCGGGCAGCCAGGAGCCGAGTCCGATGCCGATGTCGCACCAGCGCCGCCAGCGCAACTCGTTGATCTTGCCGCGCCACTCGATCGCGACCACGCGGACGATCAGCCCGATCAGCAGCAGGAAGAGCGGGAGATACAGCGCCGAGAACATGGTCGCGTACCAGCCGCCGAAGGCCGCGAACATCGCTGCGCCCGCGGTGATCACCCACACCTCGTTGCCGTCCCAGACTGGTCCGATCGTGTTGAGCAGCGCTCTACGCCGCTTGTCGCCGTCGGGTTCGCTGCGCTTGCCGAGGAACGGCATCAGCATGCCGACGCCGAAGTCGAAGCCCTCGAGGACGAAGTACATGACGAACAGGACCGCGATGATCACGAACCAGGCGTTTTCCAGAGTCATCGGTGCACTCCTCAGTAGGCGAACGACAGGTGGTCGGACGAATCGTCGGCGCCTTCGTCCGGCGGCACCGCGTCCTTGTCGCTGGGCCCCTCGATCACATAGCGCCGCTCCAGGTAGAACCAGACGACGCCGAGCGCGCCGTACAGCAGCGTGAAGCCGATCAGCGTGGTCCACACCAGGCCGGCAGGGTGGTTCGAGACGCCGTCCTGCACCAGCATGTGGATGCGGAGCGGATCACCGTCCTCGTCCGCCCAGTTCGGCACCACCACCCACGGCTGCCGTCCCATCTCGGTGAAGATCCAGCCGGAGGCATTGGCGAGGAACGGCGTCGGCAGTAACCAGAGCGCGAACTTGCCGAATCTCATGGGGATCTCGCTGCGCCCCTTCCGCAGCAGCCACAGGCCGGCCAGGGCGACGAGCGCCGATCCGCCGGCCCACGTGATCATGGCGCGGAAGCTCCAGTACGTCACGAACAGGTTGGGCGCGAAGTTCTGACCAGGCATGTTCAGCGCCTCCTGGTACGTCTTCTGGAGCTCGTTGACGCCCTTCACCTCGCTGGTGAAGGTGTGATCCGCGAGGAACGACAGCATGTTCGGGATCTTGATGACGTGTTCGATGTGATCGCAGTTGTTCTGCCGTCCGATACTCAGCACGGAGAACGCCGCGCCTTCCTCTGTCTCACAGAGTGATTCGGCCGCCGCCATCTTCATCGGCTGCTGCTTGAACATCAGTTGCGCCTGCATGTCGCCGGTGATCATCAGTCCGACGCCTGCGGCCACCGTGACCCACAGCGCCATCTTGGTGACCGGTCGCCACAGCTTCACGTTGTCGGCGCGCAACTGCTCCGGTGTGCGGTCCAGTTGGCTGGGCGACGTCGTATCGGGCACCTCCGAGTCGTCACCGCTGACCGCGGCCTCCTCGAGCTTGCGGGCGCGGAACGAGTTCCGCGCCATCCACCACAAGCCGATGATCGCGACGAACGTGGATGCGGTCAGCAGCGCTCCGGCGATGACGTGCGGGAACGCCACGAGGGTCGTGTTGTTGGTGATGAGGGCGAGGAAGTTGTTCATCGCCGGGCGGTCGCGGGTGTGATCCCACTCGGCACCGACCGGGTGCTGCATCCACGAGTTGGCGGCCACGATGAAGTAGGCGGAGGCGTTGACGCCGATCGCCACCATCCAGATGCAGGCCAGGTGAATCCGGCGCGGGAGACGTCCCCACCCGAACATCCACAGGCCGATGAACGTCGACTCCATGAAGAAGGCGACGAGCCCCTCCATCGCCAGCGGGGCGCCGAACACGTCGGCCACGTAACGGCTGTACTCGCTCCAGTTCATGCCGAACTGGAACTCCTGCACGATGCCGGTGGCCACACCGAGCGCGAAGTTGATGAGGAACAGCTTCGAGAAGAACTTCGTGGCGCGCAGCCACTGCTCGTTTCCGGTGCGATGCCATACCGTCTGCATCACCGCGATCAGCGGCGCGAGTCCGATCGTGAGCGGCACGAGGATGAAGTGGTACACGGTCGTGATGCCGAACTGCCACCGGGAGATGTCTACAACGTCCACGCTCGCCTCACAATCGTCGGTGTAAGAGCGTTACTACGAAGCGTAGTAGCAGTGATCCGGAAAGCAACCCTTAGTGACTGAGATGACCCACGACCAGTCTGCGCCGCGGCCAGGAGGCTCGCATCGCTATCCGGCGACTGCTTCGTCCACCAGCGCGGCGATGTCCGGCGCGCTCACGCTCAGCGGCGGCAGCCGTTCGCCGTCCAATGCGTGGACCCGCGCAGCGAGAGTGAGCGACGACAACAGCCACACTCCGTCGGCGCCGCGAAGGTCCGCCGGTGTCAGCCGTCGCTCGCCGACGACGAGTCCGCGCCGTTCCGCGGTGGCGAACAGCGCGGCCTGAGTGATTCCCGGCAGGATCCCGTCCGCACGCGGGGTCGCCGTCAAGACCCCGTCGATCACGGCGACGACGTTCGCTCGGGGACTCTCCAGGACCGACCCGGCCGAGGACAGGTAGATGCCGTCGTCGGCACCCGCACGGTGCGCGTGGCGCAGCGCCGCCATGTTCCGCGCGTAGCTGAGTGCCTTCACCCCGAGTAACTCCCACGGGGCACGCGGTACGACGTCCGGGTCGTCGGCCCGCTCGAGAGTCATGACGGATACGCCCGCACGACGTGCCACGACCGACCGCGCCGGGAGCGGACCGACCGTCACGTAGACGGTCGGCGGCCCATCCGGAACGGACTCCCGGCCGCGCGAGCAGATGACGCGAAGCGCGGCCTCGTCGCCTGAGGCCCATTGTCGTTCTGCGACATCGATGCACCGCCGGAGCGCCGTCGGGTCGGGTGCCGGCAAGTCCAGACCGGCTGCTCCGTCTGCGAGACGCCGCAGGTGCTCATCGACGAGGCGCGCGCGGCCACCGCGGATGAGGATCGTCTCGAACACTCCGTCGCCGCGCAGTGCCCCCAGGTCGTCGGCGTGCAGCAACGGGGCCTCGGGGTCATGCACCTCACCGCTGCCATCGACCACGATCACGTCCACCACCGTAGACTGCAGGTATGTCTGCGGATCCGATTCGTCCAGCTTCCGACGACACCTACGTGTCGCCCCTGCTCGCGTCGCAGCCCGGCGCCGTCGTCACCCCGGAGGACGACGCGAGTCCCGGCGTTGCGTGGCATTACGGCGATCCGTTGGGCGAGCAACGTCGCGCCACCCGGAGCGCGGCGATCGTCGACCGCAGCAATCGTGCGGTCATCGAACTCGCGGGCCCCGAGCGGCTCAGCTGGCTGCACACGATCTCCACGCAGCACGTGGCAGAGCTGGGTGACCGGCGCAGCGCCGAGAACCTCTCGCTCAACGGGAACGGCCGCGTGGAGGACCACTTCGTTCTGACCGACATCAACGAGGTCACCTGGCTCGACACCGAGACCGCTCGCGGTGCGCCCCTGTCGGACTTCCTCACCAAGATGGTCTTCTGGGCCCAGGTAACGCCCACCCTGCGGACCGACATGGCCGTCATCACGCTCGTCGGCCCGGACGTGCGGACCGGTGAGATCGCCTCGGTCCTGGACATCCCGGCCGCCGCCGACGTCTATGCAGCAGGCGACCTGCCCGAACTCCACCACGACGACGAGCCGCTCGGCTTCTGGCGGGTCATGCCGCCGACCGGCGAGGGGCGCACCGCACCCGTCGTCGACGTCGTGGTGCCGCGCGACGATCTGCCCCGCTGGTGGGAGACACTCGTCAACGCGGGCGCGGCGCCTGCGGGAATGTGGACCCTCGAGGCGCTGCGTGTCGCCGCCGGGCGTCCGCGATTGGGCCTGGACACCGATGAGCGGACCATCCCGCACGAGGCCGACTGGATCGGCAGCCCCGACGAAGGCGGCGCAGTCCACCTGGAGAAGGGGTGCTACCGCGGCCAGGAGACGGTGTCCCGGGTAGCGAACCTCGGTCGGCCCCCGCGGCGCCTGGTACTCCTGCACCTCGACGGCAGTGCCGACTACCGGCCGTCGACGGGCGATTCGGTGTTCGTCGGCGGACGCTCACTCGGCCGCGTCGGCACCGTCATCGACCACTTCGAGTTGGGCCCGGTGGCGCTCGCACTCGTGAAGCGCTCGGTGCCGGCCGACGCGGAACTCCTCGTCGGCGACGACGCCGAGTCGGGCGCCGCAGCGCGCATCGATGCCGACCTGTACACCGCCGACGACGCGATTCCAGCGGGCCGGGCAGCCATCAACAAGCTCCGCGGAAAGCCCTGACCACCTGTTATGCCAACTGTGACACCTCTCGCCACCCACTTGGGGAAGGGGGAGGGGATTTAATTGCGTGTTCGCGCTAGACTGTCTGCACGAGAACTATTAACGGATAGAACGGGGCCGCCACGACGTTGGCCGCCCCGTCATTGTGCGAGGGGGTCCCAATATGGGCCGCGGCCGGGCTAAAGCAAAGCAGACGAAGGTTGCTCGTCAGCTGAAGTACTCCACTCCGAACACCGATCTGGACAGTTTGCAGCGCGAACTGTCGGGCAGCAGCGGCCATTCGTCGTATGCCGCCGACTCGTGGTCGGACGAGGACAGCCGATACAGCGAAGACGAATGGCGACGCGCCTGACGCAGTCTTCTGCCTCTGCAGTACCCAAGACGTCGCCACCTCCGAGTGGCTGCGCAATCTCACCTGACGGTCGAGCGGACCGATACGACGTCCGCTCGGCCGTTCAGTGTTCTTCGCGCGGTTGACGCCGCCGTCCCATCGCTGATCGGGTAACGGACGTCAGTCCCGACCCGCGGATCAGATGCCGAGTGCAGGCCTTCCCGACTCGCCGATCGAGTGCGACGCTGCGGTAGATGACCGGCACGCGGCCCTCCGAGGGCAATCTTCCCTCTGGCCTCGATATTCTGGCCACATTCTGCAGCAGCGACGACTATCGGGTGTGCCAGCGATGAACTCGGTCGTCGAAGGGCGCACCCCGTCACCGAAGCGACGTCAGCTGCGTACCCGGCTCAGAACCGCGAATGGTCCCCGACGAGCTCGGCACTACCCGACACTCCATCCGCGGAGCGCTTGATCGAACCGAGCACCCAGTTGTCGACGTGGCGGGCAGTGAGCACCGCCTGCGCGCGATCGGTGTCCTCGGGCGCGACGATCGCAACCATGCCGACGCCCATGTTGAACGTGCGCTCCATCTCGGCGCGTTCGACGCGGCCGCGCTGGGCGATGAGCGAGAAGATCGGGGCGGGCGTCCACGAGCCGCGCTCGAGAACTGCTTCCAGCCCCTTGGGCAGGACACGGCCCAGGTTGTCGGCCAGGCCGCCCCCGGTGATGTGCGCGAAGGTCCGGACCTCGGATTCCGCAACCAGCGCCAGGCAGTCCTTGGCGTAGATGCGCGTCGGCTCGAGGAGTTCCTCGCCGAGCGTGCGGCCGAACTCCTCGACGTGACCGCCCAGATCCAGGTGCCCCAGTTCGAGGAGGACCTTGCGGGCCAGCGAGTATCCGTTCGAATGCAGGCCTGAGGACCCCATGGCGATGACGACGTCGCCGGGGCGCACACGGTCGGGTCCGAGAATCGAGTCGGCTTCCACGATGCCGACGCCAGTGGCCGAGATGTCGTAGTGGCCGTCGCCCATGAGACCGGGATGCTCGGCGGTCTCGCCGCCCAGAAGTGCGCATCCGGCGTCGACGCAACCGTCGGCGATGCCCTTCACGATGTCGGCGACCATCTCCGGGATCACCTTGCCCACTGCGATGTAGTCCTGCAGGAACAGCGGCTCCGCGCCGCACACGACGAGATCGTCGACGACCATGGCGACCAGGTCGCGACCCACCGTGTGGTGCACGCCCATCGCCTGCGCGACCGCCAGCTTGGTGCCGACGCCGTCGCTCGACGCGGCGAGTACCGGCTCGCGGTAGTCGCCCTTCATCGAGAAGAGACCCGCGAAGCCGCCGAGTCCTCCGAGAACCTCGGGGCGAGTGGCACGCTTGGCGTGCGGCGCGAACAGCTCGATGGCCCGCTCACCTGCGTCGATGTCTACGCCCGCGGACGCGTATGAAGCGCCGGCAGTCTGGTCGGAGGCAGACCCGTCCGTCATGGTGTTGGTTCTCCTGAACATTTCTGGGCGCATGACCGTTGATCGGCCACCGCAATCTGACGCACTCACGCTACCTGAGTGCCCTGACGTGTGAAGTCTGTCGTATCCCAGGCGCGACTACGGCCGCATGACGGCGCTGACATTGTCGTTACCCGCCGACAACGGGTGCGGCACGCTGCCATCGGCGCCGCTCATCGTCTCGAGGACGGCCTTGCCCATCGCCGTCTCCTCCGGCAGCTCGATCGGGTAGTGACCGTCGAAGCACGCGGCGCACAGGTTGGACGACTCCTGCCCGGTGGCGGCGATCATCCCGTCGACGCTGATGTAGCCGAGGGTGTCGGCACCGATGGCCTGGCGCACGCCGTCGACCATGTGCTCCTCGGACTCCATGCCGTTGGCGATGAGCTCGGCGGGCGACGCGAAGTCGATGCCGTAGAAGCACGGCCAGCGGACCGGTGCCGATGCGATGCGCACGTGCACTTCGAGCGCCCCGGCTTCGCGCAGCATCCGGATGAGCGCACGCTGGGTGTTGCCGCGCACGATCGAATCGTCGACCACGACGAGTTTGCGGCCCCTGATCACTTCGCGCAGCGGATTGAGCTTGAGACGGATGCCGAGTTGGCGGATGGTCTGCGACGGCTGGATGAACGTGCGCCCCACATAGGCGTTCTTCATGAGGCCCTGGCCGTACGGAATGCCGGATTCCTGCGCGAAGCCGACCGCCGCAGGCGTTCCGGATTCGGGGACCGGGATCACCAGGTCGCCCTCGGCCGGTTCCTCGCGGGCGAGGCGCCGACCGATGTCGACTCGGGTCGAATGCACCGCACGACCGTTGATGACGCTGTCCGGTCGAGCCAGGTAGACGTTCTCGAACACGCAGAACTTCGGCGTCGCCTCGGCGAACCGGGTGCTGCGGACGCCGTTGTGGTCGATGGCGAGCAGTTCGCCCGGTTCGATGTCGCGGACGAAGGACGCCCCGACGATGTCGAACGCTGCGGTCTCGGAGGCGACGACCCAGCCGCGGTCGAGCCGTCCGAGCGATAGCGGGCGGATGCCGTGCGGGTCGCGCGCCGCGTACAGCGTCGTCTCGTCCTGGAAGGTGAGGCAGAAGGCGCCCTTGAGGCTCGGCAGCAGTTCGGCGGCCGCCTGCTCGAGGGTCTTGTCTGCCGCTCCGTGCGCGAGCAGCGCACCGACGACGTCCGAGTCGGAGGTGGCGGCCCCGCGGCTGCCCGAGCCGTACACGCCGAGTTCGCGTGCGCGGGCGGCAAGTTCCGCGGTGTTCACCAGGTTGCCGTTATGGCCGAGTGCGACGCCGCTACCTGCATCGGTGTGGCGGAAGATCGGCTGCGAGTTCTCCCAGGTGGTGGACCCGGTCGTCGAGTATCGGCAATGCCCGACGGCGACGTGACCGTGCATCGATGCGAGCGTCTGCTCGTCGAACACCTGGCTGACGAGCCCGAGATCCTTGAAGACGAGGACCTGCGAGCCGTCGCCGACGGCGATCCCCGCAGCTTCCTGGCCTCGGTGCTGCAGCGCGTAGAGACCGTAATAGGTCAGCTTGGAGACGTCCTCACCGGGCGCCCAGACACCGAAGACACCGCACTCCTCGCGCGGCTCGTTCTCGACTTCGTCGGGCTGCTGCGGATCCAGCAGATTGCGGGAGTGGATCGACAGATCTGTCACGAGCGACGCTCCGGGTTCGAGGGCTGGGACGGGCGTCCCCCCAGCGTACTGGCCGGTCGGCCGGTTCGGAAAACTCTCGGACGCTGAAGTGGGCAGGCTAACGGTCCGCGTTCGATGCGCGACATACCGAGCACGACCCGGTGCACCGAGGATCGGGTGCGACCGCGACGGAAGGAAACCCCCGTGAGAGCACGATCAGCGACATTGGCCGCCGCCGCCATCGGCGGCACGGCGCTCATCGCACCATTCGGCGTAGCAGGTGAAGCGTCGGCAGAGCCGTCGACCACCTGCACCATGAACTACCTCAATCCGAACGTGGCGCCCCTCCCTCTGCAGGCGAACACCGTTCTTCGGGCCGCCGCCGACGGTGACGGAACCATGACGATCACGATGAAGACCGACGCCGTGTCGGTACTCGGCTACGACCAGGACGTCTCATTCACCTGGGCGAACCTCGACACCGGACGCAACGGCGGCGAGCAGTGGTCCAAGCGGGTCGTCGGACCCGACAACACTGTGAAGTTCACCGACGTGAAAACCGGAGTCGGCCGCATCACCTTCGTCGCCAATGCGTCCAACACCAGTTCGCTGGACTCGAAGCGCGTGACGACCGGACAGTGCAGCGCAGAACAGAAGGCGTTCTAGCGTTCTAGCGAACTCCCGACCGCTGCAAGCGGGATCACCGGCAGATAGTCGGCGACGTCGCCTGCGCGATGCCCGGAGACGCTCACCTGGTGGGCGGCCACCGCGTCGTCGAGCGACTCGAGTCCCGTCGCGAGGAGCAGCCATTGGCGTGGCGACGTCTCGAGAACGTTCGGCGGAGTTCCCCGCGTGTGACGGACCCCCTCGATGCACTGGACGGCAACGAACGGCGGGACGCGCACTTCCACGGAGTTGCCGGGCGCGTCCTGAGCGACGGTCCGCGCCGTGGCCCGCACAGCTGCTGCGAGTGCGTGCCGACTCGGTTGCTCGACGGTCTCGTCCCGCAGCCATTCGGCAACTGCGAGCACGGCGGCTCGCGTCTGTGCAGGGTCGATCTTGTCTTTCGGTGCCACGGGATTCCTACTGCTTCGTGAACGGTGCCGTGCATCCGAGAGCGACGATCTGCTCGACGACGTCGTCCGGCGTTCGCTCCTGCCCGAGCTGGAGAACCTTGTTCTCGCCGTGGTAGTCACTCGAACCGGTCTGGATCAGGCCGAGGTCGATCGCGATTCCGGTGAGCTCCGTTCGGGCGGCATCATCGTGATCGGGATGGCGGACCTCGATGCCCTTCAAACCGTGCTTCGTCAACGATTCGAGCACCTCTTCCGTCAGAAGCGACGACGCCGCACGGGCACGCGGGTGCGCGATGATCGGGACACCGCCGGCCGCATCGATCATCCTGATGCCGTTCTCCAGCGACAACGACTGCAGCGCCACGTAATGTGCGCCCTCGTCGTTCAGCAGACCATCGAACGCCTCACCCACCGAATCGACGGAGCCTGCCTCGACCAGCGCACGAGCGATGTGCGGACGTCCGATATTGGTCCGGCCGGCGATCTCCCGTACCCGGTCGAGGGTGATCGGGTAATCAGCGTCGATCAGGTTCTCGACGATCCGCGTACCCCTGTTGGACCGCTCCGAGCTCATGCGCTCCCACTCGGCGACGATCTCCGCGTTGTTCCGGTCGAACAGGTAACCGAGCAGATGCACCGATACGAGCGTGCCGTCAGGTGCCGGATGCTTCGTGGAGAACTCGGCGCCCGGCAGGATTCTCATTCCGGCGGGAACGTTCAGCGCAGCCTCGTCCCATCCGGCTGCGGTGTCGTGATCGGTGAGGCCGAGCGTGGTGAGACCCGCTACCTTCGCCTTCGCCAGGAGCTGTTGCGGAGTGTCTGTGCCGTCCGAGCAGTTCGTGTGGGTGTGCAGGTCGGCGGTCATCTCGTTCGGCATGACACGATGCTAGCGATCTCAGCCCGTCTAAGGTTCCCCGATACCGTCCGATAACCCTGTGACACGGTTTCCGTCGCTGTGCGGGGAAACTCCCGCGCGTCGGCTCCGTCGGATGTGCACTCCAGCGCGTACCGCGGCCAGAATTTGAGCGTTGGTCTCGTCCCATCGGTAGACCACGTCCGCGTACGTGAACCGGAGAGTGTGAAAGCCCAACTCGTGGGCCGCGATGTCCCGACTGCGGTCACTCTGGAAGTGCTGACGGTCCCCGTGGAACTCCCACCCGTCGATTTCGATGATCAGATAGTCGCCGACGAGCAGGTCCACGCGTCCCACTCCCTCGATCACCACTTGGGTCCGGACCCGGACCTTCTGTCCGAGCAGCCGGAGCCTGGCCATGGTCTCCGGGCCCGACTCGGATCTTCCATCGCACTTGGCGAGTAGACGCTGCGCCCACAGCGGTGCGTCACGAAACTGATAGTCGAGTTCGTCGACTGTCATCAGTCGCCGATTGAGGATCGAATCGCACACGACGACGAAGCCCTCTCCACTCAGGCAACGGGCGGCGTGACGAACGGCAACCGCGATGTCGTCGACGGCGCCCTCTTCGGCCGAAGGGCGACGGAAGTCCCGGCAGAACGGCCCCTTCCGGTACCGCACCGCCGACGAGTTCCCGCGAATGTGCAGTTCGTGAGTCTCCGGCACCCAGACCCCGTGACGTCTCAATGCGCTCACGCAACTGAGCACTCCGCCGCGCGCTACCGCGGCCACCTCATCGGAGTTCGCGTTTCCCACCTCGTACCAGCCTCTTCGGATCAGACGCGCGTGTCGAGTGCGGATCAGCTCGGCGAGGCCCGCACGGCCCACGCTCCGGTTGAGAAGCTTCGTCGGGTACACGCCCGGTCTGATCGCCGTCATGGGACGACCCTCACCGATCAGCCCTCACTGCGGTTCGGGTTCTCGCGCCTTGCCCGAGATCTGTGGATGGACCTCGCCGTCTGGATTTCACCGCTCAGCGCGTGAGACTTCGTGACACGGTTTCCGCCGCTGTGCGGGGAACTCTGCACGGCAGACAGGAAAGCAAATGCATCGATCGGCACCAGGAACGCCTCGTCGTTCGGCACCATTGCCTCATGGGCGCCGAAGTGAGCCAGCAGAAGTTCAACGGAGCCGATCGCGTGCGCTTCCGGGAGCGCGTATCCCGCGGGACAGATGCGATCGCCCGGATGCTGTCGGACGGCCTGTTCACCGATCACGGCCGCCCGCCTGAACCACTCCTCGGTATGGAAGTGGAGCTGAACTTGATCGATGCTCGGGCCGACCCCTCGATGGCGAACGCCGAGGTGCTCGACGCAATCGCCGATCCCGACTATCAGACCGAGCTCGGCCAGTTCAACGTCGAGATCAACGTCTCGCCGAGGCCGTTCGTCGGAGGCGACACCGTCAGCCTCGAGCAGGCACTGCGATCGTCGTTGAACAACGCTGAGGCGAAAGCCGCGTCGACCGGAAACCACCTGGTGATGATCGGCATGCTGCCGACATTGCAGCAGGAGCATTTCGCGCATCAATGGATCTCGGCGAACCCGCGGTACGACTTGATCAACGAGCAGATCTTCGCAGCGCGCGGGGAGGATCTGGCGATCGACATCGCGGGCGTGCCCTTGGAGTCGTCCGCCGAACGCCTCACCACCACCACAGATTCGATTCTTCCGGAGGCCGCCTGCACCTCGCTGCAGTTGCATCTGCGGGTGGCACCCGAGGACTTCGCCGCGCATTGGAATGCGGCCCAGGCCATCTCGGGCGTTCAGGTGGCACTGGCAGGGAACTCTCCGTTCCTCGCAGGCAAGGCCCTATGGCACGAGACCCGGATACCGGTGTTCCAACAGGCCACCGACACCCGCCCACTGGAGTTGAAGAATCAGGGAGTCCGCCCTCGCGTGTGGTTCGGGGAGCGTTGGATCAACACGATCTTCGACCTGTTCGAGGAGAACACCCGGTACTTCCCCGCCCTCCTGCCGGTGTCGACCGACGTCGACCCGCTCGCCGAACTGGATGCCGGACGGATTCCCGAACTCACCGAACTCAAGCTCCACAACGGAACCGTGTACCGGTGGAACCGCCCCGTCTACGACGTTCTCGACGGCAATGCGCATCTGCGCGTGGAGAATCGCGTGCTGCCCGCAGGTCCGACGGTCGTCGACATAATGGCCAACGCCGCCTTCTACTACGGTGTGGTCCGCGGCCTGGTGGAAGCGGACCGACCGCTGTGGTCGCGGATGTCGTTCGACGCCGCCAGGGAGAACCTGACCTCGGGAGCGCAATGGGGACTCGACGCCCAGTTGTACTGGCCCGACATCGGCTGGGTGCGGCCGGACGAACTCGCCCTGCGACGTCTCCTACCGCTCGCCGAGGAGGGCCTTGCGTCATTCGGGGTGTCCGCAGCCGCACGACGCCGCTACCTCGGAGTCATCGAGGGCCGATGTGTCACCCGTCAGACGGGATCGGTGTGGCAGCGCCGCGCGGTTCAAGTGCGCGAAGCCGCCGGCGAGAGCCGGGATCAGGCGCTGCACGGCATGCTGTCCGACTACGCGACGCTCATGCACGAGGGCGAGCCGGTGCACAACTGGCCGTTGTAGCGGGCAAGCGTCCGAGACTTTCTGGGCGACGCGACCTAGACGCGACTCTTCGGGTGTACGTCACACCTTCAATCCGGTGAAAGGCTCAACTGGAATGTTCCGAATCACGAACCAGGCCAGCGTAATCACCACGAGCGAGATCGGTACGCTTCGCACCTCGTACCACCTGCGATGACGCCGTCCGCGCCATAGTCCGACACTGTAAGTCACGAAGCCCACCGCTGACAGTCCCAGAACGATCACGAATAACGCGTTGTGGTGCAGAGCGGCAACGACGTCACCATGCAGTAGGTGATAGATCGCACGAGAGACCCCACACCCTGGACAGTTGACGTGCAGAAGCGAATTCAACGGACATGGCGGGATGATTCCACCGGGCGTCGTCGGGTCGGCGAACCAGACGGCCGCACCGATCGCGGATACCCCCGCGAGTATCGCTGCCGGACCGCCGATTCGGTGCCTCGCCACGGCCTGCAGTGCGGCCGGGAGGCTCCGATCGGTGGCCCGCGCGGCGCCGGTCATTGACGACGCCTCTACGTCGAGGTGCCGCTGTAGGTGTCGAAGTCGTAGTAGCCGACGGAAGTGCCGGTCACCGCGAGAATGATCACCAGGATGATCCACAGCGCGATCATGACCGCAAGGACGATCCATGCGATTTTCGCGTACTTCTTCGCCTCGTTCGCGGCTTCGTGCGCGCCGGCCTGATTGCCCGACGCCCACAAACCGTTGACCGAGTTTGCCTTCACGATCGCCACGATGCCGATCACTCCGGCAACCAGGCTGATGCAACTGACGCACGTGAGGACGAAGCCGAGAACGGTCACGATGATCGACGACGCCATATTGTTGGCTGGCGGCGGACCGGCTGGACCACCCTGCTGAGGGTACGGCTGTCCCGCGAACGGCTGACCGTATCCCGGCTGATCCTGACCGTATCCGGACTGCCCGCCGTATCCCGGCTGCTGACCGTAACCCGGCAGGCCCTGCTGACCGTAACCCGGCAGGCCCTGCTGACCGTATCCCGGCTGGTGCTGGCCGTAATCCGGCAGACCCTGCTGGCCGTAATCCGGCTGCTGCTGGCCGTAATCCGCCTGCTGCTGGCCGTAATCCGGCGACTCCGGCTGGCCGGATGGCGGCGTCGCGCCACCCTCCGAACTCGGCTCCCGACCTCCGTCCGGACCATGGTCGGGATTCTCGCTCGGATCGCCATCATTCGGACCGGTCATTGCTATTCCTCCCTGCGGACTGGCTACCGGTGAAGCCTAGCGTGCGTGACACGTCGTTGCCCGAACCGCCGAGAATCCTCGTTCTCGCAGATAGCCACGGATAAATCTCCGAGTACCGGCCGCACTGCGGACCCGGTATCGCGACGACACGCAGAGCTACGCCGATCAGCGGCTCTTTTCACCCGAGCGGGAGGAGCTCACTCATCGTGGTACCGGGAATTGCCGAGGAATGCGCTGTTGCCCGCCAAGCCGCACGACATTCCGTGCAGAATGTACGTTCGCATCTATTATGTTCCACATCACCTTTCCTGATATAATGGAGTGACAGCGAAGACAGGCGGAGGTGATGGCAGTGACCGGACCCGAAACCCACCACGACCTACCTGATACTCCGCTCGAGCTGGTCAAACTCATCGACGCCGCTGCAGCCAAACTTGCCGCGACATCTCTCGTCGCGATGCCGGACGACGAGGTCCTCCCGACCGTCGAGATCTTCGAGCGCGCCCACCGTCGCACCGACGGAGTCGACGCCGCACTCTTCACCGAGCTATCGGACCGCATGTCGTACCGGAAAGCCGGGTATCTGAGTCCGACGACGTACCTCGAGTCGGGCCTCCGACTCGGGTCGAGCGAGGCCAAACGGCGTCGCACAGTCGCTGCGGCGATCGCCCACATGACAAGTTTCCAGGGCGAGACCCTCGACCCGGCCCTCCCGGCAACCGCGGACGCAGTGTCGGACGGGGCGATCGGAACCGACCACGTCCTCCAGATCGAGAAGACCATGGATCGGATTCCCCACCGCGTCGCCGACGATGTGCGAGCCGACGCTGAGGCCCAGCTCGCCGAAGCCGCCCGTGCTCTGTCGCCTGCCGGACTGGCAACCGTCGGCAACAGGCTCCTCGCGCACCTCGATCCTGACGGAGACCTGACCGATGATCGCGATCGCAAGCGCACCCGCGGATTCACCGTTCAACCGCAGGACCGCCAGCTCATGTCGAAGGTACGAGCCATGCTCAAGCCGGAACTGCGCGCAAAACTCGAAGCACTCCTGCTGCAATGGGCCGCACCTGGAATAAACAACCCGGACGACGACCAGTCACCGTACGGTGCGGCCAACGACCCCGAGATCGACACCGCTGCGCTCACCGCCGCCGCTGAACGCGACGACCGCACGCAGACACAGCGCAACCACGATGCCCTCGAGGCGATGCTCGACTACCTCATCGGCCACGGCGCACTCGGACGCCCCACCGGACTCCCGGCGCATCTCGTCGTCACCGCCAGCCTCACCGACATCGAACAGCGCACCGGTGTCGCGCACACCGCTACCGGCACTCGGCTTCCAGTCAAAGACCTCGTCGACCTAGCCGCACATGCGACGCCGTGGCTCGAGGTCTTCGCTGATCACAGTTCGTCGATCCTCTACCTCGGTCGCGGTCGGCGCCTCGCCTCACTCGCGCAGCGCATCGCCATCTTCGGCCGTGACCGCGGCTGCACCGCACCAGGATGCACCGCTCCATTCAGCCGGACTCAGGCACACCACATGCCCGACTGGCAGCACGGCGGCCCCACCGATATCGATCACCTCGGCGCCGCGTGCGGTGGCGACAACCGCAAGGTCAGTACCGACCCGGGCGGCTGGGAGACCACGATCATCGCCCACGGACCACATCAAGGCCGAGTCGGCTGGCGGCCGACCGGTTCGAGTGAACCGTGGCAGGTCAACCACACGCACCTTCCCGAGAAGCTACTTCGGGAGAATCCGGACGTCACTCCTTCCCAACCGGATCCGGCCGATGAATCCAGACAGCGACGGCGCAGGTCGCGGATCGAGCGATGGCTCGAGTGTCGAATCCCATCGGCTCCTCAGCCGGTACCGCCGGACGAAGTGACTATCGAATTCATCGACTGACCGCTGTCCGAAGGCCGACTCTCTCAGGTCTCTCGCACTCGGGGCCTGCTCCAGCCTTCGAGCGAGCTGACCCTTCGCGGTCTCTACGTCCGCGGCGCGCCCGTCACCAGACCGCGCCCCGTCACCAGGGGAAGGTCCAGTGCAGTCACCAGACCCGGTTCCGCCGCGACCACCGCGGGCACTGCATTCACCAGACGCTGGGCCGTCACGATCATCCCCGACACGTTGTGGTCGCCGTCGCGGCTGTGGTGAGTCATCTCCACGGCCATGACCGGCTCGCCGGTCACCTCGATCCGGTAACAACCGTCGCCCTCCGCAGGCTTCGGCCAGTCCGGGCACTGATCAGGATGCGTCCGCGTGTAATGCTCCAGAATGATCCGGTCCACGCCGTCGACCTGACCGACCACCTGGAAATGCAGCGCAGCCATCGTGCCGTCCGGAATCGTCAAAGACACCGTGTCGACCTCGCCCTCAGCGGCCACCCGGTCGAAGCGCTCGACGAGCGGCTCGTCGAGCGTGACGTCGAGACCCTTCGCGATCTGGCGCACAACGCTCCCCCACGCCAACGACAGGACTCCCGGAGTCAAGAGCATCGACTGGTGATCCATCGGCTTTCCGAAACCGAACAGCTCGGACATCACCACCGGCTGGTAATAGGTGGAGTAGTCGGCGATCTCCATCACGCGGACCTCGTCGATCTGCTGCGAGAGGCTCGTGATCGACAGCGGCAGAACATCGTTCGCGAAACCCGGATCGATCCCGTTCACATGCAGGCTCGCTCCGCCCGACTCCGCAGCCTTCTCAACCGACTCGACCATCGAATCCGGGAGGACACCGTACGGGAACTGCAGGATCACCGGCCCCGAGGAGACGACGTTGATGCCGGCCGCTACGAACGCGGACAGGTCCCCGATCGATTCCGCGACACGGTCATCGGTCATCGCGGTGTGCACGATCGCGTCCGGCTTCAACGCGAGAAGCGCATCTCGATCGTTCGTCGCCGGCACCCCGAGATCGCGATCCAGGCCGGCGAGACGTCCGGCGTCCTTTCCAACCTTCGCCGGATCGGATACCCAGACACCGACCAACTCAAGATCGGGATGGGCATCGATCCCGGTGATCGCATGCCTTCCAACGGTTCCGGTGGACCATTCCACGACGCGCAGAGTCATGGTGATCACGCTAGGTGACTGAAACGCGTTCTACTCAGGAATGGTTCGATCGGCGAGTAACGGCAGACCTCAGCCGAACAGCTTGGGCAGCGTGCCCTCGTGCACCTCGCGCAGCTCAGTGAGCTTCACCGAGAACTGGTCCTGCACCTCGAGCGAATCGCTGCCCTGGTCGACGACGCCGATCCGGGTCCACGGGACCTGGCGCGCGCTGAGCATGCCGCAGAACCGCGACTCCTCGGTGCGCGGCACGGCGACGAGCACTCGGCCCGACGACTCCGAGAACAGCGTCACGAACGGATCGGCTCCCTCGGGGAGCAGGATGCGGCACCCGGTCTCGCCGGCCAACGCAGCCTCTGCGACGGTCTGGATGAGACCGCCCTCGGAGATGTCGTGCGCCGCGGAGACGAGTCCGTCGCGGGAGGCCGCGACCAGGATGTCGCTGAGCAGACGTTCGCGCTGGAGGTCGACCTTCGGCGGTACACCGCCGAGATGCTCGTGCTCCACCTGCGCCCAGATGGAACCGTCGAATTCGTCGTGAGTGTCGCCCATCAGGATGAGCGTCTCGCCCAGTTCCGTCCCGATGTCGGTCGGGATGCGGCGACGGACGTCATCGATGACGCCGAGGACGCCGACGACCGGGGTCGGCAGGATCGGGGTCGACCCCGTCTGGTTGTAGAAGCTGACGTTGCCGCCGGTGACCGGGATACCCAACTCGGCACAACCGTCGGCCAATCCACGCACCGCCTGGCTGAACTGCCACATCACCGCAGGATCCTCCGGCGAACCGAAGTTCAGGCAGTTGGTCACCGCGCGGGGGCTCGCACCCGACACCGCGACGTTGCGGAAGGCCTCGGCGAGCGCCAACTGAGCGCCGGCGTAGGGATCGAGGTACGTGTAGCGGCCCGAGGTGTCGGTCGAGATCGCGATGCCGCGACCGGTCTCCTCGTCGATCCGGATGACGCCGGAGTCCGCATGCTCGGCGAGCACGGTGTTGCCGCGCACGTACCGGTCGTACTGCTCGGTGATGAACTTGCGGCTGCACAGCGCGGGGCTGGCCAGCATCTTGAGGAACGTCTCGCGCAGTTCGTCACCGGTCTCCGGGCGCTTCAGTCCAGCGGTGGTCGACGCGATGACGTCGTCCTGCCAGTCCGGACGTGCGACGGGACGCTCGTAGACCGGTCCGTCGTGGGCGACGGTGCGCGGCGGCACGTCGATGACGGTCTCGCCGTTCCAGGTGATCTCCAAGTTCTCGCCCTCGGTGACCTCGCCGATGACGGTGGCGAGCACGTCCCACTTCTCACACACGGCCATGAACTCGTCGACGTTGTCGGGCGTGACGACGGCGCACATGCGCTCCTGCGACTCACTCGACAGCACCTCGGCCGGGGTCATGCCCTCGGCGCGCATCGGCACCTTCTCGAGGTCGATGTGCATGCCGCCGTCACCGGCGGCCGCCAATTCGCTCGTGGCGCACGACAGTCCGGCGCCGCCCAGATCTTGGATGCCGACTACGAGACCGTCGCGGTACAGGTCGAGGCAGCACTCGATGAGGACCTTCTCGGTGAACGGGTCGCCGACCTGAACGCTCGGCAGCTTCTTACGCGACGGACCTGCCTCATCCGAATCATCGAACGTCTCCGACGCCAGCACGGAGACGCCGCCGATGCCGTCGAGCCCGGTGCGCGCACCGAACAGGATGATCTTGTTGCCGGTACCGGATGCGAACGCCAGATGCAGGTCCTCGGTGCGCAGGACACCGGCGCACAGCGCATTGACCAGCGGATTGCCCTGGTAGGAGGCATCGAACACGGTCTCGCCGCCGATGTTGGGCAGGCCAAGCGAGTTGCCGTAGCCGCCGACACCGCGGACCACGCCGTCGACCACGCGGCGCGTGTCGGGCGCATCGGCTGCACCGAATCGAAGCTGATCCATCACCGCGATCGGACGAGCACCCATCGCCATGATGTCGCGGACGATGCCGCCGACGCCGGTCGCCGCGCCCTGGTACGGCTCGACGTAGCTCGGGTGGTTGTGCGACTCGACCTTGAACGTCACGGCCCAGCCGTCGCCCACATCGACGACACCGGCGTTCTCGCCGATGCCCGCGAGCATGCCTGCCCGCATCTCGTCGGTGGTGGTCTCACCGAAGTAGCGCAGATGCACCTTCGACGACTTGTAACTGCAGTGCTCGGACCACATCACCGAGTACATGGCGAGTTCCGCGTCCGTGGGGCGCCGCCCCAGGATCTCCTTGATACGCGCGTACTCGTCGTCCTTCAGTCCGAGTTCCGCGTACGGCTGCGGAGTGTCGGGGGAACCGGCGGCATTGGAAACAGTATCTACCTGGGCGCTCACGCCGTTCAGTCTATGCGAGACCTGGCGTGCGGCTAGAGTCGCTCCCACAGCAGGGTTCGGGGGGACTGATGACTGATATCGCGACGCGCTTCGAGCGCGCTCATCTCACGGCGGCCGGGGCGGACGATCATCGTCGGGCTCGACAGCTCTTCGAAGCAGGATTGGCCGCTCTCGGCATCCTGACCAGCGATGCTCCTCCTGATCCGAAACGTTCGGCGACCGCATTCGCGCGGGCGACCGAACTCGATCCTGGGATGGGCGACGCGTGGCTCGGCCGGCTCGCGGCAGGCGACAGGTCGGGCGCGGCGCTGCACGGTCTGCACCGGTCCCGCGATTCCATCGGCGTTCAGCAACGGCGGCTCGGGTTGCCGCGCGGCACGCTGGTCGGCCTGGCGCCGATCGGCCTGTTCGTCGAGTACCCGATCACCACGGCCGCGCGAGCGTCGGTGGCATACGCATCGTCGCTGATCGACGGTGGCGACGTGGACGGAGCCCGGGCGGTCCTCGACGAGGCCGGATCGGACGAGCCGATCAGCGCGTTCTGCCGCGGAGTGGGGCATCTGCGTTCGGGCGAATGGCGGACGGTCCTGACCGCAGTCGCGCGGAGGGCCGACTGGGGCGACCGCGTGCTCTGCGCGGCGGCCGACTACGCGGCCGGGACCGCCTGCATTCAACTCGGCATGTTCGACGAGGGGATCCGTCTGCTGACCGTCGCCCGCGAGAGCGAACTCGACAACTGCCGGGCGGCGGCCACCTTCGCCATCGGCATGGCACTGCGGACACGAGCCGACCCCGGGCGCGGAGACGAGGAGGCCGCCCTGGGCTGCTTCCAGGAGGCGTATGCGCTGGACCCGACGCTGCGCGACGCCGCCCGCGCCATCTCCGATCCCGCCTACCGGCTGGTGATCGCGGCACCCGAGGATGGACGGCCGTCCGCCGACGCGTCGTCCGAGCCGGGCTTCGAGTCCAGCACCCAGACTGGCACTGGCACTGGCGCCAGCCAGCCTGCCGACAGCACCGAATCGGCTCGCATCCTGGCCGAGGCGACCGCCGAGCTGGACGCCCAGGTCGGCCTGCTCGCGGTGAAAGATCAGGTGGAACGGCTCCGTTCGGCCGTCCTCCTCGCCGAGGTGCGCGCCGCGAAGGGTCTGCGGACCAGGCCGCGCAGCCTCCACCTGGCGTTCACCGGACCGCCCGGCACCGGCAAGACGACGATCGCGCGGATCGTCGCGAAGATGTACCGCGGGCTCGGCCTGCTGGCGACCGACAAGGTGATCGAGGTGAGCCGCAAGGACCTCGTGGGCGAGCATCTCGGGGCGACCGCTCCGAAGACGTCGGCCGTGATCGACTCGGCGCTGGACGGCGTTCTCTTCGTCGACGAGGCGTACTCGCTGATCCAGGAAGGATTGTCGGGCGGCGATGCGTTCGGTCGCGAAGCACTCGACACGCTCCTGGCGCGCATGGAGAACGATCGGGACCGACTCGTCGTCGTCATCGCCGGGTACGACGATCAGATCGACCGGCTGCTCGCGTCCAACGAGGGCCTCGGATCGCGATTCGCGCGCCGTATCCGCTTCGAGTCGTACACGCCGGACGAGCTGCTGCGGATCGCCGAATCATTAGCCGAACGCCGCGACGCACGGTTGTCCGCCGATGCCGGTGCCGCACTGCTCGACTCGTTCAACCAGCTCAGCACCCGGTTCTCGGCGGACCGTCCCGCGATCGACGTCGCGGGCAACGGTCGCTACGTCCGCAATCTGATCGAAGCGGCCGAAGAGGAGCGCGAGCACCGCCTGGCCGCTGCGTCCGATCTCGATGCACTCACCGACGCCGATCTGATGACACTGACCGCAGCGGATACCCGCGCCGCGGTGTCACAGGTGTCGAGTCGGGCGTGAAGCGTTCGAGTATCGCTCGAGCGCCTGACCGGACTGATCCTCGCCGGCTGCAATGCAGCCGGCGAGCGCCCCTTACAACCCCAACCGCTGCAGGATGAGCTCTGCGACCTCCGCAGGTGATCCGTCTCCCGGACGGACCACCAACTCGGGCGTCACGGGCCGCTCATACGGTGAGTCGATCCCGGTGAACTGACTGATCTCGCCGGACCGGGCCTTGGCGTAGAGCCCCTTCGGGTCGCGCGCTTCGCAGTCATCGAGCGGGGTGTCGACGAACACCTCGAAGAACGGAAGCCCGCGGGAGTCGTGAATCTCCCGCGCCCGTTGGCGTTCGGCGGCGAACGGGCTGATCAGCGAGACGAGCGCGACCGCACCGGAATCCGCGAACAGCGACGCGACCTCGGCGCTGCGGCGGATGTTCTCGCGGCGATCGTCGTCGCTGAAGCCGAGGTCTGCGTTGAGCCCGTGGCGCAGATTGTCGCCATCGAGCAGGTAAGCCGGGCGTCCGCCGGCGACGAGACGTCGCTCCAGTTCGGTTGCGATGGTCGATTTCCCGGACCCGGACAACCCCGTCAGCCAGATCGTCGACCCCTGATGGGCCCGATGCTCACGGGATACCTTGCCCGTCTGCCACACCACGTTGGAGTCATGGCTGACCGGTGCGCCGATCATTCCTGCGGCCACCGTTGCGTTGGTCGACTCGTCGATCAGGATGAAGCTGCCGGTGTCCCGGTTGCGGCGGTACTCGTCGAACATCATCGGCCGCTGACAATGCAGGGTCACGCGCCCGATCTCGTTGAGCGCCAATTCGTTCGCGTCCTTATCACGGTGCAGCGAGTTGACGTCGAGACGATAGTTGAGCGATGTGACGGAAGCTCTGGTGTCGCGGGTGCCGCACAGCATCCGATAGGTGTTCCCGACGTCGAGTGCGCTCGTCTCGGAGAACCAGCAGACCATCGCGTCGAGGTCGCGCCCCACGTGCGGCCGGTTGTTGGGCCGGACGATCATGTCGCCGCGGACGATGTCGATCTCGTCATCCAATTCGATCGAGATCGCCGATCCTGCAACAGCTTCCGTGAGTTCGCTTCCGCCAGGGCCCCAGATCTTCGAGATCGTGGTACCGAACCCGCCGGGCAGGGCAACCACGTCGTCACCGACCGAGAGCCCGCCTCCGGCAACGGTTCCGGCGAATGCCCGATGGTCGAAACCGTCACCGCGCTGCGGCCGGATCACATATTGCACCGGGAACCGCGCGTCGATCAGGTTGCGGTCGGATGCGATGTGCACGTTCTCCAGGTGCCCGAGCAGCGAGCGACCGTCGTACCACGGCGTGTTCGCCGACCGGTCGACGACGTTGTCACCGCGCAGCGCCGAGATCGGGATGAAGGTGACATCGGTGACGTTGAGTTTCGCGGCGAACGCCGTGAAGTCGTCGACGATCTCCTCGTAACGTTCCTGCGAGTAGTCGACGAGATCCATCTTGTTGACGCAGACCGTCAGATGCGGAATCCCCAACAGCGATGACAGGAACGCATGCCGCTTCGTCTGCTCGAGAACGCCCTTGCGCCCGTCGACCAGGATGATCGCCAGCTCCGCAGTGGACGCGCCTGTCACCATGTTGCGCGTGTACTGCACGTGCCCCGGCGAGTCGGCGATGATGAACTTGCGGGTCGGCGTCGAGAAGTAGCGATACGCGACGTCGATCGTGATGCCCTGCTCGCGTTCGGCCCGCAGGCCGTCGGTCAGGAGCGACAGGTCGGCCGTCTCATCGCCACGTTGCGCACTGGTGCGTTCGACGGCGTCGAGTTGGTCGCTGAAGATCGACTTCGAATCGAACAGCAACCGTCCGATGAGGGTCGACTTGCCGTCGTCGACGCTGCCCGCGGTCGCGATCCGCAACAGGTCCGACCGCTGAACCTCGGGGCCCGGGTTGTCTGGTGCCGCATTCATCAGAAGTAGCCCTCCTTCTTGCGGTCTTCCATGCCCGCTTCGGAGATCCGGTCGTCGGCGCGGGTGGCACCGCGTTCGGTCACGCGGGTCGAGGCCACCTCGGCGATCACCTTCTCGTTGGTGTCGGCGTCGCTCTCGACGCACCCGGTGCATGTCGCGTCGCCGACCGTGCGGAACCGCACCCGCGCGACGTGCGACGTCTCGTCCGGGTACCGCTCCAGGAACCTGGTGTCAGCGAGGAGCATGCCGTCGCGCGGCACCACCGATCGCTCGTGCGCGTAGTAGATGGGCGGAAGCTCGATGTCCTCCACCGCGATGTACTCCCAGATGTCGTGCTCGGTCCAGTTACTGAGCGGGAACACGCGGATGTGCTCACCCGGCGAGTATCTGCCGTTGTACAGATTCCAGAGCTCGGGGCGCTGGTTACGGGGATCCCACGCACCGAACGAGTCCCGGAAGCTGAAGACGCGCTCCTTGGCGCGAGCCTTCTCCTCGTCCCGCCGGGCGCCGCCGAACACCGCGTCGTACTTTCCTTCGCGGATGCCGCGCAGCAGCGCGGTGGTCTGCAGCCGGTTCCGCGAGGTGCCCGGGCCGGTCTTCTCGACGATGCGTCCCGCGTCGATGTCGTCCTGGACGCTGCTCACCACGAGCCGCGCGCCGGTCTTCTCGACGATGCGGTCGCGGAACTCGATCACCTCGTCGAAATTGTGGCCGGTGTCCACGTGCATCAGCGGGAACGGCATGGGCGCGGGCCAGAACGCCTTGCGGGCGAGGTGAAACATCACCACCGAGTCCTTGCCGCCGGAGAACAGCATGACGGGGCGCTCGAACGTGGCGGCGACCTCCCGGAAGATGTGAACCGATTCGGCTTCGAGTTCCTCGATCACTGCGAGAAGCCTCCTATGGGCATGTCGGGTTACGGTGTCGCTCCCCCACGACTATCCCACTGTGACCCAGATCGACGTCGAAGCCGGGTTGCCGCGCGGTTGCCGCGAATATCGTTCAGCGCGCTACACTTTTTACAAGTATCAATTGTTTTTAATCAGGAGGTCCGCCATGCCCGACATCACCCTCGACGTCCGCGAGATCCCCAAACCCCAGCGGCACCCCAAGATCTTCTCGTTGTTCGACGGCCTCGACGTCGGCGAGGCGATCATCCTCGTCAACGATCACGACCCGCGCCACCTGCACGACGAGTTCGAGGCCGACCGTGCGGGCGGCTACTCGTGGGATTACCTGGTCCGCGAGAAGCGCGACTACCGGGTCCGGATCGGCAAGACCACCGCCGCCACCCCGCCCCGCAAGCTCGGCAACACCGCGGACCTGACTCAGCAGCCCGTCGACGCCGCGGACGTCGCGTGGAAGCTGCAGGCGAAGGACCGGGGACTGGATTCCAACCTGATCCGCCTCGCGGGCGGCGGCGAGATCGCATCGCACGAAGGCGGCGAGGTCGACGTCCTGGTGCACGTGATCGCCGGGTCGGGCACCGTCGGCACCGATGCGGACGGCCTCGAGGTCGGCGCAGGCGATCTGCTCTGGCTTCCGGCCCGGTCGCGTCGCTCGTTCACCGCGGGCCCGGACGGCCTCAGCTACCTCACCGTCCATTCCCACCGGGAACCCACGCTGACCATCGAACCGCTGGGCGCGGGGCGGTGACGACATGACGTACGTGATCGCACTCCCCTGCGTCGACGTGCTGGATCGTGCCTGCGTAGAGGAGTGCCCCGTCGACTGCATCTACGAAGGCGGCCGCTCGCTCTACATCCACCCGGACGAGTGCGTCGACTGCGGCGCGTGCGAGCCGGTGTGCCCGGTCGAGGCGATCTTCTACGAGGACGACACCCCCGAGGAGTGGGAGCCGTACCTGAACGACAACGCCGAGTTCTTCACCGAGGTGCTGCCCGGACGGTCCGAGCCGCTCGGGTCGCCGGGTGGTGCCGCCAAGCTGGGACCGACGGGGTCGGACGCACCGCTCGTGAGGTCGTTGCCACCGCAGGCGGTCGACGGCTGATGAGTCTCCGCGCCACTGTTCTCCAAGCGCTGCGCGACGCGGCGTCGCCGGTGACGGTCGCCGACCTGGCCACGCGGCTCGGCACACCGCAGACGACGGTCCGCTTCCATCTCAAGTCGCTGTCCGACGACGGCCTGGTCGAGGCGCGGCCCGAATCCGGATCCGGACGCGGTCGGCCGCAGATGCGGTACCGCTCCCGGCAGGCGATGGATCCCGCGGGACCGCGGGATTACGGATTCCTCGCACAGGCCCTGGTGGACGCACTGGGTGACACGCCGGACGGCCAGCAGCGGGCCATGACCGCAGGCCGCGAACTCGGACGCGGCCGCGCGAGACCCGACGTGGAAGCGGCGTCGGACGTGGTCGACGTCCTCGACGACATGGGTTTCGCACCGTCGGTCGACGGCGCCGCCATCCGACTCGACCGCTGCCCGTTCCTCGAAGCGGCGCGGCGCCGCCCGGGGGTCACCTGTTCCGTGCACAGGGGACTGATGCAGGGCGTGCTCGATGCCCACCGGGACGGGCGCACCGTCACCCGTCTCGACGCATTCGTCGACGGAGATCACTGTCTGGCCCAGCTGTCGGGCAGCTCGCAGTGACCGCGAGCCGCTACCGGGTCGATGTCGATCCGCACACCGCCGCCGGGTCGGCGTTCGTGATCATCGGCGGCCTGGTCGCCGCCGTCGCCGGGCCACTCGATCTGACGAAGGGCAGCTGGCTCGCCGCCTACCTGGTCCTGGTCTGCGGCGTGGCACTCATCGTGATCGGAGCGGCTCAGCAGCATCTGACGACCGCGATCCGAGCACGGACACGCGTATGGCAACTGGCCGGCTGGGGCGTCGCGAACGCCCTGGTGATCGTGGGATCGCTGGCCTCGGTTCCGCTGGTCACCGACGCGGGTTCCGTCCTCCTCTTCGCGACCCTTGCGGTGACCGCCTGGACCGCCTGGCCCCTCCTGCGCACCCGTCGCACCGCTGCCTTCGTCTACGTCGCGGTCCTGATCGTGCTGGCCGTGAGCGTCCCGATCGGCTCGGTTCTGGCCCACGCCCGGGCCTGATCGCCCACGGATCGTCCCCGGACTACCAACCAAGCACTTGCTAGGTTAGAGTCTGGAGGCATGAGCAACGCCGTGATCCCTCCGCCGCTCGGCCCCGACGACCTCGGCCCGGACACCGCGCCCGTCGCTTACGAGACGGGCGGTCCGGACGGCGCCGTCGCATATGTGACGCTGAACCGGCCCGACTACCGCAACGCACAGAACTCGGTGATGACGTACTCGCTCGACGCCGCGTTCCGCAAGGCCGTCGACGACGCCTCCGTGAAGGTGATCGTGCTGCGAGCCAACGGCAAGCACTTCTCTGCGGGCCACGACATCGGAACGCCAGAACGCGACTTCGACACCTACTACGACAACGTCGCCACCCTGCACTGGGACCACACCGATAAGAGCGGTGCCGATCAGCGCCTCGCCCGCGAGACCGAGGTCTACATGGGCATGTGCCGCCGGTGGCGGGAGATACCGAAACCGGTGATCGCACAGGTGCACGGCGCCTGCATCGCCGGCGGGATGATGCTCGCCTGGTCCGCGGACTTCATCGTCGCCTCCGACGACGCGTTCTTCTCGGACCCGGTCGCGCGCATGGGCATTCCCGGCGTCGAGTACTTCGCGCATGCCTTCGTTCTCGGACCGCGTCGCGCCAAGGAGATCCTCTTCACCGGGCAGCGCTTCACCGCGAACCAGGCCCTCGACTGGGGAATGGTCAACCACGTCGTGCCACGCGACGATCTCGCCGCCAAGGTCGACGAGATCTGCGAGCAGGCCGCCGCGATGCCGCTGCAGGGCCTGTTCTTGAGTAAGAAGGCCGTCAACATCTGCGAAGACCAGATGGGCATGCGCAACGCGATGGATTCCGTGTTCGGCTGGCACCACTACGCACACGCGGCGAACGCCGAGGACGGCGGCGATTCACTCGGCGGCATGGACGCCAAGTCCATGAAGGGCGCAGCCGCCAAGAGCTCCGAGTCAGAGAAGGGCAAGCCCTGATGGATCTCCTGTTCGACGACGCCGCTCAGGCGTTCCGTACCGAGGTGCGCTCCTGGCTCACCGACAACGTGCCGTCCACCCCGCTCCCCTCCATGGACACCGCCGAGGGCTTCGAGGCCCACCGCGAGTGGGAGTCGAAGATGGCCGACGCCCGGATGTCGGTGGTCAGCTGGCCCGAGGAGTTCGGCGGCCGCGACGTGCCATTGCTGCATTGGCTCATCTTCGAGGAGGAGTACTACCGATCCGGCGCGCCCGGTCGCGTGAGCCAGAACGGCATCTTCCTGCTCGCCCCAACGCTTTTCGAGCACGCGACCCCGGAGCAGCTGGCCCGGATCATGCCGCGCATGGCACGTGCCGCCGACATCTGGGGGCAGGCGTGGAGCGAACCCGAAGCGGGCAGCGACCTGGCGTCGCTCCGTTCGACGGCGACCCGCACCGAAGGCGGCTGGCTGCTGAACGGGCAGAAGACGTGGAGTTCCAGGTCGAGCTTCGCAGACTGGGGTTTCGGCCTCTTCCGCTCCGACAGGGAAGCGCAGCGTCACCGCGGGCTCACCTATTTCATGTTCGACCTGCGCGCTCAGGGAGTCACCGTGCGCCCGATCGCCCAGCTCGACGGCGAGCCAGGTTTCGCGGAGCTGTTCCTGGAGAACGTGTTCGTGCCCGACGATCCCGCCGACCCCGGCGCGTCCGGCGTCATCGGCGAAGTGAACAACGGCTGGAAGGTGGCCATGAGCACGGCCGCCAACGAGCGCGGCCTCTCGCTGCGGTCACCGGGCCGGTTCCTCGCCGCCACCGATCGCCTCGTCTCCCTGTGGAAGTCGCGGGGAGACGAGGTTCCCACCACCGCAGCCACCGACACGGGCGTCGCCGACGCCTGGATCGGTGCCCGTGCCTACGAACTGTCGACCTATCAGACGGTGAGCAGGCTCGCAGCCGGCGGACAACTCGGCATGGAATCGTCTATCAACAAGGTGTTCTGGTCGCAGTGGGACATCGCGACTCACGAGACCGCCCTCGACCTGCTGGGGCCGGACGCCGAACTCGACGACGCCTGGATGAGCGGCTACCTGTTCTCGCTGTCCGGTCCGATCTATGCCGGCACCAACGAGATTCAGCGCAATGTGATCGCCGAGCGACTCCTCGGCCTGCCCCGCGGAGACCGATAGTCATGGAATTCCTGCTCAACGACATTCACACCGATCTGGCGCAGACCGTCGACGGCATCATCGAACGCGCGGGCGGCATCTCGGTTGCCCGTGCGTGGGCGGAGTCCGGAGACACCGACGGAGCCCTGAGCGTCTACCGACAGCTGGCCGAGGCCGGCATCACCGGGCTGCTCGTCCCCGACGATGTCGGCGGCAGTGGTGCAGGCGCCACCGAGATGGTGATGGCACTCGAGCACGTGGGCCGGTACGCGCTGCCCGGCCCGGCCACCGAGACCCTGGCCGTGGTCCCCACGGTGCTCGCTGCCGCGAGCGCATCCAATGAGCTCGAAGCCGTCCTGGCCGGCACTCCCGCTACCGCAGCGCTCCCACCCGCGACTCCGCGTGCCGCCAACCCGGACGTCGCAGACGCGTACCTGCTGGCCGACGGAGCAGTCTCCACAGCCACCGCAGGCGAACTCCTCGACACCGTCGACCCGACGAGACGCGTCGCGGTGCTCACCGCCGATCGCGGCCTCGGCGACGTCGATACCGCCGCTGCCGCCGATATCGGCGCGCTCGCGACCGCAGCCCAGCTCCTCGGGCTGGGCTCGGCCATGCTGGACCTCGCCGCTGACTACGCCAAGTCACGCAAGCAGTTCGGCCGGGAGATCGGCTCGTTCCAGGCGGTGAAACACCATCTGGCCGACGTCGCGGTCGCCGTCGAGATGGCTCGTCCGCTGGTCCACGGCGCCGCTGTCGGCATCGACGGCCAAGCGCCCGAAGGCACCGTTGTGAGCCGCGACGTCGCAGCGGCCAAGGTCGCCGCGGGTGACGCCGCCTACCTGGCATCGCGTCGCGCGTTGCAGGTGCTCGGCGCCATCGGTTACACGGCCGAGCACGATCTCTCGCTGTATCTCACGAAGACCCGAGCACTCCTCACCGCGTGGGGCACGCCCGCCTACCATCGCGCCCGGATTCTGGAGAGCCTGTGACCTCCCCGATCGGCGCCGAGGATCGCGCCGCGCTCACCGACTCGATCCGCGACCTGCTGCGCAAGCGCAGTGACCCCGCCGCGGTGCGTGCCGCCATGGCGGCGGACGGTCGCGTCGACCGGAGCCTCTGGACCACCCTCTGCACCGAGATCGGCGTCGCCGCACTCGCCGTCGACGAGGATCACGACGGCGCGGGCGCCTCATGGGGTGAAGCCGCTCTGGCCGTCGAGGAGATCGGTGCGGCGCTCGCACCCGTTCCCGTCCTCTCCTCTGCGGTGCTGGCGGTCGGCACGGTGCTGGCCGCCGACGACCCCGACTCCGCAGCCAGGCTCCTGCCCGGCCTCGCGTCCGGCGAGACCATCGGCGCCCTCTGCTGGGCGGGCCCGCAGGGGTGGGCCGATCCCGGTGTCACCGCGAACGCCGGGATGCTCTCGGGCACAGCCGACTACGTTCTCGACGGCGAGTCCGCGGACGTGTTCCTCGTGCTCGCGGGCACCGACGACGACCCAGCCGCCATCACCCTGCATGAGATCCCGGCGTCCACTCCCGGTGTCACGGTGACTGCGCTGCCCGTCCTCGATCCGACCCGCGCCCTGGCTCGCGTCACCTTCGACGACGTGCCGGCCACCACAATCGCCTCGCCTCCGGACCTCGCTGAACGCGTCCGCACGCTCGCCTGGACGATGCTGTCGGCCGAGCAGGTCGGCGGTGCCGCCCGCGCGGTTGCGTTGACCGTCGAGTACACGCAGTCGCGTTCGCAGTTCGGGCGCACTCTGGCGTCCTTCCAGGCGCTGAAGCACAGAATGGCCGACATGTACGTGTCGGTGGAGGCGATGCGCTCGCTGTCCGGCGCCGCCGTCGCCGCTCTGGTCGAGGGCCGTGACGATGCCGCCGAGCTCGCGGCCGCCGCCCACGCCTACTGCTCCGAGGAGTACCTGCGCGTGACCGGTGAGGCCATCCAGCTGCACGGCGGAATCGGCATCACCTGGGAGCACGACATCGGCCTGTTCTTCAAGCGTGCCAACGCTGACGCCCAGCTCTTCGGCCGCCCCCACGAGGCCCTCGCCGAGATCTCGCTGCAGTAGTCCCAGCCTCGCTGGTCGAGCCGCGACCCGTCCCCTCGCTGGTTGAGCCGCAACCCGTCCCTCCTCGCTGGTTGAGCCCCAGCTCGCCCTATTCGCTGGTTGAGCTGCACCCCGCCCTACCCGCAGGTTGATCCGCAGACCGCCCTACTCGCTGGTTGAGCCGCGGCCGAGGCGCCAGCCGAGGACGCGAGTCGAAACCATGCCCCTGTGCACGACCCGCTCGACCCCACGCCGGTCCGTCCGGAGACTGATTCCCATGACGGCCTACATGTACATCGTGCAATGCGCAGACGGCTCCTACTACGTCGGCAGTACCCGCAACGTGGATGCGCGCGTGCACCAGCACAGCGTCGGACTCGGTGCCGAGTACACCCGACGACGCAGGCCGATCGAGCTGAAGTTCGTCGCCGAGTTCGAGAACGTCGCCGAGGCCTTCTCAATGGAGAAGCGAGTGCAAGGCTGGTCCCGGGCCAAGCGCAAGGCGTCGATCGACGGTGCTTACGACCAGTTGCCGGGCCTGTCCAGGCGCGGGTTCCGGCCGAGCACGGAGTCGGGCGACGGGTGAACGGCGTCGCGTGGTTTCGACACGCGTCCTCGGCTAACGCCTCGCCCGCGGCTCAACCTCCGAGGGAAGCTCAACCACCGAGGAGGCTCAACCACCGAGGAAAGTTCGACCACCGAGTGACCGACCGGTTTCGCGGAGGGCTCGACCACCGGGACCCCACTCGATGATTGAGCCGACCGAGCGGAGCGAGGGAGAGTCGAAATCCCGCCGTACGCTCACGCGAAAGCGGCACGCACCTGTGCGGCGGTGAGACCGTAGTCCTCCAGCGAGTACTTGTGCGCAGGGCGGCGGTCGCCGGACTTCGACTCCTCGTCGAGCACGGTCATCGCGTCGCGTGCATCGCGGGTGAATTCGGCGCCTGCCGCGTCGTACACCCGTTGCACCGCGGCGAACGGGTCGGCGCGCAGTTCGTCGAACTCGACGTCCACGAACTGAGCCGGGTCGTACTTCGCTCGAGCCGAAGAGAATTCGCGCAGTCCCCTGGACCACAACTCGAGTTGCGTCTGCCCGATCCGCTCCCCGGTGAAGACCGTCGAGTAGCCGTCGGTCGCGTGCTCAGCGAGGCTGCACATAGACGGGATGATCGTCTCCGGTGGGCGATGCGTCTGCACGATGAGCGCATCCGGGTACGCCGCCATCAGGGCGTCCAACGCGAACAGGTGGCTCGGGTTCTTCAGCACCCACCGTCGCTCCGGGTCATTCGACCCGATCAGCTGCAGATTGCGCCGATGCCGTCGGTACGCAGGAGTCCAATCCTGCTGTGCGAGCCACGACGAGTAGCCCGGCACGTACGCGAGCGATTCGTACGAGATCGACATGACGGACTGCCGCAGCAGCTGCCAGCACTCCTCCACCTCGCCGGCACTCATGTAGTGGAGGCCCATGAACTCCGGATTCGCGACGTGATGCTGGTTGAGACCGGCTTCGATCTGCGCGAAGACCGGGTTGTCCTCCCACGTGTCACGCGGCGGGCGGGGTTGCGGAAACTCGGTCAGCCACATCTCCAGGCCCTGGTGCGCGGGATCGGCGGCGAGAAGACGATGCAAGGCGGTGGTACCGGTGCGCGGCAGTCCGGTGACGAAGATCGGCCGCTCGATCGGCACGTCGGCGCACTGCGGGTTGTTCTTCCAGCCCGCCTCGCTCAGCAGCCGCGCGATGAGCGCGCCCTTGAGGAAGAACCGGAACATCTTGCTGCCGGTCTCGGTGAGGCCCGCATCGCGCTGATAGGAGTCGAGCAGTACCTGCAGCGGCTCCAGGTAGTCCTGGTCACCGAAGTCGTCGAGTCCGACGGTCCGCGACGCGGAGGCATGCAGGTCCTCCACGGTGCCGACCGACGTGCGCGGTTCAGTCATGGTATTCCCCGCAGTTCACGTCGAGGGTGTGTCCGGTGACCGATCGAGCCATGTCGGATGCCAGGAACATCACCGCGTCGGCGATCTCCTCCGGCTCGGGAAGTCGCTTCAGATCGCTCTTCGAGGCGGTCTGCTCGTACACCTGATCGGCGGTGATCCCGTACTTCTCGGCGATCTGACCGAAGTACCACTTCAACTGGTCGTCCCAGATGTATCCGGGCGCCACCGAGTTGATCCGGATCCCCTGCTCCCCCAGTTCCGTCGCAAGGCTCTGGGACATCGCGAGCAGTGCCGACTTCGCGATCTTGTAACTGCCGTAGCGGGGCTCCGAATGTCGGATCACCATCGAGTTGATGTTCACGATCGACCCGGCTGTCTCGGCGAGGCCCGGCGTGAACGCCTTGATGACACGCAGCGTGCCGAGCACCGTCAGATCGATACTCGACGTGATCTGCTCGAAGTCGGTGCGGCCCAACGGCTTCATCGACGGTACTGCGAAGGCGTTGTTGACCAGTACGTCCACGCGCCCGTACTCGTCGTTCACGGCTTGCACGAGGTTGTCGACCGCAGCGTCGTCGGTGATGTCGGTCGGCACCGCGAGGGCTTCTCCGCCGGCATCTCGCACCTGCGCGGCGACCTCGTCGAGACGCGACTGCGTGCGCGCTGCCAGCACCACTCTCGCTCCGTTGCGCGCGGCACGCAGGCAGACGGCACGGCCAAGGCCGGGCCCGACGCCGGAGACGACGACGACTCTGCGGTCGAGAAGATTCGGCATGGTGTCCTTTCGAGGAGATTCAGCCCATCATCCGGCGCGCGAAGGCACGCTGACGCGCGGCGATACGCGCCTGCCAGCCCTCCGCGTCGATCCGGTTCTGGTCGAGGAACGGGAGGTGCACGGGTACGTCTCCGTCGTCGACGACGATCGAAGTCGGGCCGAGGAGCGGTTCGACGGGACCATTCGTGCGCTGCCACCGGAACTGCAGGATGCCGCGGCGGCGGCCGGTCGTCTCGATCCAGTTCGCGATGCCCGGATCATGGTCGGAGATCACCATGCGGATCATGCCGTCCGGGTCCACCTGGGCCTGTGCGGAGTTGAGCGACGTCTGGTGATTCACGTAATCGAGCGAGATGTACCAGAGGCTGCCGAGCTGGAATCCCTGATAGGGCACTTCCGACTCGGGCACGGTGACGACCATCGACTTCCCTGCGGGCAGGTCGAAATGCCCGACCGACGAGTACTGGGTCGAGAGGCCGCCCGGGGTCGTCCGCGGCGCCGTGAACGTGTTGACCGGCTCGTCCAGGTAGAACCACTTCGGAAAGTTGAACCACGTGTTGATCCGGGCGGTCAGCATCTTCGCCGCGATCCGGTAGCGGCGCGCGATGGTCTCCGTGTCGAGCGCTGCCGGTGCGGTGCCCACCGTGTCGACACGCTCGATCGTGATCGATCCCTTCGTCTCGCTGGACCAGTCGCTGTACACCTCGCGCACGGCGAGCATGGACGCGCCGTCACCGAGCGTGAAGTAGTTCTGCGTCCGGCCTGCGCCCGTCCCACTGGCATTCACGTCCGCTGCATCGGCCCGGTCACGGGCCGGCCCGAACGTGATCTCGAACGACCCGTCATCGGAGATGGCGATCCGCCGGTCGTCGAATGCGTCGTCGCCACCGGGGACATCGGTCGGCGTGTAGTCGCCCCGCAGGACCTGAAAACTCAGATCGGTGGTGCTTCCACGGATCCCGCGGACCACGTATGTGGCATCGGGCACGACGGCGGCGTGGTGGTAGAGCGTGTCCGGATTATCGAGGCCCATCTTTGCGTGCGGTCCGGTCGAGGTCACGAAGTACGGATGCGTCTTGCTGTGCGTCCGGGCCAACTGCAGGATCGACGAGATCCCGCCCGCCAGGTAGTCGAGACCTTCGGCGCGTTCGGCATCGGTCTCGGCGAACTCGGCCGATGCCACCATGCGCTCAGCTTCGGCGATCGCGTCGGTGAACGGCTTGGTCACGTCCGCGTCGCCCGGTTCCCCGCTACTCACATCCCCGCCACTCACATCACCGCCACTCACAACCACGTATCTCCGCCGTTCCAGGTGACGAAGTAGTCGAGCGCCTCGGCCGCAGGGGTGACGCGGGGGTGTTCCGTCGACAGGTAGCCGCCCCGGTAGAACAGGAGCGGCTTGTCCTGGAGTACCTCGCCGAGGACCTTCGCCCGACCGATCACGACGTGATGGTCACCGCCGTCGTTGACCGCTTCGACCGAGCACTCCGCCCACGTGAGGCTGTGCCGGATCACCGGTGCTCCGCCAGGCGACGGATCCCAGTCGACCTTCGAGAACTTGTCGTCGCCCGGCGCGCCGAACACCGCACTCACATCCTGCTGCTTGTTCGACAGGATGTTGACGACGAACGTCCCGCTCTGCTCGATCAGCGGCCACGTCCGCGAGGTCTTCATCGGGCAGAAGACGACGAGCGGCGGGTCGAGCGACAGACAAGCGAACGACTGGCAGGCGAAGCCCACCGGGTTCCCCTCGTCGGTCACCGTGGTGATGACGGCGACGCCGGTGCAGAACTGCCCCATCGCCGTCCGAAACTGCCTTGAATCGAATTCTTCTGTGCCGTAGGGCGATAGGGGTGCCATTGGTTATCCCTTCGTGATCCGTTCAGGATTCTTCATGCCGCTTGGGTTCTGGACGCATCCACTCGAGATCGGCACCGACTCCAGATCCCGAGTGCGCACGTTCAGGACTACTTCATGCCGATTGTGAAGTCGTGCCCCCACAGGCTGACGGCGGTGGACTCGCGTGCGATCCACTCGTCGTCGTCCACTGTCCGTCCCTCGCAACCGAATTCGATGTCGAACCCGCCTGGGGTCTTCATGTAGAACGAGTACATCAGGTCGTTGACGTGACGGCCCAGGGTCGCCGACATCGGCACCTTCTTCCGCAGCGCACGGTCATGCGCCAGGCCGACGTCGTCGGTGTTCTCGACCTCGACCATGAGGTGCACGATCCCGGTGCTGTTGGGAATCGGCAGGAACGCGAGCGAGTGGTGCCGCGGGTTGCATCCGAAGAAGCGCAGCCACGGCGGCTCGTCACCCTCCTCGCGGCCGACGACCTGCGGCGGCAGCCGCATCGAGTCACGCAGCCGGAACCCGAGGACGTCACGGTAGAACGCGAGGGCCTTCGCATCGTCGGTGGTGGTGAGCACCACGTGGCCGAGCCCCTGCTCCCCCGTGACGAAGGTGTGCCCGTACTGACTGACGACGCGGCGGTGCTGGAGAGCCACTCCGTGGAACGCCTCGAGGACGTTGCCGTCGGGATCGGCGAACACGATCAGTTCGGCGACCCGGCGATCGGCGATCTCCTCGGCAGTCCCTTCGCGGAAGTCGATCCCGTTGGCGGACAGTCGGTCACGGACATTCTGCAGGTCAGCCGCGGTCGCACATTCCCACCCCGAGCAGGCGAGATGATCTCGATCGGACGGCACGATCACCAGCCGTGCCGGGAAGTCGTCCATGCGCAGGTAGAGCGCTCCGGGAATGCTCCCGGAGCCCTCCACCATGCCGAGGACCTTCAGGCCGTACTGCCGCCATGCATCCATGTCGGTGGCGTCGATCCGCATGTAGCCGAGCGACCTGATCGGGCTCAACTGTTCAGTCATCGTCTCTCGTCGTTCCTTCGATGTCGGGTGGGTGGTTCGGACCCGGGTTCAGACCCGGATCACACCATCGTGTCGCCGATGGGGATACCGAACTCGCCGTTGCCGTAGGCGACGTACGCGCGCTCGGGATCGTTGGCCGCGTGGACGCGCCCGGCATGGGCGTCACGCCAGAAGCGCTGGATCGGGGTGCCGTTCTCCAGGGCGTGCGCACCCGAGTTCTCGAAGAGGCGGTCGATGGCCGTGATGGCGCGGCCGGTGGCGCGCACCTGGTCGCGGCGGGCGCACAGACGCATCTCCATCGGGACTTCTTCGCCCGCGAGAATCAGGTCGTACTCGTCCTGCAGGTTGCCCGCCAACTGTCGCCACGCGGCGTCGATGTCGCTGCCTGCTTCGGCGATGCGGACCTTGGCGAACGGGTCGTCCTTCGACTTCTCGCCCGCGTAGGCCGCACGGACGCGCTTGCCCTGGTGCTCGACGTGCGCGGTGTACGCGCCGTACGCCATGCCGACGATCGGCGCCGAGATGGTGGACGGGTGGATGGTGCCCCACGGCATCTTGTAGACGGGGGCGGTGTTCTGCTCCAGGCCGGGCGCCTTGCCCTGGCCCATGGTGCGGAAGCTCAGCATGCGATGCGTCGGCACGAACGCGTCCTTCACCTCGATGGTGTTGGAGCCGGTTCCGCGGAGTCCGACGACGTTCCACACGTCCTTGATGGTGTAATCGCCGCGCGGGATCAGGAAGCTGACGAAGTCGACGGGCTTGCCGTCCTTGATGACGGGTCCGCCGACGACGACCCACTCGCCGAGGTCGCAGCCCGACGACCAGGCCCACGAGCCATTGACCTTGTACCCGCCGTCGACGACCTCACCTGCGCCCATCGGTGCGTACGAGGACGAGATCCGGACGTCGGGGTTCTCGCCCCACACGTCTTCCTGCGCCTGCTGCGGGAAGAGGGCCAGATGCCAGTTGTGGATGCCGACGATGCCTGCGACCCACCCCGTGGATCCGCACGCGGTGGCCAATCGACGAACCGCCTCGTAGAACGTGACCGGATCGGTCTCGTGGCCGCCCCACTGCGACGGCTGCATCAGCTTGAAGAACCCGGTCTCGGTGAGGAGCTCGGCGACCTCATCAGGGATGCGACGCGCATCCTCAGTGGACTGTGCGCGCTGCGCGAGCTCGGGCAGCAGTGCATCGATCTTGTCCAGAACCTGCTGCGCAGCCTCGCTTCGCTGTGCTCCCATGTGCCTTCTCCTGTTCGTGTGGCTGGTGGCTTCGATACCAATATTAGAACACGTTCTTATTCTGACTGGAACATGTTCTACTATTGAGTCATCACAGCCGCAACAACGAGCAGACATCGATGAGGAGCCACTGAGATGACTGACACCGACATTCGGGAGATCGACACCGGAGCGCCCCCGACCCGCTTCGCACGGGGTTGGCACTGCATCGGGCTGGCCTCCGACTACAACGACGGAAAGCCGCACTCCCTCGAGATCTTCGGCACCAAGCTGGTCGTCTGGGCCGACAGCGCCGGAGAGATCAAGTGCCTCGATGCCTACTGCCGCCACATGGGCGCCGACCTGTCGCAGGGAAAGCTGCGCGGCGACAACATCGCGTGCGCCTTCCACGGCTGGGAGTGGAACGGCAAGGGCCGGTGCGCCGGCGTGCCGTACGCCAAGCGCCACCCCAAGCTGGCCAAGACGCGCAAGTGGTCCACGATGACCCGCAACGGCCAGGCGTTCGTCTACAACGACCCCGAGGGCAACCCGCCGCCGGAGGACGTGATCATCCCCGAGCTCGCCGAGCACGGCGACGAGCAGTGGACCGACTGGACCTGGAACCGCCTCGTCATCGAGGGCTCCAACTGCCGCGAGATCATCGACAACGTCGTCGACATGGCGCACTTCTTCTACGTGCACTACGCCCTGCCCGACTACTTCAAGAACGTCTTCGAAGGCGAGACCGCGGCGCAGTACATGAACAGCCGCGGCCGCCCCGACATCGCACTGACGTCGGCGTACGGTGACACCCGGCTGGAGTCGATCGCCGCGTACTACGGTCCGTCCTACATGCTGAACCCGATGGTCCAGTACTACGGCGACTACGCGATCGAGACCATCCTGACCAACTGCCACTACCCGATCGACGAGAACTCGTTCGTGCTGATGTTCGGCGTCATGGCGAAGATCCCCGACGGCCTCACCGCCGAGCAGGGCGCCAAGATGGTCAAGAAGATCACCCAGGGCGTCGAGGTCGGGTTCATGCAGGACGTCGAGATCTGGCGTGGCAAGACCCGTATCGACAACCCGCTGCTGGTCGAGGAGGACGGTCCCGTCTACCAGCTCCGCCGCTGGTACGAGCAGTACTACGTGGACGCCGAGGACGTCACCGATGAGATGTCCGGTCGATTCGAGTACGAGATCGACACCGAGAAGGCGCTCGAGAACTGGAATATCGAGGTCGAGGAGAATTTGCGGCGCCAGGCGGAGGAGAAGGCCGCAGAAGCCGCGGCTGCCGAGAACGCGGACTCCGAGGGCGCAGACTCCGAGGGCGCGTCGGTCTGATGCCCGGGTCGCAGGAGCAACCGGCAGGCGGGTGGGCCAAGGCCCCCGATTATTCGGGGGACCCGGCCCGCCTCGCCTCGATCGCCGATGCGACCGCCCGCGACCGCAGGCATTACCTGTCGGGCGGTCTCACCGAGATCGAATGCCGCACCTGCCATGCCTGCGTGCTCGTCAAGAAGACGAGCCCGCACCACACGAGCGTCCAGTGGAACGACGAGGCACGAGCCCGTTGCCCGGAGTTCACGGCGATTCGCGAGGAGGGCGGGAACCCGGCGATGCTCCCCACCTGCCCGCGAATGTCCGCGAGTATCCAGCACGGCGTCGCCGAAGGGATCATTCCCCGCGAGTCGCCCGCGAAGGACCCGGACGGGTACTGGTGAGTCGGCCGAACGGCTGAAACTCGGGCGCGACGCGTGAACAATCGTCGGAGAAGGATCCGAAACGCAAAGGACCGCCTGATGCCCGACTACTCCGCGCCCATGGGTGCCCCTGTGTGGCTCGACCTCACCACCAGCGACGCCGACCGCGCCGCCGGCTTCTATGCGCAGGTCTTCGGCTGGACGGCGAGTGACCCCGATCCCGCTCTCGGCGGTTACCGGATGCTGTCGGCGCGCGGCCGGGAGGTCGCAGGGCTCGTGCAGGCCGGTCCGGACGGTCCGGCGGATGCCTGGTCGGTGTACTTCCACGTCGCGGACGCGGCCAACGTCGCCACTCGCGCCGAATCGTTGGGCGCGACCACGCTGGTCCCCGCGATGGCAGTCGGCGATCTCGGGGTGATGGCGGTGCTCGCCGATCCGGCCGGCGCAGCCTTCGCGCTGTGGCAGCCGCAGAAGCACCCGGGCTTCACCGTCATGGATTCGCCGGGCGCACCGTGTTGGTTCCAGACGATGACGATGGACTTCGCGGCATCGACCGCCTTCTACACCGAACTCTTCGGCTGGAGCATCACCGAGGGCGGCACCGGCGGTGCGCCTGATGCGACCGGCCCGAGCCGCTACGGCTTGGCCTTGCTCGACTCGGTCCAGGTCGGCGGCTTCATGCCCGGGCAGGGAATGCTGCCCGACGACCACCCGTCCTTCTGGGAAGGGTTCATCACCGTCGACGACGCCCCCGCGACGATCGCGCGCGCCGTCGACCTCGGCGGCAGCGTCGTCATGGAACCCGAGGCGACACCGTTCGGCGTCCTCGGTGCTTTCAAGGACCCGATGGGCGCGACGATCAGCATCTGCGTCCCGCCGGTCGGTGCCTGAGAACGCTCTCCACGCCTGAGAGCACTCTGCGCACGAGCAGACAGCGGCTTTCCGTCACCCATTTCCGTCCTCGGCCGGACTCAGCGCCACATCCCTGACGTGGCGTCGCGGAAAGCTGCCACCGTGACCGAAGAATCGACGGAAGTCCTCTCGCGGCCGACCAGCACCGATACCCAGGGGTGGCCGCCCCTGGAGAAGATTCACGTCACGCGACCAATCCGCGACCTCCTCCCAGCCGTAGTACTTACAGACCGCTGACGAAGGAGGACCGCGTGAGCACCGACAATCTCATCCATTCCGGATCGACCCGGGTGGAGTTGCCGCTTACCGCAGCACAGCGTGGCATCTACTACGCGCAGCAGATCGATCCGCATGTGCCCATGTCGGTGGCTGCCTTCGTCGAATTTCACGGGGAGGTCGAATCGTCACGATTGGACCGGGCGGTCGCCGATACGACTGCCGAGACCGAGTCCGGACTGCTGCGACTCATCCGGAACGGCGAGGATGAACCGACGGTGCTGGTCGACACCGACCGGGTCATCGAACTCGGGCAGCGCGACTTCTCGTATCACGATGATCCGGCCGCGGCGGCCCGGCAGTGGATGGACGAGCACCGGTCGCGCGTCCCCGACCTGTTCACCGATCCGCTCCTGCAGACATACCTGCTGACTCTCGGCCCCGCACACAGCATCTGGTACTGCTGGGGCCACCACCTGGCCTTCGACGGCTACGCGGCAATGTACATGATGCTCCGCGTCGCTCAGCGATACACGGCTGCCGACGGCAGTCCGCTGCCCGACGCCGACATCGCTACGATGGCCGACGTCGCCGGAATCGACGCCGACTACCGCGGTTCGGAGCGGTTCAGCGACTCCTGCGACTTCTGGACGCGCCGCCTCGTCACCGGCACCGGCGCGCTGCCCACGACGTCGTTCTCCACGCGCACCGACGTCGCCGCACCCCTCGCGACGATCGTGTCCGAGGCTCTCGACGATGACGTCGTCGCGCAGATCCGCGGCCGGGCCGCCGAGCTAGAAGTCCGTCCGGCCTCGGTCATCAGCGCGGCCGTCGCGCTGTATCTGGCCCGCTTCAACAACACCGACGACACGATGATCAGCCTCCCGGTCGCAGTCCGCGACACCGACGCACTGCGCACCTCGGCAGGCCTCACCTCCAACGTCGTCCCCGTCCTCTCGAGCATCGACGACGCCGACGGCCCGCGCCGTATCGACGATCTGATCCGTGCAGTGAATTCAGAGGTCAAGAACGCGGTGCGTCACCAGCGGTTCCGGCACGAGGACATCACCTCCGAGGTCCTCGGCGCACAGGGTGGCCGACGCGGCTTCTTCGGGCCGATGGTCAACGTGATGCTGTTCTTCAAGCACATCGACTTCGGTTCGCTTCCCGGAGAATTGAACATCCTGTCGACCGGTCCCGTCGAGGACGCCTCGGTGAACGTCTACGACACGATGTTCGGCGGCATGAGCTTGGACCTCGAGGCCAACCCGAACGTCTACAGCCAGACGGAGGTGCAGGACCACCACCGGCGTCTCATCGACTTCCTCTCCTGCTTCGCGGGTGCCGGTCCGGCGCTCGCCGTCACCGATCTGCCGCTGGCGAGCGGCGACGAGGCCGCACAGCTGAACCGGCATGCCGTGGGCTCTGCGGTCCGCTACGGCGACCGCACCCTCGCCGCGATGCTCGCCGAGGCGTACCGGCAGTTCGACGACCGCACGGCGTTCATCGGCCCGGACGGCGACAGCCTCACCTACGGCGAGGTTCAGCGCCGGGTCACGACCCTCACCGAGTCACTGCGCCGCCGGGGCATCGGTCCTGAATCGATTGTCGGCGTGATGCTTCCACGCGGAATCGATCTGCACACGGCCCTACACGCAGTGACCTGCTCGGGTGCCGTGTTCGTGCCGCTCTCTCCGGACGAGCCGGAGTCACGGCTGCACCACATCCTCGACGTCGCCGCGCCCGAACTGGTCATCGTGCCCGACGGATTGCACGCAGACCTGCGCGTACCCACCGCGACGCTGCAGACTCTGCGGGCCGAGCCGCCGACCGGCCGGACAGCGACGGTGGAATCGACCCGACCGGACAACGGGGCCTACCTGCTGTTCACCTCGGGATCCACTGGAACGCCGAAGGGGGTTCTGGTGACGCATCGCGCGCTGATGAACCGCCTGCTCTGGATGCAGGACGCCTATGCACTCACACCCGACGACCGGGTGCTCCACAAGACGCCCGCCAGCTTCGACGTCTCCGTATGGGAGTATTTTTGGCCGCTCATCGCCGGTGCCGCAGTGGTCATCGCCGCGCCGGACGGGCACCGCGACCCGTGGTACCTGCGGCGTGTCATCGAGCAGACGCGCGTGAGCGCACTGCACTTCGTCCCGTCGATGCTCTCCGCCTTCGCCGAGGCACTCGGAAGCTCCGTAGACGAGAAGACCGCCGACCGGACGCACGATGCGCTCGCTTCAGTGCGAATGATCTTCACCAGCGGCGAAGCGCTGACACCCAGCATCGTCGCCGCGACCGCCGCCCTCACCGCGGCGCCGGTCCACAACTTGTACGGCCCCACCGAGACCGCGATCGATGTCACCAACCACAGCGCGTGCGACCCTGCTGATCCGATCGTGCCCATCGGCCTGCCGGTCCACAACACCACCGCTTACGTGCTCGACCGCAGGCTCACCCCGATGCCGACCGGTGCGATCGGCGAACTGTATCTCGGCGGCGTGCAACTGGCTCGCGGCTACCTGGGTCGCTCCGATCTCACCGCGGACCGCTTCGTCCCCGACCCGTTCGCGACGGGAGGACGCCTCTACCGCACCGGCGATCTCGTTCGTCGTCGTACCGACGGCGAACTGGAGTACCTCGGACGCAGCGACTCCCAGATCAAGATCCGCGGTCAGCGCGTCGAGCTCGGCGAGATCGAGTCGGCTCTCGCCGCACTGCCGAGCGTCCGGAGCGCTGGGGCTGTGGTGCGGGACGACGTGCTCGCCGATCCGATCGTCGTCGGCTACGTCAGCGGAGACCTGAATGCCGACCGCGATCTCCGATCCGAGCTGTCGACAGCCCTTCCGGACCACATGATTCCGACCGTCGTCATGGTGTGCGACGCACTTCCGACGACGACCAACGGCAAGCTCGACCGCCGGGCGCTCCCGCGACCTGATCTGGCCCGCCAGGGCGGCGCCACCGTACTCGTCGCCCCGGACACCGCGCTGGAGCACCGCGTCCACGACACGGTCAGCACCGTCCTCGGCGTATCCGAGGTGTCCATGACATCGAGCTTCTTCGAGCTCGGCGGCAACTCACTCGCTGCCACCCGGGTGGCAGCCCGGCTCTCCAAATCCACCGGCGCTGATATCGGCATCCGGGCCATCTTCGATTCAGCGGACATCGCCGGCATCGTCGCGACGATACGTGCGCTCGGGGTGTCCGACCATGCCGTCACACCGCCGGCCCCCGCAACTCGCGCCCGCGCGATCAGCGGGCCGGTCCCCCTGTCACCCGCTCAACGCCGGCTGTGGCTGGCGGCACGGCTCGATTCGACATCAACCTCGAATTACCACATCCCGTTCACCGTCCGAATGATCGGCAAGCTCGACATCGAGGCCCTGCGCACGGCGCTGAACGATGTCGTCGCCCGGCACGAGCCGCTGCGCACGACGGTCAGCGACGAAGCGGGTATCGCCTGCCAGCGCGTGCATCCGGCGGCCGACGGACTCGTCCAGATCCCCGCCTACGATGCGAGTTCGGCCGGGAGCGCTACGGATTTCGCCGCTCAACCCTTCGATCTCACCGCGGACTTGCCGATCCGGGCGCGGATCATCACCAACGGCAATCACGACCACGCCCTCGTCGTGGTGATTCACCACATCGCCGCCGACGGGTGGTCGCTCGGCCCGTTGGCCACCGACCTGGCGGCCGCGTATCGGTCCCGGCAGGCCGGTGAAGCTCCTGCATGGAACGAGCTCCCGATTACCTACGGTCAGGCGAGCGCCGACCGAATCGCGTGGCTCGACGATCCGGCATCCACTGCCGGCCGCCAGATCGGCTACTGGGCCGACGCCCTGCGCAACGCTCCCGTCGACACGGAACTTCCCTACGACCGGTCTCCGTCGCGCGCCGATACACGGTCGGGGGCGTACGTCTGCGCACCGATCGACGCCGCCACCCGAACCCGTCTCGTGCAACTGGCCGAACGACACGACACCACCCTCTTCATGGTCGTGCACGCCGCCGTAGCCGCCCTGCTGCGCACTGTGTCGACCACCGACGACGTGGTGGTCGGCACGCCGGTCTCGGGACGTGGCACCGATGATCTCGATCCGCTGGTCGGCATGTTCGTCAACACGCTCGCCCTTCGGACGCCGGTGGATAAGAACGCCTCGTTCGCTGACCTGCTGGCCACCGTGCGCGAACGCGACCTAGCCGCGTTCGACAACGCCGACGTCCCGTTCGACCGACTGGTCACCGAGCTGAATCCTCCGCGCAGCAGCAGCGGCCAACCCTATTTCGACGTGTCGGTCGCACTGGAGGACGCCACCCGGGTCTCCCTCGACTTCGTCGGACTGTCGGCGACCGCAGCCAAGGTCGATACCGGCACCATCAAGTTCGACCTGGAGTTCACCGTCTCCCACCAGTCCGCTGCGGCCGACGAGAACCGGGGCATGGAGCTCGCCCTCGGATACGCGGACGAGCTCTTCGACCACGACACCGCTGCGGGACTCGCCTCACGGTGCGTGAGGCTGCTGCAGACGGTATCGAACGATCCCCAGATCTCGATCGGCGACGCCTGCACCCTCGATCCCGCCGACCGGCTCGACCTGGTGCCCGCAGTGGGTGGCGGATCCCGCCCGGTGGAACATCTGTCACAGCTCCTCCGCACCGCGGTCGCCGCGGATCCCTTCCGCCCCGCGGTGGTTGACACCTCGAGCACTCGTCAGCTGACCTACCGCGAGCTCGACGAGTCGTCCAACCGGTTGGCACGGCTGCTGATCGCAGCCGGCGCCGGGCCGGAGCGTTACGTCGCCGTGTCGCTGCCTCGCGGGGTCGACTGGATGATCACGCTGTGGGCAGTCGCCAAGTCCGGGTCCGCTTGGGTTCCGGTCGATCCTGGGTACCCACGCGCACGTACCGAGTTCATGCTCGCCGACTCCGGTGCGCGGATCGTCGTCACCGACCAGGCGTCCCGCACTCTCCTCACCGAGGCGCACGACCGCACCACCATCGTCCTCGACTCGGCCGACATCATCGACACCCTGCAAGACCATTCGGCCTCGGGCATCACCGACGCCGACCGCACCGAGTCGGTGAACGTCGATCAGCCCGCGTACCTGATCTACACCTCGGGGACCACCGGACGGCCGAAGGGCGTCGTGGTGGGCCACCGAGGTCTCGCCGACTTCGCCGCCGAACAGGTATCGCATCTGGCGCTCACGGGAGAGAGCCGGACACTGCACCTCGCGTCGCCGAGCTTCGACGCCTCTGTGCTCGAGATGATCATGGCGGTCGGCGCCGCCGCGAGCATGTACATCGCACCGGCCGGTCTCCTCGGCGGTCGCGAACTGTCTGATCTGATGGCCGATTCCACGATCACCCACGCGTTCCTCACTCCGTCATTGCTGACGACGATGTCGCCGGACGACCTGCCGCAGCTGAGCACCCTCGTCATCGGCGGTGAGCACCCCAACTCGGAGGCGGTCCGCCGCTGGTCAGCAGGGCGTCGCCTGATCAACGCCTACGGGCCGACCGAGGCGACCGTCGTGGCGACGATGTCGGAGCAGATCGGGCCGAACCACTCACTGACCATCGGGCGTCCGATCCGCGGGGTGTCCGCACTGGTGCTCGACGAGCGTCTGCGGCCGGTCGCTCCGGGCATCGTCGGCGAGCTGTACCTGTGCGGATCGCACCTCGCACGCGGGTACCACGGCGTGCGCCCGCTGACCTCGAAGCGGTTCATCGCGAACCCGTTCGGGGAGCCCGGCGAACGGATGTACCGCACCGGCGACCTGGTGCGCTGGCGGGCCGATCACACTCTGGAGTTCCGTGGCCGCGCCGACCATCAGACCAAGGTCCGCGGCCACCGCATCGAACTCGGTGAGATCGACGCAGCGCTCGTCTCCGACAATGCCGTTCGGGACGCGGTAACGGTCGTCGCCGGAACCGACGACTCCGCGAGGCTCGTCGCCTACGTCACCGCAGCCCCGGGACGGACGCTGAACGCCGCGGCTGCCCGCGACCTGCGGGACCGGCTGGCCGACAGCCTGCCGCGCCACATGGTGCCCGCGACGATCATCGCCCTCGACGAGATCCCGGTGACCCCGGTCGGCAAGGTGGACGTACGTGCGCTGCCCGAGCCCGGCGCTGCACCCGATCACGCCCACACGCCGCTGCGCGGTGCGGCTGAGCACGCCGTGGCACGGGCGATCGGCAGTGTCCTCAACGTCCCGGCTCACGGCATCGGACGTGAGGACGACTTCTTCGAGCTCGGCGGAAACTCGCTTCTCGCGACCCAGTTGACCGGTGTCCTCGAGCAGAGTGCACAGACGCGAATCGCGGTCCGTGCACTGTTCGATGATCCGCGTGTGGCCGCAATCGCCCGGCTCCTCGGCGATGCAGATCATGTCGGTGATGCCGATCATGCCGACCGGCCGCTGGTGCCGCTGGTCCGCGACACCACGGAGACCTCCAGCGCCCCCGTCGAACCAGGCTCGGCGCAGCAGCAGCTGTGGTTCCTCAACCAGCTCGCCGACGCACAAGACGGCGGTGCATACAACATCGCGTTCGCGCTCGACCTGCACGGCGCCCTCGACGTCGCCGCCCTCGAGGGCGCTCTGCGGCACACGATCGGCCGGCATGAGCCACTGCGCACCCGATACCCCGCCAGCGACGGCCGCCCGACGTTGGACGTCATCCCCGCCGATGCTCTCGATACCGGGCTCACTCCCGTCGCGGTCGACGAAGACGGTTGGGAAGAGCAGTCCGCCGCCCTCGCATCCGCCGCGTTCGATCTGACCATCGATTGCCCGGTACGGACCGCGCTACACAGGCTCCCCGACGAGGGCCCCACCGCCCATCACCGGCTCACCATGATCATTCACCACATCGCCGCCGACGGCGCCTCCATGGGTCCGCTCGCACGGGACATCGGGGCGGCCTACGCCGACCTGCACGCCGGACGTGATCCGCAGCAAGCCGATGCACCTGCCGTCACATACCGCGACTACCTGCGGTGGCAGTCCGCGACACTCGCCCAGCCCGTAGCCGCGGATCCTCCGGCGACGCGCCTCGACGAACTCACCGGCTGGTGGCGTGGCCAGCTCGCAGGCATCGCCCACGTTCCGCTAGTCGCCCCCGATCTCGATGATCCGTCATCGACCGGCCGCGCCGGAACGGTCGACGTCCCGTTCACCGCGGAGCTCCGCTCGGAGCTTGCGGCCCGTACAGGTCGCGGCACCACCGAGTTCATGACCGTGCACGCGATTCTGGCGACACTGCTGCATCGGATGTCCGCGGACCCGTCCGCGCATGTGGCGACGGGCGTCAGCGATGTCGTGATCGGCACGCCGGTAGCCGGCCGGACCGATCCCAAGCTCGCCGATCTGGTGGGCATGTTCGTCAACTCGGTGCCGCTGCGCGTCCAAGTCGACTCGCGGGCGCGGTTCAGCGCGCTCCTCACCGATATCCGGCATGCCGACCTGGAATCCCTCTCGCACGCCGACCTGCCCTTCGAGCAGCTCGTCGCGGCTGTCGCGCCCCCGCGCACCGGACGTCACCCGATCTTCGGCGTCGCACTCACCTTCGACGACCTCCCCCAGGAGACCGCGGGCGTTGACCAGGTGGATCTCGATGGCCTGCAGGCCGCCGCGCGCGAGGTCGGCACCGGTAGCTCCCGATTCGACCTGGAACTGCGCATCCGGGACGGCATCGCACGCTTCACCTACGACGCCGGAATCTACAGCGAACGCCGCATCGCCGATCTCGCCGAACGTTTCGTCGCACTCGCCCACCAGATCGCCGACGACCCGGAACGACCCATCGGCGAGTACCGCCTCCTGCGCCCGTCCGACGGTCAGGACACGACAGTCGGCGAGGTAGGCCACGTCGATCCTGCGACACGACCGCGTCACCTCGCCGATCTCATCGACGACGCTGTCAGCGCTCATCCCGACACGATCGCCCTCGATGACGGGACCACTCGACTGACCTACCGCGAGGCCGGACGACGTTCGGACCGCTGGGCACGCAGTCTCACCGGCCACGGAGTCGGCCCCGACGAGATCGTCGCCGTCGCCATCGGCCGGTCGGTCGAATCGGTGCTGGCCTTCTGGGCGGTCGCCAAGACCGGTGCGGCGATCATGCCGGTCGATACCCGCCATCCGTCCGAGCGCATCCGGCACATGGTGACCGATTCCGGCGCCCGGTTCGGGATCACTGTCCCGGGTCCGGTCACTGCCTCCACTCCCGGGATCCACTGGCTGACCACTGATGATCTGGCCAACGATCTGACTGGAACCCGCGGACTGCTGCGGAATCGTCCCGCGCGCAGGATCGACGGGTGCGCGTACGTCATCTACACCTCGGGGACCACCGGCATGCCCAAGGGCGTCTCGGTCAGCCATCGCGGCCTCGCCCCGTTCGCTGCCACTCAGACGCGGCGCTACGGAGTGGAGCGCACCAGTCGCACCCTCCACTTCGCCTCCCCCGGTTTCGATGCGTCGATGCTGGAGCTTCTGCTGGCACTCGACGCCGCGGCGACGATGGTGATCGCACCGACGTCCATCTACGGCGGCGACGAGCTCACCGAGTTCCTCGCCGCGCAACACGTCAGCCACGCGTTCGTCACACCGGCGGCACTGGCTGCCGCATCGCCTCGCGACCTCCCTGATCTGAAGTGCCTGGGTGTCGGCGGGGAATCGTTCGCCCGCGAGTTGGTGGCGCGCTGGGGGGCCGGTCGGACCTTCCTCAACTGCTATGGCCCCACCGAGACCACCATCGTCGCCACGATGTCGGCGCTTTCGCCGACGGAACCGATCACGATCGGCAGCCCCGTCGACGGCGCATCGGCGCACGTACTCGACTCCCGTCTGAGGCCGCTTCCGCCCTACGCTCCGGGCGAGCTCTACCTGAGCGGTCCAGGGCTCGCACGCGGCTACCTGAACCGGTCCGCCCAGACCTCGACGTCGTTCGTTGCTGCACCGGGCGGTTCCGGTGAGCGGATGTACCGAACGGGCGACCTCGCATCCGTCGATCTGGCCGGCCGACTGTCCTTTCACGGCCGCGACGACCGGCAGGTGAAGGTCCGCGGATTCCGCATCGAACTCGACGAAGTCGATTCGGTTCTGGCGAGCCACACCGGGGTCCTCACCGCGGTGACCGTCGTCGACGGGTCCGGCGAGACTGCTCATCTGAACAGCTACGCAACTGTCGGCAGCGACGGTGTCACCGGGGCCGGACTCGTCTCCTTCGCGGCCGAGCATCTGCCACGGCAGATGGTGCCGTCGACGGTCACCGTCGTCGACGCCATCCCGCTGACCGTCAACGGCAAGGTCGACCGCGCAGCACTGCCCGCACCGGAACCGACCGACCAGACGCCCGCGCGAGCACCCGCCCCCGGCGCCGAACAGGTACTAGCGGAGCTCGTCTGCGATGCGCTCGGGATCCCTTCCGGCAGTGTCGGACCGGACGACGACTTCTTCACGCTCGGCGGCACCTCATTGCAGGCCACAACGCTGGTCAGCCGGATCAATGCGGTGCACCGCGGTGATCCAATCCGCGTACGCGCGGTCTTCGACGATCCGAGCATCGAACGTCTCGCCCAGTTACTCGACGTGGAGTCCGCCATCGCGGACATCACCTCGCCGGTACCGGTCGTCTCAGCCGCCACCGCGCGGCCGACGCGCATCCCGCTGGCGCCCATGCAGAAGCGCCTGTGGTCATTGCACCGCAGCTCGCCCCAGTCCACCGACTACGCGATGCCGTTCGTGCTTCGTCTGCACGGCAGCCTGGACACTGCGGCATTACGTGGAGCACTCGTGGACGTGGTCGCGCGCCATGCCGTGCTGCGCACGATCTACGCCGATACCGACACCGGCCCGGTCGGTGTCGTTCTCGACGATCCGGAGGATATCGTCGGCACGATCGACGCAGGCCGCGACGATCCGAAGGCAGTCGTCGCCGCCCTGTGCGACCGCCCCTTCGATCTCACCGTCGACGCACCGCTGCGAGCGGCCCTCACCGGGAGCGGCGACAGCCACGCCCTGATCCTGGTGCTGCACCACATCGCCGCGGACGGTGGCTCGATGCCGATCATCATCGGTGACCTGCTCGATGCTTACCGTGCCCGTGCAGGGGCAGCCGCCCCTGCGGACCCGCCGGTTCCGGCAGTACCCGATTACCGTGATCACGCGCTTGCCGGGGACGACGAGCGCAGAGACGCCGACCTCCGCTACTGGAGCTCGCACCTCGCGGGTGCTCCCGCGGTGACGAGCGTCGACGCCGACCCAGCCCACACTGACCGGACCGGTGGCGCAACCGTCGACCTCCCGGTCGAGTGCGAACTCCGTGATGCGGTCGCCGCCTTCGCCCGGGCGAGCTCGACATCGGCGTTCACCGTCCTGCACGCGGCGCTCGCCGTCCTCCTCAATCGGCTCGGATCGGGAGACGATCTGGTGATCGGCACCCCCGTGGACACTCGCGCGATCGTCGGAAACAGTGCTCACGGTCAGCGGGACTTCCGAGCAGTGGTCGGCATGTTCGTCAACACCATCGCGCTGCGCACGCTCGTCGATCCTGGCGCCAGCGCCCACTCCCTGCTGGACCGCGTGCGCACCGACGACCTCGACGCGTGGGATCACCTCGCCGCTCCGTTCGACGACGTGGTGTCGGCGGTGAACCCGCCCCGGCTCCCCGGTCGCGGACCGCTCTTTCAGGTGGCCCTGTCGGTGCACGACTTCGCGGACTCGATCGTCGGCGAGCAGCTCCCCATCTCCGAAGATCTCGTCGGCGAGGTCGCCGAACTCGACTCGCACACCGCGAAGTTCGATCTGCAGTTCACCGTCACCGGTATGAACGCCGAGTCCGGCCGACCGAGCCTGTCGCTGACGTTCGCACGCAACCGGTACAGCCGGGAGCAGGCGAAGGAACTCGGGGTCCGGTTACTGCGCGTGGTGCGCGCACTCGTCGCCGATCCCCACCGCGCGGTCGGGGACATCCGGATCACCGATCCGCTGGAGGTCGCCGGGCTCGCCCCGGTCTCCGGTCCGGCCGCGCGCCCGGCCCGGACGTACTCCGAACTCCTCGACGACGCCGTTCGCCGCAACCCCGGCGGTATCGCGGTGACCGCCGAGGATGCCGACGGCACTCCTGTCGCCCTCACCTATCGTGAACTGGACGCCCGGGCGAACCGCCTGGCCCGACTGCTGCTGCAGCACGGCGTCGCACGACGACCCGAGTCCGTGGTCGCGATGGCGATCCCACGGTCGGTCGAAGCCGTCGTCGCGATCTGGGCCATCGTCCGGACCGGCGCGGCCTATGTCCCAGTAGATCCGACGTACCCCGCCGACCGCATCGCACACATGTTGGCCGACTCCGGCGCCGAGTGGGTGGTGACGATCGCTGCGGAGACCGGAGCGCTCGTCGGGCACGCGTCGGAGATCGTGATCGACGGCCCGGCAGCCCGCAGGCAGCTGACCGAGATGTCGCCTGCACCGGTCGAGCACCATGAACTACCCCGGCCGATCGACGTCGACCAGTTGGCCTACGTGATCTACACGTCCGGCTCCACCGGCACCCCCAAGGGCGTGCTGGTCCCCCATCGTGGTCTGAGGGCAGTTCGTGACGAGCTCGCGTCCCGGATGGCGCCCGGCCCCGATTCGCGGGTGCTGCACTTCGCATCGCCGAGCTTCGACGCCTCGGTTCTCGAGTTCCTCCTCGCCGCAGCCGGCGCGGCAACCCTTGTCATCGCCCCGACCTCGATCTTCGGTGGCTCCGACCTGCAGGACCTCGTCCGACGCACGGGAATCACCCACGCTTTCATCACGCCCGCCGCAGTGGCGACCATGTCGCCGGAGCGCGTCCCTTCCCTCACCTCGCTCGCCGTGGGCGGCGAGGCCATCGCTCCCGAGCTGGTCCGCACCTGGTCGTCGGGCCGAACGCTGATCAACGTGTACGGCCCCACCGAGACGACCATCATCACCACCAGTTCGCAGCCGCTGTCACCGGACGACCGCGTCACGATCGGACGCCCGCACAACGGCGTCGGTGCACTCGTGCTCGACGACCGATTGCACCCCGTTCCTCTCGGCGTCGCCGGCGAGCTGTACCTTCTCGGGTCGCAGGTCACCCGCGGTTACCACGGAAGGCCTCAGCTGACATCGACCCGTTACGTTGCGGCCCCGATGGTTCTCGGCCCCGAATTCGCGGGACGATGCATGTACCGCACGGGCGACCTGGTGCGGTGGACGAGGGACCAAGCGATCGAATATGTCGGCCGCGCCGACGATCAGGTGCAGGTGCGCGGTTTCCGTGTAGAGCTCGGCGAGATCGACGACGCGCTGACCACCGAATCGCACGTCCGCGCCGCGGTCACCGTCGCCGATACCTCGTCGGGGACGACAGTCCTGCACAGCTATGTGTCACTGGACGAACACGACACGAGCTTCGACGTCGCTGCCCTGCGAAGGTCGGTCGCCAGGCTGCTGCCGCGGCACATGATGCCCGCCACGGTCACGGTGCTCGCCCAGCTTCCGATGACCCCGGTCGGCAAGATCGACCGGCGCGCCCTGCCCGCGCCTGCCGCACCTTCCGGCGCAACCTCTGACGACGATCGCGGCAAGGCCATCAGCGACACCGAGGAGGCCGTCGTCGACGCCTTCGCCGCTGTTCTCGGCCTCGGTCGCGTCGGCCGACGCGACAACTTCTTCGATATCGGCGGAGACTCGCTGCTCGCCACCACGCTGGTGACGCGATTGCGCGAGCAGGGACACCCGACGGCAGTTCCGGACATCTTCGCCGCGCCGACCCCGGTCGAACTGGCCGCGGTCCTCGCCGACGCCCGGAGCGACGATCCAGCCGACCGTGGCGCTGCGCGGGCCCGCGCAGCCCTCGCACCGATGCTCACTCTGCGCGCCGGCGATCCCGCATCGACCAAGACTCCGCTGTTCGTCATCCACCCGGCGATCGGGTTGTCGTGGTCGTTCACCAGCCTGCTTCCCTACATCGATGACGGCCGCCCCGTGTACGGGCTGCAGAATCCATCGCTGTCGGGCGCCGAGCCGGCGACGAGCGTCGACGAGCTGGCGGCAGATTACGTCCGCCGCATCCGGGACACCGCTCCGCACGGGCCGTATCACCTACTCGGCTGGTCCCTCGGCGGTCTGATCGCTCAAGAGGTCGGCGTCGCACTGCAGCGTGCGGGCGAGCGAGTGGACCGGCTGATCCTGCTCGACTCCTATGTCCTCGCCGATCACCCGGGTCTGGCACGTACGGAGTCGATGCGTGAACTGCTGGGCGAGTTCGGAATCGACGACTCGGCGGGGACCGGTGAACCCGACCTGAACGACCTCTCCGATGCGGTCCGAGCGGGAGGCGGTCCGCTCGCCGAGCTCTCACGCGACGATCTGGCAGCCGTCCAGTCGACTTTCTCCAGCGCCGGCTCACTCGCCGCGCAGTGGAAGCCGCGTGTCTTCAACGGTGATGCAGTGTTCGTGACCGCCACGCAGCACAGCAACGGCGTGTCCGCGCGCCACGACTGGGTCGGCCGCATCACCGGCACCGTCACCGATGTGCGGGTCGACTGCACCCATGCCCGCATGCTCCTACCCGAGAACGTCTCTCATTACGGATACGTCGTGGACGCTCGCCGGCCCGCCATGTGGTGGACAGGCGGCGGTCACAGCGATGGACGAAAGGAAGTCCGATGACCCCCAACCCCTTCGACGACACCGACGGCACCTTCCTGGTGCTCGTCAACCACGAGCAGCAGCATTCCTTGTGGCCGGATTTCGCACCGGTCCCGCACGGCTGGACCCGCATGTTCGGTCCCGCAGGTCACGACGAATGCCTGAACTACGTCGAGGCGCACTGGACCGATATGCGGCCGGCGAGTCTGATCGCCGCCATGAACCGTGCGGCCGACCAGCGGGCGCCGGCCGCGGTCGGGCGCAACCCACACGGAGAGGACGGCCATGGGTCGGCATAGCACCAGCACGATCGAACGCGACGCGGCCGCCGCGCATCCCCATCATGGCAATGCGATCACGACCGAACTTCCACCGGTCCGCGACGCATCGGCTCCCGAGTCCGCACCTGCCGGCGCGCACATCGCACCGGACCGACGGCGGTCGAACGACGCACTCGTGCTGCGGGGCGTGACGAAGACCTTCACCAGCGGCATGTTCGGCCGCGGCCGCACTCATGTGGCCGTCGACAACCTGGACCTCACCGTCCCCGCGGGGTCGATCCATGCCGTCCTAGGGCCCAACGGCGCCGGTAAGACCACCACCGTTTCGATGGTGGCGACGCTGCTCGCACCCGACGCCGGAGAGATCCTGATCGACGGCGTGGACGTGGTCCGCGCTCCGTCTGCAGTCCGGGGCCTCATCGGGGTATCGGGGCAGTACGCGGCGGTCGACGGCACGTTGAGCGGGTTCGAGAACCTGCGTCTGGTGGCCCAGTTGTACGGGATGCCTCGTCGCGAGGCGTCCGTCCAGGCACGCGAGATGATCGAGGAACTCGATCTCACGGCGGCCGCCGACCGGCCGATGCGCACCTATTCCGGCGGCATGCGGCGACGCCTGGACCTGGCGGGAGCGATCATCAACCGCCCGAAGCTCGTCATTCTCGACGAACCCACGACAGGGCTCGACCCGCGCGGCCGCAGACAGATCTGGGACGCGATCGCCGAACTGACTGACGGGGGCACCACGATCCTGCTCACCACCCAGTATCTCGAGGAGGCCGACGAGCTGGCCGACGACATCACTGTGATCTACAACGGGGCGGTGCATGCGCACGGCACCCCCGAATCACTCAAACACGAGTTCGGCAACGCGGAACTGACGGTCGAAGTGGCTCGGACAGGCGCGCTCCGGCACGCCGTGGAAGTGATGACCGAGCTGGCCGAACTCGGTTCCGGACATCCCGAGCAGATCGACGACGTGCGTTTCCGCGTTCCGGTGGACGCGGGGACCCGCAGTACGGTGGCCGCGGTGAAATCGCTCCACGCAGCGGGCGTCGACGTCGTCGACGCCGCGGTCACCGCGCCGACCCTCGAGAGCGTGTTCCTGACGCTGACGGAGCCCGATGATGTTCGCTGATACCGCGGTACTGGTCGAACGCAACCTGATCACCGTTCGCCGGATCCCGACTCTGCTCCTGAGCGCCACGGTCCAACCGCTGATGTTCGTGTTCCTGTTCGCCTACGTGTTCGGGGCGACGCTCGGAGGCGGCCAGTACCGGGAGTTCCTGATGGCCGGAATCTTCGCCCAGACCATGCTCTTCAACTCGGCGTTCACCACCGTCGGCCTGGCCAACGACATGTCCGACGGCATCGTGAACCGGCTGCGGTCGTTGCCGATGTCGAGACTCGCAGTGATCGCGGGGCGCGTCACATCGGATATGGTGCTCGGCGCCGTGGGACTGGCCGTAATGGTGGCCTGCGGATTCGCGATCGGCTGGCGTATCCGGGGAAGTCCCGGAGATGCAGCAATCGCGTTCGCACTGCTCATCTTCTTCGCGCTCGCCATGGCGTGGGTCGGTGCGGTGACCGGACTGGCGGCCCGAAACGTGGAGGTCGCGCAGAGCATCGGCTTCTTGTGGATGTTCCCGGTAACGTTTCTGTCGAGCGCTTTCATCTCCGCGGCCAGCCTGCCCGGACCTCTGCGTGCGATTGCCGAATGGAATCCGGTCACCGCGGTCGCCACCTCCTGCCGCGACCTGTTCGGCAACTCCGCACCGCGGGACTTCCCCGAGCCGTCCGGCTGGCCCGCCGAGCACGCCTTGGTTTACGCGGTGGCCTGGAGTGCAACCCTTCTGGTCGTGTGCGTCCCGGCCTCGCTGTGGTTGTACCGGCGTTCGGCGAGTCGATGACCCCCGACGTACGGGAGCTGAAGGACGAACCCACGATCTGCCTGCCCGTTCGCCATGACCACAGGACGACGGATCCCGTTACGGTGAGGAAGTGACCATGAACCGGACCGACCCAGGCAACGACCTGGCACACCTGCTGGTCGAGTCCGCAGCCGGTGACCACAGCGCATTCGCGCGTCTCTACGATCTCACCAGCGCGCGCGTGTACGGCCTGGTGCTGCGCATCCTCCACGACCGGAGCCACGCAGAAGAAGTGGTTCAGGAGTCCTACCTGCGGTACTGGCAGCACGCATCGGAGTACGACCCGGCACGCGGCAGCGTCATCAGCTGGATGATGACGATCGCGCATCGGCGATCAGTTGACCGGGTCCGATCGGAGGAACTGCACCGGCAGCGCGGCTCGCAGTACTCGACCGCGAACACCGCAGTGCCACCCGCCCCGGTCACCGAGCCGCTGGAACAACGCGAGGAAGCGGCCACTCTGCGCCAGTGCCTCAGCCGGCTGACAGAGCTCCAGCGGAACAGCATCGAACTGTCGTACTTCAGTGGAATGACCTACCCCGAGGTCGCCGCTCACACGGCGACCCCGCTACCCACCATCAAGTCCCGCATTCGCGACGGATTGCGCAGTCTGCGCACGTGCGTCAAGACTGGAGAGCAATGACCGACCGCGAGTGGCTCGACGACCACGTGGAGCTGTATGCCATCGACAGCCTCCCTGCCGACGAGAACGACGAGGTTCAGGCTCAGCTCAACGAGCTGCCCGCCTCTCGCCGGGTCGATTACGACGACCAGATCGCCGACGTCCAGGAGTTGATGGCCGAGTACGCCCAGCGCTATCGGCAGGACACGCCTGCGACGCTGCGTGCGAGAGTGCTCGCCGATTTCGATGCCGGCATCGGCCATGTGCGCACCGGAACCACCGGTGCAGCCGCGCGTTCCGGTTCGGATACGGATTTCGGTTCCACCGGAGCGGGTCACGCCGCGGCCGTCACACCGATCGAGCGGGCACGCGACCGACGGCGGATGGCCATGCTGGTCGGCGCCGCAGCTGCCGCGATCGCGGTCGCCCTCGGCGCCGGGGTCATCGTCGGACGATCGACGGCCCCGGAGACGTCGAAGACCACGACCGCGCAGAACGACGCGGCATCGGTGTTCACCGCGCCGGATGCTGTGGTCTCGAAGGGCACCCTCGACGACGCGCGCGGAGTGCTGACCATCGTGAGCTCCAAAACGCGCAACCAGGCGGTCGCGACGCTGCGTGGGGCAGGCAGGCCACTGCCCGACGAACGCACACTGCAGCTGTGGATGGTGGGCAAGCAGGCGCAACCGGTCTCTGCCGGACTGTTCGGCGACGCCGCCCCGCCGGTCGTAATCGACGGTCTCGACGGCACTGCGGCATTCGCGGTGACGCTCGAGCCGCGCGGTGGCTCCCCTGCACCGACCACGCCGTTGCTCACCCAGGTCAAGATCTAGGTGCGCTTCCGGAAACCGGCACTCGCGGGCCGTCGGAACCGGCCGTTCTTCCTTCCTCGCCCACGACTGGTTTAGGCTGTTCTGCAACACGTTCTATAACTTGTTCTAGTTCCGTGGCTGGGCCGCGCACTGGAAGTCGAAGGGAAGCACATGGCCGAGGAAGAATTCGACGTCATCGTCGTGGGGGCGGGAGCAGCGGGCATGTCAGCCGCACTCACCGCCGCCACGAAGGGCCTCAAGACGGTCCTGATCGAGAAGTCCCCCTACTGGGGCGGCTCCACCTCCCGCTCCGGCGGCGGCGTCTGGATCCCGAACAACACCGTGCTGCGGCGCGACGGCGTCGACGACACCGTCGATGCGGCTCGCACTTACGTCCACTCCATCATCGGCGAGCACGCGCCGGCTGAGCGCATCGACACCTACATCGACCGCGGGCCGGAAGCTCTCGACTACCTGATGGCGCACGCGCCGCTCGACCTCGAATGGGTCAAGGGCTACTCGGACTACTACCCCGAAGCCCCGGGCGGACGAGCAGGCGGACGTTCCTGCGAGCCGAAGCCGTTCGACGCTGCACGCCTCGGCGACGACCTCGACACTCTGCACCCGCAGTACACCAAGGCGCCGCTGAACATGGTGGTCCTGCAGTCCGACTACCGCTGGCTCAACACCGGTCTGCGCCACTGGCGCGGACCGCTGCGCATGGCCAAGGTCGGCGCCCGGTTCTTCTGGGCACGTGCGCGCGGCAAGAAGATGATCGCGATGGGCGCAGCACTGGCGGCCGAGCTGCTCCTCGGCTGCCGCGAGGCGGGCGTCGACATCCGGCTCAACACGCCACTGCACGAACTGATCACCGAGAACGGCAAGGTCGTCGGCGTGCGGACCCGAACCACCGAGTCCAACGACGACGACACGACGGTCGACGCCATCGAGACCGAACTGCGCGCCAGGCACGGCGTCATCCTCGGCACCGGCGGGTTCGAGAACAACGAGGAGATGCGCGCGAAGTACCAGCGCGCCCCGATCGGTTCGCAGTGGACCACGGGCGCCCCGTCGAACACCGGCGACGGCATCAACGCGGCGATCGGTGCGGGTGCCGGCGTCTCCCTGATGAACGACTCCTGGTGGGGCCCCACCATCCCGCTGCCGAAGGGTCCCTGGTTCGCACTCTCGGAGCGGTCGGTCCCGGGCACCTTCATCGTCAACCTGAACGGTGAGCGCTTCATGAACGAGTCACTCCCCTACGTGGAGGCCGTCCACCAGATGTACGGCGGCACGTTCGGCCAGGGAGAGGGCCCCGGCGAGAACGTTCCGTCGTGGCTCATCTTCGATCAGCGCTGCCGCAACCGGTACCTGTTCGCAGGCGTCACCGCGCGGCAGCCGCTGCCGAAGAGCTGGCTCAAGTCCGGCGTGGTCGTGAAGGCGGCCACCATCGCCGAACTGGCCGAGAAGACGGGTCTGCCCGCGGAGAAGCTGGTCTCGACCACCGACCGCTTCAACGAATTCGCCCGCTCCGGCGTCGACGCCGACTTCCACCGCGGCGACAGCAGCTACGACCATTACTACGGCGACATCACCAACAAGCCCAACCCGAGCCTCGGCGCCGTCGACAAGGGGCCGTTCTACGCGGTCAAGATGGTTCCGGGCGATCTGGGGACCAAGGGCGGTGTGGACACCGACACGGCAGGCCGTGCGCTTCGCGAGGACGGCAGTGTCATCGACGGCCTCTACGCGTCTGGAAATACCAGCGCGCCGGTGATGGGCCATACCTACGCCGGCCCGGGCGCCACCATCGGCCCCGCGATGGTGTTCGGATACCTCGCCGCACTCGACGTGGTGACCCGATCGCAGCAGAACGACGTTTCCCGTACAGGAGCCTGAGCATGCCCATCGATCCCGCTGTCGCCGTCGGCGCCGACCTCGGCGAGCAGACCTTCTCGTGGACGCCCCGCGAGATCGCGCTCTACAACCTCGCCGTCGGAGGTGCGAGCGACCCCATGGACACCGTGGGGCTGCAGTACATCGACGACGCCGCGCCCAAGACCCTGCCGTCGTTCGCGACGGTCGCGGCCAACTTCCTCGCGACCGAGGCCCCGACGGTGTCGTTCCCCGGCGTGGACATCGATCTGGCGAAGGTGGTGCACGGAAGCCAGCAGGTCCGCGTGCACCGCCCACTGCCTGCCGAGGGCACCGCGACGACGCGGACCCGGATCGCCGAGATCCAGGACAAGGGCTCGGCGGCCGTGATCATCCAGGAGTCGGAGACCGTGGACGATCAGGGGAACGCCCTGTGGACCGCGCGATCGTCGATCTTCGCGAAGGGCGAGGGCGGCTTCGGGGGCGAACGCGGGACGTCGAACAAGGTCGAGATCCCCGACCGCGATCCGGACCACGTGATCACCGTGCCGACACTGCCGCAGCAGGCGCTCCTGTACCGGCTGTGCGGCGATCGGAACCCACTGCACAGTGATCCGGGATTCGCTGAGCGCGCGGGCTTTCCACGTCCGATCCTGCACGGGCTGTGCACCTACGGCGCGGTGTGCCGAGCGGTCATCGACAGTGTGTACGGCGGCGACGCGGCGAAGGTCGTCGACTACTCGGTGACGTTCGCCGGAGTCGTGTTCCCCGGTGAGACGCTTCGCATCGACGCCTGGGAGGATGGCGACCGACTGCTCGCGAGGACGAGCGTCGTCGACCGAGACGGCGCAGCGGCTCTGGGCAACGTCGTGTTCCGCACTTCCTAATCGAAAGGCTCTGCATGTCAACGTCTTTGCTTCCCACACTGGACGGCAACCGGGAGGCGATGGCCACCGATCTCGCCACTGTGATCGACGCCGAGGTTCGCAAGCAGTCGGGCCTGTCGGGTACGGCGCTGAAGGGCGCCTACTCCGCCGCTCAGAAGTTCAAGCCGGGCGTGGTGCAGACCGCAACCGGCAAGATGCTTCCCGATTTCCTGACTGCGCTGTCGCCGCTGTGGGACTCCAAGCCCGCGGACGTCGCATTCGGCGATCACCTGACTGCCAACGGCGACGAGGCCGCCGAAGCACTGCTGGCCGTAACGGACGGTCAGGCCGAGTCGGCGCCGAACGTGCTCGCGAAGGCGTACCGCAGTGTGCGCGGTAAGGCCAAGGGCTACGTGATCGACGCACTCGGCCCTGTGGGCGACGTGATCGAGAAGTACGCAGCATGATCGACAGCCGCTGAGGCGAGATGATCATGCCCGCCACGGACGCCACCCGGACGCTTCACGCGAACGGGTGGCGTTCGTCGTCTGTGTGCTCCGGTCGTCGGTCAGGCAGCGCTGGTCACGATGATGACCAGTGCGGCGATGACGCCGATGACGCCTGCCAGCAGGATGAGCAGGCGACCGACATGCAGGCGGACGGCATTGAATTCGGGGGACGGCGCGATGCGATCTGCAGCCATGATGATCCACTTTCGCTCGTGTACGGCAGTGATGAGCCCGTGTGATCACTGTGACACAAGTGACAGATGAATAGGGTGAACTGATGATGCGTGTCGGACGACGAACCGGTGACGGCTCCATGACCTTCCGGTCGATCTGGCTGATCTTCACCGCCTGCGCCGCCGTGAGCCTGGTCGTCGCGGCGATGGCCGCCCTCAACACCGCCCTCCCCGACATCGCCGTGGACACCGGGGCCACCAACGCGGAGATGACGTGGATCATCGACGGTTACACGCTGGTCCTGGCCGCACTGCTGCTCCCCGCGGGTGCGATCGGCGACCGGATCGGGCGACGCACCGTTCTCCTCGTCGGCCTGGCCGTCTTCGGCACCGCATCGCTCGCTGCCGTGTGGGTCGACGGCCCGACCTCCCTCATCGTCACCCGCGTCGGTGCGGGCGTCGGCGCGGCACTCATCATGCCGAGCACCCTGTCGCTGATCACCGCGGGCGTCCCGCGGGAGAAGCGCGCGATCGCCATCAGCGTGTGGGCGGCGGTAGCGGGCGCGGGAGCGATCGCCGGCTTCTTCGTCACCGGTCTCCTGCTCAACTTCTTCCACTGGAACTCGGTCTTCATCGCATTCGCCGCCTCCTCCGCTGCGACCTTTCTGCTCACGCTCACCATCGGCAGTTCGAAGGACGAACACCCCGGGCGGTTCGACGTCCTCGGCTCCCTCACCTCGATGTCGGCGGTCGCAGGCGTCGTCTACGGACTCCTCGAGGGGCCGCATCGCGGCTGGACGGATCCCCTCATCCTGGTCTGCCTGATCGGCGGAGCCGGACTCATCGTCGCGTTCGTCCGCATCGAGCAACGTCGGACCGACCCCCTGCTCGACGTCGGACTCTTCCGCAATCGCGCGTTCGCGTCCGGCTCACTGTCGGTGGCGCTGCAGTTCCTCGCCTCGTTCGGCCTGTTCTACCTGGTCCTCCAGCAACTCCAGATGGTGTACGGCTACTCGGCCCTCAAGTCGGCTGTGGCGCTGTTCCCGATGGTGGCAGGCGTCGGAGTGTTCGCCATGCTCGGCAACTGGATCGCCGTGCGATTCGATTCGCTCCGCTTCGTTCTCGCCACCGGCATCGGCATCACGGCCGCGGGGGTGATCCTGCTCGGCGTGGTCGACACCGACGAGTACTGGAAACTCGGCGTCCTGCTCAGCGTCTGCGCCGTGGGGATCGGGTTGGCGACCGCCCCGTCGACGACCGCCATCATGTCGAACACCCCGCTCGAGAACCAGGGAGTCGGTTCGGCGGTCAACGACACCGCACGCGAGTTCGGCGCCGCGATCGGCATCGCACTCGCCGGAAGCATCATGGCGGCCGGATACGAGGCTCGCATCGGCGCGACCGCCGCGGCGGCGAAGAACCAGATCGGCGCGTTCGACCCAGCGGCCGGCGCACAGGCCGAGGAGGCCATCCGCGGCTCGCTCGCCGGCGCGGTCAAGGTGAGCGACAGCCTGCCGGGGCAGGCATCGCAACTCGCCCACGAGATCGTCTCGGGCGCCCAGGGCGCATTCCTGCCACCGATGCAGTCCGCATGCCTGGTGCTCGGCGGAACGCTCGCGGTGGGCGCCCTCTTCCTCGGCTGGTTCGCACCCCGCAAGATCCTCGAACCGGCCTGCTGACTCTGGCATGCTCGGCCCATGGAGTCGCAAGAGATCACATTCACCGGGTCCGACGGTGAGACGCTCCACGGAACACTGGACCTGCCACCCAAGGAGCCGGAGACCTTCGGACTCATGGCCCACTGCTTCACCGGTGGCCGCAACCATCCGGCCACCAGGAGGGTCGCTCGCGAACTGACCGCACGCGGGATGGCCGTCCTCCGGTTCGACTTCACCGGTTTCGGCGATTCCGGCGGCGAGTTCGCCGAATCGACCTTCTCCTCCAACGTGGCCGACCTCGGGCTGGCCGCATCGTGGCTGCGTGAGCACCACCGCGCTCCCACCCTGCTGGTCGGGCACTCGCTCGGCGGAGCCGCCGCCATCCCGGCAGCGCTCGAGATTCCCGAGGTGGCCGCCGTCGTGACGATCGGCGCCCCGTCCGATCCCGGTCACGTCACCCACCTGTTCGCGGGGATTCTCGACGACGTGCAGCGCGATGGGCGCGCCGAAGTGATCCTCGGCGGACAGCGCGTCACCGTCTCCCGCGAGTTCGTGCAGGACCTGCACGACTCCGACATCCACAACGCCGCCCGCGCACTGGACCGCCCGCTGCTCATCATGCACGCGCCCGACGACGAGCTGGTCGAGATCCGGAACGCCAACGGCATCTACCGTGCGGCTCGGCATCCCAAGTCCTTCATCGCACTCGACGGTGCGGATCACCTGCTGTCGAAGCCGAAGCACGCCCGACGCGCGGCACAGCTGATCGCGGCCTGGGCCGACCCCTACCTCCCCGACACCTTCACACCCGAAGCCGACTGACAGCGGCCGCCCGCAAGGGTCACCGACACCGACGCATGGCGGCCCAGATTGATAAACACCCAGTTTCAATTGAACGAAATTGGGTTCTTGTTCTATATCTATCTAGCTCCTACTCTGGTATCAGTGATCGTGATCACATGACGTGAGACGATCGCCCCAGCCCACAAAGTCGCGTCTACCGCGACAACAGATCTCCGGGAGCGACATGAAGATCACCGCCGTCGAAGCGATCCCCTTCGCGATCCCGTATGTGAAGCCGCTTCGTTTCGCCTCGGGCGAGGTCCGCACCGCGCAGCACGTGCTGGTGCGGGTGCACACCGAGGACGGTGTCATCGGAACCGCCGAGGCCCCGCCGCGACCCTTCACCTATGGGGAGACGCAGAAGGGCATCGTCGCCGTCGTCAACGACGTGTTCGCGCCCGAGGTCGTCGGAACCACGCTGCTCCAGCGCGAAGTGATCCGGGATCGCCTGGAGCGGACCATCGGCAATCCGACCGCGAAGTCGGCTATCGACATGGCCGTCTGGGACGCGCTCGGAAAGACCCTCGAGCAATCGGTCTCCGAACTCCTGGGCGGGTTCACCGACAGCCTCCGCGTCTCGCACATGCTCGGCTTCGCCGAACCCGACGTGATGGTCGCCGAGGCGGAGCGGATGCGCGAGACCTACGGCATCAGCACGTTCAAGGTGAAGGTCGGCCGCAAGCCGGTCTCTCTCGACACCGTCGTGGTCCGCGCGCTGCGCGAGCACTTCGGCGACGACATCGACCTGTACGTCGACGGCAACCGCGGCTGGACGCCGCGCGAATCCGCACGGGCGATGCAGGAGATGGCCGACCTCGACCTCCTCTACGCCGAGGAGCTGTGCCCCGCGGACGACGTCCTGGGACGCCGCTGGCTCGTCGACCAGGTGGATGTTCCGTTCATCGCAGACGAGTCCGTGCCGACCCCCGCCGACGTGACGCGCGAAGTGCTCAGCGGTGCCGCGACCGCCGTCAGCATCAAGACCGCACGGACCGGATTCACCACATCTCAGCGCGTCCACCATCTCGCCGAGGGGCTCGGACTGGACGTCGTGATGGGCAACCAGATCGACGGCCAGGTCGGCACCGCCTGCACCCTGGCCTTCGGTACGGCATTCGAGCGCACGGCGCGCCAGGCAGGCGAACTCTCCAACTTCCTCGACATGCAGGACGACCTGCTCGCGCAGCCGCTGCAGATCGTCGACGGTCGCCTGCAGCGCCTACCCGGCGACGGCATCGGCATCGAGATCGACGCCGACAAACTCGCCGAGTACCGGATCGACCGATGACCGGCCGGCACCGATCAGCGGGAAAGGCCTGGATCGCGCTAATGCACTCATCTCGAACACCGCCAGGTCGGGAGCCGACCCGGCACACACCGACACCACCTACGAAACGGAGCTGACCGACATGCTCTTCCACGTTCGAATGGACGTCAAGATCCCCAACGACCTCGACCCCGAGGTCAAAGCCGAGACCGTCGCCCGCGAGAAGGCGTACTCCCAGGACCTGCAGCGGTCCGGTAAGTGGCCGCACATCTGGCGGATCGTCGGCGAGTACTCCAACTACTCGATCTTCGATGTCGCGGACAACGGCGAACTGCACGGCATCCTGTCCGGCCTGCCGCTGTTTCCGTACATGGACATCACGGTCACCCCGCTCGCCACTCACCCATCCGACATCGCCGCGGGCTGATCACCGATCACCTCGAGCGCTCACCACCCACCATCGTGACCGGCGTGCAGCCCCACGGCCGGAGCCCAGAAGAAGGAGAACCCCGAATGACCGACACCAGTTTCGAATCCGAGGCCACCGCCAAGGCCGCCGAATCCGGCGCCAACGCCTCGGTGCAGTTCCGTGAGCGCATGGCCGCCAATGCGGCGGGCTCCGGCCCCATCGACCACGAGCGCGTCGACTACCTGGCCAGCAAGGCCGTCAAGGCGCTCAACGACATCGTCATCGAGGACAAGGTCAGCTACGCCGAGTACAACGCGCTCAAGGCATGGCTGATCAAGGTCGGCGAGGACGGCGAGTGGCCGCTGTTCCTGGACGTCTGGCTCGAGCACTCCGTCGAGGAGGTCGCCAACGAGCACCGCGAGGGCAGCAAGGGAACCATCGAGGGCCCGTACTACATGAGCGGATCACCCGAGATCGAGTGGAACGGCACCATCCCGATGCGCGACGACGAGCCGGGCACCCCGTTCGTCTTCTCCGGACAGGTGCGTTCGGTCGATGGCCGCCCGCTGGCCGGAGCCAAGCTGGAGCTGTGGCACGCCGACAACCTCGGCTTCTACTCGCAGTTCGCACCGGGACTGCCCGAGTGGAACCTGCGCGGCACGTTCATCGCGAACGAGGAGGGCCGTTACGAGATCCACACGATCCGCCCCGCCCCGTACCAGATCCCGACCGACGGGGCCTGCGGTCAGCTCATCGCGGCGGCCGACTGGCACGCCTGGCGTCCCGCGCACCTGCACTTCAAGGTGAGCGCACCCGAGCACGAGCTGAACACGAGCCAGTTGTACTTCCCGGGTGACCCGCACAACGGTGACGACATCGCGTCCGCGGTGAAGCCCGAGCTGATCCTCGATCCGAAGCCGAACCCGAACGGCGAGGGCGAGATCACCGAGTACGACTTCGTCCTCGATCCCGAGGCCTGAACCCGGCGGATCTCACGGACGCTGAGAGCACGAGCCGGTCGGCGGAGTCTTCCGCCGACCGGCTCCTCTGCGTGGCATGGCCGGAGCGCACGGCGAGTCACCGACTCGCAGGCGGGACGTAGTTCAGACCGCGGAAGTGCGCGCTCGTCGCGAAGATGTCCGTATCCAACGGCACACCCCGATGAGCCGCCATGCGCAGGGCGAGCCGCAGAAGCATCTTGATGTCGCGGGGCGTGATGTCCGGGAAGCCGCCGATCAGATCGTCGAGGAGATCATCGGGCAGCACCACGTCGTTCCCCGCAGCGAGGATCCTCCACACCTCGCGGGCGGCATCGGGCTCCGGTGGCCGGTACTCGATCACCGCCGCGCACCGCGCGAGGATCGCCTCGTCGACGCCGTCGATCCGGTTGGTGGTGAGGAACAGCAGACCGTCGAAGTACTCGAGGGTGCGCAGGAACTCGGCGACGATCGCGTTCTGACTCAGGTCGAATCCGCGCTCCATGACGAACACGTCCGCCTCGTCGAGCAGCAGGACCGCGTCCCACCGCTTTGCGCGATCGAAGATCACCTCGAGGTTCTTCCGGACGAGTTCCGGTGTGACGCCGAGGGACCCGGAGTGAATCGAGTAGAGCGGGCGTCGCGTGACCTCGGCGTACACCTCGGCGGTGAGGGTCTTGCCGACACCGGGACGCCCCTTGGCGAGGATCACGTTTCCCGCCGACTTGCCGTCGATGATGTCGCCGGTGAACACCGAGATGTCGGTGGTCAGGATGTTGAGCAACTCGCGCTGATCGTCGGGCAGGACGAGCTTGTCCTGCAGATGCACGTCGTAGCGGTATTCCGCGAGGTCACCCGTGTTCACGTCCAGGAAGTCCTGGGCCGCGAGATCGAACACCCGCACGGCGGTGATCACCGGAACCGGCCCGAACTCGCCCTCGTCGAACAACGTGGACGGCGCCACCATCCGCAACGACGCGATCTCGTCTGGTGCGACGTCGTGCACCACCTTCCGACCTGCACGTGTGTTGGCGGACCGGTAGTCGTCGGTGTGCACCGCCCGCCCGGTGAAGGTGTACTGCGTGCCGAAACCACTGTCGATGATCTCGGTGAAGCGCTTCCTGCGCTCTCGGTACTCGGCCTTGAGCGCGCTGGTCTCGCGGTAGGCGCCGCCGGACAGCAGCACGTCGGCGGGAGCCTTCCCGACGATCTCGGTCTCCTCGAAGTAGAGGATCCGCGGTGCCCGCGAGGGCCGTTTCACCGTGGGGTTGTCGGCCTCCATCGTGAACTTGATCCGGGGACCGTGCGTGCGGTCCGCGTTCTCGAGAGAGAGCTTCATGACGAGATACGGGTGCAGGTACCCATCGGGTTCGCGGACGTACAGCCAGCCGTCGATGCGATCGCGAGTGAGGAACGAGTGGAACATCTCGGCCGCCGCGCCGATGTCCGGAACGGGCGGGAAATCGCCGGCCCGGGCCGATCGGATCGCCGCCACCGCACGGCCGAACGAGTCGTCGGAGACGGCGACGGCGGTGTCGGCGAGATCGACGAGTGCCGCATCGGTCAGGACGTGGTCGGCCAGACCGATCTGCGGTGAGCGCCACGACCTCGCCTGCTCGCGTGCGGCCGCCAGGTCCTCGGACGAGGTCGCCGCCACCAACGACGTGGGTGCTGCCAGCACAGCGGATCCTTCCTACTCGGCCCGAGGCTTCAGCCCTCGGGCGACGACGTGGAGACTCCGCGGGGCGAGGTGCCGGAGAAGTCGATCGCCGTGATGATCTCGACGACTGCGTCGACGAGCGGATTTTCCCGGGAGCGCCGCCATGCCAGGGCGGTCTCCATCTCGCCGGCATCGGGCAGATCCCGGATCACCAGGCCGTCGAGCGGCAGTGCGCGCACCGACGCGGGCACCAGACTCACACCGAGACCCGCGGCGACGAGCGCCAGGAGAACGGCGGTGCCGGGCGCCTCGTGCTCACCGCGCGGGGTGAACCCCGCCTCACGGCACACCTTCAGCGCCGCTGCGGTCACCGCGGAGTCGCGGCTGCCGTACACGACGAAGGGCTCGGCTCGCAGGTCGGAGACGGACACGACCGGTTCCACGGCGAGACGGTGATCTACCGGGACCGCCAGCACGAGGGGCTCGTAGCCGATGGTGCGCAGTTCGATGTCGTCTCCGACGGCAGGCGGTCGCAGGAGGCTCAGGTCCAACGTCCCGTCGCGCAGACCGTCGCACTGGTCAGGCGTGAGCAGGTCGCTGGAGATCTGCAGTGCCACCTCGGGCAGCTCCTGGCCGATGGCGCGCGCGATCGACGGCAGGTGGGAGAAGGCAGCCGTACCGGTGAGCCCGAGGCGGATCAGTCCGCTGCGGCCGTCGGCCAGACGCCGCGCACCGTGCACGGCACGGTCGACCGACGCCAGGATGCGCCCGACCTCGTCCTGGAAATACTCGCCTGCGGGCGTCAGCGCCACCTGGCGCGTGGTGCGGGTGAACAGGACCACTTCGAGCTCGCCCTCGAGCTGACGAATCGCATACGACAACGCCGGCTGCGCGACGTGAAGCCGACCGGCCGCCTGCCCGAAGTGACAGGTGTCGGCGACCGCGGCGAAGTAGCGGAGGTGGCGCAGTTCCATTGATCTCCCCGTTCACCAGGACCGGTGCCCGTCATCTCCAGGGTGCCGACGATGTGACCCGGTGCATATGTGAATCACGGTACGACGTTCGATAAATAGGCGCAATATGCGATATTCCGTCCGATTGAGATCATACGACGATCAATCAGCCCCCAGCTCAGTCCTAGGGTTTCGCCTAGTGTGATTGGTGACACAAACGAGCACCCTCGAAGTACAGCCCACATCACGACATCCGGAGGTCCTCATGACCGCAACAGTTCCGCAGACCCCGCTACCGACGCACCTCGAGCACCTCTCGTCGGTTCTCTCCGATGCGGTGGTCGATGACCGCGAAGCGGGCGTGTACCGCGCGAACCGTCGCATCTTCACCGATGAGGACATCTTCGAGCTCGAGATGAAGTACATCTTCGAGGGCAACTGGGTCTACCTCGCGCACGAGAGCCAGGTATCCGAACCCGGCGACTACTTCACCACGTACATCGGCCGCCAGCCGGTCGTCGTCACGCGCGACAAGCACGGCGAACTCCACCTGCTGATCAACGCGTGCGCGCACCGCGGTGCCATGCTGTGCCGCCGCAAGACGGATAACCGCACCACGCTGACGTGCCCGTTCCACGGTTGGACGTTCCGAAACGACGGAACGCTCCTCAAGGTCAAGGATCCCGAGGGCGCCGGCTATCCGGACACCTTCGACGTCGACGGCAGCCACAACCTGACCAAGGTCGCGAAGTTCGACACCTACCGCGGCTTCCTGTTCGGCAGCCTCAACCCCGATGTCCTCTCGCTCGAGGAGCACCTCGGTGACTCGACCAAGGTCATCGACATGCTCGTCGACCAGTCTCCCGACGGCCTCGAGGTGGTGCGCGGCTCCTCCACCTACACCTACGACGGCAACTGGAAGGTGCAGGCGGAGAACGGCGCCGACGGCTACCACGTCAGTGCGGTGCACTGGAACTACGCGGCCACCACCTCGCGCCGTAACACCGGCGAGTCGGCCAACGCCACCAAGACCCTGGACGCGGGCAGCTGGGGCAAGTCGGGCGGCGGCTACTGGTCGTACCCCAACGGCCACCTGTGCCTCTGGACCTGGGCGGGCAACCCTCAGGACCGCCCGCTGTGGGATCGGATGGACGAACTCAAGGAGAGCTTCGGCGACGCCAAGGGCGAGTTCATGGTCCGCGGCTCGCGAAACCTGTGCCTCTACCCGAACGTCTACCTGATGGACCAGTTCTCCACGCAGATCCGTCACTTCCGGCCCATCGCCCCGGACAAGACCGAGGTCACCATCTACTGCATCGCGCCGAAGGGCGAGAGCGCGGCGTCACGGTCGTGGCGCATCCGCCAGTACGAGGACTTCTTCAACGCGTCCGGCATGGCCACCCCCGACGACCTCGAGGAGTTCCGCTCGTGCCAGGTCACGTTCCGTGCACAAGCAGCGCCGTGGAACGACATGAGCCGCGGTGCCGAGCACTGGATCACCGGCCCCGACGAGGTGGCCGAGTCCCTGGACATGCCGAACGTGATCTCGGCCGGTGCGCGCAACGAGGACGAGGGCCTGTTCCCCGTCCAGCACGGTTACTGGCTCGAGACCATGCGCAAGGGCCTGACCGCCGAGGAATCGGCCGAAGCTGCAGCCCCGAAGCCCACCGCCGGCCCGTGCGCCTGAAAGGACGATCATCATGACCACCACCGAATCCACCAGCGCACCGGCCGCAGCTCAGTCCGGCGGCACGCTGATCACGCAGAACATGATCGAGCAGTTCCTGTACCGGGAGGCCCGCCATCTCGATGACCGGGAATTTGAGAAGTGGCTGGAATGCTACGCAGACGACGTCGTCTACTGGATGCCGTCGTGGGACGACAACGACGAGCTCACGCAGGACCCCGAATCCGAGATCTCGCTGATCTACTACGCGAACAAGGGCGGGCTCGCCGACCGCGTGTTCCGGATCCGCACCGAGCGTTCATCGGCCACATCCCTCCCCGAAGCCCGTACGAGTCACAACATCTCGAACGTCGAGGTGATCGGACGCGACGGCGACATCGTGGATGTGCGCTTCAACTGGCACACGATGTACTTCCGGTACAAGACGATCGACCCGTACTACGGGACCTCGTTCTACACGATCGACTTCTCGGGTGAGAACCCGCTGATCCGTCGCAAGACCGTGGTGTTGAAGAACGACTACATCCACCACGTCGTCGACATCTATCACATCTAAACCGGAGACCCACATGACTGTCACGACCGACCGACCCACCTCTGACGGGAACGCGGAAACGGGCGACGGATCCCATCAGGTCGCGCTCGCGTTCGAAGACGGCGTCACCCGATTCATCACCTGCCGGGACGATCAGACGGTGGCCGACGCCTCGTACCGCAATCGGATCAACATTCCGCTGGACTGCCGCGACGGCGCCTGCGGAACGTGCAAGGCGTTCTGCGAATCCGGCGAGTACGACGGCGGCGACTACATCGAGGATGCGCTCTCATCGTCCGAGTCCGATGAGGGTTACGCGCTGCCGTGCTCGATGAAGCCCAAATCCGATCTGGTGCTCCAGATAGCGGCGACGTCCGAGGTGGCCAAGACCCAGGCAGCCACCTTCAACGGCACGATCGACGATCTACAGCGGCTGTCGGAGACGACCGTCAAGCTCGCCGTGTCGATCCCCAACCGCGGTGAACTGGCATTCCTTCCCGGTCAGTACGTGAACATCGCAGTGCCCGGCACGGAGAACGAGGCGGGCGACGGTCCGCTGACCCGGTCGTACTCGTTCTCCAGTGGACCGCACGAGGACCGACTCACGTTCCTGATCAAGATCACTCCCGGCGGCATGATGTCGACGTACCTCACCGATCAGGCGAAGGTCGGCGACGCGATCTCGTTCACCGGCCCGCACGGTTCGTTCTTCCTCCGCGACTCCGAGCGGCCCATCATGCTGCTGGCGGGTGGCACCGGGCTGGCCCCGGTGCTATCGATCCTGCGGAAACTGCACGCCGACAACAGTCCCCGCAAAGCCCACCTGATCTACGGTGTCAGCACCGACGAGGATCTGGTCGCCGTCGACGAGATCGAGTTCTTCCAGAACGAGCTGTCCGGCTTCACGTGGGACCACTGCGTCGCGGCCGCGGACAGCAGCGCGAAGAACAAGGGGTACGTCACCACGCTGATCGAACCGCAGCACCTCTACGACGGCGACGTCGCGATCTACCTGTGCGGTCCGCCGCCGATGGTCGAGTCGGTCCGCACTCACGTGAGCGACAGCGGCATCGAGCCGACCGGCTTCTACTACGAGAAGTTCGCGCTCGCCGGTGCGCCGAAGGCGACTCCCGGCGCAGAGCCGGAGACGGCGCCCGACACGGTGACGGCCATCGCCGACGCCGAGGCCGGAACTGCCCCGTCGCCCGCTCCCCTGTCGAGCACCGGCGACGACCTGCTCATCGTCGACGATGCGCGCGGGATCACCGGGAAGCAGGTTCTGCCTCCGGCACCGACCCAGCCGTGGAGCGGTGCCGCAGCACGCACCCCCGACGACGACGCCCGTCGCGCCGTCGCCGGAAACCGGATCTGGCGCGGAAGCGCCCCGCCCGCTCAAGCCGGCGATCCGGGCGACGACGAGGTGCGCCTGACCCTCGCACGGAACATCGGCAGGCAGGAGATGTTCACGAAGAAGGCCATCCGCCCCCTGCACGAGCCGACGCCCGCGGCTGCCCCGGCAGCCACGGCAACACCGGCCCCGGCCCCGGCCGCTGCGCACTCCTCCACCATCGTGGACGGCAGCACCGTCGGGTCGCAGGGCTACCAGATCGGCCAGGAGCACCCGGGCGTCTTCGCGTCCGACGCGCTGTTCGAGGCTCGTGCCGCGCTGGAACTCGGTGCTCTGGAGCTCACTTTCGGCCGCCTCACGAGTCGGCAGCTCGCCGGCTACCGGCTGCTCGCGGACGCGACTCTGCCGTACGTGGACGCCGACAAGTCGACGTTCATCGACGCCGCCGAGTACACCGAGACCAACGCCGCGTTCCACGACTACCTGTTCACCCAGACGCGCAACGAGCATCTCCTGCAGGCGTACTCGGCTCTGGGAGTGAAGGGTCGGATGAGCGAGGTGCTGCGCAACGCCACGTGGTGTCATCCGCTGTGCGCGCGCGACCACGTCGACATCGTGGACGCGTTCGAACGTGGCGACAAGGATCGGGCGATCTCGCTGATCCGTGCGCACGCCAACCGCTCCAAGCAGACGATGCGGCGAGCAATGGCCGACGAGATGGAATCGCGCAGGCCGCGCTTCGTCACCCCGGGCCGCTTCACCGACACAGTCGTCGTGGTGACCGGATCGGCGCAGGGCATCGGTGAGCACGTGGCGCGCAGGATCGGCGCCGAAGGTGGAAAACTGGTGCTGGCCGACCGCTCGGAACTGGTCGACCAACTGGCCACCGAGCTCGACGCGGACGGTCAGGCCACCTCGGTCACCGCCGACCTCGAGACGTATGCAGGCGCGAAGTCCGTCGTGCAGCATGCGATCTCGACGTACGGACGGATCGACGTGCTGGTGAACAACGTGGGCGGTGCGATCAACTTCAAGCCGTTCATCGAGTTCACCGACGAGGAGATCCAGGCCGAGATCGATCGGTCGCTGATGACGACGCTGTACGCTTCGCGCGCAGCGCTTCCCGGCATGGTCGAGCGCGGCCGGGGCACCATCGTCAACGTCTCGTCGGCCGCGACGCGCGGCATCAACCGGATCCCGTACTCGGCGGCCAAGGGCGGCATCAACGCGATCACCGCGTCGCTCGCGCTCGAGTACGCCGACGCCGGCATCCGGGTGGTGGCGACCGCTCCCGGCGGCACCGAGGCTCCGCCCCGCCGGATCTCTCGCGGCACTCCGGAACCCGTCAACGAACAGGATCAGGCCTGGTTCCAGGCGCACATCGATCAGACACTCGACTCGTCGCTCATGCATCGCTACGGCACGCTCGACGAGCAGGCGGCCGCCGTCTGCTTCCTCGCCTCCGAGGAGGCGTCGTACATCACCGGAACGGTGCTCCCGGTCGCGGGCGGCGATCCGGGGTGAGCAGGCGAGGACGTGCCCTAGAGTGAAGGCATGACGGGGCAGTCGCAGTCCTACGGGCCCGCGGCCGCCCTGGCGCACCTGATCGAGGTGAGCACGTCCTCCGCCGCCACCGGAGCACATCTGGTGACCGTCGTCGGCGGGGCGGGCAGCGGCAGGAGCACCCTGCTGCGCCGCCTCGCCGACGCACATCGTGAGATTCACGTCGCGGGCCGCGTGCTCAGCGCACAGGGTCTGCCATGGGAGTCCGACCGGGCGGGCGGGATCGGCGACCAGCTTCTGCCGGACGACGGCACCGACCTCGAGAACACACTCGCAGCCCAGCCCCAGGACGACGAGGGCAGAACGCCGATCCTGCTGACGATCGACGACGCTCACCACGGCGACGCAGCATCGATTCACGAGGTGCTGAGCATTCTCGTCCATCACCGGGATGCGCCGGTTCTCGTCGTCCGGACCGCGCCGCCCGACGCACGTCTCCCCGACCTCGCGGGAGCACAGACCATCCAACTGACCGGTCTCGACGCCGATGAGCTGACTGCTCTCGCCGCCGAGTACCGGATCGTGCTGCACCCGGTGACCGCCGCCCGGCTGGCCGCGCACACCGCAGGGAGTCCGCGCGCCGTGCTCGCCATGCTGACGCAGGTCCCGCGCACCTACTGGAGCGTCCCCGATGCCGGACTCTTCGCGCCCACGTTCCTCGTCGATGACGTGCGCTCGCTACTCGGCCGCTGCACCGCGCAGGGCCGGGCCCTGATCGAAGCCCTGGCGGTGCTGGAGGGCGATTCCGGCGGTGCGGATTCCTTGACGACGGCCCCTGCTGCCGGCGCTCTCACGGCCGACTCCCTGACCGCTGCTACGACCCTGGGCGACGTGACAGATCCGCTCGCCGCACTCGACAATGCGATCGCGAGCGGACTGGTCACCATTCCCCCGGGGATCGAGCCCAGCCGATCGGCGCCCCGGCTGCGGAGCCCGATGCACGGCGCGGCGGTTACCGCCGTGATGGGCCTGGAGGCGACCGGTGCGCTGCATCGGCGGGCCGCCGAGATCGTCACCGATCCGGCGCGGCGTCTGCACCATCTGGTCGCGGCCACCCCGGTAGCCGAGCCCGCCCTGGCCGACCGTCTGGAGGCGCTCGCCCGCAAACTCGGCACCGACGGCGAATGGCACTCGGCCGCGAGCCTGTTCCGACAGGCGAGCAGGCTCACCACCGACGAACTGCTGCGCGACGAACGTCTGACACGGGCCGCCGACGCGCTGCTGGCAGCCGGCGACTGCGGTAGTGCGGCGGCGCTCATGCCCGCGGTGGAAAGCCTCCGCGAGACGCCGCTGCGCGAGGCGACGCTCGGCTACCTCGCGATCCTGCGCGGTCGTACCGCCGAGGCCGACATGCGGCTCGATCGCGCATGGGCGATCAGCAACGCCGAACGCGATCCGGAGATCGCCGGCACCATCGCCCAGCGGCGCGTCCTCCTCAGTCTCGCCCGGTGCCAGGGCAGCGAACTCGTGTCGTGGGCCGACACCGCGATCGGGATCGTCGACGACGGCTCGTCGGCCAACACGGAAGCCTCGGTCATCAAAGGACTCGGCCTCGCCTGGTCGGGCCGTCCGGCCGAGGCGCGCGCCCTGTACGACGAACTGACCGACTCCGTCGGACACGGGGCCCAGGCGCAGCGCGTCATGATGGGGCGCGGATGGATGGAGTTCGGCTTCGACGATCTCGACTCGGCACGCAGCGATCTGGAGATCGCGGTCTCGATGGCGCAGCTCCGTGGCTCGAGCCGGATCACCCAGTGGGCCCTCGCCTGGCTCGCCCGTGCGCATTTCGTGACGGGTGAATGGGACCTGGCACTAGCCGCCGTCGGCCGGGGCCGGATCCTCGCCCGAACCAGCGGCATCGCCCTGATCACACCGCTGTTCGAGTGGACCGCGACCCAGATCCACGCATTGCGGGGCGATTGGGACTCCGCTCGTGCCGCTCTCGCCGCGTCCGCCGTCACCGAGGGCAGTTGCGAGATCATGCAGGTACCGACGCTGCTCGCGCGCGCCTCCTACGCGGAGGCCGCCGCCGACTACGGAGGGGTACGAGAGGCCCTCACGGCCGTCGTCCCCCTGGCCCGGCACGCAACCGGATTGTCTGAGCCGGGGTTCTGGCCGTGGGTCGATCAACTCGCCAACGCGTTGGTTCTGGAGGGGCGACCGGAAGACGCCGATGCCCTGCTCGCGCCGCACGAGGAACGCGCGCGACGACGCGGCCACCGATCGGCACAGGCCCGGCTCGGGTACGCACGCGGCCGCCTGCTCGGAACCACCGGAGACCTGCCCGCGGCCCGCCGTGCATTCGAACAGGCGCTGACCGATCTCGAAGGCCTTCCGCTGCGCTACGACCGGGCGCGCGTGAACTTCGCGTACGGGCAGACGCTGCGCCGGGCGGGCAAACGCCGCGCCGCCGACGAGGTGATCAGCCGGGCCCGGGACCTCTATCAGTCACTCGGTGCGCAGACGTACGTCGCCCGCTGCGATCGGGAGCTGCGGGCGGGCGGCCTGCACACGACAGTCGGCAGCCGGGACGGCGTGAACCTGACGCCGCAGGAGCAGGCGGTGGCGTCGCTGGTGGTCCAGGGCATGTCGAACCGTGAGGTCGCCGCCGAACTCTACATCTCCGCCAAGACCGTGCAGTACCACCTGACCCGGATCTACGGAAAGATCGGCGTCCGGTCCAGGGCCGAGCTCACCGCCGTCTGGCGATGAGCTCCACCCCTCGGCAGCCCGGGATCGGATGCTGTCCCGGGCCGCCTATTCGACGGGCGCCCCGGTCTTGTCCTGAACTTCCTCACGGGTGACGTCGGGTGCCAACTCGACGATCGTGAAGTGATCGCCTGCCGTATCGAAGACCCCGAGGTCGGTGATGACCCGCTGCACGATTCCCCGGCCGGTCAACGGCAGCGAGCAGTCGGCGACGAGTTTCACGTCGCCCTTCTTGGTCAGGTGCTCCATCAGGACGATCACGTGCCGGGCACCGCTGACCAGGTCCATCGCGCCGCCGATGCCCTTCACGAGGGCGCCGGGCACCATCCAGTTGGCCAGGTCGCCGCCTGCCGACACCTGCATGCCGCCGAGGACCGCCACATCGACGTGGCGACCGCGGATCATCGAGAAGCTGGTCGCCGAGTCGAAGTACGACGCGCCGGGCAGCACGGTGACCGTCTGCTTACCCGCATTGATCAGGTCAGGGTCCACCTGATCGTCGTACGGGTACGGACCGACGCCCAGGATGCCGTTCTCGGCGTGCAGGGTGACCGTCGACTCCGCCGGGATGTAGTCGGGGATCTTCGTCGGCAGGCCGATTCCGAGATTCACGTAGTCCCCGTCGGACAGCTCCTTGGCCGCCCGTTCCGCCATCGCGTCGCGATTCCAGCTCATGACGTCCTCTCGCGTGTGGTGCGCTGTTCGATTTCCTTGCGAGCCGCCTGATCCGGCGTCAGTTCGACGACCTTCTGCACGAAGATGCCCGGCAGGTGGACGTCTGCGGGATCGATCTCCCCGACTTCGACGACCTTCTCGGCCTCGACGACCGTGATGCGTCCGGCCATCGCAGCGGGCGGATTGAAGTTCTGGGCGGCCGCATGGAACCGGCAGTTACCCGCTCGGTCGACGACCGCGGCGCGGATCAGCGCGAAGTCGGTGACGATCGACTCCTCGAGAACCATCGGCCGGCCGCCGACCTCGCGCACCTCCTTAGCCGGGGACGCCTCGGCGACGGTGCCGTCGGTGTTGTAACGCCACGGAAGTCCGCCTTCGGACACCAGAGTGCCGACACCCGTCGGGGTGAAGAAGGCACCGATGCCGCTGCCGCCGGATCGCATCCGCTCGGCGAGGGTGCCCTGCGGGGTGAGCTCGACGGTCACCTCGCCCGACAGGAACTGCCTGCCGAACTCCTTGTTCTCGCCGATGTAGGAGGCGATCACCTTACTGATGCGGCGCGCCTCCAGGAGCAGGCCGAGGCCCGCACCGTCCACGCCGCAGTTGTTGGAGACGATCGTCAGATCCTTCGCGCCCTGTTCGAGTAGCGCCTCGATCAGGAACCACGGGATGCCGGCGAGGCCGAAGCCACCGACAGCGAGGCTCGACCCGTCCGGGATGTCCTGAACGGCTTCATCAGCCGATCCGACCACTTTGTTCAAGGTCATGCTTGCTCCAAGTGATTGATGAGCGCCGCGGTTGCGGCTTCGGGCTGCTGAAGGTTCGCCAGATGACAGGCATCGGGCAGCACCGTCAGCGTGGACTCGCCGATCCGGTTCGCGATGTCGGTCAGCAGTGCCGCCGGTGTCGCGGTGTCCTCGGCGCCTGCGACGACGAGCGTGCGGGTGGATATGCGCGAGAGCTCGTCTCGCAGGTCCATCGCGTCGATCGCCTCGCAGCATCCCGCGTACCCCTCGTCGGGGGTCGCGGTGACCATCGCTTCGTAGAACTCCTTCTCGTCGGGATTGTCGACCAGGTACTGCGGGGTGAACCACCGGCTCACAACCGCCTCGGCGATGCGGCCGGTCCCCTCCTCCCGCACCAACGTGGCGCGGTCCCCGTAACCGGCCTCGGGCAGCGCGGCGGCGGTGCACATGACGGCCAGGCTGGCGACGCGCTCGGCGGCCCGGACCGCCGTGCGCATCATGGTCATGCCACCGAGCGACAGTCCGATCATGTGCGCACGCTCGACGTCGAACCGGTCGAGCAGAGCGAGGAGATCGTCGGAGAGGTCGTCGAGCGAGTACGGGCCGTCCGGCACCAGCGATCGCCCGTGTCCGCGGGTGTCGTACCGCAGGACGTGGAAGCGCTCCTCCAGGGCCGCCACTTGCGGCTCCCACATGCGCATGTCCGAGCCGAGGGAGTTCGACAGCACCACGGTGGGTCCGTCGGCCTGCCCGCTGGAGACAGCGTGGACGTCGACGGCGCTCATCGGGTCGCCTCGAACACCGCGGCGAGCCCCTGGCCGCCGCCGATGCACATGGTCTCGAGCACGTACCGGGCGTCCCGGCGACGCGCCTCGTAGGCGGCGGTCGCCAGGATGCGGGCACCGGTCGCACCGACGGGGTGACCGAGTGAGATCCCGGAGCCGTTGGGGTTGAGCCGGGGATCGTCTGCGGCGATCCCCCACTCGGCGAGAACGCTGAGGACCTGGGCGGCGAACGCCTCGTTGAGTTCGATCAGGTCGAGGTCGGCGAGGGTGATCCCCGCCCGGTCGAGAGCCTTGCGCGTCGCGGGCACCGGACCGATGCCCATGGCCTTCGGTTCGCAACCGGCGACCGACCACGATCGGAGCGTGAGCATCGGGTCGAGGCCCAGCTTCTCCGCGTTCGCACGCGTGGTCACGACGGCCATCGCCGCACCGTCGTTCTGACCGGATGCGTTGCCCGCGGTGACCGTCGACTCCGGATCGATCCTGCGCCGGACCGGCTTCAGGTTCGCGAACGACTCGACGGACGCATCCGCACGTGGATGCTCGTCCCGGTCGACGATCACATCGGGCTTTCCGCGTTTGCCGGGCACGGTGACCGGGGTGAGTTCGTCGGCGAACCGCCCTGCCTCGTGCGCCGCGACCGCGCGCCGATGCGATGCGACCGCGAGTTCGTCCTGCGCCTCCCGAGTGATGCCGTACTTCTCACGGAGGTTCTCAGCCGTCTCGATCATGCCGCCGGGCACCGGGTACTCCGACCCTCCCGCGGTCGCTCGGGCCCGGTCGAGGCGGTCCATCAGTTCGATGCCGCCCTGCCGGACTCCGGTCCGCAGTCCGAGCGCGTAGTGCTCGACGGTCGACATCGACTCCACGCCGCCTGCCACGATCAGATCGGCTCCGCCGGTGGCGATCGCCGATGCCGCGGTCAGCACCGCCTGCAGTCCGGATCCGCAGCGCCGATCCACCTGCATGCCGGGGACGCCGATCCCCAGACCGGCATCGAGTGCGGCGACGCGACCGATCGCCGGCGCCTCACCGTTGGGCGACCCCTGTCCGAGGATCACGTCATCGATCGCTTCACCGGCCAATCCGGTGCGGGCGACGAGACTCCGAAGGGTCGTGGTGGCCAGGTCCTGCGCTGCGAGCGACGAGAGCGCTCCGCCCATCCTCCCCACCGGAGTCCGGACCGGGCTGCACACGACGATGTCTGCCGACTGTGATTCAGAACTCATATGTCCACCATAGGAACCTTCGGCCATACATAGAAGGACTTATTCTAATTCTATTGAGATGTTTCGTTTATCAATAAACAGCCACACGAAAGCTGGGGCTGTCGATAGACAGCGTTCGCTCGTGTCAGTGGTACCGCTGACGGCCGGCATCGCCGTATAGAGCAATGCCGCCCCTCACACGTACCACTCCGACGGACTGTCTCCATGCCTCTTCGCCTCCACCACTCAGCAGCAGGCGATACGCCCGGAAAATCGCGGGCCTTTACACAGCATTCTGAGTACCGTCGACGTCAGATGTTCCCTTCACCTCATTCCGCACCGGTCGTGCTGCGCAGCATCACGTTCGAATGGCCCGATGGAACCGTGGCACTCGATGGCGTCGACGGGACCTTCGGTACCGGACGCACCGGGCTCGTCGGCCGTAACGGTTCGGGCAAGTCGACGTTGATGCGACTGATCGCGGGGCAGCTGAGCCCGACGAGCGGTGCCATCGACACCGCGGGCACCGTCGGTTATCTGCCGCAGACCCTGACGCTGACCAGTGAGACGACCGTTGCCGCATTGCTCGGCATCGACGCCGTCGTGGCATCGCTCCGCGCAATCGAAGGCGGCGACTCCGACGAGCATCACTTCGAGGTGATCGGAGATGACTGGGATATCGAGGCACGCGCGGACGAGGCACTCGACCGGATCGGGTTCTCGGCGGCCGACCTCGACCGCCGCGTGACCGAGGTGTCCGGCGGCGAGGCGATGCTCATCGCCGTGACCGGTCTGCGGCTCCGCCGCACCGCAGTCACACTGCTGGACGAGCCGACCAACAACCTCGACCGGCCGACACGGGCGAAACTCGCGGCCATGCTCGACGAGTGGCCGGGCACTCTCGTCGTGGTGAGCCACGACCTCGACCTCCTGGAACACATGGACAGCACCGCAGAACTGCGCGGTGGGGCGATCACGGTGTTCGGCGGCCCGTACTCGCAGTGGGTGGAGTACGTCGAGCGGGAGCAGGAGGCTGCAATCGCTGCCGCGCGAACCGCACAGCAGACGCTCAAAGCCGAGAAGCGTCAGCGCGTGGAGACGGAGACGAAACTCGCGCACCGCGCTCGGACGGGAAAGAAGGCGCAGGCCGACGGCGGTCTGCCCAAGATCCTGGCGGGCGCACGCAAGCGGCGCGCGCAGGAGTCCGCGGGAGCTCTGCGGAACACCATGGACGACAAGGTGACCGCCGCCCAGTCGGCCCTCGACGCCGCTGACGCCAGGATCCGCGACGACGAGCGCATCACTCTGGATCTGCCCGCACCCGACCTGCCTCGAAGCCGCCGAATCGCCGAGTTCCACCCCGGCCCCGGCGCGGCGAGCGGAGACGTGATCGTGCAGGGACCGGAGCGCGTCGCGCTGGTCGGCGCGAATGGGTCCGGGAAGTCGACGCTGCTGGCCCAGATGGTCTCGAACATCGAACCTGAAGCGGACCGGGTATCGGGCCGGCTCCTCACCGAGCAGTTCGGATATCTCCCGCAGCGTCTCGACGGACTGAATGAGGACGCCGGCGCACTGGACAACGTCCGGACGGTGGCGCCGTCCGCCACTCCCGGTGATATCCGGAATCGACTCGCCCGGCTGCTGTTGCGCGGCAGCACCGTCGACCGGCCGGTCTCCTCGCTCTCCGGTGGTGAGCGCTTCCGGGTGTCACTGGCGAAACTGCTCTTCGCAGAGCCTCCCGCCCAGCTGCTGATCCTCGACGAACCGACCAACAACCTCGACATGACGAGCGTCGAGCAGCTCGCCGAAGCGCTCGATGAGTACCGGGGAGCACTCATCGTGGTCAGTCACGACCATCGCTTCCTGCGTCGGATCGGGATCGACACGGTATTGGCACTGACCGACGACGGGCGATCCCTGCGCCGGCGGTCGAGCCTGGACCCCTGAAGCCCCGCTACTCACCGACCTTGATGCTCGGCAGAGTGGGAAGGTCGGACGCATCGGGAAGACTCGGCATCACGGCGCCCAGTCTGTCCGGGCAGAAGGCGGTGGTCGCCGCGACCACGACCCGGTTCCCGCGATCGTCGTCCCGGTCCTCGTCGATGTCCTTGACGACCTCGTCGCGACTTTTCCCCTCACCGAGTTCCTCGCACACCTCCCGGCCCGCCTCGACAGCGTCGTCGTCGCTGTCGTACTTCACGCCGCCGGCCTTGAGCGCGGCGAGGTATCCGCGGCGTGCAAGTGAATCCTCCGTCCCGGTGCCTCCTGTTCCGGACTCCGAACTCGCCGCGGAAGTCGCGGCCGCCTGCGATTCGGAGGCCGAGTCCGTGGACGACGAGTTGTCGCCGCACGCCGCCGCCAGCAGGGCGAAACCGACGATCAGCGGGGCACAGCAGACAGCACGAGCACGCATGTCGCGTCTCCGATCTGAGGAGAATGAGCACTTACCTGCCGGACGGTACCGCAACGGTCCATCCGCCGAGTGCTGCTCGACTCAGAAGTCGTCGATCTTCTTCTTCTGGTCGGTGCAGAGGGAACTCGCAGCTGCACCGGTGACCATCCCGCCGACCATCGGATCGTTGGGCACCACGTCCACTGCCATCGCGGTCTCGTACACCGATCTGCCCGACCGGAGATCGGCGCACGCCTTCGCTCCGGCACGCAGTACCTCGGCCTCGCTCTTCGTCCTCAGCTTCTTCTCGACCTCCATGATCCGAAGAAACGCCTTGGCCTCTGTCGAGTCGGGGTCGATCTCATCGGCGGCGACCGACGCCGAACCGGCGGACGGAGCGCTCGAGGACGGCGAGCTGTCGGCCGACGAAGAAGGGGCCACCGACGTCGTCTCCGCTCCGGCATCGTGCGATGCCTTCACCGCTGTCCCTTCGATGCCGCATCCGGACAGAAGTGCGACGGATGCGACGGCGAGAGTGACGGCGAAATGGCGAATGCGCATGGAAGAGGCCCCGTTCGGTCGGATATTCACCAGAACCCTAGAACGGCCCGGGCCTCGTGTCCACTGATCAGTCGACGTCTCTAGGACGACGCCCCGACCGGCCGTGACGCCGCCGTCTTCGCCCATTTGTAGTCGGCCTTGCCTGCCGGCGTCCGCTTCACCTCGTCGACGAAGACGACGGTGCGCGGCACCTTGTAGCGGGCGAGCGTCTGACGGCAGAACTCCTGCACGTCCTCGAGCGTCGGCTCCTCCATACCGTCTTCGAGCCGTGCGACGGCCGCCACGCTCTGGCCGTACTTCTCGTCGGCCACGCCGACGACGAGTGCATCGGCGATCGCCGGATGGCCGTGCAGTGCTGCCTCCACCTCTTCGGCGTACACCTTCTCTCCGCCGGTGTTGATGCACTGGCTGCCGCGGCCGAGGAATACGATGCTGCCGTCCTCGGTGACGTAGCCCATGTCGCCGAGCACCGAGATGCGCGTGCCGTCCGCCATGGTCGGGAAGGTGCGCGCAGTCTTCTCCGGATCCTTGTAGTAGCCGAGCGGAATGTTGCCGACGCGGGCGATGTAGCCGGGCTGGTTCGGGGTCTCGACGCGTTCGAACAGCTCGTCGACCACCATCATGCGCGGTGTCGGCGGCACCTTCAGGTTGCCGTTCTCGTCGAGCATGATCTCGCCGTCGTTGCCCGACTCGGACGCACCGAAGTTGTCGCGCAGCAGCAGCTCGGGCTTCACCGCCACCAGGCGGTCGCGGACGCTCTGGCTCCAGATGGCACCGCCTGAGGCGATCGAGAACAGCGACGAGAGGTCGGCCGTGTCCTTCTGCTTCTCGAGCTCGTCGGCGAGCGGGGCGCCCATGGCGTCGCCGACGATCAGCACGATCTGAGTCTGATCGCGGCCGATGTTGCGGACGATCTTCTCGGCGTCGAAGTCGCGCTCGATGATGAGTCGGCCACCGAGTGAGAGGAAGGTGAACAGCGAGTACGACGCCGCACCGTGCATGAGCGGTGCCGCGATGAGGAACGCCAGCGACGGGAAGTTCTTCACCTCTGCAGCGAGATGCTCGAGACTCTCGCGCGGATCGCCGTACGGGTTGCCGCCCGAGATGGGCTTGCGGAAGAAGTCGTCGTGCTGCCACATGACACCCTTCGGGTATCCGGTGGTGCCGCCCGTGTACAGCAGGTACAGCTCCTCGCCGTTGCGCGGTTCGAAGTCCCGCTCGGTACTCGCCGAGGTGTGCTCGGCGAAGTCGACGACCTCCACTGTGCGACCGTCGAGCGCGGCAGCCGCCTCACGCAGTTCGGCGCTGACCTCGCCGATCACGAACACCGTCGTCAGCTCGGGCAGCTTCGCCATCAGCCGAGCGACCGACGCCTGATGCTCGGGAAGCTCGACGACGATCGCCTTCGAATCCGAGTTCTCGAAGATGTACTCGAGTTCGGCGTCGGTGTAGCGGTAGTTCACGTTGACCGGAGACGCACGCACCTTCAGGAGGCCGATCAGACTCGTCACGTGCTCCACGCTGTTCTTGAGGAACAGCGCCACGTTGTCGTCATGACCGATGCCGTGCGCGACGAACATGTGCGCCACCTGATTGATCAGCGCATCCATCTCCGGATAGGTGTAGTTGTCGCCCTCGTAACTGAGCATGACGCGGTCCGGGACGGCGTCGGCGACGGTCTCGAACACGTCTGCGAGGTTGAACTTCATCTCGTTCGTCTCCTTGATGCGGGATGGTGGGAGTGGTCGTGGGAGGTGATCGCGGGGTCAGGCGGTGAGGATGAGGCCGGACGTCGGAACGCCGGTGCCTGCGGTGACCAGTGCCTGCGAGGCGCCGTCGACTTGGTTGACGGAGTCGCCGCGCAGTTGGCGGACGACTTCGGCGATGCCGTTCATCCCGTGGATGTACGCCTCACCGAGCTGACCGCCGTGCGTGTTCAACGGGAGGCGGCCGCCCACTTCGAGGGCGCCGGGTTCGCGCACGAAATCCTTGGCCTCCCCTCGTCCGCAGAACCCGAGCTCCTCGAGCTGGATCAGCGTGTACGGGGTGAAGTGGTCGTAGAGGACCGCGAGATCCATGTCGTCGGGTCCCAGCCCGGACTGCTCCCACAGTTGACGGCCCACCAGCCCCATCTCCTCCAGTGCCGGAAGATCGTCACGGTAGTAGCTGGTCATGATGAACTGGTCGCTCCCGCTGCCGGACGCGGCCCCGGCGATCGAGACCGGTTTGCGCTTGAGGTCCTTCGCCCGCTCCGGAGAGACGACGACGATCGCAACCCCGCCGTCCGATTCCTGGCAGCAGTCCAGCAGGTGCAGCGGTTCGGCGATGTAGCGCGAGTTCTGGTGATCCTCGAGGGTGATCGGCTTGCCGTGGAAGAAGGCGTTCGGGTTCACCGCGGCGTGTTTGCGGTCGACGACGGCCACCTGGCCGAAGTCCTCGCTCGTCGCGCCGTAGTCGTGCATGTACCGCTGGGCGACCATCGCCACGAATGCGGCAGGCGTTGAGAGCCCGTGCGGGTAGGAGAAGGCGTTGTCGGTGCCCGACGAGTTCTCCTGGCTGGCGACCGCCGCATTGACCTGGCCGAACCGGTTACCGGAACGCTCATTGAACGCGCGGTACGCGACGGCCACGTCGCACACTCCGGTCGCAACGGCCATCGCGGCCTGCTGCACCGTCGAGCAGGCCGCGCCGCCGCCGTAGTGGATGCGCGAGAAGTACGTCAGTTCCGGGATCCCGACGGCGCGCGCCACCGCGATCTCCATGTTGGTGTCCATGGTGAACGTGACCAGACCGTCCACATCGGCGGCCGACAGGCCTGCATCGTCGAGGGCGGTGTTGATGCACTCGGCGGCCAGTCGCAGTTCGCTGCGGCCCGAGTTCTTGGAGAAGTCCGTCGCGCCGATACCGGCGATCGACGCCTTGCCGGAGAGAGTTCGTTCGGACATCACGCCTCCTGCAGGGTGAAGACGACGGTGGAGATCACGTGCTTTCCCAGCGAATTGGTCCCGGTGACGGCCACCGTCACTCGATCGCCTTCCACCTGTGTGGATTCGACCTCGGTCACCTCGCCGGTGAAGGTGAGGCCGTCGTACGCGTACCAGGGCACGCCGAGTTTGAGTGAGATGGACGCGATCCGCGCCCGAGGGCCGGCCCAGTCGGTGACGAAGCGCTCCACCAGACCCGTGTCGGTCAGGATGTTGACGAAGATGTCCTTCGAGCCCTTCTGGTGCGCGAGATCCCGGTCGTGGTGCACGTCCTGGAAATCACGGGTGGCGAGGGCGGAGGCGACCACGAACGTGGGGGTCGCCTCGATCGTCAGGGGCGGCAATGCCGTACCGACCGCGGTGTTCGCGCTCATGCGCCTTCTCCTGTCGTACCTGCCGGACGCCATGCGTACAGCGTCCACGCGGGCTTGTCGCCGTCCGCGTCGAAGTCGAGGAACGTCACCTCGACGGGCATCCCGATCTGGACGTCACCGGGCTCCACGTCGCGGAGTTCGCCGAGCATCCGGACTCCCTCCTCGAGTTCGACGAGTGCGACGACGAACGGCAGTGAGCGGCCCGGCACCTTCGGCGCATGATGGACCACATGGCTGTAGACGCTGCCGCGACCGGATGCGACCACGTAGTCGGTGGCCCCGAACTCGCCGTCGTCGCCGCGCGACTTCCACGTCGCCGGGATCGGCGGATGACGCAGCGCCCCGTCGTCGAGTTGCTGGACTCGCAGCTCATGAGCGGCGACACCGTCCCAGAAGAACGCGGTATCGCGCGAGGCGCTGGGCCGGATGAGCTTGGCCGGGTCGAGATCCGGGTAGCCGTCCGAGGCCGCGCTCTTGGCTGCGGGACGGAACTTGAGGATGCGGAAGTTCATCTCCGCCACGATCTCGTCGCCCACGCTCCAGGTGTTGCGGGTGGTGAAGAACCAGCCGTCACCGAGCGCTGTCTGCTTGGGCCCGACGACGTCCACCAGTTCGGCGGACAGCGTCACCTCCTCGCCGGGCGCGGTGTAGCGGTGGTAGACGGTGTCGCAGTTGGTGGCGACCACCGACGTGAAGCCGGCCTCGTCGAACAGCGCACTCGCCCGGCCCAGCGGATCGTCGTCGGTGCGGGCACCGTGCAGTCCGCGCATCGTCCAGACCTGCGCCATGGCCGGCGGTGCGACGACGCCGTCGTGTCCGGCGGCGCGAGCCGCGTCGTCGTCGACGTAGATCGGGTTCCCGTCACCCATCGCCTCGACCCAGTTGTGGATCATCGGGCGGTTGATCGGGTCGCGCCCGGTCTTCGGCGCACTGGCGCCTGACGCGATGATCTCCTGTGCCGCAGAGCGGATCTCGTCGGCTGTCGATTCCGGGGTGATGCTCATCGGTACGCTCCCCTATCGCTTCACACGCGGCAGGCCGAGGCCCGCCGTGCCGATCATGTCGCGCATGACCTCGTTGACGCCGCCGCCGAAGGTGATGACGGCGTTGCGCTTGGCCATCATGTCGAGCCAGTCGACGAGGTCGGCCGTGCCGGGATCGGTGAAATCGCCGTAGCGGCCCACGATCTCGTCCGCCATGCGATGGATGGTCTGCACTCGTTCGGTCGCGAACACCTTGGTGGCGGCCGCCGAGGCCATCGAGATCTCACCGCTGGACGCCACCTGCCAGTTCAGCAGCTCGTTGAGTCGTTCGTACGCACCGATCTTGGCGAGTGCGCGACGCACGTCGTCGCGGTCGACCACCTTCTCGCCGTCGATCTCGGTGGCACCCGCCCATTCGCGAACCTTGTCGGACACACCGCCGATGCGTCCGGACGGTCCGAGCATGACGCGCTCGTGGTTCAACTGCGTGGTGATCAGCTTCCAGCCCTCGCCCTCCTCGCCGACGCGCATCGACGCGGGGACCACAACGTCGTTGTAGTACGTCGCGTTCACATGGTGGGCGCCGTCGGCGGTGATGATCGGGGTCCAGCTGTACCCCGGATCCTTCGTGTCGAGGATGAGGATCGAGATGCCCTTGTGCTTCGGGGCATCCGGATCGGTACGGCAGGCCAGCCAGATGTAGTCGGCGTCGTGACCGCCGGTGGTGAAGATCTTCTGACCGTTCACGAGGTAGTCGTCACCGTCGCGCACGGCGCGGGTGGTGAGCGAGGCGAGGTCGGTGCCCGAGTCGGGTTCGGTGTAACCGATCGCGAAATGCACGTCGCCCGTGAGGATCTTCGGCAGGAACAGGTCCTTCTGCTCCTGTGTGCCGTACCGCTGCAGCGTGGGTCCGACGGTCTGCAGGGTGACCGACGGCAGCGGGACATCGGCCCGCACCGCTTCGTTCGTGAAGATCTGCTGCTCGATCTCGCCGAATCCCTTGCCGCCGAATTCTTTCGGCCAGCCGACGCCGAGCCAGCCATCGGCGCCCATCTGCTTGATCACCTTGCGCGACGTCTCCCCGTGGCGGTTCACGCGCATCGTGCGCGCGTCCTCGTCACTGATCAGCGTGGAGAAGTACGAGCGCAGTTCATCGCGGAGCGCGAGCTGCGAGTCGGTGAGCGCTATGAACATGCCGCCTCCAGGTCCGTGTCATCGGCGAGCACGCCGAGCGTGCCGTCGCTCCCGCCGACCAGCCGTCCGAGGTCCTTCGCGATGGAGAAGTACCGGTGCAGCGGGTACGTCACGTCGACGCCGACTCCCCCGTGCAGGTGCGTCATGGTCCGCATGGTCGCGGGCAGTTCGTCGGCGATCCAGAAGGCTGCGGTCGCCAGGTCGTCGGTGGCCACACGCTTGTTCTCGAGTTCCCACGCCGCTGCGGTACTGACGAGCTCGAGGGTCGCCGACACCACGTAGATGTCCGCGAGTTGCTGACCCACCGCCTGGAAGGTGGCGATCGGCCGTCCGAACTGATTGCGGGTGCTGACGTGCTCGGCCGTCCGGGCGATGGCACCGGCCAGCAGTCCGTCGGCGTATGCGGCGACCAGTGCGCGGTAGACGTCCGCGAAATACTGCGAATCGTCTGCGACTACCTGGCCGTCGGCGATCGCGACCTCGTCGAACACCACCGTGTACTCACCCCACCCCGACGACGACGTGGTCCGGGTGACGGTGATCCCCGCTGCCGCCGGATCGACGACGACCACTCCGTGGTCGGTCGCCACCAGGAACGCGCCTGCGCCCTCGGCATGCAGGACACCGGTCTTGGTGCCCGAGAGGACTCCGTTCTCCAGGTGCGCGTCGAACCGCTCCCCGAGTGCACGACGCGGCTCGCCGATGGCGGCCGCGTACCAGCCTCCGTCGGCGGCGATCGACGCCCAATCGCCGGCAGCCGTGCTCTGTGCGAGCACCAGCCCCCCGGCAAGGGTCCCGATCAGCGGCGTGACGACGGCGTCACGACCCGCGCGCTGCACGAGCGGACGCAGCGAATCCACTCCGAGAGCGTCACCACCGAACTCCTCGGGCAGCGGCATTGCGGTGACGCCTGCGTCGGTGAGCCCGCGCCACGCGGCCTCATCGAAGCCGCCGACACCAGCGGCGAATCTCGTCTCCCAGTCCGGCTGCATACGCCGCATCACGTCGTCCGCGACGTCGCGAACTGCAGCAGCCGCGGAGTCCAGGGTGAAGTCCACCCGGCACCTCCCAGTATCGAGCCTCTCGGCTCCGTAATTAGAACTTGTTCTATTTGTATCAGAAGGATGCCGCCCGAGGACACGAAGCGTCGCTGCCTGCGACGTTCCGTTCTCCGGACGTGCACCAGAGGGTCAGCCGCGCGGCAAACCTAGAATGCGTTCCGCAGCAGCGTTCTTCAGGATCTGCGTCGTGCCGCCCGCGATCGACAAGCAGCGGTTGAGAAGCAGGAGCTCGGTCGCCGGGGCCGACGCCAGCGCGTCGACCCCGAGGAGATCGGTCGCAAACTCGGGCACTCCCTGGCGATGCACCACGCCGATCAGCTTCCGCACGCTGGAGGTCGCACCCGGGTCCGTACCGGACAGGCGCTGCACGACGGCACGCGCATCGAGCACCCGGCCGATGTGCGCATCGGCGACGATCCGGCCGAGTTCACCCGCCTGAGCCTGCGTCAGCTCACGGCCCTCGACCTGCCGCAGCAGCGAGTCGACCTCCTTGCCGAGACCCGAACCGCCCATCGCGACCCGCTCGTTCGCGAGCGTGGTACGCGCCAGTCGCCATCCGCCGTCGACCTCCCCGACCACCATCTCGTCCGGGACGAACACCTCGTCGAGGAACACCTCGTTGAACATCGCGCGCCCGGTCAGCTCGCGGAGCGGCCGCACCTCGATCCCGGCCGACGCCATGTCGACGAGGAAGTAGGTGATGCCCTTGTGCTTGCGCACATCCGGGTCGGTGCGCGCCAGACACACCGCCCACTGCGACATGTGCGCCTCGGACGTCCAGATCTTCTGTCCGGTGAGCAGCCAGCCACCGTCGGTGCGGACCGCGCGGGTGCGCAGCGACGCCAGGTCCGACCCCGCCTCGGGTTCGCTGAACAGCTGACACCAACGGATGTCGCCCGCCAGCGTCGGGGCGACGAACTTCTCACGCTGAGCGTCGGTGCCGTGCTCCAGGATCGTCGGGAGCGCCCATCCGGCGATCACGAGGTCGGGCCGCGAGACGCCCACTCGATCGAGTTCGGCGTCGATCAGCAACTGCAATGCCGGTTCGGCGCCCAGCCCGTAGGGCTCGGGCCAGTGCGGCGCCAGGAGTTTCGTGCGCGCGAGGGCGCCGCGACGCTCCGCTTCCGGGGTCGCGGCCACTTCGTCGGCAGCGGCGGCGATCTCCGGGCGACGCGACTCCACCGAGTCGAGATCGAGCGCGAACTCGCGACGCGCCCCGGCACGGCCGAGCCGGGCCAACTCAGCTCGGGCCGACGCTCCCTGACCGAGCAGCATGCGCGTCGCGAGAGCCGACCGCAGATACAGGTGGGCGTCGTGCTCGAAGGTGAATCCGATCCCGCCCAGCACCTGGATCGCGTCCTCCGTCGTTGGTGGAGCCAGGTCGGCAACCAGCACCGCGGCCGCCAGCCGGGAGAACTCCGCCTGGGCCCGAGCGTCCGCGGAGTCATCGCGCAGGACGTCGTCGAGCGCGCCTGCCAGATCCCACGCGGCGGCACCGAGCTGCTCGCTGCGGCACAGCATGTCCGCGCAGATCTGCTTCACCGCCTGGAACGATCCGATCGGAGCGCCGAACTGGGTGCGGACCTTCGCGTAGTCGACGGCGACGTCGAGGACGTGCCGCGTCACGCCCGCCTGGTACGCGGTGTAGCCGAGGATCAGGACGTCGAAGAACAGGCGTCCGTCGTCGATCGGCACGAGCGACTCGTCGGAGAGGCCTGCGAGCCGCACACGCACCGGGACGGCCGTGCCGTCGAGCGGCGATTCCATCGGAGTCTCCTGGACGTCCACCGTTCCGGTGAGGTCGACGGCGAACCACCCCGACCGGCCGTCGGCGAGTGCGAGGGGCGCGACGACGAGCGCATCGTCGACCCAGGCCGGCACCGGACCCAGGTCGACGGCGCCGTCGACGACGTCGTACGGAGTCCCCGCTGCGATCGCCGCCGCCGGAACCACGACCGGCCGCCCGCCCGCCAGTACCGCTTCGGCGACCTGCTCGCCCTGGCGAGCGAGTACGAGGCCCGCCGCAACGGTCGGGGCGAGCGGGCCGGGGACCAGCGCCGAACCGCACGCTTCGAGCATCACGGCGACGTCCTCCAGACTGCCGCCGCCACCGCCGCATTCCTCGTCGACGCCGGCCATGAACACCCCCAGATCGGCCACCTGCCCGAAGAACCGGCGCCATGACGAGCCCGCTCCATCGACGTCGGATCGGACCGCCTCGATCACGGAGCGGGCGACCGCCCACTCGGACACGCTGTCGGATACGACTCTTTGGTCGGATGTCGTGGCGATTGTCACGGGTGTTCCCTCTGCGTTTCTGTTGTTCCGAGCAACTAGAACCTGTTCTAATGTTCATCTAGGGGTGTACACCATCGAAGTGCCGCTGCCAACCGGCAGCCACGCGACAAGAGGGGGAACCAGCTATATGGCAGGCCCGGTCAGTACCAGCAGCGACGTCAGCGCTCCGGCGCCGCCGTCCGCACCCGCACCCACGTCGGGTGCCGAGGTCGGTTCGGCGGCGCAACGTGAACGTCGCCGCCGGATTCTCGACGCGACACTCGCGCTCGCGTCGAAGGGCGGGTACGACGCCGTGCAGATGCGAACGGTCGCCGAGAAGGCCGACGTCGCGGTCGGCACGCTGTATCGGTACTTCCCCTCGAAGGTGCACCTTCTGGTGACCGCGCTGGCCCGCGAACTGGAGCGCGTCGAAGGACGCGTCGACCGCACGCAACTCCCCGGCGATACGCCGATCGAGCGCCTCCGGCACGTGCTGGACATGATCACCTTCTCGATGCAGCGCGACCCGCTGCTCACCGAGGCCATGACTCGCGCCTTCATGTTCGCCGACGCCTCAGCGACCAGCGAGGTCGACCGCGTCGCCGACACCATCGATCGCCTGCTCGCGGGTGCGATGGTCGATCCGGCCGAGGCGGACTCCGAACTGCCCACGCAGGCCCTCGCGGTCGCCCGCGTCATCTCGGACGTGTGGATGTCGAACCTCGTGCAGTGGCTGACGCGCCGGGCCTCCGCCGCAGACGTCACCAACCGGATGGAGCTGACCATCCACCTGTTGCTCGACAAGAACTGAAGGTCCGCTGGAGCACCGCCACCGGGATCACCCGGGTGATCGAACGCAGAATTCCCCGCTCAGCCGAGGAAAGCACGCATTTAGCTTTCCGACGCCGAGCGGGGAATTCTGCACCGCGGGGAGGCCTTACCCGGCGGCCCGATCCTCACCCGGCTTCTTCGCTGCTGCCAGGTCCTTCGCGATCATCGGCCAGGTCTTGTACAGGTCCTGCTCCCAGTACCCCCAGGAGTGCGATCCCGTCGGACGCGTGATGACGGTGGTGTCGACGTTGTTCTTCGCGAGCTGGGCGCGCATCTGCTGCGTGCAGCTGTTCACGACGGCCTCGATCGCGCCGCCCATGAGCACCTGATCCATCAGCATCGCCGGGTCACCGTCGATGAGGCGCGACGTGAGGGTGTCGTACCGTCCCGGAAGCCCGCTGCCCGAGGTCATGTAGACCTTGACGCCGCGCAGCTTGTCCGCATGCAGGTACGGGTCGTTCTTCCGCCAACCCGGCCCGTTCAGCGGGCCCCACATGTTGGTGACGTCACCGTGTCCTCGGTCGCCGATCACGGTGCGGATGTACGCCTGACCGAGCGGGTCGCTGGTTCGTGCGCACCCGCTGTAGGAGGCCACGGATCGGTAGAGGTCGGGTGCGGCGATAGCGAGGTTGAACACCGAGGTGCCCGCCATCGAGATACCCGCGATGGCGTTGGCGCCGGTCGAGTTGAGGGCATCGTCCACCAGCGGCGGGACCTCCTCTGTGAGGAACGTCTGCCACTTGTTTCGGCCGAGGTGCGGGTCGTCACGCTGCCAATCGGTGTAGTACGAGAATGCGCCGCCCACCGGAGTGACCACGTTGACGTGCTTGTCGGCGAAGAACTTCTTGTACGCCGTCTTGACCTTCCACGACGCCGAGTCCTCACCGCCTCCCGCACCGTTGAGCAGGTAGAGGACCGGAGCCGGGCGCGCATCGTCCTTCGGGCGGAGCACGGTGAGCGGAATCGTCCGCCCCATCGCCGCCGAGTAGACCTCGAGGAGCATCTCCTGCCCGGTGACCTGGGTCTTCGTCACCACGCGCGACGGCAGCGGCGCAGTCACCGGCGCCGATTTCGACGGACTCGTCGGCTTCGAATCACTCGGCTCGGCGGCCGCCACCCCCGCGGTTGCCGTCGTCGCCGCGATCACTGCAAGCGCGGCGATTCCACGCACGACAGATACTCGCATCATCCACCCCATCAGTCACATTAGAAACATCTGTACCAGAGCTTAGCGGTTCTTACCCCTGGTAGGAAGTCCCAGTGCACAGGGCGAAAAGTGCATTAGCGGCGACATCGGCGATCGGATGCGGAGAATCCCAGCTTCTACGAGTAGCCTCCCAACGGTTAGAGACCCGCAGCGAAGCGGAACCGACGGACGAGAGATCTAGTTTCATGCCAGACATCGCAGCCGGCACCGGCGCCCCTCAGCCGGCAAGGGGCACGCGCTCTGAGGAGGCGCACACCGGCGGCACTCAGACCGACGTCGCTCCGGCCGACGCGTCTTCGGCGGAGGTCTCGCACACCGGTGAGACGCCGGCTGGGACCGCGCAGCCAGGCGCTTCCGAGCAGGCCGCACCCGGTGACAAGGTCACGACTGCGAAGGTCGACCGGCACCTCTACCAGATCGACTTCGTTCGTCTCGTCACGTTCGCGGGCGTCATCCTCGATCACGTCGTCTTGGGCATGGTTCCGTACGTCGCGGTCGCGGCGCAGGGAGTCGGTCTGCTTCTGCGCTACACGCGCTACTGCTTCTTCGCTCTCACCGGTTTCGTCCTCACCTACCAGTACCGCAATCGCGATCTGCACGCGCCGACGTTCTGGCGTCGCCGATACAAACTCATCGGGCTCCCCTTCCTGGCCTGGTCGCTCTTCTACTGGGTCAACCGCCACTACCAGCAGGGCGGCGTCGAGAACCTACGCGACATCTTCGCCAGCCCCCACGACATGGGTCTGGCCGCCAAGAGCATCGTCTACGATCTGATCACCGGCCACGCCGCGTACCACCTGTACTTCCTCTCGGTGAGCATGCAGATCTACCTGATCTTCCCGGCGCTCCTGTGGGTCATCAAGCGCTCGTGGGGCTACCACCGGTACATGCTCGCCCTCAGCGCCGCAGTGCAGGCGTGGTTCATGTTCCACATGGTGCGGCCGCCGCACGAGATCTTCACGCACGGCGTCCTGGACGTCCTCTGGCGCTACCTCGGTGTGACGATCCTGCCCTATCAGTTCTTCGTCTTCGCGGGTTGTCTCGCCGCGTACCACTTCGGCGCGTTCACCGAGTTCATGAAGCGGTGGCGCTGGCCCATCGTGGGCGCGAGCCTGGCGGCCATCATCGCGACGCTCATCTACTTCAAGAGCAAAGCCGACATCTCGTTGTCCCTCGCCGACCCGGCCGCGGGCGGCGAGGAGATGTTCCGCGCCACCAACGTGTTCATGTTCCACAACTCGTTCGCGTTCCTGGGCATCATCTGCATCCTGTACATCGGCGGCACCATCTGGCAGAACCGCCGCTCCCCCGGATCCGTCGCCGACACCGTGATGCGCAAGGCCTCCGACCGCTCCTTCGGCATCTACCTCGGGCACGTCCTCGTGCTCTCCGAGGTGATGGGCACGACGCGTCGGTGGACCGACCTGCCGACCAGCTGGAACATCGTCTTCACCTATGCACTCACGCTGGCGTTCACCGTGTTCCTGGTGGAGGTGCTGCGCCGCAGTCCGGTCAGCCTCGTCACCACCGGTCGCGAGCGCGAGGACTGGCGCAAGCAGGACCCGATCCGATCGGGCATCGTGGGCGCGATCGCCGTCATCGCAGGCGGGCTCCTGCGCGTGTTCGCCGATACGTCGATCGGTTCGCTCCTGGCAGCGATCGGCGCCCTGCTGGTCGTCTCTGCGATCGTCGTCCTGGTACGTCAGATGAACGAGTCACGCGAGGAGCGGGCGGCCGACCGTGCAGCAGCACTGGCCCAGCGCGCCCCCGACGATCAGATGGACGACCCGGTGACCGACACGCCCATCGACGAGGCCGCCGAAGCTCACGAGTCCGCCGAGAACTCCTCGCGTCGCTGAAGTCCGTGTTCTGATCGGGCCGCGTCGCTGCTTCGATCAGCGTCACCGGACCTGGCAGCTACTCACTGTCCGAGGGTCTTGCGGTGATATGGAATCGCGCCACCAACTCAGAGATCCCCAGACGATCCAGGATCGCCCGGGGACTCTCGAGACTTCTAGATGATGCCGACTGCCGGCTATCGCGACGGTCGACGCGTTGAGAACTCAGCGCAGCTTGTTCAGGATCAACTGCGCGACGCCCTTCTTGCCCGCTGTCGTGGGGTGATAGGGCGGGTGGCCGGGGAACCCCTGCAGCCACGGCTTCGACGAGCACACCGTGTGCTCCTTACCCGCCTGCGATGCCTTCACCAGCGTCGTGTGGGTCGCGGCCGCCGACCGCGCTGTCGCGGCCGCCAGGCTCTCGCCGATGGTGACGGTGTCGAGGACCTGCCACGGTGCCAAGGGCAGCTCGGGGCAGGACATGTCGGCGAGAGTGGCCACCGGGAGGTAGTCGACGATGACGACCTTCGCCCTCGGGGCGCGCTTGTGCACGGCATGCACGATCTTGTTCAGCTGTCGCGTCACGTCGAAGAAGTCAGCGGGCACCGGAGTCGGCGACGGGAGCTTCTCCGAGTTGCAGCGCAGCGGGCGCTTGCCCATCGCCGCCATGTGGGCGCAGCTCTGAACACTGAGGCGCCCGATGTACCCGACGTCGTTCCCGCCGGTCGTGATGGTGACCAGGCGGGTGTCCGAGGTTACTGCGTCCAGCTGCGCGGGCTTCTTGTAGCGCTTCGACGGGGTCAGGATGTCCGACGAGGTCGAACTCGCGCACGTCACATCCACCAGACGCATGCCGAGCGCGTCCGACACCCGGTTGGGGTAGTTGTCGTCACTGCGCCCGCAGTTGTTCGGTCCGCGCTTGTTGGACGACGGCCCCGACGCGAAAGAGCTGCCCATGGCGACGTACTTCTGCCGGTCGGCCCAGGCCGCTCGCTGCTCGGCCTGCCCGGTCTTGGCTGCCATGTGCGGGGTCGCCGCACCGCTCCCCGCGTCCCGGTACGACGCGATGGCGACGCCGAGCACGGCCACGACGGCCATCACCAAGACGACGACCAAAGCGCGCGAGGCCGAAAATTTTGTGGAGGGCATGCATGGCAGTTTCACATAAATACCTGTGAATGCGCCTATCGCCCCTCCCCATCCGCGGTGTGAGATCCGCCGCCCCTGCCGTGATGACGAACGATCCCGTGAAAACGACCCGGCCGTCGAGCGTTCGGAACGTTCGACGGCCGGGATGTTCAGTCGTCAGCCGACAGGTCTGGAGTCAGTGGCCGGCATCGCGGTGACTACTGTCCGTTGCTGTGCTGCCCGTATCCGGGCTGCTGCGGGTATCCGCCCTGCGGCTGTCCGTATCCCTGCTGGCCGAACCCCGGTGCCTGCCCGTAGCCCTGGGCTTCGCCGTAACCCTGAGCCTGGCCGTAGCCCGGCTGCTGGGGCGCCGCGTAGCCCTGCTGGTGGCTGTAGCCCTGAGCCTGGCCGTAGCCTGGCTGTGCGCCCTGCGGTGACTGCTGCTGTCCGTACTGGTCGGGCTGGCCGAACTGCTGCTGGCCGAACTGCTGCTGCCCGAACTGCTGGGGTTGACCGAACTGCTGGGGCTGGCCGTACTGCTGCTGGCCGAACTGACCGTACTGCTGCTGGCCATGTCCTGCCGCACCGAACTGCTGCTGACCGCCAGGCTGCGACGGTGTGCCGAACCTCTCCGGGAAGAGCGCCAATCCGAGCGCATAAACTCCGACGGCCAGTGCGATCAGTCCGCCGAAGAAGACGAGCCAGAGACCGTAGCCGCGGCTCGCATTATCCGGATTGATCACTTCGCTGTCCCCATCCAGTGCACCGACCGGGGACGAGAAGAAGACGATCGCCGCCACGAACGCCGCGAAACCCAGCGCGGCTGCTGCGACTGCGGCGAGCGACTGAAACCGGCGCGCGATCAGCACTGCGCCCGCTAGCACCAGCAGTACGCCGAACGCGAGCGTCCAGGCCCCCGGCGCACTGAGCATGTCCTCGAACTCGGCGACCTTGCTTTCGGATACTCGATCTGCGTACTCACCGGACACGCTCAGTCCGCCCAGTCCCGAGTACGACGCCTCGAGTCCGCTTCCGTCGTCCTTCTCCGTGACCCAGCTCAGGCAACTGAAGATCACCAGGAGCAATCCAGCTGCGGCGACGCCGATACCGGCCTGGAACAACTTCGCCGACTGCCGTGCAACCGGAGCGGTCAATGCGGCCAACCGGTTCGGCTTCTGACTGAACGGTGCTTGCTGCCCGTACTGCGGCTGCCCGTACTGCGGCGGGTCGTACTGCGGCGGGTCGTACTGCGGCTGGCCGTGCGGCTGATCGGCAGGTGGCTGCTGCGGGTACGGCGATCCGTAGGTCATCGACAATTCCCCTCTTGTAACGCGTACAGGGTCCGCCACGGCAGACCTTCGACGCCCCGAGTCTAAGGGTTTCTTAGGTTTCAGCCACCACTGGTGCCGTTCAAGCAAATGTACTGAACGGGGCATTTCCTGCCGATTCAGCTCTGCGGCGGCTGCTCGGAGTCTATGACCGACCAGTCCGCGTCCGACTGGCCTGACCCTGACTGGACTGACCCTTCCTGGCCTGACCCTGACTGGCCGAACGCCTGCCGCACCGGCACGCCGTCGGACCGACCGGGTGCGAGCGTGACGGCGACGGCAAGAGCAGCCGCCGCGAGCGCCACCAGCGACGCGATCAGGGTGAGCCAGAGTCCGTACCCCGCGCTGTACTGCAGATCGGCCCCCGAGTTCTCACCAGTCATGTTCCCGCCGAACGCGCCGAGCGGATCGGCGACGAACGCGATCGACGAGCACGTGGCAGCCAGGCCTGCGAGCGCCGCGATGACGGCGCCGATTCCGGGGAACCGACGCAGCGCCATCAGAGCGCCGCCGGCGATGAGCAGCACACCGCACACGATCGTCCACGTGGCAGGAGAACCTGGACCGTCTTCCCTGTTCTCGACATCGGACGCGTCGGCCGCGACTCGCTCTTCCATCCCGTCCCTGACAACGGCCGGGATGGCGTCGGGCAGCCTGACCTCTGTGTCCGCCGTGGGATTTCCGACGCCGCTCACCGAAAGGTCGAGAGCCACCGAGGCGTCGACGGGGCCGAGGGACTTCGTGGCCGAGTACGACAGCCAGTTGAGGAATCCGAAGACGATCAGCAGCAAGCCGACGAGAGCGATGACCGCGCCGATCAGCAAGCTCTTCAGATTCGGCGCTGCGGTCGGGGCCAGCAGTCGCTGCAATGCCGGCGGTTGAGCGGACGAATCGTGCGCAGTCGGCACCCGTGCTTGATTCGGCTCCGATGGAGTCGAGTTCGGTGGTCCGTAGGTCATGGGGAGTCTCCCGAATTCGTAGTCACGGCCAGGCTGCCGGGGCGGCGAACCAACGGAATCAGCCTAGAGATCACCCGGTGACGGCGCGCCACCGCGCGGAGGGGCCGATACGCAGAACGACCGGTGGCCGGCGGATCGTCGATCCACCGGCCACCGGTCTGTGTGCGATTGTCGCCGATCAGGCCTCGTCCGACGCCTTGGTCAGCTCGGCGGGACCGTCCGGAACCTCACGCGGGCGCTCCGAGCCGGTGAAGGTGAAGCGAGCATCCTCGCCGTCGTCTTCGCCGTCCCAGCCCTCGACGTCGACCAGGATGATCTGGCCCGCCTTCAGCTCCTCGAACAGGATCTTCTCACTGAGCTGATCCTCGATCTCGCGCTGAATGGTGCGACGCAGCGGGCGCGCACCGAGAACCGGATCGAAACCGCGCTTGGCCAGCAGGTTCTTCGCCTGCTCGGTCAGCTCGATATCCATGTCCTTGTTCTTGAGCTGCGTCTCGACACGGTCGATCATCAGGTCGACCATCTGCAGGATCTCGTCACGCTGCAGCTGGTGGAAGACGATGACGTCGTCGATGCGGTTCAGGAACTCCGGGCGGAAGTGCTTCTTCAGCTCGTCGTTGACCTTCTGCTTCATCCGGTCGTAGTTGTTGCCCTCGCCGGAGTCGTTGCTGAAGCCCATGCCGACGGCCTTCGAGATGTCGGAGGTACCCAGGTTCGACGTGAAGATCAGCACCGTGTTCTTGAAGTCGACCGTTCGGCCCTGACCGTCGGTGAGACGGCCGTCTTCGAGAACCTGCAGGAGCGTGTTGTAGATCTCCTGGTGAGCCTTCTCGATCTCGTCGAACAGCACCACCGAGAACGGCTTACGGCGCACCTTCTCGGTGAGCTGGCCGCCCTCGTCGTAGCCGACGTAGCCGGGAGGCGCACCGAACAGACGCGACGCGGTGAACCGGTCGTGGAACTCGCCCATGTCGATCTGGATGAGCGCATCGTCCTCGCCGAACAGGAAGTTGGCGAGCGCCTTGCTCAGCTCGGTCTTACCGACACCCGACGGTCCGGCGAAGATGAACGAGCCCGACGGACGCTTCGGGTCCTTCAAACCTGCGCGAGTACGGCGGATCGCCTTCGAGACGGCCTTGACGGCGTCGTTCTGTCCGATGATCCGCTTGTGGACCTCGTCCTCCATGTGCAGCAGACGAGTGGTCTCCTCCTCGGTGAGCTTGAAGACCGGGATACCGGTCCAGTTCCCGAGAACCTCGGCGATCTGCTCGTCGTCGACCTCGGAGACCACATCGAGGTCACCGGCACGCCACTGCTTCTCACGCTCGGACCGCTCGGCGACCAGTTGCTTCTCCTTGTCGCGGAGGCTGGCGGCCTTCTCGAAGTCCTGCGCGTCGATCGCGGATTCCTTCTCCTTGCGCGCCTCGGCGATGCGATCGTCGAACTCGCGCAGGTCTGGCGGCGCGGTCATCCGGCGGATGCGCATCCGCGCACCGGCCTCATCGATGAGATCGATCGCCTTGTCGGGCAGGAATCGGTCGTTGATGTAGCGATCGGCGAGCGACGCGGCAGCAGCCAGCGCACCGTCGGTGATGGACACCTTGTGGTGCTGCTCGTAGCGGTCACGCAGACCCTTGAGGATCTCGATCGTGTGCTCCACCGACGGTTCGCCCACCTGGACCGGCTGGAAGCGTCGTTCCAGCGCAGCGTCCTTCTCGATGTACTTGCGGTACTCGTCGATCGTGGTGGCGCCGATCGTCTGCAGCTCGCCTCGTGCCAGTTTCGGCTTCAGGATGCTGGCGGCATCGATCGCGCCCTCGGCTGCACCCGCACCGACGAGCTGATGGAGCTCATCGATGAACAGGATGATGTCGCCGCGGGTATTGATCTCCTTGAGGACCTTCTTGAGTCGTTCCTCGAAGTCACCGCGGTAGCGGCTGCCTGCGACCAGCGAACCCAGGTCGAGCGTGTACAGCTGCTTGTCCTTGAGGGTCTCCGGCACGTTGCCGGACACGATCGCCTGCGCCAGGCCCTCGACGACGGCGGTCTTACCGACACCGGGCTCGCCGATGAGGACCGGGTTGTTCTTGGTGCGGCGCGAGAGGACCTGCATGATCCGCTCGACCTCTTTCTCCCGGCCGACGACCGGGTCGAGTTTCCCCTCGGTCGCCGCGGTCGTCAGATTGCGGCCGAATTGGTCGAGCACGAGCGACGTCGACGGCGTACCCGAGTCGCTGGAACGACCACCGGTGCCCGCAGCCTCCGGCTCCTTGCCCTGGTATCCGGACAGGAGCTGGATGACCTGCTGGCGGACCCGGTTCAGGTCGGCGCCCAGCTTGACGAGCACCTGTGCGGCGACGCCTTCGCCCTCGCGGATCAGGCCGAGCAGGATGTGCTCGGTGCCGATGTAATTGTGGCCGAGCTGAAGTGCCTCCCGCAGACTCAGCTCGAGCACCTTCTTGGCGCGCGGAGTGAACGGGATGTGACCGGACGGGGCCTGCTGGCCCTGGCCGATGATCTCCTCCACCTGGCTGCGCACGGCTTCGAGCGAGATGCCGAGCGACTCGAGCGCCTTCGCCGCCACGCCCTCACCTTCATGGATGAGGCCGAGCAGGATGTGCTCGGTGCCGATGTAATTGTGGTTGAGCATCCGCGCTTCTTCCTGCGCCAGGACGACAACCCGGCGTGCGCGGTCGGTGAACCGTTCGAACATTGTTCTCCCTCGATTGCTTGCGCCCCGGTCGTTGCCACGAAGCCCGTGGCTGAAGGTGACGACCAGCCTGACCTCTACTCTAGTGGCCCGGCCGTGCGCTTCCTCACTTACTCCAGCCCTCCGGCAGATACCGGAGACTTCGACGGGGGTCTGACCTAGACAACGCCGCACGCAGGACCGATGTTCCCGGGACGCTACGCCGTGAGCGAACGGCAGTCAGCGGCGTCCGACGTCGATCGGCCGTCACACCATTCCGCGCACCACCGACACGTGTACGGGAACTTCTCCGCGACGATACGCCGAGATCCGGCCGTCGACGTGTCGGCAATGCGCAGGAACAGCGAAGCGAGGACGCGGACCGACTCCTGAGGGCAGCGGATTCGCGCAGTCCGGCCCGGAATCCGCCATAGCCGACATCATGATTGACTGATGTCATGTCTATCCGTTCGGCGGCGCGCCGACTCCCGTTCGGAATGGGAACGGTCGCCGCGGCGGGGGCCGTGGCCATGGCCGTCAGCGCCGGAATCGTCCTCGCGCCCGGATCGGGCGAGACGCCGGGACACGCGTCCCACGGGGAACTGCGGGACTACGCGTCCGCGCCCGTGGAGCAGTGGACGATCGACCACACGTCGATGCCCGGACTCACCGGCGACGGCGACATCACCGTCGCAGACACCCACGGCGACGACTGGCTGGTCTCCTACAGCGCCGGCATCCGGCACGAGTACCTCCTCGTCGACGCCGCCACCGGCGTCTCCCGCTGGAAGACGCCGGTCGATGCGGGTTTCGGTGCGTGTGCTTTCGACGCCCAGGGCGGAATCGGGTGCGCAGTCCGCATGCGCACGGACGGCCCGGACAACGGTTTCTACCGAATCGACCGCGGCAGCGGAAGCGCCGCACGCATGTCGGAGGGCTCGGATACGGCCGAACTCGTCGGCCTCGGATCCGATTTCCTCCACGTGAACGACACCGGCTACCAGGTGTCGCGGCAGACGGAGACCGGCGACGTCGTCTGGCAGCGCACGTTCGCCGCGACCGCGACCGCGAGATACCAGGACGCAGCACTGGTGGTGGAGACGACCGACGGCAACCGCTTCGTTCTCGATCCGGAGACCGGCGACGACATCGTGACCTGCGAATCGTGCACCGTGGACACCTACCCGACCGGCATCCTGATGTCCCGCACCAACGACGGCCGACCGTCCGTCGCATTCCATCCGCTCACCAACGGCGAGATCCAGTCCGAATCCGCACACACCGCTGACGGCCTCCGCGTGCTGAGCGGTCCGTCGGTGCTTCCGGTCCTGACCTCGGGCGGAGATCAGGTCCTCGATGCCCACGGCCGGTACCAGGTGATGGACCCGGCGACCGGCGACGCGCGCTGGCAGGTGTCCGATCCGGAACTGTCGAAGGTCCACGCCCGGCCGTGCGGACCGCAGGTCTCGTTCGCCCGCAAGGACCGCTCCCGAGTGTTCTTCCGGCTCGACGACGGCTCCCGGCTCGGCGAATTGCCCCCGCCCGCATTCGACGCTCCCGATGCGAACATCGACGTGCTGTCGTGTGTGGGATCGTCCGACGACATCGCCGTGTTCGGGAATCGCAACCAACTCACCGCCTTCGCCCCGTCCACAGGCGCACAGGCGTGGACCCTGCCGATCAACGGCGAGCCGTCGGTCATCGACGGCCGTATCGTGCTTCGGCAGGGATCCACGCTGAGCGTGCTCCGGTGATCCGGATCGGGTGAGCGTCAGGCCAGAGCCGCGCGGATGACGTCCACGAACGGCGTGCTCTTCGCTCCACGCAGGTCCTGCAGGTCCGTGGACGCCGAGTCCAGCGCGCCCTGCGCAGCACCTGCGTCCGAATCGGAGATCACCGCGACCGCGGCTTCGGGCATTCCGGCGGCGGTGAGAGCAGCAGCGTAGTCCTCGCGCGACACGGACTGGTAGCGCACGGGCTCGCCGGAGACCTCGGCGAACGTCGCCGCGATATCGTCGTACGTCATGTGCTCCGACCCGGCGAGCTCGTACACCGCGCCCGGCGTCGGGTTCAGCAGCGCCGCCGCCGCCGCGTCAGCGAAGTCGGCGCGCGCTGCCGGAGCGACCTTCGCGGCCCCCGCGGCACCGTGGAAGACGCCACCGTCGATGGCAGCGGGCGCCGATGCCGCGTAGTTCTCCGAGTACCAGCCGTTGCGGAGCAGGACGTGATCGATGCCCGCCTCCGCGAGGTATCCCTCGGTCGCTGTGTGCTCCTCTGCCAGCATGAGCGGAGACGAGTCGGCCGCGAGCAGGCTCGTGTACGCGATCAGCCGCACGCCCGCCGACTTCGCAGCGTCGACGACATTGCGATGTTGCGGCAGCCGACGGCCGACTTCGGGGCTGGAGACCAGCAGCAGCCGGTCCACTCCGTCGAGCGCCGCCACCAGAGCGTCGGCTGACTCGTAATCGGCGATGCGGATGGACACGCCCGCATCACGGAGTCCACCCGCCTTCGATTCGTCACGGACGACGGCGACTATGTCCGCCGGCTTCGCTCCTCGCGCGATGAGCGCCTGCACAGCGGCTCCGCCGAGTCCGCCGGTGGCACCGGTTACTGCATAGGTGGTCATGAGCTTCTCCTCTGTTGATCAGATGGCCGGTGATCACGCGGTTGCATCGGCACCCACGTCGGCACTATCCACTGTCCACTTACTTTTAGTAATGTGCAACAGCACAAGTAAGTGCAATCAGAAACGGGCGTATGATGAGCGTCATGCCCGAGAAGTCTCCGACCGACTGCGACGTCGTCCCGACGCTGGAGGCGGACGTGTTCGCCCGAGATTGCGCGTCGCGTGGTGTGCTCCAGAACGTTACGAGCCGATGGGGCCTGCTCGCCTTGGTCGCACTGCGTGACGGGGAGATGCGCTTCAGCGCCCTTCGCCGTCGAGTCGACGGGGTCAGCGAGCGCATGCTCTCCGTGAGCCTTCAAGCCCTCGAGCGCGACGGTTTCGTGAACCGCGAAGTGCTGCAGGCCATTCCGCCGAGAGTCGAGTACTCGCTCACCCACCTCGGGGCGGAGACCGCCGACCGGCTGGCCGGGCTCATCGACCTCGTCGAAGGTCGGCTCAACGACGTCCATGCGTCGCAGGACAGTTACGACGCGAGGTAGTCAGCGCTCCAGGAACGCGCGGAGCGCCGCCGAGTACATCGGCACATCGAGCGCGCCCATCAATTCGCGGCAGCTGTGCATCGCCAACTGGGGTGCACCGACGTCGACGGTCAACAGGCCGGTGCGGGTGGCGGTGAGCGGCCCGATCGTCGAACCGCACGGCAGGTCCGCGCGGTGAACGTATCTCTGCAACTCGACGCCCGCATCACGACAGGCCATCGCGAACTCCGCCTCGCCGACCGCGTCGGATGCGTAGCGGAGATTCTGGTTCACCTTGAGGACCGGACCGCCGTTCACGTCGATGCGATGAGACGGCTCGTGCCGGTCCGGATAGTTCGGGTGAGTGGCGTGCGCCATGTCGCCGGACGCGCACCGGCTCGACGCCATCGCCTGCAGGAACTCGTCCCGGCCGCCACCGCGCGCCGCGATGATCCGCTCCAGCACGGTGACCAGGAAGTCGCTGGACGCTCCCCGCTCAGAGCCCGACCCGACCTCTTCGTGATCGAAGAGTGCCAGGACGGTGATCGGCCCCGTCCGCTCGGCGTCCAGGAGCGCTCGGAGCCCGGCGTAGCAGGTGCCCTGATTGTCCAGCCGCGGCGCGCTGAGCAGCTCACCGCGCGCCCCGACGATCCGGGAGGGCGTCACGTCGTGCGTCATCAGCTCCCAACCGAGCACGCTGCCGGGATCGACGTCGGAGCGTTCTGCGACCCAGTCCAGGAAGGGTCCGGTCTCCTCCACGCCCCACACCGCGTCGACGTGGCGCTGCGGGTCGAGATGAACGCCCTTGCGGTCCTCGGACAGGTGAATGGCGAGTTGGGGCACGCGCAGGACCGGCTCGTCGATGCACACCAGCCGGTGCGCCACCCGTGATCCGTCGGCGTACGCGATGCGACCGGAGATGCCGAGGTCGCGGTCGAGCCACGAATTGAGCCATGCGCCGCCGTACGGTTCGAGCGCCACCGTCGACAAGCCCGCCGACCGGCGGTCCGGGTGCTGCTTGACCCGAAGGTTCGGGCTGTCCGTGTGGCCACCGACGATGCGGAACCCCGTGCGCGGCTCGGCGAGTGTCGGAGCGGGCTGCGCGTCCCACGCGATGATCGAGCCACCGCGGACCACGTAGGCACGCCCGCCCGATGCCGCCGAGTCGGCCCACGGCTGATCCTCGGAGATCTGCGTGTAGCCGGCTCGGTCGAGTTCGGCGGCCACTGTGCGGCACACGTGGAACGGCGACGGCGAAGCGTCGACGAACTCGCCGAGACCCTCCGCCGACGCGCTGGTCCGGAACGTCGCGGTGCTCACCATGACGGGATCAGACTCATGACCGGATCAGACTGCTGCCAGGACCGCGTCGAGTGCCGAGTAGAAGAGACCCAGACCGTCGTCGGACGGACCGGTGAGAGCCTCGATCGAGTGCTCGGGGTGCGGCATCAATCCGACGACGCGGCCGTTCGCGCTGGAGATGCCGGCGATGTCGAGCTGCGAGCCGTTGGGGTTGTCACCCGCGTAGGTGAACGCGATGCGGCCTTCGCCCTTCAACTCCTCCAGGGTCTCGTCGGAGGCGACGTAGCGCCCCTCCCCCGACTTCAGCGGGATGAGGATCTCGGCGCCGAGCTCGTAACGAGTGGTCCAAGCGGTGGTGTTCGACTCCACGCGCAGCCACTGATCACGGCAGACGAAGTGCAGACCCTCGTTACGGGCCAGGGCCCCCGGCAGGAGCCCCGCCTCGCACAGGATCTGGAAGCCGTTGCAGATACCGAGCACCGGCATACCGCGTTCGGCGGCGGCCACGACCTCGCCCATCACCGGCGCGAACTTGGCGATCGCCCCGCAGCGGAGGTAGTCGCCGTACGAGAATCCACCGGGGACGACGACGGCGTCGACGCCCTTGAGGTCGGCGTCGCCGTGCCAGAGCGAGACGGATTCGCCGCCTGCCATGCGCACGGCGCGGGCGGCGTCGACGTCGTCGAGGGTGCCGGGAAAGGTGATGACTCCGATGCGAGCGGTCATGACGCGATCACTCAGCCACGCGTGAGACGGCGAAGTTCTCGATGACCGTGTTGGTCAGCAATTCTTCGGCGATGCGATCGAGGTCGGCGTCCGAGACGGTGTCGTCGACCTCCAGCTCGAATCGCTTGCCCTGCCGGACGTCGGCGACGCCGGAGAATCCGAGACGTCCCAACGCACCGGAGATCGCCTGCCCCTGCGGGTCCAGGATCTCGGCCTTGGGCATCACATCGACCACTACACGCGCCATCAGGCACCGCTCCTCACTGAAGTGATGTGCAAGTCCGGGCCGCTACCGCGGTCCGGACGATCCGCAGCAATCGTACCCGGCCCGACCTGGGTCGCAGCATTCGCACACGACCGCAGTCGGCAAGGGGTTCAGAGGGCGCCTTCGATGGCCTTCTTCACTTCGGGTGCGTCCGGTTCGGTGGTCGGACGGAATCGTGCGAGGACCTCGCCGTTCGAGCCGACGACGAATTTCTCGAAGTTCCACGCGATATCGCCGGCCTCGCCATCGGCGTCGGGAGCCTGGGTGAGAAGTTCGTACAGCGGGTGACGCCCCTCGCCGTTGACGTCGGACTTCTCCAGGAGCGGGAAGGTGACGCCGTAGTTGGTCGAGCAGAACGTCGCGATCTCGTCTGCGGTGCCCGGCTCCTGCCCCATGAACTGGTTGCACGGAACACCGACGACGGTCAGCCCCCTGGGGCCGTACTCCTTCTGCAGTTCCTCGAGCTTCGTGTACTGCGGAGTGAGGCCGCACTTGGAGGCGACATTGACGACCAGCAACGGGCCACCGAACTCGGAGAGGTCGGCGGGCGAGCCGTCGAGGGCGTTGACGGGTACGGATTTCACGTCGGAGTGACTCATGTCCCACAGCGTAACGACCGGTGAGCAGCCTCACCAATAATTGCATTGCAGCAATATTTGCGTGGGCGTAAGTTATTCACGTGTCTTCAGTCGATCTCCCCGATGAATCCGTCCGCAGTACCAGTTCGGTGCTGCTGCGCTTTCTCGAGCACATCGCCGAACAGCATCTCTGCAGCACCGCAGACAACCTGGCAGCCACGGACCTGACGCTCTCGCAGCTCCGCATGCTCCTCGTGTTGCACCACGGTGATGAACCGATGTCGGTCAATGCGCTCGCTGAGGCCGTGGGGCTCTCCCTCGCGGCCGCCGGGAGGGGCGCGGATCGGCTGGTGGGCCTGGAACTCGTGGACCGTCGGGAGGACCCGGCCGACCGCCGCGTCAAACGACTCTCCCTGACCGACCAGGGCCAGGCGCTGCTCGATGACCAGTTCGCGCTGAAGGCGGACGACCTCACCAGTTGCGTCGCATCGCTACCGGAAACGTCACGGACCAGACTCCGCGACACCCTGACCGACACCCTGACCCACCTCTCACCAGAGAAAGTGACCCCATGACTTCATCCGTCTCGGCTCCTGCGCCGGACAAACTCGGTCGCGATGTGTTCATCGTCGCCGGTGTGGTCGTCCTCGGCGCGATCATGTCGATCCTCGACGTGACCGTCGTCGGCGTCGCACAGAACACCTTCGCGCAGGAGTTCTCATCGTCGCCTGCCAGCGTCGCCTGGTCGATGACCGGCTACACCCTGGCACTGGCAGCCGTGATCCCGATCGCGAGTTGGGCCGCTTCGCGGTTCGGCACCCGCAACGTGTACCTCGCCTCGCTGGTTCTGTTCCTGATCGGCTCGATACTCTGCGCGATGGCCACCAGCATCGGCACCCTGGTCGCGTTCCGCGTCGTCCAGGGCCTCGGCGGTGGTCTGCTCATGCCCATCGGCATGATGATCATGACCAAGGCAGCCGGTCCGGCGCGCGTCGGCTCGGTCATGGCCGTCCTCGGAATCCCGATGCTGCTCGGCCCGATCGCGGGACCGATCCTCGGTGGCTGGCTCATCGAGATCGCGTCCTGGCACTGGGTCTTCCTGATCAACATCCCGATCGGCCTCATCGCCATCGTCTACGCCTGGTTCGCTCTGCCGACCGACAAGGACAAGGTCAGCCCCTCGATCGACGGCATCGGCCTGCTTCTCCTGTCACCCGGTCTGGCACTGTTCCTGTTCGGCGTCTCCTCGAGCGCCGAAGAGGGAACGTTCGGCGCACCCAAGGTGTACGTCCCGATGATCATCGGCGCACTGCTCATCATCGGGTTCGTCTTCCACGCGCTGCGCGCTAAGAATCCGCTGATCGACCTTCGCCTGTTCAAGAACCGGACCCTCATGGTCTCGGTGCTCACGATGGTCACCTTCATGATCGCGTTCTTCGGCTCGTCGCTGCTGTACCCGCAGTACTTCATCGGCGTCCGCGGCGAGACCACGCTCATCGCAGGCCTCCTGCTGGCTCCGCAGGGCATCGGCGCCATGTTGACCATGCCCATCGCAGGCAAGATGACCGACAAGATCGGCCCCGGAAAGTCCGTACTCGGCGGCCTGGTGCTGCTGGTCATCGGTGTGGGCGCATTCGTCTTCCTCGGACCGGAGACGTCGTACCTCTACCTGTGCGGCGCCCTGTTCGTGCAGGGCCTCGGTATGGGCATGACGATGATGCCGATCATGTCGGCCGCTCTCGCCACGCTGAAGCCGGAACAGGTCAACGACGGTTCCACTCTCGTCAACGTCGTCCAGCAGACCGCGTCATCGATCGGCTCCGCAGTGATCACGGTCGTGTACACCGGCCTGCTGACCGCCGGCGCCAGCTTGGCGATCGGCTCCAACGTCGCACCGGACATGGTGCCTGCGGACGTACCGCAGGGCATGCTCGACCTCGGATTCGATGACGCCGCCTCGGCGTTCGCCACGACGTTCATCGTCAGCACGGTCCTGGTCGCACTGACCCTGATCCCGGCGTTCTTCCTGCCCCGTAAGAAGATCGCGCAGAGCGTCACCGAGGAGCAGGTGCCGGCCGTCATGCACTGACACCGTCGCCCGACCCACGACCTGTGCCCCGCTGTGAGAACAGCGGGGCACAGTCGTCTGCTGTCGTCCCCGCTCCGCCGGATCTCCGGTTTGCCGTCGCAGGGAAGGGAGCCGCTGCCCGTCGCTTTTCTCCAACGCCGATCGTCGCGCATCCCCAACGCGTACCGGTGGCGATCTCCGCCCCGACGCCGCTGGATCGGACCTCAGATCGCGCCGGTCTCGCGGAGGATCCACGCGAACTCGTACGCGGTCTCCTCCCACTGCTTGTAGCGTCCGCTCACACCGCCGTGACCCGCTGACATCTCGGTCTTCAGCAACACGGGCAGGCCCGACGTCGTGGACTCCTGTAGTCGCGCAACCCATTTGGCAGCTTCGGTGAACAGCACACGCGTGTCGTTGAGCGACGTCAACGCCAGGATCGACGGGTAACTGCGCGGCTCCACGTTCTCGTACGGTGAGTACGTCTTCATGTACTCGTACACCTCGGGATCGTGGAGCGGATCGCCCCACTCGTCCCATTCGGTGACCGTCAGCGGCAGCGACGGATCGAGGATGGACGTCAGCGCGTCGACGAACGGCACCGCCGCCAGCACGCCCTGGAACAGCTCCGGCGCCATGTTCGCGACCGCACCCATCAGCAGACCGCCCGCCGAGCCGCCGTCGGCGACGAGCTGCTGCGGCGTCGTACGACCCGAATCGACCAGATGCCGGGCGACGGCGATGAAGTCGGTGAACGTGTTGCGCTTGAAGTTCAGTCGGCCGCCCTCGTACCAGGGCCGACCCAGCTCTCCACCGCCGCGCACATGCGCGTACGCGACCACCATGCCGCGGTCGAGCAACGACAACCGCGCCACCGAGAAGCCCGGATCCATGCTCATCTCGTATGCGCCGTATCCGCACAGCAGCACGGGTGCCGCAGTGTCTGCGGGCAGATCACGGCGTCGCACGAGCGAGACCGGGACACGGGTGCCATCGTCGGCGACGGCCCACTCCCGCGTCGCGACGTAGTCGTTCGGGTCGTAGTCGCCGAGCACCGTCTGCCTGCGAAGCAGCGTCCGCTCGCCGGTCGCGACGTCGAGATCCAGCGCCTCGGCCGGCTCGACGAAGCTCATGTACCCGAGGCGCAGCCGAGGTGCGCTCCACTCGGGGTTCGACCCCAGACCGGGTGAGCACAGTTCCTGGTCGAACACCACCTCGACGAAGTCGGCCGGGGACGGCAGTCCGTCGACGGTGCGCAGGTCGGCGATCGCCACCTTGGGCACGGCGTTCGCCCGGTACGAGAGGACCAGGTAGTCGCGGAAGCAGTCGACGTCTTCGACGCGGCGCTCCGGATCGTGCGGGATCAGAGTGCGTCGGGCCGACGCATCGCCGACCGGCATCACGTCGACGGCGTAGTTGACGGCCCGCTCGCCGTCGACGATCCCGTTGTGCACGATCACGAAGTAGTCCTCGCCCGCGATGCGGGCGTGCTCCACTCCGTACTCGGTGCCCTCGGTGCGCCCGGCGACGCTCGTGAACTCCCCCGTCGGATCGTCGGCGGGCAGGGTGAAGGCCTCGCTGGTCAGCTTCGAGTCGGAGACGATCATCAGGTAGTCGTCACTGTGCGTCGATCCGACGCCGACCCAGTACCGTTCGTCGGCCTCGTGGAAGACCTTCACGTCCGGCGAGCCCGCGCCCACTTCGTGACGCCATACGGTGTCCGGGCGCCAGGCGTCGTCGACCGTCGGATAGAAGACGAACCGGCCGTCCCTGGACCAGGTGGCTCCGCCGCCGGTGTCCCGCACCTCTCCCGGCAGGTCCTCGCCGGTGACGAGATCACGGAACTTGAGTGCGTACCGCTCGTCGCCGTCGACGTCGACGCTGTACGCCAACTGCGTTCCGTCGTGGCTCACCGAGAGTGCACCGAGGCTGAAGAAAGGCTTGCCCTTCGCCTCGATGTTCGCGTCGAAGAAGACCTCTTCGCCGGGCAGGAGAGCGTCCACGGACACCTCGGGCGGCGTCCAGTCGTCGTCATCGGCGATCGGGCACCGGCAGTACCGCGGATAGTCGGCGCCCTCGGTGGTGCGAACGAAGTACCAGAAGCGGTCGTTGCGCGTCGGGAGACCCATGTCGGTCTCGAGGGTGCGCGCCTTGATCTCCTCGTACACGGTCCGGCGCAGGTCTGCGAGATCGGCGGTCTGAGCTTCGGTGAAGGCGTTCTGGCCCTTGAGGTACTCGATGACCTCCGGGTCGTCCTTGTCGCGCAGCCACTCGTACTCGTCGACGAATACGTCGCCGTGGTGGACGCGCTCGAAGTGGACCTTCTTGGCGACGGGCGGTTGCGTGCGGATCGTGGTATCAGGCATCGGCGGTGAGCCTGTCAGGCCAGTCGGCGAAGGACAACTTCGAGATGCGCTCGTACGCCTCGATGTAGCGGGCACGGGTGCGCTCCACCACCTCATCGGGCAGGGCGGGCGGCTGCTCCCCCGAGTTCCGGTCCCACCCCGATTCATCGCCGGTCAGCCAATTGCGGACGATCTGCTTATCGAAGCTCGGCTGCACGCGACCCGGCGTGTAGTCCTGCGCGTCCCAGTAGCGGGACGAATCGGGAGTCAGCACCTCGTCGGCGAGGACGAGCGAGCCGTCGGGCGCCTGCCCGAACTCGAACTTGGTGTCGGCGAGAATGATGCCGCGGTCGGCGGCCAGCTCGGCGCCGCGGCCGTAGATGTCGAGGGTCGTCTCACGCAGTTGCTCCGCGAGCTCGCGGCCGACTGTGTCGGCGACCTGATCGATGGATACGTTCTCGTCGTGATCGCCGACCGCGGCCTTGGTGGCCGGAGTGAAGATCGGCTGCGGCAGGCGGTCGGATTCGCCGAGCCCGTCGGGCAGCTGCACGCCGCACACCGCACCGGTTGCCCGGTAGTCGATCAGCCCCGAACCGGTCAGGTAGCCGCGCGCCACGCATTCGACGGGCAGCATGGGCAGCTTGTGCACCACCATCGACCGGCCGACGAGGTCGGCAGGGATCCGGTCATCCTGCGGACCGCCTGCCAGATGGTTCGGGACGCCGAGGGCGTCGAACCAGAAGAAGCTGGCTGCGGTCAGGATTCGGCCTTTGTCGGGGATCGGCGTCGACAAACTGAAGTCGTACGCCGAGATCCGGTCGGAGGCGACCAGGAGCAGTGTCCGATCGTCGATCTCGTAGATGTCGCGGACTTTGCCGGACGCGACGTGCCGGTAGGAATCGAGTGCGGGACGCATGAGCGTTGCGGAACCTTCTTCTCGGCGGCTGATCGTTAGCGGATCAGATGGTCAGAGGATCGGGGCCGGGCGGTAACCGGCAGCCTCGGGGTCGGTGTCGATCCAGGCGGCCGCATCGGCGACCACCTTCGTCACCTGGGCCTCTGCGGCACCGGTGAAGGCCGTCTTATCCGCGATCAGCTCATCGAGTCCGGCGCGGTCGAGTGGGATGCGATCATCAGCGGCCAACCGGTCGAGCAGATCGGGTTCTCGCCCCTCCTCACGCATGGCCAGTGCGACGGCCACCGCGTTCTCCTTGATCGCCTCGTGTGCGGACTCGCGGCCGACGCCGGCGCGCACCGACGCCATCAGCACCTTGGTGGTTGCGAGGAACGGCAGGTAGCGATCGAGCTCGTTGGCGATGACCGCCGGGTAGGCGCCGAACTCGGCGAGAACCGTCAGGAACGTCTCCATCAGCCCGTCGATGGCGAAGAACGCGTCCGGCAGGGCGACGCGTCGCACCACCGAGCAGAACACGTCGCCCTCGTTCCACTGGGCGCCGGAGAGCTCGCCGGTCATCGACGCGTAGCCGCGCAGGATGACGGCGAGACCGTTGACGCGTTCGCAGCTGCGGGTGTTCATCTTGTGCGGCATCGCCGAACTGCCGACCTGGCCTGGCTGGAAGCCCTCGGTGACCAGTTCGTGGCCCGCCATCAGTCGCACCGTGGTGGCCAACGACGACGGCCCCGCGGCCAGCTGGACGAGCGACGAGACCACGTCGTAGTCGAGGGATCGCGGGTACACCTGACCCACCGAGGTGAGCGCGTTGGCGAATCCGAGGTGCTGCGCCACCTTCGTCTCGAGTTCATCGAGCTTGCCCGCGTCACCGTCGAGCAGGTCGAGCATGTCCTGGCTGGTGCCCATCGGGCCCTTGATCCCGCGCAGCGGATAGCGCGCGATCAGCTCGTCCACTCGAGTGAGGGCGATCATCAGTTCGTCGGCGGCACTGGCGAAACGCTTGCCCAGCGTCGTTGCCTGCGCAGCGACGTTGTGGCTGCGGCCAGCCATGACAACGGTCGCGTACGACGCAGCACGCTCGGTGACGCGAGCCAGGATCGCGATGCCGTGGCCGCGGACGTGCTGGAGCGACCGGAGGACCTGTAGTTGCTCGACGTTCTCGGTGAGGTCGCGACTGGTCATCCCTTTGTGGATCTGCTCGTGCCCGGCGAGGTGGTTGAACTCCTCGATCCGAGCCTTCACATCGTGCCGGGTGACTCGTTCACGCTCGGCTATCGAATTCAGGTCGATCTGGTCGACCACTCGCTCGTAGTCGGCGATGGCGTCCGCGGGAACGTCGATCCCGAGATCGCGCTGCGCCTTCAGAACGGCGATCCACAGTTGCCGTTCGAGAACGATCTTGTGACTCGGCGACCAGATCTCGGCGAGGCCTGCGGAGGCGTAACGGTTGGCGAGGACATTGCTGATGGCAGGTTTACCCACGTGGAGCAGTCTACGGTCGTCGGGTGCAGGCACGAAAAGCGCTTCGCCCGGCGAAGGTAAACTGGGCGGGTGCCTACCAGCCCACCGCGCCGAACGGACGGTGGCTGCCGACCGACGACGAAGGACTCGAACCCGATGTGTTTCCCGGTGCCCTGCAATCGCTGCGGCAAGACCACGTGGGACGGGTGCGGCGCGCACGTCGACGAGGTCATGGCTGAGATCTCGATCGACCAGCGCTGCGTATGCGCGGACTCACGCCCGACCGGCTGACCACTTCTGCCTCCTACGTATCGGTGCACCTCAGAGGTCACCGACCTGCGGGTCGAAGCTGAGAGATTCGGCACTCCCGCGGCCGCGACATGCCGGTAGCACCCCGGTCAGCCGGTATCGTGAGACGGCGATGACCCGCGATCGTTCTCCTCAGCCCGACGCGGCGCCCCACACGATGCAATCCACTGGTTCCGTGCTGTCCGGCGCCGTGACCCGTCGTGCGCTCTCCCGGAGGGGACTGCTCACCGGCGGCGCTGGTTTGGCCGTTCTGGGATTGGCCGGTTGCGCGACCAACGATCCCGTCACCCCGCAGGGTGCCGCGCACATCGGCCCGGACGACGAACTCCCCATCGAGACGACGCCGCCCGAGATCGCCGACGACCCGCCCGTCGTGACCGGTTCGTTCGTGTCGGCGAAGATGGCCGGACGTCCCACCCGCTGGGCCGTCTCCCGCCCTCGCGGTGTGACCGGCGAACTGCCCGTGGTGATCGTCGCGCATGCGCTCAACACGGATGAGCGCACGATCTTCGCCAAGGCCCTCAACATTCAGGGCGTGGTGCAGCAGCACGTCGACGCCGGTAACCCGCCGTTCGCGGTGGCCTGCGTCGACGTCGACCGTAATTACTTCCACCTGCGGAACGATGGCGCCGACGGCGCCGCGATGATCATCGATGAGTTCATCCCGCTCCTCGACCGCAGCCCCGAACTCGATCTCCGCACCGACCGGATCGGCCTGTTCGGCTGGTCGATGGGCGGCTACGGCGCCTTGCGCATCGGTGCGATCCTCGGTGCGCAGCGGGTCGCGGCTATCGCCGTGAGTTCGCCCGCGATGTGGGCCGATCCGACCATGTTCCCGCCGCGGGCCTTCGACTCGTTCGCCGACTACCAGGCCAACTCGATGTTCGGTCAACAGCACGTCTTCTCGAAGATTCCGCTGATGATCAGTATCGGGACATCCGACCAGTTCTACACGTACACCCGCCAGTGGGCATCCGACCTGCATCCGCCTGCCGCGTTCGCCACCTCCCCCGGCGGACACACGAACCGCTTCTGGCGATCCGTGCTCCCCGATCAGGTCGCCTTCCTCGGCCGGGCCCTCGCTGCACGCTGATCAGAGCGTGATGGCCCCGTCCTCGGCCGCCTTGCCGATGTCGGTGCGAAAGTGCGAACCTGCCAGGCCGACCTGCGTGAGACGTTCGTACGCCTGAGCGCGCGCTTCGGTGAGACCGGCACCGCGACCGACGACGGACAGCACGCGGCCTCCCGACGAGACAACCGTTCCCGCATCGTCGAGCGCCGTTCCGGCATGCAGCACGCCCTCGGTGCCCGCACCGTCGATCGGATCGCCCTTGCGCGGGGTTCCCGGGTAGTTCTCGGCGGCCAGCACCACCACGACGGCACTGCCGTCGAACCAGCGCAGCTCCGGCAGTTCGCCGAGCGTGCCGTTCGCGACGGCGGCGAGCGTCTCGCCGAGCGGGGACTCCAGCAGGTCCAGGACGGCCTGCGTCTCGGGGTCGCCGAAGCGGCAGTTGAACTCGACGACGGCCGGACCGTCTGCACCGATTGCCAGTCCCGCGTACAGCAGCCCCGAGAACGGGGCGCCACGGTGGACGAGTTCGGCGGCGACGGGGCGTACCACCTCGTCGACGATGCGGCCCACCATGCCGTCCGGCAGCCATGGCAGCGGTGTGTATGCACCCATGCCGCCGGTGTTGGGGCCCTCGTCGCCGTCGCCGACCCGCTTATGGTCCTGTGCCGGGAGCAGCGGGACAACGGTGTCACCGTCGACGAGGCAGAACAGGGACACCTCGGGGCCGTCGAGGAAGCTCTCCAAAAGGACCGGATGACCGTTGTCGACCACGTCCACCGCGTGAGCGCGGGCCTGCGCACGATCCGTGGTGACCACCACGCCCTTACCCGCCGCCAGTCCGTCGTCCTTGACCACCCAGGTGGGGCCGAACCGGTCGAGTGCCGCGTCCACGCCGGAGGTGTCGGTGACGCTCTCGGCGCGGGCGGTGCGCACTCCGGCCGCCGCCATCACATCCTTGGCGAAGGCTTTGGAACCCTCGATCCGGGCGGCCGCCGCATTCGGTCCGAATACCGCGATGCCCGCTTCGCGCAGCGCGTCGGCGACGCCGTTCACGAGCGGGACCTCCGGGCCGATCACGACGAGGTCGGCACCGATCTCGCGGGCGAGGGCGACCACTGCGCCGCCGGAGTTCGCGTCGACCGCATGGTTGGTCGCGATCGCCGCCGTCCCGGCGTTGCCGGGGGCCGCGTGCAGGTCCGTCACCGACGGGTCGCGGTCGAGTCCGAGGAGGAGGGCGTGTTCGCGGCCGCCCGAGCCGATCACCAGTGCGCGCACGGATTACAGCGTAGACACCGCGGGCCGCGGGTCATAGCATCGGCTGCGGTCCGGCGGCGAGCATTCAGCCCTCGGCGACGGCGAGGCGCCCATTGAACTCGATGATCATCGTGGGCAGCACCGGAGCCAGAGCGGCGACGACCACGGCGACCAGCAGGGGGCTCCCCGCAGCCATGACGGCCACGGCGACTGCGATCGGCACCAGGCCGGCGAGCAGCAGCGCCACCTGCAACCGGGATGGTCCGGCGAGGTAGAAGTGCAGGGCCACCGCGCCCGACGTGAAGATCGCCAACGGTATCGCCAGCGCGAGCAGCACCATCATCTGCGAGTCGTGGGTCTGGCCTTCGACCCACATCGCGATCAGGTGCATGCCGGCTCCTACTGCGGCGCAGCTCATGAACACGGGGATGCTCGCGTACCCCCACACGAAGCACCGACTCCGACGCTCGGCGAGGTGCCGGCCATTCGGCATCACCGTGTACAACCACCACATCGCGAAGGTCAGGCCGAGAGCGGTCACGCCGAGTACCGCGGTCTGCACGCTCCATCCGGTGCGTGCGATCTGCGCTTGCAGGACGGCGACCGTTCCGACGACACCCTCACCGAGCGTGATCACGATCAGCGTCGAGTAGCGCTCGGTGATGTGGAACGGATTCCACGGTGTCGGGCGCACGAAGTTCTCCGCGATGAACGGACCGAGAAACTCGACGAGAACGCAGACGGCGATCGCAGCGAGCGTCAGGCGAAGCCCCATGGGCGCCAGAGCCACCACGATCCAGCCCAACTGGGCGATCGCGCAGGCGGCCGCGTAAGTCAGGGCCGTCGACCGGCACTCCTTCGACTGGCGGGCCGCGCGCAGCCACTGCGGCACCAGACCCAACCGCATCACCATGTACCCGAAGGCGATCACCTTCAGGTCGACGTGGGCTTCGGCGTCGATCGAGGCGAAGACCGGCGGGATGCCGACCGCCATGACGGCGACGCCGACCATCTGCACGAGGACCGAGAGCCGGAACCACGGATCGTCGGTGTCGAACGCCGACGCGAACCAGGCGAAGTTGATCCACGCCCAGATCGCCGCGAACGTCACGAGGACGTAGCCGACGACTCCCGCGAAGACCTTGCCATCGCCGAGGTAATCGGACAGTTGAACGCCAGCCACCGAGAAGAGCACGACGAAGATCAGGTCGTAGAAGACCTCCAGGCCGCTCCCCGCCCGATCGCCTTCGACCGGGTCACGGCCGACCATCCGCTGCACCTGCGTCCGCACTGGCATCGGACCACCGTAAACCCGAACGCCTGCCCTCGTCGTGTGACGCAGGCAGGCGTTCGGTCGTTCCGGTCCGTTCGGCTACTTCGCCGTGAGGTCGTACAGCGTCGTCCCATCCACGGTGGTCGAAGGGAAGTTCGCCGTCACCCATTCCTTGATCTGCGCCGAGGTGCCGCTCGACCCGCCGGGGCCGAAGCCGCTTCTCCCATCACCGCCGTCTCGGTTGCCACCGATGAAGTAGTGGATCCGCCCCGCGGCCACGTACGCCTTGAACTCCTCGAGGGTCGGCGACGGGTCGGTCCCGTTGAACCCGCCGATCGGCATCACCGAGTGATCGGCCGCGATCTGATAACCCGACGCCTCCATGGCACCGACGGCTGCCGCCACCCACGTGTATCGATCGGCGTCGGCGCGCAGCGTCGCGGTCATCTCCTCGCTGGACTTCGATCCGTTGAGCAGTCCGCCCATGCCGCCTGGGCCACCACCGGGCCCGCCTACGGTGCCGCCCTGACTCGCTCCACCCTGGCCCGGCATCGACGGCGGACCGAAACGTCCGCCCCCTGGACCGCCGTGACGGCCGCCAGGTCCGCCTATGGCTCCCGCGACCTCGGGTCCGGCGCTGATGATCGACCCCTCCTTGGCGGTGCCGACCGTGTCGAGGGTGTAGGCCACCGGGCCGGCGAGCCCGGCCACGATCGCCGCCGCAGCAGCGACCGCCGCGACCCGTGCGTGCCATGGCTTGCCGCCCGCGGGTGCGATGAGCATCAGCACCCCTGCGATGGCGCCGACGACCACGACCACCCACCGGAGCCACGGAACGAATTCCGACGAGCGTGCCAGCAGTGCGAATGCCCACCCGACGCTGAACCACACTGAAACGGCGAAGGCGAGGCGGACCCAGAGCTTGCGGCGGTGCGGCCAGGTCACGGCGACCGACCCGGACAGGGTCGCCGCGATGCCGGGTGCGAGCGCGGCCGTGTAGTAGCTGTGGAAGATTCCGGCCATGAAGCTGAACACCAGCCCCATCGTGAGCAGCCAGCCGGCGAATGCCAGCAGGTACGCGCGACGGCGGTCGGTGCGCGGTGCCCTGCCGATCAGCACGAGCGCTGCGACGAGCATGATCAGCGCCGCCGGGATGAGCCAGGCGATCTGGCCGCCCTGCTCGGCGTCGAACATACGCAGCGGACCGCTCTGACCCCAGCCCATGCCGCCGCCCGGACCGCCCGTTCCACCTGGGCCGCCGGCCATCTCGTTCATCATGGAGGTGCCACCGTGCGAACTACTCCCGCCGCCGACGCTGCCCTCCTCGTTTCCGTTGAGCCGACCGAACCCGTTGTAGCCAAAGGTCAGTTCGAGGATCGAGTTGTGCTGCGAGCCACCGATGTACGGGCGGCTCGATACCGGCCACAGTTCCACCGCCACCACCCACCAGCCCGCACTGACGATCAGGGATGCGAGCGCGACGAACAGATGTCCGCACCGGCGCAGCCACGTTCCGGGGGCCGCCGCGAAGTACAGGAGCACCATCGCGGGCACGATGAGCATCACCTCGAGCTGCTTGGCAAGAAAGCCGAACCCGATGGCGGTGCCCGCCAGGATCATCCAACGCATTCGGCCCGTCTCGATCGCCTTCAACAGCGCGCCGATCGCCGCGATCATCAACAGGATGAGCAGGGCTTCCGGGTTGTCGAACCGGAACATCAGCGCGGCGACCGGGGTCAGCGCGAGGACCACTCCTGCGCCTATGCCCGCCCAGTGCCCGAACACCCGTCGCGTGATGACGTACAGCAACGCCACCGATGCGACGCCCATCAGCACCTCGGGCACCAGGACCGACCATGAGCTGAGGCCGAACACCCGGACCGCGAGTCCTGGGATCCACAGGGACGCAGGGGGTTTGTCGACGGTGATGGAGTTGGCCATGTCGGACGAACCGAAGAACCATGCCTTCCACGACTGAGAGCCGGCCTGGATCGCCGCCGTGTAGAAGGAATTGGCCCATCCGTTCGCCGACAGGTTCCATAGGTACAGGACCGTGGTTCCCACCAGCAGCGCGGCCAGCGAGACGGCCCGCGTCCGCGGTGCGGGGCCTGCCGCGTCCGAGACCGTGCACTTCTGCGCAGTCGATCTGGCCGCAGCAGTGTCGTGATGGTCGGGGGTGTTCAGTGCGCTCGCGGCGGTCATGCGGCGGCCCCTTCGGTGCGGTCGTTCTTCCCGACGTTGTGCTTCTCGACGTTGTCCCGGTCGATGACGGCCTGCTCGGCGGTGTGCTGACGGGGTGCGCGCGAGACGAAGAGCCTGCGCAGCCCGATGAACCTGGTGGCGGTTGCCACGAGGTTCGCGATCACCAGGGCGGTGAGTTCGACGACGCGGCCCGGGTCGAATGCGATCGCATGCAGCACGAGCAACGATCCTGCTGTCACCGCCCAGCCGAACGCGAAGACTGCGAGGCCGACGAGGTGATCGCGCATCCGTCGTTCACCTCCGCGGACGCCGAAGGTGAATCGGCGGTTGGCAGCGGTGTTGAGGACTGCTGTGGTGCCCAGCGCGAGGAAGTTCGCCACTTGCGCACCGCACCAGTTGTGGAGGATCAGGTAGAGCACCGCGTAGGCCACGGTCGAGGTGACGCCGACCGCGCAGAAGCGCGCGAGCTGACCCACCATGCCGTGCGGCACACCCGCGACGTCCGGCCCCGGCCGGTGGTCACGACCGAGCGTCTGACGCAGTTCGCTCACCGGCAAGCGTCCGCGACTCAGCGCCCAAGCTACGCGCGCACAGCCGCACAGATCGGCGACGGCGGTCGCCACCACGTCCACGGAGCTGTCGGGATCGTCGACCCAGTCGACCGGCACCTCGGCGATGCGCAGACCGATACGCTCGGCGAGCACGAGGACCTCGGTGTCGAAGAACCAGCCGGTGTCCTGCACGTACGGGAGGAGGCGGTGGGCGACGTCGGCTCGCATCGCCTTGAATCCACACTGTGCGTCCGAGAAGCGGGCGTGCATCGTGGTCCGAAGTATCAGGTTGTAGCAGCGGGAGATCACCTCGCGGCGCGGGCCGCGAACTACCCGCGACGACCGTGCGAGGCGCGTGCCGATCGCGACGTCCGAATGGCCCGATACCAGGGGAGCGATCAACGGCATCAGGGCATTCAGGTCAGTGGACAGGTCGACGTCGCAGTAGGCGACGATCTGCGCGTCGCTGGCGCGCCACACCTGATTGAGTGCTCCGCCCCGCCCCTTCCGCGCGAGGTGGACCACCTCGACGCCGTCGAACCGCGTGGAGAGTTCCCTCGCTACCGCGAGCGTCCCGTCGGTGCTCGCGTTATCGGCCACCGTGATCCGTGCCGAGTACGGCATGTTCGCGTCCAGGTACTCGCGCAGCCGTTGAACGGCCGTCGCCAGCGATTCCTCCTCGTTGTAGACCGGCACCACGATGTCGAGAAGTGGCGACGGAGGTGGCGGCTCGGCCGCCAGCCGGGTGTCGGTGTCGAGGTCAGGACCGGGATCCAGTTTCGTCGTCATGGTGACGAGAATCGCCGCCCTACCTCCCGCATCCCTGTCACCGGACTGACAGCTTCCTGTGAGCGGCGCGGCTTCTGAGCCCGGACCGGTGATCGGGGCGATCGCTGTCACGCTTACTGTGAGCGCAACGACCGATACCGCTGATCGCGAATCCACGAGCGAAACGCGTAACGATCTTGTATGGGACCGCCGCGCGCGCCATCGGGGTGTGCTTGTGATTACTCCCGACCCGACGAGATCCACGTCGGATCGTCGACGATGTTGCGCCCACCCGTCACCGTCTCGACGACCGAGTCGAGAGTCGCCAACGCATCGTCGTCCAGAGTCACGTCCACTGCGGCGGCATTCTCCGACAGCCTTGCTGCGGAACGCGTTCCGGGAATGGGAACCACCGGCACACCGGAGCGGCGGCCCGATGCGTACAGCCAGGCGAGCGCGGTCTGAGCGTTGGTTGCGCCGATTCGCCGAGCTACGCCCGACACGACCTCCAGTGCCCGCTGGTTCGCATCCCACTGCTCGCCGATCCGCGCCGTCTGCCCGCGAACGTCGGCGGACACCTGATCGCGCGTCAGTGTTCCGGTCAGAAACCCACGACCGAGTGGCGAGTAGGGGACGAACCCGACACCGAGTTCGGCGCAGGCCGGGACGACCTGGTTCTCGACGTCCCGCGACCACAGGCTCCACTCACTCTGCACGGCGGCGATCGGGTGCACCGCATGCGCGGCACGCAGTTCCGTCGCAGTCACCTCCGACAACCCGAGGTGCCGCACCTTCCCTGCCGTAACCATCTCGGCCATGGACTCGACCGTCTCGTCAACGGGAACATCAGGGTCGCGGCGGTGCAGGTACCACAGATCGATGACCTCGGTGCCCAGCCGTCGCAACGATGCGTCACACGCATGCCGCACATATTCGGCGTCTCCACGAGTGCGTTTGACGCCCACGTCGCCGTCGGGGCCGATACGGCCGGTGATCCCGAACTTGGTCGCGATGGTCACGTCCTCGCGCCGATCCGCGAGGAGCCGTGCGACGAGTTGCTCATTGGTCCCCGCCGGACCGTCGGTTCCAGGCGTCGGGGCTCCGTAGACGTCGGCCGTGTCGATGAAGGTGATCCCTGCGTCGATCGCGGCGTTCAGCACGGACAGAGCCGAGTCGTCATCGGTTCCGCCGTAGACATGGGTGACGGCCATGGCTCCGAACCCGAGTTCGGAGGTCTCGAGTCCGTCACCGAGGGTGATCGTCTGCATGACGTTGCTTCCTATCAGTCGGTTGTGCGTGTGCGGTGCTGTTGGGCGATCACATCGGGGTCGGTGAGTTCGCGCTCCGCGCAGTCGAGACCCGCCTCGATGAGTCGGTGGTAGTGGCCGATCTTGTCGTCGACGGCCCCGAGGTCATCGACGAGTTCGCGGATCCTGGCCTCGATCTCTTCGCGGTGGTCCTGCAGCAGCCGCATCCGCCTGCCGTGAGTACGCGCCCCCTGGCCGACCATCGTCACGAAGTCGCGCATGTGGGCCACCGACATACCGGTCCGACGAAGCCGCACGAGCAACTCGATCATCCGGACCGACGCGACGTCGTACCGCCGGACGCCTGCCGAGGTTCTGGGTACCGCCGGGATCAGGCCTTCGGACTCGTACCAGCGCAGGGTGTCGCGGGTGAGTCCGGTACGGGCGGACACCTCGGCGATGGATAAGGCCTCATCGGTCGGCATGCACCCAACGTATGGCCTCGAGTGCACTCAAGGGCAAGACCGGTCTGTGGAGAGAGGTTCGGTGCTGTCGGCAGACGCCGATACCGTGGTGGCATGACAGCATCCACGGTTCTGACGGCCGAGCAGCACGAGGTAGCGGATCGCGTAATCACCGCACTCGCCGGGCCGAACGCACGCCTGCGGGACGACCAGGAGACCGCTGTCGCCACCCTGGCGACGCCCGGCTCGCGTGCGCTCGTCGTTCAGGCGACCGGGTGGGGCAAGTCCGCTGTGTACTGGGCCGCCACCGCAGTTCTGCGCTCCGCGGGCGGCGGTCCGACGCTGATCGTCTCGCCGTTGCTCTCGCTGATGCGCGATCAGGTGGCGGCAGCGCAGCGGGCCGGACTGAGTGCGGCGACGGTCAACTCGGGCAACATCGAGGACTGGTCCGCAATCGAGAGTTCGCTCCTGTCAGGCGATCTGGATGTGCTCCTCGTGTCGCCTGAGCGGCTGGCGAATCCCGGGTTCGGTGCGCGCGTCCTCGACGCACTCGCCGGCCGACTCGGCCTGGTCGTGATCGACGAAGCTCATGCCATCTCCGACTGGGGACACGATTTTCGGCCGGACTACCGTCGCGTGTCGGACGTCCTGCAACGACTGAACCCCCAGACGTCGGTGCTGGCGACCACGGCGACCGCCAACCAGCGCGTCACCGACGACATCGCCACGCAACTCGGTACCGGAAACAGGCCGGGCGGCACCGGACCGGGAACGCTGGTCCTGCGTGGGCCGCTGGGGCGGAAGTCGCTGCACCTCAATGTTGTCGACGGACTGTCGCCGATCCAGCGCTACGGCTGGGTGGCCGACGAACTGCCGTTCCTCCCGGGTTCGGGAATCGTGTACGTACTGACCGTCGCCGATGCGGACCGGCTGGTAACCGCCATCCGTGCAATCCACGGCGACGACTACCCGGTCGCCGCGTACACCGGCCAGCTGCCGGCGGACGATCGTCATGGCCTTGAGGACGCACTGCTCGACAACCGGGTGAAAGCCCTCGTCGCCACATCCGCACTCGGCATGGGCTTCGACAAACCCGACCTCGGCTTCGTGGTGCACGTCGGCGCTCCCCCGTCACCGGTCTCGTACTACCAGCAGGTCGGCCGTGCCGGCCGCGCCCTGGACGAGGCCGTCGTGGTGCTGCTGACGTCGAAACTCGACGACGCCATCTGGGAGCACTTCGCCACCGCCACCATTCCCGACCCGAAGCGGATGGAACGGCTGCTCGAAGCATTAGGCGACGCAAGCGGTCCGTTGAGCGTGCCCAACCTCGAATCGGCGACCGGTATGCGACGCGGCCGCATCGAGCTGATGCTCAAGCAGCTGGCCGTCGACGACGTCGTGGAGCGCACCACGGAAGGCTGGTCGGCCACCGGCAAACCGTGGACCTACGACGCAGAGCACTACGACGGGGTCCTGGCGGTCCGCAGGCGCGAGGCCGACATCATGCACTCCTACGTGCGCGGCGAGAGCTGTCTCATGCGGCTCCTGACCGCGTCCCTCGACGACCCGGACGCGCAGGACTGCGGCCGCTGCTCGGTGTGCCGCGGCGAGTTGACGCCAGGACTGAACGACCGCCCGAACGACGACACCGTCGCCACACTGTCCGCTGTCCTGCGTCGCGATGCGCAGATTCTGGCACCGCGAAAGATGTGGCCCGGCGGCGACTTCGGATCACGTGGCCGAATCGGTCCGGCCCAGATGGCCGAGCCCGGACGTGTCCTCGCATTCGCCGACGCTCCGCAGTGGGGCGAGGTCCTCGGCGCCGCGAAGTCCGGTGACTCCTCCGCACGCGAGAAGCTCGCCGAATCGGCGGTGGCCGTGCTCGGCGACTGGGGCCGACGCGGTGGCATGCGACCCGAGGCGATCCTCTCCCTCGACGCACACGGCGGCGATCTGGCCGCCGATCTCGCCGAGCGGTTGCGGACTGTGGGACGCCGTCCCGGCGAGGCCTTTCCTGTCGTCGGCGGCCCGCGACCCGCCCGCGAAGCTACCAGCGCGGTTGAAGCCGCCTACTGGCGCGACCACCTGGGTCCCGCCCCGGCATCCGACGGATCAGTTGTCGCTCTGGTCGTCGACGAGTCGTCGAGCGGCTGGGTGGTCACCGTGGCTGCGGCGAAGCTCCGCGAAGCGGGTGCGAGCGCCGTACTCCCCCTCCTCGTGCACCAGACCGTGTAGGCGCCACTCGATCACCGAAGCAAGGCCATCTCGCGGGCATTGCGGACCGCGGTCGCGAGCTGCCGCTGCTGTTGGGGCGTAAGGCCCGTCACCTCGCGTTTGCGGATCCGGCCCCGATCCGTGAGAAACCGCCGCAGCATCTCGGTGTCCTTGTAGTCGAACGTCAGGTTCGGGTCGGCCTTGCGCTTCAGGTGTCGATTCCTCATCACCAGCTCGCTTTCGTGATGCCCGGGAGTTCGCCGCGGTGCGCCATCTCGCGGAACCGCACGCGGGACAAGCCGACCTTGCGCAGGTGGCCGCGCGGGCGGCCGTCGACCGCATCGCGATTCCGGACCCGAGTCGCGCTCGCATCGCGGGGTTGCCGCGCCAGTTCCACCTGGGCAGCTCGGCGATCCGCAGGCGTCGACGTGGGTGCGGCGATGATCGCCTTCAGCTCCGCCCGGCGTTCCGCGTACCGCGCCACGATCTCCGCACGACGCACGTTCTTGACGATCTTCGACTTCTTGGCCATCAGCGCTCCTCCTTGAACTCGACGTGGCGGCGCACGATCGGGTCGTATTTCCGCAGGACCAACCGGTCTGGATTGTTCCGGCGGTTCTTCCTGGTGACGTAGGTGTATCCGGTTCGGGCCGTGGACCGGAGCTTCACGATCGGCCGCAGGTCGGTACTCTTCGCCATCAGAGACGCCCCTCCTTCGCGATCCGGGCGACCACGGCGTCTATCCCGTCGCGGTCGATGACCTTGATCCCGGTCGCACTGACCCGAAGCGTCACGCGCCGCCGCAGGGACGGCACCCAGTAGGTCTTTCGGAACAGGTTGGGGCGCCACTGGCGCGAGGTACGGCGATGCGAGTGCGACACCTGCTTCCCGAACCCGGGAACCTTGCCGGTCACTTGGCAATGGGCTGACACGTCAACTCCTTTATTGAAACTCATTCGCATTAACGACGCCCGTCACGCTACAGTCGAGCCAAGCCAATTGGAAATCATGTTCATTACCGATTCTGTTCAGGCAGACGAATCCCGAGGAGGTCCCCATGCCCCACGACGCGCCGCGAACGCCCGTGGTCCTGGTCGGCGGGCTGCACCGCACCACCAACGCCCGCATCGCGTACGCGCTGCTCCAGCCGGGCACGGTCGTCATCTCTCATGACCTGCGCGACGTCGCCTCCGGCCGGGTCACGCGCATCGAGCACCGCATGTCACCCGAGGGCACCGACACGATCGCGATCGACGACATCAGCCTCGAACACGGCTGTGTGTCGTGCACCCTGCGCCTCGACCTGCTGCCGATGCTGCGAACGCTGCATCACGACTCCGGCGTCGAGCGCATCGTCGTGCTCCTCGATCCGATCGTCGAACCCGAACGCCTGTCCGCCGAGATCATGGCGACCGTCGTCGACGTCCCCGCCAGTGCCGGACTCGGCGCACTCCCGTCCGGCCCGGCATCCATCGACGTGTTCGTCGAATCCACCTTGTGCGGCGTGGACGCACGGTCCTGGCTCGACGATGCAACCGGCGACATCACGGTGACCGAGGCAGGCATGACCGGACTGGACGACGAACGTACCGTCGCGCAGGTCGCCATCTCACAGCTGCGATTCGCGGACGCGATCGTCATCGAGAGCGCCGACGGTTTGAACGACGCATTCGCGTTGATGCGCCTGCACGCCGTCGTCCTCCGGCTCGCGCCGGGCGCCGGAATGCGCACGCTGAACAGCATGCAACCGCTCGACCGCAGCATCGTCCACGGTGCTCTCGAATCGATCGGCGACGGTACGCCGAACGGTCGACCGATGCGTCCCTTCGACCCACTGCTCGCGGGCAGCCCGTCACTCGACGCAGATTGCGGTGTGCAGCTCACCAGCTTCGAGGCCGACCGGCCCTTTCACCCCGAAAGGCTCCACGACGCGCTCGACGTGCTCCTCGACGGTGTGGTCCAAGCACGCGGCCGCATGTGGTTGGCCTCCGATCCCGACGACGTCATGTGGCTCGAGTCGGCGGGCGGCGCCCTCGGGATCAGCCACGTCGGAACCTGGATCGCCTGCGTGGAGGACCCGGCATCCGTCGACGCCGAGCACCGGGCACTCGCCTCACTGCGGTGGCATCCCGAACACGGCGACCGGCACTCGTCGATCACCGTGCTGTGCCACCGGGCCGATCCGATGAGCATCCATGACGCACTGCGTGAGGCGCTCGTCACCGACGAGGAGCTCGCCCGTGGACCGGCCTACATCACGTCGCTGCCGTCCCCGTTCGGCCACGCCCATCGCGACCCCTGCGACGACATGGACATCACCACGCCGGAACCGACCGTCGCCGACCGACCCGGCCGCACCGAAGGAGACGAAGCATGAAGACCGGAATCCATCCCGACTACCGGCCCGTCGTATTCCGCGACGCCGCCACCGGCGCGCAGTTCCTCACTCGGTCCACCGCCACGTCCGAGGCCACCGTCGAATGGACGGACGGGCACACGTATCCGCTCATCGTCGTCGACGTCACCAGCGACTCGCACCCCTTCTGGACCGGTGCCCAGCGTGTGATGGACACCGAGGGCCGCGTCGAGAAGTTCCGGCGCAGGTACGGGACCCGCTGACCGATCGAAGTCGCGCCTACTCGAGGGTGGCGTTCATCCGGGCAACGGCATCTGCATAATCGGCGACCAAGCCCTCGACGAGTTCGGCCACCGGAGTGATCTCGTTGCAACGCCCCACGATCTGACCGGCGGGCATCGCCACCACCTCAGGATCGTCGGCCACCGAGATGCGTGCGTGAGCCTCTCCGACGAGGAGATTCTGCAGCGGCATCGGCAACGGTTCGGGTGCGTTATCGGCGTCCCACGCGTCCGTCCATCTCGTCTTCAGCAGCCGCGCGGGCTTACCCGAGTAGATGCGACGGCGCACCGTGTCGCGGGACGTTGCCGACAGCAGCGCCTGCTGCACGGTCGACGGCCCCGCTCCCGTAGCACCGAGGTCGTACTCGGCTGCGGTCAGCCAGTACGTGCCCATCCACACACCCTGTGCGCCGAGCGCGATCGCGGCGGCGATCTGACGACCGTCGCCGACCCCGCCGGCGGCGAGCACCGGAGCCTTGTCGCCGAGTACGTCGACCAGTTCGGGCCAGAGGATCATCGACGTGACCTCGCCGGTGTGCCCGCCACCCTCGTAGCCCTGCGCGATGACGATGTCCACCCCCGCTTCCACATGGCTGAGTGCATGTTCCTTAGCACCGGCGAGGGCTGCGACGGCTACGCCGTTGTCGTGCGCGGTTCCGATGACATCGGACGGCGGCGACCCGAGAGCGTTGGCGATCAGCTTGATCTGGCCGTACTTCCGCGCGTGCTCCATCGCGATGTCGACATGTGAGCGGGCCACCGAGTGCAGCCAACCGAGCACGCCGGTGTTGACCCGGTCCCCGCCGTCCGGGAGGGGCGGCACCCCGAGATCATCGAGCGTCCGCTCCACGAATGCGCGGTGCTCCGGCGGGATCATCGAATCCAGATCCACCTTGGATCCTTCGGTCGGGATCTTGGCCGGCATCACCACGTCGACGCCGAACGGCTTGCCGTCGGTGTTCTCGTGCATCCACTCGAGAACCTCGTCGAGCTCCTCGGCCTCGTTGAACCGGACGCAGCCGAGCACTCCCAGCCCTCCGGCACGACTGATCGCAGCCGCCACGTCCTGGCTCGGCGTGAACCCGAAGATCGGGTACTCGATGCCGAACCGCTCGCATAGTTCTGTTTTCACAATGGTCCTTCGCGGTTTTCGGGGAGGGTGATTCAGGTGAGGATGTCATCGGGATCGCTCGAGGCTGCGACTTCTTGCGCCCAGCGGTAGTCGGGTTTGCCTGCGGGAGAGCGCTTCAGCTCGTCGACGAACCACACGCTGCGCGGGCATTTGTAACCCGCCAGCTCGTTGCGGACCGCCGCGTTCAGATCGGCGATCCCCGGCCGGACACCGACGCGCGGCTGCACGACAGCGGCGACTCGTTGGCCGAACCGCTCGTCGGGAACGCCGACGACTGTCACGTCGAACACGTCGGGATGCGACTTGAGTGCGGCTTCCACCTCTTCGGGGAACACCTTCTCGCCACCGGTGTTGATCGACACCGACCCGCGACCCAGCATCGTGATGGTGCCGTCCGCCTCGACGCGCGCGAAGTCGCCGGGCAACGAGTACCGGACCCCGTCGAACTCGACGAATGTCTCGGCGCTCTTGACCGGGTCGTTGTGGTACCGGAGCGGGATGTGCCCGGACCGTGCGAGGCGACCGGCTTCTTCACTGCCCGGCTCGAGACGCCGACCGTCGTCGGCGAGGACATGCGTGTTCGGGTCGGCCTTGACGGTCGGAGCACCGAACCGGCTCTGCCCCTTCGTCGCCATGCCCATACCGCCGAACCCGGTCTCCGACGAGCCGATCGCGTCGATGATGACCGCGTTCGGCAGCGCATCGAGGTAACGGTCCTTCACCGCAGGCGAGAACAGGGCGGCCGACGATGCCACCGACAGGACCGATGACGTGTCGTAATCGCCGTTCTCGAGAGCGTCGATCATCGGGCGCCCCATCGCGTCGCCGGTGATGAACACGACGTTCACCTGGTGTCGCTGCACGGCTTCCCACACGGACTCCGGGTCGAATCCCGGGTAGACGACCGACTTCCCGCCGGCGAACAGCGATTGGAAGATCGCCCACTGACTGCCGCCGTGGATGAACGGCGGGATCGGGTAACGGACCAGTTGGCCCGCTTCGGCGCCACCGCGAGCGTGTTCCCACTCATCCTCGATCGCCCGGCCCGTGTACCAGTCGATCCCGCCTCCGAGGACGCGCCACACATCCTCCTGCCGCCAGACGACGCCTTTGGGCTTGCCCGTCGTACCGCCGGTGTAGAGCATGTACAGGTCGTCGGAGCTGCGCTCCTCGAAGTCCCGCTCCGTCGACGATGACGCGATCGCGTCCTCGTAGGCGATCGCGCCTGCCACCATCTCGGCGGCGCTGCCGTCCTCGATGACGATCCGGTTGGTGATGGCGTGCGCCGATTCCGAGAGCACGTTCCGCACCCGCGGCGAGTACTGCCGTTCGTGGAGCAGGACCGTCATGCCGGAGTCGGCGAAGATGTGGTCGAGCTCAGCTTCCACGTACCGGTAGTTGACGTTCACCATCACGGCTCGCGCCTTGAAGATCGCGACCATCGCCTCCACCGATTCGATGGTGTTCCTGCTGTACAGGCCCACCGCATCACCGGGTCGGACGCCCAGTTCGCGGAGCTTGTGCGCCAGCGCGTTGGATCGGGATTCGAGTTCCGCGAAACTGCGTTGCTCGTCGCCGGAGACCAGGGCGATGCGATCAGGAACGAGGTCGACGGCGTGCTCGATGAGGTCGGCGATTGTGAAGGCCATGCGTCAAAACTAGAACGTGTTACTGTTCGCGGCAAGTGATTCGCGAGACCGGAGGAAAGATGTCCGACCCAACCAGCGCGACCGAGCCCGCACCGGAGTGCATCGTCGAGAAGCGCGGCCACATCCTGATCGTGACCATGAACCGGCCGCAGGCGCGAAACGCCCTGTCGGGCGAGATGATGCGGATCATGGAGGAGGCGTGGGACCAGGTCGACGCCGACCCGGACATCCGCGTCGCGATCCTCACGGGCGCCGGCGGTTACTTCTGTGCCGGCGCCGACCTGAAGGCGATGAATGAATCCGCACCCGGTGACAGCTTCACGAAGGGCGGTTGGGACCTGACCCGCCTTCCCGCTCTTCTCAAGGGCCGTCGGCTGAGCAAGCCGCTGATCGCCGCCGTCGAGGGCCCTGCCATCGCAGGCGGCACCGAGATCCTGCAGGGAACCGACATCCGCGTCGCCGGTGAGAGCGCGAAGTTCGGTGTCTCCGAGGCCAAGTGGGGACTGTTCCCGCTCGGCGGCAGCGCCGTTCGCCTGGTCCGGCAGATTCCGTACACGATCGCCGCCGACATCCTGCTCACCGGCCGCCACATCACTGCGACGGAGGCCTCGAACTACGGCTTGATCGGTTACGTCGTCCCCGACGGGTCGGCCCTCGACAAAGCCCTCGAGCTCGCCGACTCCATCGCCGCCAACGGACCGCTCGCGGTGCAGGCCATCCTCAAGACCATCCGCGACTCCGAGGGCCTTCACGAAGAGGACGCCTTCAAGATCGACGCCGAACTGGGAGCGGCCGTCTTCAAGTCGGCTGACGCCAAGATCGGCCCACGCGCATTCGCGAACAAGGAGAAGCCCGCGTTCACCGGCGAATAGTCCCTTGACCATCCACATATTAGCGAGCACTCTCTAATATATGGATGTAGAACTCGCTCGGCAGGTACTCGCGGCACAACCCTTCAGCACGATGCTCGGCGCCAGGCTCGCCGAAGCCGACGAGGACCACGTCGTCCTCGAACTCGACGTCACCGACGACCTCCGACAGCAGTACGGCCTGATCCACGGCGGCGTCCTGGCCTACCTCGCCGACAACTCGATCACGTACGCCGGAGCCATCGGCCTCGGACCGAACGTGATCACCAGCGGGTTCACCATCGATTACGTCGCAGGCGCGCGGAACGGGACCGTGCTGCGCGCAACCGCCGAACTGGCTCATGCCAGCAAGCGGAAGGCGACCGCACTGAGCCGGATCACGATCGTCGACGAGGACGGCCACCCGAAGCTCGTCGCGGTCGCTCAGGGGACCGTGCTCGCCACCGACCCGCACTGACGTGGGGCGACGCCCGAAGTTCACCTCCGATGAACTGCTCGACGCCGCCCTCGCGGTAGCCATCGCCGACGGCCCGGCAGCGGTGACGGCCGCTGCGGTGTCTCGCTCGGTCGGCGCGCCGTCAGGATCGGTCTATCACCGCTTCCCCACCAGCGACGACATCCTCGCCCGACTCTGGCTGCGCACCATCACCGAATACCAGAGCGGCTTCACCGCGGCATTGTCTGCCGACGACACCGTCGCCGGTGCGCGAGCCGCGATCTCGCACACGTTCGACTGGTGCGCAGCGCACCCGGACAGAGCGCGACTCCTGCTCACGTTCGATGAGCAGACGATCTCCGGCATCTCCACCGCGACTGCCGCCGCGTTGCGCGAGCACAACGATGCGGCGAGGAACGTGCTCACCGAATTCACCCGCCGTCATTTCGGTTCCGCTGGGCGCGAGGAGTTCGACCGCGCCATGTACGCAGTCGTCGATCTCCCCTACGGTGCCGTCCGCCGTCATCTGCCCGGAGGCCGGCCTCGCCCCTGGCTGCGCGCCACCGTCGTCGCGACCGCCGACCTGGTCCTGGGAATCGGCTGACGGCGAACTCCCTGCCGTTCGGCACGTCTCGTCGACTCCTCGCAAGACAGTCAGCGCAGAGCAGCCAACTGACGGACGGTCTCGACATCGCGTGCCGTGACCATCAGCGTGGTCACCCCCGCAGCCTCCCACTCCGCGATCTGGTCGCGCACCTGATCGGACGTCCCAACGAGCATCGTCTCGCGGACCATCTCGTCCGGAACAGCTGCAACGGCCTCGGCCTTCCGGCCCGCGAGGAACAGCCGGCCCACCTCGTCGACGACGTCGCCGTATCCCATGCGGCGGTAGAGGTCGGCATGGAAGTTCTTCTCCTTCGCTCCCATACCGCCGACGTACAGCGCGGTCGACGGCCGGTACCGTTCGATGGCGGCGGCGACGTCGTCGGTGATGACGCACTGCGCATTGGCCGCGATCTCGAAGTCGGCCCGCGAGCGCCGCGCACCGGGTCGGGCGAAGCCCTCGTCGAGCCAGGCGTTGAACATGTCGGCCAGTCTGGGCGTGTAGAAGACGGCGAGCCAGCCGTCGGCGATCTCCGCAGTCTGCGCCACGTTCCTGGGCCCTTCAGCACCGAGCCAGATCGGGATGTCGGCACGCAAGGGATGCGTGATCGGCTTCAGCGGTTTGCCGACCCCGGTGGTTCCGGCGGCGTGGGCGGGCAACGGTAGCGGGTAATGCGGTCCCCCGCTGGTCACCGGACCTTCGCGGGCGAGGACGTCGCGCACGATCTGCACGTACTCACGGGTGCGAGCCAACGGCTTCGCGAACGGCTGCCCGTACCAGCCTTCGACGACCTGCGGGCCCGACACTCCCAGTCCGATCACGTGCCTCCCACCGGAGAGATGATCGAGCGTGAGCGCAGCCATCGCGAGCGACGTCGGCGGCCTCGCCGACAGTTGGGCCACCGCCGTTCCCAGCCGAACGCGACGTGTCTGCGAACCCCACCAGGCGAGCGGGGTGTAGCAGTCCGATCCCCACGACTCCGCGGTGAACACCGAGTCGAAACCCTCCGCCTCGGCGGCTGCGACGAGTTCGGTCGCGCGCGGAATCGGGTCCGCACCCCAGTAACCGAGTTGTAGACCGAGTTTCATCAAGCACCTTTCGCTGCACCCCTTGCCATAGATTACTAGAACGTGTTCTACTTTTTGAGTGATCAAGAATGCAGCGTCCACGGGACCCGAAGTCGCGGTGCCCGAACCTGAATCGGAGATCCTGACCTCCGAACTGACGAACTCGTTCGACTACACGAGATCCCTGGGCCCCGTCCTGTCGCAGTTCGCACTCGCGCTACGGGACGGCCGCATCCTCGGCAGCCGTGGCTCCGATGGTCGGGTGAGCGTGCCGCCCGTCGAATTCGACGCGGCGACCGGTGCGCCGCCCGCAGAACTCGTGGAGGTAGCCGCGACGGGAACGGTGAGCACCTGGTCGTGGCAAGCGGAACCGACCGACGGACAGCCGCTCGATATCCCGTTCGCCTGGGCGCTGATCCAGCTCGACGGCGCGGACACCGCACTGCTGCACGCGGTCGCGGCCGACGACGCGAGCGCGTTGTCGACGGGAGCCCGGGTGCACGCCGTCTGGCGTGATGTCCGGACCGGGCGCATCGACGACATCATCCACTTCGCACTCGGCGAGTCGTCCTCCCCGGCACCACCTCAGGACGGCGAGCCGATCGCCGACGACAACGGCAACGTGGTGATCACCACGCCGATCGGGATGACCATCATGCACTCGGCGACCGAAGAGGAGACCTGGTACCTCGAGGGCCTCAAAGCCGGGAAGCTCATCGGTGGACGCGTGGCCACCGGCGAGGTGTACTTCCCGCCGCGTAAGGCCAGTCCCGCCGACGGCTCCCCCACGATCGAGCGCGTGGAGCTCGCCGACACCGGCACCGTGACGACGTTCTGCATCGTGAACGTCCCGTTCATGGGACAGCAGATCAAACCCCCGTACGTCGCCGCATACGTCCTGCTCGACGGCGCCGACATCCCGATCCTGCACCTGATTCTGGACTGCGACGCACAGGATGTGCGGATGGGCATGCGGGTGAAGGCCGTCTGGCGGCCCGAAGCCGAGTGGGACCACACGCTGCGCAATGTCAGCCACTTCGCACCGAGCGGCGAACCCGACGCCGACTTCGAGTCGTACCGAAACCACCTGTGACCCGCGAGAGGAGACACGTCATGAGCACAGATTTCCCGCGGATCGCCGTGGTGGGATTCGCCCACAGCCCCAACGTCGCCGAGACCTTCGGCACCACCAACGGTGTCGAAATGTTGATTCCCTGCTTCAAACGTCTGTACGAGGATCTGGGAATCGAGCGCACCGACATCGGATTCTGGTGCAGCGGATCCTCGGATTACCTTGCCGGAAGAGCATTCTCGTTCATCTCGGCGATCGACGCTGTCGGTGCGGTACCGCCGATCAACGAATCGCACGTCGAGATGGACGCGGCATGGGCGCTGTACGAGGCGTGGGTCAAGATCGCGACCGGCGAGGTCGATCTCGCTTTGGCGTACGGCTTCGGCAAGGCGTCGGCCGGCGATCCGGACCGTACGCTCACGCTGCAGACCGATCCGTACACCGTCGCCCCACTATGGCCGGATGCCCCGGCCCTCGCCGGCCTTCAGGCACGCGCCGGAATCGATTCCGGCGCATGGACCGAGGCTGACATGGCCGCCGTTGCAGCACGCACGAGCGGGGAGGATGCCGACCGACTCCTCACCTCCGACTACCTCCGGAATCCGTTGCGCACCCATGACATCGCCCCGTACGCCGATGCGGGTGCGGCCGTCGTACTCGCCAGCGAGGAGCGTGCTCGCGAACTCGTGGACAATCCGGCGTTCGTCACCGGCTGGGATCATCGCATCGACTCCCCCAACTTCGGCGCCCGGGACCTGACCCGTTCGCCGTCGACGAAGCTGGCGGGCGACACCGCGTTCGGCGACCGGAGCCGCTCGGTGGACGTAGCCGAGATCCACGCACCGTACACGCATCAGGAACTGATCGTCCGGCGTGAGCTCGGTCTCGGCGACGGCACCCGCATCAATCCGTCCGGCGGGGTGATGACCGGGAACGCGCTCTTCTCGGCGGGACTGCAGCGGATCGGCTACGCCGCCCACTCGATCCTGTCGGGCGACGCGAAGACCGCACTGGCGCACGCGACGAGCGGACCGCTGCTGCAACAGAACATGGTGCTCACCATGGAAGGTGGAAACTGATGGGGCGCAATCGCGCCGCCGTGCTCGGCACGGGGCAGACGAAGTACGTCGCCAAGCGACACGACGTGACGATGGCGGGCCTGTGCCGTGAAGCCATCGACCGCGCACTCGACGACGCCCAGGTGAGCCTCGACGATATCGACGCGATCGTCATCGGCAAGGCTCCCGACCTCTTCGAGGGCTCGATGATGCCGGAACTGGCGATGGCCGAGGCGATCGGCGCCGTCGGCAAGCGACTGATCCGGGTCCACACCGCCGGGTCGGTGGGTGCATCCACCGCGGTGGTCGGAACGTCGCTCGTCAGCAGCGGTGTGCACCGCCGGGTGCTGGCCGTCTCGTGGGAGAAGCAGTCGGAGTCGAACGCCATGTGGGCGTTGTCCATCCCGGTCCCGTTCACGATGCCGGTCGGTGCCGGCGCGGGCGGCTTCTTCGCTCCGCACGTGCGCTCGTACATCCACAACTCGAAGGCTCCAGGTCACATCGGGGCGATGGTCGCGGCCAAGGACCGGCTCAACGGGTCACTGAATCCGCTGGCCCATCTGCAGCAGCCCGACATCACCGTCGACAAGGTCCTGGCCTCGCAGATGCTGTGGGACCCGATCCGCTTCGACGAGACCTGCCCGTCGTCGGACGGTGCGTGCGCGGTGGTGATCGGCGACGAAGCCGCCGCCGACGATGCCCTCGCCGAGGACCGACCGGTCGCCTGGGTCCACGCGACGGCGATGCGCACCGAACCGCTGTCGTTCTCGCATCGCAACGTGGTGAGCCCCCAGGCGGGCCGCGATGCATCGGCGGCGCTGTGGAAGGCCGCCGGGATCACGAACCCGCTCGAGGAGATCGACACCGCGGAGATCTACGTCCCGTTCTCCTGGTTCGAGCCGATGTGGCTCGAGAATCTCGGGTTCACGCCGGAGTACGAGGGATGGAAGCTCACCGAAGCCGGCGAGACAGCGATCGGCGGCAAGCTGCCGGTCAACGCATCCGGCGGCGTGCTGTCATCGAATCCGATCGGCGCGTCCGGAATGATCCGATGCGCCGAATCGGCCATCCAGGTGATGGGCAAGGCGGGCGCCCACCAGGTGCCCGATGCCAGGAAGGCGCTCGGACACGCGTACGGCGGCGGGTCGCAGTACTTCTCCATGTGGGTCGTCGGCTCGGATAAGCCCGAGCACTGAACCCGCACCGCCGATTCGCCGCGGCGTGCTGCTGAGAATGGCCGGAATCTCGGGGTCAGAGGGCAATCTTCCCTCTGACCCCGATATTCCGGCCATTTACCTCAGCTCACCCGCGCCTCACCTCACCCGCGCCGTGGCTCATCGCGTCCTCTACCGCGTCGATGAGTCGGCGGACCGCCCCCGCGACCCCGGTTCCCGCGTCGGTGAGCCCGTAGACCGGGTTACCGGCCGCTTCTGTCCGGGCGGCGATCCCGTCGTCGCAGAGGATGCGCAACGTCTGTGCGAGCATCCGATCGCTGATTCCGTCGATCTGACCGCGGATCTCACCGAACCGCTTCGGTTCCGCATCGAGCCGGCCGATCACCAGCGCGCCCCACTTCCCGGTCACATGCTCGAACACCCGGCGTGAGGGACACTCCTTGGCGAAGACGTCGAACGGCATCGGGTCTGGATCGGACATGCCGATGAATCTACGCTTCTGCTTGCGCTTACGAAAGGTAAGTGATGAGATCGGACGGTACCGTCCGACGGATCGCTGCGAGTAGCAATCCAGACCCCAGGAGTTGCATCGATGAACCCGCTCAAGCACGCGCAAGGACTATCCGCCACGATCGCCCGCATCATCCTCGGCGTGATCTTCGTGATGCACGGATGGCAGAAACTCTTCACCAACGGCATCGATCAGACCCGCATGGGCTTCGAGTCCATGGACGTCCCCGCGCCCGAGATCGCCGCCTGGTTCGCGGGCATCGCCGAGTTCGTCGGCGGCATCCTGCTCATCATCGGCATCGCCGTACCGCTCGTCGCCCTGATCCTCATCATCGACATGATCGGCGCCATCATCTTCGCCCACATGGACGCGGGATTCTGGGTCAACGAGGGCGGCTACGAGTTCGTCCTCGCCCTCATCGCCGGCCTGATCGCCATCGCCGTCGCCCACCAGGGCGCACTGTCGGTGGACGCCCACGTCGCGAAACGCTTCAGCCGGTCGCGCAACCGCTGACGCGGGAGGCACCCGCACGAAAGAAGCTCGGCGACCTGATGGTCGCCGAGCTTCTTCGTATTCCGGTCGTCAGGCAGGCCTGATGGAGTTCATGGTCTCCTCGACCTCCCAGAAGGCGCGAAGCGCGAGCAGGTCGCCGTTCGCATCCGCCTTGTAGGTGAACACACCGTTCGCATCGGTGACGTGGCCGCCGATGTGCGTGACGATCCTGCCGACGTAAGCGACCTCGTCTCCGCAGATGATCTCCTTGTCGAAGGCGAACTCGATCTTCTCGGTGGTGCCGATCGTCTTGTCCCAGAACGCCGACAACTGCTCGGGCCCGCGATGACCGACCCCTTCCTCATCGAACATCGACGGTCCGACCGGGTCCTCGACGGAGCCGTTCTCCGCGAAGATCGCCAGCCAGGCGTCCTTGTCGCGGGCCTTCACGGCCTCGCGCGAGCGACGACCCGCGATCACTGCGGGGTGGTTGTCACGATCGATGTTCAGGTAAGGGGGCGTCTCGTCGCTCATCGAGCGTCAGCCCTTCTTGGTGCCGTAGTCGACCTGCAGGTCCTTGATCCCGTTGATCCAGCCGTGACGCAGACGGTTCGGCTGATCCAGCTTCGTGATGTCGGGAACCAGGTCGGCCAGTGCGTTGAACATCAGGTTGATCTCCATACGGGCCAGGTTGGCACCGATGCAGAAGTGCGTGCCGTTGCCGCCGAATCCGACGTGCGGATTCGGGTCGCGCATGATGTCGAACTTGTACGGATCGTCGAAGACCTCCTCGTCGAAGTTGGCCGAGCCGTAGAACATGCCGACGCGGTCGCCCTCTTTGATCTCGACGTCACCGATCTTGGTGTCGTGGGTCGCAGTTCGCTGGAAGCAGTTGACCGGAGTAGCCCAGCGGACGATCTCGTCCACGGCGGTGGCGGGTCGCTCCTTCTTGAACAGCTCCCACTGATCGGGATTCTCCATGAAGGCGTTCATGCCGTGCGTGATCGCGTTACGCGTCGTCTCATTGCCCGCCACGGTGAGCAGGATGAAGAAGAAGCCGAACTCCTCCTCCGTCAGGCCCTGCCCGTCGATGTCGGCTTCGATCAGCGTGGTGACGATGTCGTCCGCGGGACACTTCCGGCGCTCCTCGGCCATGTTGTAGCCGTAACCGAGGATCTCCATGTTGGCGGTCAGCGGATCGACCGGGAAGTCCGGGTCGTCGGCGTTCATCATCGAGTTCGACCAGTTGAACAGCTTCTCGCGGTCCACTTCGGGCACGCCCAGGAGGTCCGCGATGGCGAGCAGCGGAAGGTCGACGGCCACCTGATGGACGAAGTCGCCGGAGCCGGCGTCAGCCGCCTTCTTGACGATCTCGCGGGCCGCGTCGTCGAGCTTCTCCTCGAGCGCGTGAACAGCCTTGGGTGTGAAGGCGCGCGACACGACCTTGCGCAGGCGGGTGTGCTCCGGCGGATCGTGGTTGATCAGCAGCGCCTTGGTGACCTCGATCTGCGCCGGATCCATGTCGTCCTCGAAGCGCATGATCACGCCGTTGGCGTTGGCCGACCAGTCGTCGGCGTTCTTCGAGATCTCACGGATGTGCTCGTGCTTGGAGATGACCCAGTAGCCACCGTCGACGAAGCCGCCGCCCTTCCCGGGCAGCTGGGAGTTCCACCACACGGGCGCGGTCTTACGGAGTTCGGCGAACTCCTTCACCGGGACACCTTCGTGCAGCAGGTCGGGGTTTGTGAAGTCCCACCCCTCCTGCTCCATGAACGGGCACTTGCCCGCAGATTCCTGCGACGAACCCGCAGCATTTACGCTCTGCGCCTGGGTCACGCCATCACCTCATTTCGGGGCTCGCGAGCCCCCATCGGTCTATGAGAACTCGTTACAGTTTGCGTACGTCACACTCTGCCACACTGGATAGACGTGAACAATAACTTGTTCTAGTTTTGGAGTAAGCAATCTTCTTGAGAGGACAGAACGCATGGGTGTACCGGTAATCGTCGAAGCGGCTCGCACACCGATCGGCAAGCGCAGGGGATGGCTGTCGGGGCTGCACGCCGCCGAGCTTCTCGGGGCGGCGCAGACCGGAGTGCTCGCGCGCGCCGGCATCGACCCGGCATTGGTCGAGCAGGTCGTCGGCGGCTGCGTCATGCAGGTCGGCGAACAAGGCAACAACGTGACGCGGACCGCATGGCTCCACGCGGGCCTCCCCTGGCAGACCGGCGCCACCACCATCGACTGCCAGTGCGGTTCGGCACAGCAGGCCAACCACATGATCGCCGGGCTCATCTCCGCGGGTGCGATCGACGTCGGCGTCGCCTGCGGCGTCGAGGCCATGTCGCATGTGCCGCTCGGCGCGAACGTCGGAACCGATGCGGGTCCGCGTCGCCCGGAGTCGTGGGACATCGACATGCCGAACCAGTTCGAGGCCGCCGAGCGCATCGCCCGGCGCCGGGACATCTCGCGCGCCGATGTCGACGCACTCGGCGTCCGTTCGCAGGCCAACGCCAAGCGCGCATGGGACGAAGGTCGGTTCGACCGCGAGGTGCTGACGGTTAAAGCCCCCGAGCGCACCAAGGAAGGCGAACTCACCGGCGAGACCCTCGAGGTCACCAAGGACCAGGGCCTTCGGGAGACGACGGCCGATTCCATCGCCGGACTGAAGCCCGTTCTCGACGGCGGAATCCACACGGCAGGCACGGCGTCGCAGATCTCGGATGGTGCGGCTGCTGTCCTGATCATGGACGAGGACAAGGCCCGTCAGCTCGGACTCACCCCGCGCGCACGCATCAAGACCCAGGCCCTGGTCGGCGCCGAGCCGTACTACCACCTGGACGGACCGGTGCAGTCGACGGAACGAGTTCTGGCGAAGTCGGGCATGAGCCTGAACGACATCGACGTCGTCGAGATCAATGAGGCCTTCGCCTCCGTGGTCCTCAGCTGGGCTCAGGTCCACAACGCCGACATGGACAAGGTGAACGTGAACGGCGGCGCGATCGCGCTCGGCCACCCGGTCGGCAGCACCGGATCACGTCTCATCACCACGGCACTGCACGAGCTCGAGCGCACCGACGGCGAGCACGCGCTGGTCACCATGTGCGCGGGTGGTGCGCTGTCGACGGCCACCATCCTCGAGCGGATCTGACGGCCCATGCCGCTGATGGATCCCGATTCCCGTCCTGCCCAGTTGGACTCGCCGATAGTCGGCGGGCTCATCAAGTACGGCTCGCGGCTGAACACCCGCCTGTACCAGCTGTCCGGCGGCAGATTGGGCAACCGGTGGCGGGTGGGATCAGCGTTCCGCAGACCCACACCCGTCTGCCTGCTGACCACGACCGGCCGGAAATCGGGTCAGCAGCGCACGGTACCGCTGCTCTACATGGCCGACGCCGACTCGATAGTCCTCGTCGCATCGCAGGGCGGTCAGCCGAAGAATCCGGCGTGGTACCACAACGTACGCAACGACCCACATGTGAGCATTCAGATCGGCGCCGCCACAACCGATTACGTGGCTCATGTGGCCGATGACGCGGAGCGGGAGAGGCTGTGGCCCCGTCTCGTTGATATGTACGCCGATTTCGACACCTACGATGCGTGGACGGAGCGAACGATCCCCGTCGTGATCTGCACGCCGAAGTGAGGACCGGATTTCGACTCGCTCCGCTCGCTCAATCATCGAGGGGAGAGTCCGCTCGAGCCGGACGCGCCTCGACTCGAGCGGGGCTTCTCCTCGCTAGACCGGGACTTCTCCTCGAGGATTGAGCCGGGCGGAGCGAAGCGACGTCCGAGTCGAAATCACCTACCGACCACCCGCGATTCCCTCAACCGGATGCGGCCGCTACCCCACTGAGCGGCCGACTCCGGTGATCTCCACGACCTCCCCCGTCTCCGAGCCCGCCACGAGGGCGCCGTCGGCTCGCTCGACGAGCGAGGTCACCGGCCGGCCGACGGAGATCGTGCACCGATCACGGGTCTTCAGATCGGCGATGATCACCTGCCCGGTGGTGCTCGCGGCCGCGATGGTCCGATCGTCCAGTGCCGTGACGTCATCGACGATCCCCGGCAGCGGTTCGGTGAGATCGACTGCCGCGGTGGTCTTCTCCGGTCGATCGAGCGGAACCCGCAGAATCCGCCCGCTGAGGCTGGACGTCATCGTCACGTAGGCGGCGTCGTCGATGATGACGATGCCGTTCATGGATGTCCCGTTCACCGTCCGCGTCGGTGCGAGGTTCCGCGGTGCGCGAGCGGTCCAGCCGCGATCGATCTTCTTGTCCGCGCCGATCCTGACGACGCCGAGGCTCGAATCGGCCACGTACATCGCGCCGTCGTCCGCGATGGCCAGTCCGTTGGGCATGCCGAGTCCGCGCACCTCGGTTCGCACCGGACCTGTCGGGTCCGCGGGGTCGAACGACACCAGCGTTCCGCGCCGCAGGGTCGGGATCAGGTTGATCGGTGTCGCGCCGGACGCTGCGTACATGCGGCCGTCAGCACCCTGCCGCACCGCTCCGGGCGCGGTGACGTGGATCGTCGCTGTTCTGCGACCCTCGGTGTCGTACCGGTCGATCACGTTCGCCAGAGTCCTGGACACCCACAGGTCGCCTGCGTCGTCGTAGGTCACGTTCTCGGCCCACGAGGCGACCGGAGGCGAGGCGGGGATGAGACTGCGCACGGATGCATCGGCGCAGGCCCCCGTCGCCGCGTGCGCCGGCGCAGCAGCGAGGGTGCCGAGCATCGCGATGCCGGCGAGCATCCCGGCCGATGCCGTCGTGGTGATTCGATGCATTGCGCAGCCCTCCTGCTAGTTTCGCTACACAATGTAGCGTAACTGCTTCGGATGGGATGGTGGAACGATGCAGGACGATGTCGTGAGCCCCGGCAGACCGTCCGACCCCGACATCGACGCACGCGTCGCCGAAGCCACGCTGCGACTGCTCACGGCGAACGGTTTCCATGCGTTGTCGATCAGCGGGGTCGCGACCGCGGCCGGAGTGCCTCGATCCACCGTGTATCGCCGCGGCGACACCCCCGCCGCGCTTGCCGTCGCAGCCGTCTCCCGGACGGTTCCCTCGGTACGCGAGTTCCACACGAGCGACCCGCTGACCGACCTGTCCGCGTGCGCCGAGGACTTCATCATGCGATTCATCGCCGATCCGTCGGCCGCGGTCGTGATGGAGCTGCACGCCTGCGCGTACAACGATCCAGACCTCGCGGCACTGGTCCGCGACTACCTACGACCTCGAGGTGACGTCATCGATGCGATCGCGAGCCGCGCGGTCGCCTCCGGCGCAGTCGATCCCGGCCTCGATTCGGGGATGGTCCGCGATCTGGTGTTCGGCCCGCTGATGTACCGGTGGCTCGTGGCGAAAGCGCCACTCGACCCGCCCACTGTCCGGACCGTCGTCGCCGCGTCGATCCGCGGGATCACTCCACGATGAGGTGAGCGCGGTTACCCGACCGAGCGGCCGTGCCCTTCCCAGAACTGGGCGCGCAGCGCCTTCTTGTCAGGTTTGCCGAGTGCGGTGAGCGGCAGCGTGTCGACGAATACGACGCGCTTGGGTGACTGGACTCCACCCTTGCGTTCTTTGACATCGGCGCGAACGGCATCCTCGATCGCCTTCTTCGCATCGTCGGACGCGTCCGCGTCCGGACGGAGCACGACGACCGCGGTCACCGCCTCGCCCCACTTCTCATCCGGCACGCCGATCACGCCGACCTGGCCGACCGACGGGTGCTCGGCGATCACGTCCTCTACCTCGCGAGGGAATACGTTGAACCCGCCGGAGACGATCATGTCCTTGGTGCGATCCACGATGAACCAGAATCCGTCCTCGTCCTCACGCGCGACATCGCCGGTGTGCAGCCACCCGTCCCGGAATGCTTCGGCGGTCTGCTCGGGCAGACCCAGGTACCCGCCGGCGAGCAGCGGTCCCGAGACGCAGATCTCGCCCGGCTCCCCTTGCGGCACCGGGTTGCCGTCGTCGCCCATGAGCATGGTCCGCAGTAGCGCCGACGGGCGTCCGCAGCTGCCGAGACGAGCAGGGTCGTGCTCGTCCTTGCGGAGGTAGCTGATCACCATCGGCGCCTCGGACTGGCCGTAGTACTGCGCGAAGATCGGGCCGAATCGGTCGATCGCCTCGGCCAGCCGGACCGGGCTTATCGGCGACGCCCCGTAGTAGACGGTCTCCAGCGATGACAGGTCGCGCGTGCGGGAATCGGGATGGTCCATCAGGGCGTAGAGCATCGACGGCACCAGCATCGTCGCGGTGATCCGTTCGCGCTCGATCGTCTCCAGAACCTCTGCGGGATCGAATTTTCCGAGGACGATCATCGTCCCGCCCTTGATGAGCGTGGGGACGAAGAATGCCGCACCCGCGTGCGAGAGCGGCGTGCACATCAGGAACTTCGGGCGCTCGGGCCACTCCCACTCGGCGAGCTGGATCTGCGTCATCGTCGACATGGCACGGGCCGTGCCGACGACGCCCTTCGGCTTGCCCGTGGTCCCCCCGGTGTACGTGATCGACACGACGTGCTCGGGGTCGAGCGGCTTCGCCGTCAGCGGGCGGACCGGATACTCCGCCGCCTTCGCGACGACATCGATCCCGGCCTCCGCGAGTCCCTCAGGCACCGGCCCCAGGGTCAGAATCTGCGTCAGACTCTCGACCCGGTCGAGCAGTGCCATGGCACGTTCGACGAACATCGGCACCGGGTCGATGATCAGCGTGCTGACGCCTGCGTCAGACAGCACGTAGGCATGGTCGTCGAGCGAGCCGAGCGGATGTAGCGCGGTGCGCCGCCAGCCCTGCGTCTGACCGGCACCGATGACGAGCAGAACCTCCGGTCGGTTCAGCGCGAGCAGGCCGACGGCCGTTCCGGTGCCGGCTCCCAGACCTTCGCAGGCTTGAACGTAGCGGCTGATCTCGTCGGCCATCTGGCGACCGGTCAGCTCGGTGCCGCCGAGCTGTAGAACCGGATTCGCGGCGTGGCGTTTGAGTGCTGCCACCATCAGATCACCGAGGTGCACCGGCGTGTGAAGCAATTCGTCCGCGGACAGGGCGCTCTGATCTCGAGTCATGCGGTCCAGACTAGAACCCGTTCTAGTTTTTGGGAAGACGTGACCTCAATCTCCTTGTGCGGCTATCGATGACGCGCACGTCAGGACCGCGAAAACTACTCGTGGGTAGTACTGCCCGTCACGTGAAATCGTGCCAGTATCGAGTCATGACAGATCTGGACCAGAACGCCACCCGCCGAGACATCACCGACGCATTGCTCACCGCACTCGACCGTCGCCACGAAGTTCTCGACACGATCGTCGACGCCGACGACCGACCCGCTGCCGCCGCCGCGATCGCCGAACTGCTCGGCAAGTCCAAGCTCGGCGCGGAAGCCGTCCTCAACATGTCCCTGCACCAGCTGACGAAGGAGGAGCGCCGCAAGAACCAGGCCGAACTCGACGACCTGAACCAGGCCATCACCTTCACCGCAGCCGAGCGCCCCGCCAGCAGCGGCGACACCATCGACCTGCGTCCGTTCTCCGCCAACGACGACGCCGACATCTTCGCGGAGCGCACTGCCGAGCAAGGCGTCGCGGGTGACGGCTCGGGTGCGCCTGCCGGCGAGGTGGGCGACGAGATGGCCAAGGGCGCGGATCGCGTCGACGACGAGGATGCGGTCTGGCTCGTCGCCATCGAGAACGAGCAGAAGGTCGGTATCGTCTTCGGTGAACTCGCGGGCGGCGAGGTCGATGTCCGCATCTGGATCCGACCGACACAACGCAAGCAGGGGTACGGAACGGCAGCGCTGCGTCGTACCCGCTCGGAGATGGCTGCGTACTTCCCGGGCGTGCCGATGGTCGTGCGCGCCCCCGGCGCATCCGCCTGACACGCACAGAACGGTGGCCCCGGTCCGATCAGGACCGGGGCCACCGTTGTTCTGTACCGGGAGTCGATCAGGGTCAGCGTGCGCCGTACGCCTTGACCTGTTCGGGCGACTCGCTGAGCAGGCCGGGCAGCACGTCCCCGAGTTCGGCGGGATCCCAGCGAGCCCCCTTGTCCTTGCTCGCCGCGCGCTGCCAGGCGTCGAGCACCGTGACGGTTCCGCCCTCCACCTCGAACAGCCGGCCGGTGACGTCTCCCGACTCCGCGGACGCGAGCCAGACGACCACCGGTGAGATATTCGCCGGATCCATCGAATCGAACGAACCATCACCCGGTGCCGCCATCTGATCCGCCATCGCGCCACCGGCACCGAGAGTCATCTGAGTACGGGCCGCCGGGGCGATGCCGTTGACGGTGATTCCGTAGTTGCCCAGCTCCGTCGCGGCCTGGATGGTCAGTTCGGCGATCGCCGCCTTCGCCGCCGCGTAATTGCCCTGGCCGACCGATCCGAAGATGCCTGCGCCCGACGAGGTGTTCACGATACGGGCCTGAACCTGCTCGCCCGCCTTCGACAGCGCACGCCAGTGGGCCGCTGCATGCCGGAGCATCACGAAGTGCCCCTTCAGGTGCACGCGCACCACCGAGTCCCAATCGTCCTCGCTCAGCGAGACGAGCATGCGGTCGCGCAGGAAGCCCGCGTTGTTCACCAACGCGTCCAGCCGACCGAAGGTGTCGATCGCCGTCTGCACGATCGCCGCACCGGTGTCCCAGTCGGCGACGTCGCCGGAGGCGACTACCGCTTGACCGCCCACAGCCTCGATCTCGGCCACGACGGACTGCGCCGACTCAGCCGCGTAGTCGTTCACGACCACCTTCGCGCCGTCGGCCGCGAACGCCAGGGCGTGTGCTCGCCCGATTCCCTGTCCGGCGCCCGTCACGATGACGACGCGGCCTTCACTGATCTTGTTACTCAACGCTTCTCACTTTCGTTGTGGCTTGATTCGGTTGTCGGTGCGGGTGGTTTCGACTCGCTTCGCTCGCTCAACCATCGAGGGGACCGTTCGCCCGGCCGGACCATCGAGGGGACCGCACGCCCGGCTGGACCATCGAGGGGACCGCACGCCCGGCCGAGACATCGAGTACTCACTCGATGATTGAGCCGCGACCGAGGCGCCAGCCGAGGACGCGAGTCGAAATCGAGACGCACCCTCACACGTCGTTCCCGCTGTTCCCCGCAGACAGGAAGGCCGGCTTCTCGCCACCGCCGTGGACTGTCAGCGCGGAACCGCTGATGTAGGACGCGAGCGGAGAGAGCAGGAAGGCGACAGCATTCCCGATGTCGGCCGGCTGCGCGAGACGACCCATCGGAATGGTGGCTCCGACGGCGGCGATCCCGTCGTCGTCCCCGTAGTGCAGATGCGAGAGCTCGGTCTCGACCGGCCCGCAGATCACCGAGTTGAGTCGGACCTCGGGTGCCCACTCGACGGCGAGCGACCCGGTCACGTTGTCCAGTCCCGCTTTGGCCGCGCCGTACGCGGACGTCCCGGGCGACGGCCGGTGACCGCTCACGCTCGACACGTTGACGATGGCGCCGCCACCCTCCTGCTTCGCCATCACCGCGTGCGCCGCACGGGCGACGATGACCGGTGCGAGCAGGTTGAGTTCGATGATCTTCTGCGTGAATCGATCTGACGCATCGGCCGCGAGCGCGAACGGCGAGCCGCCCGCATTGTTGACGACGCCGTCGATGCGTCCGTGCTCGGCGACGATCGCGTCGATCATCTCCGCGACGGCGTCGGGGTCCCGGACATCGCACGCGTGAAACTCGCGGTCAGCGTTGTCGCCCGGGCGTCGCGCGCAGACGACAGGGGTCGCCCCCAGCTCTTCCAGAACGTCGGCGATTCCCGCCCCGATCCCGCGAACACCGCCGGTGACCAGGACGATCCGGCCGGCCAACCCGAGGTTGACGGGCGTGTGCACTGCTTCAGTCATGGTGCTACCCTACCAAACAACCAAGCATTTGCTTGGGTAGCTTCCGACCGTCGCACACAGCACCAGATCGGCCGCTACGAGTACCCCGACATGTAAGGAGCAGGTGTGCCGATCACCACGGCCCGCGCCGAATCGGGCATCGTCACCGTGACCGTTGACTACCCACCGGTCAACGCACTGCCGAGCGCAGCATGGTTCCAATTGGCCGACGAGATCCTGGCCGCCGGCAACGACCCGGAGACCAGCGTCGTGATCCTTCGCGCCGAGGGACGCGGCTTCAATGCCGGCGTCGACATCAAGGAGATGCAGCAGACCACCGGTTTCGACGCACTCGTCGCAGCGAACAAGGGATGCGCGGCCGCCTTCTCCGCCGTCTACGACTGCGCCGTCCCCGTGATCGTCGCCGTAAACGGATTCTGCGTCGGGGGCGGCATCGGTCTGGTCGGCAACGCGGACGTGATCATCGCCTCCGACGACGCCGTCTTCGGGCTCCCCGAAGTCGATCGCGGCGCACTCGGCGCGGCCACCCACCTGGCCCGCCTCGTCCCCCAGCACCTGATGCGGACTCTGTACTACACCGCGCAGAACGTGACCGCCGAGCAACTGGTCCACTTCGGGTCCGTCTACAAGGCGGTCCCACGTGCGGATCTCCTCGAGACGGCACTCGAGGTGGCTCGCATGATCGACACCAAGGACACGCGGGTCATCCGTGCCGCGAAGGCGGCGATCAACGGCATCGACCCCGTCGACGTCAAGAGCAGCTACCTACTGGAGCAGCGCTACACCTACGAATTGAATCTGGCCGGGGTCGCCGACGAGCACCGAGACGCGTTCGTCGAGACCGGCAAAGCGAAGGGGAACTGAATCTCATGGGTTTCACCGACAAGACGAGTTCGCTCGATGACGTCGTCGCCGAACTGTCCGACGGCATGACCATCGGCCTCGGCGGCTGGGGATCGCGCCGCAAGCCGATGGCACTGGTGCGCGCCATCGCACGTTCGAACGTGAAGGACCTGACAGTCGTCACCTACGGCGGACCGGAACTCGGGTTGCTGTGCGCTGCAGGGAAAGTGAAGCGCGCGTACTACGGGTTCGTGTCACTCGACTCGGCGCCGTTCTACGATCCGTGGTTCGCGCGGGCCCGCACCAGCGGGACCATCGAGTCGCGTGAGGTCGACGAGGGCATGATCAAGTGCGGGCTGGAGGCGGCCGCCGCCCGTCTCCCGTTCCTCCCGATCCGCGCAGGCCTGGGCTCGGCCGTCTTCGACTTCTGGGAGGGCGAACTCAAGACCGTCGAGTCGCCGTACCCGGACGCCGACGGACGAACGCAGACGCTCGTCGCGATGCCTGCCCTGAAACTCGACGCCGCGTTCGTTCATCTCGACGTCGCCGATAAGCACGGCAACGCCGCGTACACGGGTATCGATCCGTACTTCGACGACCTGTATCTCGGTGCGGCGCAACGCCGGTACGTGGAGACCGATCGCATCGTCACCACCGAGGAACTGATGGCCGAGGTCGCCCGCGAGCGACTGCTGGTCAACCGGATGAACGTCGACCGCGTAGTGCACGCCCCGAACGGCGCGCACTTCACTCTCGCCGGCGAGTACGGCCGCGACGAGGCGTTCCAGCGGTTTTACGTCGAATCGGCAGCCGACGACGAGACCTGGTCGGCGTTCCGCACCCGGTTCCTCGACGTCGACGAAGCCACCTATCAGACCGAGGTCACCCGCTGGCAGGCCGAGCAGGAAGCTCAGAAGGAGAACGCACAGTGAGCCAGGACATCACCCGCGCCGAGTACTGCGTCACCGCATGCGCGGACATCTTCACCGGAGCAGGCGAGATCATGGCGTCGCCGATGGCGCCGACCCCGCTGATCGGGGCCCGCCTCGCACGTCTGACCACCGAACCCGACATGCTCATCACCGACGGTGAAGCGCGCATCCTCGCGGACACCCCGGCCATCGGCAAGGGCGGCGCCGAGGAGGGATGGATGCCTTTCCGCCGGGTGTTCGACGTCGTCGCCTCCGGGCGGCGCCACGTGGTGATGGGCGCCAACCAGATTGACCGGTTCGGCAACCAGAACCTGTCGGCGTTCGGTCCGCTGCAGCATCCGACGCGGCAGATGTTCGGTGTTCGCGGCGCACCCGGCAACTCCATCAACCACCCGACCAGCTACTGGGTGGCCCGCCATTCGACGCGCGTGTTCACCGACACCGTCGACATCGTGTCGGGCGTCGGCTTCGACAAGGTCGACGAACGCAACCCGGCGTACGACTCGCTGAACATCCACCGCATCGTCACGAACCTGGGCGTCTTCGACTTCAACGGACCCGGCCACACGATGCAGGCGCTGTCACTGCATCCGGGCGTCACCGCGGACGAGGTCGCCGAGAGCACGGGATTCCCGATCGCCGGCGTCGAGCAGGCCTCGGTCACCGCGACCCCGACCGACGAGCAGCTGCAGATCGTCCGGGAGGTCATCGATCCCAAGGGCGTTCGCAACCGCGAGGTGAAGTCGTGACGCAGCCCGCACTGAACACGCGGTTCACCGATCTGGTCGGGGTGAAGTACCCGATCGTGCAGACCGGCATGGGCTGGGTGTCAGGGCCGTCGCTGACGGCGGCGACCGCCAACGCCGGCGGGCTCGGGATCCTCGCCTCGGCGACGATGACCTACGACGAGCTCGAGTTCGCGATCAAGAAGACGAAGACGCTCACGGACAAGCCGTTCGGCGTCAACCTGCGGGCAGATGCGACCGATGCCGAGGAACGCGTCGACCTGATGATCCGGGAGGGCGTCAAAGTCGCATCGTTCGCGCTCGCTCCGAAGAAGGAGCTGATCGCCAAGCTCAAGGATCACGGACTAGCCGTGATCCCGTCGATCGGCGCCGCCAAGCACGCGGTGAAGGTCGCTTCGTGGGGTGCTGACGCGGTGATCGTGCAGGGTGGCGAGGGCGGTGGGCACACCGGCCCGGTCGCGACCACGCTGCTGCTCCCTTCCGTGGTGGACGCACTCGCCGACGAGACCGGGAAGACGTCGATCCCGGTGGTCGCCGCAGGCGGCTTCTTCGACGGACGCGGTCTGATAGCGGCGCTCGCTTACGGCGCCGAGGGCGTCGCGATGGGGACCCGCTTCCTGCTCACCTCCGATTCGGCGGTGCCCGACACCGTGAAGCAGGAGTACCTGCAGCGCGGGCTGAACGACACCGTCGTCTCCACCAAGGTGGACGGCATGCCGCACCGAGTGCTGCGCACCCAGTTGGTGCAGGCTCTCGAAAGCGGTTCGCGCGCAAAGGCTCTGGTGGCCGCGGCACGCAATGCCAACGAGTTCAAGCAACTCACCGGAATGCGGTGGACGACGATGCTGCGCGACGGCGCGTCGATGAAGAAGTCCGGCGAGCGGACGTGGCAGCAGATCATCATGGCGGGCAACACCCCCATGCTTCTGAAGGCCGGACTCGTCGAGGGCAATACCGAAGCCGGGGTCCTCGCGTCAGGTCAGGTCGTCGGCCTCATCGACAGTCTGCCGTCGTGCGACGAGTTGATTCAGTCGATCATGGGGCAGGCGCACGCCCGGCTGGCGGCACTGCCCCGCTGATCGTGAGGCCGGTCTCGGCATTACCAGCACGTACCGCTCGATTACTCGACGCGATTCGCCGATCTCCGGCAGATACGTGCTGGTAATGCGACCGAACTACCTCACTTCGACGGGCAGCCCCGCCATCGCGAACAGCTTCGGGTCGAAGAATGCGCCCACATGTGCCACCTCGCCGTCGACGATGCTGAGGACGTCGAGCTGAAAGCTGCGCCAGACGTCGCCGTCGCGCATGTACATGCCGGCAGCGGGCATGCCGTTGCACGTGGTCTGAAGCATCTTGATGTCCCCGGGCGCCACTGCGGGGCACTGCACGCGGGTGAGCTCGCCGATCTCGCGTGCCCCGAGGTACCAGCCGGGGAACGGCGGCATCTCCCACACTGCGTCGGCCGCCAGGACGGACACCACGCCCTCGATGTCGTGCTGCTCGAACGCCGTGCAGAAGTCAGCCCACACCGCCCGCTCACGCTCGGTGAGTTCGGCGGCCCGTCGTTCCTCCCGCGGTGTCCCCTCGCCCATCGTGGTCCGTGCCCGCGCCAGCGCACTGTTCGCGGCGGCAACCGACATATCCAGCGCCGTCGCGGTTTCCGCGGCACTGAAGGCGAGCACATCGCGAAGGATGAGGACCGCGCGCTGCCGTGCCGGAAGATCCTGCAGGGCGGCGACCATCGCCAGCCCCACCGTCTCGCGCACCACGGCCGCGGTCAGCGGATCGCCGAGCGCAGCATCCGGCAGCGGCTGCAACCACAACCGCTCCTCATCGGCGACTACGGGCTCGCGCGGATCCGACGACTCGGTCCCCAGCCCCGTCGGCAACGGCCGACGGGACCGACCTTCCAGCGCGGTGAGACAGGTGTTCGTCGCGATCTTGTACATCCAGGTCCGGACCGACGATCGGCCCTCGAAGCGGTGAAACGCCTTCCACGCACGCAGGTACACCTCCTGCAGCACGTCTTCGGCGTCGGTCGCCGAGCCGAGCATGCGGTAGCAGTGCACCAGCAGCTCGGCGCGCATCGACGCCGTCAGATCTTCGAAGGACCGGTCGGTAACGGTCATGGTCGAATCCTCGTCCGTTCGGCGAGACTGCGTCAGTCCCTGTTTGTCGGTCAGCCCTGTTGCTGCTTGACGAACTCCTCCGGACCGACCTCCACTGCGGCCTGGTCCATCCACATGATCTCCCAGGTGTGGCCGTCGAGGTCGTCGAACGAGCAGCCGTACATGAATCCGTGGTCTTCCGTACGACCGAGTGTCGCTCCGGCGGCCACCGCCTTGTCCTTCAGTTCGTCGACTTCGTCGCGGCTGTCGGCGCTGAGAGCGAGCAGGGCGCCGCTCGTCGTCTTCGCATCGGCGACCTGCTTCTCCGGAACGAAGGTCTGGTAGAAGTCGCGCTGCAGAAGCATGGCGATGATCGATTCGCCGAGCACCAGCGAGAGCGCGTTGCCGTCGCAGAACCGGTCGTCGAACGTGTAGCCCATCGATGTGAAGAACGTGCGCGAGCGCTCGAGGTCGGCGACGGGCAGGTTCACGAAAATCATCTGGTGCATGGGAGCCTCCGTGGTCTGCGGCACTGCTGTGGAATGCCGTCACAGATATAGACCGGCCGGATGGTCGAAACTGATCGGTGTTGGACCGAGGCGCTCGGTTTCGACTCGCTGCGCTCGCTCAACCATCGAGGGGACGGGCCCTCGACGACCGAGAAGGCCCCTCGACGATTGAGCCGGACGACACGGAGCGAAGCGACTGTCGGCCGAGTCGAAATCACCGCACGGACACACGCGTGAGGTGACACCCGGTTTCGACTCGCTGCGCTCGCTCAACCAGCGAGGTAAGGCCCGCTCTGTCGGCGAGCCGCGAGGATCTCCCGTGGATCGAACGTGACGGCCACATGGGTGATGAGCCCGCCGTCCACGTGCGTCCAATTGGCGACGGCGGTGGCCGGAGCGCCGCCCATGCCGAGGTCGAACCAGGTGATGACGTCGGAGTCGTCGGCCAGGCGGGTGCGCACTTCGAGGGTGTCGGTTCCCGCCGCCATTCCGTTCAACCCGCGAAGGAACTCGTCTGGGCCCGACGCGGTGCCGAACACACCGGTGAACTCGCAGTGTGCGGCGAGGTACGGGCGCAGATCGGCGAAGTCCTTACGCTGCCAGCAGTCGACGTAGAGTTCGGCGATCTGCCGGGGCGAGAGTGCTGGCTTGTCAGTGGTCGTGTCCATGACTTCATACTCGGCCGGTCCGTCGCATACGTCCAACAGCTAGTTCATCTAACAACTAGAATCACTGGTTATGGAACTCCATCAGCTGCGTTACCTGGTCGCGGTGGCAGACAACGGATCGTTCACCGCTGCCGCAGCCGAAGTGATGGTGAGCCAGTCGGGCGTCAGCGCGCAGATCGCCAAGCTGGAGCACGAACTCGGGCACCGACTGTTAGATCGAGTCGGACGCACCGTCACCCCGACTGCTGCGGGCGAGGAGATCCTGAAGCACGCCCGAGAGGTCCAGCAGTCCGTGCAGGCAGTTCGGACCGTGGCCGACGAGCTCTCGGAGCTGGTTCGCGGGCACGTGCGCCTCGGTACCGTCATCGGCTGCACGGTTCCCGGCTATCTGCAGGGATTCGCAGCCTTCCGCTCGGCGCATCCCGATGTCTCGGTGTCGGTAGTCGAAGATAATTCCGACCGGCTGATCGCAGATCTGATCCGCGGCCGGCTCGACGTCGCGGTCGTCGCCCACGCGACACCGCTGCCCGCCGAGATCTCAGCGCAGCAGCTGATCCGCGAGCCCCTCGCCGCCGTCGTGCCGGCGGACCACCCGTGGGCACCGCGAGATCGCGTCTCCGTGTCGGAACTGTCGGACGCGACCGTCATCTCACTTCCGGACGGCACCGGAGTCCGCGCCGCGCTGGCCTCGACCTGCGCTGCCGAACAGGCCTCCGTGATTCCGGCCGTGGCCGCCCACTCCCCCGAGGCCATCCTTGCGCTGGTCGAACTCGGCAGCGGCATCGGACTGCTCACCGCATCAATGGCGTCGTCAAGACCGGGACTCACCTCGATCCCGATCGCACGTTCGCGCCGGACGTCGCTGTCACTCGCCTGCTGTTCGGGACCGTCCGCCGCCGCACGAGCGATGACCGCCTCGCTCGCCGAGTGCCTCGAGGCCTGACGCGATACGGCAGTCGGGTTTCGACTCGCTGCGCTCGCTCAACCAGCGAGGGGACAGCCCTCGACGACCGACAAGACCCCTCGACGATTGAGCCGGACAGCACGAAGCGAAGCGACTGTCGGCCGAGTCGAAATCACCGCACGGAGACGCGTGAGGTGACACCCGGCTTCGACTCGCGACGCTCGCTCAACCAGCGAGGGGCGCCCTCGACGATCGAGCCGGACGACCACCGAGGGGATGCCGCACGCCACCGGGAGGGTCACGCCCGTCCAGCGCGGATGCTCGTCTCGGTAACCTCTGATGGTGGACTTGAGCGCGCTGCGGCGTCACCCGGACGTCGAAGGAACCGGACTGCTCGCGGTGGACGCCGCCGATCGGCTGATCCTCGACGAGGCCGACCCGTTCCTGCGGGACGCGCCTGCGGGCGCGGTCTCGGTCATCGACGACGCCTACGGCGCACTCGCGATCGGGGCGACGGCGGCCGGTGCGACCGACCTTCGGGTCCACCAGGATCTGATCACGGGAGAGCGGGCTCTGGCCGCCAACGCCGAGCGGCTGAACGTCACCGAGTGCCGGTCGCTGCCGTTCGACTCGACCACGGTGACCGACTCCCGAGTCGTCCTGATGAGGCTGCCGCGCTCCCTGGACCGTCTCGCCGAGATCGCGGCACTCGTCGCCGCTCACGCCGATCCCGACGTCGTCGTGGTCGCCGGCGGACGGATCAAGCACATGTCTGTGGCGATGAACGACGTCCTGGGCGGACTCTTCGGCCGCGTCGACGTGAGTCTTGCCCGGCAGAAGTCGCGCGTGCTGTTCGCGCGTGAGCCGCGCCCATCGATCGGCGCCGAGCAGCTCGCCGGTTGGCCCCGCATGCAGCGACACGATGATCTCGACCTCACCATCGCCGCGCACGGCGGAGTGTTCGCCGGCACGCGAGTCGACATCGGCACGCGATTCCTGCTGTCCGTCCTCGACGGGGCGCTACCCGACACGACGAGCGCCGTCGACCTGGCATGCGGCACGGGGGTGGTCGCGAGCAGGCTCGCACTGTCCCGCCCCGGGCTGTCGGTCCTGGCCGTCGACCGTTCGGCGGCCGCAGCGGCGTCGGCCCGTGCCACGGCTGCCGCCAATGACGTCGCCGACCGCGTTCACGTCGAGCGCGCCGACGCACTGGAGTCGGTGGCGGACGCCTCCCGGGAACTCGTGCTGCTGAACCCGCCGTTCCACAGCGACGCCACCCTGTCGACCGGGATCGCCCATCACCTGTTCCGGGATACTGCGCGTGTGCTCGCCCCGGGCGGCGAGCTGTGGTGCGTGTGGAATTCGCACCTGCGGTACCGCGGGGCGTTGACGGCGATTGTCGGTCCGACCCGCGAGATCGCCCGGAATCGGAAGTTCACGGTCACGGCGTCACGACGGACGTAGTCGCCGCCCAACCGCTGTGACGCGGGCGTCTGCGAGCACGCCGTCAACGCGGCAGTACCCCATCGAGAACGACGCGGAGATACTGCTCGGCGATGTCGTCGACCGACTTGGATCCGCCTGGGCGGTACCAGCGCACCGCCACCCACACCGTGTCGCGGAGGAAACGGTAGACGAGGTCGACGTCCAGATCGGACCGGAAATCGCCGTCGGCGACCCCGCGTCGGAGAACCGATTCCCACAGAGCGCGGAACTCGACATTGCGTTCACTTATGTATGCGAACCTCTCCTGGCCCGCGAGCTGCCGCGCTTCGTTCTGATAGATCGCGACTGCGGTATGCCGGCTGTCGATCGACTCGAACGAGGCGATGACCAACTGCCGCAGCGTGTCTGCCGCATTCAGCTGGGCGGCCTCGATCTCGCGGTATCGCGCGAACAGCTCGTCGAGGAAGTCGCGCAGCAGTTCGTCGACCATCGACTCCTTCGAGTCGAAGTGGTGATAGAGACTCCCGGAGAGGATCCCCGCCGTGTCCGCGATATCGCGGACCGTCGTCGAACGCAGCCCTCGCTCAGCGAAGAGCTCACCGGCGATCCCGAGCAGTTCGTCACGGCGGGACAACCCCGACGCGGTGGTCTTCGACGCCAAACCTGTCTCCTCACAACGATCCCATTCACCCTAGCAAGTGCTTGGTTTCAGTGAGGAGATTGCGGGTCGGACGCACGAAACCGCGGTGACGTCTGGGTGGACGTCACCGCGGTTTCGGTGTGGTGTGCGGGGTTTCGAAACTCGGCTGGCGCCTCGGACGAGGCTCAACCATCGAGAGCCCCCGTGGGACTACCGGCGAGCAGCCTTGCGGGCGGCACGTCCGTTGAAGAAGCGCCACAGCTTCATCTGCAGATCGGTGACGCGGACGTCGCGCTTGGCGAACGGCGGAACCACGTTCTCGGCGAACTTGATCGGCATCGACGACACCGTCACCGCACGCGCATGACTGAACGTGTCGAAGCCGAACTTGCCGTGGTAGCTGCCCATCCCCGACTTGCCGACTCCGCCGAACGGAAGACCACCCGAGAGCAGATGCAATGCGAAGTCGTTGCCACTGATCGAACCGCTTCGAGTGCTGTCGGCCACCCGCTGCAGGTTGTCGTTATCGTCGCCGACCCAGTACATGGTGAGCGGATGTCCGGCAGAGTTGATCTTCTCGATCGCCTCCGACAGATTCCGGTACGGGTACACGGTGAGAACCGGGCCGAACACCTCGTCCTCCTCGATCTTCATACCCGCCTTCACACCGGTCAGAACAGTCGGCGGAATCTTCCGCGCCTCGCTGTCCGGCAGTGCCTCGCCGTTCGGGATCACCTGGTGCTTGGTGGCACCGAGTTCCACGGCGTCGTCGATGAGACCGACGATCCGCTTGTAGTTCTTCTCGTTGATCGTTGAGGTGTACTGCACATTGTCCAGAACGGTCGGGAAGTTCTTCGTCCAGCGGGCGACCACCTTCTCGGTGAACTCGCCGACCTTGCTCTCCGGCACGAACACGTAGTCGGGGCACAGGCACACCTGACCGCCGTTGATCATGCGCGCATCGGCGAGGAAGTTCGCCGCCTCGGTGATGTCAGTGGTCGCATCGACGATGGCCGGGTTCTTGCCGCCCAACTCGAGCGTGACCGGCACCAGGTTCTTGGCCGCCTCCTGCGCGACGGACGACCCGACCTCGGGCGAACCGGTGAAGAACATGTGGTCGACCGTCAGCTTCGCGAAGTCGGCACCGCCGCCGTGCTTGCTGGTGATGACGGCGAGTTCGTCGATCGAGAAGTAGTCGGGCGCGTGGCGTGCGATCACCTCGGTGGTCTTCGCGGTGACCGATGACGGACGCATCAGCACCCGGTTGCCTGCGGCGAACGCCGACGCGGCGGGCACGAAGGTGAGCTGCAGCGGGAAGTTCCACGGCCCCATGATCCCGACCACGCCGAGCGGGTCGTGGCGCAGACGCTGCTTGTATCCGAGGAGGCCCTGGATCTTGGCGACGTTCTCCTCCGCCATCCACTTCTCGACGCCGCGACGCTGGTGAGTGATGTCGATCATGCATCCGGCGACATCGGTGGCGACCGACAGTTCACGGGGCCGGGTTCCGAAGTCGGCGTTCAGGGCCTCGGTGATCTCGTCCGCGTTGTCGAGGAGCAGCTGACCGAGCCGGGCGATCCGGTCGATGCGCGTCCTGCCGTCGGGAATGCCGTCGCGAAGAAACGCGGCCCTCTGGATCTCGAGGAGTTCCTCCATGGTGTGAGTTTCGGACGACACCTTGTCTCCGGCGCGCACATTTACCTCTGCTGGCTTGGTCATGCCAACCTCCGCTTCCATAGCATGGTCCAGCCCGAGAGAGACGAAATCTCGGGAGTGTCCCAATCCTACGCGAGACGCGTGTTGCACGTCACATGCGCTGGTCACTCAGGGACCGCGACACTTTACGCAGCAGTGCGACCAGCGTCTCACGCTCGGCAGCAGACAGGTCGGCGAGCACATCCTCATCGTCAGCCAACCGCTGCGGTAGCTCCTCATCCACCACCGACTGTCCGGATTCGGTGATCTCGAGGAGGACGACGCGGCCGTCCCGCGCCGACTTGCGGCGGCGGATCAGCCCGCGGCGCACGAGCGCGTCGGAGAGCTTGGTGACGTAAGCGGCGCTGAGCAGTGTCGTGGACACCACCTCGCTGGCCCGGATCGGTTCGTCTGCGCGTGCGAGAGCACCGAGGAGATCGAACTCGGCACGACTCACACCGTGCCGCTCCAGATTCCGGTCGAGCCGCTGACTCGACACAGTCGCGACGCGCTGAATGCGGCCGAGCACGCCGATCGGCGCGACGTCCAGATGCGGATACGACCGGGCCCATTCGGCCTGGATGCGATCGACCGGGTCGACCGGGTCGGACCTCGAGGCTTCCTGCGACACAGGTCGAGCCTACGCCCGCACACATCGGAGGCCAGGTGAGACGCGGTGCGTCGCACCGAACCGCACGGCCCCAGCGACGCGGGACTCCAGAGCCAGTGTGGCGATCCAGACATTTACTTCACTAGTGAACTACTGATAGAGTACCCTCATGACGACACGCAGCGACGCTCCCTCGGCCGACAGGACCGCCCCGTCGCGCGCAGCCGCCCTCGCACACCCGATGCGTGCGGTGTCGTGGCGCAGCGCGCTCGCAGTGGATCTGAGCAAGGCCGGATACGCCGTACCGCTCCGCGTCGGAATCGCCGTCGGCCTGGTGCTTATCGCGGGCGGACTCCTGGGGATGCGCGACATCGCGGGCTTCGCCGCTCTGGGCGCTCTCGTCTCCGCGTTCTGCCGGGCTGACCCGTACCGGATCCGCGTGGGCCGGTTGATCGCACTCGGTATCGGACTCACCCTCTCGACCGCCGTCGGCGGAGTGGTCGGACTGTCGGGCGGTGGGCTCGCCACCGAAACCGTGGCCGTGTCCCTGCTGGCCGGCGTCGCCGCGATCTTCATCGGTGCGCTGCGGATCGCCGGACCGGGCGCCGTGGTCTTCGTCTTCGCCGCCGCTGCCGCTGCCGGCTTCGTTCACGATCTGACAGATCTCGGCCGGGCGATGGCCGCAGCCGCGATCGGCGGCGTACTCGGCGCCGTCGCCTCACTGGCCCCCTGGCTGTACGCGCACGCGCGCCGGGCCCTCGCGAACGGTCCGGCCGTCCCCGAACCCGACACCTCGGCATACGACTCGGTTCTGCGCGCTCTCTCGCACGGAGGTCAGCGATACCTGCTCGCCATCGCGGGCCGGATGATGATCGCGTCCGCCGCGAGCGCGGTGATAGCCGCAGCCATCGGTCTCGATCATCCGATGTGGGCGGCGATGGGTGCGATCGCAGCACTTCAGGGCGTGGACTTCCACGTCACCGTCTCCCGCGGAATCGCCCGACTGATCGGCAACATCACCGGCGCCGCCATCGCCGCCGGACTGCTCGCCCTCCCCCTCGGCTATTGGGGCGCAGTGGTGGCGATCATCGTCTTCCAGACGATCGCCGAGATCACCGCGCCGATCAACTACGCGATCTGCTCCACCGCCGTGACACCGATGGCCCTGCTGCTCACCGCCCTCGGCGCCGGGCTGAGCCCCGCGGCCGCGGTAGACCGGATCGCGGACACCCTCATCGGCATCGTCGTCGGCATCATCGTGGCCGCTCTGACGATCAGCGCCACGGACCACCTGCCGGGAAGCCGCCTGGCCTGACGGTGCAGCATCGATAAGAACGCGGCGAACGAGGGCCGGCCTCCGCCGCGTACCGTCCGAGCTCAGACGTCTGGTCTACGTACCTGCTCGAACGTGCGCTCCGGCCAGAAGAAGGGCAGCTTGATGTTGGCGAACTTCCACTCGCCGTCGACCTTGCGGTAGTCATCCTCGTACATACCCAGGAAGAGCAATGGGTTGTCGTGACCGCCCCGCGTCTCGTAGTCACCCGTGCCAGCCTGCTGCCGGGTGAGCAGGTCGATCAAATAGCACCGTCCGTGCGCCGTGTCGGGTCCGGTCAGCGTGATCCACGGATTGGCGACAACGTGCATGGTGTCATAAGGCTCCCCGAGCCGGGTCAGCTCCTTGCTGAAGTTGGCGACGATGGTGTCCCGACCCACCCAGTTCCCGCCGAACTCCTCTGGAAACTCACAGACCGCATCTTCGCAGAACAGGGTCTTGAGTCGCTCGGTGTCGTGCCCGTCGAAGTAGTTGGAGTAGGCCAGTCGGAGCTGACGAATCTCCTCGATCTCCAGTAGATCGTCGATCTTCATTGAATGCCCTTTCAGTTGGTTGCGAGCACGTCCTGGCCGATCGCCAGTGCGAGGTAGCGGTTATAGAAGCGGGCGAATCCGAGATTGCCGCCTGAGAACCAGAACCCCGGCTGCGCGGTACGCCGCCAGACACCGCGCACCTCGCCCTCATCGTCGAGGCCCCAGACCGGACCGCATCTGTCGGCAAGATCCGCTCCGAAGATCTGACGGGCCGTGTTCTCCATACCGCCGAAGCCCGTCGCCAGGATCACCGCATCGGCGTCTATCCGGGTCCCGTCCGACAGCACGATGCCCGTACCGTCGAACGCGGTGACCGAGACCCCGGATCGGACCGCGATCGTGCCGTCGGCGATGTGCCGGCTGCACCCGACGTCGATGTAGTAGCCGCCTCCACGACCGAGGAACAGGCGCATGGAACCCGTGCCGTCCTCACCCGACGACAGCACGAATCCCGCTGCGGCCAACTGCCGATGCAGATCCGCGTCGAACTCGGCCATCGCGGCGGTCGCCGCTTGCAGACCGGCCGTGGTCGCCGCGGACAGGTGAGGCGACGAGGCACCGAGGTAGTCCGAGATCGAGGTGGGCGGAGACGTGTCGGAGTATGCGGCGCCCATCATGACCTGAGCGACCGCGCCCGAACTGACCACGTAGGTCGGTCCCCGCTGGATCAGCGTCACCTGATCGCCCTGGTTCACCAGGTCCTGCGCCACATCGTGACCGCTGTTACCGGTACCGACTACGACTACGCGCTTGCCCCCGAAACCGCCGCCGGAATAACCGCTGGAATGCAGCACCGGACCGTCGAACTCGCCTTCTATGTCCGGAAGCTGCGGAACGGTGCCGCTGACACCCGTCGCCAGGACGATGTGCGCAGGCGCAATGGTCCGGGTGTGCTCGACCCCATCCGATCCGGCGCGTCGCACCGACACCTGCCAGCGATCGGCGACGCGCTGTGCGCCGACCACCGTTGTGGCGCACCAGACGTCGAGTTCCATTGCCGAGGCGTACATCTCGAGCCAGTCGCCCATCTTCTCCTTCGGCGCGAACACCGGCCATGTCTCGGGGTACGGGAAGAACGGCAGCTCGTCGTAGTGCACCGGATCGTGCAGTACCAGCGAGTCGTAGCGGCGACGCCAGTTGTCGCCGACCCGTTGCTCCTGGTCCACCAGCAGCGGGCGCAGGCCCATCGCTCGCAGGTAGGCCGCCAGCCCCAGCCCACTGTGGCCCGCTCCGACGATGAGCACGTCCGGCTCGCCGTCCACGAGGTCACGCTCGGCTGCCCGGCGCGCGTGCCAGGTCCTGCCGTCCGTCGAGTTTCCGTCCGGACGGGCGGCACCGGCCGCGAAGGGCATTTCTCGGAGTTCCTCCAACGTCGTGAACAGAGACACCGCACGCCACGAACCCCCGGCTTCGATCAGCCGCACCAGCCCCTGCCCGCGCCCTTCTGCGGTATCGAATCCCAGGAAAGCCGTGACGACGCCGTCGACAGTCGGCAGAACGGCGACGAAATCGGCCGGTGCGACAACCGTCACCGGACTTCGCAGAACCCCTCGCGCTGACGCCAGCTGTTCAGCCAGTGCAGCCTCGCCGTGCCTGCTGTGCAGATCGCCGGAGAATGCGAGGAGGTCGCGCCACCACGCGTCGTCGACGAACAGATCAGCAGTAGAGCCGCCCGCGTCGACCGCCGCGGCGAAACGTCGCGCCCAGTCGGTTGCGACCGCCTCACCGTCGATGGCATCGGATCGTTCGAGAAGTTCGGTCATCACGAATCCTTTCGCTACCCGCGCCAGGCGTTACTTGACGCAGTAACCCGCGTCGACCTTCAGCTCGTTTCCGGTGATGTATCGCGACTCGTCGGAAGCCAGGAAGAGCAGCGCGTTGCTGATGTCGACGGGCTCCACCCATGGGACAGGGAGCGCGTTCGTGGTGGCGAACACCGGAGCAGCCTGATCCTTGGTCGGATGGTCTTCGTCAGGCAGGAAGAGTTTGAAGGTCGCCTCGTTGAGGATCATGTCCGTCGCCACGCCCGTCGGATGGATGCTGTTCACCCGGATCGAATGTGGTGCGAGTTCCAGGGCGAGCGTCTTCATGAGTCCGACGACCGCGTGCTTCGCGGCGGTGTACGGGGCGACGTTCGGTGTGCCCTTGATACCGGCCGTGGAGCTGGTGAGCACGATCGATCCGCCCTTGTCGGCCTCGATCATCGCCGGGGTCACCGCCTTGCAGGTGTGCCAGACGCCGGTGATGTTGATGTCCAGCACGTCCTTCCAGTCCCCTTCACTGACCTTGTGGGAGGGGTCGCCGAAGATGAAGATGCCGGCGTTGGCACTGACTACGTCGATTCCGCCGAAGTCGGTCACGCCGTCGGCGACGACCTTCGCGACGGCGTCGTAGTCTCGGACGTCCGCGGTGGCCGAGACGATGCGTCCACCGAACTGCTTCACGATGTCGACGGTCTCGGCCATGTCATCCGGGGTGGCGCCGGGATAGAGCCGCTCAACGCTCGGAACCGGCGCGCACAGGTCGAGCGCAATGATGTCGGCCCCTTCCTGCGCCAGCCGGACCGCGTGGCTGCGTCCCTGACCGCGTGCCGCACCGGTGATGAATGCAACCTTGCCGTCCAACCTGCCCATAGCCAGTTCCTCTCATCAGCGCACGATCTCCACCTGAATCGATGGCGAAGCGCTCACCTCTTTGTGATGGTAATCATTATCCTAATTATAATTGTTGTCAAGGTCACATTCAGAATCATTCGAGCTTCAGATCACTGCGTCGGTCCTCGAACGCAAAGCGGGCGACCACCTTTCGGTGATCGCCCGCAATGAAGCGCCCGCTGGTCAGGGAGGGAGTGCAGCCTGGCCTGGTCGGCTTCTACTCGGTTCTGCTCGGGTGCTGAACCGACACGGTCAGCCCAGGCGCTCGATGATCGCCACGTTGGCGGTTCCGCCGCCCTCGCACATGGTCTGCAGACCGTAGCGGCCCCCGACGCGCTCGAGTTCGTTCAGCAACGTCGCGAACAGTTTCGCGCCGGTGGCGCCCAGCGGGTGACCGAGGGCGATGCCACCGCCGTTGGGGTTCACCCGCGCCGGGTCGGCCCCGGTCTCCTTGAGCCACGCCAGCACGACGGGAGCGAACGCCTCGTTGATCTCGACGACGTCGATGTCGTCGATGCTCAGTCCGGTCTTCTCCAGCGCGTGCTTCGTAGCCGGGATGGGCGCGGACAGCATCATGACCGGATCGTCTCCCCGCACCGAGATGTGGTGGATCCGAGCGCGAGCGGTCAGTCCGTACTCCTTGAGTGCCTTCTCGGAGACGACCAGCGTGGCTGACGCGCCGTCGCAGATCTGCGAGGCCACCGCCGCAGTGAGATCGGATCCCTCCGCGAGGACGTCCAGCGACGCCATCTTCTCCAGCGACGTATCCCGCGGGCACTCGTCGACCACGCAGTCGCCGAGCGTCACGTACTCGTTGTCGAATCGGCCTGCCGCGATCGCCGCCTTCGCCCGCTGGTGGCTCTGCAGCGACCACTCCTCCATGTCGGTGCGCGAGATGTCCCACTTCTTGGCCATCATGCCGGCACCCACGAACTGGCTGATCTCGGCGTCGCCGAAGCGCTTCGTCCAACCCGGCGATTCTGCTGTCGGCGTGGTGAACCCGAGTTCCTGCCCGGCGATCATCGCCTGGCTGATCGGGATTGCGCTCATGTTCTGCACGCCACCCGCGAGGACGACGTCCTGCGTTCCGCTCATCACGGCCTGTGCGGCGAAGTGGATGGCCTGCTGGCTCGATCCGCACTGCCGGTCGACGGTGGTCCCGGGCACGCCGAGCGGCATACCCGCAGTGAGCCAAGCGGTCCGAGCGATGTTGCCCGCCTGCGGTCCGATCGTGTCGACGCAGCCGAGAATCACGTCGTCGACCACTTCCGGGTCGATGCCGGTGCGCTCGATGATCGCCGAGATCACGTGCGCGCCGAGGTCGGCCGGGTGAACGCTCGCAAGCGATCCCCTGCGCTTGCCGACCGGCGTGCGGACGACGTCGACGATGTAGGCCTGCGGTGCTGTCATGTCTTCAGACTCCTCGATTGCGGTGGCGGCGGTCAGGCGCGCTGACTGGAGATCGACACGATCTCGCCGGTCAAGTAGGTGGTGTAGTCGCTGGCGAGCATCGCGATGGCGGCTGCGATCTCCCAGACCTCGGCGGCCCGGCCGTACGCTTCGCGGGACTCGAGCTCGTCGAGCAGTTCGTCGGTGGTGACCTTCGCCAGGAACGGGTGCTTGGCGATCGACGGTGCGACCGCGTTGATCCGGACGCCGTAATCGGCCGCCTCGACCGCTGAGCAGCGGGTGAGCGCCATGACGCCGGCCTTGGCCGCCGCGTAGTGCGCCTGCCCGCGCTGTGCACGCCAGCCGAGGACGGACGCGTTGTTGACCAGGATTCCGCCGTGCCCCGCTTCGCGGAAGTAGCGCAGTGCCGCACGCGTGGCGCGGAAGGTGCTGTTGAGCGTGATGTCCAGTACGCGGTCCCACTGCTCGTCGGTCATGTCGGCGACCGGCGTCTCACCGCCGAGTCCCGCATTGTTGACGAGAACATCGATCCGTCCGAGCTTCTCGGCGGCCGCCTCGATGAGCGCGTCCACCTGATCGGTGCTCGAGACGTCGCACACGTACGACGTGACACGACCGGCGCCGAACTCGTCTGCGAGCTTGTCGACGGTCTCGCCGAGACGGCGTTCATGGAAGTCGGAGACCAGGACGTCGCCGCCTTCGAGGAGCACCCGCCGCGCGGTGGCGAAGCCGATGCCGGTGCCTGCAGCCGCGGTCACGACGGCCTTCTTGCCCTTCAGCAGATCGTGGCCGGGCACCTCCTCAGGCGGGGTGGCGAGCGGGGAGACGGGACGAGTGTTCCCTGGACGAGAATCGGGAGTTGTCACGGGCGTGCCTCTCGTGGAAGGCCGAGCACGCGCTCGGCGATGATGTTCCGCTGGACTTCGTTGGAGCCGCCGTAGATGGTGTCGGCGCGGGTGAACAGCAGCAGCCGCTGCCATTCGCCGAGCTCCACATGTTCGGGATCGGAGATGTCGTTAGGGCGCCCCTCGGTGGTCGCCGACGGCGCGATGAGCGACGGCGCACCCGCGACTGCAACGGCCAGTTCACCGAGGTCACGGTGCCAGTTGGCCCACAGCAGCTTGGTCACCGAAGCCGCCCCGGTCGCCGACACGATGTCGCCTGCGAGGGTCCGGCGAGCATTGGCGTCCATGACGGCGAGTCCCACCTTCGCGCGACGCAGACGCGAAGCGATCTCCGGGTCGTCGATCGACCCGTTGGCGCGGGCTAGTTCGATCACCTGGTCGAGTTCACGCGCGAACCCGACCTGCTGGCCGAGGGTGGAGACGCCGCGCTCGAACTGCAGGAGCCCCATCGCGACCTTCCAGCCGTCGCCGGGTTCGCCGACGATCAGCGAGGCGTCGGTGACGGCGTCGTCGAAGAAGACCTCATTGAACTCGGAGGTTCCGGTGATCTGCTGAATCGGCCGGACGGTGACGCCCGGCTGGTCGAGCGGGACGAGGAGGAAGCTGAGCCCCTTGTGCCGCGACGACCCCTTCTCGGTGCGGGCGATGACGAAGCACCACTGCGACAGGTGCGCGAGCGACGTCCAGATCTTCTGCCCGTTGATCGTCCACCGATCGCCGTCGAGCGCCGCGGTGGTGGCGACGGCTGCGAGATCACTGCCTGCGCCCGGCTCGGAGTACCCCTGCGCCCACAGTTCGGTGACGTTCACGATGTGCGGGAGGAAGCGTTCCTGCTGCTCCGGCGTCCCGTATTCGATGAGAGTCGGCCCGAGGAGCTCCTCCCCGAGGTGATTCACGCGCGCCGGGGCGTTGGCGCGCGCATACTCCTGGTGGAAGATGATGCGCTGTTCGATAGTCGCGCCGCGACCACCATGTTCGACGGGCCAGCCCAGGCACGTCCAGCCCGAGGCGGCCAGATGCCGGTCCCACTCGAGGCGCTGCGCGAAGAACTCGTGCTCACTGCCGGGGCCGCCACGCCCACGGAGTGACGCGAAGTCGCCTGCCAGGTTGTCGGCCAGCCATTCCCGAACGGCCTGCGCGAAGAGGTTCGCCGCGTCGGGCGTCGTCGCCGCCCATTCGCCGAGGTCGACGGCCCGATCGGCGAGGTTGATCGTCGTCATGACCGCTAGCTTAACCTACCAAGCATTTGCTAGGTTTTGACTATGCTGCCGACACCAGTCACCACGCCCGCCGCCCTGCACCGGGCTGAAACCCAGTGGCCCGACGCGACGGCCATCATCGACGATCAGTGGTCCGCGCCGGTCCGCCTCACCTGGTCCGGGCTGGCCGACGAGGTTCGACGCTTCGCCGCCGGCCTCGTCGCACTCGGCGTCGAGCACGGTGACCGCGTGGCACTGTGGGCGCCCAACAGTCACCACTGGCCGGTTGCCGCGCTCGGCACGCACTATGCGGGCGCCGTGCTCATCACGCTCAACACCCGGTACACGGTGAGCGAGGCCACGGACATAGTCGAACGATCCGGCGCCCGCGTCGTCGTCGCGTCCGGCGAGTTCGCCGGCATCGACCGGCTGAGCGAGGTGCTCGCGTCACCGATCGCCGACGGGCGCAGCATCGTCGGCATCCCGCTCGAGAAGGACGTCGACGCAGCAGGCGCCACACCATGGGGTGAGTTCGTTCGCGAGGCCGATGAGGACCGACTCGCCGTCGTCCGCGCGCGGGCCGAAGCGGTGGCCGGGGACGACCTCTCAGACATCCTGTTCACCTCCGGGACCACCGGTGCACCGAAGGGCGTGCTCGCCGAGCACCGGCACACGGTCGCGGGCGCGCACGCGTGGGGCAGCAACGGCGGGTTGACCGACACGGACCGCTACCTGATGGTCAACCCGTTCTTCCACACCTTCGGCTACAAGGCGGGCATCCTGCCCGCCTTGCTGTTCGGGGCCACCATGCTGCCGCTGGCTGTCTACTCCCCAAGCGATGCGATGCAGCTCGTCGCACGCGAATCGGCGACGGTCTTCCCGGGCGCACCGACCATCTTCCAGACGATCCTCGACGACCCGGCTCGCACCGATGTCGACCTGTCGAGTCTCCGGCTGATCGTGACCGGCGCGACGATCGTGCCCGTCGTGCTCATCGAGCGACTCCAGTCCGAACTGGGTGTCGACACCGTGGTGACGGCCTACGGGCAGACCGAGACCAGTGGATTCATCACCACCTGCAGGCCCGACGACGACGCCGTCACCGTCGCCACCACCTGCGGGCGCGCATTCGACGGCATGGAGGTCGCACTGTCCGCCGAAGGCGAGGTCCTGGCGCGCGGCGACATGGTGATGCGCGGCTACCTCGACGACCCGGAGGCCACCGCGAAGACCATCGACGCAGACGGCTGGCTCCACACCGGGGACGTCGGACGGTTCGACGAGAGCGGGAACCTGACGATCACCGACCGTCTCAAGGACATGTACATCTGCGGCGGCTTCAACGTGTATCCGGCCGAGGTGGAGCAGGTACTCGCCCGCGTCGACGGCGTGAGCGAGGTCGCCGTGATCGGTCTCCCCGACGACCGCCTCGGTGAGGTGGGCAAGGCCTTCCTCACCGTCCGCGACGGCGCCGCGGTCACCGTCGACGACGTGATCGCCCACGCCCGCGAGCATCTGGCGAACTTCAAGGTTCCGCGCTCGGTGGAGTTCGTGGACGCCTTCCCGCGCAACGCCTCCGGCAAGATCCTCAAGCGCGAGCTGAGCTGAAGGAGCGGATCACGCCCCTTCGCGCCGCAGAATGAACCGCTGGACCTTGCCGCTCGGCGTCTTCGGGAGCGACTCGACGAAGTGGACGGCGCGCGGGTACGCATGCTTGGAGTACCCGTCGCGGACCACGGCCTGCAGTTCCTTCTCGAGGACATCACCGCCGGTGAATCCGGTGTTGAGGACGACGAACGCCTCGACCACCTCGCCTCGGATCCCCTCCGGGTCTGGACGTCCGACGACCGCGACCTCGGCGACCGACGGATGCGTCACCATCACGCTCTCGACGTCGAACGGGCCGATCCGGTAGCCGGCCGCGAGGATCACGTCGTCGTCGCGTGCGGTGAACGAGAAGTAGCCCTCGTCGTCGACCTTCCCGGTGTCTGCAGTCAGATACCAGGCGCGGTCGTCGGTGAAACGCTCTGCGGACTTCTCCGGCGCACCGTCGTACCCGGTGAACCACACTGCGGGACTGGCCTTCAGGTCGATCGCGATCTGCCCGTCGACGATCCCCGCGGTGTAGCCGGGCATCGCCTGGCCCATCGATCCCGCTTTCAGCGGCATCGCGACGTCGGAGTACCAGTGATTCCCGATCACCATGCCGGTCTCGGTCTGACCGTAGTGATCGCGCACCTCGCAGCCGAGCTTCTGCAGACCGAACTCCACGATGTCGGGCGTGAGCGGCTCTCCGGCAGAAGATGCCCGACGCAGCGAGATCCCCGACGTGTCGGCGCCGGCCCGCAAGGCGCGGTACATGGTCGGAGCTCCCGCGAAGTTGGTGACACCGAACTCCTTCATCACCGCGACCGTGGAATCGGGGGTGAATCCACCGTTGAAGAGCAGGCTCGTCCGCCCGGCCGCGAGCGGAGTCATGAGCGCGTAGTAGAGCCCGTACGCCCAGCCCGGATCGGCGGCGTTCCAGAACACGTCGTCCTGTGCGACGTCGAGGGAGTAGTGCTGATAGGCCTGGAAGGATGCGAGGGCCCGCAGCGGCACCGGAACGCCCTTCGGCTTCCCCGTCGTGCCGCTCGTGTACAGCTGCACGATCACGCCGTCGCCGCCGACTGCCACATCCTCGGTGCAAGGCTGCGCGGAAGCGGCTTCGGCCGTCACGTCATCGACGTCGAGCACCGATACATCGAGCGGATCGACCTTGTCGCGCTGCGACGCATCGGTCACCACAACGGATGCGCCCGCACCCTCCACGCGCAACGCGATGGCACCGGTCGCGAACGCGGTGAACAGCGGCACGTGCGTGGCACCCAACCGCCACAGCGCGACCAGGGTGACGACGAGCTCACGACGCTTTCCCAGGAGCACCGGAACCCGGTCGCCACGCTGCACGCCCTTACCCGCGAGGACCGTCGCCAGGCGGCGCGACTCGTCGGCCAGCTCGCCGTAGGTGAAGGACACCGACGACAGGTCCGGCTCGACGAGCGTGAACGCGACGGCTGCCGGATCGTGGCGATCGCACAGCAGCTCCGCGGCACTCGCGTCATCCGCGCCGTACACGTCCAGCCAGTCCTCGACCTGGCGTTCGGCCGCTTCGCGTCCTGCGACGATCACGTCGTTCATGTCCACACTCCAGTTCTTCGGTCGGCGCCTCCCACCCGGGCGCCTCTGGAGACAATCATGGATGTGACCGCCACCACGGGCAACCCTCCGAAGAGAGGCGCGGCATACGACGCCTGGCCCGCAGGCTGCTCCGCCCGCTTGGAGATCTGCGGCTCCGAACCGGTGCGAGTCTGACGCTCGCCGGACTCGCGCTGCCGGGACAGACATCGTCGATCGAGTTGCGGCGCGTGCGTCTCATCCCCTGCGCCTCCCCCGGCCACGTCATTCGTTCGGACTACCCCTCGCCTAACGGGCGCATCACTGCCGTACGACATACGGGGTAGCGGTCGACGTTGACGACTGAGACACGCAGGACGAGAACCTGGCCCGGCCGCTGCCGCTCACCTGCGCGAGGAGTGTTCATCATGCGCAATCGCATCCGCACCACCACCAGGATCGCCGCCGCTGGGATCGCCACCACCGGTCTGATCGGAGCCGGCATAGCCGCCGGCGACGCCTCCGCCGACGGGTTCCCGAACGGCCCCTACTGCGCCGGGCCCGCGAAGATCCTGGCCGAATCGAATTGGTCGCAGGTCGCGATCTGCCCGGTTCAGGGGCCGACGGGCTGGGAGTACAGCGCGAAGGCCAAGAGCACCGGTGACCGGATCAGTCTCCGCGGTCCGATCGAGAACCAGTACGGATTCCACGTCTCGAACGACGGCTACGACTATCACGTGCATCCGGACCGGCTGCTCATCATCGGCCCGAACGGGGAGACCGTGGCCAACGAGGCCTGGACCTACTACGTCCAGCGCTGATTCGCTGCACGTTGATGCTCAGGCTTCGCGCCATACTGCGGAGAACGGCCTGAATATCGGAGTCAGAGGGAAGATTTCCCTCTGACTCCGATATCTAGGCCACTTTCCGCACTACTGAACCGGTTTCACCAACGGGAACAGGACGGTCTCGCGGATACCGAGCCCGGTGATCGCCATGAGCAGCCGGTCGATGCCCATGCCGGTTCCTGCGGTGGGCGGCATCGCGTGCTCCATCGCGGCGAGGAACTCCTCGTCGAGGATCATGGCCTCGTCATCGCCCGCAGCAGCCAGTCGTGCCTGGTCGACGAAGCGCTCCCGCTGGATGATCGGATCCACCAGCTCGGAGTAGCCGGTCGCGAGTTCGAAGCCGCGGACGTACAGGTCCCACTTCTCGACGACGCCCGGGATGCTGCGGTGCGCGCGCACCAGCGGCGAGGTCTCCACCGGGAAGTCGCGGACGAAGACCGGCTCGTCGAGCTTGTCGCCGACCAGGTGCTCCCACAGCTCCTCGACGAGCTTGCCGTGTCCGTAACCCTTGTCCTTGGGGATCTCCAGGCCCACTTCGGCGGCAATGGCGAGAAGCTCGTCCACCCCGGTCTCCAGCGGAACGATCTCGCGACCGAGCGCCTCGGAGAGAGACGGATACATGGAAACGGTCTTCCACTCGCCGGACAGGTCGTACGTGCTGCCATCGGGCATGGTCGGAGTGAGCGTGCCGACCGCACCGAGCGCGACAGCCTGAACCAGCTCGCGGGTCATCACCGCGGCGTCGTCGTAGGTGCCGTACGCCTGGTAGGTCTCGAGCATCGCGAACTCCGGGGAGTGCGTGGAGTCGGCACCTTCGTTTCGGAAGTTGCGGTTCACCTCGAAGACGCGGTCGATCCCGCCGACGACGGCGCGCTTGAGGAACAGCTCCGGCGCGATACGCAGGTACAGATCCATGTCGAACGCGTTGGAGTTGGTCACGAACGGACGCGCCGCAGCCCCGCCGTGCAGCGTCTGCAGCATCGGTGTCTCGATCTCCAGGAAGTCGCGCTCGGTGAGGAACTTGCGAAGCTCGACCATCGCCTTGACGCGGGTGCGGGCGTTCTCCCGGGCTTCCGGGCGGACGATGAGGTCGACGTACCGCTGCCGGACGCGCGATTCCTCGTTCATCTCCTTGTGCGCAACCGGTAATGGACGCAACGACTTCGAGGCCATCTCCCACCGGTCGGCCATCACCGACAGTTCGCCGGTGCGCGAGCAGATGATCTCTCCGTGCACGAACACGATGTCGCCCAGATCGACGTCGGACTTCCAGCCGGCGAGCGACTCCTCGCCGACCTTCGCCTGACTCAGCATCGCCTGCAACTGGGTGCCGTCGCCTTCTTGCAGGGTGGCGAAGCAGAGCTTGCCCTTATTGCGGATGAAGATGACGCGGCCGGCGACACCCGCCATCTCCCCGGTCTCGGCGCCGGCCTCCAGGTGGGAGTTGGCAGCACGGATCTCGGCGAGCGAATGGGTGCGACTCACCTCGACCGGGTACGCCTCACGCCCTTCTGCCAGGATGCGCTCGCGCTTCTCGCGGCGAATACGCAGCTGCTCGGGGGTCTGGTCGTCCTCGCGGGTCGCGTCGTCGCTCTGGTGCTCACTCACCCAATCAGGTTAAGTGGCCGACCCGGTGGGCACCAATCGCCGCCCGGGTCGTGGAGGCCGGGACTCGGTTTCGACTCGCTCCGCTCGCTCAACCATCGAGAAGAACGGCCGCCCCACGAAGGTCGAACCACACCGTCAGACACCCCCGATGCTTGAGCCCGGGCAAAGCCCCCTCTCGAAGGTTGAGCCCCCCGACCCCCTCTCGATGGTTGAGCCCCCGGCCCCCTCTCGATGGTTGAGCCCCGACCGAGGCGCTAGCCGAGGCCGGGTGTCGAAACCCCTGCCACCCAGACCCCTCAGCGAGGATCGAAGAAACCGAGGGCGTCGTCGCCGACCGACCCGTGGATGCCCGCGTAACGCAGCGCGCGCACACCGCCGACGACGAACCGCGCACCGCGCACGCCGCGCGCCTGCAGGTGCCATGCCAACATCTCGGCGTCGTATCCGTCCTCGCTGACGAGAATCCACTGGGAGTCCGCCTCCGCGCCGCGCAGCGCCTGCCCCGAACCGGGGTGCAGCAGGTCGAGAGCTTGATCCGATTCCACGGCGACCGCGCCGAGAAGTGCTCCCGAGCGTCGATGCTCCACGGCGGTCCGGAGGTCGACGGGGACGGCGCCTGCAGCAACGGCGGACCGGTACTCGTGGGGCTGCAACGACAGCGGAATTGAGACGAAGGGCGCGGAAACGGGCGCAGAGACAGCGAGTGTCATGAGGGAGTCCTCGAAGGTGATCGAACGAGCAGGGAGCCGGAAAGCTGGGCCGACCGCACGAATGCGGACGTCAGCCCAGACAACACTCCTGACAGCTCTTGATCACGAGGTCGATATTGCCATATCCAGCCGCGCTCCGGCCAGAATTAAACGCACGAGGGTTTCGACTCGCTCCGCTCGCTCAACCAGCGAGGGAAGGCGTCTCTCGACACTGCGGCCGCCCCGACGGATGAGCCGCGACCGATGCCCAGCCTCCCTCGGTGGTTGAACCCCGACCGCAGGGCGAGCCCCGTCGGTGGTTGAGCCCCGACCGCAGGGCCAGCCCCCTCGGTGGTTGAGCCCCGACCGCAGGGCGAGCCCCCTCGGTGGTTGAGCCGCGACCGAGGCGCCAGCCGAGGACGCGCGTCGAAACCCGGCGGAGGTCCGCTCCCTCAACCGACGAGAAGAGCGGCTGCCCAACCTGGCAAGACTGGACACAACAAGACAGTGCCCACCACAAGACCGGACGCAAACGGTCGATTCCGGCGTTACAGTGCATTCACCCCGAGTTTCGCACCCTTCGTCAGAACCGAGACGCCGATGAGCATGTCACGCCGGAGTTTCCTCAAGGGTGCGGCGACCGCCGCGGGGGCGGTGACCGCGTCGTCGTTCGCCTCCGGACTGGTGCGGGCCGAACCGTCCGCCGCACGATCGGCCAACGTCGCCGGCACCACCCTCGCCCAAGTGGGCGTCGCCGGACCGCCGCGCGCCAACGGATACCGTCCGCTGACAGCAGGGCGGGCGTGGCCGTTGTACGTCCGCCAGGAACTGGCCCCCGCTAAGGCGGCCCGCGAATCGGCCCGGACGGCGCTCGCGTCCTTCGTGCAGATGACCGACATCCACATCACCGACGTTCAGAGTCCGGCCCGCTTCGAGTACGTGCACCCGATCCAGGGCCCGGCGTTCCGTCCGCAGGAGGCACTCGGCACACAGGGCGCCGTCGCCCTCATCCGACGGATCAACTCGCTGCCCGGCGGCCCGTTCACCGGACGTGGGTTCGACTGCGTGATCTCCACCGGCGACAACACCGACAACCACGAGATCGTCGAACTCGAGTGGTTTCTGCGCATGCTGTCCGGCGGAACCATCGACCCGAATACGGGCGCACGCAACCGTTTCGAGGGTGTTCAGGCCACCGGTTCGGCCCTGTACTGGCGCCCCGAACTCGATGAGCCCGACATCTACAAGGAGCGCGGTCTCCCCCACATCCGCGGGTTCCTGCACGCTGCCATCCGCCCGCACCGCAGTCCCGGCCTGAACGCTCCCTGGTACTCGGTGTTCGGCAACCACGACGACCAGTTCCTGGGGACGGTGCCGAACCACATCCTCGACTGGATGTACCTGTCCGACGTGAAGTTCGATCTGCCCGGAACCGACCCGACAGCCCAAGCGATCGGGCGGGCTCTGAGCACCGACCCGTCGTCCATCGGGCCACTGCTGACGAAGCTCAAGACCACCGGTCCGACGATCCCGACGACGGCGGACGGACGTCGCAGGCCGTACGCGGCACGCGAGTACGTGCGCCGACACTTCGATCCGTCGATCACCGGCCCCGGACCGGTCGGCCACGGCTTCGCCGACCCGGACGGCCCCACCTGGTACCGCTTCCAGATCGCGCCCGGGGTACTCGGTATCGCCATGAACACGACCAACAGTCTGGGCATCGCCGACGGATCGATCAGCGAACGGCAGGTCGACTGGATCGAACGGCAGATCGCCTCGCACCGCGACGAACTGGTGATCGTGTTCAGCCATCACACGTCGAAGAGCATGGGCGTGCGGACACCGAACCCGGAGACGCCCGGGGAACGTCAGTACACCGGCGGTCACCTCGCCTCCCGGCTGAAGCGGCACACGAACGTCATCGCCTGGGTGAACGGTCACACGCACCGCAACGAGATGATCCCGCACCGGGGATCGTCGCCGAAGCACAGCTTCTGGGAGATCAACACCGCCAGCCACATCGATTTCCCGCAGCTGGCGCGCATCATCGAAGTCACCGACAACCGGGACGGAACGCTCAGCATCTTCACCCCGCTGATCGAGGCCGACAGTCCCTACGCGGCCGATGCCTCCGACTTGTCGCAGACCGGTCTGGCGAGTCTGTACCGGGAGATCTCACTCAACGACATCCACCTCGACCCTGAGCACATGGGCAAGGTTCACGACCGCAATTGCGAACTGCTGCTGGCCAATCCGTTCAAGTAGGCGACGGTCCGCTCGGCCCTTCGACGGTCGAGTGAAGACACCGCGACCGTGAGCGACGACGACGTGTCGAGACCACCTGCGCGACACCGATCAGGTCTCGAGACACCGCCTCGGCTAGCGCCTCGCCGGCCCTCGACCAACGAGGAAGGCCACCGGAGACAACAACCAGACCCGCCCTCGACCAACGAGGAAGGCCACCGGAGACAGCAGCCAGACCGGCCCTCGATGAGCGAGGAAGACAACCGGAGACAACAACCAGACCAGCCCTCGACGGGCGAGAAATGGCACCGGAGACAACACCCCTCAACTACGCCAGGGGGCGAGGAGGAGTTTGCACGCCCGGCGCATACTGTCCTCGGCCTCGGCCGGAGTGAGCTCGCCCATCACGGCCCACGACAGGATGCCGTACGCAGTCTGCTCGACCAGGCCGGTGATCTGCAGGTCGTCAGGTGTCGGGTCGGTGATGCCCACGGCGCCGAGGATCCGGCTGCGGAGGTCGAACCCGGTGGTCTGCGACTCGGCGCGAATCGCGTTGATGGAGACGATCATCGCGCGTCCCAGCAGCGGCCGGGCGAGCATGCTCCGGCAGGCCGCGGCCATCATGTCGGCGACCGTTTCGATCGGGTCGGCCGACTTCGCCGTCCGGCCGGGCCCGAGCTCGGTCGCGTACCCGAGCATCAGTGCGGCGAACAGGTGGTGCTTGGTCGGGTGGTAGCGGTACAGCGTCGCCAGTGACACGCCGGCTTCGGCCGCGATGTCGGCCATTCGCACCGAGTCGAGCCCGCGGTCGGCTCCCAGGTGCGCCGCCACGCGCAAGATCCGGCTCGCACGTTCCCGTTGAATGGGAGTGGTCGGGGCGGCCGCCTCCCGTTCCGTGCTCGGCCTAGGCATCGTCACTTCCTCGGTTGACGTCGCTCGCGCGGCCGCCATCCGCGGGGCGCTTCATGAGTTCGGACATGAGTCGATGATGCCCCAGTACGGCCCGCGCACGGTCTGTCTTGGCACCGACGGCCGCGCCGCGCTCGTTCCCTGACACCACATGCACGGGCCCCTCGGCAAGGTGGGCGAGCCCCTCCGCCGCCACCTCGTCCGGCCGCCCGACGACGAGTCCGGGCAGGTCGAAGTCCAGGCCCGCGCGCCGCATGGCTGGTGTATCGGTCACCCCGAGGACCAGGTGCAGGACGTCGACGCCGGCGTCGCGGAGCTCGAGCCACAGGCCTTCGCTGAAGATGCGGACGAACGCCTTGGCGCCGCCGTACACCGTGTGCTGCGACGATCCGAGGTATCCGCTCAACGAGCCGATCGTGACGACGCCGCCGGAACCGCGCTTCTTCATGCGCGCCCCGTAGTGGTGCGCGAGCGCCATCGGCACGGCCACGTTGAGCGTGAGGACCTTCATGAACTCGGCGAGGTCGCCGTCGACGAAATCGGATCCGTAGCTGTTGGCGCCCGCGTTGCAGACCAGCAGCCCCACGTCGAGCGGATCGGTGGCTCGCATGACCCGGTCGAGGTCGGCGGGAACGGTGAGGTCGGCGCTCACCGTGCGAACCTCACGCCCCAGGTCCCGGCACCGCTGCGCCGTGTCCTCGAGCGGCCCCTCCTTGCGCGCGATGAGCACAAGGTCCACGCCGGCCGCGGCGAGCTGCTCGGCGAACTGCGCTCCCACGCCTTCGGAACCGCCGACGACGACAGCCCACGGGCCGTACGCTGCAAGATCGGGCTGGTTCATTGACATCCGCTCCTAGGACTAGAATTCATTCTAGTCTAGATGACATCATGACGGGATGGACCGCAACAGCAAGCCACCCCATTTCGGCGTATCGACGCCGATCGTCGTCCAGGTGCCCGGAATCGCCGATCGGTGGGAGGCCGACGCGACCGTCGCCGATCTGACGACGATCGCCTCCACCGCCGACCGACTCGGATTCGACTACCTCACCTGCGCGGAGCACGTCGCCGTGCCGACGTCCGCGGAGAACCGCGGCGTCACCTACTGGGACCCACTCGCCACGTTGTCGTTCCTGGCCGCCGCGACCACCGACATCCGGCTGGCGACCTCGGTGCTCGTTCTCGGCTACCACCACCCACTCGAAGTCGCGAAGCGCTACGGAACGCTCGACCGTCTCAGCGCGGGTCGCGTCACCCTCGGCGTCGGAGTCGGCTCGCTGGAAGAGGAGTTCGATCTGCTCGGTGCCACGTGGCGAGGCCGGGGCGGCCGCGCAGACGATGCGATGAAAGCGCTGCGTGCCTCGCTGAGTCGGGCCCGTCCCGAGTACCACGGCGATCACTACGACTACGCGGACATGGTCGTTCAACCGCACGCCGTGCAGGACCGGATTCCACTGTGGGTGGGCGGACGGTCGCTGCGGTCCGTGCGCCGCGCGGTGGAGCTCGGTGACGGGTGGATGCCGTTCGGTCTCGGCATCCGGGCGCTCCGTGAGCTGCTCGGTGAGGTCGATGTCCCCGCCGGTTTCGAGATCGTGCTGGGCACACCGCCGCTGGACCCGATCTGGGATCCGGACCGGTCGATGGAGAAGATCACCAGGCTCCTCGACACCGGCGCCACCTCGGTCACCTGCACGCTGACCGCCGACTCGGCGAACCACTACTCCGAGCAGCTCGCCGCCCTCGCTGAACTGATCGCACCGCTCCGCAATCGAATGGAGAACCGATGACCGACACCGTGCTCGCAGATCTGCTGGCCCGAGTCCGGCGCCTCGAGGACGAACGCGACATCGCCCGGCTGATCGCGTCGTACGGTCCGCTCGTCGACGCCGGCGAAGCACACGCCGCGTCGATGCTGTGGGCCGACGACGGCGTGTACGACGTGGAGGGCTGGCTGATGACGAGCCGCGACGACGTGCGAGCCATGGTCGAGTCGCGACCGCACCGCGGCCTCATCGGACGCGGCTGCGTGCACTTCCACTCACCTGCCGTGATTCACGTGGACGGCGACGAGGCGACGGCCGTGTGCGAGACCCTGCTCGTCGTGCGGCGCAACGGCCCCGCGGGCGATACCGGACAAGCCGAGTACAGCGTGCAACGCGCCGGCGCAACGGATTTCACCCTCCGGCGCGACGCGGACTCCGCACACGGCTGGGTGATCAGCCGTCGCACCACGCGACTATTGGACGGCTCCCCGGAGGCTGCCGCGCTGCTGTCTCGTGCGGTGACCGACTGAGTCAGCGACGTCGGGCGCGCTCGTGGACCCGGCGCAGGCCGTCGAGGGTCAGGTGCGGGTGGTGCACGGAGAGGCTGTGGCACTCGTCGAAGATGAGCGGTGCCAGGTAACCGGTGGCGACCACGGTGACCTCGGGGCCGCCGAATCCCGGGATGTCGCGCCGGATGCGTTCGACGAGCCCGTCGACCTGACCGGCGAATCCGTAGAGGATTCCCGACTGCAGAGCTTCGACGGTGTTCTTCCCGACCACGCTGCGCGGCGGCTGGAGTTCCACCTTGCGCACGGTGACGGTGTGCTCGCTGAGCGACTGGACAGCCAGGTCGATACCGGGAGCGATTGCACCGCCGAGGAACTCGCCTTTCGCCGAGACCGCGTCGACGACGGTGGCGGTCCCGCACGCGACCACGATGCACGGGCGGTCCGGATAGTTCTCGTGAGCGGCGAGAGCGTTGGCGACACGATCGGTGCCGATCTCCTTCGGATTGTCGACGAGCAACGGCACACCGGTGCGTACGCCCGGTTCGAGGAGGACGTGCGGGCCGGCACCGAAGTAGCGGGGCAGCATCACGCGCATCTCACGCAGCAGCGACGGCACCGTGGACAACACGGCCACCGAGGTCACCTGTTCGACGTCGGCGCCCAGCATTCCACGCAGCAGCAGCGCCAGCTCGTCGGCCGTGTAGTTCTGCTGGGTGTGGATGCGCCAGTCGCGCACCAGTTCCGCGTGATCACCGGAACCCGCGAACACCCCAAGGTGGATGTTCGTGTTCCCGATGTCGACAGTGAGGAGCATCAGCTGCCGGCGTTCGCCAGTTCCCGATCTCGCTCCGGGTGACGCGGATCCTTCAGACCCGATCCCGAGGGGACGTCCGCTGGATCGTCGCCGAGGCTCACCTGGTTGTTATCGGCGTCGACGAACACCACCCGCGGCGAGTACTCACGCACCTCGGCCTCGTCCATGACGCCGTACGCGATGATGATCACCAGCTCGCCGGGCTTCACCAGATGGGCTGCGGCACCGTTGATGCCGATCACGCCCGTACCGCGCTCGCCGGCGATGACGTACGTCTCCAAGCGGTTTCCGTTGTCGATGTCGACGATGGTGACCTGCTCGCCTTCGAGGAGGTCCGCAGCGTCGAGGAGGTCGGCGTCGATGGTCACCGAGCCGACGTAGTGCAGATCGGCCTGTGTGACCGTCGCCCGATGGATCTTGGACTTCATCATTGTTCGGAACATGCGGGTCATCCCTCTTCTTTCCCAGTGAATCCGGTGCCGATCGCGACGCCGACGTTGTCGATCAGCCGCGTGGTACCGAGTCGGGCTGCGACCAGCAGCCGCCCGTCCCCCAGCTCCGGGGGCTCTTCGAGTCCACGTCCCCGAAGTTCGAGGTAGTCGACCTCGATCTCCGGCTGTGTGTCCAGCACGGCACGCGCGGCGGCGAGGACCGCGTCACGGCCGCCTTCGGCAGCGTGCGTGCCCGCCAGCAGAGCGGCGGACAGCGTGGTGGCCATCTCCCGCTCCGGTTCGGACAGATAACGGTTGCGCGACGACAACGCGAGCCCGTCCGCCTCTCGCACCGTCGGAACGCCGATGATGTCGACGTTCATGTTCATGTCGTTCACCATCTGGTTGACGAGGACGAGCTGCTGGTAGTCCTTCTCGCCGAAGTACGCGGCGTCCGGCGTGGCGATGTGGAGCAGCTTGCCGACCACGGTCAGCATTCCGGCGAAATGCGTTGGCCGACTCGCCCCCTCCAGGATCGCACCGGTCGGCCCCGGGTGCACGGTGGTGCGCGGTCCGTTCGGATACATCGCCGATGCGGTCGGCGCGAACACCAACCCCACCCCCGCTTCGCGCAGCAACTCCAGATCCGCGTCGAGTGTGCGCGGGTACGCATCGAGGTCCTCCCCCGCCCCGAACTGGAGTGGGTTGACGAAGACGGACACGACCACGACGGTGTTCCCGGTCTGCTGCGCCGCACGCACCAACTGCAGGTGGCCCGCGTGCAGGGCGCCCATCGTCGGCACCAGTACGACGCGCTTGCCGGTGGCCCGCAGCGCCTTGCTGACGCGGTGCAGTTCGGTCGGCTCGTGCAGCACCGTCGTCTCACCGGGGGTGAACAGGGGCTTATCGGTCACGGCTGTGCCTCCAGCAGGTTGCGCAGAGCGGGGTCGGCGTCGTGTTGCGCGGCAGCGCGCCCGGCGAGCACGCGGTAGCCGCGAGCGATCCCCGCGTGGACGTCGGACAATGAGTCGAGATGCCGGGCGACGGTGTCGACGTCGCCGCGTGCGACGGGCCCGGTCAGCGAGTCCCGCCCGTTAGCCAGCACGTTCTCCAACGACGCGGTGACCAGTGGAGCGAGGAGTTGCTCGGCCAGTCCGGAGCCGCCGCCGTCGACGGTGGCGGTCTGGGCCCCGTCGCCTCCGGGGCCGCCGATGGCCGCGCTCAATGCGGTCACCGCATCGGTGATGAGGGCGTTGAGATTGTTCGCACCGTGCGCGAGGGCCGCGTGGTAGAGGATCCGGCTGGTCTCGGCGATGCGGATCGGCGTCGCACCGATCTCCATGACCAGCGCCATCGCGATCGCGTCGCCGATCTCGTCGGCCGCGGTGACTCCGAAGCAGGCCGATCGCAGTCGCTGAGTATCGCCGGCGTCTCCGACGAAGGTCATGGCCGGATGCGTCGCCAGCACGATGCCGCCGCAGTGCGCGACCGAGGAGAGGATCTCGACGCCGTGCGCACCCGCCGTGTGGGTGACGATGGTGCCGGGGCGGAACTGCTCGCATGCAGCGACCTGCCCGGCGACGTCCGCGAGTTCGGTGTCCGGCACGGCCAGCACGATGAGATCGGATGCGGCGACGATCTGCGGAAGGTCCAGGATCTGCGCGGAGGGAAGTCGTTCGGCGGCGCGAGCGGCTGAACGCGGTGAAGGTGCGTGCGCCGAGGCGACGCGGTGACCGGCTGCAGCGAGCGCCTCACCCAGCGCCGTCCCTACGCGGCCGGCGGAGATGATGCCGACACGCAGGCGCGCAGGTGTCGTCGGTGAATTCACCGCTGCCTCCATTCGTTCCAGTCCCGGCGACGCTTTCGCGCGCCCTGGGTACCAGACGTTCGGTCACCACGATAAACCCAGGCCGCGCCAGGTGTCACAACCGTGTGATCGGCTTCACCGGCAGCGTCGCCTGGAAAACGAACTCGCCCCGGCCGATGAGGCCGGGGCGAGTCGATCGAAATGGTCGGTCAGTCGCGACGACGGCGACCGCCGCCGCCTTCCGGCTGACGAGAGCCTTCCGACTGGCGGTAGCCCTCGGACGACTCGCGGAGCCGCTTGAGCAGTTCGCTCGCCGGGCTGCCTGCCACGTGCGCACCGTCGTCGACCGGCTGCTGCGGCTCGGCCTGCTGGGGCTCGGCCTGCTGGGGCTGAGCCCGCTCCTCTTGCGGCTGACCTTGGGCCTGCTGAGGGGCCTGGCGCATCGGACCCGACGGCGGCTCGTACGCACCGGCGGCAAAGGCTGCGCGCTGATGAGGGCCGGTCTGGGCGCCACCCGTGTGGGGTCCGGCCTGGTACTGCGGAGCCTCCGGATTGCGCTGCGGCTGCCCCTGCACCGGCCCCTGAGGTCGTTGCTGTCCGTACGGTCGCTGCTGTTGCTGCGGGCGCTGCTGCCCCTGCGGGCGCTGGGGTCCACGCTGGAACGGTCGGCTGCCCTGGGCCTGCTGAGGCTGGGCCTGCTGAGGTTGGGCCTGCTGCACCTGCGGGCGCCACTGCTGCGGCGCCTGGGTTCGCTCGGCCTCGGTCTCAGCTTCGATTTCCGTCTCGGCTTCGATTTCAGGCTCATCGACCTGCTCGGCCGGATCGTCGGTGACGACCGGGATGATCTCGGTCATCTCGACAGCGGGAGTCTCGTCCTGTGCTGCCTCGGCCGGCACATGACGTCCTGAGTCCGACGGCGGCGCGGTCGACGCGAAGTCGCGCTCGGCGGCGGCCCGGTCATCGGCGACGGCCACGTACGACGCGCCCGAGAGTCCCGAACCGAGTTCGCGCGGCTTGTCCAGGCCGAGTGCGATGCGGGTGTCCGGGAGTGGTCGGCCGAGAAGTTCCTCGAGGCTCGCACGCAGCGCCAGCACCTGCGTCTTGAGTTCGTCGAGTTCTTGATTCGACTCGGTGGCCACCTCGTGCCGGATGGCCGACTCGACGTCCGACTCGTACTGGCGACGGGCGGCGATCTCCCGTTCCAGCTGAAGCTCGTACACCAGCCGCAGGTCACGGCTGCGCGACTCGGCCGTGTCGGCCTGTCTGCGGTACTTGGTGACCAGCAGCGCCCCGATCACCGCCGCCCACAGCGCCGCGATCACGGCGAGCGTGGCGGTCGTCGACAGATCGTCGCCGAGCACCATCAGCACGCTTGCGACCAGCGCCAGCGCGACGAACAGAATGATCGCCCACTGTCCGGCTGACGGGCGAGAGGCCTGAGTCTCGTCGGTTCGTCCCTCATCGGTCATGCCACGAACTTACCGGTACACCCATGTCGAGCCGGGTACCGCACCTCGGAGAGTCCCTGAAAGCCCGGTGTTTCGCCGTCAGCGTCAGGCCGGATAGGCGTCGGGTGTCTGCGCGTCGTCGGTCGGATCGTCGGGGGCACGGCAGCAGAACTCGAGCCAGAGCGACGCCACCACCAGGACCACACCGCCTGCGGCCCCGACGATCGCCGCGGGCCGGTCGGCGCGCGCGGCGTCGAGCAGGCCGTTGTCGAGCAGGAAGATCAGCACTCCCGTCCAGCCACCCGCCGCCACCGCGCCGAGGATCGCCGACGCCTTGCCGAGCACCATGGTGCGGGCCACCGTGATCGGGTGCAGTTGGCTGAGAGCCGGACCGACGCCCTGATCGGACACCCGGGATCGCACGTAGAAGCCGATCCCCACCTCGATCGCCGCCAGCAGGTAGAGGACGACGCTCGCCGGCCACGGCAGCGACGGGAACTCGCCGTAGTTGTAGCGGATCAGGATCCAGAGTGCGAGACCGGCGACGACGGCGATCGCGATCAGATCGCGCACCCGAGTGACGTGGAGCCGGCCGTCGTCCTCGGGTGACTGCTGCCCGCCTCGTGGGGCCGTCATACCAGCGGACCCGCCCGCCGCACACCGGACACTTCCTCGTCGGCCAAACCGGCGATCAGGTCGGCGACCCGTCGCGAGCCGCGCGGCGTCGGCAGTTCGGCGTCAGCGTCGGCGTCGAGCCACGGCACGAGCACGAACGCCCGTTGCGCGGCACGCGGATGCGGCAGCGTGAGTTCCGGATCGTCGGAGATGACGGCGGTGCCGTCCACCTCCGCGCTGACGACGTCGACGTCCAGGGTGCGGGGTCCCCAGCGGACGTCGCGGACGCGCTGCGCCGCCTGCTCGCAGTCCCAGCAGAACTCCAGCCACTGCCGCGGGCTCCGGTCACCGTGCGCGATGAGGGTCACGTTCGCGAAGTCGTCCTGTTCGACGCCGCCCCACGGTGCCGTCAGATAGACGTCGGACACCGCGATCAGGTCATCGCCGAGGGCGGTGACCACCGAGCGCAGGAAGCTGTCGCGGTCGCCGATGTTCGACCCCGCCGACAGCACCACCCGGGATGTCGTCACGGCTGCGACCTGCCCTGCGGCTCCCGCGAGCGACGGGTGACGACGGCGACGTCGTCGAAGGCCAGCGGGATGGGTGCGGAAGGTTTGTGCACGGTGACCTCGCAGGCCGAGATCCGCTCGTCGTCGGCCATCACGCCGTCGGCGATCTCCCCGACCACCGTCTCGATGAGATTCCGTGCCGGACCGGCGATGACGTCGGCCGCCCGCTGCGCCAGCGTCCCGTAGTCGACGGTGTCGGCGAGATCATCGGACGCAGCGGCTGCGCTCAAGTCGGTCCAGAGCGTGACGTCGACGATGAAGTCCTGACCGTCGCGTCGCTCGTGGTCGAAGACCCCGTGGTTGCCGCGCACGCGCAGTCCGCGCAGTTCGATCCGGTCAGCCATGCGTCCCCCTGTTCCCGCCGACGCGCCAGGCGGCGGCGACGTCGATCGCGTCGCGACTGGAGGCGACGTCGTGCACGCGGACGCCCCAGGCACCGCCCGCAGCGGACAGCGCGGAGACGGCCGCGGTCGCCACCTCACGCCCCGCGGGCGGCCTGCTCTCACCGTCCCGGGCGAGCAATGACCCGAGGAAACGTTTCCGTGACGCCCCGATGAGCACCGGGAATCCGAGACCTACGAGTGTCGGCAGCGCGTGCAGCAGCGCCCAGTTGTGGTCGCCGGTCTTCGCGAAGCCCAGCCCCGGATCGAGGATGATCTGGTCGGGGTCCACGCCGGCCGCGACAGCTGCGTCGACCTGACCGAGTAGTTCGCCGGACACCTCGGCCACCACGTCCCGGTATCCGCCCGCCTCGTCGACGCGATGGGTGAAGTGCCGGTCCTCGGTGGGTTCGGCGGCCGATGGCCGCCAGTGCATGAGAATCCAGGGCACGCTGGCTGCGGCGCACACGCGGCCCATGTCGGGGTCCGCGCGGCCGCCGGAGACGTCGTTGATGATGTCCGCACCGGCGTTCAGCGCAGCCTCGGCCACCGACGCGCGCATCGTGTCGACCGACACTCGCACGCCCTGCGCGTGCAACGCGGCGATCACCGGCGCCACGCGCTCCGCCTCCGTCGCCGGGTCGACGCGGATCGCTCCGGGTCGGGTCGACTCACCGCCGACGTCGACGATGTCGGCACCGGTCGCGGCCATCGTGATGCCGTGGTCGATCGCGTCGTCGAGGTTCAGATAACGACCGCCGTCGGAGAACGAATCGGCGGTCACGTTCAGCACTCCCATCACGAGGGTGCGCTCGGGTGCCTCCCCGCCCGGGCCGTGTGCGGGAAGCGCTTCTTCGGATTGCTGCCGGGTCACCGGGTGATCAGATCCAATGCCTCACCACGCGAGACGGCGCTCGTCTTGAACAGTCCGCGCACGGCCGACGTCGTCGTGGTGGCGCCGGGCTTGCGGATGCCGCGCATCGCCATGCACAGATGCTCGGCCTCGATCACGACGATCACGCCGCGCGGGTTGAGCCTGCGGACCAGCGCATCCGCGATCTGACTGGTGAGCCGCTCCTGCACCTGCGGCCGTTTGGCGTACAGGTCGACGACGCGCGCCAGCTTCGACAGACCGGTCACCTGGCCGCTCTCACCCGGGATGTAGCCGACGTGCGCGACGCCCCGGAACGCGACCAGGTGATGCTCGCACGTGGAGTACATCGGGATGTCCTTCACCAGCACGAGTTCCTGGTGCCCCTCGTCGAAGACGGTGGCCAGCACCTCGTCCGGCTCGGTGTACAGACCGGCGAACATCTCGCGGTACGCATTCGCGACGCGCGTCGGGGTCCGCAGCAGTCCTTGGCGGTCGGGGTCCTCACCCACCGCGATGAGGAGTTCGCGGACGGCCGCCTCGGCGCGCTCCTGATCGAACTCACCGGCAGCAGCGTGCCCGCCGACCGGCGCGACGCCGTTCGGGCTCTGCGCGTCGTCCACACTCGTCATCGACTCGTCCGTTTCCTCAGTACCGACAATTCCTGTGCTGCTGACTCAGGTCACCGACGGTCGCCGGTGGTTCCCTGACCGTCGTCGCCGGGTTCCGCGGGCGGCCAGCCGGGGGCCGACCAGTCGCGGGGAGCGCCGTAGTCCGGACGGGTCCCCGCCGGGGACTGTCCGGGCTGACCGCCGGGGTACTGGTATCCGGGACGGTGCTCGCCCTGCCCGTCCTCGCGGTGCTGTCCACCGTTCGGCGCCTGCTGCCCGTACGGGTTCTCGGCGTAGTGGGGCGCCGGACCTGAGTGCTGGTCCTGGCCGCGTTGCCCGTTGTAGTCCGGGGCCTGCCCGTACTGCGGGTACTGGCCGTACTGCGGCGCCGGCTGGGCGCCCTGGCCGTACTGCGGCTGATAGGGGGCGCCTTGACCGTACTGGGGCTGGTACTGCGGCGGCTGCCCGTACTGGGGGCCGTACTGCGGCGGCTGACCGTACTGGCCCGCTTCCGGTCCCGGCTGGCCGAAGCCGTCACCGCTGGGGGTGCCCTGCCAATCGCCCGGCTGCGTCTCCGGACGGGGCTCCGGCTCCGGGGGCCACGGCTCGCCGCGTTCGATCGCCCGCTCACCGGGCGTCTTGATCGGCGGCTTGGTGCTCGGGACGCGATCGCCGAAGACGTCGAACTTGGTGATGCGCGGACGCTTCCCTACCCCTTCGAGAATCAGCTCGAGGTCCTTGCGGACCAGGGTCTCCTTCTCCAGGAGCGCGCCCGCCAGCTCGTCGAGGAGATCGCGGTAGTCGTTCAGGATGGCCCACGCCTCGGTGTGCGCGGCCTCGATCAGATCGCGGACCTCGGCGTCGATCTCGGCAGCGACACCCGACGAGTAGTCATTGGTGTTGGTCTGACCGCGGCCCAGGAACGGGTCGCCCTGCTCCTGCCCGTACCGGACGGCACCGAGCTTGGCGCTCATCCCGTACTCGGTGACCATGGCGCGAGCGATCTTGGTGGCCTGGTCGATATCGGAGCTGGCGCCGGTCGTCGGCTCGTGGAACACCAGTTCCTCGGCTGCGCGGCCGCCCATCGCCATCACCAGACGGGCGATCATCTCCGACCGGGTCATCAGGTCCTTGTCCTGCTCCGGCACGGCGAGCGCGTGCCCGCCGGTCCGGCCGCGAGCGAGGATGGTGACCTTGTAGATCGGGTCGAGGTCGGGCATCGCCCACGCGGCGAGCGTGTGCCCGCTCTCGTGGTACGCGACGGTCTTCTTCTCCTGCTCGCTGATGATGCGGCTCTTGCGGCGGGGTCCGCCGATCACACGGTCGACGGCCTCCTCCAGGTTCTCGCCGCTGATCACCGTCTGGTGCTCGCGGGCGGTCAGCAGGGCGGCCTCGTTGATCACATTGGCGAGATCGGCGCCGGACATGCCGGGCGTGCGCTTGCCGAGCCCGTCCAGATCGGCGTCCGGGGCGATCGGCTTGCCCTTCGAATGCACCTTGAGGATGGCGCGACGACCGGCGATGTCCGGGTTGGAGACCGGGATCTGGCGGTCGAAACGGCCGGGACGCAGGAGCGCCGGGTCGAGGATGTCGGGCCGGTTGGTCGCCGCCATGACGATGACGCCCGACCGGTCGCCGAATCCGTCCATCTCGACGAGCAACTGGTTCAGGGTCTGCTCTCGCTCGTCGTGTCCACCGCCGAGGCCCGCACCGCGCTGGCGGCCGACCGCGTCGATCTCGTCGACGAAGATGATGCAGGGGCTGTTCTCCTTGGCCTGCTCGAACATGTCGCGGACACGCGAGGCGCCCACGCCGACGAACATCTCGACGAAGTCCGAACCGGAGATCGAGTAGAACGGCACCCCCGCCTCACCGGCGACGGCTCGGGCCAGCAGCGTCTTACCGGTGCCGGGCGGTCCGTAGAGCAGCACGCCCTTGGGGATCTTGGCGCCGAGTGCCTGGTACCGAGCGGGGCTCTGCAGGAAGTCGCGGATCTCGTCGAGTTCCTCGACTGCCTCATCGGCGCCTGCGACGTCGGCGAACGTGGTCTTCGGCATGTCCTTGGTGAGCTGCTTGGCCTTCGACTTACCGAAGCCCATCACGCCGCCGCGGCCACCGCCCTGCACGCGATTCATCAGGAAGAAGAACAACCCGAACAGGATGATCATCGGCAGGACGAAGATCAGGATCGACTGCCAGATCCCGGAGTCCTTGGTGATGTTCGTCTGGTACGGAGCGCCGGTCTTGACGGCGGCGTTGAAGATGCGCGACGAGACACCCGACGGGTACTGGGCGGTGATCTTCGTCTGATCGGCGTCGTCGACCTTGACCGGCTGCTTCAGTTCGATGCGAAGGCGCTGTTCACGGTCGTCGATCTGGATCGACTTCACGTTCTTCTTGTCGAGCTGAGTCATGGCGACGGACGTGTCTACGCCTGCGTATTCGCGGTCGGTGTTCCGCATCACGCTCCAGCCCCACAGGGCGAGCAGGATGACGGCCACGATGGCCAGATTCCGGAACAGTTTTTTGCGGTTCATGGATTTGCGCGCGGGCCGGTGTCGGAGGCGGCGTCTTCGCCGTGGCTCACCACCGGACCTCTAGTCCTTCCCGTTGACTCGGAATACGAGGCTACCTGTCAACGCATCAGAGGCTTTCAATGTTCCCCGCGAGGCGTAGTCGGAAGTCCCCGCGAGGTGGACTCGGGGCGCCTCGCGGCTGGTCAGGAGGAGTAGACCGCCGGGTGCAGCCGACCCACGTACGGGAGATCCCGGTACCGCTCGGCGTAGTCGAGGCCGTACCCGACGACGAACTCGTTGGCGATGTCGAAACCGACGTCGGACACCTCGAGGGTGGCGCGGACCGCATCGGGCTTACGCAGCAGGGTCACGACCTCGAGTGAGCGCGGCGATCGCATCGCGAGGTTCCGGATGAGCCAGGAGAGGGTGAGACCCGAATCGATGATGTCCTCGACGATCAGGACGTCTCGATCTGTGATGTCGCGGTCCAGGTCCTTCAAGATGCGCACCACACCCGAGGACGACGTGGACGAACCGTAACTCGACACCGCCATGAACTCGAGCTGGGACGGGATCGGCAGCGCGCGTGCGAAATCGGTCATGAACATGACCGCGCCTTTGAGGACGCCGATGAGGACGAGGTCGTCCGGGCGGTCCTGGTAGCGCTCGCCGACGGCACGGGCCATCTCCTCGGTCCGCGCCTGGATCTGCTCCTGAGTGATCAGGATTTCCTCGATGTCGTCGCCATAGCTGTCGTCGCGCTCCACGTCTCTAGCTTCGCACGTCGGCGCAACGGGACGGACGGGGGTTTGCCGACAGCGAATTCCGCGGCAGAAAACGTCCATTGATCGGTGTAGTTCGTTCAGTGGCTTTTTCACGCATATGCGTCACATGCGAACCTTACATCACTTTAACCCCAATTCGGACATCGCGAGCTGCGGTTTTGTCGCGGCACCTTGGAATACTCATCGCGTCGGCGTCGGGGTGGTGCCGTTCACTACTTATCCGAAAGAGAGATTCATGTCTCTACGCATTGTCCGCAACATGTTCGTTGCACTCGTGGCACTGGCTACGGCCCTGCCCTTCGTCGCCGCGCCGGCTCATGCCGCTCCTGCTGACAGCCAGACGCGCGCCCAGGTTCAGACGAACGACAACGATGTCGAGGTCAAGATCTTCAACGGCAGTCTCACCGCTGAAGACGGGTTCCTCGTGTTCCGCAACGATACGGGCAAGGCGACGGAGAAGTACCCGCTGAGCTTCATCGCCCCGGATAATCGGACCTACCCGATCGACGCGTCGATCAAGGGCGACACCGCCACCCTGGTTCCGTCGAAGAACGCCGCGCGCTCAACCACGACCGACGCGCGCGTGCTGGCGAAGTCGAACGTCGCCGACCGAGGCGGGTACAAGAGCAAGCATGAGCGTGACGATGCTGCTCTTAACCGTCTGAACTCGGAAATGGCAGCAGGCGGCACGATCTCCGCGTTGATCGGTACGGCAGTCGGTGCTGTCGTTGGCGGTGCGGTTGGATGCCTTGTCGGCATGGTGGCCACCCCGTTCGGATGCTTCTTCGCAGGCCTGCCGATCGGTGCCACTATCGGCGGAGTCATCGGCACCGTCGCCATCGGCGGACCGGCAGCGGTCGTCTCGATCGTCCGCTACTTCAACACGATCAACGCGCCCTTTAAGAACGTGAAGTCGCGCAACTGACCTACCGCGGTACCCGCGTCACACTGAGCTCCAGAGCCCGCCTCGTCACGACGAGGCGGGCTTTCTCGTCCCCACCCACCGCGATCGGGCCCTGCCCGTGCCAGTCGGTGACGAGGGCGTCGACCGCTGACACCACGCGGTACGCGGGTTCGGGTGCGCCGACCGATTGCAGCCAGGCCCGCAGCGCACGCGTTCGCAGAGCGGCGGGCACCGCGATGAGCGGTTCCAGATCGAGGACCTTCCCGTACGCGCACTCGTGGAGCAGCGCCTCCGCCGACCCGTCGAGCGCGTCGGCGTCGTCGCGCAGTTGCGATGCCGTCCGACCCAGCGCGTGCGCCACTCCGCCGCCGAGCACATCGTCGAGGAGCGGCAGCACCTCGTTCCGGAGCCGGACTCGAGTGAACCGCGGATCGTCGTTGTGCGGGTCGTCCCATACCGGCAGGCCCCAGCTCGCGCAGGCGGCGCGCGTCTGAGCACGGCGTGCCCCGAGCAGCGGACGGCCCCACGGGAATGCCCATTCGCGCATTCCTGCCAACGACCGTGCACCGGATCCACGGCTCAAACCGAGCAGCACGGTCTCCGCCTGATCGTCGAGCGTGTGCCCGAGGAGGACGGGCCTGCCCGATCGCGCATCGTCGAGGGCCGCGTACCTTGACTGCCGCGCAGCCGCTTCCATCCCACCGGCGCCGTCGACGGTCACCGGGCGCACCTCCGCGGTGGCGCCGAGCTCACGAGCGATGTCGGCGGCGCGCGCAGCGACGTCGGCCGAACCGGCTTGCAGCCGGTGGTCCACCACGACCGCGTGCACGTCGAGACCGGAGCGGATCGTCGCCGCGGTGAGAGCGAGCGAATCGGCCCCTCCCGACAACGCGACGCACACCGGACCGCCGTCCAGGTGACGCTCGGCGAACACGCGGACCGCACCGATCAGGGTGCGCTGCGCGTCGGCGCCCGGCGTCAGAGAACCCGGTCGATCCATTTCTGCGGCTCGTCGATCTCGCTCATCAACGGGAGCGTCTCGGGCGAGGTCCAGATGGTGTTGAACCGTTCCATCCCCACGGTCTCCACCACCTCGTCGACGAACGCCTTGCCTCGCACGTACTGCGCGATCTTCGCGTCCATGCCGATGAGCGCCCGGATCAGCTTCTGCAGCGGATTCCTGGGCGCGTTGCGACGGGCATCGAACGACCTCCGGATCTGTTCCACGGTCGGCACATGAGCCGGTCCGACCGCGTCCATCACGTGGTCCGCATGCCCTTCCAGAAGAGTGCCGAGCGCCAGGACCCGCTCGAACGCCGCGTACTGCTCCGGCGACTGCAGGAGCTGCATGACGCCGATCATCCCCTTCTCGCGGGGCTTGCCGCTGCGCACCGATTCGGTGACGCGCGTCAGCAGTTCGGTGACCGAGTCCTCCTCGCCACTGGTCAGGCTCGCCACGTTCTCGCGCATGTAGTCGGGCAGCCATGGGTTGGCCGAGAACTGGACGCGGTGCGTCACCTCGTGCAGGCACACCCACAGTCGGAAGTCCGCGGGCACCGCCTTGATCTGCCGTTCGACGGCGATGATGTTGGGCGCCACCAGGAGGAGTACTCCCGGCTCGCCCGTCTCCGGGTCGACGCTGAACGGATCGTACTGTCCGAGGATCGCGCTCGAGAGAAAGGCGAGCATCCCGCCCGCCTGCACGCCCGCGACTTTCGCGGTCACACCGGTCGCCGGCTCCGCGTCCTCGGTGAGCATCGCGGGCATCGACGCGGCGGCCGCATCGATCCAGCCCGCGCGGTCGACGATCTTCGCCGTCGGAATGCGCAGACCGTCCGCCATCCCGGTCACCTCGCGCACCGGGCCTTCCGCGCGCACGGCGGCGTCCGCCAGCTCCGCGTAGGCCTGGTCCATCGTGTAACGGGTCACGCGCGGTCCCGGGCGGGAGATCTTGCGCGCAACCGACGATGCGAATCCCCAGTCGATGTCGATCGAGACGGGCTCGTCGTCCGCGTCGCCCTCAGCGTCGTCCGTCGCCGGGTCGGAGAGTTCCGGGCCGCCAGTTTCGGCAGTGCCCGCTTCGGCGATACCGCCGGGGCCACTCGATGCCGGGCCGGCCCGATAGAACTCCGGGCCGTCTGCCTCCGGGATGGTCTCCACTGGTTGCTCCTGCTTCGTGTTCATCGACCCCTCCATCGCGGTCCCATCCCCGCGGCCCTGCTCAGCCACGGCATCCGCACTCGCGGAGGGCGCCGGCGACCTCGTCGATCGCCGGGCGCGCATCCTCGGGCGACGTGCCGCCGGACATCAGGGCGAACGACAGCACGCGGCCGTCCTCGGTCTGCACTATCCCGGTCAACGATGTGACGCCCGTCAATGTTCCTGTCTTGGCCCGCACCCAGCCCGCTCCGGCCATTTTGTCGCGGTCGAACCGGTCAGCGAGCGTGCCGGTACCTGCGGCGACCGGCAGGGTGTCGAGCAGCGACCGGAGCTTGGGCGAATGGTCGCCGCCGACCGTCGCCGACATGACGGTGTCCAAAACCCTGGCAGGCACCTTGTTGCCGTACGAGAGGCCGGCTGCATCGCGCAGTGTCACGTCGCGCACCGGGAAGCCCTCCTTCTGGAGGACGCCGCGGATGGCCTCCACACCGCCCTGGATGCTCGGTTCCCGCCCGGTCGCCTTGGCGAGTTCCACACCCAGCATTTCGGCGAGGACGTTATCGCTCAGACGCATCATGTCGCCGACCCGCACCGACAACGGCGCAGACTCGACCGAGGCGAGCTTCTCCGCGCCGGACGGCGCGTCCACCTCCTCGATCTTCCCGTGCAGGCCGAGTGCGTCGGCGAGCGCTCGGCCCGCCTCCATCGCGGGCTCGTCCGTGCGCGGGGAGTACTCGTCCATCGGGTCACGACGGCCGGCGTCGACCATCAGCGACGTCAGCGGGGTGATGTCGCCGCCCTTGATATCGCCCTTGTCCCAGGTTCGCTCCATCGACGGGCCCTCGAAGCCCGGTGTCGCGATGGCGACCGACGTGACGTTCTTTCCGGACCGCTCGATCTGCTCGGCCAGGTCGGAGATGCGGGCCGGATCGGAGTAGAAGGTCTTCTCGTCGTCGCCCGAGGTGAGAGTGGGATCGCCGGCGCCGACGAGGATCGCCTGCCCGTCGTCACCGAGGACGACGTTCGTGGCGATCCGCTCGTCGTGCGGAAGTTCGAGCAGCACGGCCGCCGCAGTCAGGATCTTCGCGTTGGACGCCGGAGTCCGAGGCTCGTCGGCCCCGCGCGACCACAGCACCTCCCCGGTCAGCGGATCGGTCACCTGGCCGGTCAGCGTACCGAGCTCGCGGGCCCGGGACGGCTGCGCCAACTGCGCGCGCACTCCGGCGGGCGTCGGGGCCGGTGCCTGCGCCGACACCGGTTTCGCAGCGGGCGTCACCGTGGCCGCAGCGGGCTGGGCAGGAGTGCCCTCGGGCACCGGATCCGGGCGCTGCGTCGTGTACCACCATGCGGCGACGGCACCGACCACGAGGACCACTACGAGCAGCAGGATCAACGCGATCCGCAAGCCACGGCGGGATCGTCGAGCTTGCGGGGGGATCGGCTGAGCCACGGAACCTCCGGTCTGGGAACTGCACGGAACAGAACTAACAGTATCGTTGTGTGCCGTCGAAGGTGTTTTCCGGACCGAACCCCGGGTTACCGGCGACGTGAGGTCCCACAGACGAGTTAAGGAGACGAACGCATGGAGTTCGAGGTCACCATCGAGATCCCCAAGGGTGGGCGCAACAAGTACGAGATCGACCACGAGACCGGCAAGGTCTACCTCGATCGCTACCTGTACACGCCGATGGGCTACCCGGCCGACTACGGCTACATCGACCACACCCTCGGCGAAGACGGCGACCCGCTCGACGCGATGGTCCTGCTCCCGGAGTCGGTGTTCCCGGGCGTCATCGTCAAGTCGCGCATCGTCGGCATGTACACCATGACCGATGAGGCCGGCGGCGACGACAAGCTGCTCGCGGTTCCGGCCGGCGACGTGCGCTGGGACCACATCCAGGACATCGGCGACGTCAGCGAGTACGAACTGAACGCCATCGCTCACTTCTTCGAGCACTACAAGGACCTGGAGCCGGGCAAGGAAGTCACCCCCGGCGGCTGGGTCGGCAAGGACCAGGCAGCCAAGGTCGCGCAGGAGGCGATCGACCGCTACACCGCCTGAGACGTCCGCTTCACGTGAATCGTCCCGCCACCGGATGCCGGTGCGCGGGACGTTTCGCGTCGTGTGGAACGTGCACAGGCCAGGGGGGCTGGTGGTGCGGGTCGCGCGCAGGCCCGCTGTGCGGGTCGCGCCGGATCAGCCGAGTTCCGCGAGGGCTGCGAGCAGCCGGTCGATGTCGTCCGAGGTCGTCCCCACTCCGAAGCTGGCCCGGACGGCACCGTCCGGACGTCCGAGTTTCGTCAGCAACGGGTGCGCGCAGAACTTCCCGTCGCGGACGCCGATTCCGTGGCGTTCGCTGAGGAACTCGGCGACCTGGCGCGGAGTGTGGCCGTCCACCGCGAAGCTCGCGATGCCGACGCGATCCGCGTGGTCGTCGAAGATCCGGAGCGGGCGCACGTGTCCGAGCGCGGCGAGACCCTCGTCGAACCGCCGCACCAGCACCTCGTCGTGCGCGCCGATGGACTCGAATCCGATGTCGCACAGCGCTTCCGCCGCCGAGGCGATGGATACCGCGCCGAGCACATTGGGCGATCCGGCCTCGTGACGTGCAGGCCCCGTGTGCCAGGAGACGTCATCGACCGCCACCTGTGCACTGGCCCCACCGCCTGCGAGGTACGGCGGAGCTGCGTCGAGCCAGTCACCGCGTCCCACGAGGACTCCCGCGCCGAACGGCGCGTACAGCTTGTGCCCGGAGAACACCAGATAGTCGATACCGAAACCGGCCACCGACACCCCGCGGTGGGGCACCAGCTGGGCGCCGTCGACCAGAATCCGCGCACCGTGCCGGTGAGCCAACCCGGTGAGCCTGCCGATCGGCAGCACCTCCCCCGTCACGTTCGACGCCGCCGTCACTGCGAGCAGCGCGGCAGGCGCAGACGCGAGTTCGGCGTCGAGCGCGGCGAGCGTCTCGTCGACCGTCGGCTTCGATTCGACGACGCGAGCTCTCCCCGTCCACGGCAACAGATTGGCGTGGTGCTCGATGTCGAGCACCACGACGTCGCCGGGAACGACCGTCGCCGCGAGGTTGATCGAGTCGGTGGTGTTGCGGGTGAAGATCACCGAGTCGTCAGCACGACCGCCGACGAACTCCCTGATCACCTCCCGTGCGCGTTCGTACCGGGCCGTCGTCACCTGCGACAGGTGACCGGCACCTCGGTGGACGCTCGCGTACTCGGCCAGTGCATCCGCGATCTGCTCGGCGACGACGGTCAGCGCCGGCGCTGACGCGGCGTAGTCGAGGTTGGCGTACTTCACCTCGGCGTACTGCACATCTGCGTACTTCACATCTGCGTACTTCACATCTGGGCACTTCAAGTCCGTTCGGCTTCGCGACGGCGAGTTTCCAGTGGTGGGCACCGTGACTTCGGCGCCCACCACCGGGGCCAATGCGAGAACAGGGTGAGCACGGCGGACGGGTCCGTCCAGAATTGCGGTCATTGCACGACTCCTCGAAGATCCACACTTGCCGCGCACCGATCAGTGGCGGCCAGGTCGTCACCCGGAGCACCCCACCGTGGCGGAGGGTTGCCGACCAGCGAGCCGGGGCTTCGCGCTGATACTCGTGACCTGCCCATGACCATTCCCGGTTTCTGGCGCCCGGTCGAGGATTGTGCGCACGATGATCCCAATACGCCGGGGCCTGCGGAGCTTGCGGCGATTCGCCGGAACGGCCATATGCCGCTCACCGGTCGAACGCGTCGGTCCTGGCAGATAGAATCGGACCGGATAGCCCACGCGCCGCCGTTGCGGCGCCTCCCACCACGGAAGGCATTCTGGTGACGAACCCCCGGGATCCCGAGGGACCGAACCCTCGCAGCGGCGACCGGCCTGGCAACTACGACGCGACACAGCTCGGCGGACAGGCGTTCGATGGCCAACCGCCCCAGGGCGAACCGCAACACGCGCAACCACAGCAGAACCAGCCGCAGGCGCAGTACCCGCAGGACTCGGGCGCGCCCCAGCACGGCGGACAACCGCAGAATCAATCCCCGTACCAGTCGCCCCAGCACCAGTCACCCCAATATCAGGCGCCGCAGCAGCAGCCACCCCAGCATCAAGCGCCCCAGTATCAGGCACCCCCGTACCAGTCGCCGCAGCAGCAGTATCCACCTCAGCAGTCGCCGATGCCGCCTGCGCAGCCCCAATACGGACAACCCCAGTACGGACAGCAGCCGACCGGGCAGCCGCCCTACGGTGCACCCCAGCAGTACGGGGCACCCCAGCAGTACGCGGCACCCCAGCAGTTCGGGGCAGACCCCAATCAGTTCGGCGCCAACCCGTACGGGGCTGGTCAATACGGGGTTAATCAATACGGGCCTCAGCCGTACGGCAACCCCTACGCACCGGCAGGACCACCCAAGAAGTCGAAGACCGGGCTCATCGTCGGTGGTGTCGCGCTGGTCGTCATCGCGGCCGTCGCCATCACCCTCGGCGTGCTGCAGCCGTGGAAGTCGAGCGACGACGGCCCCACGACGGAGACCGTCGCCCTCGACCACGGGATCTCCGTCGATATCGAGGTTCCCTCCGGTTGGCGACTGGAGACGACGAGCTCACTCGACGAAACGGACTTCATGATGCTCCCCGATTCGGACGATCGCACGATGGATCAGGTCAACCGGGACGGCAACGCGATGGACAACGGCGATACGGCCGAATCTGTGCACGCGATTCTGGGCAGTGTGACGTCGTGCCCGAGCGAGTACTCGGATCTCTCGATCGGCGTGTGGCGCAACGAGAACGTCGGATCGAGCACCGATAATGGACAGGCGAAACGTTACGGCGGCATCACCCGGGCCGACACCTCGTACTGCCTGAAGATCCGCGGGGTCGATTTCGCCCATTCCTCCGACGAGTTGACCACCGAAGCCGCCGACTTGAGCGAGGAACTCATCGGCGACGGGGCTATCACCGTCGGGAAGTCCGCGTGACCCAGGGGACGTGCGCCGAGCACCGTCCGACCCGATCAACCGTCATCTGAGAACGGAGACACCATGGGCATCATCGACAGGATGCGCGGAGAACTCGTCGACATCATCGAGTGGATCGACGATTCGCGCTCGACACTCGCGTGGCGGTTCCCCCGCTACAACAACGAGATCAAGAACGGTGCGCAGCTGATCGTCCGCGAGGGCCAGCAGGCGGTCTTCGTGTACCGCGGCCAGCTCGCCGACACTTTCGGTCCGGGCCACTACGAGCTCACCACCGAGAACCTGCCCATCATGAGCACGCTGCAAGGGTGGAAGCACGGCTTCAACAGCCCGTTCCGCAGCGAGGTGTACTTCATCAACCGGCGGCCGGTCACCGACCTGCGCTGGGGCACGCCCAACCCGATCACGTTGCGCGACCCCGACTTCGGGATGGTCCAGGTCCGGGCCAACGGGCTGTGCATCATCCGGATCGCCGATCCGGCGATCTTCCTGCGCGAGGTGATCGGCGCCGACAGCCAGGTGAACGCCGACGAGATCGCCGAGTTGCTGCGTCGCGTCATCTCCACCGCGTTCTCCGACATGATTCTCGAGACCGGGGTCGGCGCCATCGACCTGCAGGGAAAGCAAGTCGAGCTCTCGGCCCAGCTCCGCGACTACGTCGAGACCCGCGTCGACGACGAATTCGGGCTCACCGTCGAATCGGTGACGATGAACATCTCGCTCCCCGACGAGATCACCGCCGCGATGACGCGCGGCGTCGCCCGCGGTGTGGAGGAGAAGGGCTTCCTCAACAACGTCGGCGATCTGAACCGCTACCAACAGGGCAAGGCAGCCGATTCGATGCTCGCGGCCGCGCAGAACCCCGGCGGCTCGGCGATGGGCGACATGCTGTCGGCGGGCATGGGTGTTGCGATGGGCGGCCAGTTCGCCAGCCAGTTCGGCCAGCAGCCGCAACAGCAGCAGCAGGCCCAGCAGGAGCCGCCGCCCATTCCGACGGCGCAGAAGTTCCACATCGAGCAGAACGGTGCCGCAGCCGGTCCCTACACGCTCGATCAGCTCCGCGGCGCCGTCACACCGACCACGCTCGTCTGGTCCGCCGGGATGGCCGGATGGGAGCAGGCGGGCCAGGTTCCCGCCTTGTCGGCCCTGTTCGCACCGACACCTCCCCCGCTGCCCCCACAGGCTCCGCCTGCACCGCCCGCTCCTCCTGCACCGCCCGCGTCGCCGGATGAGTGATCCGACGCAGCCGCCGCCACTGCCACCCGAGGAGGGCCCGGCTGAACCGGGGCCGCACGCACGTCCGGTCCCGCCGCCGTTGCCGGGCCGGGGTTCCGTCGGATCGGCCGATCCACCGTCCACTCCGCCGGCGGACGATCAGACTCCACGGGCGCCACGCGCCGCCGACCGCGCGATTCATCACGTCACCGAGCAGACGCGCACCTACCCGTGCGGGTCGTGCGGTGCGCCACTGATATTCGCACCCGATCAGCAGAACCTGCTGTGCCGCTCGTGCGGAACGTCGTACCCGATCGTTCTCGACCCGTCCGCCCAGGTCGACAAGCACGACCTGCAGTCGGCGATGAGCAAGATCGACGACGCAGTCGGACTGACGTCGACCGGCGGCGGCGAGCATCAGGTTGTCTGCCAGTCGTGCGGTGGCCGCACGATCTTCAACGGCAGCCTCACCGCGACGCGATGCCCGTACTGCGCCACGCCCATCCAGCGCGACGACGTCCAGGACGCACCCGAACGCTTCGCCCTCGACTCGATCGTTCCCCTGCAAGTCGGTGAACCGGCCGCTCGCCAGTCGATCGAGAAGTGGATCAACAGCCGCTGGTTCGCGCCCCGCGAGTTCAAGAAGTATCGGACTCTCGGATCGTTCACGAGCGTCTACATGTCGTACTACTCCTACGACGTGGACGCGACGACGCAGTACAGCGGCTTGCGCGGCGACACGTACACGGTGGTCGTCGGGTCGGGCGAGAACCGCCGCACGGAGACGCGCATCCGCTGGCGGCCTACACGCGGCATGGTGCAGGACCAGATCCGGGACCTGCCCGAGCTCGCGAACACCGGAATGGACGCCGACCGCGTCCGCGAACTGGAGCCGTGGCCGATCCAGGCCGCCGTCCCCTACCAGCCCGAGTTCGTCGCAGGCCATCTCTCGCGCACCTACGATCGGGACCCGGTCTCAGTGTTCGAGCAGTCCGCCCGGCCCCGCGTGGATCAGCAGGTGGAGTACACGATCCGCCGCGACATCGGCGGCGACATGCAGCAGATCCATCAGCGACAGACGCAGTTCGGCCTGCTGCAGTTCATGTACCTGCTGCTCCCGATGTGGCTGCTCACCGTCAATTACGACGGGAAGCCGTTTCAGGTGCTCGTCAACGGACTGACCGGCGAGGTCCAGGGCGAACGCCCGTGGAGCAAGGTGAAGATCGCGATGGCCGTGATCGCGGCCATCATCGTGATGGGCGTGATCGCCTATCTGTACTCGAAGAGGTAACCGGTGGAGACCATCCTCATTCTGATCGTCGTCGCCCTCGTGGTGTTCCTGGTGATCGGCGGCGTGTTCGCGATTGCGCTGGCACGGTCGGCGAAGAAGCAACTGGCAGCGAGCGCGTCGATCCCCGGCATCGACATCGCCGTCCCGGCGTCCTGGGCCGGGTCCCACGATCCGGAGGCACGTCTGCATCGCCGCATCCGGGATGCACTCGCCGCGTTGGACGCCACCGCCGGACGCTCCGGCGCCGCCGAGATCGACGATCGGGGACGACTGTTCGTGTCGGCCTCCGAACTCGACGAACGACTCGTCGCGATCTGGTCACTCCCCGCGAACGCTAAACCCGGCCCGCTGGCCGAGGTGGAGCGCGGGGTGCAGGCGCTCGAGTCCGGCGCGCAGACGGTCGCCCTCTCCTCGGGGGATGGCGCCGTCGGCCGGGCCGAGGCCACCGCCGAGCACATCGACCGGTTCTCCCGCCCCGCACCGGCAGCACCACCGAACCTGCCGCCCGTGGTCGAACCACCCGCGACCGACCCGCCCGCGACCGGCCGGGCCGCTGCGCCGCGGTCGACGGACGACTCACCCGAGCCGCCGCTACCGTCCTGATCAGGCGCCCCTCCACTCGCCGAGCGCCGCCCGGTAATCTCGTCGGAGTGACCGACGCCCTCGACATCTCCTCGATGTTCGCGACCAGCGACGAGACACGGATCGGCTACGGGGTTCACGAGCGGTTTCACTCCGTCGCCGCCGCCCGGGACGCGCTGCGCGCGGGCGCAGTCGACGGACTCACCGGGGCATTCGGCTTCGACTCGTCAGCTCCGGCGGCCCTCATCGCTCCCGAGCTCGTTCGTTCGTCGTCGGAGTGGTACCGCTCCCGGTCGGCAACCGGCTATAGGGGAATGCCGGCCGTCAGCGGTACCACTCAGACGACGAGCGAGGTTGACGCCACTGAATTCAGCCCCGCGCATGCTGGGCCGGGGCGAGAATCCGGTGAGTTCCCGTCCGCGGTCTCCTCCACGATCACGCCGGCCGAGGTCCACGGTGACCGCGTCCGCGCGGCGATCGAGGCGATCGCCGCGGGACGTGTGCAGAAGGCGGTGCTGGCCCGAACAATGACAGTGGAGTTCGATGCTCCGATCGACCCGCTTGCACTCGCCGAGCGGTTTCGACCTGGGCGCGACGCGTCGACCACCACGTCATTCGCCGTCCCGCTCGACGCTGCACCGGGACGCGACGGCCGCTGGCTGATCGGGGCCAGCCCCGAGCTCCTCATCCGCAAGGACGGCGACGTCGTCACCTGCCATCCGTTCGCCGGAACCGTGCCCCGTGGCAACGATTCCGCCACCGATCGCCTCGCGGTCGACGCGCTTCGACGATCGGACAAGGACCTGCGCGAGCACGCCTTCGTCGTCGACTCGCTGGTAACCGCACTGACCCCGCTGTGCACCGAACTCGAGGTACCGGAAGGTCCGTGCATCGAGTCGACTCCCGCGGTCTGGCACCTCGCGACCCCGATCCGAGGAGTCCTCGCCGACCCGACGCTGACCGCACTCGACCTGGCCGTCGCGCTCTCCCCTACTCCCGCGGTATGCGGCACTCCCACCGCTGCGGCCGCCGACTTGATCACCGAACTGGAGGGTCCGCGCGACTTCTACGCGGGGGCGGTGGGTTGGTGCGATCGCAATGGAGACGGCCGCTGGCTCGTCTCGATCCGCTGTCTGGAACTCGACTCGGAGCACACTGCGGTCACCACCTGGGCAGGCGGCGGCATCGTCGCCGGATCGGACCCTGACACGGAGGTCGCCGAGACCACCGCCAAGTTCCGCACGGTGCTCGACGCCCTCGACGTCCACTGAGACCGGCTTTCGATACGGCAGGCCTTCCGCAAGCAGCCGATGACCCCAGTCAGCCGAGGGCCGAGTCCAGGTCGCGAAGCAGGTCGTCGGGAGCTTCCAGCCCGACCGACAGCCGGACCATCGAGTCCGTCAGGCCGATCGACGCACGGCCGTCCGGCCCCATGGCTCGGTGGGTGGTGGTCGCGGGGTGCGTGATCAAGCTCTTCGCATCCCCCAGATTGTTCGAGATGTCGACCAGTTGGAGGCCGTTGAGTACCTCGAACGCCCGTTCCTTGCCGCTCTTCCCCGGCGCCTCACCGAGCCCGAACGTCACGACGGTGCCGCCGCCGGACATCTGTGTGCGGGCGAGGTCGTACTGGGGATGCGACGCGAGGAACGGATAGATCGTCGTGTCGACTCGCGGATCGGCGTCGAGGAACTCGGCGATCCGAAGCGCGGTCGACACCGACTGGTCGAGGCGGATCTTCATCGTCTCGAGACCCTTGAGCATCACCCAGGCGTTGAACGGGCTCAATGCCGGCCCGGTGTGCCGCATCAGTGTGCGCACCGGGCCGTCGATGTACTCGGCGGTGCCCATGATCGCGCCGCCCATCACGCGTCCCTGACCGTCGATGTGCTTGGTGCCCGAGTAGACGATCACATCGGCGCCCATGTCGAGTCCACGCTGCAGCAGCGGTGTGGCGAATACGTTGTCGAGCACCACTTTCGCGCCCGCGGCGTGCGCCATGTCGGCCACCGCGCGGACGTCGACGAGGGTCTGCATCGGGTTCGACGGCGTCTCGAAGAAGACGGCGTCCGCGGGCGTCGACAGCGCTTCCTCCCACTGCTGGAGGTCGTCACCGTCGACGAACACGGTCTCGACGCCCCACGAGGGCAGGATCTCGTTGCAGATCACGAAGCACGAACCGAACAGGCTCCGCGCGGCGACGAGTCGGCTACCGCTCTTCAGAATCGCGCCGAGCGCCACGAACACGGCGGCCATGCCGCTCGCCGTCGCGAAGCAGGCTTCGGCGCCTTCCATCTGGCGCAGACGCTCCTGGAACATGGCGACTGTCGGGTTGCCGTACCGCGAGTAGACGAACCGCTTGTCCTCACCGGTGAAAGCGCGTTCGGCGGCCTCCGCCGACTCGAAGACGTAGCCGCTGTTGAGGTAGAGGGCCTCCGACGTCTCGAAGAAGCCGGACCGCATCAGACCGCCGCGCACCGCGACGGTCTCCGGTGACGCCCACTCCGGAAGTTCACTGCTCATCTGCGCGCTCCTTACGACTGCCGCCACGGGAGGGACTCGGCTCGCCAGCCTGCTGCCCCACGATGTCCTTCGGCGTCTGTCGCCCCTTCGAACCCGTCGAGAATGTTGTACGCCTTGGTGAATCCGGCTGCGGTGGCGGCCTCTGCAGCACCGATGGATCGGGCCCCGGACCGGCACAGGAACAGCACCTCCGCGTCGCCCTCCACACCCGCGGCCAGCAGATCGTCGACGAATCGCTGGTTGAGTGCACCGTTCGGGAAGTCGACCCATTCGATGAACAGGGCCCGCTTGCCGAGGGACGAGATGTCGGGTACTCCGACGAAGTTCCATTCGGCCTGGGTGCGGCAGTCGACGAGGACGGTACGCGGATCCCCGGTCAGCCGGTCCCACGCGTCGCGGACAGTGATGTCTCCGGCGTAGCTCATGCGCTGCACACCTTCCAGTTCTCGCCCTGCTTGATCAGGGTCAGGTCGGTGGTCAGCTTCTTCTGCTCATCTCGTTCGCGATGCTCGTGGACCGTCACCGAGGCGCGATCGCCAGTGGTCTCGACGTCCATGCTCGGGACGACGAGTTGGCCGTTGGCCTCGTTCTCGACGCGGTTGGTATCGGCGAACTGACGGGCGGAAGGGAAGTCCTTCGCCGCGAGATCCTTCTCGCAGTGCGCACCCCGGTACATCTCGTAATTGAGGGCGTTGCGGGCGCTGTACATGTCGTTGACGACGTACTGGATCTTCGCGTCCTCGCTGACCCGCTCCTCGGACGGCCGGACGAGATGCGATATCCCGATCGCGGCGAGGATCACGACGGCGACCGATACCGCGATGATGAACGGGAGCAGATCCCGCCAGGACCGCGGTGCACTCGAGATTTCTGCGGCACTGCTGCCCTCGGTGGACTCGTTCCCGTCGGATTCCTGCCCGGCATCGTCGGGCCGCTTCGCACTCATGATGGTCTAGTCTATCGACTCCCCGCGGGCGACTGCCGGGACGGCCGGTGCAGTTCAACGCGGCATACGGCAATCCGTCCGTCAAGAGTTTTCGTCACGGTCCGTCCACTGAGGCTGCCCTCACTTTCAGATTTTGGTCGGGGCGCGCCACGCCCTAACGTAGAGGTGATAGCACCCCATCAAGCTAGGAAGCATCAGCACATGACTGACACCAACCGCCCGTTGCGGGTAGCGATCGTCGGCGCCGGTCCGGCCGGCATCTACTGTGCAGATGCCCTGATGAAGTCGGACACCGCAGGTGAACGCGGTGTGAGCATCGATCTATACGAGCGCATGCCCGCCCCGTTCGGCCTGATCCGGTACGGCGTCGCACCCGACCATCCCCGCATCAAGGGGATCATCAACGCTCTGCACAAGGTGCTCGACAAGCCGCAGGTCCGCCTGCTCGGCAACATCGATTACGGCACCGACATCACGCTCGACGACCTGCGCGCGCACTACGACGCGGTGGTGTTCTCCACGGGCGCGACGGATGATCGCGGCATGGGCATCCCGGGCATGGATCTGGAGCGCAGCTACGGCGCGGGACAGTTCGTCGCCTGGTACGACGGCCACCCCGACTTCGCTCGCACCTGGCCGCTCGACGAGGAGAAGGTCGCCGTCATCGGCGTGGGCAACGTCGCTCTCGACGTCGCGCGCGTGCTCGCCAAGACCGGCGACGAGCTGCTGCCGACCGAGATCCCGGACAACGTCTACGAGGGACTGAAGAACAACAAGGCGGTCGAGGTCCACGTGTTCGGCCGTCGTGGTCCGGCACAGGCCAAGTTCACCCCGCTCGAATTGAAGGAACTCGACCACTCCCCGAACATCGAGGTGATCGTCGATCCCGAGGACATCGAGTACGACGAGGGTTCCGCCGTCGCACGTCGCAGCAGCAAGATCACCGATCAGGTCGCGACGATCATCGAGAACTACGCGATCCGCGAACCCAAGCAAGGGGCGATCCACAAGCTGTACCTGCACTTCTTCGAGAATCCGGTCGAGGTCGTCGGTGAGGACGGCAAGGTGGTCGGTCTGCGCACCGAGCGCACCGAACTCGACGGCACGGGCAACGTGAATCCGACCGGCAAGATCCGCGATTGGGATGTCACCGCCGTCTACCGTGCGGTCGGCTACCTGTCGGACAACCTTCCGGGTCTGCCGTTCGACAACCAGGCGGGCGTGATCCCGAACGAGGCCGGCCGCGTGTTCGACGACGGCGCACACCTCACCGGCCTCTACACGACGGGCTGGATCAAGCGCGGCCCCGTCGGTCTCATCGGTCACACCAAGGGCGACGCGAACGAGACCGTCGAGTGCATCCTCGCGGACATGCGCGACGATGCCCTCAACACCCCGGAGAACGCCGACGAGGACGCGATCGTCGAACTGCTGGAGTCGCGGAAGGTCCCGTTCACCACGTGGGACGGCTGGTACCGGCTCGACGAGCACGAGCGCGCGCTCGGTGCTGCAGTCGGCCGCGAGCGCGTCAAGGTCGTGGAGCGCGAGGACATGCTGGCAGCCTCCGAGCCGAACAAGATCCAGAAGTAGCCGTCCACGAGTAGGCCACAGCGCAGAAAAGGTCCGCCCCGATCATTCGGGGCGGACCTTTTATTACGGGGCGAAACGCCTGTTCGAACTGCCGATCAACTCGTGGGATCGTTCTGGATCATGCCCTGCTCGCCGCCCTTAGGCTGAGCACGCCGGACGTTCTGCCAGAATCCCGCATTGTTGAATGGGTTCTCGACCTGCCGTGCGATCGTGTATCCGGAAACCGAGGAGGGCCAGCAGCCCTTCCACTTGGTGGAGACCGTCACGGAGGTCTGCCCGGCTTCGAGTTCGCCGACCTTGGTGTCGCGCTCCTTGTTCGCCGGCACCCACTTGGTGGGCCCGCCGAATTCGGTCACGGTCACACCGGTCATCGTGCTGCCGCCGATGTTCTTGACGCCCATCCAGCGGTGCATCTGCCACTGCGGTCCGTCGGACCAGTCCGGGCCCCACAGCTTGAATGTGCAGCTCACGCCGCCGATGATCTGGAGGTCGCCGGGAGCGGCGGCCTGCGCCTCGGGGGCTGCGACCAGCGAACCGGCGCCCATGGCACCGGCGGCTGCGACGCCTGCGATGGCGCGCTTCAGGGTCTTCCTCATGTCGAACACCTTTCGTTTCCAGTTATTCAGAGCGAGCGGGCGGATGCCTTTCGCCAATGCGCAGGAGCACGAGCGAAAGGCATCCTCCAACAAAAGGGAAGGACCCCTCAATCCACCCTTACTCAACTATCGGCGTCTCACTCAAGAAGTGTTACCAGATTGTTCAGTGAACACTCAGAAATCGGAGTTGGACTGATACCGCGACTCCGGCGTGGAACCGTGCTCATGTGGAACCGCCCAAGATGGTGGTGAACAGCGCCGCGCGCCCGTACGCGTGCGCGGCACTGCTGTCGGGGAGATCAACGGCGACGGATGGCCCGCACGACGACATCGTGGATGGTGGTCTCCTTGCCGCCGGGGCCGGGCATGGTGCGGTGCGACTCCTCGGCGGTCACCACCTCCCACCGATCGCGATCGAGGCGTTCGGTGATGGTGACCGCGGTCGCCGAAGCCGATTCGGGCGGACCGTCGGCGTTATGCCCGTGTCCGTGCCCATGTCCGCCGCCGCTGCCGTGACCACTCTGGTGCAGATGGCCGACGATGAGCAGCGTTCCACCGGGCGCCACCCACCCGGCGATGCGGTCGTAGAACTCCAGCTGCGGGATGGCGGGATGTGCGTAGTGCGTGGTGACCAGGCCGTAGCCGATGCCCGGCTCCCACGTGGACAGGTCGGCCCGCACCCACTCCACCCGGTCGCCGACCCCGGCGTCCGCAGCCCGCTCGGCCGCCCGGTCGAGCGCCCCGGCGGCGATGTCGGCGCCGGTGACCTGCCAGCCACGGGTGGCGAGCCAGATCGCCTCGGCGCCTGCGCCGCATCCCGCCTCGAGCGCGGTCCCGGGCGTCAGGTCGCCGACTTCCCGAACCAGATGCGGGTTCGCTGCGCCCGATCCCATGGACTGAGCACGCTCGCCGCCCCAGATCTGATCCCAGTACTCGGTGTCGAACGTGTGCTCCATCAGTTGTCTCCTTCGTCGGCGGCTGCCGCGGACACGGCGCGTTCGAGGTCTTTCATGATGAGGTCGGTGTTGATGTGCTGGGCGGCTCGCGCACCGTCCGCGGCAGCATTGCTGACCTGCGCACCGATGTCGGACGAGTTGCCCGCGGCCCACACTCCGGGCACCGAGGTGGCACCGAACTGGTCGGTCTCGATGAACGCCCCGGCTGGGTGGGTTGTGGGCGAGATGCCGATCCCGGCGACGACATCGGTGCGGGCGACCATCCGCGTGGACACCACCACGGCATCGACCGGCACGGTCGCGCCCCCGTCGAGCCGGACGCCGCTCAGCTCGTCGCCGTCGATCTCGAGTCGCGAGATCACTCCTTCGACGACCTGGGCGTCGAGCGCGTTCAGAGTGGTGCGATCCTGCGGTTCGATCGGGTTGCCGTTGGCGAAGAACACGACGTCCGGACTCCATTGGCGGAACAGCATCACCTTGTGAAACGCCATCGGGTCGGTGCCCAGCACGCCGATCCGACGGTCGCGCACCTCCCAACCGTGGCAGTACGGGCAGTGCAGAACACCGTGTCCCCACTGCTCACGCACTCCGGGGATGTCCGGCAGCTCGTCGACCAGACCGGTGGCGATGAGGAGGCGACGGGCGCGCAGGACAGGGCCGTCGCGAAGCGCCACCGAGAACTCGTCCGGGACCCCGGAGACGCCGGCGACCTCACCGGGGAGAATCTCGCCGCCGTAGCCGACGACCTCGTCACGTCCCCGCGCCAGCAGCTCTCCCGGATTCGTACCCTCGAGGCCGAGCAACCCGTGGACGCCGTCAGCCGGTGCGTTCCTCGGCTCGCCGGCATCGACGACCGTCACCGATCGCCGCGCCCGGGCCAGCGTCAACGCCGCGCTGAGGCCGGCCGCACCGCCTCCTACCACCACTACGTCGCGGGTCTCGTCGTCGCGTTCTGTCATGTCTCGCCCTCCCGGAAACGTCGGCGGCTGCCGTCTCGACAACCTGTCTCCACAAGAATGACCACAATCAGCCGTATTGGCAATACTTGTTGCCGAATGGCAAACTCGAGAACATGGCCGATCCCACAGACCACACTCTCGATGCCGTCGGCACCCGGCTGAAGCACCTGCGGCAGCACCGCGGCACCACGCTGACCGACCTCTCCGAAGAGACCGGCATCTCGAGCAGCACGCTGTCGCGCCTGGAATCCGGGCTCCGGCGCCCGACCTTGGAGCAGTTGCTACCGCTGGCACGCTCGTACGGCGTCACCTTGGATGAGCTCGTCGACGCACCGTTGACCGGTGATCCGCGCGTCAATCTGCGTCCGATCCCCACCGATGACGGTCGGACCATCCTGCCGTTGAGTCGCAGACCCGGCGGCATTCAGGCCTACAAGTTCATCCTGCCCACCGGACGCGACGACGCCGAGCCCGACCTGCGCACGCATGAGGGCTTCGACTGGGCTTTCGTCCTCAACGGCAAGCTGCGCCTCGTCCTCGGCGAGCGCGACCTGATCCTCAGTCCGGGCGAGGCCGCCGAGTTCGACACCCGCACCCCGCACTGGTTCGGCGCCACGAGTTCAGGGCCGGTGGAGTTCCTCAGCCTCGTCGGCAGCCAGGGCGAACGCGCACACGTCCGCACCTCTCCCGCCTGACGGCCGGCCGCCCCTCGATCAACTCCGGGGCGGCGGCGGTCCGGCAGGCGGTGGCCCCATCGGCGGGCGCGGACCACTGGGCCGCGCAGGACCGGGTCCGGGACGGCCGGCGGGCGGACGCGGCATGTTCGGTCCCGGACGGCGCGGCGGCGGGCCCTGGGGGCCACCGGGAGGCGGCCCGTATCGCTGCGGCGGGCGGGGACCGGGCCGGGGTTGTCCGGATGGGGGCGGGCCGGATGGGGGTGGGCCGGATGGGGGTGGGCCACCTGACGGAGGCGGCCCCCCGGGTGGTCCTTGGCGGGGACGCGGAGCATTCGGGGGCGGTCCCGGACGACGCACCTGCGGTGCCCCCTCCGGCGGCGTCGGGGCCTGCCGATTCGGGGCCTGCTGATTCGGCGATCCGGGCTGAGCGCCCGGCTGCGATCGGGCACTCGGTCCTGCCGCCGACTCCGGCCCGGGGTCGACCTCCGTCCAGATGTCCGCATCCGGCACGCCCTCGGCCTCACCGTCCGTCTCGGGAGCCGGATCCCCAACCTGCCCCGGCTCATCGCCTGCCCGCAGAGGCGTAACGAGGCCGGCTGCGCGCGTTGCCTTTCGGCGAGCCTCGGCGATGTCACGACCCGTCGACACCGCGACTCCCATGCGCCGGCGCGAGAAGCTCTCCGGCTTTCCGAACAGCCGGACATCCACCTCGGGGTCGGCGAGTGCCTGCGCGACGCCGGCGAACTTGATGCCCTTCTCATCGTGCTCGCCGTAGATCACGGCGGACGCCCCCGGCGCGACGCTTCGCGTGTCGACGGGCAGCCCGAGAACCGCCCGCGCATGCAGCTCGAACTCGGAGAGCTGCTGGGACGCCAAGGTGACGAGCCCGGTGTCGTGCGGGCGCGGACTCACTTCGGAGAAGTAGACCTCGTCGCCCTTCACGAACAGCTCGACGCCGAAGACACCGCGTCCCAGGAGCGGGTTGCGATCCGGACCTGTCGAAGTGTCGCCCATCGCCGTCGCGATCCTGGCGGCGACCGAGCGGGCCGCGTCACGCGCCACCGGGCTCATCGGTTGCGGCTGCCAGCTCTCGACGTAGTCGCCGGACACCTGCCGGTGCCCGATCGGGTCGCAGAAGTAGGTGGCGAGCCGGCCGGTCGCCGGGTCGACGGCGCGAACCGTCAGCAGCGTGATCTCGTAGTCGAATTCGACGAACCCCTCGACGATCACCCGGTCGTTGCTCACCCGGGCGCCGGTGCGCGCGGCCTCCCACGCAGCGTCGACGTCGTCGGGGCCCTTCAGAACGCTCTGCCCCTTGCCCGACGACGACATGATCGGCTTCACCACACAGGGGAACCCGATGCTGGTCACCGCGCGGCGCATCTCCTCGAGCGACCCCGCGAACAGGTACGGCGATGTCGGAAGCCCGAGTTCCTCGTCTGCCAGCTTGCGGATCCCCTCTCGATTGAGGGTCGCGGAGACGGCCTTCGCGCTGGGGATGACCTCCGCGATTCCGTCCTTCTCGACGTCTTCGAGTGCGTCGGTGGCGATCGCCTCGATCTCCGGGAGCACGTAATGCGGACGGTGTTTGTCGATGACGGCGCGTACCTGCTCGGCGTCTGTCATATCGATGACCTCGGCGTGATGGGCCACCTGGTGCCCCGGTGCGTCCGCGTAGCGGTCGACGGCGATCACCTCGACGCCGAAGCGCTGCAACGCGATAGCCACTTCCTTGCCCAGTTCCCCGGAACCGAGCAGGAGGACCTTGACCGCGGTAGGACTCAGTGGAGTGCCGATCACCGTAGACGCCATGCCTTCCAGTTTACGGGTCTCGGATCCGAGCCCCGGCGCACGCCGTTCGATCGTCGTACGCTGTGCCGGAGCTCTCATCGGAAGGCAGGCGACGCATGAGCAGAGACCTACAGATCACCTTCGACGCGCACGATCCGCGATCGCAGTCGCGGTTCTGGGCGGCGGCCCTCGGCTATCTGATCCCGGGACCGCCGGGCGTGGATCTCGATTCCTGGGCCGATCCGTTCGACGCCTGGGACGCGTTCCTCGAGCGGATGGGAGTCCCGGCTTCCGAATGGAATTCGCGGTCTGCGGCAGAAGATCCGGGCGGGACCGGTGCACGACTGTTCTTCCAGCGTGTTCCCGAGGAGAAGACCGTCAAGAACCGTGTGCATCTCGACGTACGCGGGGCGCCGGGGTTGGCCGGTGACGAGCGAATGGCCGCACTGGAGGCAGCGTGCGCAGAGTTGGAGGCGCTGGGCGCGACGCGGGTGCGACGCCAGGATCCCGATCCTCCGATGGAGGGCGGCTACATCGTGCTGACCGACCCGGAGGACAACGAGTTCTGCCTCGACTGAGGCATTCATCTGGCGACGAACACCGGTGTCGGCTCACTCCGGCCACGCAACGTCACCTCACGCCAGGGGGTCCAGCGGGCCGCTTCCTCCTGCGCCGCGGCATCGATCGCACGTAACGCGGCGACCGGGTACCGCGGATCGTCCTTGGCCAGCTCGCTGAGCCGAGCGCTCTCGTTCACCGGATCGCCGATCACCGTGTACTCGAATCGCTGCACCGCACCGACGTTTCCCGCCACCACGCTGCCGAAGCTCACGCCAACGCCCGCAGACAGCTCCGGCACCCTGGCGTGCAAGCCATCGGAGATCTCACGCGCGGCCACCAACGCACTCGAGGCCGAGTTGTCCAGGTCGACGGGCGCACCGAAGATCGCGAGCACCGCGTCGCCTTCGAATTTGTTGACCAGGCCGCCGTTGCGTTCAGTCGCCTCGACGATCACCGCGAAGAACTTGTTGAGCAGATCCACCACCTCGGTGGGCGAACGGTGCTCAGCGATCGTCGTCGAGCCGATCACGTCGACGAACACGACGGCCACGACGCGCTCCTCTCCCCCGAGCTGCGGATCGCGGCGCAGTGCCGCGGCGGCCACGTCGCGTCCCACGTGACGGCCGAACAGGTCGCGCATGCGCTCCTGCTCCCGCAGACTGCTCACCATCGCGTTGAATCCGTACTGGAGTTCGCCGAGTTCGGAACCGTCGTACACGACGATGTCCTGGGCTCGGTTCACATCGCCGGTCCGGACCGTGGCCATGCCGTCGCGGACGCTGCGCAGCGGCCCGGTGATGCTCCAGACGAACAGGTACTCGGTGAGCAGACCGACGCATGCGGCCACAGCGGCGAGCACGGTCACCGAGATGAGGATGCTCGTCTTGCTCGTGTCCGAGCGCAGGACGCCGAACAGGAGCACCAGCGTGATGCCCGCCAGCGGAATGCCGGTCCCGATGAGCCACGAGTTGATGGCGCGCGAGCGCACCGAGCTACCTCGCAGTCCGAGGCCGGCCTGCAGGATCTGCGCCCATACGGGACGCAGCAGGATCTCGGTGTAGAGCCTGGCGATCGCGACCACGACCGTCGCGCACATCAGGACGATGAACACGGTCTTCATGATGAGATCGGGATCGACGAGTCCGTAACAGAGACCGAGGACGGCAGCGCCGCCCACCCAGAGCAGCCCCTGCATCCACACGAGGCGGCGCACCGCACGCACCGATCGGCGAGCGTCCTCCCGGCTGGGGATCTCGTCGTTTATCGACCACCGCAGCGCCTTGACGGTCGACGCGGTCCCGAAGACGACGCCGATGATCAGAGCAACCAGGATGTAGACAGGGACGGCGATGAAATTGACGTACGCCAAGTCCCATCGGAGCGTTGACGGCTCGGGGATGCCGACCGCACCGAGCCCGACGGCGATCAGGATGCCGATGACGTTCGCCGTGACGACAGCGCCCGTCAGCAGGACCTGAATACGGATGCGTTGCTGACGAGGCGTTTGATCAACGGACCCCAGCATGACGGAGCCGTAGTCCCGATTCAGGCTCGGCAGCTCCATGTCCGGCTAACCCCCGACTACCCGCGTCACACGATCTCGCGGCGAACGATCGTCTCGTCGCGTCCCGGACCCACGCCGATGCACGAGATGTGCGCACCGGAGAGCTCCTCGAGCCGCAGGATGTAGTTCTGCGCGTTCTTCGGCAGTTCCTCGAAGGTCCGACATGCGGAGATGTCCTCCCACCAGCCGGGCATCGTCTCGTAGACGGGCTTGGCGTGATGGAAGTCGGTCTGGGTCATCGGCATGTCGTCGAAACGCTTGCCGTCGACCTCGTATGCGACGCAGATCGGAACCTCCTCCAGACTCGACAGCACGTCGAGCTTCGTGAGGAAGTAATCGGTGATGCCGTTCACCCGGGTCGCGTATCGGGCGATCACCGCGTCGAACCAGCCGGTGCGACGTGAGCGGCCGGTGGTGACACCGACCTCACCGCCGGTCTTGGCCAGGTACTCGCCGGAGTCGTCGAAGAGCTCCGTCGGGAACGGACCTTCGCCGACACGCGTCGTGTACGCCTTCAGGATGCCGAGAACGGTGGTGATCCGGCCGGGACCGATACCCGCACCGACGGACGCGCCGCCCGAGGTCGGGTTGGACGACGTCACGTACGGGTACGTGCCGTGGTCGACGTCGAGCAGTGTGCCCTGCGAGCCTTCGAGCAGGATCGTCTCGCCGCGCTCGAGTGCTTTGTTGAGCTCGAGCCGCGTGTCGGAGATCCGGTGCTTGAATCCCTCTGCGAGCTGCAGCGTCTCATCGACGACCTCGTTAGGATCCAGGCCCTTGCGGTTGTAGATCTTGGTGAGGATCTGATTCTTCACCTCGAGAGCGGCCTCGACCTTCTGCGCGAGGATCTTCTCGTCCAGCACATCGGCGACGCGAACGCCCACGCGGGCGATCTTGTCCTGGTAGCAGGGCCCGATGCCGCGGCCGGTGGTACCGATCTTGCTGTTTCCGAGAAAACGCTCGGTCACCTTGTCGATGGCCACGTGGTACGGCATCAGCAGGTGCGCGTCCGCGGACAGCAGCAACCGTTCGGTGTTGACGTCGCGGTCCTCGAGACCCTGGAGTTCGTTCAACAGGACACTCGGATCGACCACGACGCCGTTGCCGATCACGTTGTTGACGCCGGGCGTCAGGATTCCGGACGGGATCAGGTGGAGCGCGAACGACTCACCGTTCGGCAGGACAACCGTGTGTCCAGCGTTGTTGCCCCCTTGGTAGCGGACGACCCACTGCAGCTTTCCGCCGAGCAGATCTGTCGCCTTACCCTTGCCTTCGTCGCCCCATTGGGCACCGATCAGCACAATCGCAGCCATGTCAGGTGCTCCTCCTATTCGGGACCACCATACTGTGTCGCAGGACCCTCGCGGACCGGAGGCTGCAGAACCCGCGACACGGGTAGTTAGGCTGGGAGGCGTGTCTGCAACGCATCTCTCCCCGTCGACCGGTACATCCGGCGACCCGGGACCAGCCGTTCTCGTCGACCAGGCGTTGGAAGATCCTGACCTGACCCGCATCATCGTGGCTCCGCCAGGGGAGGAAGAGACGGGCATCGCCCCCGATGTGTTCCTCTCGGAGATCGTGGCGGCTCTGATGAAGCACGACCGCCTCGATGTGGAGATCGCCTACGTCGCGCCGCATGAGACCCCGGCGACCAAGGTGTACGGACTCAAGCAGGGCGCCAACGCGATGGCACTCGCCGAATCCGGCGTCGCTCAGAGCGTTCCACTGATCCGCGACGACGCCGCAACCGTGCTGGTGGGCTACGCCAGACACATCGGGGCCGGCGACGAGAAGCTGCACGGTGAGACGTACGTCGATTCGGAGCAACTGTTCGACGGCGAGACCGAGGCGATCGAGATAGAGCCGACGCTCGACGAACCGGGCGTCCGCGGCCGTGTGTCCCGCTGGCTGCCCGGCGGATGGAAGGCCGGCCGGGCCGTCCAGACCGGTGGCAGCAACCTCCTCGTGGAGCGCGAGGGCGTGATCACCGAGCGAGTGGTGAAGCGTTCGACGTTCTACCGACATCACGTCGACTGGAAGCTCGTCGGACTGTGACGACACCGACGACCGCGGCTCTGCGGTCGGTACGGCCCGGGCCGGTGTTCCTCGGCCTGTGCGTCGCCTTCGCAGCGGGCGTCGGTCTGCTGCTGTCGACGGGCGCCGACCGGTCGGCGCTCGCGGTTGTCGGTGCACTGCTGCTGATCCTCAGCGGCTGGGTCATCTCGCTGTCGCTGCACGAGTTCGGGCATGCGTTCACCGCGTTCCGGTACGGCGACCGATCCGCCGAACTGCGGGGATACCTGACCCTCAACCCGCTCAAGTACACCCATCCCGGACTGTCACTCGGCCTGCCGTTGCTGATCATCGCTCTCGGCGGCATCGGCTTTCCCGGCGGCGCCGTCTACGTCAACCAATCCGGCTTCACCAGCGCCCAGCGGACCAAGGTGTCGCTGGCCGGCCCGGCCGCGAACCTGATCATCGGCGCCGTGCTGTGCATGGTGCTGCTGGTGTACCCGCTGAGTATCGACAACGTGAATCTGTGGACGTCCCTCGCCGTGCTGGCGTTCCTGCAGTTCACGGCCGTCATCCTCAACATCATTCCGGTGCCCGGATTCGACGGCTATCACGCCATCGAGCCGTACCTGTCGTGGGATCTGCGGCGCAGCGCGGAGAAGATCGCGCCGTTCGGGTTCCTCATCGTCTTCGCATTGCTGTGGATCCCGTTCCTCAACCGCGCGTTCTTCGACCTGGTTTACGGGCTGCTCGACATGTTCGGCCTCGACCCCGGATTCGTCGCCTACGGCATGGATCTGTTCGTCTTCTGGCGGTAGGAACCGAGTCGGCCACCACGCGAGGGGCACCAGGCCAGAGTCACCAGGCTAGGGGTCACCAGGCGAGTTCGCCGGTACACGCCGAGCGGCTTCCCGACGATTCGATCTGCACCGTCGCGTGATCGAGACCGTGTGATTCGAGGACGCTGCGCGCGTCCGCGAGAACGCGGGAGTTGTTCACCGACGCCGTCAGGTGCACTGTGGCGACGTCCATCCCGGTGGTCACCGACCACACGTGGAGATCGTGGACGTCCTCCACCCCGGCGACGTCGATGAGATCGGCGCGCAGTACATCCATGTCGATGTGCGACGGCGCCTGCTGGTTGAGAATCCGGAGCGCGTCGAGCGCGAGTCTCACCGCACGCGGCACCACCCACAGAGCGATCAGCACGGCAACCACCAGGTCGGCGTATCCCCATCCGACGGTGACGGTGAGAATGCCCGCGATCAGGACCCCGACGCTGCCGATCGCGTCGGCGAGCACTTCCAGGTACGCGCCGCGGACTGCGATCGACCCGCCGGCGTCGCCGCGGATCAAGAGCATGACGACCAGGTTGGCGAGCAATCCGAGGATCGCGACGATGATCATCGGCCCGCCCATCACCGCAGGATCGTCCCCGATGCGACGAATGGCTTCGACCAGGACGAAGGCGCCGACGCCGATCAGCAGGACGGCGTTCAGGACCGCGGTGAACACCTCGGCGCGGTACCAGCCGAAGCTCCGACCGTCGGTCACGCGGCCGTGGCGGGCCAGAAGCAGGGCGGACAGGCCCATGCACAGCGCGACGACGTCGGTGAGCATGTGCCCGGCGTCGGCGATGAGGGCCAGCGAGTCCGCGATGAGGCCGGTGACGAGTTCGACGACGAAGAATGCGGCGATGATGACCACAGATACCGCCATCGGCCAGATGCGTCGGTGCCCCGCACCGCCGCCGGCGAGATCGGCCGCGGTGGGACCGTGACTGTGCCCGTCGTGCTCGTGTCCGCTACCCATGACCTCAATATATGCGTGTTATTGAATATGTCAAGGACGACGTCCACGAACTGGCAGTCGCGTGCGGGAGTGTCGCGCGGTGACGGCGCCCTCCCGATCGTGCGGCGCCGGGGCGGGTCTACCGCGGCATATGCAGCTGCGCGATGGCCGACATCCGCTTGAGTCCGGCCACCATCATCATGTCCACCAGCAGTGAACGCAGTTCCACCAGCAGCGCGGCCTCCGAGAGGTCGTCGACGCTGTCGGCCAGCGATGTCCTGGCCTTACGCACGATGGAGCGGATGACCCGTGCCGCGTCGGCCTCATCGGGCTCCTGCCCCGGTTCGGCCATCATCATCTCGCGCAGGATCTCGAAACCGCGGCACAGGTCGCTGACGATCTCCACGATCGCAGGCTCGACGGCCACGCCGCGCTGCGTCACCCCGAGCGCACGTCGCGCGATGACCCGGAAGTTGCGCACGGCGTTGTCGATCGGCTCCGCCGTCGCCGAAATTCGCTGGATGCGCTTGCGTGACGCCCAGTACAGCGGCGAGATCCGGACCACCTCGCGACCGGACGCCACGTCCGAGTGCAGAGAGTCGACGGCCCCTTGGGTACCGCGCGCCGACTCGAGCACCCGGTACATGGCCTCCTCGTCCTCGAGTCGCAGCGCCATCGCCAGGTCGGCCGACAGGTTCTGGAGAGTCTCGAGGATCGCCGCCGCATCTCGCCTGGCCCGTCGTGCGGGATTCACCGGTAGGACCGCGACCACCAGTAATCCGATGGCGCCGCCGATGAGTGCGTCCGCGGCGCGGTCGAAGCTACCTGCCCCCGGTGCGATCAAGGTCGCGATCAGCACCGCCGACGACGCGGACTGGATCGGGATGATCGGCCCGCGATCGAGGAACACCGCGATGCACATGGCCACCATCACCACGACGACGATCTGCCATGCACCGGTCCCGAGTCTCGAGATCAGCAGGTCGCCGACGATGATGCCGATGAGCACGCCGCCGATCAGCTCCACCGACCGCCGCCACCGCCGGGCCAAGGTGAGCCCGAGCGAGACGACCGCCGCGATCGGCGCGAAGAACGGCTTGACGTGGTCGAGCAGGTCCGCCGCGATCCACCAGGAAAGACCCGCCGCGACGGCGCACTGGATGATCGGCACCAGCGAGATCCATACGCGTCTGAGCCGAACCCGCAGGAATCGAGGCATCCGCGCAGCGATCCGTCCGCGGAGTGACACCAACGCGTGGTCTCCAGCGAGGTGTGCTTCGCGGATCTGCTCGGCGGGCCGTCTGTTCAGTGTTGTTCTCCTGGCTCAGTCCAGGCCGAGCTCGGTGATCGCACGCGGGTCACTGTCGTTCAGCAGATCGAGGCAGCGCAGGTGCTCGTCCTCTTCACCGACCGCCGCGGCGGCACGCGCGAGGGCGCCGACGCAGCGGAGGAACCCCTGATTCTGCTCATGGCTCCACGGCACGGGCCCGAAGCCCTTCCAACCGTGGCGCCGAAGCTGGTCGAGTCCGCGGTGGTAGCCGGTGCGTGCGTACGCGTACGCCGCGATCACGCGGCCGGTGTCCGGCTCCGCGCCGTCGGTCGCGCCATCGAGCGACGCCTCGGCCAGGTAAGCCCAGGCGACGGACGCCGTCGGATGTTCAGCTGCGACGGCTGCCGGGTCGGCCCCATTGAGCAGATCCGATTCGGCTTCATCGTCTCCCGTGAGGAGTGTGGGCGGCGGTCCGAGCAAGTCTCCGAATGAGGTCACAGCCCCATTCAATCATTGACTGCGCTGTCCGGCGCAGCCCATCGCGGAGAGATTCGATACGCTCGACATCGCGTCAGAACCGCGCAGCCTTCCATCGATACACGGGATAGAGCCAGATGCCTGATTCGGATAACGACAAGACAGCCGCCATCAACAAGGTGGTCGGCGCGTTCCGTGCTCGCCGCAAGCAGGCGAAGAACCGCACCGAGACTGCGTCGTCCACGCGAGACGCCGCAGGTGCGAAGCCCGATCCAACGGCGACGGTCGACAAGAGCAAGCGCCCGTCGGGTCGGAGCGACGCAGGCGAGGCCGGTGCGGGCAAGACCGATGCAGGCCAGGCTGGCGGCGGCAAACCAGGCGCAGCCGCGACCGGCGACGCCAAGGCAGGCACGGGCCGCGCCGAGTCGAGCAAGGCCGGGCCGGGCAAGCCCGAGCCCAAGACGCCGGAGACCGACTCGCAGAAGTCGGACTCCGCCGACACGAGCGCCGCAGCCAAGGGCGCGGATAAGAGCTCGTCCGAAAAGGAGCCGGCAGCGAAGGAGTCATCCAGCGAGGACTCGAGCGCCGAGGGCTCGGCCGACAAGAGCGCTGCCGCGAAGAAGGACTCGGCCGGCAAGGACTCAGGCGTCACGGGCTCAGGCGGCACGGGCTCAGGCGGCAAGGATTCAGACAGCAAGGATTCAGGCGACGAGGACTCCGCTGACAAGGACTCCGCCGCCGAGAATTCCGATGCCAAGGGCGTCGTCGGCAAGGCAGGTACGACCGGCGCAGCAGTCGGCGCAGGGGCGGCAGTCGGGGCAGGGGCCGCAGCCGGCGCCTCCACGAACACCGAGAAGGCCGGTGACGCGGAGAATGTCGACAAGACAGCCGACGCGGCCACCGAGACCAAGAAGGAGCGCAAGGAGGCGACTCGCGTCGTGAAGCTCGACGATGACGAGGCCCCTGAGCCCAAGGGCGGCGGCAGTTCGGATACGCCGACCAAGGCGTTCAAGATCCCCACGCAGGCCAAGTCCGCAGCAGCTGGCGGTGCCGGCGTCGCGGGCGCCTCCGCGGCTGCAGCTGCAGCTGCAGGCAAGAAGGACGAGGACCCCGAGTCCGTCCCCACAACAGACGAGAAGCCCGGCGAGAAGAACGCCGGAAACGACGAGGCGGCCACCGAATCCGGCACTCCGGGTAAGGAATCGGACTCAGACGAGAAGAAGACCGGATCCGGCGATCTCGTCGAGGAGACTGTCGTCGGCGAACCCATCGCGGCGAAGTCCGCCGGGACGGATGACAGCCCCACCGAAGCCGCGGACGACAAACCGAAGGTCGCCGAGGAATCGGTGGACGTGGAGTCCGCCGACGATGCCGACTCGGCGGACGACGAATCGGCCGACTCAGCCGACGAGTCGCCGAAGGAGAGCGGTGCCGGAAAGGCAGTCGCAGGTGCGGCCGCGGTGGGCGCAGCGGGCGCAGCAGCCGTCGCCGCGAAGAGCCACGGCTCCAAGGACGATAAGGCCGATAAGGCCGACGAGTCGGATACGTCCAAGGGCGAAGACGAGCCCAGCGACAAGACCGATCAGGAGGCCGCTGGCGCCCGTCCGAAGGACTCCGCCAAGGGTTCGGTCGAGTCCAGCGCCGATACGACGCCGACCGAGAAGATGGCGGCGGCAGGAGCGGGCGCGGCTGGAGCGGGCGCAGCAGGAGCCGCGGCCGCGGCAACCGCCAAGCAGAAGCCGCAGGAGCGCGGTGACGCGAAGCAGGCTGCAGGCCAGAAACCGGGCCAGCAGAAGCCGGCCCCGAGCGCCCAGCAGGGCCAGGCTCAGCAGCCACCGAAGCAGCAGCAGCCTAAGCAGGGGCAGCAGCAGGCACAGGCCAAGAAGCAGCAGGCCCAGCCGCAGGTCATCGCGCCTACCACCGAGAAGAAGAAGGGCCGCGGCAAGCTGCTCGCCGCGCTGATCGCCGCCGTCGTGGTGATCGCGGCCATCGCCGTCGGCCTCTGGTACCTGTTCGTCGGCAATTCGGACGAGTCCCAAGTCGCCGACACTGCGACGACGTACCAGGAGGCGATGAACGACGGCGACCTCAGCACGCTGCGTGAGGTCACCTGCGGCGAGGAGAACGAGTACTACTCGTCGATCTCCGACGCCGACTTCGACAAGGCCTACCAGTCGCAGAAGGACCGCAACGAGTTCATGAAGTTCGACGAGGTGGATGCGGTGGCCATCGACGGCGACGTCGCCCGCGTCGGCGTCGACATGTACCCGGCCAACGATCCGGCGGAGAGTGCTCCCGCACGAATCACGCTGCACAAGGTCGGCGACGACTGGAAGGTCTGCCAGAGGCCGTAACGCCGTCAGACATAAGAAGAGGGGCGCCCCATCGGGGCGCCCCTCTTCTCGTGATCCTGCCGAGTCAGCGGCCGATCGACTGGCCCGACGAGCCGAGGACGTCGCACGCCTCGCCGACACGGGTCGCCATCGAGGCCTCCGCCTTCTTCAGGTAGCTGCGGGGATCGTAGACCTTCTTGTTGCCGACCTCACCGTCGATCTTGAGAACGCCGTCGTAGTTGCCCAACATGTGCCCGGCGACCGGACGGGTGAAGGCGTACTGGGTGTCGGTATCGACGTTCATCTTGATGACGCCGTAGCCGACGGCCTCCTCGATCTCGCTCTTGAGTGAGCCCGAGCCACCGTGGAACACGAAGTCGAACGGCTGCGCCGACGCGTCGAGACCCAGCTTGGCGATCGCCGCGTCCTGGCCGTCCTTGAGGACGTCGGGGCGCAGCTTCACGTTGCCCGGCTTGTACACGCCGTGCACGTTGCCGAACGTAGCCGCCAGCAGGTAGTGGCCGTTCTCGCCGGTCCCGAGGGCGTCGACGGTCTTCTCGAAGTCATCGACCGACGTGTACAGCTTGTCGTTGATGGCGTTCTCGACACCGTCCTCTTCGCCGCCGACGACGCCGATCTCCACCTCGAGGATGATGTTGGCGGCCTTGCTCGCTGCGAGGAGCTCCTTCGCGATCTCCAGGTTCTCGTCGATCGGGACCGCGGAGCCGTCCCACATGTGCGACTGGAACAGCGGGTTCTCGCCGCGCTCCACACGCTCACGGGAGATCTCGATGAGCGGGCGGACGAAGCCGTCGAGCTTGTCCTTGGGGCAGTGGTCGGTGTGCAGGGCGATCGTCACGTCGTACTTCTCGGCGACGACATGTGCGAACTCGGCGAGAGCGACCGCACCGGTGACCATGTCCTTCACACCCTGGCCCGAGCCGAACTCGGAGCCACCGGTGGAGAACTGAATGATGCCGTCGCTGCCCGCGTCAGCGAAGCCCTTGATGGCGGCGTTGATCGTCTCCGACGAGGTGCAGTTGATGGCGGGGAAGGCGAACTTGTCCTTCTTCGCCTTGGCGAGCATCTCGGCGTACTTCTCGGGGGTTGCGATTGGCAAACTACTCACGTCCTGTCGAGCCGGTGGATGTTTTCCACGCTTGATAAGGGGTTCCCGGCCAGTTTGCCAGGTCGTGTTCGCAGCCGGGGCAGTCCCCCGAGTTCGTGTCGGACCTCGCACGTGCGGCTTTAAGGGTTCTTGAAGGTTTGCCCGGTAAGGTGAGCGCCTGTGATCCACACACTGCTTGCCGAGACCTCGACCAACGTGGCACTCATGCCCGGATTCATGGACCCGTTCAACCTGATCGGGTACTTCGGCCCAGCCGCGTTCTGGGGCCTGCTGCTGGTCATCTTCATCGAGTCCGGCGTCCTGTTCCCCATCCTCCCCGGCGATTCGCTGCTGTTCGTCGCAGGCCTCGTCGCCGCAGGCAGTGCGACCGCCGAGCATGCGGAGAAGGTCGCCGACTCCGGGCTCACGCTCTGGCCACTCGTCATCGGCGTGCCCATCGCCGGAATACTCGGTGGCCAGGCCGGTTACTGGATCGGCAGGTACGTCGGGACGTCGATGTTCAAACCCGATGCCAGGTTCCTCAAGGAGAAATACCTCACCGAGGCGCACGACTTCTTCGAGAAGCACGGGCCGATCACCATCTTCCTGGCCCGGTTCGTGCCGATCGTTCGCACCATCGCGCCGATCGTCGCCGGTGCCGCCCGAATGAAGTTCCCGGTGTTCACGATCTTCAACGTGGTCGGAGCCATCGTCTGGGGATCGGGCATCGTCCTGCTCGGCTACTGGCTCGGCCAGTTCGAGATCATCCAGAAGCTGATCGAGCCGATCTTCATCCTGATCGTGCTGATCTCTGTTCTCCCGATGCTGATCGAATGGCTTCGTCGCCGTCGCAGCGGCAAGGACGACGCGGTCGCTACCGACTGAGGCACGTCCGTGGACCTTGTGTCAGATACGGATGCCCACGTCGTTCGCGACGATGTCGTCCAGAGCCCGCTCGGCGACGGCTGCGATCGTCATCGATGGATTGCAGGCGGCGCAGTTGCCGGGGATGAGCGCGCCGTCGATCACGTACAGCCCGCGCTGCCCTTTGACGCGTCCGCTCAGGTCGCAGACGCTGCCCATCGACGCACCGCCTAAGGCATGCCAGGTGGTGTTGACGAATCTGTTCGAGTCGATGAGCACGCCACCGGGCCCGGCGATCTTGCGTGCCGTGGGGTGAATGTGCCCCCACTGAATGCGCCGATCGCCGTCAGCCGGCCAGATAAGGCGCGCAGCACCGGTCGACGAGTCGTACCGGAACCGGCCCCTCGTCTTGCTTACTCCGTAGCCCACCATCATGGTGCTGTGCGCCTCCATGCCCGCCGTCGGGATAGACGCCTGGATCACGGTGTGCGCGGTAGACGGCGAGTCCCAGTTGAGGCTGCCGAAGACCACGGGGCCGCCCTGGCGTGCCCCGAAATTCAGCGCGGGGTCGGACCACACGTAGATGCGGTCGGCGTTGGTTCCCCACCCCGTGCCGATCCCGTCCGGAAGATCGTCCACGGCGCCACCGTCTCTTGCTTGCACCAGCAGACGGGTGGTGTGCACAGCGCCGGCCGCCATCACCAGCGTCTTCGTGGTCATCGTCTTGTGGGTCACCGGCGTACCGCTGTGATCGGTCTCGGTGACGTCGAGCCGCCAGCTGCCGTCCTTGCTCCGATGAACCGCAGACACCTCGTGCAGTGTCGCGATGGTCAGCAGCCCCGTCGCGCGCGCCTGACGCAGGTACGTGACGTCGACACTGTGCTTGCCGCCGTTGTTGACCCCGAGTGCACCGGAACCATCCGTGTACGACGGCCGCATCTTTCCGGACAGCTCGTCGAGCGCATACTGCCAGTCGATCGGCATCGGGATCTTCGACACCGGCAGCCCGGCGCGCCGCGCACGGGACGCGAAGATGCGCGCCGCTTGATACGCCGGAGTGCGGATCAAGCGGTCCGGCGCCGTCTCCAATTGCAGCATCCTCGCGACCCGCGGGTAGTGCACATCGTGCATGCGCTGCCAGTCGAGTTGCTCGGGTAGGTGCTCGTTGAACACGTCCTGCTTCGGCACCAACGACATGCCCTGGTAGATGAGGCTTCCGCCACCGAGCCCCGCTGCCGTCACAGCGGTCATGTTCTCGCCCGCCACCGCGTCGACGAGGCCGACGTACGGCTCCGGAGAGAACGGCCGGCCGAATAACTCGGGCGCACTGCGGTGCCACAGCACCCGCTTGTCGGGGCTGAGCGGGTTCGGGAACGTATTCCTGTTCGGGCCCGGCTTCCACTCACGTCCTCGTTCGAGGAGCAGGACCGGCACACCCGCCTGCGTCAGCCGCAGCGCCGTCACCGCACCGCCGAATCCCGATCCGACGACGATCACCCGATGCTCGGATGATTCGCGCCGGACGTGGGAGGGTGCGCTCCGCGCCGGACCCGGGGCGACCGACCCGGCCGCCGTCGCGCCGACTGCCATCGCTCCAGCCCCAGCCGCTCCGATGAGCATCTCCCGACGAGTCAGCGCCACACACATTCCGTTCAGTCGCCCGTGCTCAGCACGGTCCATCAACTTGCAGATGTACCAATCTAACGTCACTGCAAGGGACTTCGAGTCGCGGACGACCGCATCGGTTCGCGGGCGGGCACACACCTAACGGGAGCGAGACGACTCCGGGCACATCACAGTCTCCTCGCACATCCGCGACGCCCCAATGGGCGGAATCGGTCAAACATCCTAATTGCCATTCTCGTGCGAGGCTCCGCACCGCACCGGCGCGTGATGAGGGACCATTGATCACGTGACACAGCCACACACCACCAAGGCAGCGGAGACGCGTGGGCATCTCCTGGACGCCGCCGAGCGACTGTTCTCCACGAACGGCATCAGCGGGGTATCGAACCGGCAGATCAGCGAGGCCGCGGGGCAGGGCAACAACTTCGCGGTCGGATATCACTTCGGATCGCGCGCCAACCTGCTGTCGGCACTCCTGCATCGGCACCAGGCGCCGATCGACATCATCCGTGCGCGCATGGTCGACGAGCTTCCCGCAGATCCCGGATTACGCGATTGGATGCGATGCCTCGTCCAGCCGCAACTGGAGTACATCGGCACCCAACCCGTCGCCACGTACTACGGGCGGTTCTGGATGGAACTGACGATCGACCCGACGACGGCTGCTGTACTCCAGGACGCAGCAGACGTGTCGGTGCCGCTGACCGCGATCATCGACGGAATGAATGACAGCCTCCCGGTCATGGCCGAATCAACGTTGCGATGCCGCGGCGCCATGATCGGCGGCTCTCTCATGTCGACCATCGCCGACTTCGAGAAGAGCCGTAACGACGACGGCGCTTCGGACACGACTGCGTGGCGGGACTTCTCCGAGTCCGTAGTGGACGGCATGATCGGGCTGTGGACCGGCCCGGACACCGTGCACGCTGCCGACTGACTACCGGAGACCGCTGTCCGCGAGCACCGCTCAATCGCCACAGCTGACCCTCACGAAGGGAATACGCTGGGCAGACCAGAAGCGATGCAAGGAAAGCGAGGGCAGATGGATGAGTGACTGGAACGCCGGCGTGATCGACGAGTTCCGCGCCAACGAGGGACGTGTCAGCGGCCCCTTCGAGGGTGCCCCGATGCTGCTCGTCCACCACCGCGGACGCAAGAGCGGGAACGACCACGTCACTCCCATGATGTATCTGCCGGACGCCGACGACCCCGACACGATCTACGTCTTCGCGTCCAAGGGTGGCGCGCCGAGCAATCCCGACTGGTACCACAACCTGATGGCCGCGAGCACGGCGCACGTCGAACGGGGCACTGAGGCCTACGATGTGACCGTCGAGGAGATCACCGGGGACGAGCGCGATCGCATCTACACGCAGCAGGCCCGACTCTTTCCCGGATTCGCCGAGTACGAGGAGAAGGTCGAGGGCATCCGAGTCATTCCGGTCCTCGCCCTGCATCGGTCCTGACCGGTCACCAGGCCGCGTCGAGGTCCGCGTGCCGTGCGATCCACGCATGCATGACGATCCCGGCGGCGACTCCCGCGTTGATGCTTCGGGTGGACCCGAACTGCGCGATCGACACGGTCAGATCCGCAACGCGCTGGGCTTCGTCGCTCACGCCGGGCCCCTCCTGACCGAAGAGCAGAACGCAGTCGCGGGGAAGGTCGGACGTCTCCAGCCGAGAAGCTCCCGGTGTGTTGTCGACAGCCACCACCGCGAGGCCGTTCTCGCGCGCCCACTCGATCAGATCGTCGATCGTCGGGTGATGCCGGAGGTGCTGGTACCGGTCGGTGACCATGGCACCCCGGCGGTTCCAGCGGCGACGGCCGACGATGTGCACCTCCTGCGCGAGGAAGGCGTTCGCGGTACGCACCACGGTGCCGATGTTCGCATCGTGCGCCCAGTTCTCGATGGCGACGTGGAAGCCGTGTCTGCGGGTGTCGAGGTCGGCGACGATCGCTTCACGCGACCAGTAGCGGTACTCGTCGACCACGTTGCGACGATCTCCGGACTCGACCAGCTCCGGGTCCAGTCGCGGATCGTCGGACGGTTGCCCGGGACGCTCATCCGCCCACGGGCCGACACCCACCACGGGGCCGGGTCCGGTCGTCCACTCGGTGGGGCCGGCCGGATCGTCAGCTGAGGCGCCGGCACTATCGGGGGCGCCGACGCTGGGGCCGGGCCGATCAGCCGTGTCTGCCACCTCCGTCAGGAGAGACCGAGGTCGGACAAGCCGAGCAGCGACCGGTACGGCACTCCGAGTTCGGTGATCACATCGTCTGCGCCGGTGGCCCGGTCGACGACGGTGGCGACGCCGACCACGACGGCTCCGGCTTCGCGTGCGGCCTCGACGGCCTGCGACGGCGATGCACCCGTGGTCGAGGTGTCTTCGACGACGAGAACTCGCTTACCCTCGATGTCGGGGCCCTCGATCCAGCGTTGCATGCCGTGAGTCTTGGCCGACTTGCGCACGACGAACGTGTCGATCGCACGGCCGTCCGCGTGCATGATCGAGGTCGCGACCGGATCGGCGCCGAGGGTGAGACCGCCGACGGACGCGTAGTCCCAGTCGGACGTCAGCTCGCGCATCAGGGCGCCGATGAGCCGGCTCGCCTCGTTGTGCAGTGTCGCGCGGCGCAGGTCCACGTAGTAGTCGGCTTCCTTGCCCGACGACAAGGTCACCGTGCCGTGAACGACGGCCAGTTCAGTGACCAGTTCGGCGAGCCGGGCGCGGGCAGCGGCGTCGACCGCTGGAGTGGATGCCGACATGCGATGAGGCTCCTTCGAGGGAATGTGTGCCGCCCGCAGCGCTTACGCGGGTCGGTGAACCGGTCAGCGCTGACGCGGATCGTTCAACGGCGGCAGGTTCGGCGGCGCGGTGCGCTCACGCGGCTGGCGCTGCTCCGGGAACCCCTGTGTCGGGTCGAGGCGCGGGTCGCGGCCTTCCGTCTCGGACTGCGGTGGCGGGCGACGGAAAGGCTCCACCCGCGAAGGCTCGTCCGACGCCGGTCCGGGACGCGCAGCGGGACGCGGGGTCGCGTCCATGCGGGATTCGCGGGGCGCAGGGGCCGGACGCGTCGGGTCCGCCGGGCGCGGCGGACCCGCGGGCCGGGCGCCGCCTTCCATCTCACTGTCTGCGGCATCGGCACGGATCGCCTCGTCGCGGGCCTCTGCACGGCGTCGGCGCTCCTTGTCGCGCAGCGACTCCGTCTTCTCGTCGGCGAGTTCTTCCCGCGCGGGACCGTGCGGGTCACGCGGGTCGGGCGAGTCCTGCGGGCCGACTGCGGGCGGCAGAACGCGGAGCAGATCGGCGAAACGGCGGACCGTATCGAGCGCGACGTCGAGACGCTCGTCCTCGGTCGTCACCGGCATGGAGCCGAGCGCCCAGTTGCCCTCGTTCCACAGGATCTCGATGTAGTCGGGAGCCTCGGTCGCCAGAGTCACCATGCGGCGATCACACGTGCGGCGCGCCGCGTCGAGGTCGCTGGCGAACATGACGCGGGCACCCATCGCACCCAGGAGGTCGACGTCGTCTTCAACAGGCGCCAGGACGTCCTCGTGGCGGAGGTCGACAGTGACCGTCGACCCGGTCGGACGCCGGACGGCGACGATGGTGGCCGTCTCCTCCAGGTCGAAGACGACCGCTTCTGCACCCTCGTAGTGGCCGTACGCGACGTCGCGCACCCGAACGTGCTCCGGCGCGTCCATTCCGGCACGCTGGAAGACGGTGCGCAGCTTGCTGTCGCTGTCGCGGAACTTGAAGGAGTGCGTCTCGCCCCATACGGCCCGCTGGTGGTGCACCTGCTCCGACCGGTTCCGGTCGAGCCACAGCAGCACCCCCGCACCGGCCAGTGCGAGCACCGCAATCACGAAATAGACAATGGTCATCGGGGATAGCCTACTATCGAACGCCCCCGCACTGGTGAACGACTCGATGGCCGCCGAAAGGAACCCGATGACCGCACGACGCGACGAGGCGCTCGCGGACCTGGTCGCTACCGTAAATCCGGCCGCCATCGAAGCTCTGACCTGCGCTTTGATCGCTGAGCCGAGCGTTAACCCGGGCGGCGTCGAGAAGTCGACGGTCGAAGTGCTGGCGACGGCCTGCCGGGCCGCAGGCTTCGATGTCGAGGTCACGGAGGTCGAGCCCGGTCGCCCGAACCTCCTCGCGACGGCCCCGAACGCCGGTGACGGACCCGGCCTCATGCTGCTCGGGCACTCCGACGTCGTGCCGCCCGGCCCGGGCTGGACCGGCGACCCCTTCACTCCGCGGCGCGATGGCGATCTGATCGTCGGGCGCGGCTCGTCGGACATGAAAGGCGGGATCGCAGCGGCGGTCGCCGCGATGTCGGTGCTCCAGCGCGCAGAGGAGTTCGGCATCACGCTGTCGGGTCCGGTCCAACTGGTCGTCACGGTCGACGAGGAGGAGCACGGCTCCGGGGTCCGCCACCTCGTAGCCGATCCCCCGGACCGCGAGTACGCGGGCTGCATCGTCGCCGAGCCGACCCGCATGACCGTGGTCCGCGGGTGCCGCGGCGCCTCGTACTTCGATATCGGAGTGACCGGGCGTGCGGCTCACTCCGGCCGCCCGAGTGACGGGGTGAGCGCCATCGACGGTGCCGCCCGCGTCATCGACGTCATCCGCGAGGATCAGGCCGCCCTGGCCGCCGATCCCGACCCACTGCTCGGTTTCGGTACGTGGAACGTGGGCACCATCGAAGGCGGACAAGGGATCTCGGTGGTAGCGCCCTCCTGCTACCTGGGTGTGGACCGTCGCCTCATGCCCGGCGAGGACGTCGATGCGATCGCCGCTCAACTCACCGAGGACGTCCGCAGGGCAGGCATCGAGGACGGCGGCGTCCGCGTCGACGTGACACCCACGATGTTCCTTCCCGGTTTCGCGACGTCGGCCGACGACCCACTGGTGACCGCCACCGCCACAGCCGTCTCCGCCTCGGGGGTCGACCCGAACGTCGGAGGCTGGACCGCAGCGTGCGACGGCGGATTCATCAGCACGGCCCTCGGGATCCCGACCGTCGTGATGGGCCCCGGCGACATCAACGGCCAGGCGCACCAGCCCGACGAGTCGGTCTCGCTCTCCGAGCTGGTCCTCGCGGCGCAGGCGTACGTCCGCGCCGCCGTGGAGCTGCTGGCCTGACCATCTCTCGCCTGTTTCGGCGGCTGCGGCGCCAGCCGAGGATGCGTGCCGAGACCGGGTCTGTCACGACCGAGGGTTTCGACTCGCTGCGCTCGCTCAACCACCGAGGAAACTCCCCCTCGGCCACGCGGAGCACCTCCCTTCGATGGTTGACCACGCGGAGCGACCCCTCGATGGTTGACACGCGGAGCACCCCTCGATGGTTGAGCGAGCGCAGCGAGTCGAAACCACGCCGCCCCAGTACGCTGACCCCATGAGCGGATCCGTCGGTCAGATCGCCGATGCCAAGTACGTCATGCTGACCACCTATCGGAAGAACGGCACACCGGTCGCCACGCCGTTGTGGGCGGTACGCGACGGCGCCGACATGATCATGTGGACGGTGTCGGATTCGTGGAAGGTGAAGCGCCTTCGCCGCGACAACCGGGTTCTCGTCCAGAAGTGCGACGCCCGCGGGTCCAAGACGAGCGGACCGCAGGTCGCCGGCGTCGGAGAGGTCGTCGACGGCACTGCGGCGGGCGATCTCATCATCGGCAAGTACGGCCTCTTCGGCCGCATCACTGTCCTCGGGTCCCGACTCCGTCGCGGTAAAGACGGCACCGTCGGACTCCGCATTCACGACGTGGTCTGACACTCCCCGACGAATGTCGGTCCTGGCCGGTCACGGCGTCCGACGCCGTAGCGTCGCGGCAGCCAGACACAGGGCTGCGACGATCCACGCGCAGACCACCCCGATGTCACGCCACATGATTCCGGTGGGCGACGGGTTGCCCGCCACCTCCTGGAGCGCTTCCACCGCGTAGGTCATCGGCAAGAACTGGCTCAGCACGTCCATCCAGCCGGGCAGGTGCTCACGCGGGACGAAGAGTCCGCACAGGAACAGCTGCGGAATCACGATGACCGGCATGAACTGCACGGCCTGGAATTCGGTCTGCGCGAACGCGCTGCACAGAAGCCCGAGCGCGACGCCCAGCATCGCGTCGAGAATTGCGATCAGGATGACCCAGCCAACCGAGCCCTGCGCCTCCAAGCCGAGCAACCAGAACGAGAACCCGGCAGCGAGGACGGCTTGGACGGCAGCGACGATGGAGAAGGCGAGACCGTATCCGCCGAGTAGATCGAGTTTGCCGATCGGGGTGGTGAGGAGTCGTTCAAGTGTGCCCGAACGGCGTTCGCGCAACATCGCGATCGAGGTGATGAGGAACATCATGATGAACGGCAGGATTCCGAGCAGCACGATTCCGATGCGATCGAACGGCTCGGGAGCGCCGGGCGGCACCGCCTGTTCCGAGAACATGAAGTAGAGCAGCGTCATCAGGACGATCGGCACCACGACGACAAGCGCGATGGTCCGGGGGTCGGACCGGAGTTGTCGCAGGACGCGGGCTGCGGTGGCGAGAAGGATCTTCGGGTGGATGAGCGGTTCGCGAACCGCTTCGACGGCGGTCATGCGGCACTGTCCTCGATGAGCTCGAGGAACGCATCCTCGAGGTTGTCGTGACCGCTGCGGTCGCGGAGTTCCTGTGGCGTGAGCTGTGCGACCAGACTCCCCTCACGCATCAGGATGAGCTCGTCGCAGTGCGCGGCCTCGTCCATCACGTGGCTCGAAACGAGCAATGTCACGCCGGACGCGGCGAGGTCGGCGAACCGGGTCCACAGATCGGCACGCAGCACCGGGTCGAGGCCGACGGTGGGTTCGTCGAGCACGAGTACCGATGGCTTCGTGACGAGCGCACAGGCGATGGAGACGCGGCTGAGCTGCCCTCCGGACAGATCCGCTGCGAGGTGGTCGGCTCGTGCGGTCAGGTCGACGGCGCGCAACGCGTCGCCCACCGCGTCCTCGGCGTCGAATACGCCGGCGAAGTAGCGGACGTTCTGCTGGACGGTGAGGTCGGTGTAGATCGACGCTGCCTGCGTCACGTAACCGACACGTCGCCGCAGCGCCGCCGATCCGGCGGGCAGACCGAGTACCTCGACCCTCCCCCGCACGTTCCGTTGGGTGCCGACGATCGCCCGCATCAAGGTCGTCTTACCGCATCCGGAAGGTCCGAGAAGTCCGGTGATCTTCCCGGCGGGAACGGTGACCGTCACATCGTCGACGGCGGTGACCGTGCCACGGTGCACAGTTGTCTTCTCACATCTGATCGCGTCCACGCCCGCCTCAATTCATCATGTGTTGAATTACAGGTCTGACGCTACGCCTCGCCACACGCTCACGCAATGGACACCTCTCGCGGCAGGTACCGCGTCACGCTCCACTTGCAGACGCCGCGTTAAGCAGTAAGTGCCGCGGGAACCACCGGCGCCTGATGCTCACGACAGCAACGGTCCCGCTCCCGCAATTCGGGAACGGGACCGTTCTGAGCCGTCAGATCAGCCGATGACCAGCGAATCCCCGTCGCCGCTCACGTTCACCGGCACCACGTCGCCGTCGCGGATCTCGCCGGCCAGCAACGCCTTGGCGAGCTGGTCGCCGATCGCCTGCTGCACCAGGCGGCGCAACGGGCGGGCGCCGTACAACGGGTCGAAGCCGCGTTCACCCAACCATTCCTTGGCCTTCGGCGTCACCTCGAGATCCAGTCGGCGCTGCGCGAGACGCTTCCCGAGCTGCCCCAACTGAATGTCGACGATCGACACCAGTTCGGTGGGGCTGAGTGCGTCGAAGATGACCACGTCGTCGAGACGGTTGATGAACTCCGGCTTGAACGCCGCACGTACCGCCGCCATCACTTGATCGTTGTCGCCACCCGAACCGAGGTTGGACGTCAGGATCAGAATCGTGTTGCGGAAGTCGACCGTGCGCCCTTGACCATCGGTCAGGCGACCTTCATCGAGCACCTGAAGCAGCACGTCGAACACGTCGGGGTGAGCCTTCTCGACCTCGTCGAACAGGACCACCGAGTACGGACGACGCCGCACGGCTTCGGTGAGCTGACCGCCCGCGTCGTAACCGACGTAGCCGGGAGGCGCACCGACGAGCCTTGCCACACTGTGCTTCTCGCCGTATTCACTCATGTCGATGCGGATCATGGCGCGTTCGTCGTCGAAGAGGAACTCGGCCAGAGCCTTGGCGAGCTCGGTTTTACCGACGCCGGTCGGGCCGAGGAACAGGAACGAGCCGAGTGGCCGGTTCGGGTCGGCGACACCGGCCCGTGCACGGCGCACCGCGTCCGACACGGCCTGCACGGCGTCCTTCTGACCGATCACCCGATTACCGAGTTCGGACTCCATGCGGAGCAGCTTGGCGGTCTCACCCTCGAGCATCTTTCCCGCGGGCACACCCGTCCACGCCGACACCACCTGCGCGACGTCGTCGGGGCCGACCTCCTCCTGCAGCATCACGTCCTGGTCCGGGTCGGAGCCGGTCCGCTCCATCGCTGCCGCGAGTTCCTTCTCCAGGCCCGGGACCTTGCCGTACCGAAGCTCTGCCGCGCGGCCCAGATCACCGTCGCGTTCGGCCCGATCAGCCTCTCCACGAAGATGTTCCAGCTCTTCCTTCACGTCGCGGACCGCGTCGATGGCGGTCTTCTCGCTCTGCCACCGGGCGTTCAGCTCGTTGAGCTTCTCTCGGTGATCTGCGAGTTCCTCGCGCAGTTTCGTCAATCGGTCCTTCGACGCCGCATCGGTCTCCTTACCGAGCGCGACCTCCTCCACTTCAAGGCGGCGGACCACCCGTTCCACCTCGTCGATCTCGACGGGGCGCGAGTCGATCTCCATGCGCAGTCGCGACGCGGCCTCATCGACGAGATCGATCGCCTTGTCCGGCAGGAACCGTGACGTGATGTAGCGGTCCGACAGGGTCGCCGCGGAGACGAGGGCCGAGTCGGTGATGCGCACACCGTGGTGCACCTCGTACCGCTCCTTGAGTCCGCGCAGGATGCCGATGCTGTCTTCCACCGACGGCTCGCCGACGTAGACCTGCTGGAAGCGTCGCTCGAGCGCGGCGTCCTTCTCGATGTACTTGCGGTACTCCTCGAGGGTGGTCGCACCGACCAGCCGCAGCTCACCGCGGGCCAGCATCGGCTTGATCATGTTTCCGGCATCCATCGCCGATTCACCGGTCGCGCCTGCGCCCACGATGGTGTGCAGCTCGTCGATGAACGTGATGATCTGCCCGTCGGATCCCTTGATCTCGTCGAGGACGGCCTTGAGCCGTTCCTCGAATTCGCCGCGGTACTTCGCGCCGGCGACCATCGAACCGAGGTCGAGCGAGACAACCGTCTTGCCCCGCAACGACTCCGGGACGTCGCCCGCTATCACTCGTTGGGCGAGCCCTTCGACGATGGCGGTCTTTCCGACGCCGGGTTCACCGATGAGAACAGGGTTGTTCTTGGTACGACGTGACAGCACCTGGACCACGCGGCGAATCTCGCTGTCACGGCCGATCACCGGATCCAGGTTGCCTTCGCGGGCGCGCTTGGTCAGGTCCGTCGAGTACTTCTCGAGCGCCTGGTAGGTCGCCTCAGGATCCTCGCTCGTCACGCGGCCCGTGCCGCGTACGGACACGAATGCTTCGCGGAGCGCGTCCGGTGTCGCGCCCGCCCCCGACAGCAGCCGGGCGACGTCAGACTCGCCCGTGGCGAGCCCGACCATCAGGTGCTCCGTCGAGACGTAGTCGTCGGACATCTCGGTGGCGAGGTTCTGCGCAGCCGTGATCGCCGCGATCGACTCGCGCGAGAGCTGCGGTTGCCCGCTCGCGCTGGACACCGTCGGTGCACGCCCGGCGATCTCCTTGGCTTCGGACCGAATCCTGGACGGGTCAACGCCGACAGCCTTCAGCAGCGGCGTCGCGATGCCGTCGCCCTGCGCCAGGAGCGCAGCGAGAATGTGCGCAGGCCGCACATCCGAGTTACCGGCTGCGGCGGCGTCCTGCACGGCAGCCTGCAGCGCAGCCTGCGTTTTGGTTGTCGGGGTGAAACTCTCCATTGCCACACCTTTCCGTCGGCCTGAGCGGTTCGGACCCGTCCGAACCTTAGTCTACAAGGCTCATGTTTGCCTCTCGCCGGATTCAACCACCACAGGGTTGAGTCCATTCCACTTAGGTTTCATTGTAGGTGTGAGGTGCGACACGTGCGCATCGGCCGCAGATCGGCGGGATAGCCAACAGATCGCACGAGGCACGGATCCACCGGATTCGCTGATTCCTCGGCTACTGGTGTGCCGTCCGCGGATCAGTCGTGGTGTTCGCGTGTTGCGGCGTCGAGCAGGAGCGTGAGGCCGTTGTCGAGGTTCCAGTGTGCGTGGTGGTTCTCAGGGTCGGCAACGTCACCGTCGGACCAGACGAGCACATCTACCTCGCCCTGAACGCAGCCGGGCGCATTGTGCGCATCAACCCCGACACGGGGCCGCCTGCACCATCGCCGACCACCTGACCCTATTGTCGGCGGTGCGATTCGGCGACGGGCCGGACGGGACCACGCATCGCTGTACGTGAGCAGTTTCCTGGGCATAATCACCCGCCTGACGCCGCCGAGCAACCGATGAGGACGCCCGCCGGTCCTTCCGTGCCCGCCGATAATCACAGAGCCTGCACCGTGCCCTCGGCGCGTTATCCGAGTGTCGACCTGCCAATCCACCTCATCGCGCCACCCACGAGCCCGAGCATCCCGTCGCGAATGGGCGTCCCGTGCTCGGCAAGCGCCAGCGCGCCGACTGCCGCAGAGGCGCGAACCATCCGCAACCCGTGCCGCCGGCGCATCCGGTCGTATCGAGCCAATGCACCGTCGGCCGGGAAGTCGACGAGCAGTTCGGCGAGGGTCACAGCATCGACCAATGCCTCACCCGCACCACGCCCGAGATGCGGCGTCATCGTGTGCGCGGCATCCCCGACCAGGGCGGCCCGACCGGATGTGAATCTCGCCAGCGGCGGTGACTGAAAGAGATCGTGATGAAGCATGTCGTCACGATCGACCCCGCCCATCACCATCCGTACGTCACGGTGCCAGTCCGCGAAGCGCGTGAAGAAGTCCTCCACGGTGGTGGTCCCCGGCGCGGCACGGGAGGCACCGAAGAAGTTGAGCCTTCCGTCCCAGCGCGGGGTGATCCCGAAAAGAGCTCCGCGGCCCCAAGTCTCACCGAAAAGGGAGCCGTCCTCGACCGACGGACTCGAGAACGTCTCGACTGTTCCACGCCACACCGTGGTACCCACGTGGCGTGGCGCCGTGGCGGAACCGAAGAGTTGTGTCCTGGTCGGACCGGACGTGCCGTCCGCGCCTATCAACACGGCGTCGCCTGCGAGATCACTCGCCGATATCCCCGGCCGCCCGTAGTTGACGACGCCAGCCGCCAGCTCGTCGGCGAGTACGTCCTGCAGATCCGGTCGCGTCACCAGCAGTACGGGCTCCGGTAGGTTCGCGGTGACGAACACCCGCCCATCGGCGCCGCGCAACGCCCCGGCGCGCTGCTCCACCGACACCTTGCGAATACGATCGAGCACCCCACAGCGATCCAGAGCGTCCTGCGCCGCACCAGCCAGACCGAATACCGTTCCCGTGGTTGGCGGCGCATCTGCACGCTCGTCGACGGTTACCCGAATCCCGGCCCGTGACAGGATGACCGCCGCGGCCAGACCCGCCACGCCTGCCCCCGAGATCCGCACCTTGCCCACGGCCTGCAACGTCGTCATGACCCGAGCATACTACAAATGTAGTCTCAGTACTACACTTGTAGTTTCATCTGGCATCGTGCATAGTGTCCCGGTATGTCACGCCGCACCGATCTGCTCGACACCGCGATCGACGTCGTCGGCACGGACGGAATCCGCGCGCTGACCCACCGACGTGTCGACGAGCGGGCCGGGAGGGCACTGGGCTCGACGTCCAACCTTTTCCGGACACGCCGCGCCCTCCTGGACGGGGTCCTCGACCGCCTACTCGAGGTCGATCAGCAGGTCATCGAGGGCATCACCGGCACCGCACTCCCCGAGTCCACAGATGCGCTGGCCGATGCCCTCACCGCCTTCATGTGTCACGCCCACGGTCCCGACGCGACCCGCACGCGAGCACGGTTCGCGGTCTTCGCCGAGGCCGCCGGCGACGCAACTCTGAGCGCCGCGATCGAACTCCGACGCGCAGACCTCGTCGAGGTCATCGTCCAATCATTGGCCTCGATAGGTAGCGCCACAGATCCGACCGCCGCAGCCCGGGCACTCTCCGACCACCTCGACGGAACCCTCCTACACACGAGCACCGCTCAGCCACTCGCCGCCGATGAGTTCCGCACCGCCATCGAGCGGCATATTCGAGCGTGGGTCGCGTAATCCGCCCAGGCGACACAAACTCGGTAACCCCTCAGCTTCGCTTGACGAACGAACTGCATTTGACGCTATGCACCCATAGCTCCAGGGGAGGCAGCGCGTGCCCGATTGTGTGACATGAACCACATGGGTGCGATCCCCGTGGTATATGGGGTTATGGCACTTCGATTCGGTTTCCTGACCGCAGGCGACAACACCCGGGTTGCGGGTCGCACAGCGCTCATCGCGGGCACCGCAGTGCTCGCACTCGCCGCTGCCGGGTGCGCTGACGATAGCGCCCCGGAGTCCTCGCCTGGCCAGACCTCCGCATCCGGTGGTTCCGGAGGTGCGAATCCCTCCGCCGGGCCGAACTCTGAATCGGGCGACAGCAAACCGGACGACACCGCGACCTTCAGCGTCCCGGGCAGCTCGAACGGTGGCGACGACGACAACACCGCCTTCACGTACGACGAAGCCGCAGTCCCTGTCGGGGCTACGGCGACCGTGGACGAAGAAGACGACAACGGCAAGACCACGGTGACACTCAACGCGAACGGACTGGCCCCGAACCGGGGCTTCGGTGTGCACGTGCACACCAAGCCGTGCGGCCCGGAGCCCTCGGACTCGGGACCGCATTACCAGAACAAGATCGATCCGGCGGCCACGCCGGAGTCTTCGTCGACGGATCCTGCCTACGCGAACCCGCAGAATGAGGTCTGGTTGGACCTCACCTCCGACGCGCAGGGTGCCGCGCACGCGTCGAGCACCGTCAATTGGGAGTTCCGGGACGGCGAGGCTAACTCCGTGGTGCTCCACGAGGAACACACCATGACCGCACCCGGTCATGCCGGCTCGGCTGGCGACAGGCTTGCCTGCGTGGACGTCGACTTCTGACCGGGTCGGACGCGGGTAGCCCAAGGGTCGGTTCGTGAATCATTCCGGGTCTGACGGAGACTCGCGGCGATAGTCTGCTGTCCCGCTCAGCCCACCTCGGACAGTCTTCCCCGCACCGTGTCCGCTGGCGGATTCGTATGCGCCACACCATCGATGACGACCGTCGGAACGGTCTCATCACCGTCGTTGACGCTCCGGACGAAGACGGCGGCATCCGCATCGGCCCAGATGTTGACCCACACGGCCCGATTGCGGACGCGGACGAGTCGCCGCCGCAGGCGCGCGCAGTACATGCAGCCGGGGCGCCAGTAGATCACCACGGTTCCGGCTTCAGCGGCCACCACGGCGTCGCGCTGGTCGGGTCCGCTCCCACGTCGCGGAAACAACCACCAGCCGAATGCCGCCAGAAGGACGGCGAACACGACGATCAGCGACCACGACCCGTCGGCGAGCAACCACAAACCGGCGCCGACCAGGACGAGCCACACGAACCAGACGGCTACCGATCTCACGGATTCGATGATGCCTCACGACGGGCCACTCGTCCGCGACACCGATACCGCACAGTTCGCGGCGACCCGGCTACCTGCAGTTACTGGGTGCCGTCCGACCGTTGAACCGGTCGTTGAGCCAGCTGAATCCCTGGCCCAACTCACCGATCGGCATGTTGACGATGTGGCCCAAGCCGAGGCCCGGAAAGATCTTCGGGAGCGGGATGTCCATCAGTTGCACCGATGTTCCGCCGGCGCACCACCTATGCCCGAGGCGTCGTACGGCGGCCGGCGAGACGATGTCGTCGGCTCCTCCGGTCAGCAACAGGATCGGAGTGGACGGCGCAGTCCTGCCGAGTGTCATCGAGTCGATCACCTTGGCCGTCCGCCGGTCGGAGGCCAGAACGCTCTGAATCGATCGCCCGGAGACCGTGAGCTCACTCGACTTTCGCAACCCGTACGTCAATTCGGTCTCGACAACGCACTGACCGTCCGTCCTGCGCAGCATCTCATGCCCTGCTCGATTGAGCATGTCGTCGATGACCGGCTTGGTAGCCGGATACGAACCCATCAGACCGTTGAGAAAGTACCCGTTGATTCCGACGAGCGCTCCACCATCGACTGTGCCGAGCTGCTTGATCATGTCCACCGGCGGCGCTCCGACGAACGCGCCCTTCACGTTCAGCTCCGGTGCGTATGCGCTCACCTGTTCTGCGGCGGCCGCCGCTGAATGGCCACCCTGGGAGTACCCCCAGAACGCGACCGGACCATCCGCCGGTATCTGCGCACCCGGAAGACGCTGTGCGGCACGGGCCGCGTCGATGGTTGCGGGCCCCTCACCTCGTGGGTTCAAGTAGGTGTCGGGCAGATAGTCGGTAACGACGACTGCAATCCCCTGCGAAAGCAGCATGTAGATGGACGGCAACTCGTACTCGACGAAGAAGTCCAGCGGCGGGGTGTAATGCAGCGCCTCCCCGAGAAGTCGTGAGGTCTTGCACTGGGGGCCGATACCGTGGGTGCCCACCGTGAAACTGACCAACGGGCGGGAGCCCCGACCCCGCCACGGAGACTTCGGAGTCAGCACCGTTCCAGTCGCTGCGGCGGGCTGCCCCGTCGGGCCGGTCGTCCGGTACATGATGCGGGATGCGTCCGCCGGAAAGTGCCCCGACGGCGTCGGCACGGACAACGCCACGGTCATCGGCTCGCTGCGCAGAACGTCGCCCGGTGCTCCCGTCAGCTGTTTCGGCACGGTGTAGAAGCCACCCTCCGCATGCGAGGTGCCCGCGCCGATGAAGATCGCGCCCAGCGACATCAGCCCCACGAGGGCCACGGTCACCGCAACCCGACTCAATCGACAGAACGCCCGAAACATCAGACCACCATATATGGCGCACACCACAGGAAATGCCGGTTTCGGCGTCGCACCGGTCCAGGCATGTCAGAAGTGGCCGGAGTTCTGGTCCGGGAGAGAGTCGTGCTGTCGCCACCCGAAGGACCCCCGTGCCAGAGCCGCCCACGGAGGTGTCCCCGCACTGACCGACTGGCATTCGGGCGCTTCTTCTCGTCTTTCTGGTACCGCTGTGCGATTGCCGATCGTCAGCGGTACCAGAAAAACGACGCTCGACGGGAGCCGACACCTCAGCTGCTCGACGATGCGTTCCGACAACCACCGCGACTAAAGACTGGCACCCTTCTATCGTGGAGGCATGACCACAGGCGACGACAGCAACGGACCGGACATCAAACCTCGCAGTCGTGACGTCACCGACGGCCTGGAGCGCACCGCGGCACGCGGCATGCTCCGCGCGGTGGGCATGGGCGACGACGACTGGGTGAAGCCGCAGATCGGCGTGGGTTCGTCGTGGAACGAGATCACGCCGTGCAACCTCTCCCTCGAACGCCTCGCCAAAGGTGTCAAGGAAGGCGTGCACGAGGCCAATGGCTACCCGCTGGAGTTCGGCACCATCTCGGTCTCGGACGGCATCTCGATGGGCCACGAGGGCATGCACTTCTCGCTGGTCTCCCGCGAGGTCATCGCCGACAGCGTGGAGACCGTGATGAGCGCCGAACGCCTGGACGGCTCCGTCCTGCTCGCCGGCTGCGACAAGTCGCTGCCGGGAATGCTCATCGCTGCGGCGCGCCTCGACCTGGCGTCGGTGTTTCTCTACGCGGGGTCGACTCTGCCCGGATACGCGAAGCTCTCGGACGGATCCGAGAAGCAGGTGACCATCATCGACGCCTTCGAGGCGGTCGGCGCCTGCTCCCGCGGACTGATGAGCCGCGACGACGTCGACACGATCGAGCGGTCCATCTGTCCGGGCGAAGGCGCCTGCGGCGGCATGTACACGGCCAACACGATGGCCAGCGCCGCCGAGGCGATGGGCATGTCGCTGCCGGGAAGCGCGGCGCCGCCTGCTCCCGACCGTCGTCGGGACAAGTTCGCCCGTGAATCCGGTGCGGCCGTCGTCGAGTTGCTGCGCCGTGGGATCACCGCGCGCGACATCATGACCAAGGAGGCGTTCGAGAACGCGATCGCAGTGGTCATGGCGTTCGGCGGCTCCACCAACGCGGTGCTGCACCTGCTGGCCATCGCCTACGAGGCAGACGTGCAGCTCACGCTCGACGACTTCTCCCGGATCGGTTCTCGCGTACCGCATCTAGCCGATGTAAAGCCGTTCGGTGCGCACGTGATGACCGATGTGGATCGTATCGGCGGCGTGCCCGTGGTGATGAAGGCCCTACTCGATGCAGGCCTCCTGCACGGTGACTGCCTCACCGTCACCGGCCGGACTGTCGCCGAGAACCTCGCCCACATCGCACCCCCGGACCCCGATGGCAAGGTTCTGCGTGCCCTCGACTCGCCGATCCACCCCACCGGCGGGATCACGATCCTGCACGGCAGCCTCGCCCCCGAGGGCGCGGTGGTGAAGTCGGCCGGATTCGACTCTGACGTCTTCGAAGGCACGGCTCGCGTGTTCGACGGCGAGCGGAACGCGATGAACGCACTCGAGGACGGGACCATCACCTCTGGTGACGTGGTCGTCATCCGCTACGAGGGCCCGAAGGGCGGACCCGGCATGCGCGAGATGCTGGCCATCACCGGCGCGATCAAGGGAGCGGGCCTGGGTAAGGACGTACTGCTCCTGACCGACGGACGCTTCTCCGGCGGCACTACCGGTCTGTGCGTGGGACATGTGGCGCCCGAGGCCGTGGATCACGGCCCCATCGCCATGGTCCGCGACGGCGATCGTATCCGCCTCGACGTCGGCTCCGGGACTCTCGACCTCCTCGTCGACGAGAACGAGTTGTCGTCGCGCGCTGCGGACTTCGAGCCGCTGCCACCCCGCTACACGCGGGGCGTGCTCGCCAAGTACTCGAAGCTGGTCAAGTCGGCCTCGTTCGGCGCCGTCTGCGAGTAAGCATCCAGGCAAGCTAACGCTTCATCCGTCTGAGTGGTACCTCACAGCGTCGGCACCGGCCTATAGCGGGTCGCCGACCGTCAGCGGTACCACTCAGACGAGGATCGCTCTGCCACGGTCGCTGACCTTCCCGGAGTGATGCCATATCCGCCGCCGATAGATACGCACCCGTGTTGTCGCCCCGGACTCAGCAGAACACTCGGAGTGCCGCGAGCCGCTGGCGAACCCCGTCCGCTGCCCGACACGAGCGGCTGCAGGCGGACACGTCGAGCGCCGTTGTGAAACGAGACCCGCAGGTCACCATGTACAACTTGTACGTGAGCAACCTAGAGCAGATTCGATGACCGCCGAGCCGATCCTGAAGCCCGGCGATACGTGCCTGACGACCGCGCAGGCGGATCGACTGTCGGTGATCGTCGATGCCGCCGACTACTTCGCATACGCGAAGTCGGCCCTGCTGCAGGCCCGGCGACGCGTGATCCTCGTCGGCTGGGACTTCGACACCCGTATTGAACTCGAACGGAAAGCTCCCGCATCGGACGTGCCCGACGAGCTCGGCGACCTGCTGAGATGGCTCACCAAGACTCGCCCCGAACTCGAGATCTTCGTCCTCCGCTGGAGTATCGGCGCACTCACCGGCATGGCCCGCGGCATGCTGCCGCCGTTGGTGCAGGATCTGATCAGCGGACGCCGCCTTCACTACCGCGTGGACGCGGCGCATCCGATCGCCGCGGCGCACCACCAGAAGATCGCGGTCATCGACGACACGTTCGCGTTCTGCGGCGGTATCGACATGACAGTCGACCGGTGGGACACCTCCGACCACCTCACGTCGAACGAGCATCGGGTCACACCGACCGGCGAGGCGTACGGGCCCTGGCATGACGTGACTCTCGCGCTCGACGGCGGGGCGGCGCAGGTGATCGCCGAGGTCGCCTACGACCGGTGGGAGGCCGCGACCGGCAAGAGGCTGCCACCTATCGCGGCGCCTCCCCGCCCGGTATGGCCGGAGGGGCTCGGACCCACCTTCACCGGCGCCACGGTCGGCGTCTCCAGGACGCTGCCCGAGTACAAGGAACGCGAGGAGGTCGATGAGATCTTCCAGCTGTACCGGGCCGCAATCGCCGCCGCCCGCGACACCCTGTACCTCGAGAGCCAGTATCTGGCGTCCCGAGAGATCGCCGAGGCCCTGATCGCCCGGCTCGCCGAGCCCGACGGGCCGGAGATCGTCGTCGTGCTGCCCAGGCACGCTGACGGAGATATCGAGCGGCGCTCGATGGACGGTGCGCGTCACCGTCTGTTGCGGCTGATCTGGGAGGCCGACGTCCACGACCGGTTCCGGATCTTCTATCCGGTCACCGCGGACGACGAGCCGATATACGTGCACGCCAAGGTGCTCATCGCCGACGACCGAATCCTGCGCGTCGGATCGTCCAACCTGAACAACCGGTCCCTCGGATTCGACAGTGAGTGCGACGTGACTATCGATACCGCCGACAACACCGACCAGACCGCTGCCATCAGCACTTCCATCCTGGCCGTTCGGAGCAGGCTGATCGCCGAGCACCTCGACATCGACGCAGCCGATCTCGATGAGGAAGTCGCCGAACAGGGATCGTTGATCAAGGCGATCGACCTGCATCGAGGAAGTGGCCGGACCCTGGCCCCGTTCACCAAGGCGAACACCGCGGACGAGGATTCGCCGCTCGCCGACAACAACCTCATCGATCCCGAGGACGTCGACTCGATGCGCTTCGAGAACGTCTACCGCTCCGTCGTGCGGCACACGGTGCGCGGTGTCCGGTCGGCGTTGCCCTTCTGACCGTCACACCTCGAGGTCACCCGTCGGACTCACCGGTCGGCCCTCACCGGTCGGCGCCGTACAGTCGCGCGAATTCGCCGCCCGCCGAGATCAGTTCGGCCGCAGTGCCACGCTCGACGATCCGCCCCTCGCCGAGAACGGCGATGTCGTCGACGGCAGCGAGCGTCGACATCCGGTGCGTGATGACGAGCGTCGTCGTATGAGTTCGCAGAGCCTCGAGTCCACGTTGGATGAGCAGTTCCGTGCGGGGGTCGGCAGCGCTGGTGGCCTCGTCGAGGATCAGCACTCCCGGCCGCGCGGCCAATGCGCGTGCAACGGTGAGCAACTGCTTCTCTCCGGCACTCAGCTGTTCGGAGTCTCCCGACACCGCGGTGTCCTCACCACTGGCGAGAGTCGCCGTGATCTCGTCGATGACCGCCGACCGCTCGGTCCGCCCGTCGGGTGACCCGAACGCGATGTTCTCGCCGGCGGTTCCGGTGAACAGCCGAGGTTCCTGGGTGACGACCGCCAGCTGCGAACGCACGAAAGTCCTGCTGCACTCGGCGATGTCGTAACCGTCGAGAGTGATCCGGCCGGCCGTCGGATCGGCGAACCGTTGCAGCAACGAGGTCAAGGTGGTCTTGCCGGAGCCGGTGGCTCCGACAAGTGCGGTCGCCGTCCCAGGTTCCAGCTGCAGATCGACGTCGGCGAGGACTCCGGGGCCGCCCCCGTACGCGAATCGCACTCCCTCGAAGCTGATTGCCGGCGGAGCCGTGTGCCTGCCGCGCGAACCCGTCGGCGGGTCGTCGACGGCCGGCTGCGATTCGTCGTTCTGCGCGAGGAACGCCTTCACGCGGCCGTACGAAACCATTCCGGACTGCAGCCGGGGAAGGATTCCGGCCAGCTCGCTCAAGGGTGCGGTCATCTGCCGCGCGTAGATGACCACCGCCTGCAGCGCGCCGAGCGTGATGGCCCCGTCGAGCATTCGCATCGCGCCGACTACCGCCAACGCGACGAACACCAGGACATTGAGACCGCTCAGCACCGGGCCGAGCGCGCCGCTCCACGTCTGCCCGGTGCGGGTCGCGTTCGCGATCCGGGTGTTGAGCCGATCGAACTCGGCGGTCGGTTCCCGGTGCGCGTCGTAGGAGCTCAGCATCTCCCGCGCGCTGTACACGTCCTCGACGTGTACGGCGAGCTCCGCGGTGGTCTGCCACTGCAGATCTATGTGCGGACGCGCCCTCCGCATCAACACCAGCGCAGCGACAACCGTCACCGGTACCGCGACGAACACGATCACCGCTAACAGAGGCGCGATGACGAGCAATACCACCGCCACCCCCACGACGGTCATCACGATGACCGGAAGCTGCACGAACAACGGCCCGATCAGGGTGCCCAGATTCGCGACGTCAACCGTCACCGCGTTGAGAGTCGCACCGCGACGTCCGCCTTCGAAAGCGGAGACTGGAAGTCGGTGCAGTTTGCGGTCCATCTCCGAGCGCGTCCGGCGGTTCGATTCGGCGACTGCCCGGCTGAGCAGGATCGATCCGATGGCCCGAGCGCCTGTCATCACCACGATCACGGCGACGGCGAATGCCGTCTCCCGCCATAGTCGAGGCCAGTCCATCCCAGCTCCGGGGACGGCACCGCTGGTCTCGGCGACGTTGGCCAGGTCGCCGCGCCCGGCCTCCCTCAGTCCGTCGACCGCATCAGCGAGCGACTGCCCGGCAGGCAGTCGTCCTCCGATGACACCCGCGAACACCGTGTTGGTCATCAGCGCCATGATCAATGGCAGGACGATGGCGAACACGACGGACACCAGCGACAGCACCAGCGCTGCGACGATCCGCCGGTCGGAGGCGATGTCGCGACGCACCAGACGCGCCGCACGCAGTAGCTTCATCATCGGTCCCGCACTCCAGCCGACTGAGCGTCCACGAACTCCCGGTACGCCTCGCTACTGGCCTGCAGGGTGAGATGGTCGCCGACGGCGGTGATGCGGCCGTGCTCGAGGACTGCGATCCGATCGGCGTCGCGGGTCAGATTCACTCGTTGCGTCGCCAGCAGAACTGTCGCGTCGGGAAGCACGGTCCGGATGCCCGCCAGTACCGCGCTCGCCGTCTCGCCGTCCATCGCAGAGAACGCGTCGTCGAGACAGAGCACCGCAGGGCGACGGAGCAGTGCGCGCGCCAACGCGAGTCGCTGTCGCTGACCGCCGGAGAAGTTGGCGCCACCTTGGTCGACGGCCGCGTCCAGTCCCCCGCGATCGCGCACCGTGTCGGCGATGAGGGTGGCGTGCATGGCACGCCAGAGGGAGTCGTCGTCGGCGTCGGCATCCGCCAGCCGCAGGTTCGCGCCCACGGTGCCCGCGATCAGCGACTGTCGCTGACCGACGTGGACGATCTGCCTGCGGAGATCCTCGAGCGGCCATTCGGTGACTCGCTTCCCGGCCACCGCCACCGCGCCGACAGTCGGGTCGATGAGTCGCGGAACAAGACTCAGCATCGTCGACTTGCCGCTCGACGTGCCGCCGATGACCACTGTCGTGCCGCCCGGCACGCACTCCAGAGACAGTCCCCGCAACGTCTCGTCGTCGGCGGTCGGATACCGGAGATGCACGACACGGAATCCCAGCCGCATCGGCCGTTCGGCGACATCACCGGGCGACGCGTCGTCCATCGTCGGCACGTCGTCCGCGTCGAGCACCTCGGCGATACGCCGCAGGCTGGCCTGCGCACGAGGGATCACCGCGATCGTCGCCACCAGCATCGTCGTCCCGGCCACGATCTGGTTGAGATAGCCCGTGTACGCGGTGAGACCACCGATCGTGAACCGTCCGGATTCGATGAGACCCGCGGCGGCCACGACCGTGGCCACCGAGGCCAGGTTGGCCACCAGCAGCACGGCCGGTGTCAGCAGCCCCTGCAACGAGCCGATCCGCCTCGCAAGGATGCTCATCTCGGTGTTCGATTCGGCGAACCAGCCGCCGACGGTCGACTCTCGTCGGAAGGCCCGCACGATGCGCACTCCCGCCGAATGCTCGCGCAGCACCCGGTTGAGCGCATCGGTGGTCTGCTGCATGCGCATCGCCAACGGAATGGTGCGGACCACGAACAGCCCCACCCCGATACCGAGCACCACCACGACCACGACGATGACCAGAGACAGGGTCACCGACTCCCGAAGCGCCAGAATGATCGCGCCGATCATCACGATCGGGGCGGCGATCGCAGCCGTCAACGTGACGAACACCGACTGCGCGACAACGGCGATGTCCGGCGAGGTCCGGGTCAGCATCGACCCCGTACCGATGCGCTGGAACTCAGCTTCCGTCATCTGCCCGGCACGTCGGTACACCCGACGCCGAATCTCGGCGGCAGCCTCCGCCGACACCCTCGAACCGAGTGCAACCGTTGCGAACGATGCGACAGATCCGACGACCGCGACCACGAGCATCCACACACCGAGGCCGAGTATGTAGCCGAAATCTCCGGCCACCACACCGTTGTCGATGAGGTGCGCATTGAACAGCGGCTGCGCCAGCCCGGCGCCGAGCGCCAGCACCTGTGCGACCGCCACGGACGCGATCGCCGCACCGCGCCCGGCGAGTGCGATCCGCAGGACCCCGGTCGGCCGCGTACCGGGTCGACCGCGCCGCGCGCTACGGTGCCGCGTCACCTATTGAGGGCGCGGGCAATCTGCCGCCAGGACTTGTGCAGCTGGTCCTCCCAGTAGCCCCACGAATGCGTTCCGGTACCCGGGCGGTCCACCGTGGCAGGAATGCCCTTGCGCGCCAGGCTCGACGCGAGCTGCTCGGTGCAGAACCGGTTGGTCGCCTCGATTCCGCCTCCGACGACGATCTGATCGGCAAGGGTCGCCGGATCCGGTACTTCCGCCGGATTGTCGTGCTTACCGGGCAAGCCACTGGCCGAACTCAGGTACAGGGAGACACCGCGCAGCTTCCCTGCATTTAGGACGGGATCGTTGGCTCGCCACATCGGTCCACCGGGCTCACCCCACATGTTGGTGATGTCCCCACCACCGCGACCCTCCACCACGATCTGGGTGAACAGCGTTCCGTGAGTGGACGACATGCTCGCGCAGCCGCTGTACGAACCGACGGCGCGGTAGAGGCCTTGATGGTGGATCGCCAAGTTCAGCACCGACGTCGCCGACGAGGAGATCCCGGCGATCGCGTTGGCTCCCGTCGTGTTGTACTCCGCGTCGATCACCGGAGGAAGCTCCTCACCGAGGAACGTCTCCCATTTGTTGACGCCGAGTTCGGGATCGGACTTGATCCAGTCCGTGTAGTACGAGAACGCCCCCTCCATCGGAATCACCACATACGCGTGCTTGTTCGCGACGAACTCGGCGATATCGGTCTTGCCCTGCCACGTGGCACCGTCCTCTCCGCCGCCCGCACCGTTGAGAAGGTAGAGCACGGGCGCCGGTTTGGACCGATTCTCAGGTGCGAAGACGGTGAGGGGGATGTCCCGGTTCATCGACGCTGAATGCACCGTGATGTCGAGTTCCTGACTCGACACCTCGGTCGACGACACCACGCCACCCGGCGCAGCGTGAGCAACAGGAGCCATGGGGGCGGCGAACAGTGCAGCAACCGCCGCGACGATCACGGCGAGCCGGACTGTACGAGTGAGCTTCACGAAAGGGTCTCCTGGTTTGAGTGGTCGGTTCGACGGTCGACGTCGGTCATCGAGCGGCTGTTTCTGCGTGGGCACGCCGTTCGGGCGGCACCGGTTTAAGCGTGGGCGGCCGGTCGGAGACGACTCCGTACATGGCGGTTCCATGCCATTCGACGGAGCCGAACTCGGTAGCGCTCCAGCCGTCCTGGAACCACCACCGCAACGGCGCTGAGCCGGTCCACGCGTAGAAGGGGCGATTACTCCGGATGCAGAATTCCTGCACCTCTCGCATCATGTCGAGAGTGACGCTTGCGCGGCGGAATTCGGGCAGCACCGCAACGAGCATGCAATTGACCGCGTCTTCCGCAGGAGCGACCAATACATCGCTGGTCCAGAGCTCGAGCAGGCGCTCACGTAGTCCTGGGGTGTCGATCGCAACCTGAACGTCGGCGGGGGTCAGCGGAGGTTCGCCGCCCGGAGCGAGATCGACGTCGTGGGCCTGCCAAAGGAGAACCCCTATGAGGCGATCATCTGCCACCGCACCGACCACGCATCCGACGTGCAACAACGGACGAATGAGAATCTCGGATAACCACTCGCGTTTGCTCTGATCGTCTACGTGCTCACCGAGAAGCCAACGGTACAGCGGGATCTCAGCCACGCAGTCCGCAAGGATCTCCGTCGCTTGCACCAGACGGGTGTCGTCAAGGGTGATGATGTCTGCCATCGGGCCGCAATCGTGTCGGGAGTGTCTGACTGGACGAGCAACGGGCCGCCTCGCACCGTTAAGCGCAAGGCGGCCCAGCGAAGTCCGGCTCTACGTTGCCGGCGCTTCGCTGCTGCCCTCACTGGAAGCACCACCCAGGGCGTCGATGATCGGGGTCAGGAAGTCGATCTGCAGGACGACGGGGCCATCAGCCATTTTTCTACTTCTTTCACTTGCGGGAAACGTCAGCTCTTGGCGAACTGCACGCGATGTCCACTTTGACCCTGGCGAGTACTTCAGTCGACTGAAGTAAAAGACCGTTATGTAAATGTGATCTGTGCCTCATATTGTCTCGATTGTGGCTTGAGTCATACGTTTGTAGGACAATTTCCAGAGTCTTCGAAATCGCATCTACCAGTAAGGATGCCCGCGTACTCCCTGCATAGAGGCAAATCCTCAGACCCGGACCCGCTGCGCAAGCGACCGAAGTCCCGGTTGACATAACTTCCAGAATCTCCCCGAAGAACTCGCCCGACCAGTCCATCGCCCGATCGCCCGGAAACGACTGAAGGACAGCGTCGAACACGTCGAACACACTCGACCTCGCTGGCAGGTTGACACTCATCGGAAGACTCTGGCCATTCCCCACCGCAGTGTCGTTCGGCGCCAATCAGATCGTTCCGGACCTCGGGGCCGACCGAGCGATTCGCGACGCGCCAGTCAGGACGGTTTCCCCGACGCCGGCCCGCTCCGGACCCAGCCGGTCACACCACGGCGCTTCGGGACGAACTGGCTACCAGCCTCAACGGATCTCCGCAGCAACTTCAAAGGTTAACGATGTAACAATCCCCGACTCTGCGGCGATGGGCGGTAATCAGTACGGTATCCCTCATGGCGGACATCAAGATCATCGGAGGACACGGCAAGATCGCCCTCCTCCTCGCACCCCTGCTGAACGAACGCGGCGACTCGGTCACCTCGATCATCCGTAACCCGGAGCACGCCGACGATGTCCGTGCCTCCGGCGCGGAACCACTGGTTCTCGATGTCGAGAACGCCGACCGCGGGGAGATCAGCCAGGCGATCGAGGGCGCTGACGCCGTGGTGTTCACCGCGGGTGCCGGCGGCGGAAACCCCGACCGCACCTACGCCGTCGATCGGGACGCGGCGATCCGTGCCATGGAGGCCGCGGCCGAGGCAGGCGTGAACAGGTTCGTGCTCGTCTCGTATCTCGGTGCCGGACCCGATCACGGTGTCAGCGAAGACAGCGCCTTCTACCCGTACGCGGAGGCGAAGGCAGCTGCCGACGTCGCTCTGCGCGAATCCAAGCTGGACTGGACCATTCTCATGCCAGGTGCGCTGACCCTCGACGATCCGTCGGGGACGATCGATCCGGCCGCCATCCGCACCGAGAAGAACGCCGGCACCGCGCGGGCCAACGTGGCACAGGTCGCCGCAGCGGCACTGGCCAATCCGGCGTCCATCCGCCAGAACATCGCTTTCACCGACGGCTCGGTACCGATCGACGTGGCGCTCAACGCACTCTGACCCCAGCGGTCGGACACCACAACGCGAATACAGGAGGCACGATGCAGGTCAACGTCGTCTGGACGATCAACGCGAAGAGCCTGTCGATAGATAAGGCCGTGGCTAACCTGCACGAGTTGCGCGAGGAGGGATTCCGGCGTGTCTGGTCCACTCAGATGCCCAGCGAACCCGACCTGCTGACCTGCATCGCACTCGCCGGCCGCGAAGTGCCCGACATCGAGTTCGGCACCAGCGTTCTGCCGATTCAGGCACAGCACCCGATGAAGCTCGCCCAGCAGTCGCTCACGGTCAACCAGATCATCGGCGGCCGGTTGAACCTCGGTCTCGGACTCACCCACCGGGTGGTCACCGAGGGCATGTGGGGCATCTCGTACGCCAAGCCGGTGCAGCGCACCGAGCAATATCTGGACGGACTGCTCCCGCTCCTCAGCGGCGAGAAGGCCGATGCTGCCGGCGACATCGTCACCACCCGCGGCGCGATGACCCTGCAGGGCGTCGCTGCGCCCCCTGTGTACTTCGCAGCGCTCGGCCCCAAGATGCTCGAGCTGGCCGGCCGTCGCACGTCGGGCACCGTCACCTGGATGACCGGACCGAAAACCCTTCGGGACCATGTGATCCCGACTCTGAAACAGTCGGCGGCCGACGCCGGCCGGCCCGATGGATCCGTCCGCACGGTCGCGATGCTGCCGGTCAGTGTCACCGACGACGCCGACGGAGCCCGGGCCTCGGCGGCCAAGCAGTTCGCCATGTACGACGGCCTGCCATCCTACAAATCGATGCTCGATCGCGAGGGCTTCGCCGGACCGGCCGACGCCGCCATCATCGGCGATGAGTCGACCGTCGCCGAGCGCATTCGGGAACTCGAGTCGTTCGGCGTCGACGAGTACGTCGGGATCCTGTTCGACCGCGATCCCGAGGTACGGGCCCGCACTCGCGCGCTACTGCGGTCCATCGACGAGTAGGCGAGGAACAGCACCAGCGTGCTGTCCCTTCATGATTCGGTGGCGGGCACCACGAACGGCGCGATGCTGGCGAGCTTCTCGCACGTCTCCGTGAACTCCCGGTCCGGCTGCGACCCGGCTACGATTCCGGCGCCGGCTCGCAGCCACGCGCGACCGTCCTCGGCGAACACCGAGCGCAGCGCGAGGGCCGCTTCCAGATCACCTGCGGACGACGCCGCGACCACGGCGCCGGAATACGGACCGCGCCGTTCGGGTTCGAGTCGGTAGATCGCCTCGAGCGCGGGCGTTTTCGGGGTTCCGGTCGCGGTGATCGAGGGGAAGAGAGCCTCCAGAGCACGCCACGGGGTGAGGCCCGGCGCCAGCCGACCGCGCACCGTCGCCCCGAGATGCTGAACGCTGCCGCGCTCCCGCACGTCCAGAAAGCTGGCGACATGAGCGGTACCCGGTTCCACGACGGAGTCGACCTCGTCGAGACAGGCACGTACCGATAGCGCATGCTCGGCCAGTTCCTTCTCATCGGAGAGCAGTTCCGTGCGGGCCGCCGCATCCACGTCAGCCGCACCCGTGAGCGCGCGGGTTCCGGCGAGCGGCTCGGCGGTGACGATTCCGTCCTGGTCGACGGCGCCCACGAGCTCGGGACTGAACCCGGCAGCCTCCACACCACCGAGCCGCAGCAGGAACGATCGGGCAGGCGTGTTCGCATCGCGGCCTCGCACGTACGTCGCCGGGATGTCGACGTCGTAGCCGGCCGCAACCCGGCGGGACAGGATCACTTTCTGATACGCGCCGCTGTTGATCTCGGCGATCGCCTGTGCCACGCGCTCGGAGTAACCGTCTCCGTCCACCGCGACGTCGATCGGCCGCGCAGGCGCCGGATCGTCTGCCCGCGAGGCGATCTCCTGCAGCCGCGTGAGAATCTCCTCATCGGCACCGTCAGCGTCGATCCCATCATCGTTCACTCGGACGATCAGACCGGGCACGATGAAGTGCGCCAGCACCACGTCGTGCGGGACGTGATCGAGCAGCCCGCGGTATGCGGCGCAGTAGTCGAAGCCGACCCAGCCGTACAGCTGCCAGGTCCGGTCGGGCAACGCTGCGAGCGCAGCTTCCAGCCCGGCCGACGGGTCGTCGGTCCACGGGAAGTCAATCACCTCGGAGCCGACATCGAGACTCACCCGGCCACGCGTGAGGATGATGTGCGCTACGGGACGGGCAGCGAAGATCCAGGTACCGGAGCGTTCGTAGACCACGTGATCGCCGAATTCGCCGGACGCCGCCCACGCAGCACATCTCCGTGCCGCATCTGCCGCAGTCAGCGGCTCGTCCAGCAGCGGAAGTGCCGTCATCTCGAGTGATCCTGTCTCGCCACGCCGGCGGCAGCGCCGCTCGACTCATCTGAACTAGTCCTTACCACTCGAGATAGGTTAGGCTCCCCTAGCCACTAAAGGAAAGGCGGCCCTCGATGACGCAGACCACAGCCCAGTCCGATCTCGCCGACGGATTCGCGCCGCACCGCACCGATCCGGCCGCCGACTACGACGACGCAGGCCTGTACCGCGGGCGCCCACTGTGGTCCGATCTGGTCGATGCCGCCGCCATGCGGCCCGACTCTCCGGCCGTCACCGATGCCGCCGACGATCGAACCCTCACCTACTCCGGGCTCCTGTCCGCCGCTGACCGTCGTGCCGCCGGCTTTCAGGCGGCCGGGCTCCGCGCGGGTGATCGCGCCGTGGTGCAGATGAACAACTCCGCCGAGTTCGCAGTCACGTTCTTCGGGTTGCTGCGTGCAGGCGTCGTGCCGGTCATGACGCTGCCTGCTCACCGCATCAGCGAGATCGCCCACCTGGCGCACACGTCCGGCGCCGTCGCCTACCTGACCGAGGACGGAACGCACGGCTACGACTTCCGCGAGCTCGCCATCGAACTCGTCGACCGAGTTCCCGGCGTGCGCCATGTGTTCACCGCCGGCGATCCGGGACGTTTCACCGCACTGCCGGACGCACCGCACACCGATTTCGAACCTCCGACGGTTTCGACCGACCTGCCCGCCTTGTTGCTGGTCAGCGGCGGCACCACCGGGCTGCCGAAGCTGATCGCCCGCACCCATGACGACTACGAGTTCAACGCCCGCCGGTCCGCCGAGATCGCCGGTCTCACAGCGGACGACGTCTACCTGGCGGCACTTCCTGCCGCACACAACTTCCCGCTCAGTTGCCCGGGCGCACTCGGCATGATCGGTGTCGGCGGACACAGCGTGTTCACTGCGGACCCCAGCCCGGACAACGCGTTCGCGATCGTCGAGAAGTACCGCGTGAGCGTCGTGGCACTTGTGCCCGCACTCGCCCAGCTGTGGGGCGCAGCCACCGAGTGGGAGGAGGCGGACACGTCGTCGCTCCGATTGCTGCAGGTCGGCGGATCCAAGCTCGCGGAAAGCGACGCCGTCGACCTCGATGCCGCATTCGGCCCCGTAGTGCAGCAGGTGTTCGGCATGGCGGAGGGCCTCATCTGCTACTCCCGGCTCGACGACGCGCGCTCGCTCGTCCACGTCAGCCAGGGGTCCCCGATGTCGGAGTTCGACGAAGTCCGCATCGTCGACGAGGACGGCACCGAGGTCGCAGACGGCGACGAGGGCGAGCTCCTGACCCGTGGGCCGTACACGATTCGCGGCTACTACCGCGCACCCGAGCACAACGAGCGGTCGTTCACCGACGACGGCTTCTACCGGTCGGGCGACCTGGTTCGCCGACTCGGATCGGGGCACCTGGCGGTGACCGGCCGGATCAAGGACACCATCGTGCGCGCAGGCGAGAACGTCGCGGCCGACGACGTCGAGGAGAACCTCCTCGCCCACCCGTCCGTCCGGCAAGCCGCAGTCGTCGGCGAGCCCGATGACGTTGTCGGCGAACGAATCCGGGCGGTTGTCATCGTCGGCCGTGGCGTGAGCGACGTGACCCTGCCAGAGCTCCGCGAGTTCCTGACATCGCGCGGCCTTGCCTCGTTCAAGCTGCCCGACCGGCTGAGTGTCGTCGAGGCCCTGCCGGTGACCGCCGTCGGCAAGATCGACAAGAAGGCCGTCCGCGCATCACTCTCCTAGGTGGTCGATCCCGCAATCCACTTCCCCCGACCGTTGAGCCTCGCCCGAGGCATCGGTCGAGGCCGAGTGCCGAGACCTTCGGGACCGGCCACGCCGTAGGCTCGCAATGAAGTTCTCACGCGACGAAGGAGGCGGACAATGCCGGATGTGCTGATCGGAGTCGAGGATCTAGTCGAGGCGATGCTGTCGAACAGGCCGCCCGCCGTTCTCGATGTACGTTGGCGCCTCGGCGAGGACGACGGCGAGCAGCGATACCGAGCCGGGCACCTACCGGGCGCCGTCTACGTCGATCTCGAGTCCGAACTGGCCGCACCCGCCGATCCGGCGCACGGCAGGCACCCCCTCCCCGACGTCGCGGATCTCCAGGCGGCCGCACGCAGCTGGGGCGTGGACTTCGGTGCCCCGGTCGTGGTCTACGACGACAACGGCGGCCAATCAGCGGCCCGCCTGTGGTGGCTGCTCCGCTGGGGCGGCGTCAGCGAAGTGAGGATCCTCGACGGCGGCTACCGCGCATGGCAGGACGCCGGCATGCGGGAGTCGAAAGGCGACGCGACACCGCGCACCGGCAGCGTGACACTAACCGGAGACAGCATGCCGACCGCGACCATCGACGAGGCCGCGAACACCGATGCACTCCTACTCGACGCCCGATCCGCCGAGCGGTACCGCGGAGACGTGGAGCCCGTGGATCCACGCCCCGGCCACATCCCCGGCGCGATCAGCGCGCCGACTGCCGACAATCTCGATTCCGACGAGCACTTCCTCGACAACGACACACTGCGAACACGCTTCGCCGGGCTGGGTGTCGACGGATCACGCGATGTGATCGTCTACTGCGGGTCGGGAGTCACTGCGGCACACCAGATCGCGGCGCTCAACCAGGTCGGGATCGACGCGACGCTGTATCCCGGCTCGTACTCGCAGTGGTCGTCAGACGCGAGCCGGGAGGTACAGACCGGTTAGCGCTCCCCTCGCTCAGCGTCGCCCTCTCTCAGCGGTCCCGTTCCAGCAGGAAGAAGTACGGTCGCGGCGAGTTCCGCAGATCCATCGCTCCGAGAAGTGTGTCCTCGTCGAAGAGCCGGAAGTGGTCGATGACGGCGAGCTGGTCGTAGACCATCGCGGTGCTGACCTTTCCGCGGTACTCCACCTGCCGTAGGCGGGCACGGTGCCGCCTGGTCTTCACTGCTTTGAACGCAGTTGCGACGCCGGGGATCTGCGGCCTCGGCATGCGCGTGCCGAGCCGGTTGAGCAGATCGATCGGCACGGCGCCCGGGTTAACCGGATAGAGGTCGCCCGGCTCGCCGAAGATCAGCGGATGAACGTGATCGGCGTCGTCGAAGCGTTTGCCGTACCAACCGGATACCGCGAGCAGTCCGTCCATCGGATGCCCTGTGGGGACCTCCGACCCGTGCCACTGACCGAGAATCTCTTCGACGCCGACGGGCGCGAGCGAGTCGTACAGGGCTGCAGCAGCATCGCTGGGCAGTCCGGCTTTCAGAGCGGCGACGGTCGTGGTCATCCGGACACCGCCGAGGTCGGTTCCAACTCAGACAGATGAGACACCGGACATCCTCCGGGAAAGGTCCCGAGCGACTCGATCTCGTAACCGTCGGGGTAGGACTTCATCCGTGAGGTGTCCCCGAACCCCTGCGGCTTGCGACGCGGCGGGAGAAGGCGGACAACGGCGGCCCGAGCACGCATCGCACGCCGGCTCGCGGCCACCACGAACCGAGACGGCTTTCGGTACCCGAACGCGTCGAGCAGCGGATCGTCCATCAGCGCCTTCGAGAACTCGCGGACCGCGGGACGGGCCGGCTTCGGGTAAAAGGTGGTCAGCAGGTTCAACGTCAGATCGGCGACGCGACGCCCGCCCTCGTCATACGCGAAGTGCTCGCCTTCGTACTCGTCCATCAGCACCGCGAACGCGTCATACGACTCGGGGATGTTCTTGATGTTCATGTGGCGCCCGAGTTCGCGGTAGTAGTTGGTCGAAGCGACCACTTCGTCGTAGGTGAGCTTGCGCCATCCGTAGTCATCCAACCACCGCTTGGGGACGACGACGAACGTCGAGAGCACGTACAGCATGTCGTCGTTGGAGATGTCGTACGCCCGGTGCATCTGGTTGATCCGACGGACCGCCGACCTCCCGGCACTCGACGAGATCCCCTCGCGCAGCGGCACTTCGAGTAGCAGACCGGTGTCGTCGTAGCGCTTCTGCGTATCGGCGAAGCCTCGTGATTCGTCGAGCAGGCGTCCCACACTGGGTACCGCGTACGTGCGGAACAGCGCGAAGCTGAGCGACTGAGTGAAGTCCCACGGGAAGTCGAGCAATGCGACGTTCCGGTAGATCTCCCGAAAGTCGCGATGCGGATCGAGCCCCGCGTTCCGGTCCGGGTTCAGCATGCGAGTCCTCCTCGATGATGATGTGGATCACATCCACTGTCACCATAAGTCGACTTATGGAGAAAGGCAAGAGTCGGCGCTACCCTCATGCAACAATCCGGGGATGGACAGGGACGCCGAACCGAGCAGGTTGCGCAGACGATTCCTCCAGGCGGGCATGACCGTTCTCGCACGTGAGGGATACGCGGGGTTCAAGCAGTCGGCCGTCTGCACCGAAGCGGGGGTGACCACCGGCTCCTTCTACCATTCGTTCCGCAGTTGGAAGACCTTCGAATCGGCGCTGATCGCCCACTGGCGGCTCGAAGCCACCGACCGCCTCGTGGAAGGCGCCCGGCAGGTGACCGATCCGAGAGACCGGATCGAAGCACTGATCGATATCGCACTGAACCTGCCGCACGACACCGAGCGCGCCATCCGCAGCTGGGCGAGCACCGACCCCGTCGTGCATGATGCCCTCGCGGAAGTGGAGTCCGCACGCCGTACCGCGATCCGCGACATGGGCGTCGAGCTGTTCGGCGCCGACCTCGCCGAGAATCTCGCCGCCACCTCCATGTTGATACTCACCGGCTTCGAGAACTCGTCGCACCCGTCGATCGACGAGCTCGAGTGGGCGATACGCACCACCGCACTCGCCGCCTTCCAGCTGGCGGGCATCGACCCGGACGAGACTCAGGTGTCCGAGTAATCCGCCACCTGACCACGCTTGGGCGCCCGGTACATCGACCAGCCCATCCGGGGCAGCAGGCGCAGCGGCAGCCGGGCAGGCCAATCGTCCGGCCGCAGCAGAGCCTCCGTTCCGCCGTCCACGGTGACGACCGTGCCGACCATGAAATCGGCGGCCGGCGACAGCATCGTCATCACCCACTCGGCCAGTTGTTCAGGCGTCCCGTACTCCCGAATCGGGACCGGGAACGATTTCACCTGACTCGCAGTGGAACTCTTCAGCTGACCGGCGAGCAACGGCGTCATCACCGGGCCCGGAGCGATCACATTCATCCGGATACCCTCCCCCGCCCACTCCGGGGTCACACAGATCCGGCGCACCCACCGCGCCACGGCGATCTTCGAGGCGGCATACGATGCCGGTCCCGACAGAGATCCGCGCCGTTTCAGTATCCGGGTCGCGCCTTCCGCGTCGCCGTCGACGAGACGTTTGATCGCCATGCGCGGCACGAACGGCGTCGACGTCGTCGAGTTGGATCCGAACACCACCACCTTCGCCTTCGCTGCGGCCGCCAGCTTGGGACGAAGCGCTTCGAGCAGGTCGGTCACGCCCAGCACGTTGACCTCGACGAGCATCCGCTCACGTCCGCGCTTCGGCCCCATCCCGGCGGCCATGACTGCGCCGTCGAGCGGACCGTCGACCTTCTCCAGAAGGAGGCCGATAGCGGCCGATCGCCCTTCGGACGTCGAGAGGTCCGCATCGACCTCCGCACCGGCGAGGTCCACGCCGACCACCGTGTGCCCGTCGGCTCTCAGCCGCAGCGTCACCGCCTGTCCCATTCCCGACGCCGATCCGGTCACCACGTACACACCCATGAGACTTACTAGAACATGTTTCACTTGTGGTGTACACGGCCTACTCGCTTCAGTGGTTCGGCGCGCAGAATTCCCCGCACGGAGGCGGTAACCGCCTGACGCGGTTTCAGACGCTGAGCGGGGAAACTCAGGCGCCCGCGACCTCCAACCCGTACAGCCGCTGCGCATTGCGCGCGAACAGATTCGCGAGCAGATGGTCGCCACGCTCCCCGACCACGTCGAGGAGCGCACCGATCACCGTGTCGATGGATGCGTTCGGCCGATCGATCGGCATGTCCGACCCGAAGATCACCCGCTCCGGCCCGAACTGGTCCACCACGTGCAGCACCAGCGGACCGATCATGTCGGCGAGGATGTCACGGCCACCGATGTTGTCCGACGTCTCACGGCCGTACCCGAGCAGCCCGATCGCCAGACCGGAGATCTTGACCGAGATGTTCGGACGCGCAGCCAGCATCGACATCCGCTCCCGCCACAGGTTGAGGATCTCGGCGCGCGCAGCAGCGGTTCGTCCGGTCTGGCCGCCGACCGGACCGAAGACTCCGACGGGAAGACCGAGATGCTCGACGACGATCGTCGTCTCCGGAAACCGCCGTGCCAGCAGATCCAGTTCGCCGAGTTGGTGGGAGTAGGAGAGCGAGTGAAACACCAGTTCGTGCTCCACGATCGACTCGAATCCCCGCAGGAAATCGGCCGAGCTCAAGATGCCGGACGGGCGCCGCCACGTCGACACCTGGGAATCGAAGTGCCGCGCCCACTTGAATCGGACGCCGCGCACCAGCTCGGTGTAGCGAAGCTGATCGGCCAGCCCCGCACCGAACTCGGGGTCGCTCGGATCGCCGGTCACCACCAACCCGCCCAACGCAGGCAGCCCACTGTGGCCGAACGGCAGACCCGCTACGTAACGCGTCTCCGCGAACGACGAGGACACGGCGCTCGGTCCGGCAGCCGACCAGTGCGACTCCATATTGACGACGGTGTCGATCCCCACGCCGCAGACACTGCTGACGTTCTCCGCCTCGGCTGCGTACTGCCGCGGTTCGTACGCGGACGCCGTGATGCTCGGATCGATCATCATCCGGAGTTCGGCACGCTGGGAGATCATTCCCGACAACCACAGCGCCGGCCGCGGAAACCGGTTGACGAGCGGCATCGTCGCAACACGTGCGAACCTCGACAGCGCCCACGTGGACTGCATCGGGTCGTAGAAATGCACGTGCGCGTCGACGATCCCGGGGATCACTCCGCTCAACGTCACCACTGACTCAGAGTGCCACATCTGCACATCCCGAGGAGCCATGCTGCGGCACTCTCCGATACGGGAATTTCGTCTGTACGACGTTGGGCCGCGTCGATGACGTTCACCGGCCGGAAGTCGTCAGCGAATCGGGTTCTTGTATTGATCGAGGTACGTGATCTGCTCTACCGGCGGACGCTGGGCAGAGCGGAACGAGGTTCCCGTCGTGTATGCGACCGGGATCAGACCGGCCTGCGTCATGTGCGATGGGATGCCGAGCAGTTCGGCTGCCTCAGCCTCCGCGTTGAGGTGGAGGGTTGTGAAGCAACTGCCGAGCCCACGGCTGCGCAACGCGAGCTGCAAGCTCCACGTGGCGGGCAGGATCGATCCCATCAAACCAGCAGCGGCAGCCGTGTTCGGCGCATCGCTCAACTGGTCGAGACGGCCGACGATCATCGGGATGACGATCACCGGGACCTCTCCGAGATGATCGGCGAGGTAGTGGGCCGACGTCGCCACCCGGCCCGACTGCGATCCGGTCTCAGCGTTCGCGACGCCCGCCGCGAGGTACTCGCCGCCTGCCTTGCGATAGATCTCGGCAAGACGCTCCTTGGTGGCGGAGTCGCGAACCACCAACCACCGCCAGCCCTGATTGTTCGATCCGGTCGGCGCCTGCACTGCGAGCTGCAGGCATTCGAGCAGGACGTCGTCGGGGACGTCGCGTGTCAGGTCGAGCCGTTTGCGCACCGACCGGGTCGTCGACAGCAGCGCGTCGGCCTGTGTCCGGTTGAAGTCGTCGGAGTCGAAGCGGTCTACAGAGGTCATCTTCTGATGATATCGGCGCGGGCAACACCTGAGACGGGACCGGGATCGCCCGATCGGCGTCGTCGCTGGACCAGATAGCCGCGTCGGCTCACGCCCGAGTGCCCTGCTGCCGCTACTCTCGGAAACAAGAGATCCCTTCCCCCGAATCACAGGAGGCTTACGTCGGTGACGCACTCACAGCAACCCGTGTTGACAGTGCTCCGCGAGAAGATCGCCGCCGACCCCGACGGGTTCGCAGTGAGCCTGTTCAACCGACTCTTCGGGACGACCCCCGCGCTGCGAGACCTGTTCCCGGTCGAGATGCGAGGCCTCCGGCACACGTTCGTGCAGGTTCTCGACCACGTACTCGAAGGCATCGGCGCAGAGGACGGCCACGAGGAACTCATCGAGTTCCTCGCCCAGTTGGGCCGCGACCATCGCAAGTACGGCGTGCAGAGCGACCACTACTGGCTCATGTACGACGCGCTGATGACGGAGTTCGCCCGCATGCTCGGTGAGCGTTGGACCGTGCAGTCGCACGAGACGGTCTCGCACGCGATGATGCTGATGACCGGCGTCATGCGCGGCGCGGCCGACAGCGCGGACGGCCCCGCCGTATGGCACGCCCGCGTGGTCCAGAAGTTCACCATCAACCGGGAACGGGCAGTCGTGCGCGTGGTGGCCGACGGTACCGCCGCACGTTTCACCGCCGGGCAGTATCTGGAGGTGCAGATCCCCCAGTGGCCGCAGCACTGGCGGAACCTGTCACCGGCCACCCCGCCGAACGCACAGGGCGAGATCGAATTCCACGTGCACGCGCTACCGGGCGGTCAGATCAGCGGGTCGATCGTTCGCGAGACCCAACCCGGTGACGTGTGGACATTCGGCCAGCAGCACGGCCTGATGCAGGTGGTACCGGGAAAACCGGTGCTGATGGTCGCGGGCGGCTCAGGGCTCTCCCCGCTGCGCGCCATCCTGCTCGACATGGCGCAGCGCACCGACTGCCCACCGACCCACCTGTTCTACGGAACCCGGCACCCCGGCGAGCTCTACGAGTTGGGCGTCCTCCAGCAACTGGCCCGCACCAATCCGTGGCTGCGCGTGACCGGGGTCGCCGAGACCACCGAGGACCCCTGGTGGATTCAGGGCTCGGCAGACCCGCACCAATGGGGTCTGGAGATCCGGCACGGAAGGGTCGGCGACGTCGCCGCCGCGTATCAGGACTGGTCCGATCGCCAGGTTCTGCTGTCCGGTCCGCCCTCGATGGTCTTCCACACGCAGTGGGAACTCCGCAAGGCCGGAGTCGATGCCGAGAACATCTCGCACGATCCGTTGAACTGAGGTGTCACCGGCGCCGGCGAGCCGGTGACGACCCGTGGCCGCCGATCAGCGCTTGCGCTTGCGCGGCTGCCAGACGACGAGCGCACTCGAGCGGGGCACCGGCACCAGCTCGGCGCCCGGCCGGCCGTGGCGGTGCACCTCTTCCAGGTCACGCGTGAGTTCGGTGACACGAGCGCGCAGCGCATCCACCTGGTCGGTGAGTTCGATGATCCGTTTCACGCCCGCCAAATTCACGCCCTCGTCCTGCGAGAGGCGCTGCACTTCGCGGAGCAGCTCCACGTCACGCGACGAGTAGCGCCGACCGCCGCCACTCGTGCGCTGCGGCGTGACCAGGCCGAGACGGTCGTACGTGCGCAGCGTCTGCGCATGCATGCCCGCGAGTTCAGCGGCCACCGAGATCAGGAAGGTGGCCGTGTCACCTGTGTCGTCGCGCCGCTTCTCCGTAGCCATCGCTCATCACCGTGCCCATCCATCACGCGGGTCGAACCCGCTGGATCGTTCAGCCGCTGCATACGATCTCATCGCGTCCAGGGCTGCGTCGTCCAGCTTCGCGGGCACGGCGACCTTGACGGTCACCAGCAGATCGCCCGCACCGCCGGAGCGCTTCGGGACGCCTCGCCCCTTGAGTCGCAAGGTGCGTCCGTCCGACGTCCCCGCCGGAATCTTGACGCCGACGGAGCTGTCCAGGGTCGGGACCGACACCGTCGCGCCGAGTACCAGTTCGGCGATGCTGACCGGCAGCTCCACCTTGAGATCGTTGCCGATCCGCGTGAACACCCTGTCGGCATTGACGTGCACCGTCACGTACAGGTCACCCGACGGTGCTCCGCGACGACCGGCCTCCCCCTGGCCTGCCAGCCGTATCCGCTGCCCGTCTTCGACGCCCTGCGGAACGCGGACGTTGATGGTGCGCGGACGCACCGTGATCCCCGAACCCGAGCAGTCCGAGCACGGGTCGTCGATCTTGGTGCCGGTGCCCTGACAGTCCGAGCAGGGCTCGGAGAATCCGAAGTGCCCCTGGTTGCGGCTGACGAACCCGGAGCCCCGGCATGTCGAGCAGGTCCGCGGACTCGTGCCGGGCTTCGCGCCGCTGCCGTGACACGTGGTGCACGGCGACGGGCTGGTGACCCGCAACTGGACGGTCGTGCCCTTCACCGCATCGCGGAACGCGAGCGTCGTCTCCGTTTCCAGATCGTTGCCGCGGCGCTGGCGCGGACTCGATGCGGCGCCGCCCCGGCTGCGACCTCCGCCGCCGAATAGGCCGCCGAAGATGTCGCCGACGTCGGCACCGCCGTCGCCGAACAGGTCGCCGATGTCGAATCCGCCCGCGCCTGGGGCACCACCGAATCCACCGGGGCTCCCGCCACCGGAGAACCCGCCGCCACCGGGCGCGCCACCACGGAACCGGCCGCTGGCCATGAGCTTGCGCATCTCGTCGTACTCTTTGCGCTTCGCATCGTCTGCGAGCACGCTGTGGGCTTCCGACACTCGCTTGAAGCGCTCCTCGGCCGCCGTATCGCCAGGATTGGCGTCGGGGTGCAGCTCGCGGGCGAGCTTCCGGTAGGCCTTCTTGATCTGATCCGCGGTGGCGTCGGAAGAAACGCCGAGGTCTGCGTAGAAATCGCGATCCACCCATTCACGCTGGGGAGCCATCAGACGTCACCTCCTGAAAAAGTCTGTTGTCGTAGCAATCATCGCCCGTAACGGGCGGAACCAGGTGTCCGACGCGGCGGCCGGGCCGAATCAACGGCCCGGCCGCTGCGGGACTCAGTGACCTAAGCGGGATCGGTCACCGTGACCATCGCGGTACGGATCACCTTGTCGCCGAGCCGGTATCCGGCACGGTAGACCAGGTTGACGACCGGTTCGTCACCACTGCCGTCGTTCTGGATCGCCTCGTGGATCTCCGGGTCGAAGACATCACCCGGCTCCGCGAACTTCACCAGCTTCTCACCGTCGAGAACCGTGGTGAGCTTGTCCGCGAACGCACGGAAAGGCCCCTCATCGAGGTCTCCGTGCTCGCGAGCGCGCTCGAGGTCGTCGAGGATCGGCAGCAGCTTCTCGATGACGACCTGCTTGCCGCGGGCGACGCCCTGCAACTGCTCCTCCGCACTGCGGCGACGGAAGTTCGCGAACTGTGCGCGCTCCCGCTGCAGTGCCTCGGTCAGCTCGGTCACCTGCGTGTCGGCGGGCGCACCGGCATCCCCGGCCTGCGCTGGATCTGTCTGCACCTCATCGGCCTGCGTCGAACTGTCGGCCTGTGCTGCGGTGTCCGGATCGGCGGCCGCGTCGGCGCCCGCGGGCACCTCCCCCGACTCGGGGTCGGTGCCACGCGGGTCGTCGATCACGACTTCCTCTTCCGGTCCCGGAGCTCCGGCATCGGGGAAGGTCACTTCTTGTCACCCTCCTCCGGGTCGTCCACGACCTCGGCGTCCACGACGTCGTCACCCTCGGCGGCACCGTCGGTGCCTTCGCCCTCGGCCGACGCGTTGGCGTAGATCGCCTGGCCCATGGCCTGCGACTCCTCCGACAGCTTCTCGATCGCGGTGCGGATGGCCGCCGAGTCGGTGCCCTTCAGCGACTCGTTGGCGTCGGTGATCGCAGCGTTCACCTTCTCCTTGACGTCTTCGGGGACCTTGTCCTCGTTCTCCTTGAGGAACTTCTCGGTCTGGTTGACCAACGACTCCGCCTGGTTGCGGGTCTCGGCCTCCTCGCGGCGAGTGCGGTCCTCCTCGGCGTGGGCCTCGGCGTCCTTCACCATGCGGTCGATCTCGTCCTTCGACAGACCCGAACCGTCCTGGATGCGGATGCTGTTCTCCTTGCCGGTGCCCTTGTCCTTCGCAGTGACGTGCACGATGCCGTTGGCGTCGATGTCGAACGTCACCTCGATCTGCGGGACACCCTGCGGAGCCGGTGCGATGCCGCCGAGCTCGAACGAACCGAGCAGCTTGTTGTGCGACGCGATCTCGCGCTCACCCTGATACACCTGGATCTGCACGGACGGCTGATTGTCGTCGGCCGTCGTGTAGGTCTCCGAGCGCTTGGTCGGGATGGTGGTGTTGCGCTCGATGAGCTTGTGCATGACACCGCCCTTGGTCTCGATACCGAGGCTCAGCGGAGTCACGTCCAGCAGCAGCACGTCCTTGACCTCGCCGCGGAGAACGCCGGCCTGCAGTGCGGCGCCGACGGCGACGACCTCGTCCGGGTTCACGCCCTTGTTCGGGTCCTGACCGCCGGTCAGCTCCTTGACCAGGTCCGTGACGGCCGGCATACGGGTGGAACCGCCGACGAGGACCACGTGGTCGATGTCGCCGACCGGGATGCCCGCGTCCTTGATGACCGCCTGGAAGGGCTTGCGGGTGCGCTCGAGGAGATCAGAGGTGATCTTCTGGAACTCGCTGCGCGAGAGCTGCTCGTCGAGGAACAGCGGATTCTTCTCGGAGTCCACCGTGATGTACGGCAGGTTGATCGAGGTACTCTGCGACGAAGACAGTTCGATCTTCGCCTTCTCGGCAGCCTCGCGCAGACGCTGCATCGCCATCTTGTCCTTGGTCAGGTCGATGCCCGAGCTGGCCTTGAACTTGTCGACCAGCCACTCGACGATGCGCTCGTCCCAGTCGTCACCACCGAGGACGTTGTCGCCCGAAGTGGCGCGGACCTCGACGACACCGTCGCCGATCTCCAGGAGCGAGACGTCGAACGTGCCGCCACCGAGGTCGAAGACCAGGATGGTCTGTTCCTTCTCACCCTTGTCCAGGCCGTAGGCCAGAGCGGCCGCGGTGGGCTCGTTCACGATGCGGAGGACGTTGAGGCCGGCGATCTGGCCGGATTCCTTGGTGGCCTGACGCTGCGAGTCGTTGAAGTACGCGGGCACGGTGATGACCGCGTCGGTGACGTCCTCACCGAGGTACGACTCGGCGTCGCGCTTGAGCTTCATGAGCGTGCGCGCGCTGATCTCCTGCGGGGTGTACTTCTTGTCGTCGATCTCGACGTTCCAGTCGCCCTCGCCGATGTGGCGCTTGACCGAGCGAATGGTGCGGTCGACGTTGGTGACCGCCTGGTTCTTGGCGGACTGACCGACGAGAACCTCGCCGTTGCGCGCGAACGCGACGATCGACGGGGTGGTGCGGGAGCCTTCAGCGTTCGCGATGACGGTGGGCTCGCCGCCTTCGAGAACGGACACCACGGAGTTGGTGGTGCCGAGGTCGATTCCGACAGCACGGGACATGTGCGTTCCTCCTTGTTGGGCGGCTTGTGTGAAGCCTGGGGTTTGCTGGCCGTTGGGCCTGTAGGTCGTTTTCACCGAAACCTCAGCGCCTTCGGCTCATGTCTACCGGCTCATTCTCGAGCCGTCAATTTTCTTGAGTCCGATACACTCAGGTCCGTCGAAGAGTCCAACGGCTCCGTACCCAGGTTCATTCCCCGATATGAGCCGCATTCACTCACGTCTGCAGTGATGATCATCACCTGCGTGCCGGTACGCTCACTACCCCCACGGCACACAGGATGTGTCATACTGTGCGGTGAATCACATACGAATCGACAAGACTGGGGAGGCACCAGCCCGTGCCAGATTTGAGTCAAGTCCAGCTGCTCACGGAGCTGGAGCCTGTCGCAGAAAAAGAACTGAACCGCCACCTGTCCCTGGCCCGGGACTGGCACCCGCACGATTACGTCCCGTGGGACGAGGCACGCAACTTCGCTGCCATGGGCGGCGAGGACTGGGATCCGGAGCAGTCGCAGTTGAGCGAGGTCGCCAAGGCCGCCATGACGCTCAACCTGCTGACCGAGGACAACCTGCCCTCGTACCACCGGGAGATCACCGAGTACTTCTCGCCGGACGGCGCGTGGGGCACCTGGGTCGGCCGCTGGACCGCTGAGGAGAACCGCCACGGCATCGTGATGCGCGACTACCTCGTCGTGACCCGCGGAGTCGACCCGGTCGCACTCGAGAACGACCGCATGGCGAACATGACCAAGGGGGCGCACTCCGACGATCTGAACGGCCTGCTGCGCGGCGTCGCGTACGTGGCCGTCCAAGAGCTCGGCACCCGTGTGAGCCACCGCAACACCGGCAAGGCCTGCAACGATCCCGTCGCCGACAAGATGCTGCAGCGCATCGCGGCCGACGAGAACCTGCACATGATCTTCTACCGGAACCTCTGCGCGGCAGCTCTCGATCTGGCACCGGACCAGGCGATGGAGGCGATCACCGGCGTGATCACCAACTTCGACATGCCCGGTATCGGCATGCCGAACTTCCGCCGCATGAGCCTGATGATGGCCAAGCACGGCGTGTACGACATCCGTCAGCACCTCGACGACGTCGTGTGGCCGGTCCTGCGCAAGTGGAGCGTCTTCGAGCGCAACGACTTCACCGGTCGTGGCGAGGCGGCCCGCGAGGAACTCGCCGCCTGGCTGGAGAAGACGGAAGGCGAAGCGCGCCGCTTCGAGGAGCAGCGCGATCGTTTCCTCGCCCGCGAGGCGAAGAAGCGCGAGAGCGTCGGCGCCTGACGCAGACCATCCGAAGCGGGCAGCTCTCCACTGAGAGCTGCCCGCTTCGTCTGTCGCACCTACTTCCGCTGTCTCACGTACTACCGTCCAAGCATGCAGACCTGGCGTGAGATCGAGGACCGCGATCCGGTCGGACCGCTGTGGCGGGCCGCCCAGATCTTCCGGCTCCTCTCCTTCGTCTACGCGTTCGGCTTCCAGATCGCCATCAACGGCGACCTCGCCGAGCCCGGCCTCACGTGGGGCCTGTTCGGGGTCCTGACCGCCTTCAACCTCTGGTGGGCGATCGGCTACCTGGTCGGATTCGGCCGACGCCGCTGGTTCGTGACGGTCGAGGTGATCGTGTCGGCGGCGATGATGCTGTCGACCTCGCTGGTCACCGACACGTCGTGGATCAGCCACAACCAGACGTGGCCCACCACGCTGTGGATGACCAATGCGGCCCTGTCGACGGCGATCATCGGCGGAAGTCTGTGGGGTGCGACGGGAGCGCTCGCTATCGCGTGCGCCAACTATTTCGTCAAGGGCGACATCTCGCTGAACTTCGGCCGTAACGCCACCACGATTCTGCTGGTGTCGGCGGCCGCCGCCGTCGGCATGGCCGCCTCGCGTGCCCGCACCGTCCACCACGAGCTCGTCGCCGCGACCGCCGTCGCAGCCCGGTCCGAGGAGCGCGAGCGACTTTCCCGCGAGGTGCACGACGGAGTGCTGCAGGTACTGGCGCTGATGACCCGCCGCGGCCGCGAGATCGGTGGTCCGACAGCGGAACTCGCGGAGTTGGCCGCCGAGCAGGAGCGCCGGCTGCGCGAGCTCATCGCCGCCGATACCGCTTCCGACGGGGCACTCACGCCGTCGGCCCGCGATCTGTCATCGGCCCTGCGCTCGAGCGTCGGTCATCGCGCGCAGATCAGCGCGCCTGCCGATCCGGTGACGGTCGACCTCCGGGTCGCCGACGAGCTGCTCGCGGCAGTCGACAACGTTCTCGACAACGTCGACCATCACGCGGGCCCCGGTGCCAAGGCGTTCCTTCTGCTCGAGGACCTCGGCGGCGAGGTGATCATCAGCGTCCGCGACGACGGTGCGGGAATCCCGGAGGGCCGTCTCGCCGCGGCCGAAGCCGAAGGGCGGATGGGCATCGCGCGATCGGTGATCGGGCGCATCGAGTCGGTCGGCGGCACTGCACGCCTGGAATCCGCACCGGGAGCCGGGACAGAATGGGAACTGACCGCGCCGAAAGACGACCGGAAGGGCACCCCGTGAACGAGCTGCGAATCATGGTGGTCGACGACCATCCGATGTGGCGGGAAGGCGTCGCACGGGACCTCACCGACCAGGGGTTCGACGTCGTCGCCACCGCGGACACCGTGGCCTCGGCCGCCGCTCGCGCGGGAGCCGCGCGTCCAGACGTGGTGCTCATGGACATGCATCTACCCGACGGCAGCGGTGCCGACGCGACCGCACGCGTTCTCGCCGCGCACCCGGCCGCCCGGGTACTGGTCCTGTCGGCGTCGGACGAGCGCGACGACGTCCTGGACGCCATCAAAGCGGGCGCCACCGGCTATCTGGTGAAGAGCGCACAGCAGTCCGAGTTGATCGAAGCCGTGCGATCCACCGCAGACGGTCAGCCGGTGTTCACTCCCGGGCTCGCCGGACTGGTTCTCGGCGAGTACCGGCGCATGTCGCAGTCGCCCGAACCGGACGCACCGGTGCTCACCGACCGGGAGACCGAGGTGCTCCGACACGTGGCGAAGGGCATGTCGTCGAGACAGATCGCGACGCGCCTGCAGATCAGTCCGCGGACTGTCGAGAATCACGTGGGTGCCTCTCTGCGGAAGCTTCAGCTCGGAAACCGCGTCGAACTGGCGCGATACGCCATCGAACACGGGCTCGACGCCGAGTGAGACTCATTCCGCACGCGCAAGTCCTCATGCCTGCTGCGTAGTTCCACGCATGTTTCCGGCGGCGCCGAACGCGAAGCTGAGAAGCATGAACGAGAACCAACCGCACCCGCACCCATCAGGCCCGGCTCCTGCGCCGGGTACTCCACCGCCCACGTCTGAGCGATCGGACTCGTCGATGACATCCGGATCGGCGGATCCGCATCGGCAGCCGTTCATCCACTATCAGACGACCGCTGATCCGTACCTCACCGAAGCCCCTCATCCAACGGGCCCGACCTTCTCTCAGCGGCTGGCCAAGGCCGCCGAATCGGGTCTGATCGGGAAGGTCCTCGCCGGCGTCGGCGTGGCCATCACGCTCGCCGGCATCGTCATGCTGCTGATCCTCGCCGCCCAGGCAGGACTGCTCCGCCCCGAGATCCGGACCGCGGGCGGCGGGCTCCTCGCGGCCGTCCTCGCCGGACTCGGAATCCACATCGGCCGGAACCCCGCCAAACGTCCCGGCGCCGCCGGACTGGTCGCCACCGGCATCGCGGGGCTGCTGTTCGACGTCCTCGCCATGAGCACCTTCTACGAGTGGCTGCCACCGGTGGCGGCGCTGGCTGCGGCCGGCGCGATCGCAGGCGTCGGTCTCGGCGTCGCGCACGTCTGGAACAGCCAGGCGATGGGACTGATGGTCTCGATACCGGTACTCCTCCTGGCGCCCTTCGTGACCGCAGGCGTCACCGTCACCCTGGTCGGATTCGTGCTCGTCTACGCGGCGACCACCCTCTGGATCCAAGTGGGGCGCAACTGGTTCGCCCTGTACGCCGTGAACACTGCGGCGGTCGTCATTCCCGCCGTGATCTACGGAGCGATGTACAGCGAGCCCTGGATCGAGACCGTTATCGCGATCACCGCTCTGGTCGTCATCCTCGGATCGTCGATCCTCCTCGTGAACACCAGCAGCTGCCCGTCGATCGTCGCCCTGATCTCGACTGCGGCGGCCCTGCCGATGATGTTCGCGGTGCACGACAACGGTGTCATCGCCGCAGGAAACCTGGCGCTGGGCGCGGCACTGTTCGCCGCCGCAGCATTCGGCACCTACGGCCGGGTGGACGTCGACGCTCGCATCATGTGGTTCATCGGGACCGCCGCACAGCTCTTGATCGCGGCGGGCTATCTGACCGACGACACGTACCAGCCGTCGACGATCATCACCGCGGGCACACTCCTGGCGGCAGCGTCGTATTTCGCCCGTGACCTGCAGATGCCCGTCCGCATCACCGCGACAGTCTTCTCCGCTCTCGGAATCCTGATGCTCAACGGCTACGGCGCAGTTCGGCAGGTCTTCATCGCCGACCCCTCGGGGCACTCCGACTCCGCGTCGCTGCTGATCGGCGGTCTCCTCGGTCTCATCGCCACGGCCTTGCTCACCTGGTCGTGGGCCACCGAGAACCGGGAGATCGCACTGCATCTAAGCGTCGCGGGTGCGCTCATCGGACTGTGGCTCACCACCACGACCTGCCTGAGCGCCGCACACGTCATCGTCTCCGACGCCGAAGCCGCCTTCCGGGCAGGCCATGCCGCAGCGACCGTCATCTGGGGCATCTGCGCGACGGCCGCGCTCCTCTGGGCACGCACCCTGAAAGGAACCGACCGCACGATCGTGCTCGGTGCGGGTCTCTCCGTCATGGCGGCCGCGATCGGCAAACTGTTCCTGTTCGACCTCGCCGCACTCGACGGCGTGTTCCGCGTCATCGCCTTCATCGGCGTCGGCCTGCTCCTCCTGGCGCTCGGCGTCTCGTACGCGCAGAAGCTGGGCTCGGACGAATCGCAGCCGGTCGTCCAACCCTGACCGACACAACACGAATGCGGGCCGAGTCCAGATGGACTCGGCCCGCATTGCCGCGTATGCGTCCACTGATATCGACGCTGGCACGTTTTAGATGCACCGCTGACGGTCGGCATCGCCCAATAGAGCAACGCCGCCCCGCACAGGTACCACTTTTACGTGCTCACGCCACTGACCTCCGGACAACGACTCGGTCGACCATTCGCGCCTACGCCGTCGTTCGTGCGCGAGGGACTACTTCTTCATCAGCGACATGACGAGGCCGCCCGCGAGCGTGATCACCGCGCCCACGACAACCAGGTAGAGGCCGATGCCCGCCTTGAAACCGTCACCGATCGTCGCGATGCTCAAGACAGCGCTGACGATGGCGAGACCGCCGAAGATGATCGGCAGCTTCTCCCACTTCGCGTCGAACTTGCCGATCAGTCGCGCGAGGGCTGCGATGATCATGCCGATCGCCGCGGCACCTGCCAGCCAATGCAGTTTGCTGCCTTCGAAGACAACCTCGTAGGTGGAGGTGCTGGTGGTCTGACCGAGGCCGTTGATGGTGGCACCCTCATCCGCCTCGACGACGAACCATTCGAGCGGATAGGCGATGAGCGTCAGCACAGCGCCCACGATCGCGACGACCGCGCCGATGGAGAAGCCGCTGTACTCGTTCTCGGCCTCGGCCGTCCCACCGACACGGCCCTGCGCACCTGCAGGCTGGACGGGCGCAGGCTGGCCCGGTGCAGGCTGGTTCGGCGCAGACTGGCTGTTCGGTTGCTGCGGCTGGTTCATGAGTGGTCCCTCCCGTGCGCGTGATCATCCCCGGCTCCGGGGTGACTGTCGGAAGTGACGCTAACCCACAATGCGACCGGCCGTCCCACAGCCGAACCGGCCTGGTGGCCGGAGCAGCAGTGAACCGCCGCCCGACCACCCTCGTGCGATGGTCCGAGAGCTCACCAGTCCGATTCGTCGAACACGATCAATCCACGAATGTTGTTACCCGCCAGCATGTCGTCGTACGCCTTGTTGATCTCCTCGAGGCGGTACGTCTGCGTCACCAGGTCCGTCAGATTGAGCTGCCCCGACCGGTACTCGTTGAGCAGCTTCGGTATCTGCGTTCGTGGACCCGCGCCACCGAAGATCGCTCCCTGCACCCGTTTCTGCAGGAGCGTCAGCTCGAAGATGTTCATCGACGCGTCCATCGCCCGGGCGTCACCCATGCCGACGACCACCACCTGCCCGCCCTTCGCGGTCATCGCCAGCGCGGGGGCGATGTACTCCCCCTTCATCTCGCCCACCGTCAGCACCACCGTGTTCGCCATCTTCCCCCAGCTGATCTCGCCGAGAACCGGCGTCGCCTCGTCCATCGATTCGAAGGTGTGGGTGGCCCCGAGCTTCTCGGCCATGTCGCGCTTGAACTTCACCGGGTCGACGGCCACCACGTGCCGTGCGCCCGCAACCTTCGCCCCCTGAATCGTATTGATCCCGACGCCGCCGATCCCGACGACGACCACGGTGTCGCCCGGTCGCGTGCCGCCGATCTCGGTGGCCGAGCCCCAGCCGGTCGCGATGCCGCATCCGAGCAGCGCCGCCTCCTTGAGCGGAATGTCGTCCTCGATCTTCACGAGCGACGCCTCGTTGACGGTGATGTACGGCGAGAATGTGCCGAGCAGGCACATCTGTGTCAGCCCCTCGCCGTCGCGCGTCACCCGATGCGTCTTGTCGGAGATCGACAGACCGGTCAGCAGACCCGCACCCTCATCGCAGATGTTCTGGGCGCCCCGAGAGCACGGCTCGCACACACCGCAGGCAGGGATGAAGGCGGTCACCACGTGGTCGCCCTCGGCGAACCGGGTGACACCCGACCCCACCTTGACGACGGTGCCCGCGCCTTCGTGTCCGCCGACGACCGGCATCGGCACCGGCGACTGACCGGTGCGCAGATGGTGATCCGAGTGGCAGAGGCCCGAGCTCGCGAGACGCACCTGCACCTCGCCCGCGATCGGGTCTCCCAGCTCGACCTCCTCGATCTGCCACTCCTCGTTGACGCCGTGGAGGACTGCGGCTTTCGTCTTCATGTCGACCTCGTGTTCTCACCAGGACTGTCATTCGCGCCGCGACACCGACTGGTGCGACGAGCTGATCGCCGGTCCCGCCCGCCTGGCATCATGAGTGTGACCGTCACCTCATACTGCCCGCGGGGTCGGACGAACGTACCGCTTCGCACGAATCGGCCCACCTGCGAAAGCACCCTGCTCCCCCGAACCGACACGCACACCTCAAATGGAAAAGTGCCGGTCGAACGACGTACCATCCCGGCTGTGACCAGAGGTGGAAAGGCCCGACACTCGAAGCCGCGGGGTACTCCCAACGAGGACGCGGCCGCGGGCTACAACTCGGGCTACCGGCTCGACCTCGACGGCCTCCGCGGAATCGCGATCTTCCTGGTCGCGATCTTCCACGTCTGGTTCGGGCGCGTGTCCGGCGGCGTGGACGTCTTCCTCACCCTGTCCGGCTACTTCTTCGTCGCATCGCTTCTCAAGCACGTCGTCCGGTCGCAGTCCGCCGACGTCTCGTGGTCGGTGACGATCAATCCGTGGCCGCGCCTGAGTCGGCTGCTGCGCCGCCTGATTCCTGCGCTGTTCCTGATCCTCGCCGTCATCGCGCTGCTCACCTGGCAACTCATGCCATCCACGCGATGGGGCCCGCTCGGCAAGGAACTCATCGCGTCGGCTCTCTATTATCAGAACTATCACCTGGGCTTCGCCTCTCAGGATTACGGCGCGGCCGACTCCGCCGTCAGCCCGATGCAGCATCTGTGGTCGATGGCGATGCAGGGCCAGTTCTTCGTGATCACCATGCTCTGCGCACTCGCGCTCGGCGGACTCCTCAAACTCGCAGGCCGACGCTGGCCTGCGGTGTCGACTCCGAAGGTCGTCACGGCGATCGTCGGCTTCTCCCTGCTCGCGATCGCCCTCGCATCGTTCGCCTGGGCCAACTACCGCCACGGCATCAACCAGCCGTTCAACTACTACGACACCGTCGCGCGGCTGTGGGAGCCGCTGGCCGGCGGTCTGCTCGCCATCTGGATGCCGCGCGTGCGGCTGGCGAACTGGCTGCGGGCGGCGCTCAGTGCGGTGGCCGTCGCGCTGATCGCCACCTCGGGCATCTGGATCGCCGGTGTCGAGCAGTACCCGGGTCTGCTCGCACTGGTACCGGCAGGTTCCACGCTGCTGCTCATCTGGGTCGGATCATCGGTCACCGCGCCCCGCCCCGTCCCCGGCAACGACCTCTCGCTTGTGGGACGCATGCTCGCCCATCCGTGGATCGTATGGCTCGGGTCCATCGCGTACGCCCTCTACCTGTGGCACTGGCCGTTCCTGATCTTCTACATGGCCTGGCGTTCGAAGAACGACGTGTCGTTCATCGAGGGCACCGCCATCCTGATCATCTCCGTGATCATCGCCTGGGCCGCCACCAAGTGGTTCGAGGCGCCGCTGCGCGCCGGTCGCGGCGAGGGATTCTCGGCACGCTACCGGAGCATCATCGCGATCGTCGTCGTCATCGTGTCGGCGTTCGCGCTCGGCAGCGGCGGCTACTGGCAGTACCGCGCCGACCAGCAGTACGTCGACACCACCAACCTGGATCCTCGCGAGTATCCGGGAGCCAGGGCGTTCATCGACAACGCACCGGCACCGGCCATCCCGCCCGTTCCGAACCCGGAGGCCGCCGGCGAGGACTGGCCGCTCAATCATCTGCCCCACTTCTCCAACTTCGGTGACCCGTCGATCAAGGTGGGCGTCTACGGCGACGCGAGCGCCACGCGGACCATCGCCGTCGTCGGCGGCTCGCATTCCGAACACTGGATGACCGCGATGGACGTCCTCGGCAAGAAGCGGGGGTTCCGGGTCACCACCTATATGAAGGCAGGTTGCGCTCTCAGCACCGAGGCGTTCGTCAAGTTCCAGGGTAAGACCCTCACCGAATGCGAGGACTGGTCGGAGCGGGTCGTCGACCAGCTCGCTCAGGACAAGCCCGACTACGTGTTCACCACGGCGACCCGCCCTGACTCGGCCGGCCCCGGTGACGTGACTCCGCAGGGGTACATCGACTACTTCGAGATGTTCCGGGATCGCGGACAGAAGGTGCTCGCGGTCCGCGACACCCCGTGGACGTGGAACGCCGAAGCGCCCCGCGACTGCCTCGCACGCGGCAAGAGCCCCGGGGTGTGCGGAGTCCCGATGAACCGCTCGCTCGATCCGGTCAATCCGGCGGACGCCGTCGCCGGGGACTTCCCGAACATCACCTTCCTGGACTACACGAAGGGCTTCTGCCGGGATGGGTACTGTCCCGCGGTGGTCGGCAACATCCTCGTCTGGCACGACTCGCACCACGTGACGACGGCGTTCATGCGCAGCCTGGTGCCGTACCTCGATGCGGACATCGGCCGGGCGACGCAATGGTGGCAGCCGTAGGGCTGACCGTCCTCCGCCGCCCTGACGAAAGCCCCCGAGGTTCCACCGATGTCCGTCACCGCAGACCGCAGCACCGTCGACGCTCCCGAGCGGTCGGCGACCGGGCCGGTCGTCGATCTCCACCTAGGCGGCCCGGGTCCGCAGACGGCGACGCCGCCGCCGGTGATGACGCAGTCGCACGAGGTGACGGCGCCGCAGACCGCAGCACCGAAGAAGCCGTACCTCCACCACGTCGACCTGATCCGGGCCACCACGTTCGCGCTCGTCATCTTCGTGCACGTGCTGACCACCACGACCGACGAGTTCGGCAGTCAGGGAGTGAACGCGACCGCGATCGCGTTCCATGCGACGCGGAACATCTTCTTCGCCCTCACCGGGTTCGTGCTGATGTACCAGAACATCGACCGCGCCGATTTCGGTGCCGCGACCTTCTGGCGGCGCCGGATCAAACTCGTGATCGTTCCGTACCTGATCTGGTCGACGGTCTACTGGATGGTCCTCGGCATGTGGTCGTTGGGGCGCGGCGCCGAGATTCCGACCAGCCTCGACGAACTCGCCGGCCAGATCTCCTTCGGCACGGCCGCGTACCACCTGTACTTCCTGTTCGTGATGCTGCAGGTGTACATCCTGTTCCCGTTGCTGCGCGCGCTCGTCATCCGCACCCGCGGTCACCACGCCGTGGTCCTCGGCACCTGTCTGGGACTGCAGGTGATCATCGTGTCGCTGATGTCGTACTGGCCGGAGCCCGCATCGTGGGATTATGCGTGGCTCCACCTGTACGCGACGTTCGTGCCCTACCAGCTCGTCATCGTCGCAGGTGCCATCGCGGCGGACCATCGTGAGCTGATCGCCCAGCACCTCCGCGGCCGGAGCGCGCCGCTGGCCGTCGCCTTGGTCGCGACCGGCGCCTTCGCCGTCGGCGCCTACCTGCACCGGGTGAACTTCAACGGCTCCCCCGTCAACGATCCGCAGAGCGCGTTCGAGCTGACCACCCTGCCCTTCATCCTCGTCGCCGTCGTCTCGATGTACGCGATGGCGCTGCACTGGTCCACGTTCCGGCGGGCCGCGACGTCGCGCTTCGCCTCGTTCGTGGCGTACGCGGCGAACCGCTCGTTCCCGGTCTTCCTCGTCCACATCATGGTGCTGTTCTGGTTGCAGTACCCGAAGACCGACGGGGTGCCGTCGATCCTCCACCACGTTCCGCAGCCACTGGGGACGGCGCTCGTCTACGCGGCGACGGTAGCCGGATCGCTGGCGGCCGTCGAGGTGCTGCGCAGGCTGCCCGGATCGTTGTATCTGACCGGCCGCCCGCGACTGCCGTTCCGCTGGACCATCTGAGCCGCCTGCGCGGCCCCCACGGACCTCAGCGGGAGGTGCGCAGGACCTCGAGAACCGCGCGAGGCCGGGACCCGAGCGATTCACGGAGGTGATTGCGGACCATGCTCAACCTGGTGCAGTGATCGCACCGCGCGATCACGCCGAGTGCCTGCACCCCGTGCGCCTCGCACAGCATGACGGCGCGTCCGACGTGGAAGTTCTGGGTGACGATCAGCGCCGAACGGATTCCGAACACCGACCGGGCCCGGCGGCAGGTCGCCGCCGTGTTGGTGCCGAGCGGGTCGTCGAGGATCGCCTCGGCGGGCACACCGTGCGCTTCCAGGTAGGCCCTCATCACCCGCACCTCGTTGCCCGCATCGTCTGCGTCGTTTCCGGAGCTGAGGATCTTCTCGACCCGACCCGAGCGGTACAGCTCCACGGCGACGTCGAGCCGGGCCGCGATGTAGTCGCCGACTTCGCCGTCCTCGACTTTGGCGCCGAGCACGATGAGCGTGCGCGGGGCGTCTACGGGGATCTGCACCGGCTCCACCACCCGACCCCGGGATGCGATCGCGACCCACGCCGACGTCACCGCCACCACGGATTCGACGGCGACGAGCAGAACAGATACGAGGAGGCCGTAGCGCCGGCGGGTGCACACCCGCTCACGTTAGCGGCAGGCTCTCCACGGTGGCCGGCAACCGTCATCGCTGGGGTATCCCCCATCGGGCGCATGCTGTGCACCGTGTCACAATTGGTGTCCTGCACGGAGTGCGCGCACACACGAGCCGGAAGGCCAACGACATGAAGTACATGCCCGTCACCGAGGCGATGTTCCTGGCTGCGGAGACGCGTGACCAGCCGATGCATGTCGGCGGTCTTCAGCTGTTCATCCCACGCGAGGGGCAGAGCCCCGAGGACCTCGCCGACGAGATCTACAGCACACTCCTCGCCACCACCGAGTTCGACGAGACATTCCGGAAACGGCCGGCCACCCCGGCGCAGCTCGCCGGGTACGCGGCGTGGTCGTTCGACGACGAGATCGACCTCGACTACCACCTGCGCCATGCCGTGCTGCCTCGCCCCGGCGCGATCAAGGACCTCCTGCGTTACGTCTCACTCAATCACGGCGCACTGCTCGATCGTCGCCGCCCGATGTGGGAGGCCCACGTCATCGAGGGTCTCGCTGACGGCCGCGTCGCCATTTACACGAAGGTGCACCACTCGGTTGTCGACGGCGTCTCCGCGCTGCGTCTCCTGCAACGCTCGTTGTCGGCCGACCCGAACGACCGCAGCGGAACCGCCTTCTGGGACCCGCAGTTGAAGAAGCGCCGGCGCGGCGACAAGAAGCCCGGCAAGGGGCTCGTATCGTCGCTCCTCGGGACCGCGGGCCAGGTAGCCAACCTGGCCGAGCAGGTCGTCGGCCTCGCCCCGGCGGCCGCCAAGATCGCCGCCGCTGGCCTCACCGACAGTGACTTCGTCGCGCCGATGCAGCAGGCACCGGCTACTCCCCTCAATGTCTCCATCGGCTCGGCCCGCCGCTTCGCCGCGCAGGATTGGCCGATCGAACGGTTACGCGCCGTCAGCAAGGCGCAGGGCATGACGCTGAACGACGTCATGGTCGCCATGTGCTCCGGCGCGCTGCGCACCTACCTAGGCGATCAGGACGCACTGCCCGACGACTCACTCATCGCGATGCTGCCGGTGTCGCTGCACCGCGAAGGTGATTCAGACGGGAACGCCGTCACGGCGATGTCCGTGCGCATGGCGACCGATCTCGCGTCGCCTGCCGCTCGCGTCGAGGCGATCAAGGCATCGACGTCGAGCGCCAAGCGCGCGATCCGGCAGCTCCGCCCGATCCAGGCTCTCGCCTTGGGTGCAGCGACGATCTGGCCGATCGCGTTCAACACCATCCCGGGATTCATCGAGTACACACCGACGGGGTTCAACCTGATCATCTCCAGCGTCCCCGGTCCCGAGGAGCCGCTGTACTGGAACGGCGCGAAGCTCGACGGCTGCTACCCGGTCTCGATCCCGACAGAGGGCCTGGCGATGAACATCACGATCACCACGGTCGCGGGCAAGGCGAACTTCGGCATCATCGGTGCCCGCGCACAGCTCCCGAGCCTGCAGCGGATCCTCGACCACCTGGAGACCGCCCTGTCTGAGATGGAAGCCCTCCCGCCCGTCACGTGACCCACTCGGCCATGCCCGCCCGAACTGTTCTCGATTCGTGACCTCGCGGCAGGTCCGTGACGTCAGCCACCCGGCACGATGCGATCGGCTGCCTCCACCGGAGCCGATCACTCCGCGGCACACCTCGTGAGCCTGCATCTATCAGGCCCGATCCGCCGCCGCGAGTCATCGCGGGCATGCTCCGCAAGCCAGGCACCGAACCGGCAGGGCGGCTTGGCCGCATTGTTACTCGCGAGTAACATACTTCGGGACAGACTTGGGGCCGTTGCAACCTGGGAAGTTAGGCAAACCTTGGGAGCGCTGACCGGGGGCGACGATTTACGGTTACCAGGAATAATACGTCGACGACGACGCAACATCGGCCCGTTGCGTTCAGTCTGGTACGACCTGAAGAAAGGCCGGTACTTCCATGACGACGACAACCGTTGTGATCGGAACGATCGCCGTGTTGATCAGCCTCGCTTGCTGGGGGGCGTTCCTACGCGGTGTGGTGCAGATGCTCCGCACGATCTTCCAAGGTCAGAAGGTCGACTCGAATCGTTTCGCACGGCCGGTCAAGCGCCTGGTGACGATGCTCAAGGAGTTCATCGCCCACACGCGCATGATCAAGTTCCGGACCGTCGGCATCGCCCACTGGCTTGTGATGATCGGCTTCCTCGGCGGCTTCCTCCTGTTCTTCGAGGCGTACGGGCAGTCGATCAACCCGGAGTTCCACTGGCCGCTCTTCGGTGACACGTTCGGGTGGCACCTGTGGGACGAACTGCTGGGCATCGGCACCGTCGTCGGCATCCTGGTCCTGATCGCCATTCGCCAGATCAACCACCCGCGCGTCGCGTCTCGCCTGTCACGTTTCAGCGGTTCACGATTCGCGCCGGCCTACATCATCGAGGCCATCGTCTTCGTCGAGGGCCTGGGCATGATCCTGGTGAAGGCCGGGAAGATCGCCACCTACGGTCACGCCAACGCCGGCTCCGACTTCTTCACCATGCAGGTCGCCAAGCTGCTCCCGGCGAGCCCGCTGATGGTGTCGATCTTCGCGATCATCAAACTCCTGTCGGGCAGTTTGTTCCTGCTCCTGGTCGGAATGAACCTGAACTGGGGCGTCGCATGGCACCGGTTCGCCGCGTTCTTCAACATCTACTTCAAGCGCGAGTCCGACGGCGGCGTCGCGCTGGGTGCCGCCAAGCCCATGCTCAGCGACGGCAAGGTCCTCGACATGGAGGAGGCCGATCCGGACGTCGACACGTTCGGTGCGGGCAAGATCGAGGACTTCAGCTGGAAGGGCTGGCTCGACTTCACCACCTGCACCGAGTGCGGCCGCTGCCAGAGCCAGTGCCCCGCCTGGAACACCGGTAAACCGCTGTCGCCGAAGCTGATGATCATGTCGCTCCGCGACCACGGTTACGCCAAGGCCCCGTACCTGCTGGCCGGTGGCAGCAAGGACATGGGCGGCGACGAGGTCGGACTGGTCGACGCCGACGGCAACGTCGACGAAGCCAAGCTCGCCGCTCTCCCGGAAGAAGCGCGCGCTGAGGCCGAGCGCAAGCTCGTCGGCGAGTCCGAGGGCATGGACCCGGCGGGCGCCGTCATCGACGCCGAGGCTCTGTGGAGCTGCACGATGTGCGGCGCGTGCGTCGAGCAGTGCCCCGTCGACATCGAGCACGTCGACCACTTCATCGACATGCGCCGCTACCAGGTGCTGATCGAGTCGGACTTCCCCACCGAGCTGGCGGGCATGTTCAAGAAGCTCGAGAACAAGGGCAACCCGTGGGGCCAGAACTCGTCGGAGCGCACCGCCTGGATCGGTGAGATGGACTTCGACATCCCGGTCTTCGGCCAGGACGTCGAATCGTTCGAAGGTTACGAGTACCTCTTCTGGGTCGGTTGCGCCGGCGCCTACGAGGATCGCGCGAAGAAGACCACGAAGGCCGTCGCCGAACTTCTCGACATCGCTGCGGTGGACTTCATGGTGCTCGGCGAAGGCGAGACCTGCACCGGCGATCCGGCTCGCCGCGCGGGCAACGAGTTCCTGTTCCAGATGCTGGCGCAGCAGAACATCGAGACGTTCGACAACGTGTTCGCGACCGCGCCGAACCAGCGTAAGAAGATCGTCGTCACCTGTGCCCACTGCTTCAACGCGCTCGGCAACGAGTACCGCCAGGTCGGCGGCGCGTACGAGGTGGTTCACCACACTCAGCTGCTGAATCGCCTGACCCGCGAGAAGCGTCTCGTCCCGGTCGCGCCGCTCGAGGGCGAGTCGATCACCTACCACGATCCCTGCTACCTGGGTCGCCACAACAAGGTCTACGACGCACCCCGCGAACTGCTGGGAGTCTCGGGCCCCGAGCTCACCGAGATGCCGCGTCACGGTGAACGCTCCATGTGCTGTGGTGCCGGCGGTGCCCGGATGTGGATGGAAGAGAACATCGGCAAGCGCATCAACATCGACCGCGTCGACGAAGCACTCGACACGCTGGAATCGAAGCCCAAGGGCAAGGCCACCAAGAAGATCGCGACCGGCTGCCCGTTCTGCCGCGTGATGCTCACCGACGGTGTGACCGCACAGACCAGCGGCACCGAGAGCGAAGGTGACGTCGAGGTCGTCGACGTCGCACAGGTGCTCCTCGAGGGTGTCCGTCGTGGGCGCGAGGACGTGACGCGCGGCGGCAAGTTCTCCGGACCGATCCCGGCGGCGGCTGCGGCTGCTGCTCCAGCCGTTGCGGCGGCCGGGGGTGCGGCGGCTGCGACGAAGTCCAAGCCTGCTGAATCCAAGGCGGCCGAGACCAAGCCGGCCGAGAAGCCGGCGGCGAAGTCGGACGCGGCCAAGCCTGCCGCCGGCGGGCTGGCCCCGAAGGGCGGACTCAAGAAGCCGGGCGGCCTGAAGAAGCCCGGTGGCGCTCCGAAGCCGGGCGGCACTGCCGCTCCCGCCGAGGAGGCACCACCCGCAGCCGAGAGCGCTCCGACCGAAACTGCCGCGACCTCGGGCACCGAGGGCAAGGCCAAGGGCTTCGGCATGGCAGGCGGACTGAAGAAGCCCGGCGCCAAGAAGCCAGGTGGAGCGGCCAAGCCCGCCGCTGCTCCGGCAGCCGAGGCGGCACCCGCAGAAGCCTCTGCGGACGCAAGCACAGCCGATACCGGCGAGTCTGCCGCTGCTCCGGTCACCACCTCGGGCACTGAAGGCAAGGCCAAGGGCTTCGGCATGGCAGGCGGACTCAAGAAGCCCGGCGCCAAGAAGCCGGGCGGCGCTGCAGCGGCCGGAACCGCCGCGGCAGCAGGCGCGGCAGGAGCTGCAGTGGCCGCAGGCGCGGCGTCAACGTCCGACGAGGAGGACTCCGCAGCATCGGAATCCCCGAACGCCGAAGCACCTGCCGAATCTGCGGAGTCGCAGTCTGCGGGCGCAGCGGTGACCGAGGGATCGCAGGGCAAGGCCAAGGGCTTCGGCATGGCAGGCGGGCTCAAGAAGCCCGGCGCCAAGAAGCCAGGTGGAGCCAAGCCGGCCGCCGGCACCGCAGCAGCAGGAACCGCAACTGCCGCGGGCGCGGCGTCGACGTCCGACGAAGACGAGTCCGGAGCAGCAGAGCCCGCGAAGGCCGAAGCAACCGCCGAGTCCGCGGCACCTGCCGAGTCTGAGACGACTGCCGAGCCGCAGTCCGAAGACGCAGCAGTGACCGAGGGGACGCAGGGCAAGGCCAAGGGCTTCGGCATGGCAGGCGGACTCAAGAAGCCCGGCGCCAAGAAGCCCGGCGGAGCGGCCAAGCCCGCGGCGGCAGCCGGAACCTCAGCGGGGGCTGCGGGTGCTGCAGCCACGCCTGAGGACGACGCTCCCGCGGACCCGGCCACCGAGGCGACTGATACCGGGTCGGCCGACGCCGAATCGAGCGAACAGCAGGCCACCGAGCCGGAGGCGTCGACGGAGTCGGAGGCACCGACGGAGGCACCGGCGGAGACCGAGGGTGACACCGCTTCGGCAGACGCCGAGTCCGCCGAGACGCCCGCTGCCTCGGCGGGTCCGGACGCACGGACCATCGCCGAGACCGGCGCGTCCAAGGCGAAGGGCTTCGGGCTCGCGGCAGGCAAGAAGCGGCCCGGAAAGAAGTAGCCGAACAGGCACGAGTCGATCGCAGAGGCGCCCGGGAGCATCCGCTTCCGGGCGCCTCTGTCATGTCCGGGCGGCGCTGGCACTTCCGGGCGGCTCTGGCACTTCCGGGCGGCACTGGCACTTCCGGGCGGCGCTGTCACCTCCGGCCACTCTCCGCAGATATGTCGTCGGCGTCAGACCGACGGGACACGCGGATCTCCGCGGCGAAGTAGAGCCGTCACCGAAGCCCGCTGATCACGCGCTCACCGGAACTCGAAGATCTGCGCGCCGCGTTCGGCTACCCATCCATGCCGTAGCGCACGAGCAAAGGCGCGTGATCGGACAGACGGCGGTCCGGCGATGTCTCCTTGTCGACCCAGCACTCGCGTGCACGCCGCGCGAGTCCAGGCGTGGCGAGCTGGTGATCCACACGCCATCCGACGTCCTTCGAAAAGGACTGGCCGGCCCAGCTCCACCAGGTCAGCGGGCCCGGCCGCTCCCCGTGCTGTGCGCGGACCACGTCCACCAGCCTCCGCGGCGAGAGGAGCGAGGAGAACCACTCGCGTTCCTCGGGCAGGAAGCCCTCCATCTTGCGTGCCGGCCGCCAGTTCGTGACGTCGCACTCGGTGTGCGCCACATTCAGGTCCCCGACGAGCAGGAACTCGCGCCCTGCTCGTTTGGCGGCCAACCGGTTACGGTCGAGTTCTCGCGCGAAGCCGGCGAGGAACGCCATCTTCCGTTCGTACTTGGCGCCGCCGTCGTCTTCGGCCCGCATGCCACCGGAGCCGACCTTCTGCAGCCGTGCCGGCAGTCCGCCCTTCGGCAGGTACAGGCACGCGACGGTGAGCGGCCGGTCGGCGAGGTCCACCTCCAGGTAGCGGCCGTGCGTGGCGTACGCGCCGATCCCCCTCGCGGTGGGCGGATGAGTCACCCAGGACCGCGCAGCCTCGGGTTCGACTCGGGTCAGCAGCCCCACGCCGTTGCGTCCGGGGATCGATCCGACGTCGACCGACGCCGCGTAACCGGGAAACGATCCGACCTCCGACTGCGGGCACCGCAACTCCTGCAGTCCCACCACGTCCGGCGCGCGGGAGTCGAGCCAGTCGTCGAATCCCCGACGCCGCGATGCGCGGATCCCGTTGACGTTGAACGAAGCGACGGTGAAGTGTTGTGAAGTCACTCGCCCAGAATGCCTTGCGAATTCTATTCAGTTGCCTTCTGCTGACAGAATGAACGCATGAGCCGCCCTTACGTGTCACACCAGAACCAGAATCTCAAGCTTCTCGACCAGTCGGACAAGTTGCAGGACGTCTGCTACGAGATCCGCGGTCCGGTGCACGAACACGCGGCGCGACTCGAGGCCGACGGCCACCGGATCCTCAAGCTGAACATCGGCAACCCGGCGCTCTTCGGATTCGAAGCGCCGGACGTGATCCTGCGCGACATGATCCACGCTCTCCCGTATTCGCAGGGCTACTCCGAGTCGGCGGGCGTCCTGTCGGCGCGGCGCGCAGTGGTGACCCGGTACGAGATGCTGCCGGACTTCCCCTACTTCGACGTCAACGACGTCCTGTTGGGCAACGGTGTCTCCGAGTTGATCACCATGACGATGCAGGCGCTGCTGAACACCGGCGACGAGGTACTCATCCCGGCTCCGGATTACCCTCTCTGGACGGCTATGACGTCGCTGGCGGGTGGCACTCCGGTGCATTACAAATGCGACGAGGACAACGGCTGGAACCCGAACGTCGAGGACATCGAGTCGAAGATCACCGAGCGCACCAAGGCGATCGTCGTGATCAACCCGAACAACCCCACGGGTGCGGTGTACTCCCGTGAGGTCCTCGAGCAGTTGACCGAATTGGCCCGCAAGCACTCACTGCTGGTTCTCGCCGACGAGATCTACGACAAGATCCTGTACGACGACGCCGAGCATGTGAACGTCGCGTCGCTTGCTCCGGACCTACTGGTCTTCACGTTCAACGGCCTGTCGAAGGCGTACCGCGTGTGCGGCTACCGCGCAGGCTGGGTGGTGATGACCGGCCCCAAGGATCATGCGAAGGGCTTCATCGAAGGCATGAACGTCCTGGCGTCGACGCGTTTGTGCGCCAATGTGCCGGCCCAGCACGCGATCCAGGTGGCCCTCGGCGGGTATCAGAGCATCGATGCACTCGTCCAGCCCGGCGGACGTCTGCTGGAGCAGCGCAACGTCACCTGGGACAAGCTCAACGAGATCCCGGGCGTGAGTTGTGTGAAGCCAATGGGCGCGCTGTACGCGTTCCCGCGCCTCGATCCGGAAGTACACGAGATCCACAACGACGAGCAGTTCGTTCAGGACCTCCTCCTGGAGGAGAAGATCCTCGTCGTACAGGGCTCGGGCTTCAACATGGCGGACAACCATCACTTCCGTATCGTCACGCTGCCGTACTCACGAGACCTGACCGAAGCGATCGACAGGATCGGCAACTTCCTCGCGTCATATCGCCAGTGAACTGGCAAAACACGCCTGCTAACTATGGCTAGCGGATAACCGTTACCAGTGGTAACGTCACAATGATCAATGGCACGATCGGAGATGACATGACCGACTGGCAACGCAGCGACATCACTGCGGGCTCAGTACGAATCGCAACGTACTCATACGGTGAGACCGCTTCCACCGACCGTCCCGCAGTGGTTCTGGTCCACGGATGGCCGGATACGCACCACCTGTGGAACGCCGTCGCACCGCAGCTCGCCGAGAAGTACCGGGTGTTCGCTTACGACACCCGCGGTTTCGGTGAGACAGACCGCCCGGAGGACGTCGCGGACTACAAGCTCGACGTGCTGGCGGAGGATCTCTTCGCGGTCATCGCTGCGGTCACCGACGGCGGTTCAGCGCATGTCGTCGCCCACGATTGGGGTTCGGTTCAGGCGTGGGAGGCCGTGACGACCCCCGGCGCCGAGAAGCACATCACCTCCTTCACGTCGGTCTCCGGCCCCAACCTGGATTTCCTCGGCGAGTGGGCCCGCGCCCAGCTGTCATCGCCGACACCGGGCACCATCGCGCGTGCACTCTCACAGGTCGCCTCATCGGCGTACACCGGCTTCTTCCAGGTGCCGGGTGTCTCCGATGCATTCTTCCGGACCTTCGGGTCGGAGAAGCTGTGGACCGAGTTCCTGCACGCCATCGAAGGCACACCGCGCGAAAACGTCGCGTTCGCGTCGACCCTGCGCGAGGACATGATCAACGGCCTGAAGCTCTACCGCGCCAACATCCGCGGCAAGCTCGTCAGCCCGGATCCCCGGCAGACCCGCGTCCCGGTCCTCGAAGTGGTCAACGACCGGGATATCGCGTTGCGGCCGGCGATCTACGATCGCACGTACACGCATGCCGCGAAGCTGTGGCGCAAGAGCAGCCCGACCGGCCACTGGCTGCCGTACACGAAGCCCGATTACCTCGCCGCGACCGCGAGTGAGTTCATCGACTGCATCGAGAACGGATCGTCGAGCGAGCCGAACACCATCGACCGTGCACGACAGTTCGGAGCACCGCTGCCTCTCACCGGAAAGCTCGCCGTCATCACCGGTGCGGGAAGCGGGATCGGCCGCGAGACGGCGTACTCCCTGGCCGCCCTGGGGTGCGAGGTGGTACTCGCCGACATCGACGTCTCCGCGGCGGAAGAGACTGCGGCGGACTGCAAGTCGATGGGCGTGCTCACCAACGTGTACAGCCTGGACGTATCGAAGACCCCTGCCGTCAACGATTTCGCTCACACCGTCCGTGCCAAGCACGGCGTGCCCGACATCGTCATCAACAACGCCGGCATCGGCCTCGGTGGTTCGGCGCTCGAAGCCAGCGAGGAGCAGATCGACCGGCTCATCGACATCAACCTCCGAGGTGTCATCTCCGGCAGTCGCGCATTCGCCCGGCAGATGGTGGAGCGAGGGACGGGCGGTCAGATCATCAACCTGGCATCGGCGGCCGCCTTCACCCCGTCACGCGAACTGGGCCTGTACTCGGCCACCAAGGCAGGCGTGCTGATGTTCTCGGAGTCACTCCGCGCCGAGCTCGCTGAGCACCGGATCGGAGTCAGCGCGATCTGTCCAGGGATCGTGCACACCAACATCACGACGGCCACGGAGTACGCGGGCATCGCGGACCAGGACGCGATCCGCGCCAAGGTCACCGGCATGTACGAGCGACGGAACTTCACGCCGGACCGGGTCGCGAAGGACATCGTCGCCGCGATCATGTCCAACCGCGCCGTGGTACCGGTGACCCCGGAAGCCAAGATCGGTTACCGCATATACCGATTCATCCCCTGGGCATCCCGCATCGGGGCCCGTCAGAAGCTGACCGGATAGGAGAGCGACGATGACTGCGGTACACGTTTCCCATACTGACCAGGACACCGATCCCGGGCACGTCGAGTTGCACGCTCGCAACGTCAACTTCGACCTGTCTGAGACTCCGCTGCATTGGATTCCCGGACATCCGGTGTCGTCGAACATGATCACCGTACTGAATCTCCTTCTGCCCGAAGGCGAGCGGTGGTTCGTCGAGACGTTCAACGAAGCACTGCCGATGGTCAAGGACGAGGCACTCGCCGCCGACATGCGCGGCTTCGTCGGGCAGGAGGCGATGCATGCCGAAGCCCACGACAAGGCCGTCGAGAACTGGCTCAGTCGCCACTGCGTGGATTCGGCCGGCTACCAGAAGCAGATGGAGTGGGTGTTCCGCCGCGTCTTGGGCCCGCGGGGCGGCCAGACGCCGGAACAGCAGCAGAAGCACCTGATCGAGCGCCTCTGGCTGATCGCCGCCATCGAGCACTACACGGCACTGCTCGGCGATTTCGCCCTCAACTGCACGTGGTTCGACGACGGCGCCGACCCGGCGATGGCCGACCTGTACGTCTGGCACGGTGCCGAAGAGGTGGAGCACCGCGCGGTCGCGCACGACGTGGCCGCCTACTTCGGGGACAGCAAGCTGCGCCGGGGGCGCGCCATGGCGCTGGCGCTGCCGTTCCTGCTGATCCTGTGGGCCAGGGGCTTTCGCTTCATCAACAGCCAGGACCCCTTCTTCGCCGAGATGGGGACGGCGCGAAAGCACCGAATGTACGTTCGCGACTACTTCCGCGAGTCACGTCGCGGGATGTTCCCCAAGATCTGGTCACTCGTCCTGTCGACCGGGACGTACTTCCGGCCCGGATTCCATCCGTCACAGATCGGCGACACCGCGCAAGCAGTCGCCTATCTCGCATCGTCGCCGGGTGCGCGTCGCGCGGGGTGAATCGATGAACCACGTCAGACATCCACACGAAACGGTGCTGGACAGCGAACCTCCCCACCTGATGGGGCGATGGAAACGCGACCCGTTGATGCGGGCGCTGACCGGCATCGGCAACATCTGGTTCCCCTTGTGGGGTTCGCTCGCGCCACTGCGGGAGACGCGCGTCGATAACGGAATCCAGGTGCTCGACGTGGTGCGGCGCGAAGTCGTCGCACGCGACGAGAACGTGATCGCATTGACGTTCGCCGCACCGGACGGTTCCGTCTTACCGCAGTGGAACGCCGGTGCCCACCTCGACCTCCTCCTGCCATCGGGGCGCATGCGCGAGTACTCGCTGTGCGGGGACCCGGGTGACCGCACCACGTACCGGATCGCAGTCCGCCGCATACCGAACGGCGGCGGCGGTTCGGTCGAGGTCCACGACACGCTTCGCGTCGGTGATCAGATCCGAATCAAGGGTCCACGCAACGCTTTTCCGCTCGCACTTCCGGGATACGGATCGAGGGCGCAGCGTCTGCGGTTCGTCGCCGCGGGCATCGGCATCACCCCGATTCTGCCGATGGTGGCGATCGCCGATCGAATGGGTCTCGACTGGTCGATGATCTACACGGGTCGAAGCCTGGACTCGATCCCATTCCGGGAGGAACTGGCTCGCTTCGGCGACAAGGTGGAGATCCGTACCGACGACGAACACGGCCTGCCCACTGCGGAGGATCTCACCGGTCCAGTACCGGAACAGGACGCCGGGCTCACACTGTACTGCTGCGGTCCCACCCCGATGCTGGAGTCGCTCCGAACGCACTTGGTCGATCGACGCGACATCGAACTGCATTACGAGCGGTTCTCACCGCCGCCGATCGTGGACGGTACGGAGTTCACCATCTCCCTCGCCTCGACGGGAGAATCGGTGACCGTGGCGGCCGACGAGTCCGCGCTGACCGCCCTGCGCCGCGTCCGGCCGGAGACGCCGTACTCGTGCCAGCAGGGATTCTGCGGCACGTGCCGGCTTCACGTGTCCGCCGGTTCGGTGGACCATCGAGACGGCAGCCTCACCGAACCCGAGCGCGATGCCGGCTACTTCCTGCCGTGCGTCTCCCGGTGCCGATCGGACGGTTTGACGGTCGACGTCTAGCGTCCGGGCCATTCCACCAGCTCAGTTTGGAAGAATGGCCGGATGACCGAGTACCGAATCGACGATCTCGCCGCCGCCGCAGGAACGACGACACGGAACGTCCGCGGCTACCAGGACCGCGGCCTGATCGCGCGACCGGTACGGCGCGGCCGCATCGCGATCTACACCGATGAGCATCTTCGTCGGTTGAGGATCATCAACGACCTGTTGACCCGCGGTTTCACCATGACGCACATCGCCGACTTCTTCGACAGACTGGAGCGGGGAGACGATCTCGCCGAGGTACTCGGCCTGCGCGAGATCATGTCGGCACGATGGTCGCGGACACCATCGCGAACGGTGACCGCCGCCGAACTCCACGAGATTCTCGGCACCGCCGACACCGAACTGCTGGCGAAGCTCGAGGAAGCGGGTCTCATCGAGCCTGCAGACGATGCCGAGCCGCCACAGGAGTACCTGATCACCGACACCGAGAGCATGGACGCCTACCAGCGGTTGCTGGGGATCGGCGCACCGCTCGAGTATCTGGTGAGCATGCAGCAGGAACTCGACGCCGACATGGACCGCGCGGCGCACACGCTGATCTCAGCCGGTCGGCGGGCCATCACCGAGGGCCGTTTCGACGGCTGGATCCCGGAGAGCGACGACGAGTCGGTATGGGCGACGCAGTTCGTCGGCGAACTGCGTCGAACCGGCCGGGTCGCCGCACACAACTCGCTGTACCGCGCTCTGGACCGGGAGCTTGCGCGACAGCTCGACGACTACCTCTCCATCGCCCGGGAGCGAAAGCACCGAAACGCCGATTGACCGGCGCTCCGGGCGTCCGTCGGATCAGTTAACCGATCACGATCGGCGGTAGCCCGGGGATCGGGTTCGGGATCGTCTGCTTCTTACGCTGAGTCGGACGCGGTTCGGGCCCCGGTTCGGCTCCTTGCCGGCCACCGTTTCCGTTCCGGTTTCCGTTCCCGTTTCCGTTGTCGTCGTCATTGTTCTCGCCCCGTGTCTGCCGGCTCTCGCGGTCGGACTCGGAATCAGTCGTCCGTTGCGTCGTCTTCGGCGGCGGCGGTGGCGTCGAGTACTCGATCATCTTCGCGCGTGCCGCCTTCACCTCGCGACGGTCGACGGATGTCGGTATTCGGGCGGGTCCTTCGTCTTCGGTCGTCGTCTCACTCGCTGTCTCTGCTATGCCCTCCAGCGGGTTCACCGACGGGCGCGGACGTTCGTGGACGGTTGCCGCGACGGCGGCCCCTACTCCACCGAGCCCAAGGATCACCGCGAACGCCGCGACAGCAGTGCGGCGTCGGCGTTTCCGGTCGGCCGCGACCTTCTCGGGAGAGTCGTCGTCGGCGGCGACTGATGGCCGGCCATCCAATGCCGGACCACCGAAACGCACGTTGCCGTCGCGGTCGAGGTCGTAGTCGGCGGGGTCGATCCCTGACGCGGTGAACGACAGGGGAGACAGGTCGCGGTTCGAGTCGCCCCAGGCCAGTGACACGGGCTGCTTCTCAACTCGATCGAGCAGGTTGGTAGGACCGTCGTCGCCGGCGAATGTGGCCGGAAATGGGTCGCCGGGCAACAGTGCGCTGAACCCGCGCTCGGTCAGCGACTCCCAGAGTCCCGGCCATTCGGCGATTCCCGGCCCGAGCAGGATCGCGTCGACCGGTTGGGTTCCGGCGAGTTCGACGATCATCCCGTGCAGACGATTCACCTCGGGCACGGTGCCCTCGATGATCTCCTCGCGTTTCACCGACACGAACCGGAGCGCGTGCGTGCCCATGACGAGGATGCTGTCGCGGTTGCCCATTCCGGTACGTGCGCGCCTGACCAGTTCGGTCAGCTCTTCGAACACCGCCGGATCTGATGCTTCGTCAATCCTGCCGCTCTCGTACAGTTCGCCGGCGACCCGCATGTCGAGCACGCGCGGCACGATGCGAGGTTCGACGATCGCGTTGATGACACGGGCCTCCCCGCCCACCGGCCTACCCGTGATCCGGGCCAGCCAGATTCCATCATCACCGAATCCGAGTGCGAGCACCGCGCCCGATGGCGCCGACGGAATCGCGAATCCGCCGAGCCATCCAAGTCCCCCCTGTGCGCTCATGCCGTCAGCTCGTGAAGTTCAGGTAGGCCTTGGAAGGCGTCGGTCCGCGTTGGCCCTGATACTTGGAGCCCGTGGTGGCGCTTCCGTACGGGTTCTCGGCAGGGCTGGACAGCCGGAAGAGGCAGAGCTGCCCGATCTTCATTCCCGGCCACAGCGTGATCGGCAGATTCGCCACGTTCGACAGTTCCAGGGTGATGTGACCGGAGAACCCCGGATCGATGAACCCGGCGGTCGAGTGTGTGAGGAGCCCCAGCCTGCCCAGTGACGACTTGCCTTCGAGCCGTCCCGCCAGGTCGTCGGGCAGTGAGCACACCTCGAGGGTCGACCCGAGCACGAACTCACCCGGATGCAAGACGAACGGCTCCCCCGCCGCCGGCTCGACCAGTGTGGTCAGCTCGTCCTGCCGCTGAGCAGGATCGATATGCGTGTACTTGGTGTTGTTGAACACGCGGAACAGTCCGTCGAGCCGGACGTCGACGCTCGATGGTTGAACCAGCGCAGAGTCGAACGGGTCGATGCCGAGTCGGCCGCCCTCGATGTCCGCGCGGATGTCGCGATCTGATAACAGCACATACTGAGGTTAACCGACTGCAGGTCAGCTACCGGAATTCTGGAATTTTGTAACCGATGGCACCGGAGGCGATGCGGTGTGACCTTTGCCGCTGTGAGCAGCCGGATCCTGCTTTGTTAGAGTGGTTCCCGCACCCGGTCGTGGTGCTGCGCCGATGTAGTTTAGTGGTAGAACATCAGCTTCCCAAGCTGAGAGTGCGGGTTCGATTCCCGTCATCGGCTCCATTGAAAGGCCAGGTCAGAGTATTTCAACCTGGCCTTTCATCGTATCTGGAGCACCCGAGCCACTCAGTCCGCAGTGTCGTTCTAGTCCGCAGTGCCGTTCCAGTCCGCTGGGACCACACCGAGCCGTACCCGCTGGGGATGGTCACCGACGGAGATGTCGGCGACCTTCCTCCCTGTCGAGAAGTCGATGGCCGAGACAGAATCCGACCCGCTCTCGGACACGATGCACGCAGTGCCATCGCCGTTGACGGTGGCCCAGTACGGCTTGCTGACCGGGACGAGCGGCCCTTGTCTCAGGGTTCTGCGGTCAACGATGGTGGCGTAGTCGTCCATAGTCCCCGCAACGCAGAGCTTGTCGCCGTCCGGACTCATAGATAGGCCGTGGTGACGCGAGTCGTTGACCCAGGAGATACGTGCCGGGTCGGTTTCGGGGTTCTTGGGGAGTTCCTTGATCCGCGTGATCTTGTCGCTCGGAATGTCGTACTCGACGAACCCGTTGAAGAACGACACCTGGAAGTACAGCTTGTCCTCGTCGGGTGTGAACGCGACGGGTCGGACCGAATCGGACAGGTCCTTGCGGCCGAACGCGTCGAGCCGCTTCCGCATGTCGATCTTCCGCACCCGTTCGAAAGTCGCGGTGTCGACAACAGTGATGTACCGGTCGCCCTTCGTGAAATCCAGGGACGGCGCATCGAGCGGCGTGTTCACATCACCGATGGCCATGTTCCAGATGTACTTGCCGTCCTGGCTGTACAGGTTCTCGTGCGGCTTGTCACCCGTCGCGAAACGCCCCTTCTCGGTGCCGCTCGCCACATCGATCACGTGCACCGTATTGCTCGTCGACGCCGAGACCGCGACCGTCTTCCCGTCGGGAGACATCGCCATGTGGTCGGCCCGGAAACCCGCAACCGGGAAGCGCCAGTTAACTTTGCCGGACGACGTGTCGATCGACACCACATCCGCAAAACTGGGGCGAGATAGGACTATTGATCCGCCGTCGGCGGTCGAGTACAGATCGTCGACGTACTGATCGTGCCCTTCGCCGACGGTCTCCCGGATTCCTAGGAAGTATCCGAGCTTGGCCGGGTTCGAACGGATTTCCGCTAAGCGCTTTTCCTTGTCTGGAACGGCGTTGATGCGCCCCACCTTGCGGTAGGAACCGGCGGCCTCGATGACGTCGGCCGTTCCTTCCCAGTTGTTCCCGACGAACAGCACCTCGCGGAGGCCGCCCCCCGGCTCGCTGTCAGGTGCGGCGAACGCCGCAGGAGCGGAGAGAGCCGTCAGAAGCAGTGCCGCACCAGCTGCGCGAGGGACGGCTCTTCGCAGTTTCAGGGCACCTGATGCACGCCTCACCATTAACGAAACCTCCTCGAGTGCAGGGGATTGAACTTCCGGCGGGCGCCAACGTGGACCGCTGGGTGCCTTATCCGACATTGCCGACGTTCGGTCGCTGATCGACCCATTCACGGTGGACACTATCCGATTCCACTTTCTGCAGCGCATCGGCCTTACCGAGGCGGTCCGGCCCGCACCCGATCCGGCCGCGGCCCACGTCGACGCCGACCCTTTCGCTCCGGCGCGAACACGGGCGAATTCACCTCGCCTGAATACTTCGATAAACCCTCAATGGCACACGTATTCCGGACACCGAATAGATATACCTAACGGCGAATCCGACAAAAGCACATAACGCCACCGTCTGATTCGACGCACATACTTTGACACATTTCGGAGAAGCCTGAGAGTGCGATAATCATCCGGTGTTGATTTACACACGTACCGTCGATCCACAAACCCTCACTAGCCGTATACGCTGCATATTCACCCGCATTTTGCCTGATATCCATGCGTCTGTGCGGTGCCATCAGGTGCAGAGGACTACCGAATATGTTCGGGTGGATGCAGGCGCACCGAAGCGTCGCGCAGAGATCGCGAGAATCGGGCGCTAATCCTCGCAGGGGGGACCCCGAGGACATGATGAAGGGAGATCAATTATGAGCATCACCCAGAACAACCTCGAAAACCTGATCGGTGCGAAGGCTCTCGATCAGAGCGGCGACAAGATCGGCAAGGTCGATCAGATCTACCTCGACAACCAGAGCGGCTCGCCGAAGTGGGCGGCAGTGAACACCGGGCTGTTCGGCTTGAACAGTTCCATGGTTCCCCTCGCCGGCGCCTCGGTCTCCGGTGACGACCTCGTCGTCGCGCCGACCAAGGCCGCGGTGAAGGATGCCCCGCACCTCGACACCGACGACGGCATCAGCGCTTCCCAGGAACAGGAACTGTTCGCGCACTACGGCATTCGCCCGAACGGCGCCGATTCGCCCGGACAGTCGGGACGGCACGCCGACAACGGTCAGACTCCGCAGCGTGAAACCTCGGGCCAGGCTGCCGCCGGCACCGCGGCCGCCGGTACTGCCGCAGCAGGTACCGCTGCTGCCGGCACCGCTGCTGCCACCGGCTCACCGACGACGGGAGCTCCCGCCGGAGCCGCCGGCACGCATGCTCCGACCGATGCCCGCTCGACAAATGACGCCACCGCCGGCCGTAACGCTCCCGCACAGGCCGCGGATAACGACGACACCGTGATCCGCCACGAAGAGCAGCTCAACGTCGACAAGCAGCAGGAAGTGGCCGGGAAGGCACGACTGCGCAAGTACGTCGTCACTGAGAAGCAGCAGGTCGAGGTTCCCGTCACGCGCGAAGAGGTGGTCGTGGAGCGGACTCCGATCTCCGCCGACGAAGCTGCCAAACTGGACGACAAGTCGACCATCGGCGACGAGGCGATCGAGGTCCCGCTGCACGAGGAGCGTCTCGTGGTCAACAAGGAGCAGGTACCGGTGGAGCGCGTCCGCATGGGCACCGAAGCGGTCACCGAGAACAAGACCGTGTCGGACGATGTCCGCAAGGAGCGCATCGACACCGACCTCGACGATTCCGGCCGACAGCAGAAGCGTCCGTGATCGCAGCCGTCAGCGACACCGGCACATGACGGACGTGCCGTAGGCACTGGTCTGCAAGTGCCACTTCGGGCGCGGGGCCGACTCCACGACGGGTCGGCACCGCGCCCGCTGTCGTCGCAGACGAGCAAGTCCGACCGCGGCACCGCCGTGCCCGGGGATTGACACCCCGGACTCCCCCGGTGATCGTTGACGCATGAGCGCAGCCCGCAAAGCCTACGAAGCCCTCGAGCCCTTTCATGTGCTCGCCTACTTCAACCCCGGCCTCGGCGACGCCCACGCCGACACCGGTGTCGACCCGCATGCGTTCTACCTCGGTGCTCGCGGTGCGCCGCTCGGCGATTGCAGTGCACCGGTGGTGATCTCGTCGTTCTACAACTTCGCACCCGACCTCGTGACCGCAGGATGGGAGCGCGCGCGGGCCGCCGGCCTCGGGTCGATCGCCGATCGACGCTTCGAGATGCTCGATGAGCAGCTTCGCGCCATCCTCGGCGAGCGAGCCGATGACCCCGAGATCCCCGAACTCGCAGACGCGTTCGGTCATCTCGCCGAGGGCCTGCCGTTCGGCGGACGACCCCTCGCCGCCGCATGGGCCGCAACCCGGGCACCGGAAGACAACCATCTGCTCCGTCTCTGGACCAACGTCGCAGTTCTGCGCGAATGGCGGGGCGACAACCACATCGCGACCCTCGTCCTCCACGGTCTCGAAGCGCTGGACGCCGTCACCTTCCACGAGGCGACACTCCCCGATCCGAACGTGCACCGCCGGGTCCTGGGCCGCGAGATGGTGAAGCTGACCCGCGGCTGGTCCGACGCCGACTGGGATGCATCGGTCGACCGTCTCGTCGACCGCGGTCTGGCCGAGCGGATCTCGGACGGCCATCAGCTGACCGCCGACGGCGCGGCTGTCTACGACGACATCGAGGCGACGACCGACGCGCTGACCGAACAGGCGTGGTCGGTGCCCGAGGTCGATAACCTGCTCAGCCGAATCCGCCCGTACGTCAAATCCGTGATCGACGCGGGCGTGCTTCCGGGAACGCGGAAGCACTAGCCCCGAACGCGGAACACCGGTGGAAGGGTCAGTCCGGCCGCACCGACGTCAAGTACTCGGCGGTGACCGCCGTCGCGTCATCGTCGTCCTCGGTCAGTCGATCAAGGGCCGCGCCCGCGACCGACCCCGGAATCTCACCGAGCGCCTGCGCTATGCGACGTCTGCCCTCCGCACTCGCGGCGCCCAGTTCACGGACCAGTCGCTCCGCGATCCCCTCCCCGGGAAGGCGACGCGCGAACTCGGTGAGCGCATCCGCCGCGTCTACGTCGCGCACGCCGTCGACCACCATCTGCACGAGGGTGCCGACTGCTCGATCGTCGCCGTGCCGGGCGACCGCGAGAGCCGCGCGACCGCGGACGACCGGGTCACGGTCGGCGAGCGCTCCAACGAGCACCTCCACGGCATCCGAGCCCGGCAGTTCGGCGACGGCCAACACCGACCGTCGCCGGACCGTGAGGTCCTCGTCGTCGATCAGACTCGCGAACAGCGCCGCTGCCTCGCCGCCCCCACGGGCCAACGCCCATCGCAGGGCACCGGCCACATTGGGATCACCCTCGGTGAGAACGGCCTTGACCGTGGCTGCTTCCGGCAGCGCTTCGGACGTCAGCGCAGTGCGCTGTCGACGGTTCTCGTCATCGGACCCCAGTCCGGCCAGGAGGGCGAGCACTCCGAGTACCTGTTCCCAGTCCTGCGGCCCGACGTCGATGACCTGATCGAGTCGGCTCAGAAGCTCCCGTTCGCGAGCGATCCGCTGCTCCGACCTCTCGGCAAGCTGTCCGACGAGATCTGCCGGCCGGAACTCCGGATCGTCTAGCGCCCGCCCTACCTCACGCAGAGACAGTCCCAACGCACGCAGGGCCTCCACCTGAAAGATGCGGACGATGTCCGCCGGCGCGTACTCGCGGTACCCGGCCGACGTCCGGCCGCTCGGGCCGGCGATCCCGAGCGACTCGTAGTGCCGCAGCATGCGGGCGCTCACTCCCGAGCGCCGCGCCACCTCGCCGATTCGCATGCCGTCCTCACCTGTCCTGCCCTGAGCCGATCGCGTCGATCCGGCGGGCCTCGTCGACGTCGAACGCGAACGCCGAGTCGGGGTCGTCCATCAGCCGTTCGGTCGCCGCCGCGTGCCCGCGCACCACCGCGTCCGCATCGCTCTGGAAGCCTCGGAGCACCGGCATCACCGCCTCGCCCAGTTCGACGAAGGCGCGGCTCAGACTCCGGTGCATCGCGGCGTCGCCCCGACCGAACTGTGTCGCCAGTATGGCAGCCAGAGCCTCCTCCGCACCGGCGGGAACGACGATCACGGCGGCCCGCCACGCACTGCGCGCCACCTCGTCATCGGCATCAGTGAGAAGGTCTCCCGTGATCGCCTGCCAGACCCCCAGCGCTCCACCGGAGGCTGATTCGGCGGGCTCGCCGACCTTCGACAACGTGTGCAATGCCTGGCTGCGAGCCTGCGGTACGGACGAGTCGAGTTCCGCCACAAGCATCGGAACCGTGGCCTCCACAGGAAATCGTGTGAGCGCCCACGTGAGCATGTCGCGCACGAAGAAGTCCGATTCCACACGGCACCGCTCGATCAGCAGGTCGAGCACTCTCGCGTCCGGGTCGGTTCCCACAGCGAGCGCTGCCTGCAGACGCGTCGACGAATCGGCTGCCCGCAACGCCGCCGCCATCCTGGTGGACTTCTCGCTGTTCGGGATCATCGTGATCACTCCTTTCACGATCCACCTAAGACGTTGACAACGTGCGAAGGTCAAGCCCGATCGATCGGAACCCGATTTCGCCCTCGGCCGTCTCGCCTGACGGGCTACGGTCCAGATTGTGACTGCTCTGACCGAATTGCTGCGCCGGGACGCGATAGCGCTCGATGTCGAGGTGGACGACTGGCAGGAAGCGCTGACCGTCGCCGGATCGCTGCTGACGTCCACCGGCATCGCGACCGACACGTACACCGCTGAGATGATCGAGAGCGTGGTCGAGAAGGGGCCGTACATCGTCATCGCGCCCGGCTTCGCCTTCGCTCATGCGCGACCGTCGCCCGCAGTGCACCGCACCGGAATGTCCTGGGTCCGGCTCGCCCGTCCGGTCGCGTTCGGTCACCGGTCGAACGATCCGGTCGATCTGATCGTCGCCCTCGCCGCCACGGACACCGCCGCCCATACGGCGGCGATGGCCGACCTGGCGAAGGTGATCGGCGATCGGACTCGACGTGATGCGCTGGAGGGCGCCCCGACGCCGGAGGTGGTCCTCGAGATCCTGGGCGGTGCGAAGGCGCCCGAATCCGAGGACGCGCAGCGGAACACCACCAACAAGATCCTCACCGTATGCGGCAACGGACTGGGCACCAGCCTGTTCTTGAAGAACACGCTCGAGCAGGTTCTGAACCGCTGGGGTTGGGCGCCGTTCATCTCGGTGGAGGCAACCGACACCATCTCGGCGAAGGGCAAGGCCAAGGAATCGGACCTGATCCTCACCTCCGGTGAGATCGCCCGCACGCTCGGCGATGTCGGAGTCCCTGTCACGGTCATCAATAACTTCACCAGCACCGATGAGATCGATGCGGCCCTCCGCGACAACTACGACGTCTGAAACGAGCGATCATGGACTGGTTGGTCACCGCCGCCGAATTCATCGTCAATGAGATCCTCTCCGTCCCCGCGTATCTCATCGGGATCATCACGGCCGTCGGACTGTTCGCACTCCGCAAGTCCATCGGCGAGGTCATCGGCGGTGCACTCAAGGCCACTCTCGGGTTCCTGCTGATCGGCGCGGGATCGACATTGGTCGTGTCCTCGCTCGAACCGCTCGGCGTGATGCTGCAGGGCGCGACCGGCGCGCACGGCGTGGTCCCCACCAATGAGGCGATCGTCGGCATCGCCCAGAACGAGTACGGCGCACAGGTCGCCTGGCTGATGATCCTCGGTTTCGTGGTGAGTCTCGTTCTCGCGCGCTTCACGCCGCTGCGGTACGTGTTCCTCACCGGCCACCACACGTTGTTCATGGCGACGCTGCTGACGATCGTGCTCGCGACGAGTGGGCTCAACGCGGTGACTGTCGTGACTGCGGGCGGCGTGCTCCTGGGCGTGGTGATGGTGGCGCTGCCCGCCATCTCGCAGCCGTGGACCAAGAGGATCACCGGCGACAACTCGATCGCCATCGGGCACTTCGGCACCCTCGGCTACGTGGTGTCGGGCATCGTCGGCCGCTTCGCCGGCGGAAAACGGAGCCGTTCGGCCGAAGATCTCAAGCTCCCGGAGTCACTGCGTTTCCTCCGTGACTCGATGGTGGCGACCGCGTTGTCGATGGTGCTCATGTACTTCGTGGTGTCCCTCGTCTACGTGGGCCGCGTCGGCAGCTCCGAGGCCTACCTCGCGTACGCGGCGGAGGACGGTTCGGGCGCCTCCACCGGAATGGGCAACTTCTTGATGACCGGCGTGACGCAGGGCCTGAGTTTCGGTGTCGCCGTCGCCGTCATCCTGTTCGGTGTGCGCACCATCCTCGGCGAACTCGTGCCCGCGTTCGCGGGTATCGCCGAACGCGTGGTCCCGGGCGCGGTGCCTGCGCTGGACGCGCCCATCGTGTTCCCGTATGCGCAGAACGCCGTGCTCATCGGCTTCATCTCGAGCTTCGTCGCAGGACTGGCGGGCCTCGCCGTCCTGACGACGTGGCTCGGACCGGCCTTCGGCTGGGCCCTGGTCCTCCCCGGCTTGGTCCCGCACTTCTTCACCGGCGGTGCAGCAGGTGTGTACGGAAACGCCACAGGCGGAAGACGGGGCGCGATGCTCGGCGCGTTCGCGAACGGTCTGCTCATCACGTTCCTCCCCGCGCTCCTGCTCGGAGTGCTCGGCAGCTTCGGCGAAGAGAACACCACCTTCGGAGACGCCGACTTCGGCTGGTACGGGATCCTCCTCGGTAACGCGGGCAAGATCGGTGGGGTCCCCGGTGTGCTGGTGATGCTGGCGATCGGCGCGACCCTTCTCGCCCTGGCCGTCGTGGTGCAGAAACGCCTGGTCGATACCGGTTGGGACCCGTCGCCTGACCGGGAACCCGCCGGGACGGCAGCGGCGGCCGCACCGACTCCGCCCTCGGAGTCCGGAGGTGCCCGTGCCTACGCGAAGATCCCGCCGCCCAAGGGCGCACCGAAGCCTCCGCCGCCGCCGAGCTGACGGCGTCACCGAGTGGTGACCAGCGGCGACAGGAAACGGAGAACAGGTTCGCCTCGCTATTCTCGCTCAACCATCGATAGGAGAATCCGATCGTGGGAGCATGCCCGCCACGGAGCCCGATCCTGCGTCCGATCCTGGCGATACTGGCCGCCGTAGCGATGCTCACGCCGCTCATCGCGGCCGGTACCGCAGATGCCGCGCCACGTGTGACGCCGATGCCGAAGGGATTCCTCTGGGGTGTGTCGTCGTCCGGCTTCCAAGCAGAAGGCCATTCGCCTCCGAGTAATTGGACCCGATACATCCGCGCAGGTAAGACCGATGACGCAGTCGGCACGTCCGTCGACTTCCGTCACCGCTACCGGGAGGACGTCGCACTCGCGAAGGCCCTCGGCGTCGAGGTGTACCGGGTCGGCATCGAATGGGCACGCGTGGAGCCTCGCCCGGGCCGCATCGACCAGCGCGAACTCGCCTACTACGACGACCTGATCCGGACCATCGTCGACGCGGGTATGCGCCCGATGATCACTCTCGATCACTGGGTCTATCCGGCCTGGATCGCCGACCACGGCGGCTGGGGCTGGGCCGGCACTCCACGGGCCTGGCTCCGCCACAACCGGATGATCGTCGATCGCTTCGTGAAGTACCACCCACTCTGGATCACCATCAACGAGCCCGTCACCTACCTCGCGAGAGAGGTGCAGTACGGCGGGATATCGATCGACGAAGTCCCGCTGATGACCGACCGACTGGTTGCGGTTCACCGGAGCATCTACGACCACATCCACCGTCGCGATCCGGCTGCCATGGTGTCGTCGAACGTCGCCTACCTGCCCACCGTGGAGCCGCTCGTCGACCGTGCGATCCTCGACCGCATCGCCGACAAGATCGACTACGTCGGCGTGGACTACTACTACTCACTGACGCCGACGGACCTGAGTGTCGCGTCGGCCGCGATCGACCGGATGTGGGACGCGTCGATGGCCGCCGACGGAATCTACTACGCCCTTCGTGATCTGGGCGAACGGTACCCGGATACACCGCTGTACGTCGTCGAGTCCGGAATGGTCACCGAGAACGGCAGGCCGCGATCCGACGGGTACCGGCGTTCGGACCACCTGCACGACCTCGTCTACTGGACGCAGCGCGCCCGCGACGACGGATACGACGTGATCGGCTTCAACTACTGGTCGCTCACCGACAATTACGAATGGGGCAACTACGACGCGAGGTTCGGCCTGTACACGGTGGACGTGAAGACCGATCCGGCATTGGTCCGACGCCCGACCGACGCGGTCCCCGTGTACCGGCGGATCACCGCCCGCAACGGAGTCGGCCCGTCACGGGGACCCACGCGGCCCGCGGTGTGGTGCTCACTGGTCGCCGCACCTGCGAGTTGCGCTCGTCCGGTTCGGTGAACGCGATCAGCGACGTGGTCTCGGCGCACGCCCCGTCTGCTTCAGCGCCATCCGCAGCGCGTACTCCAATTGCGCGTTCACACTGCGCAGGTCGTCTGACGCCCACTGCGCGATCGCGGCATGCACGTCGGGGTCCAGCCGCAGCAGAACCTTCTTGGGCTCCCGCTTCGACGGGCGCTCGACGTCCGTTCGATCACTCATCGCTCTGTTCCCGCGTCAGTTGTACAGCGACCCGGTGTTGACCACGGGCTGCGGTCCCCGATCGGCGCACAGCACCACGAGGAGGTTCGACACCATCGTCGCCCGGCGCTCCTCGTCCAGTTCGACGACACCCTGCGCCGACAACCGGTCGAGCGCCAAGCCCACCATGCCGACGGCACCTTCGACGATCTGCTGACGTGCGGCGACCACCTGCGACGCCTGCTGCCGGACGAGCATCGCCTGGGCGATCTCCGGCGCATATGCGAGATGAGTGATGCGGGCTTCGATGATCTCGATGCCCGCGGTCTCGGTCCGCTCGCGCAGTTCGGTGGTGAGTTCCTCGGCGACCGTCGCACCATCGCGCAGGCTGGTGCGGTCCGCCTCGTGAGCGTCGTACGGATGGGTCGTCGCGAGGTGCCGCACGGCAGCCTCGGACTGCGTCGCGACGTACTGCTCGTAGTCGTCGACCGCGAACGCCGCCTTGAAGCTGTCCACGACCCGGTACGCCACGACTGCGGCGATCTCGACGGGATTGCCGTCGGCGTCGTTCACCTTGAGCATCTGAGTCTCGAAGTTCCGCACCCGCAGCGAGATCGGCCGCTTTTCCGAGAGTGGCAGCACCGCGAAGAACCCCGGCTCGCTGACCGATCCGACGTACCGGCCGAAGAACTGCACCACCTTGGCCTCGTTCGGTCCGATGATCGTCAGGCCCGTCAACCCGAGCAGAGTCGCCAAGCCGAGGAGGATGGCGACCACGATCACGATGGCCAGCGCACCTGAACCGCCATCGGACATGAGCGCTGCTGCTCCGATACCCGCCGCCGCGCACACCAGGAGGATCACCACACCGATGAGCAGTGCCGCGAACCCGTTGGTCCGCCATGCGTTCCGGAATGTCATCAGAGCCTCCTGACGTCTCGCTTCGACCATCGAAGTGATATCACCAGAATATCACCGATAGCCGACCTGAAGACCGGGAACGATCAGGCGGGACGACTAGATCTCGTCAGGCGCCGAGTTCCCGACCTCACCTTCCACGACTGCGCGAAGAACTGGGCCGTACGACGATCGGTTCGATCCTTCACGAAGTACCAGTCCATCTGGGCGGCAGCCGGGGTGACCGTCATGACCGAGTACCCGTGCGAGTCCGCCTCAACCCACCGGGCGTGGTGATTGGCTCCCGAGATAGCCGCTGCCGCAGGTCCGTTCGCGACCCCCTCCGGCAGCTTCACCATGTCGTCGAGATTGTTCGACGTCACCGATGTCACCACGAACTCGACGCCCGTCGTACCAGCACCGGGATAGTCCGCCGCCTGACGCGGAATCTCGTTGGCCCACGACATGTGGATGTCACCGGTGATGAACACGACGTTCCGCTTGTCGGCGTCATCGATCGCCTTCATCAATCGCGCCCGATCCTTCGGGTATCCGTCCCACTGGTCGCCGTTGTACTGGACGCCATCCGCCGGAACTCCCAGCAGTTCGGTCAGCGCCGCAGTTCGCTCCCGGTCGAGCGGCGGAATGAGGACCGGCGAGATCATCACCGGATTGCCGACGATCTGCCATCTCGCGATCGAGGTGGCGATGCCACCGGAGAGCCACTCCATCTGGCGTCGACCGGTGATGGTGCGCGACGGATCGTCGGACTTGCGGGAGAACCGACTGACCTCCTTGTCGCGGTACGTCCGCAGATCGAGCATCGACAGTTCCAGCAGCCTTCCGTAGCGCAGGCGGCGGTAGACATGGCGATTGCCGTCGGACACCTGCGGACGCACCGGCATCCACTCGAAGTAGGCCTGGTCCGCGCGCGCCTTCCGCTTCGCCCACGACCCTTGGGACGGCTCGTGGTTCTCGGCTCCGCGCTCCCACGAGTTATCGGCCGATTCGTGATCGTCCCATGTGCAGATGAACGGGTGCCGGGAGTGCACGGCCTGCAGGTCCGGGTCGGTCTTGTACTGCCCGTGGCGGGTGCGGTAATCGGCGAGCGAGACGATATCGGCGGCCGGTCGATGGGTGCGGACCGGCCCGTTCTTGCCGGTGTACTCCCCGGCCCCGTACTCGTAGATGTAATCACCGAGGTGGATGACGGCGTCGAGATCGCTGCGCGCAGCGAGGAATCGGTAAGCGGAGAAGTAACCCGCCTCCCAGTTCGAACAGCTCACGACACCGAACCGCGCCAACGCCACATCCGCGCCGGCTGCGGGCGCAGTCTTGGTGCGGCCCACCGGAGAGACCTTCCCGGCTGCCGGGCCGCCGACGATGCGGAACCGGTACCAGTAGTCCGTCGCAGCTGCCAGTCCGGAGACGTCGACCTTGACGGTGTGATCACGCGAGGCGTCAGTCGTCGTCGTCCCGGATGCCGCGATCGATGAGAAGCCGCGGTCGGCGGCCACCTCCCAGATGATCGTGGACCCTGCGCCCCGACGCGATCCGGGAGTTGCGTCGGCAGTCGGCGTGACCCGCGTCCAGATGATGACCCCGTCGGGCAGCGGATCACCGGACGCCACCGCATGACGGAACACTCGCGGCGCGGCCGCCGCAGCGCCCGCGGTGATGCCGGCCGCCGGAAGGGTCACGGCGAGTGCACCGACACCGGCCGCGCCGATGAAGGCACGGCGGTCGAGGGCGGAGGAGACTGTTGATTCGGACACCGCGACGACGGTTCCACACCGTGATGACCGCGCGGTGAACCGCGGTTGACGACGGGGTTCGGCGAAGACTCCCGTCCGCCACCTCCCGTTCACCCGTTCATGCCAGGATCTCCCCATGACCGAGAACCACCGCCGCCGATTCAGCACGGATGTCGACCGCCGGGCGTTCCTCGCGGGCGCCGCCGCAGTGGGCACCGCGGCGACGGTGGGTGCAGCCGGGGTCGGCGCTCCCGCCGCATCTGCCGCCGACAGGTACCCGATCCCGTTCAAGTCCGACACGGTCCGAGTTCTGCTCACCGGAGATGCGGGGACCGGCGGGAAGCCCCAGTACGCGGTGGCCGACGCCGCCCGAAAGCTGCACGCGGCCACACCGTTCGACGCTGCGATCGGCCTCGGCGACAACATCTACGAGGCCGGAGCGAACGGCCCCGACGACCATCAGTTCCAGACCAAGTTCGAGAAGCCCAACCGCGGCCTGGACTTCCCGTGGCTGATGACGCTCGGCAACCACGACAATTCCGCGATCTTCCCCGGCGACGGCGGCTGGCTGCTGCGGGGCGAATCGGAGGTGAAGTACCACTCACGCTCCGAACGTTGGTACATGCCGTCGCGGTACTACTCGGTCTCATTCGGGCCGGCCGAGTTCTTCGTCCTGGATCTGAACCCGCTCGCTGCGTACATCCCGCCGTTCCTCTCACCGGAGTGGGAACCGGGCGGGCACTTCATGACGCGCCAGGCGCGCTGGCTCGACAAGAGCCTGCGCACATCGACCGCCCCGTGGAAGTTCGTGTGCACTCATCACCCGTATGCGAACAACGGACCGCACGGCCCGGCGGGAGACTACGACGGGCTTCCTGCGCCACTCAACGGACAGGCGCTGAAGGATTTCGTGGAGCGCCATGTCGCCGGCCGTGCACAGTTTCTGCTGTCCGGTCACGACCACAGTCAGCAGGTTCTGGAGAACGTCCGCGGCTTGCAGGGCACGCGTCAGATCATCTCCGGCGCCGCCGGCAAGTCGGTGTCGAGCTCGTCGCGAAAGCGGTTCCGGGCGAAGTACGAGAACTTCCGGGACCGCGGGTTCATGTCGCTCGAGGTCACGCCGAGCACGGTGTCCCTCGACGTCTACGAGGTCTCGGCCGACCGACCGGGCGCCGAGCACGCGTACCGCACCACGTACCGCCGCTGACTGACGCCGCACGAGTCCGTCAGCGCCCGCCCGAGGGGACCGGCTGCGCACCGCGACGCGGCCGGACCAGCTCGCGACGCGCATGATCGACGATGAGCTCCGTCAACGCGGTGACGAGAGGCGACCGCAGCTTCCAGTACTGCCAGTACAGGGGGACGTCGATCGGCTTCTGCGACAGCGGGATGAGCTGCCTGCCGGTGTGCTCGTCGTCGATCTCCACTTCCGGAACCGCACCCCAGCCGATTCCAGCCTGGATTGCGCGCCGATACTCGGCCGCCGCGGGAATGTAATTCACCGGAGGCGAGACAGGTTCGACGACAAGCTGTTTGAGCGCCTTGATCTGCAGGTGATCATTCGGGTCGAACATCACCATCGGCGCGTACCGCATGTCACGCGCCCGGACTCCATCAGGCAGCCATCGGGCGATGAAGTCCGGTGATGCGACCGGGAAGTAGCGCAATGACCCCAGTTCGACCGTCTCGCAACCGCGCACCACGACCGGTTCGGAGGTGACGGCGCCGACCACGTCGCCCGCACGCAGCAAGTCGGTGGTCACGCTCTCGTCGTCACGATGCAGGTCGAGCGACACCGGGTGCGCCTCGTGGAACGAGGCGACCACCGGGAGGAACCAGGTGGCGAGGGAATCGGCGTTGCACGCGATCTTCAGCACGACCCGCGGCAGCAGACGCGGATCGACGTCGGGTTCGTGCGCGATGCCGGTGAGTTCGCCGCGGGCCTCGGCGACCAGGAGCGACCATTGCTCCCCCAGCCTCGCCAGCACTTCCCCATCAGGCGTTGCGGTCACCGGCTTGGTGCGCCGCACCAGGATCCGGCCGACGGAGTGCTCGAGCGCCTTCACCCGCTGACTGACCGCAGACGGAGTGACGTGCAGCGATACGGCCGCAGCCTCGAAGGTGCCCTCCCGGAGCACGGCAGTCAGGGTGACCAGGCTTTCAGCGGAGACGTCCATGTCGAGAATCACAATTAGAAACTCTAACCTTTCCTAAGAATCATTCACTGGACTAACCATCAGGCCGTTCCTACCGTCGATGACGTGACCACGACCCTTCTGCTCGCCGCCCTCGTCGGCCTCGCCACCGGCACAGGTCTCATCGTCGCCATCGGGCCGCAGAACATCTTCGTGATCCGGCAGGGCGTCCGCGGCTCGCATGTGGTCCCCGTCGTGGCGGTCTGCGTCGTCTCCGACGTCATCCTGATCAGTGCAGGCACGGCCGGACTCGGCGCGGTCGTGACAGCCCATCCGAGCGCAGTCAGCGCTGCGAAGGTCGTCGGCGGCGGTTACCTGATCGTCCTCGGCCTGCTCGCCGGGCATCGAGCGTGGCGTCCCACGGTCGGATCGGCGTCGAACGACGATCCAGACCGCAACCGGGGGCTCTGGGCCGCGCTCGGCACCGCACTGGCACTGACCTGGCTCAATCCGCACACGTACCTCGATACCGTGCTCACCCTGGGGTCCATCGCCAACAGTCATGCCGACGCGCGCTGGGCGTTCACCTTCGGCGCCTGCGCGTCCAGCCTCATCTGGTTCACCGCACTCGGCTTCGGCTCGAAGCGGATGGCACCGATGTTCTCGTCCGTGCGCGCATGGCGCATCCTCGACGCGGCGATCGCAGTGATGATGGGCGGTCTGGGCGTCAGCCTGATCGCGATGAGCTGAGCCACGCGAGAACACGATCCGTGTAGCGTTCCGGTGGTGACCGGAATCTGGGCTGAGCACGTGGCCGGCGGAGGTACGGCGGTGATCCGATGAGCCGCGAGGACCGGGACATGGTCGACGTCGGAGACGGTGTGCAGATCTCGGCATCCAGCATCGGCGACGGGCCGGCAGTTCTGCTGTCGGCGGGGCTCGGCATGCCTGCAGGCACGTGGCAGATCACCGGTCTGCCGGCAGCCCTCGTGGCGGCCGGCTTCCGCGTCGTCACCTACTCTGCGCGCGGCATCGCACCCTCGTCGGCTCCACCCGCGCCGTACTCGGTGCACCACATGGCCGTCGACGCCGCTGAGGTCCTCGATCACTACGGCGTGAACGACGCCGTGCTGGTCGGCTACTCGATGGGCTGCTACGTCTCGCAAGCGCTCCTCGACGTCTGGGGCGGCACCGTGCGCGGCCTCGCGATGGTCGCAGGTGTCCGCTCGTCGACCATCGGCGAAGTGGTCAACCAGATGGAACTGGAACTGATCGAAAGACTCGGCGCCGTTCCGGCATCGGTATCGCTGTTCGAGCAGTTGATGACCACGCTGTCGCCGGAGATGCTCCGCGACGATGCGACCGTCGCCACCTGGCGGGACCTCATGGGCGGCCCGGAGAGCGCGTGGGCGTCCGACGCGGGACAGCACGGGCAGACGGCGGCGTCGTACGCGTGGATGCGCGCAGGTGAGCCGACGATCGAGCGCCTGGCCTCCATCTCCTGCCCGACACTGGTCGTCGGGTTCGGCGACGACGTCTTCTTCCCCGCCGACGGCTCGGCCCAGGCCGCATCCCATATCCCCGATGCCGATTTCCTCCGCATCGACGGGCAGGGCCACGGTGGGATGATGCTCGACCCCGAGCACCGCGCGACGCAGGCCGTCGTCGACTTCTGTGCAGGGCCTGGAATCCGGTGATCTCGATAGATCACCCCTCGACGATTGAGTGACGACCCCTGAGCTTGCGGGCGCCGGCGTCGTATCGAAGTCCGTCAGGTGATGCGGATGCCGTCCCACTCGTGGTCGTGCATGAACGCCTCGGCGAGGCCCACACCGTAGCGGTGACCCTGCCGGGCGATGCTCGCGTAGGCCAGCGGCATCATCACGGCGGGTTTCCGGTCGAGTGGGTCGACGATCACGTCGTCCGCCTCGCGGAACTGCTTCCAGAACTTCCCGAATGTGTTGTCCGGGTACGAATCCTTCTTCCAGCCGAAGATCGCCATGCCTGCACCGATCATCGTGGTGCGTCCGGCGGGTGGGAAGACGATCTCGGAGTTCTCGCCGAAGAACGCCCGATGCACCCCGCAGTCGCGCGTGAACATCATGATGCCGCTCGTCCCGCGCGGGTTGCACTCGATCGTGTACAGCCCCCGGTCGGGGTGGTCGATGAAGTCGAGTCCCATGTGCCCGGTGAAGTTGACCGCCTTCGCGAACTTCTTGGTCCACTCCAGGATTCCGTCGTGATCCACCTGCTCGAACGTGAGGCACGACTTGCCGTCGATCGCATACGACACCGGATACGTCGCATGCGCGTACACCTCGCCGTCTCGGCACACGGAGTACGTGCAGTATCGGTCGCCCTCCAGCCACTCCTGCGCGATCCACGGATTCGTCGGATCGAAGGCGAGGTGACTCAGATCGTCGCCCGGGTAAACCTTGTAAACCTCCTGCGACCCACGCGAGTACGCCTGCTTGACGGCGAACGGGGTGGTGAAGTCGAGGGCGGCCACATCGTCGGGCGACGACAGCTCCGCGAACTTCAGGGTGCTGAAACCGTGTTCGTCCAGCGCCCGCTGGTACGAGAGCTTGTTGTGCAGCGTGTCCTCGAGCTCGAACGGCGACAGGAACAGCTCGCACGTCTCGGGAAACAGCCCGGCCATCATCGCGAGGATGTCGGTCTCCTCGTGGATCGGGATCACCATGTCGACCTTCTCGGCCTCCACGATCGCTGCGAGCTCCCGGCAGTACTCCTGCGGCTCGAACTTGGGCGCAGGCACTCTGTGGAACGCGGACACCGCATTCGAATAGCGGCTCACCGCGATCGGAACGCAATCGACGACCGTGACCCGATGCCCGCCTGCCGCCATGAGGCGAGCGAGATTCAGGGTCAGGAACGACCTCGCGAACGTAATAAGGACATGTTTGCTCGCACCAGACACCACGGATACAGAGTAGACAATGCCCCATGACCGGCGTGTAGCGTATCGAGTCGAGTGTCGGCCGCATATCTAACAGGGGATTCTTCGTTGTTCGCAATCGGCGTCATCGCTGCGTCAATGGCCGCAGTCGCATACGGCGTCTCGACTGTTCTCCGCGCTCTCGGTGCACGTCGAGTCGCCAATGAGATGCGCGAGCAAGGCAATTCGGACGTCGATCAGCTGGGCCCCGGCGGCACAGCGCCGTCGGTCACCTCGACCATGTCGACGATCGCCGACCCGGCGTTCATCCTCGGCACCGTGATGGTGGTCGTCGGCTTCGGCGGCGGTGCGCTGGCCGCCCGCTTCCTGCCCCTGTTCCTCGCGCAGTCGATCGTCGCCGCGAACCTCGTCGTCACCGCACTCCTCGGAACACTGCTCCTGAACATCACCCTGCACACCCGCGACTGGGTGGCGATCTGGCTCGTCGTCCTATCCCTGTTCATGCTGGGGGTGTCATCGTCGAAGGACGCGCACGACTACGCCTCGGATGCCTTCCACTGGGGCCTGTTCGGTGCGACGATGCTGCTGTGCGCGGTCGCACTCGTCGGCGTCTACAAACTCGGCAAGTACGCGGCGGTGGTGGGCGGAGCCGCATCCGGCCTGCTGTTCGGCGTGATCGCCATCGCGGTGCGGGTACTCGACGGCATGAGCCCGTTCAACCTGGTCGAACTGCTCTCCGATCCGGCAGCCTGGACGATCGCCGTGGCCGGCGCAGTGGGCTTCTACGTCCAGACGGTCGCCTTGCAGGTCGGCGCCGTGAACGGCGTCACCGCGCTCCTCGTGGTCGGCGAGACCGCCGGACCGAGCCTGATCGGCGTCGCGTTCCTGCACGATTCCGCACGCCAGGGCCTCGCCTGGCTCGCTGTCGTCGGCTTCATCGGCGCCGTGGTGGGAGCCGTGCTCGTCGCCTGGTACGGCACCGGCGACCCCGACCACTTCGGCGACGCTCCACCGGAGAAGGGCGGCTGGCGGCGCGGCCGCGAAGTGGCCGAGTAGCGCCCGCTAACCGTCCCGTGCCGGGCTGGACGCGTGCGCCCAGAACTGTTTCGGGATCCGGCCTGCACCCGCCGCCAGACGTCCGGCCCGCACCGCGTGCCGCATCGCCGCGGCCATCGCCTCCGGGTTGTTCGCCCGCGTGACCGCGCTGGCGAGAAGAACGCCGTCGCAGCCGATCTCCATCGCCAGGGCGGCGTCGCTGGCCGTCCCCACGCCGGCGTCCAGGATGACCGGAACGCCCGCTCGGGCGACGATCATCTCGATGTTGTGCGGATTCGAGATACCCAGACCGGTCCCGATCGGCGATCCGAGAGGCATCACGGCGGACACCCCGACGTCCTCGAGTCGCTGCGCGAGAACCGGATCGTCGTTGGTGTACGCCAGCACGTCGAATCCGTCCGCGACCAGCGCGCCCGCGGCATCGACCAGTTCGAGGGGATCGGGCAGGAGCGTCCGGTCGTCGGCGACCACCTCCAGCTTCACCAGGCTCGTTTCGACGGCCTCCCGGCCCAGTTGAGCGGTCAGCACCGCTTCGGCCGTCGTGTGGCAGCCCGCCGTATTCGGCAGGATCGCGATGTCGAGCGCTCGGAGCAGATCGAGCACGCCGGTCCCGGCCCCCGGATTGACCCGCCGCATCGCCACCGTCGTCAGCTCGGTTCCCGATGCGACGAGGGCACGTTCGAGCATTGCCAGATTCGCCGCTCCCCCGGTCCCCATGATGAGTCGCGAGTCGAACTCCCGGCCCGCGACGACGAGTCGATCAGCCACCCTGCACCGCCGTCAGGACGTCGATGGTCGCGTACACCGGAAGCTCCTCCGCCCAGCGGGATCTGGGACGGACGACGCCGTCTACCGCGACTGCGACCCCGGTGTCGGGCAGCTCCAGGTGCGCCAGCAGACCGGGCACGTCGACGGGCGAATCGAGCACGACGGCGTCGCCGTTGACGACCAACTCCATGAGGACCTCTTTCTTCGGGGTGACTGATCAGGCGAGAAGCTCGAGTACGCGGTCGGCTGTCCACGGCGACAGCGCTATCCCGTTGCGGCCGTGTCCGGTCGCCACGAGGACGCGGTCGTCCAGACGCCGCACGATGGGCAGTCCGTCCACCGAGGACGGCCGGATACCGGCGGAGACCTCCGCCAGCTCGTAGGTTCGCAGTCCCGGCATGAGCTCGCCCCCGTCGGCGAGCAGGTCGGACACTCCCCCCGCGATAGGCGCGCGATCGGCGTGGTCGACGGACTCGTACTGAGTCGCTCCCAGCACCAGTCCGTCGGCGCGCGGTACGAGGTACACGGTTCGGCCGTGCCAGCGTCCCCGGACGACGTGGCCGGGCGGCGGCACCGACCACCGAGTGCGGCGCAGGCGGAGGATCTCGCCCTTCTCGCCTCGCACCGCCACCTCGGCACCCGCGGCCGCCGCGACAGCAGGGCTGTCCAGTCCGGCGGTGATCAGTACCTGATCGCCGGAAGCCTGAGCCGGATCGGCGACGCACGCGTCGACGAAGCGCACGCCTGCGGCGCGCAACGTGCTCCCGAGCGCGTCGAGCAGCCTGCGGTTGTCGACCGCTCCCTCACCCACCGCGAAGTAGCCGCCCGCTATCCCACGGGCGAGCCCCGGCTCGCTCGCACGCAGTTCCGCCGCGGTGCTGCGGACCAATCGCGGGGCCGCATCCGGAATGCGGGCGCGGACGAAGCGGACCTGCTCGTCGAGTTGCGCCAGATCGGCCGCAGATGCCGCGATCAGCAGGCTGTCCCGGGCGGTCATGATCCCCGGATCGGCGAGCCGGTCGACGAATGCGGGCCACCGGGCCACCGATGCCGCTGCGATGTCGAGCAGCCCGGCTTCACCGGGATGCCCTTCGCCGAAGCAACCGAGCATGCCGCCGGCGACCTGCGCTGCGCGGCGCGACGCACCCGCGTCGAAGACGCTGACCGCCCAGCCCGCGTCGGCCGCGGCGAGCGCACACGACAGCCCGATCACACCGCCGCCGATGACAGAGAGTTCACGTTCCACAGTGCATCCCTTCGCCGGCATTACCCGGATCAGGTCAGACGGTCAGCGACGGTCCGCATCGCACTCTCAGCCCGGCGCCCCGGACTCCCGTGTTCATTTGATGCAACCCAGCCTACCGTTGGAACCATGCATGACGATCCGCGCACCGCGCTCGCCGACGCCCGCCTCTACCTGTGCACCGATGCCCGGCGAGAGCGCGGAGATCTGCTCGACTTCGTTGCCGCGGCCGTCGCCGGCGGGGTCGGCATCGTGCAGTTGCGCGACAAGGGGTCGGCGGGCGAGAAGCGGTTCGGCGCCCTCACTGCTCGCGAGGAGATCGACCTGCTGCTCGCGCTCCGGGAGGTGACGGACGGTGCAGGTGCACTACTCGCCGTGAACGACCGGGCCGACCTCGCGCATGCCGCGCACGCTGACGTGCTCCACCTGGGCCAGGACGACCTGACGCCGTACGAGGCTCGCGACGTCCTCGGACCGAAAACGGTGATCGGCCGATCGACCCACGACAAGGCGCAGATGCTCGCCGCGGCCGCTGACGACGACGTCGACTACTTCTGCGCCGGCCCGTGCTGGGCCACTCCGACCAAGCCCGGACGCGACGCGACGGGACTCGGACTGGTGACCGAGGCGGCGCACACCGACACCGGAAAACCGTGGTTCGCGATCGGCGGCATCGACCTCGCACGCGTCCCCGAAGTGGTCGCGGCCGGCGCGTCGCGGATCGTCGTCGTGCGCGCCATCACCGGCTCGGATGCCCCCCGGTCGGCCGCTGTCGCGCTGCACGACGCGGTGTTATCCTGAACACACCATGGCGTTGAAGCTTCTCGTAACCCGCCGCAGCGGGGTCTGATCCGACCGACCCCCCGCTGCGGGTCAGTCGTCGTTTCACCCCTCGACCTCGTCGGTCACCGAACCTTCGAACGAAATGAACCGACGCGATGCGCTCCATTCAGATAACACCGGCATCCTGTACCCGTGACGGGCGCGGCGATCACCGTGCGAGCCGAATCTCGGCCACTCGCCGCCTACCCGCCTGGTTCCCACGGGAGGCTGCCGACATGACCCGACGAGTCTTCGACAAGACGTACGCGCCGGCGGGAAGCATCCGCCTGCAGGATCTCGCCGTCGAACCCGACCGCGCCGACATGGTCCGCTGCACGGCGCACGTCACGGTCGCCCAGCGAACCGTCAGCCTCGAAGCCACCGCCTCCGGAACCATCGCCGCGATGACGTCGATGCTGTACGACCTCGGCGCGGGCGTCGAGATCGTCTCGCTCTACCAGCAGCCGGACGACGCCGATGTCGGCACCTACCTGCTCTGCGAGAGCGGCGGGCAGCGCTGCTGGTCGTACGGCCGCGGCGACACCGGAGACGAATCGGTCGTCAACGCCCTGATCGCGGGAGCCAATCAGCTGGCACGACCTGGAATCTGACGCGGCAGGTGATGTCGATACGACGTCGACCCACCGCATCGAGAACATCCGCAACGATTCAGCGCAGACGCAGAAGCAGCTCCGGCCACGCGCGCGCGAAGCCCGGGTGAAGCGGCAGGTCGGCGACCGCAGATGCCCGGACCCACCGCAACTCGGTCGACTCACCGTTCGGGGTCGTCGCCACGCACGACCGAGCGCTCGCCATCACCGTCGTGTACGTCCACCCGCTCGACGCGCGATGGGTGACGAACGAGTCGGTCACCTCCAGGTCGGAGGGCGCGAGGCCCGCCTCTTCGCCGGCCTCACGCACTGCGGCGTCCTCCGGGCTCTCATGCGAGTCGCGCGCTCCACCGGGCAGCCCCCAGGTCCCGCCCTGATGCGACCACACGGCCCGATGCTGCAACAGCACCGCGACACCGTCGTCGAGTGGGGCGGTCAGCAACAGTCCGGCCGCGCCGTGACGGCCCCAGTAGCGCGCGCCGTCGGCGTCGAAGACCCAGCCGTCGCCGTCTCCCTGCACTCGACCTCCCCGACCCGGCGTTCGCGCCTCCGGTGCATCCGGGGCGATTCGCCTCACCGTACCGGGTGTTCCCCACCGGTTGCATAGGTCCCGACTAGTGTGGGACACACCCAAATGAAGGGATTGTCGTGACCGGCCAGGTTTCGGGTGTGCGCCAGGTTTCGGGCGTGCGCTCTGTGCTCACGCATGCCGGTCGAACCACGACCACCGAACGCCCCGCTCCCGGACCGACCCTTCGTCAGGTGATCGCCGACCGGCGCGAGATCGCCGCGATGACCCGAGATCGGGTGAACTCCCCGCTGGTCGCGTCGCGCTTCTACGCGACGACCACCCCCGGCAAGCTGATGATCATCCTGCTCGCGATCATCCTCTGCTGCGGCATCACCGGCTGGTACTCGTCCTCTGCTCTGACCACGCGCAGTCAGACCCTCGAGTCGCTGATCGAGCGCAGTGAGCCCCAAGCCGAAGCCGCGGAGACCCTCTACAGTTCGCTGTCCGTCGCGGACGCCTCGGCGAACTCCGCGTTCATCTCGGGCGGACGCGAATCCCCTAAGCTGCGTACCGATTTCTCGAACTCGATCGCAACTGCGTCGACCGCCCTCATCGCCGCCACCGACGGTTACCGCGACGACGCGGCATCGCACACGGCCGATGAGGACGCGGCCCGTGCGGACCTGAACACGCTCGCCGTGAAGATCCCCGTCTACACCGGGCTGGTCGAGACCGCCCGCACCAACAACCGGCTCGGATACCCGGTCGGATCGGCTTACCTGACGGTTGCGTCCAGTCTCATGCAGGAGACGATCCTGCCTGCGGCGCAACGCCTGTACGAGCAACGGTCATCGGCCATCTCCGAACCCCAGCGAACCCTCACCGTCCCGCCGTGGGGCGTGTACATCGCGTTGTTCCTGATCATCGGGATGCTGCTCGCGACCGGTCGGTACCTCGCCCGCCGGACCCGGCGCCACTTCAACGCAGGGCTGATCGCGGCGACCGGCGCCCTCGCACTCGGCACGGTGTGGCTGCTGGTGGCCGGACTGACATCGGTCGCCGCAGCGAACACCGCGAAGATCTCCGGCGCCGATCCGCTGCACACCTTGACCAGCATGCGGATTCTGACCCAGCAGGCCCGATCCGCCGAGACGCTCTCCCTCGTACGGCGCTCCGATCCGGGAGAGCTGGACCGAATGTTCAACTCGTCGATGGACCAGATCAAGCAGCGTTCGGACCGGCTCTCCGACGATCCCGAACTCGCCGACGATCACGGGATCACCGACCCGCTGAGCGATGTGCGGGCCGCCCTCGTCCGGTGGCGATCGGCGCACGGCGAGGTCGGCAGACTCCTCACCAACGGCGACTTCCCGCGTGCCCGCGACCTCACCATCGGCGCAGGCAAGACCAGCACCGCCACCGGGTACACCGAGGCGAACTCGGCTCTCGTCGAATCCATCAGCGAAGCGCGGTCCACGTTCCGGTCGTCAATCAACACCGCCCAGCGCGTCCTCGAATACACGGGCACCGGCATAGCCATCCTCTGCGTCGTCGCGGCGGGTGCGGTCCTGGCGGGCCTGTTCCCGAGGATCCGGGAGTACCGATGATCCACGGACGCAGAGTGGTCGTCGCCGGCGCGCTGGCTCTGGTCGCGCTGCTGTCCGCTTGCGATGTCCAGGCGCGTGATCACGCTGAGCCGCCGACCGCCACCGCACAGGTTCCACTTCCACCCGACGTTTCGTTCAACCAATCGATCGACGCACCCGACGAGTCGGCCGACTGCGATACGTCGAGTCTGCGACCACCCGCTGAGATGCCCGATCCCGGCAGGATGCCGCCCCGCACGACGATGGCCGACATCGTTCAGCGCGGGCGTCTCATCGTCGGAACCGACCTGGGATCCAACCCGTTGAGCTTCCGCGATCCCCTGTCCGGCGATGTGAAAGGATTCGACGTCGATGTGGCGCACTGGGTCTCGCAGGCGCTGTTCAACGACCCGAACCGCATCGACTACCGGATGGTGTCGACCGGAAACCGGATCCACGCCCTCAACTCGGGGGAGGTCGACATGGTGATCAAGTCGATGAGCATCACCTGTCAACGACTCAACGAGGTCGCCTTCTCGGCACCGTATTTCACTGCGACCCAACGCATTCTCGCCTACCGCAACTCGGGTATCGAGGACGTCGCCGACCTGGCGAAGAGGTCGGTGTGCGCGGCCCGCGAGTCGACGTCTGCGGCACGAGTCAGCAGACTGGTGCCGAACATCCGTTTCGTGACGACGCTGAGCTGGGCCGACTGTCTGGTGATGATGCAACAGGGTCAGGTGGACGCCATCACCACCGACACCCCGATCCTGGCGGGCATCGCCGCGCAGGACCCGTGGGTTCACGTGGTGGGTGAGAACCTCGGTTACGAGAACTACGGGATCGGCATGCCGAAGGGGAAGGACGATCTCGTGCGGTTCGTCAACGGGGTCCTCGCCGAACGGCGTGCCGACGGAAGCTGGCATCGGTCGTACCAGACATGGCTGTCGGACCTGGGTCCGGCGTCACCTCCGTCCTACAATTACCGCGATTGACGATGAACGACGACCACGACGAATCCACCACTGATCCGGCGCAGACCATGCCGTCGGATCGATCCGCGGGCGGTAACGGCAGCGGCATCGACCGCTGCGCCGACGACGGCCCGGCGACCGAGGCGGCACGCGGCACCGTGCCGACGACGCCCGGTCCCACGCCGGGCACCGAGGGAACGCAGATACGCCGGCTGTTCGACGACATCGCCGCATCCCGCCGGAAGACCCGCAAGGGCCCGCAGATCCACGATCGCCGTCTCGGTAGCGGCTTGGTCCAGCTCCCCGAGGTCTCCGATATCGACCCCGCCGATGCGGTGCTCGCCGACCCGATGATCGTCGAGTCCAAGCGCCACTGCTGGAAGTGCGGAGCCAAGGTCGGACGATCGACCGGCGAGGGCAAGGGCCCACTGCAGGGCACCTGCCCCAAATGCGGTTCGCGATACTCGTTCGTCCCCGGGCTGGCGCGCGGCACCATGGTCGCCGACCAGTACGAGATCGCCGGTGCGATCGCGCACGGCGGCATGGGCTGGATCTACCTGGCGGTGGACCACAACGTGTCAGACCGGCCGGTGGTCCTCAAGGGTCTGCTCAACTCATCGGACGCGCAGGCACAGGCGGTGGCGATCGCCGAACGGCAGTTCCTCGCGTCGGTGAACGATCCCGGCATCGTGAAGATCTTCAACTTCGTCGAATGGTCGGACGATCACGGTCGGCAGTTCGGCTACATCGTCATGGAGTACGTCGGCGGTCACACGCTGAAGCAGCTGACCACTGCGCCGTCGGGCAAGACGAAGCCCATGCCGTTGGAGCAGGCCATGGCCTACATCCTCGAAGTACTGTCGGCGGTCGGATACATGCACTCGGTGGGCCTCGTCTACAACGATGTGAAGCCCGACAACATCATGATCACCGCCGATGAGGTGAAACTGATCGACCTGGGTGCGGTGTCGGCCATCAACGGCTACGGCCGGCTGTACGGCACACCCGGGTTCCAAGCACCGGAGATCGTCGACACCGGTCCGCAGATCGCAACGGACATCTACAGCGTCGGACGCACTCTGGCCGTGCTGACCGTCGACATGCCGACGGAGAACGGCCAGTACCTCGACGGGCTCCCCGATCCGGAGACCAACCCGGTGTTCGCGGAGAACCCGTCCTTCTACTTCCTGCTGCAGCGCGCGACGTCGACGGATCCGGACGAGCGATTCGAATCTGCCGAGGAGATGACCACACAGGTCCTGAACGTGCTCCGCGAGACCGTCGCCCTGCACACCGGCGTGCCTCGACCGTCGCTGTCCACGGTGTTCACGCCGCAGCGTTCGACGTTCGGGACCGAATTGCTGCTCGCGCCGGTCGACGGGTTCTTCGATCCGCAGGATGCCGCGATCCACGATCCCGAGGACATCGCCCGTGCGTTGCCTGTCCCGCTCGTCGACCCGACCGACCCGGCGGCGAACGTCCTGACCTCGGCGGCGCTCTCCTATCCGCGCCAGACCTTGGACACCATCGGCGCGGCGCGTGCCGACGGCTACGCCACATTGATGCGCCAGGGTTCGGAGACCGGATCGGAGATCGATTCCGACCACCCGTCACTGGAGATGGACCTCGCGGAAGCTCGCGCACACCTCGAACTGCGTCACCTGGACACGGCACACGACCTGCTGATCGAGATCGCCGACAATCACGGAGACTCGTGGCGGCTTCACTGGTACCTGGGGATCTACGCGCTCCTGAGCGCGGAGCCCGAGCAGGCGTTCGACCGATTCCACGAGGTTCTCGAAGCGATGCCCGGTGAGGTGGCGCCGAAGCTGGCGGTCGCCGGTTCGGCGGAGCTCGTCGGCTACTGGCTGTCGGCGGACGGCGTCGGAACCAATGATCAAGTGGCCCAAGTGGAGCACTGGTACGACATCGCCCGCCAGAGTTATCACGACCTGTGGCTGACCGACCACGCCATCGTCACGGCGGCATTCGGACTCGCGCGCATGCTGCTCAGTGAAGGCGAGATCGGTCAGGCGATCGAGCCGCTCGACGAGGTCCCGATGACGAGCCGTCACTTCGGAACCGCGCAGATCAGTGCCATCCTGACCCTGGTCCACGGACGTCCGGCAGGCGAGCTGACGCGCGATGAGCTGTTCGAGGCCGCCGCCCGGTTCCGGCAGATCAGTCATGACGATCCACGCAGGCGACGGCTCAAACTGATCATCCTGGGAGGCGCGCTCGGCTGGATCGACGCGAACCCGGCGTCCACCGACGACGGCGATGAGGCCACCGAGCACGACGATTTCATGGGGTTCCCGTTCAGTGAGCAGGGTCTTCGCGCCGGCACCGAACGGTCACTGCGCGAACTGGCGCGCGCGACCCGTGACAATCGCGGGCACCGCTTCCTGCTCGTCGACCTCGCTAACCTCGTCCGGCCCGCGACGCTGTTCTAGAGCGCACTGTCACCCGAGCACGCCGCTGCGCCGGTGCGGCTGTGCTGCTCCAGTCAGCGCGGCGACGGCACAGTGATGGTGCAGGATCGAAAGCGGTGCTGCGAGACGCGGTAGCCACCCGGCTGTCATCTCGCGTGCTGCATTCACCGGTCGTGCCGAGCGCCGAACTCGGATCGTCGAGCGGCGATGTACCGGCGTGGCGGATTACCCGCCATCGACGCGAACTCGCGACTCAGGTGCGCCTGATCGGAGTAGCCGAGGTCGGCCGAGACGCCGGACGCCGACCGTCCGGCATCGAGCGCCGCACGAGCCGCATCGAAACGGACGAGTCGCGCCGCCTGCTTCGGCCCCATCCCGTACTCGGCGGTGAACAGACCAGTCAGATACCGGACCGACCATCCCGACTGCTCGACGAGCTGCGAGACCGTCACGCGACCGCGAGTGCGGACTATCTCGCGCCAGGCACGGTTCGCGTCGGCATCGACGCCGGTGGGCATCGCGTCGAGCCGGCCACCGAGAGCCGCCGCGACGACGCGTTCGGTCACCGGTCCTCGATCCTCGTGCCGCGCCGATCCGAGGGCGTCGTGCAGTTGATCCGCCAGTCCTGCGTTGAGGTCGGCCAGCTCGAACGCAGTCCGCTGCAACGCGCCGACTGGAACTCCCAGCAAACGCCGCACGGCGCCCGGGGTCAGGGCCAGCTGCACTCCGACCTGTGTCCCGTCATGATGGATGGTGAACGGGAGCATGTGCATGCCCGCGATGCAGCACCGGAACACCTCGCGCCCGGGGAGCCCCGGGCCACTCAGGTCGAGTCCATCACGCAGATCGACGATCAGCGTGGCCGCCGGTGACGGAATACCGAGATGAGTGCCGGGCGAGCCGCCGGCGATGTCGTACGGCGTCGCCGTGACGCCGTACCCGCGCAGGCCGGCGGTCAGCCCGCGTACGTCCCGAAACTCCACGTGTTGCCCTCCGGATCGGCGATGGAGAAGCCCCGCGATCCATAATCCTCTTCCGCCATGTCCCGCACCAGGGTCGCTCCGAGCTGCGTCGCCTTCGCGTGCACCGCATCCGGATCGGCGACGACGACGTACAGATTCCCCGCCCCGGTCGGCGAGCTGAACGTCTTGTCCGCCTTGGACCGCGAACTGATCATCACGCGCCCGCCGTCGGGCCACAGCATCTCCGAGTGGATCACCTCCCCGTCGCCGTCGCCCTCGACGAGGATGCCGGGTTCGAACCCGAGAGCGGTGAGCCACTCACGTTCGGCGAGCGGATCATCGCAGGTGATCCCGGCCCAGATGTTCATGTCCTTACGTGTTGTGTTCATAACTCGATCATGCGCGTTTCCACAGCGCCGGTCTTGAACTTTTCGGCACGATCACGGCAGGACGATCGATATGTTCGTCGGAGTGGTACCGCTCGCGAGCGGCATCGCTCTATAGCGGGTTGTCGAGCGGCAGCGGTACCACTCAGACGACGGCAGGCCCGTGCCCGCCGCGTGGCGCGGTCGTGTTCCGGGGTGATGTCGGTCGCGGTGGTTTCGATCACCTCCTCGGCTAGCGCCTCGTCGGCACTCAACCAGCGAGAGCGGCACCAGCGAAGGGGACTCAACCAGCGAGAGCGGCACCTGCGAAGGGGCACTCGGCCGACGAAGCAGGGCGCACGGCACTTGGCCTCACTTCTGGACGGGATTTCCTTCGTCGTCCCAGTTCCCCGCTACCTTGCGACTCGGCTGGACGCGCGGGGGTTCTCCGGGCATCTTCGGATAGCTCGGCGGATACGGTAGGTCGCCGAGGCCGTCGGCGTCGTCACGGTGCACCATCTCCAGGAGCGACTCCAGGCCGGAGCGATGGTCGGCGATGTCATGCCACGGGTCACCACGCCGTGCGACGAGATCCGGAACGGTGGCGATGGTGAGGTCATCGGGATTCGCATCGACCAGTTCGTCCCAGGTCACCGGCGTCGACACTCGCGCACGATCGGACTTCCTGACCGAGTACGGCGCCGCCATCGACCGATCACGGGCGTTCTGGTTGTAGTCGATGAAGATCCGGTCGCCGCGTTCCTCCTTCCACCACGAGGTCGTCACCGATTCGGGCGCGCGGCGCTCGAGTTCCCGGCCGAGCGCGATGACCGCGCGACGGGTGGCGATGAAGTCCCAATCCGGCCGGATCGGCACGAACACGTGCACGCCGCGGCTGCCCGACGTCTTGACGAAGCCCTCGAGTCCCAGTTCGGCGAGCAACGGCCTGACGAGTTCGATGGCCACCCGGCGCACGTCGTCGAATCCACTGCCGCCGGGAGGATCGAGATCGATGCGGAGCTGATCCGGATGATCGTTGTCCGGATCGGCGGTGGGCCACGTGTGGAACGTGACGGTCCCCAGATTCGCGGCCCACACCGCGTCCGCCGGGATACGCGGGCAGAACGCCTGACCGGTCCGCTTGGAGGGGAAGACGATCCGCGTCGACTCGACGTGGTCGGGGTGATACTTCGTGAGGTGCTTCTGGTAGATCTCGTCGCCGGTCACACCGTCCGGGAAGCGCTGCAGAAACGTGGGACGGCCCGCGAGTGCCGTCATCAGCGGGCCTGCCAAGGCCATCGCCTCGTAGTAGCCGACGAGGTCGGCCTTGCGGCCACCGTCCTCACCGAGCTCGGGAAAGTAGATCTTGTCCGGGTTGCTGAGCTTCACCTCGACGCCGTCGACGTCGAGCATCACCGGTTTCGGCTTAGGCATCGCTGGTTCCTCCGGAGTCGTTCGCTCCCTCGAGCACGTCGTGGATGTCGTAGGTGAGCGGAACCTCGAGTTGGGCGTAACCGCAGCTGCGCGGATCACGGTCGGGGCGCCAGCGGAGGAACCGGACCGTGTGCCGGAAACGACCGCTCTCCATCTGGTCGTACGCGACCTCGACGACGAGTTCCTGGCGGATCGGAATCCATTCGCCCGTGCCCGACTGCCGCCAGCGACTCAACTCGCCCTGCGCAGTGTGGTCCGGATCGAGCCGCATCGGCTCGAGCATCTCCTGCAACTCCGCACGTTTCGCATCCGAGAAGGCACTCGAGCCGCCGACCATCCGGACCTCGCCGTCGTCCCCGTAGAGGCCCAGCAGCATCGACCCGAGTCCGGTCCCGCTCTTGTGGACGCGATATCCGAGGACCACGCAGTCCGCGGTTCGCTTGTGCTTGATCTTCAGCATCTCGCGCTTGCCCGGGACGTACAGACCGTCGAGTCGTTTCGCGACGACCCCGTCGAGGCCCGCTCCCTCGAACGCGCTGAACCATTCGCGGGCGACGTCGGCGTCACGCGTCACCCGGCTCACCTGCATACGCGACTGCGACGAGGCGCCGCCGACCGCTTCCAGCAGCGCTTCGCGGCGCACCTCGAACGGTTCGCCGGTCAGGTCGGCGCCGCCGAGCGCCAGGGCATCGAATCCGATGAACACTGCGGGCGTCTCCTCCGAGAGCCTGGTGATCCGCGACGCCGCCGGGTGGATGCGCTGACTCAGCGAGTCCCAGTCGAGGCGTCGTACGCCGTCGACCTCCCGGACCACGCCGACCTCGCCGTCGACGACGACCTGATCGGGCAGTTCGGCGCGCGCGGCGTCCACCAGCTCCGGGAAGTAGCGAGCCAGGTCCTTCCCGCCGCGCGAGGACATGACCACGTCGTCACCGTCACGGAAGACCAACGCGCGGAAACCGTCCCACTTGGGTTCGTACGACCACGCCTGTCGCTCCGCGGGTTGGTCCGGCACCGCTGCGACGGCTTTCGCCAGCATCGGGGCCACGGGCGGGTCCACCGGAAGGTTCACCTGTTCATCGTCCCTGTCGGCGCCGCACACGGCAACGATTCGCTCAAGCCCGCCCCCGATCCGAGCGCCTTCACATCCCCGATCTCGACTCGCCCCGCCCGCGCCACGAGGCCGACACCATCGCGACACCCGGCGCCAATAGCGTCTGGTCTCTATGGCGACGGCACCCACAACGGTCTCTGGACACTCCCGCAGGCACTTCCTCGGTCTCGCTGCCGGAGCGGCTGCGGGCATCGCGGGCAGCGCCACCCTGCTTCCGGCTTCGTTGATCGAGGCCGTCGCGTCGGGGCGCCCCGCAGGACATCTGCGCGACGTGGAGCACGTCGTCGTGCTGATGCAGGAGAATCGCTCGTTCGACCACTACTTCGGCACGCTGCGCGGGGTCCGCGGTTTCGCCGACAACTCGGCCAAACCAGGGGTGTTCGATCAGGACCGGATCCGCCCGTTCCGGGCGCGCGACGCCGCGAACCGCGGGGACCTGTCCGTCGACTACCTGGCGTCGCTGCCGCACGGCTGGGCCGACGGCCATCAAGCGCTCAACGGCGGCAGGTGCGACGGATGGACGGGCGCGAAGGGCGAGGCGACGATGGCCTCGTACGATCGGCACGACATCCCCTTCCAGTTCGCGCTCGCCGAGGCATTCACCGTGTGCGACGCCTACTTCTCCTCGTGCCCGTCGTCGACCAGCCCCAACCGGAACTACTTGTTCACGGGCACAACCGGTCTCGAGCCGAATGGCGAACGAGCGGTCGGGAACGACGCCTACGACGGCGGCCATCCCGGATACACCTGGACGTCGTACGCCGAGAACCTCCAGGACGCGGGCGTTCCCTGGCGCGTCTACCAGGAATGGGACAACTACACCGACAATAACCTCGACTTCATGGCGCGATTTCGAACCATCGGGCGAGCCGCACTCTCGGCCGCCGGCGTGCGCGGCACCGACCTCACCGGATTCTTCGAGGACCTGCTCGAGCAGTCGGAGGCCGACGACGACGGCCGATACCGGACGACCGCGAGCCAACGTACGGCCGCGGCCGCTGTGCACGCCGCCGCTGCCCGGCTGGGTCCGCAGCACTCGCAGCTCTACGACCGTGGCCTTTACCGGAGCGAGCCCGGCACGTTGGTCTCACGTTTCCGCCACGACGTCCAGGCAGGCACGCTGCCGACCGTGTCGTGGATCGTGACCCCGGAGGCCGACTCCGAGCACCCGTCCGCGTCATCACCTGCACAGTCGGCGACCATCACCCACCGCCTGCTCGATGCGCTCGCCTCCTCGCCCGAGGTGTGGCGCAAGACCGTCGTCATCCTCAACTACGACGAGTTCGACGGCTACTTCGATCACGTCGTCCCGCCGCTTCCGCCCGAGGGCGAGCCGGACGAGTGGTGGGACGGCAAGCCGATGGGCCTGGGCTTCCGTGTACCGACGACGATCGTGTCGCCGTGGACCGTCGGTGGCCGGGTCTCGTCGGAGGTCTTCGACCACACCTCGGTGATCCGGTTCCTCGAGCGCGTGACGGGCGTGCGCTGTCCGAACATCTCGAGATGGCGCCGTCGGGTCTGCGGCGATCTGGTCTCGACTCTCGACCTGTCCCGCTCGGACGGCCTCCGGCTGCCGGACCGCCCGGGTCCGGTCCCTCCGTTCGAGAAGCGGTGGAACGCCGAGCCAGGCGGGGTGGCACCGGTACAGGAGTTCGGATCGGCACCTGCCCTCCCGACGCCGTATCGGTTGTCCGCGAACGTGCTGGACGGCGTCCTTCATCTGATCAACGAGGGTTCCCGGGCCGCCGTCTTCAGCGTCTTCTGCGAGGGGCGATCCGAGCACCACACCGTCACCGACCGCCGCCGGGTACGACTCCCGTCCACCGTCGGCCACGTGGTGGTGACCGGCCCCGACCGATTCCTCCGCGATCTCACCTTCCCGCCCGGCGGCTCGGCGGCACGGGTGAAGCTGCAGCACGCGACGCAACGTGTCGCGGTGAACGGCACGGACGTGACCGCGTCGGTGGTGCGCGACGGCTGGTACGAGATCACCGTCCCGGACACCGTTGGACGCCAGTACTTCACCGGCCGGCTGGAGAACGGACGCCCGACCAGGACGTCGCCGTTCCGCCGCGACTGACACGCCTTACCGTGGACCTGTGGCCCACTACGACGACGCCGAACGCAATGGCACCGCAGGCCGGTTCGCACCGTCGCCGTCCGGCGACCTGCATATCGGGAACCTACGCACTGCGGTCCTCGCCCAGCTGTTCGCCGGTGCGTCCGACCGTCGCTTCCTGATGCGCGTCGAGGACCTCGATCGGGTCCGAGACGGGGCGGAGGAACGCCAGCTCGCCGATCTCGCCGCCATCGGGATCCGGTGGGAGGAGCCGTTAGTACGTCAATCCGAACGACGTGGCGGCTACTCGGCGGTGGTCGACTCGCTGGTCGCCGCGGGAGCCACGTTCGAGTGCTTCTGCACGCGGAGGGAGATTCTCGAAGCGCCGTCCGCGCCGCATGCGCCCCACGGCGCCTATCCGGGAACGTGCCGCGATCTGACTGCGGCGCAGCGCGACGAACGCCGCAGCACGCGTCCCGCCGCGATCCGGCTGCGTTCGGAGGTCGCGTCGTTCCCCGTGCACGACGCGCTGCACGGCGAGTTCACCGGCGACGTCGACGACTTCGTGCTGGTACGCAACGACGGGACTCCCGCCTACAACCTCGCGGTGGTCGTCGACGATGCCGCGATGGGCGTGGACCAGGTGACCCGCGGCGACGACCTGCTCACGTCCGCACCGCGTCAGGCATATCTCGCGACCGTCCTCGGACATCGGCCGCCCGAGTACGTCCACGTGCCGATGGTCCTGAATCGCGACGGCGTCCGACTGGCCAAGCGCGACGGCGCGGTCACCGCCGCCGACCTGGCCGAACACGGAGTCGACGCGCGGGCCGTCCTGTCGCTGATCGCCGTCTCGCTCGACCTCGCACGCGAGGGCGAGTCGGTCACCATGGACCGTCTCGCAGATCGTTTCGATCCGTCCGCCCTGCCGCGCGAGCCGTGGATCTTCGTCCCACCCGCATCACCGACACGTAGTTCGCAGAACTCGGGTGCTGCAAACGAGTAGTCGGCCCATACGGGTTGGCAATGCGGGATCCGAGGTTGGCAGCCGCGGAGCGGCTCGGTCAGGAGTTCTGGCCGCGCGCCGCCACCCGCCAGCGACCGACGACCAGTCCCTCGCGGGTCACTGCCACCCGATCGACGAGGTTCATCACCTGGCACACGTGATTCGGCACCACGCGGATGCGCGAACCGAGAACGGGTAGCGGGGCGTCGTCCGGGAAGACGACCGTCGCGTGATGCTCGGACAGCGCACTCACCCACGCGTCCGGATAGTCGAGGAGCCTGCCGAAACCCGACGCCCACGCCGGCCGGTCGGCACCCAGGATCTTGCTGCCCGAGTCGAGGATCACGCGCCGGTGCTCGGGTCCGTCATGGCGACTCACGACGGTGGCCAGCACGCTGAGTGCGATGTCGGACGCGTCGATGCCGCCCAGCTCCCACTGCTGTGCGTCGCCGAACACGTACACGCCGGGACGCGCCTCGGTGAGCTCGGTCCCGTCACTCAGCAGGACACTCGGAGTGGACCCGCCGCTGCGTTCGAGGTCGTCGAACCCCGCCTCTGTCAGCGAGTCAGACGCCTCGCGAAGGACCTGTGCTTCGTCGTCCGCCGCCTGCTCACCGGCGCCTTCGGCGTAGCTGTGTCCGGGGAAGGTGAACACACCGCGCACCAGCAGTCCGGCGTCGGCCGCCGCCCGCGCGATTCCGACGACTTCCTCGGGCAGCGCTCCGCTGCGGTGATGCCCGCTGTCCAGTTCGATGAGAGCCCCGAACGAACCGGCGTACTCACCGAGCAGTGCCGCCGCATGCTCCGCGCCCGCCACCGAATCGACGCCGAACGAGATCCGCGCCCCCTCGCCGACGACGAGGCGCACCAACCGTCCGGCCGCCGTCCTCGTGAGCCAGAGCGGGTAGGCGATGAACAGATCGTCGAATCCGGCAGCCGAGAACACCTCGGCCTCGCCGATCGTCGCGACGGTCAGCCCACAGGCACCGGCATCGACCTGCTTGCGCGCGATCTCCACCGTCTTGTGGGTCTTGACGTGCGGGCGAAGTGCGACGTCCCGGTCGCGCATGGACGCCGCCATCGACTCGATGTTCCGGTCGAGAATCTCCTCGTCGACGATCACCGTCGGCGTGGTCAGCATGTCGCCCATCGCCGCTACCTCCCCGACCCGTTGCTCGTGCTGTAGTAGCGGCGAAGGAATTCGTCGCGGTACTCGAAGTAGTTACCCTCCTCGATCGCCTTTCGCGCGCGATCGACCAGAGTCACGGTGAACGACAGGTTGTGCAGCGTCGCCAGAGTCGAGGCGAGGCCCTCCTTCGCCTTGAACAGGTGGTGCAGGTAGGCGCGGGTGTACTGGGTGGAGTAATTGTCGAGTTCGGCGTCGAGCGGCCCGAAGTCGGCGCGGTACTTCGCGTTGGTGATGTTGTAGCGACCGTCGAACGAGTAGATCGCGCCGTTCCGGGCGACCCTGGTGGGCGACACGCAGTCGAAGGTGTCCGCACCGTTCTCGATGGCGGTGAAGACGTCGTCTGGCTCGCTGATCCCGAGAAGGTGGCGGGGGGCGTCGTCGGGAAGCTCGTCGGTGACCCAGCCGACGATGGTCCCGAGGTTCGCCTTCTCGAGGGCACCGCCGATGCCGTAGCCGCCGAATCCCTTACCGCCGTTCTCCTGATCGATCCGGCTGAGCTCGACGAGGTCGCGGGTCGCCTTGCGACGCAGGTCCTCGTACTGAGCGCCCTGCACCACGCCCCATAGAGCCTGCTGCGGACGGTGCGAGCGTTCGGTGGAGAGCCGATTGTGCTCGGCGATGCAGCGGATCGCCCACTGCCGAGTCCGCTCCAGAGAGCTCTCCTGGTAGCCGCGAGTGTTCATCAGGGTCGTCAACTCGTCGAACGCGAAGATGATGTCGGCGCCGAGCTGGTGCTGGATCTGCATCGACACCTCCGGCGTGAACCGATGCATGGACCCGTCCAGATGCGACTTGAAGTTGACTCCGTCGTCGTCGACGTCGGCAAGCCGCTCCTTGCCCTCGGCGATGATCGAATCATCTTGTCTCCCAGTCACATCCATCGATATGACCTTCTTGAACCCGGCGCCGAGCGACATCACCTGGAAGCCGCCGCTATCGGTGTAGGTGGGCCCGGGCCAGTTCATGAAACGACCGAGACCGCCCGCCTCGTCCACGATGTGCGGGCCGGGCTGCAGATACAGGTGGTAGGCATTGGCCAGGACCGCCTGCGCGCCGAGCGCCGCAACCGATTCGGGGAGCACGGTCTTGACGCTCGCCTTGGTCCCCACCGGAACGAATGCGGGTGTCTGGATCTCACCGTGCGGGGTGACGATGGTGCCGGTGCGCCCGGCCGTCCCGTCGAGGGTGGCACGCCGGATGAACTTGCTGCTGGTCACCCAGCACATTCTCCCAGGTGTCGGACCGATTGCTCAAACGCGACGCGGCCGAAGCTACCCCGCGAACGCCGAACACTCCGCTAGCGTGGACGCATGACACGCACGATGAAACTCACTGCCACCGCGCTACTCGGCCTGTCACTCACCCTGACCGCCGCGGCGTGCGGTGACGAACAGGAAGCTCCGACGACGAGCCAGGCGACGTCTGCCGCGGCCAGCCCGTCCGAAGGTGCCGACGTCCCGGTGGTTCCGGGACCGAAGCCGAAGACGAAGTCCTCCACCACGACGGCTTCGAGCGAGAGCGCCGACAGCGGCGAGGGCGCAGGCGAATCGTGTGGTCAGGCGAAGGGCCCCGACGGGTCTCTCCGGATCAAGATCGTGGAGGGCGACCTCGACTGCTCGACGGCCGAGTCGGTCGCCAAGGAGTACAGCCCGAAGATCGCCACCGGCCAGCCGCAGACCGTCAACGGGTGGGACTGCGGTCCGTCGCAGACCACAGGCGAGCTGTCACGCTGCACCAAGGACGACCAGGCGTTCGCACTGGTCCCCTAAGCCGATCGAGTGGCGGGCGAAGCCCGGGACCGTCTCAGTCGGCCAGGGCCTGCGCCACGCGCTCCAGCGCCGCGACTCGACTGCCCTTGACCAGAACGGCGTCGCCGTCACCGAGTTCGCCCAGCGCGTCGACGGCACTCGCGACGTCGGGCACGTGCAGCACGTCAGTCGCACCATAGGCGAGTTCGTCGACCGCGATCACGGTGATGCCCTGCTCGACGGCCTGGCGGGCGATGTCGCGATGCGCCGCAGCACCGTCGGCACCCAGCTCCGCCATGGTTCCGACCACCGCGAAACGACGGCGGGCATCGAGGCGAGCCAGCGAGTTGAACGCCGCCGACATCGACGTCGGGTTGGCGTTGTACGCGTCGTTGATCACCACGACACCAGCCGACGTCGTGCTCATCTCCATACGCAGACCGGACAGGGCTGCGTTGCGCAGTCCGCCTGCGAGCTCGTCCAACGGCACGCCGAGTCCGCAGCCGGCTGCAGCCGCCGCGAGGGCGTTCGGCACCTGGTGCTCGCCGCGGGCCTGCAACGAGATCGGCGTGGAACCCCAGGGGCTGTGCAGCGTGAAACCAGCCCGCAGCTGGTCGTCGAGGACGATGTCGGTGGCCCGGATGTCCGCGTCGTCGGCCGTACCGTAGGTGAGCACGCGTGCGCTGGTTCGGCTGCGCATGTCGCGGACCACGGCGTGGTCGGCGTTCAGGACCGCGATGCCGTCGGCGGGCAGGGACTCGACGAGCTCGCCCTTCGCGGTGGCGACGTCGTCGAGGGTGCCGAACATCTCCAGGTGGACGGCCTCTACGCGCGTGATGATTCCGACGTCGGGCGTGGCGATGTCGCACAGGAGCTCGATGTGGCCCACGCCGCGTGCCCCCATCTCCAGGACGACGGCCTCGGTGCCGTCCGGGGCACCGAGCAGGGTGAGCGGCAGACCGAGCTCGTTGTTGAACGACTTCTCGCTCGCCGCGGTCCGGTAGGTAGTGGCCAGCACCCCGGCGAGCAGATCCTTGGTCGAGGTCTTACCGACCGACCCGGTGACGCCGACGACGCGATCACCGACCCGCGATCGGGCCGCCCGCCCGAGATCGGCGAGTGCGAGGCCCGTGTCGGCGACCTGCACAGCGGTCGCGGCGACCGCCGGATCCGGCGCCCGATCGGTCAGGTAGACGGACGCGCCCGCCCGAACCGCACTCGCGATGAAGTCGTGCCCGTCACGCGCGGCGACGATCGGCACGAAAAGCTGACCTGCCCCGATGGTCCGGGAATCGATACCGGCCGAATCGACTCCGACGTCGGGCCCGTGAAGTGTTCCACCGGTGGCTTCTGCGATCTGGCTGGCGAGTAGGTGCACGACAGAAGACGCTACAGGCGAACACGTATCGTGGCACCCATGAGCACTCCCCTCCTGCGGTTGGTCGTCCTCTACGGCGGAGTCTCCGCCGAACACGACGTCTCGAGGATCTCGGCGGCCCACGTCCTGGCCGCCGCCGATCAGGACAAATACGTTCTGGTACCCGTCGGCATCGACAAGCAGGGGGTCTGGCACCGCAACGAGGCGGCCGCGCAGGCCCTGGCGGCCGGAGACCAGCTGCCGAACCAGCTCGACATCGAAGGTCCCGCCGTGGATCCGCTCGACGTGCTGCGCGGGAGTTCGACGGAGGTGACCGTCGTGTTCCCGCTGTTGCACGGGCCGCACGGCGAGGACGGCACCGTTCAGGGCATGCTCGAGCTCTTCTCGGTTCCCTACGTCGGTTGCGGCGTCCTCTCGTCATCCCTCTGCATGGACAAGGCGATGGCCAAGGAGGTCGCGGAGCGCGCGGGCATCCCCCAGTGCAAATGGCTCTCGTTCCGGGACGGCGCGGCCGATGCCCGCACGATCGTCGAACGCGCCGTCGACGAACTCGGGCTCCCCGTGTTCGTGAAGCCCGCGAACATGGGATCGTCGGTCGGCGTCTCGCGCGCGGGATCCGCGGCCGAGTTGGATGAGGCGATAAACGTCGCGTTGCGCTACGACGACGTCGTGGTGATCGAGGAGGCCGTGGACGGACGCGAGATCGAGGTCGGCGTCCTCGGCGGCATCGCCCCGGACACGACCTTCCCCGGCGAGGTCAAGCCGGGCAGCGACTTCTACGACTACGAGGACAAGTACCTCACCGGCAACGCCGAGTTGATGATTCCGGCGCCACTCTCGGATGAGGCCATCGGACAGGCCCGCGAACTGGCAGCTGACGCGTTCGTCGCGCTCCGCTGCGCCGGTCTGGCCCGCGTCGACTTCTTCTACGAGGAGGGCGGCCGCGGCTGGCTGCTCAACGAGATCAACACGATGCCCGGGTTCACTCCGGCGTCGATGTACCCGAAGATGTGGGAGGAGTCGGGTATCGCCTACCCGGACCTCATCGACCGCCTCGTCACGCTGGCCCTCGAAGTGCACCGGCGGCGCGGTTCGTTCTCGACGGAGCACTGACACTCCGGTTCGGACATTGGAAAAGCCCCTGGCTCGTGTACACGAACCAGGGGCTTGCGCGGTGGCGGGGGGATTCGAACCCCCGGTACGGGGTTACCGCACAAAGCATTTCGAGTGCTTCACCTTCGGCCGCTCGGACACGCCACCGCGAAGAACTATACGTGAGACGATGGTGAGCACGAAACCGGCAGGTCGGGGACTATTTCAGCCTCGTTCACCCGTTAGTTCCGGCGGTAACGGACCGACTCAATTGCCGGTGATCTTCTTGGTGATCTCGCCCAGCTTGCCCTTCGCGGCGCCGACCGCGCCCTGCACGTTCTCGTTGGCCGCGACCTCGTCGAACTTCTCCTTGGCGACGCCGACGGCACCCTTGACCTGCTCGCTCTCGGCGAACTCGCCGACCTTGGTCCGCACGACGTCGAAAACCTCGTTGACCCGGTTCATCGGATCCGACATGTGACTCACCCTTCCATCCTGGCGAACGCGCAGCTCCAGCGACTGCGCACACCTCAAGTGTGCACCGTCCGAGCCTTGTCCGGTAGGCCGTCGACCTGTGACGTTCAGCCTGCGAGACCGGAAAACCGCCCGAGCACGCGGCACCGCGCCGTCCGGTCAACGACGACCGACGAAGAACTCCCTGACCAGCTCGGCGCACTCGGGTTCGAGCACGCCTGCGAGCACCTCGGGCCGGTGGACGAGCCGCGGGTCGCGGAGCACATCCCACAGCGAACCGACCGCTCCGGTCTTGGGTTCCCAGGCGCCGAAGATCACTCGTGACACGCGGGCCAGTCCGACCGCTCCGGCACACATCGTGCACGGTTCCACCGTCACCGCCAGTGTGCATCCCTCGAGTCGCCAGCCGTCGCCGTGCGCTCGCGTCGCCTCGCGCAGAGCGAGGACCTCGGCGTGCGCGGTTGGGTCGCCGTCGGCTTCACGTCGGTTCGCAGCCCGCGCCAGCTCGGTGCCGTCCGGCCCGAACACGACCGCACCGATCGGCACGTCAGCGGGATCGGCCCCGCGGGCGGTCTCGAGTGCGGTACGCATCATCACCTCGGCGTCCCGCTGCACCGCACCGCGGTCGGTCCGCACTGTCATCGGGAGTTCAGTGACCGAGGTCGTCGAGCACCGTCGAGAGTTCATCTGCGCACCCGAGACGCGCCGCGATCATGCCGAGCTGCTCGTCGGCGTACAGATCGGTGTCGCCGACGATCACGCTCATCACCGCGTCCGGCAGACCGAGGTCGGCCAGTATCGCGAGATCGCCTTCCTCCCATGGGTCGACGTCGTCGAGTTCGTCCGGATCGAGGTCCGGGATGTCGACGTTCAGCGCATCGAGCACGTCGGCGGCGATGTCGTAGTCGACTGCCGCCGTCGCATCCGAGAGGAGCAGGTGCGCACCCGTCGGCGACGGACGGACCACGATGAAGAACTCGTCGTCGACGTCGAGAAGGCCGAAAACGGCTCCCGCGGCACGCAGCTCGCGGAGCTGCAGTTCGGCGTCATCCAGACTGTCGAGCGCGGAGGGCCGCAGCGCCGTGACCGCCCATCCGGAGTCGTCACGGACAACGGCCACAGCGAAACCATCGACATCGGTGTAATCGCTCTCCGCGACCGGCTTCGCCATGTCCGCCACGGTATCCGCTTTTCGACACTCTCCCAAGTCCGATTTCCCAGGTGTGCCACCCTGATGACGTGTCTGATGAATCGTCACGTCCCGTCTGCGTCCTCGGCCTCGGCCTCATCGGCGGCTCGCTTCTGCGGCGCCTGGACGCCGACGGTGCCACCGTGTTCGGCTACAACCGGTCCCAGACCACCGTCGACGAGGCGGCCGGCGACGGCCACGACGTATCAACGGACCTCGACACCACACTCGACCGCGCCGCCGACGAGGACGCGGTCATCGTCCTCGCGACGCCGGTCACGGCTCTCGGGCCGATACTCGACGCCATCGCCGTCCGTGCACCGCAGTGCCTGCTCACCGACGTCGTGAGTGTGAAGGAAGAGGTCGCCCGAATCGTCGCGCACCATCACCCGGATGCGCGCTACGTCGGCGGGCACCCGATGGCCGGGACCGTCCACTCCGGTTGGCGGGCCACCGACCCGACCCTGTTCGAAGGTGCGATGTGGATGGTGTCGACCCATGACGACACCGATCCCCACGACTGGCTCGCGGTCGCCCGCATCGCCCTGGCGACGGGTGCGCTCGTCGTCCCGGCCGCGGATGACGCTCATGATCGGGCTGCCGCCGCCATCTCCCACAACCCGCACCTCACAGCTGCGGCGACGGCCGCGGTCGGCGGCGGTGAGAGCCTGCTCTCCCTCCGGCTGGCGGCCGGGAGTTTCCGCGACGGGACACGGGTGGCGGGCACCGCACCCGAATTGCAGCGGGCGATGCTCGAAGCGAACTCGGTGGCGCTGCTCAACACTCTCAGCGCCACCATCGACCGACTGGTCGCGGCGCGCGATCGGCTCCGTGACCACGGCGACGTCGCCGCGCTCGTGGAAGCCGGACATCGGGCACGCCTCGCTTACGAGGAGATCGCGGGCGAAGAACCCGCACCGATCACCGGTGTCGACGTCGGCGGCGACGGGTGGGCCCAGGAACTTCGCCGCCAGGCGCATCTGGCGCGCGTCTGGGTCGGCTGAGGCGGATCAGACTCTGGTCGCGACGCCCGCGTAGTCGACGACCATGCCCGCGCTGTCGACGCTGAACGCGTCGTCGCCGCGTTCGGACGTGACTCGCACCTGGCCGTCCTCGATCGAGTAGGACGCGTGCAGGGTCTTCGCGTCGAACGCGGGGAACACCAGGCCGACAAGCGGAATGTCGTCCTTGCGTCCACCGCCGACCAGCTTGTGCCGGTTGATCGGCAGCGTCTTGAAGAACGGCGACTGCAGCACGTCGACGGCCTCCGCGCCGTCGAAGTCGCTGTGCACGGTGCTGTCCGGCGTCTGCACCATCCAGCGCCCGTCCATGTCCCGACTCACGTCGTAATGCCCTTCGCCACCCGCACGGAGGAGGCGGACCGAGAGCCGCCGGGTCACCCCGATGTCGTTGGTGACGAGCTCGTACGACGCCGAATACGCTTCGACGTCGTCAGTTGCCGCCGAGATGATCCGACCGTAGGCACGCAGCCGCCCACCACCGGTGTTGAGCCGAACCTGTTCGAGCCGGCCGCCGTCGACGCTCTGCCAGGTGAACATCGTCTTGGCACCGGCGTCGCGTGCCGTATCCGAGAAAGTCACGGTTCTACGTTAGCTTTCAGCCGTGCGCGCGGCAGACCAGCATGCCGGACGGGTCGTCGGCCGGGAGTTGTTGGTGAGCGACGACCCGTCCGTCGACCGTGATCTTGCACGAGGCCGGGGCGCCGGGAGCAGCAACCACACTGACGCGGAGCGCGCCGGTCGTGCCCTGCACCTTCTGCTCCCACATGTCTTCGGTGAGGTGCTGCAGGCGCACCTGCCCATCGTCGATGAACAGGATCGTCGACCCGGGGGCCGCTTCGACGGTGAGCACCGCCTCGAGTCCGCTGGGCGCAGGTCGTCCGGTCTCCCCGGGCACCGACTCCTTGGGCTCGATCGACTTGGGAAGGTACGGGTCGTCGGTGTTCTGCGACAACGGCGGTTCAGCGCGCGGCGGCAGTGTGTCGCGGTCCTCGCCACCGGACAGCAACGCGAGTCCGCCCGCGACCACCAGGACCAGCACCACCACTGCGGCGATACCCATCGCCAGTCGCTGCCCGGTGTTCTCCGGCGGTAACGGCGCATTCGGTGGCGGCCCGGAGACACCCGGTCCGGCGGAGTCCGGCCCGTCGGGCTCGGCAGGCACTTCGACGTGCGACGTTGCCCCGGGAGGGCCGGTATCGGGACGGTATTCGAAGCGCGGCGTCCCATCGGGTCCGTAACCGAGCGGCGGATACTGCTGGCCCACCGCCATCGGCGGACGGTAGTGCGGCGCTGGGTACGACTGCGCCCCTGACTGTCCCGGTCCCACGTAGCTCAGGATACGCGGGCCTGTGGGAAACACCACTGACCGTGCATCTCGACTCGCGCACATGCCCGGCCCTCCGTAGTGTCCGACGCGGGGGAAGTACAGGCACCGGCGACGGTGCCTGCATATAAGGGGGAGATTCAATGAAATCGAACAAAGCCATGTGGACCGCGATGCTTCAGGTCGTCACGATCATCGCCGCAGCGGTTCTGCTGGTCATCATGGTCCTGGCCGCGCCGGAGCAATCCGGGGCCGACGGGCACGCGGGATCACCTGCGCAGTCAGCGAGCTGACCTTCCGCGAGCGGACACCCCGTCGATTCCAGTGTCGGGCGGCGGCGCTGACGCTGTCGGCGAGGCCGCGTCGGCCGCGGTCCTCGACGTCGACGGATCAAGGCAGATGAACGCGAACCAAAAACCCGGGCCACGCTACTGCGTGGCCCGGGTTAGAGTGCGCCCGTAGGGATTCGAACCCCAAACCTTCTGATCCGTAGTCAGATGCTCTATCCGTTGAGCTACGGGCGCGTGCCGGATCGATACTACTCGATCCAGATATTCAATTTTCCGAGGGCGTGACCTCGGTCGGCGGAGGCGAGAGGATTTGAACCTCCGGTCCCGTGTTAGCGAGACAACTCATTAGCAGTGAGTCCCATTCGGCCGCTCTGGCACGCCTCCAGCGGAGTTCTATCGCGAACTGCCGAGGCAGAACGTTACACACGGATGTCACACTGAGGCAAATCGCCGGGTGCTTGTCGGCCACACACCTGGTCACGCATACATTCAAGGGGTGACACCGCGCATGAGACCAGACCTGGAATCCCTGCCCGTCTACGTACCGGGCAAGACGTTCCCCGGAGCGATCAAGCTTGCGAGCAACGAGGTCGCGCACCCTCCCCTGCCGAGCGTGCTCAAGGCCGTCTCCGACGCTGCGACGACAGTAAACCGCTACCCCGATAACGGGATGGTGCTCCTCACCGACGAACTCGCCAAGTCGGTCGGCGTCACCCCCGACGAGGTCCAGGTCGGCTGCGGCTCGGTCATCCTCTGCCAGAACCTGATCACCGCGACCTCCGGCGCGGGCGACGAGGTGATGTTCGGGTGGCGATCGTTCGAGACGTACCCGCTCGCTACCCGCGTCGCCGGGGCGACACCCGTCCCGATTCCGCTCACCGGCGATCACGTCTACGACCTCGAGGCGATGGCCGCAGCCATCACCGACCGCACCCGTCTCATCTTCGTGTGCAATCCGAACAACCCGACCGGCACCGTCGTCGAGAAGGACCAGCTCCGCGCATTCCTCGCTGCAGTTCCCGGCAATGTGGTGGTAGCCCTAGATGAGGCCTACATCGAGTACGCACGACTCGACGGGGACCGCGCGTACGATGCTCTCGAACTGCGCCGTGAGTTCGGCAACCTCGTCGTCCTCCGCACCTTCTCGAAGGCGTACGGGCTCGCCGGGCTGCGCGTCGGGTACGCCGTCGGCGACCCGGCGATCATCACCGCACTCGGCAAGATTCACGTGCCGTTCAGCGTGAGCACCGTCGCCCAGGCCGCCGCCATCGCGTCCCTGTACGCACAGGATGAGCTATTGGCTCGCACCGACGCCGTGGTCGCCGAACGGGGCCGGGTGGCCCGGCGGCTGCGGGAACTGGGCTACCGCGTACCCGAGTCGCAAGCCAACTTCGTCTGGCTCGACCTCGGGGACGACGCGGTGCCGTTCGCAACCGCGAGCGCGGACGCCGGCGTGATCGTCCGCCCGTTCGCAGGCGACGGAGTGCGCGTCACCGTCACCAATCAGGAGGAGGACGACGCGTTCCTCGCGTTCGCAGATCAGTGGGCTGCGCGCGAGTAGCCCGTAGTCAACCGCACGGCGCGGTGGCCGCGTGAATGTTCGCTACAGCGCAGGAGCCAGGACGCTCCACGCCTTGGGCAGGTCCTGCTTCCAGTACGCCCAGCGGTGCGTGCCGATCAGCCGGAATCCGGGCGTGAAGTCGATGTTCGCCGCCCGCATCTGTGCCGCGAACTCCAGCGAGCAGCGGTTCGCGCCGGCCTCCAGCGCGGAGCCGGCGGCGATCTGCTGCTGCCGGGAGCCCTCGGACGGGTCGAACTTCGCGTTGAAGTCGGCCGGTCCCACGGCTCCGGAGCCGGATGCCAGGTAGATCTTCTTTCCGCGGAGCGCGTCCATCCGCCGAGCCGGGTCGTGTGCCTTCCACTGACGTGAGCCGGGTGCACCCCACATGTTGGTGGCGTCCCCGCCTTCCGACGCGACCGTCGTCCGGACGTACGCCTCGTTCGCGGGCCCCAGAACCGGCGGGCACCCGCTCAACGACCCGATGGCCTGGTACAGGGATGGGTGGCGGGTCGCCAGGGCGAAGGCGGACTGGCCGCCCATCGACAGCCCCATGATCCCGTTGCGGCCGGAACCTGCGAACTTCGAGTCGATGAGAGGCGGCAGCTCCTCTGTCAGGAACGTCTCCCACTGCGGCTTACCCATACTCGGGTCCCGGTGACTCCAGTCGGTGTAGAAACTTCCAGCGCCACCCGCGGGCAGGACGACGTTCACGTTGCGGCCCGCGAAGTACTTCTGCGCGCCGCCCTTGGTGATCCAGTCGCTCACCTTCGCGCCCGCCGCAGAGCCGTCGAGCAGGTACAAGGTAGGACGCGGGGCACTGCCACCCGGAGTCAGCACGGTGACCGGCATCTTCTCGTGCATCGACGGGGAGTCGATCTTCAGGTCGACGCGGTGAGTGGCCACCGACTTCTTCGCCACGATCCGTGCCGTATCGGTTCTCCGGTCCGGCTCCGCGTCCGCGACCGCCGGTGTCAACGCTGCGATCGTCGCAGCGGCAGCCACCACGGTGAGAAGGCGTGTAGATCGTATGGACCACATGAAGGTTAAGGGTACAGAACCACGCAAGTCCGACGACTGCTAGCACGCGGATGCGCTCGGACTGCGGACTCCTCGGTGGGCAACCGCGCCGATACACTGCGCGCATGAGCGCCACCTCGTACGCCTTCGTCGCCCACGTGCCCGTCCGCTGGTCCGACATGGATGCGTTCGGCCACATCAACCACGCACGGATGGTCACCCTGATGGAGGAGGCCCGCATCGAATGGCTTCTCTCCGCAGGTGAGGAGTACGCCCCGCTGATCAAGAGCGCGATGATCGTCCACGTCGAGATCCGGTACCAGGCACAACTTCGTCACGAGGACTCCCCGATCGAGGTCGGCATGTGGATCACGAAGCACCGCTCGGTGGACTTCACCATCGGCTACGACATCCGGGCCGCGGGCGACACCGGGCGGCCCGCCTGCGTCGCCAGCACCCAGATGGCCGTCGTCGACATCGAGAACCATCGCCTGCGCAGGCTCACCGACGTCGAGAAGCAGCACCTGACCGCGTGGGGATCGGCCGGTTGATGATGCCGATCCATACCGTCACGCCGACTGTGTGTCAGGGCTCGTAACGCTCCGGAAGCTCACGCTGCAGACCCGGACCGAGCTGGGCGATGTTCCCCTGCAGGACGTCGCGGTACACACGCAGCTGCTCCTCGCCGCTGCGAACCTGCTGAGACAGGCGGCGCGTGTTGTCGGCACCGATCTCGCGGTCCCCCGACCGCGCCAGCAGGTGGTCGATTCGGTCGTCGAGGGTCGATGCGCGGTCGAACTCGTCGAGCAGACGCAACTCGACGGCCGCTGACTCGACGGTCGCCGCGATCTCACTGAGCGCGTGTACCCGGTCGATCAGCTCGGACCAGACCGGCCGCAGGGCGTTCTCCCGCGCCTCGATGTGCTCGGTGAACCCGTGATCGAACCCTGCATTGCTCTTGGCCCGATCGAGATCGACCCGGAGCGCGCGCAAGGCGACCGTGTCGGAGGCGATCTCCGCCAACTCTGCGTGCAGGTTCACCTGTACGCGTTGCATCTCGAAGTGGTCCGACAACCAGGCCGGGTTGGTGCGGATCCGGTCGTAGAAGTGCCCGGCGACGAACAGCAGGGTCTCGTATCCGTCGGCGAACGACGCGCCGCGCGACAGCGGCCCGGACGGGATGGCGTCGGGGCCGAAGACCTGCGCAGCGAACTCCTCGACCTGTTTACGGGGACCGCGACCGCCGACCTGGCCGATCACGCCCACCACCTTGTCGAACGCGTCGGTCCCGGCGCGACGGGCACCCGTAGGCCGGCTCGGGACCGGCGTGCACAGCAGTCCCGCGAAAAGCTGTTCGCGCTCGTCCAGTTCGAGGTAAATGTTCTCGCGGCGTTCACGGCGGATGGCTCGCGTGCCACCCGGGAAGATGCCCTTGGCGATGACGACGGCGCGTCGTGCGTCCTCGCGGCGCCGGGTGAGCCCCGAGAGCCGCGACTTCACGACCGGTACCACCACACCCGGCAGCACCGTCGTGTCCAGATACCTCTCGGCGTGCAGGATGCTCCGCTGCGTACGGCGCAGTTCGCTGTACCCGCTGGTCGGCGACGGCATCGGCAGGTTCATCGCCGCTCGGCGCACCACGATCGCGCGGGCGGTCGGAGTGACGTACGCCGACGCGATGAGCAGGGCCGCGGTGTCGGACAGCTCGGGCGGCTGCCCGGGGATTCGCACATCGTTCGTCCACTGCCGGATGTCGGCAGCGGTGATGGAACGATTCGGCTCAGACATAGGGCCATGCTACCGGCGCGATGGGGCATCCGAACCATGAGAACCTCGCCACAACGGCGCCGTGACGCGATGCAGCACCCACGCCGCGGGAATCGAGAACGCCGTGGTCACCACGAACGCCACTGCCAGCGATCCCGAGAACACCTGGTAATCGAGCAGATCCATGACGAGTTCGAGCACCATGACGTGAACGAGGAAGAACTCGTACGATATTTCTCCCAGCCACACCATCGGCGAGCTGCCGCAGAACCGCTGCCACAGATTCTCGGACCCATCGGTTTCGTCGTGACCGGATTCTGCGGTTCGGCCGCCGCGCACTGCGAGAGGACCGATGAGGCCGACCGCCGTCACCAGGTAGAGCCCGTGTTTGACGATCGCAGCTCCCGGATCGTCCGGCACGATGGTCGCCTCGCCGGCGAATGCCCCCGCCGACGCCAGGAAGGCCGCAGCGGCGATGAGGACACTCGGAACCGCGGGCCAGGACCGAACCAGCCGAGCGCACACGGCGAGCAGCATTCCGGCGATGAACCAACTCGCGAACGCCGGTGCCCAGAGCCGTGCAGTCGGATCGACGTCGCCGCCGTGGACGGCGATCGTCCACACCGGCGAGACGATCAGCAGGCCGCCGAGCGCCACGATCAGAAGGTCTGGGCGCCACCGGTCGCGACAGACGTATCGCGCGAGCGGCCATGCGATCACCGGCAACGCCACGTAGTAGACGACCTCCGCCGCCAGACTCCACATCTGGGTGAGGCCGGTGTGCAGATGCCCGACGCCGTACACCTGGGTCAAGGTGACGTTCCGGAAGAAGCCGGACCAACCCTGTCCGAGAGTCGACGCATCGGTTCGGACCAGGAAGATCAGGTACACCGCGGCCACCGTGATCACGTACGCGGGCATGATGCGACGGACCCGGTGCCACGCGTACCGGGGCAGACGCGGATAGGTGCCGCGTTCCTCGTTCAGTGACCGCACCCATGGCCGGAACAGCAGATACCCGGACAGCACGAAGAAGATCGTCACGCCCACTTCGAAACGGCCGAGCAGTCTGCCGACGTAGTCGTCGGTGTAACCGCCGGTCCAGAACGCGGCATGAGTGAGACACACGGTGACCGCCGCGATGGCCCGGATGCCGGTCAGGGACCGAATCCGGTGCCCGCCGACGGGCGCAGTCAGATCCAGCCCCGTTCGTGTGCGACCCGTGCGGCCTCGGCCCGCGTCGAGGTGCCGGTCTTGCCGATGGCCGACGAGAGGTGATTGCGAACGGTGCCCTGCGACAGGTGCACTGCTCCGGCGACCACCGCGACCGTGCCGCCGGAGAGCGCCGCCCGCAGCACGTCCGCCTCGCGCGGGGTCAGCGGATTGTCGCCGGTCGTCAGGCTCTCGGTGGCGAGCATCGGATCGACCACCCGCAGGCCGGCGTTCACCCGTCGCACCGCGTCGGCGAGTTCGGCGGCCGGGGTGTCCTTTACGACGAATCCCGATGCGCCGGCATCGATCGCCCGACGCAGATAGCCGGGTCGGCCGAATGTGGTGACGATCAACGACCGTACGGCGGGCAGCTCACCGGTGAGTCGCCGTACCGCTTCGATCCCGTCGGCCCCGGGCATCTCGATATCCAGCAGGCAGACGTGCGCGCCGGCGAGTCTGGCGGCTTCGACCACCTCGTCACCCCGCCCCACCTGCGCCACCACCCGAAGGTCTGATTCCAGGTCGAGAAGGGCGGCGAGCGCACCGCGCACCAGTGCCTGGTCGTCGGCCAGCAGCAGCCGGATCTCGTCGCTCACCGGTCCATCCCACCATCCACCGCGGTGTCGCTGCTTGCGGGCATCACGACCGACACCGCAGTGCCGGTCGCGGCCGAGTCGACGGTGAGCCGCCCGCCGGCATCGGTCACGCGCTCGGAGAGGCCACGCAGACCGTTGCCGTACACGAGCAGCGGCGAGCCCGTGCCATTGTCCCAGATGCGGATCGTCCTACCGTTCACGCGCACCTCGCATCGCTGTGCGCCGCTGTGCCGGACGACGTTGGTGACCGCTTCCCGGAGCACCCAGGCGAACAGCACGGAATGCGGCGTATGCACGTCGCCGGGGTCCGGCACGTCCGCCTCGATCCCGGCCGCCGACAACGCGCTCGCCGTCGACACCAGGCCACTGCGCAGGTCCGGCGTCCGCAAGCGGCCGACCGTCGACCGGATCTGCACGAGCGCGTCCCGGGTCAACTCGTTCACCTCGGCGATCTCGGCTTTCGCCCGATCTGGATCCAGGTTGATCAACTTTCCGGCGAGCTCGGTCTTGACCGTGATGACGGTGAGCGAGTGCCCGAGGATGTCATGCACGTCGCGCGCGACGCTCTCGCGTTCGGCGACCACCGCCAACTCGGCGTTCAGCTCACGCTGCCGCTGAACCGCCTCATCCTTCGCCGCTTCACGCTCCTGCAACGCGCGCATCGCGATCATGGTGACGCCGACGGTGATCATGATGGCGACCACCCCGAAATCCAGCTCCCAGCCGAAGATCTCGGGAATCGCCCAGGCCGCGAAGACGAGCAGCACGATCAGTACCGCGTGCAGGCGCCGAGCCGCGACGAAGGTGATCATCGCCATCAGGAACGGGGTCAGACCGAAGGCTCCGACCTGTATGACGGGGAGCAACGCGACAGCGATCGCTCCGAGGACGAGCGTGACGGTCCACCTCGTCCGCCTCCCGCGGCGATCAGCGGAGGACGGCGGTCCGCCCATGAACAGCACACAGGCCGCGAAGTAGACGATCGCGAACGCGGCGATGAGTGCGAACCCCAGACCCTTCACCGCGGCCGAGCGGTCGAGACCCGCCACCGACATGATCGGGAACCCGAGAAAGATCAGCCACACCGCGCCGAACGCCCAGCGCCACTGGCGCCAGGGCATCCGCTCGTCGTTCCTGATCCGGGAGATCAGACCCCGATCGAGGACTGCGTTCATTCGAGTCCTTCGCTACTGGCGGTTGCTACTGCGAGAGTAGAAGATCGCCGCGCTCACAGCGAAGATCGATGCCCACACCGCGACGTTGACGATCATCACCCACAGGCCGATCTGGGTGCCGTGAACGGTTACCCCGTGGTCGAGCGGGTAGCGGGCCAGCGACACCACCCCGAACATCGGGGTGAACTGGGCGAGCTGCAGCATCGCACCGCTGAGGGGGACGAACACGTTGCCGGCGAACGCTAGCAGTGCGAGCAGTCCGCCGAGCACCTGCATGGCGCCGTCGGACCTGAGCACGCTGCCGAGCCCGAGCCCGAGTGCCGCGAACACCGAGGATCCGAGCCAACCTACGCCGAGACACGCGACCCACGTTCCGATCGGTGCCGTCGCACCGGTCGCCAGCCCGACCACGATGAGAATCACGACGGGCAACGCGCTCATGACGAGCGCCAAGGCGATCTTCGTCGCCACATAACCGCTCGGCTTGAGCGGCGTCATCATCAGGGTCCTGGTCCAGCCCGCCTGCTGCTCGATGGCGACCGACGCCGCGTTCGAGGCAGCTGACAGGATCGCGCCGTACACGGCCATGCCCACCAGCACGTAGAAGGCGACGTTGCCGTTGCCGACCGAATCCTCATTGTTCTGGGTGGCACCGAACACCGCGTAGAGGAGAGCAGGCATCGCGACGGTGAAGATCATCGCCCGCCGGTTACGCATGACCCGCCGGACGTCGTACCGGAGGTAGGCAGGTGCGACGCCTGCGCCGGACGGGGCGGGTGCGTTGGTGACAGTCATGTCAGAGACCTTTCGGGGTTGTCGCGGAAGGTGGCCCAGCCGATTCAAGAGCCGGCGGTGAGAGTGCGGAAAGCGTCCTCGAGGGCGCGGCCTGCGACCTCGACCTCGCGGGCCCGAGTGCTGATCAGGAGATGCCGCGCGAGGGCGTCGGAGTCGGCGAGCGACAGGTGGATCCGGCCGCCGCGTCGTTCGCGAACCTCCAGGTCGGGGAACACGCGACGCAGGGCCGGTATCGCATCGTCGCCGAGCACCGCGGACACGATGCGCTTGCCGGCGCGCGTCCGGATCTCCGCGGTCGACCCGTCGGCGACCACCCGGCCGCCCGCGATCATCACGATCCGGTCGGCGAATGCGTCCGCTTCCTCGAGGTAGTGCGTGGCGAAGACGACCGTCCGTCCGCGCTGGGCGTCGGCGCGCATCGCGGCCCAGAACGTGTGGCGCGATTCGACGTCCATGCCTGCGGTCGGCTCGTCGAGCACGATCAGATCCGGGTCGGGCAGCAGTGCGAGGGCGAACTTGAGGCGCTGCTGCTCGCCGCCCGAGCACCGGGACACCTTGCGCTCGGCGAGGTGCGCGATGTCGGCGCGCAGCATCACCTGGTCTGCGTCGACGGTCCGATCGTGCAGTGAAGCGATCACCCCGACGGTCTCGGCGACGGTGAAATCGTCCATCAGCCCACCGGTCTGCATGACCGCGGCGATGCGCCCGGCGCGGGCAGCGGACCGCGGCGACCGCCCGTAGACGCGGACGTCACCGGAGTCGGGAGCCGACAGTCCCAGCACCATGTCGAGGGTCGTCGTCTTACCGGCGCCGTTCGGTCCGAGGAACGCCACCACCTCGCCGGGATGGACGGTCAGGTCGATTCCCTTCACCGCCTCGACCCGGGCACCCCGCCCTCCCGGAAAGCCCTTGGTCAGCTCGATCATCTCGATCGCGGGTGCGGTCAGGGCGCCCCGGGGATCGGTGTCTGCGACTCTCGCGCCTGTGGATTTCATGCCGGTGAAGTTCATGTCATCGACGTTTCCGCTTATCGGTGTCGCGAACCCAGCGCAGATGTCACCACTTCCCCATGACGTGTGTCATGGGGAAGTCCTCCATCACAGTTCGTCGCACGTATGCGACACATCACTTCCATTTGGCACAATCGACGACAAGGGCAAGCGGAGGATCGATGAGAAACCGGAAGTTGGTGACTGCGCGGGTTCGCGACGCCTACGAGCAGTTCCTGTCCGGAGCCACCCCGCCCGACGGATCGGTCCGAAGCCTGGTCAGCGAGTCGTGGGCGAGATCTCTCGACAGGGGAATCGACCCGGACGACGCGGCGACCGACCCACGCGAGTCGGAGATCATGTCCGACGCCGACTTCCACGCGTACCGGTCCGAGCACCTCTTGGCGCGGGTCCGACCGCTGATTCAGTCGCTCATGCTCGACGACATCTCCGACTCCGGTGTGGTCGTGGCACTCGCCGACCGCAATGGCAGGCTGCTGTGGGTGGACGGCGATCGGTCGGCCCGCAGCAAGGCAGCCAAGATCAGTTTCGCCGAGGGGACCGTGTGGAGCGAGGACGCGGTCGGCACCAACGCGCCCGGCGTCGCACTCGCCCTCGATCGCAGCGTGCAGATCTCCGGCCCGGAGCATTACGCGGGTCCGGTGCAGAAGTGGAGCTGCACCGCTGCGCCGGTCCACGATCCGACCAGCGGGGACCTCATCGGGGTCATCGACGTGACCGGTGGTTCGGCGGCGGCGAATCCGTTCGCACTCACTGCGGTCCGGTCGGTGGTGGCAGCGGTGGAACGCGAATTGGCTTCCCACGCAGTCGATCTGTCGCCGGCCGGACGGGGCACCACGACCCCGGACACCCGATTGCAAGTACTGTCCGCCGACCCGACGTGGCGTGTCCCCAACCGCCCGCCGAAGCCGCTCAGCCCCCGGCATGCGGAGATCCTGCTGCTTCTGCACGCGCACCCAGCGGGACTGCGAACCGAACAGCTCGCCGATCTCCTCTCCGACGAGGACCTCGGCGCGGTCACCGTCCGCGCCGAGATCTCCCGACTGCGGCGCGACGTCGGCGACGTCGTCGCCTCCCGCCCGTACCGACTGATCCACGACGCGGCCGCCGACGTCGACGAGGTGCGGACGGCGATCGTCTCCGGTGATCCGAGGCAGGCCATCCAGATGTTCGGCCGCGGCGGACTGCTCGCCGATTCGATGGCGCCCGGCGTCACCGATCTGCTCGATGACCTGCGGGAGAGCCTGCGGGCAGCGGTGTTCGCGAGTGGCGATCTAGCGGCGTTGCAGGCGTGGGCGTCCTCACCGCACGGCGCGGACGACTTCCAGGCCTGGACCACCCTGCGAGAGTCGCTGCCGTCCGGGGCGCCCGAGGCGGCGATCGCCGCCGGCCGCGTACGGCTTCTCAATCGCCGTTTCGGCGCCTGACTCCGGCTCTCCGGGCCATCTCGGCCCAGTCCCGACGAACCCGCAACGGTGCAACGTGACTGCAACCATAGTGATCCTATGGTGTGGTTCACATCACTTCGATCCACGCACACGATTCTGAAGGAGTCAGAGATGACCGTCTACGCCAAGCCCGGTACCGAGGGCGCGATCATGAGCTTCGAGTCGCGCTACGACAATTGGATCGGCGGCAAGTGGACTCCGCCCGTCAAGGGCCAGTACTTCGAGAACCCCTCGCCGGTCGACGGCCAGGTGTTCTGCGACGTCGCACGGTCGACCGCCGAGGACGTCGACCTGGCTCTCGACGCCGCACACGCGGCGGCACCTGCTTGGGGCAAGACCTCGGTCGCCGAGCGCGCGGTGATCCTGAACAAGATCGCCGACCGGATCGAGGAGAACCTCGAGAGGATCGCGGTCGCCGAGTCGTGGGACAACGGCAAGGCCGTTCGCGAGACCCTCGCCGCCGACATCCCACTGGCGGTCGATCACTTCCGCTACTTCGCCGGCGCGATCCGCGCCCAGGAGGGAGGCATCTCGGAGATCGACCAGGACACCGTCGCTTACCACTTCCACGAACCGCTGGGCGTCGTCGGCCAGATCATCCCGTGGAACTTCCCGATCCTGATGGCCACCTGGAAGCTCGCGCCCGCACTCGCTGCGGGTAATGCCATCGTCATGAAGCCCGCCGAGCAGACCCCTTCGTCGATTCTGTACCTGATGAGCCTCATCGGCGACCTGCTGCCCGAGGGCGTGCTCAACATCGTCAACGGCTTCGGCGTGGAAGCCGGCAAGCCACTCGCGTCGAGCCCGCGCATCCGCAAGATCGCGTTCACCGGCGAGACCACCACCGGCCGGCTCATCATGCAGTACGCCAGCGAGAACCTCATCCCGGTCACGCTCGAACTGGGCGGCAAGAGCCCGAACATCTTCTTCGACGACGTCATGTCGGCCGACGACGGCTACCTCGACCGCGCACTCGAGGGCTTCTCGATGTTCGCCCTCAACCAGGGCGAGGTCTGCACCTGCCCGAGCCGTGCGCTCGTCCAGAAGGGCATGTACGACGACTTCTTGGAGAAGGCCGTAGCCCGCGTGAAGGCGATCAAGCAGGGCAACCCGCTCGACACCGACACCATGATGGGTGCTCAGGCCTCCAACGATCAGTGGGAGAAGATCCGGTCGTACCTGTCGATCGGCAAGGAGGAGGGAGCCAAGATCCTCACCGGCGGCGAGCCTGCCGATCTCGGCGGCGACCTAGCCGGCGGCTTCTACATCCAGCCCACCGTCTTCGCAGGCGACAACAAGATGCGCATCTTCCAGGAAGAGATCTTCGGTCCAGTGCTGTCGGTCGCGTCGTTCTCAGACTATGAGAATGCCATCTCGATCGCCAACGACACCCTCTACGGACTCGGCGCAGGCGTGTGGAGCCGTAACGGCGCCGTCGCCTACCGCGCGGGCCGCGACATCCAGGCCGGGCGCGTGTGGACGAACACGTTCCACGACTACCCGGCCCACGCGGCGTTCGGCGGCTACAAGCAGTCAGGCGTCGGACGAGAGAACCACCTGATGATGCTCGGGCACTACCAGCAGACCAAGAACCTCCTGGTCGGCTACGCACAGAGCGCCAAGGGCTTCTTCTAGAGATGCCCGCGCACTGAAAACCTCTCCCGGACCGGCATTCCCGGTCCGGGAGGGCACCACATCACCGCAGCGAGAGGAGTCGGCGATGAGTCATCCAACAGCCCCGGAACGGGTGACCGCGACCGAATCCGCGGTGGCGCTCCTGACGAAACTGTCGGAGTTGCACGGCGGTCTCATGATTCATCAGTCCGGTGGATGCTGCGACGGGTCGGCACCGATGTGCTACCCCGTCGGCGAGTTCCGCGTCGGTCAGCGCGACGTCCTCGTCGGCGAGGTGGCGCTGCCCGATCCTCTTCCGGCAGTTCGCATCTGGATCGGCGGTGATCAGTTCGAGGCATGGAAGCACACGCAGCTGATCGTCGACGTCGTAGCGGGCCGCGGAGCGGGCTTCTCACTGGAGGCACCGGAAGGCGTGCGTTTCCTGTCCCGGTCACGCGCGTTCACCGACGATGAGAACTCATTGCTGGCCGACGCGCCACCGCAGACCGGCGCCGATCTCGACGACTGAGTCCACCTCTGCGTGCAGCGCTGCGCCGACTCCTCGCTGCAGCGTCAACTGAGGCGGCAAGTACGCACCCTGGGGCGGCGGCCAAGATTCGCGCGGGGTGGTCGGCCCGTTCATGCGACGACCAGCACCCCACCCAAGGCGATCGACGCGACGAGGACAGTGGCCGATGCGGCCAGGGCGAACGGCCGCGCGCCCACCTTGCGGGCGAGGTCCAGCTTCACTCCGGTCCCCAATGCGAACATCGCCGCAGTCAATGCGATCACCTGCACCTCGCGGCCCACCGCCAGCCCTACGTCGGGGACCAGGTCCGCCGAGCGCAATGCGACGCAGCCGAGGAATCCGATCACGAACAACGGTACGAGCGGTGGCCGCCTGCCGCCGTCGCCGTCGCTGTCGCCGACACCCACGGAGTTCCGCCTGCGGATGCTGATCACCGCGAGGACAGGCGCGAGCAGAATGACGCGCGCCAGCTTCACCACTACCGCGACGGCCAGCGCACCGCCGCCGATCATCCCGCCCGCGGCCACCACTTGGGCGACCTCATGGATGGATCCGCCCGCCCACATCCCCGCCTGCTCGTCGGACAGACCGATCAGGTGCGCGAGCGGCGGCACCGCCAGGAGCATCAGCGTTCCGAATACCACGACGCAGCCGACAGCGGTTGCGACGTCCTCGTCCTCGGCGTCGATGACGCCGTCCACCGCTGCGACCGCCGCCGCCCCGCAGATCGAGCTGCCGCATGCGATCAGCAGGCGTTGAGCCGGCGGAATGCCGAGTAGGGATCCGATGCCGAGAGTGCCGAGGATCCCGCCCGCAACCACCGCCACCACCACGGCGATCATCGCGGGCCCGAGTCCGAGGATGTCGCCGAGGACCAATTGCAGACCGAGCAGCGCCACCCCGATCCGCAGCACCGTGGTGGACGCGAATCGCAGCCCCGGTCGGACCGCGTCGGGCAGCGTCATCGTATTGGCGCACACCGCTCCGAGCAGGATCGCCACGAGAAGCGAGCTGACGGCGGGCAGCAGTGCGTTGACGCAGACGGCGATGAGGGTGCCCGCTGCGACGAACCCGACGCCAGGCAGGACGGACCGCACGGCGGCCGGAGCACGGCGTTCACGCTGAAGGGTCATGCCTCCACCCTCGACGGGTTCCGTCACTCGCGGAACCCAGCTTCGGTATATGGCGACATATCATGTTGATATGCGTTGTGACGCGTGGAGCAGGAGCTCCGCGGGCTAGGGTCGATGCATGGATGTGCGTTCACTCGATCTCGGCGCCCTCGAGTTACTCGTCGGAGTCGACGATCAGGGCAGTCTGAGTGCCGCCGCCCGCGCCGCCGGCACCGCGCAGCCGAACGCGAGCCGGTCGATTGCGCGACTGGAGCGGCAGCTCGGCGTCTCGCTGATCAGGCGGACGACGGCAGGTTCCACGCTCACGCCGCAGGGCACCGTCCTGGTGCACTGGGCGCGCCGGATCACCGGCAGTGCCTCCGAGATGCTCGACGTCGCGGCCGGTATGGCAACCGACCACACCGCGGAACTGACGATCGGCGCATCGATGACCGTCGCGGAGCACCTGCTGCCCCGGTGGCTGGGAACATTCCGCTCGCGATTCCCGGAGGTCACTGTCCACCTGCGCGTGCAGAACTCGTCGACGGTCTGCGTCGCGGTGCAGAACGATGCCTGCGACATCGGGTTCGTCGAGTTCCCGGCCATACCGTCCGCGCTGTGCAGCAGTGTCGTCGCACGGGACCGACTGGTGCCGGTGGTGCCGCCCGCACACCCTTGGGCACGCCGCCGAAAGCCGGTGCACGCCGCCGAACTCGCCGGCACTCCCCTGCTCGTGCGCGAACCGGGATCGGGAACGCGCATCACCCTCGACGATGCGCTCGCGAGCTACTCGCGAGCCGATCCGATCCTGGAATTGGGCAGCAGCGCCGCCATTCGCACATCCGTGGCCGCCGGCGTCGGTCCAGCCGTCCTCAGTACCCTCGCGATCCGCGACGACGCGGCATCCGGTGCAGTGCGTGTGGTCGACGTGGAAGGTCTGGACCTGAGTCGGAAGCTGCGTGCCGTGTGGCGACCTCCACGCGAACTACGCGGTCCGGCCGCGGAATTGATCCGGATCGCACGCAAGGACGCAGGTGCAGGAGCTTTCAGTTGAGTGTTCAGCCGGGCTACGACGCCCTCGCCCCGATGTACGCGGAGCTGTTCACCGGGCCGTTCGAGTCTCCACTCGAGCGCGCTGCTGTCGACGCGTTCGTCCACGGCGTCCTCCCGGTCGGCACGACGGTGGTCGACGTCGGATCCGGCATCGGACACGTAACGGCACACCTGAGCAGCGCCGGACTCTCCGTGATCGGTGTGGAACCCAGCAAGGGCATGCGGTCGATCGCGCAGCGCATGCACCCCGATCTCGTTTTCCACGATGACGACGCGCACTTGCGCACCGTCGACCTGTCCGCGGCCTCGGGAATCATCGCCCGTTACAGCCTGATTCACGTGAAACCCGACGACGTGCGAGAAGTGCTGGCGGGCTGGGCTTCCCGGTTACCGACAGGCGCAGTGGTATTACTCGCCGGACAGTCGGCCGACGAGCCGGGCGTGCACGAGTTCGATCATGCAGTCGCCCGCGCCTGGCGCTGGCACCCGAATGCGATCGGCGACGCCCTCCGCGATGCCGGGTTCATCGAGGACTGGCGCACGATCAGCAGGCCCGACGAGAAGCACCGGTTCCCGGAGTTCCACGTGTGCGCGGTGCGGTGACGCCCCAGCACGATCCCGGTGGTGAGATTCCCGATCAGCGCGACCGGCGGGGCCGTTGGGGCCGCTTGCCCTTGCCCGGGATCTTCCCGGCTGCTTCCCTCGACGCGCGTTTCGCGGCCGCCTTCTCCTTAGCCGTCCGTTTCGGCGCAGGCTCCGCATGTCCGCGTGACGAGTTGGGTTTGCGGCCGCGCACGATGCCGATGAACTCATCGGCGAGTTCGGACGTCGGCTCGGGCCAGAGCAGACCCACCGTGCTGGTCGGCGCGTCGATGACGGGACGGTAATCGAGATCGCGGCGATGGTGCAGCCGGGCGAGCGACTGCGGGACGAGCAGCAACCCGATGCCCGCTGCGACCAGTTCGATGGCCTCCCCCGTGGTCTGCGGACGGTGGTCGACCGGCGCCCCGAGCCGCTGCGCCCCAGCGAGCGGCTCGTCGAGCGGCCACAGGAACATCTCGTCGGTCAGGTCAGCGAGCGTGAGCTCGTCGCCCGCGGTGAGCAGGTGATCCTTCGGGACGACGACCACCGTCGTCTCCTCGTACAAGGTGATCGTGTGGTGAGCTCCCGGATCCGCGTGCGCGAACGCATCGGGCAACCGGGTGATCGCCATGTCGACAGCACCATCACCGATGACGGCCGCAGTCTCGGCGACCGGCGTCGCGACCAGTTCGAGCCGTACCTTCGGTCGGCGCCTACTCCAGATGCGCGCCCATTTGGCCGGAGTAGCTCCCGGCACATAGGCGAGACGGAACACCGATCCGAGCTGTTCGGCGTCGTCGGGCGAGGTCACGCCCTGAGGCTACCGTCCGATACGCGGTACTCCCCTATACCCTGGATGCATGAGCTCGCAGTCGATGAAACCGGCCACCGCCGCCAAGAAGCTGGACGTCTACCTGCCGGCGACACCCGCCGAGTTCCGCGAGGGCTCCATCAGCCGTGCGGAACTGACCGCGCTGCAGAACGAGCCGCCGGAGTGGCTGCGCGATCTGCGCGCCAACGGGCCGCACCCGAAGAACCTGGTCGCAGGCAAACTCGGCATCTCGAATTCGGGTCTGCTCCGGGGCGAGATCACCGACCCGCTGACGACCGAGCAGATCGAAGCACTTCTCGCCGAGATGCCCGAGTGGCTGGAGGCCGAACGCGCAACCCACGTCCAGGTGCTCCGCGAGCAGCGGCGCGTGAAGTCCCTGCACGCCGACCGTCGGCGCGAGCAAGAGCAGACGGACGACCACACGGACGAGTGATCAGCGGCGCCGTACCACGACGGTCCCGTCCAGAATTCCCCGCTCAGCTCCGGTAACGCCCTGACAGCGCTGACGGCGCTGAGCGGGGAAAGTTACGCGCCGAACGGGATGCGCTCAGTAGTCCCGGTCCGGATCGACGAGCGCCATCAGCTCCTCACCTGCTGCGAATCGCCGCAGATTATCGGTGAGGAACGGTGCCATCTCCCGCGTCAGCCCGCTCGCCGGGTTCGCGACGTGCGGCGTGATGACCACGTTCGGAAGGTCGTAGAGCGGGTGATCCTCCGGCGGCGGCTCGGGATCGGTGACGTCCAGCGCGGCACCACCGATCACCCCATCGACGAGGGCGCGATGGAGGGCTTCCTCATCGATCAGCGGCCCGCGGGCGATGTTGACGACCCACGAGTGCGGCTTGAGCAGCGCCAAGGTGCGGTTGTTCATCAGGTGATGGGTCTCCGGGGTGTCCGGCGCCGCGAGAACCACATGGTCGCTCTCGGCTAGAACCTCGTCAGTCCGATCCCACGAGACGGTCCGGTCCGCTTCCTCCAACGGCCGACCCGACCTGTTGACGGCGATGACCGTCGCACCGCACGCCTTCAGCCGCGGAGCCAGTTCGCGGCCGATACCGCCTGCCCCGACGATCGAGACTGTCGCGCCTCGCAGGGTGAGCACCGATGTGTCGATCTCGTCCTTGGCCCACCGAGTGCGGGCCGCCTTCACGATCTGCCGCGTGCCGGCCAGTAGAAGTCCGAGCGCGTGCTCTGCCACGCCTTCCGCGTAGAACCCGGACGCATTGGTCCACGTTCTGCGGCCGTCGAGGGTTCCGGCCTCGACGAATCGCTCGATCCCGGCGGTGCTCAGCGCGACCCATTCGACACCATCGGGCAGGTCGGGAAAACCGTCGGGGCCGCCGATCCACACGAGCACACGGGCGTCGGCCAGGTCGGTCACCTCGCCGCCTGCCTGTTTCACCGCATCGACGATGTGGCTGTCTTCGGTGGGTCCCACGGCGACGTTCAGTGCGGTCATACCGCCATGTCTATCAGGCCCCCGGCCCGTCTACATGCGGCCGGCGAATGCGCGAAGCGACTCCCGCGGTAGGTACTGCTTAGCGCGCCGCACTCATCCGCCACTCCGATTCCGTAGGCCGATTCCGCGTCACCCCTTGACGTGACCTGCCCTACCTCTTACGGTTTGACACCATACATAAATCGTATGACGTAATAAGGACGAACATGAAACTGGGAAACCGTGCAGTAGTCCTGGGCGGCAGCATCGCCGGAATGTGCGCCGCCGGGGTCGCCGCCGACTACTTCGATGAAGTGCTCGTCGTAGAACGCGACGACCTGCCCGAGGATGCGGAGCATCGTCGTGGCGTGCCGCAGAGCAAGCATCCGCACTTTCTGCTGAACTCCGGTCGACGGGCTCTGGACCACATCTTCCCCGGATTCGAGGACGCGCTGATCGATGCAGGCGCTCTGCACATGATGCCGTCCCAGGCCGCAGCCCACTGCGAAGGCGCAGGCTGGATTCCTCGCGGCGAGAGCACCATGTCGATGGTCTACTCATCACGCCTGCTGATCGAGCGGACGCTGCGCGCCAGAATGGCCGGCGTTCGCAACATCGGAGTCGAGGAAGGCGTGAGCGTCCTCGGACTCGAGTTCGCAGGCGAACCCCGCGACGACGGCCGGGTGACCGGCGTCTGGGTAGCCGGCGGTGAAGACGGTGGTCACCGACTCATCGAGGCCGACCTGGTGATCGATGCTCTCGGGCGCGGTTCGGCCGTGGCCGATTGGCTCGCGAAAGCCGGCTGGCCGGAGGTTCCGGTGCAGTCCCTCGACGCCGGCGTCACCTACTCGTCACGCTGGTATCAAAAGCCCACCGACCTGCCTGAGCACTGGTGGTGGGCGCAGATGTCGGTGATGCCGACGGCGAACACCGCGCCGCATCCCATCGAGCACGACTTCCTGTGCCAGATCTTCCCCATCGAGCACGACCGCGTACTGGTGACCATGGGGTCCTGGGGGCATCCGATGCCTCGGGAGGAGGACGACTTCCTCGACTCGGTCCACAAGGTGCGGGCGCCTGCATTCGGCCGCGCCGTCGATCTGTGCGAACCGATCTCCAAGGTGTTCGTCACCAAATCCACCGGCAACCGGCGGCGACGGTACGACCGGCTCGACAATCCACCTGCGGGACTGATCGTGACCGGAGACGCAATCTGCGCGTTCAATCCGTTCTATGCACAGGGCATGAGCTCCGCAGGTAAATCGGCGCTGCTGTTGGAGCGGAAACTGATGCAGGCAACAGCGATCGACCGGCACTTCACAGCGGAGTTCTTCGCCGACCAGCGCGGCCTCCTCGACGACATCTGGACGCTGGCACTGGCGCGCGATCAAGGCTACGAGAACGCGAAGGGCACCGAACTGCCCCCACGGTGGCGTCAGCAGTTGGCCTACCGCGGGGCGTGGCCGATCTTCAATCACATCTCCGCGACCACGCGTGAGGACAAGGCTGTCGAAGAGCACTTCACAGCGGTGTTCAATCTCGAGGAGTCGGTCACCGAGATGGTGAAGAGCCCGCGGGTCCTGCTCGGTTTCCTCTGGTACGGCGTGAAACGACTGCTGCACCGGACCACCCTGCCGATGGGGTTCGACGCGCAGATGGATCCGCCGTCCGAGATCTGGAGCGACGGCAGCCCGCGGCCGGGCGGCAGAGCCCAGGTGATCGGCAAGCAGGCCGGCACACAGGCGACCACGTCGGGCGCCGACGACCCGAACCTCGCCGTGCAGGCCTGACCCGAGAGGACCACCCGGATGGCCATCTGCGACGCCGGAGACCCCGCATACGTCGTCACGCGCTACCTCGGCTTCGTCTGCGAGGACGCGAACCCGTTTCTGACCCTGCGGAATCCGTTCGAACTCGAGAACTGGACGCTGCCCGTCCTGGAGTTCACCATCATCCTGGGCGCCGTGCTCGCCCTGGTCCACGCCATTCGCCGCCTCCGCAAGGACGGCGACCCCACCAACCTGGCGCTGTGGGTCGGGTCGCTGGTCTACCTGTTCATCATCGAACCGCCGCTGTACTTCCCGGAATGGTTCGGCATGCAGGACGCGATGGGCTACATGTTCGCCCACAATGTCTTCACTGTCGAGTTCATGTACGACCGGCTACCGCTGTACATCGTCTGCTTCTATCCGGCGATGAGTCAGGTGGCCTACGAGGTGGTCCGATCGCTGGGCTTCTTCGACGGCGGCAGATGGTCCGCACTGCGCGGTTCACTCGTGGTGGCTCTGGTGTATCAGACCTTCTACGAGATCTTCGACCAGCTCGGCCCCCAGCTGAAGTGGTGGGAGTGGAACGTCGACGAGCCCTTCTACGACGCTCCGCCCGGAGTGCTGGGCAACCCCTCAGCCGTGCCGCTCCTCGACTCGGTCCCGTGGAGCAGCGTATGGCTGTTCGCGACGGTGTCCTTCGCCGTACTCACCTTCTGCTGCGTGCTTCTGGTCAAGAATCCGACCGCTGCCGGAAGGTCGATCCGCGGCTGGTCGTTGACGTGGCGGATCGTGGTCGCCGGAATGGTCGCCGTCATCTCTATGCCGCTGATGTCGATCACCACGGCGATCTTCGGCCGCGGAGAAGATGCCAACACCACGGCGCAGACGGTCGTCTTCGCCGTTCAGGTCTTCGCGGTGTGGGCCGTCGGACTGTGGTTGGTCGCGCGGCAATGGGTCCGATTACGCTCCGAGCCGCACCTCTCGACGCAACCGGCCATCGAGGCGTCCAGGTTCCTGCGGTTCTTCCCGTGGTTGTTCCTCGCAGTGCACGCGATTCTCTGGATCGTTTCTCTCCCAGCATATTTCGATGCTGTGGACGGCGTGACCGCGTCCGACGCATCGCCGTCCGGCGGCACCCCCACCGGCAACCTCGTCTATACGATCGGCTGTTTCGCAGTCGCGGCCGGATTCCTGACGCTTGCGTGGCGTCAGAGTCGGAGGCGCCCGAACGACGTCCGAACGCCGGAATCCGACTACGCCGCCATGTGAGAGCATGAGGCCGTGAGGACCCGTGGCTGGCAGGGGAACCTGCCACAAGATGCCGATGAGGCCCAGGCACGCATTCTGCAGGCCGCCTCACGGTGCGTCGAGCGATTCGGATTGCAGAAGACCCGACTGGCTGACGTAGCGGCCGAAGCCGGCGTAACCCGGCAGACCGTATATCGCTATTTCTCATCGGTCAACGAGATGCTGTCGGCGGTGGCCGCAGCCGGCGCCGACGACTTCCTCGATCGGATGGGCAATGCGTTGGGATGGGTGCGCACAGCCGATGACGCGATCACCGAGACCATCATCTACTGCCTTCACGCATTGCCCGACGAGCCTGCCCTCGGCCTGATGCTTCGGCTCGGCGAGACCGAGTTCTTCACCCGGGAGGCCACCTCGTCCAGCGCGGTGGCGCTCGGTGCCGAGATGCTGCGCCGTCTGCCGGTGGACTGGCCTGCCGAAGGCTACGACGAGTCGGCACTCGACGGGCTGGCCGAGATGGTCATGCGAACGTGGCTGAGCTTTCAGCAGTACCCGAATCATCCACCGCGGACCGACGACGAACTGCGGACCTTCATCCGTGCCTGGGTGTGCCCGCGCACGCCGCCGACAGACGGCCGATAGCCACGCGCGGACCGGCGCAGGTGCGACGATCCTTACAGAATCAGAATCCGGGTCGCGATTCCGTGATCCCCGCGGGTGCAGTCGTCACGAACCCCCGGTCCAGCTATGTGAGGTACGCCGACGCGGCAGCGACTGCCGCCTCCGTTCCGGTGCGGATCGTCGGCTCCAGCGCCGGCGCGAACTTCGGACTGTGATTGGCCACGGTGGGAGTGCCCGGCAGAAACCCACCGGCTCCCCAGAAGGTGTACGGCACACCGAAGGCCTCCGGGATCACGCTGAAATCCTCCGAAGCCGGTATCGGCGCCAGCTCGTGCACTCGCTCGTCGCCGAATGCCTGCCGAAAAGCGCCCGTCACCGCTTTCGTCGTCCCGTCGTCGTTAACGGTCAGCGGAAACGACGACTGCGTTTCGAACAGCGGTTCCTTCGGCGAACCGGACGTCTCGCATTCGCCCCGAACGATCCTGTGCACCGCCTTCAGGATCGTGTCCCGGACGGCGAGATCGTATGCGCGGATGTTGAGCATCAGTTCCGCCCGGTCGCTGATGACGTTGGGCGCCGTACCCACATCGATCTGCCCCACCGTCACGACCCCGAAATCGCCCGGCGCGATCTCCCTCGACACGATGCCCTGCAAGCGCAGGACGATCGACGAAGCCAACACAGCAGGGTCTACGCCCTTATTCGGCATCGACCCGTGCGCCCCCTTACCGAAAACCGTCACCTTGACCACGTCACCGGCGGACAGCACCGCCCCGGCCCGCGTCGCGACATGGCCCGAGTCCGGCACGGACAGCACATGTTGCGCCAAGCAGACGTCAGGCCGGTCGGCGCCGATCTTTGCGACGAGGCCGTCGTCGACCATTGCCTGCGCTCCCTTGCCCGTCTCCTCGCCCGGCTGGAAAAGGCCCAGGTACGTACCCGACCACTCACCCTTGTTCTTCACCAGCAACGCCGCTGCGCCGAGCCCCCATGCGACGTGCGCATCGTGACCGCAGGCATGCATCTTCCCTGGTTCCTGGGACGTGTATTCCAGCCCGGTCTGCTCCGTGCCGGGCAGCGCATCCATATCCGCTCGATAGAGGACCTTTCGTCCGTCACCGTTGCGAATGATGCAGACGACCCCTCCGCCGATCTCGAGCACATCGTCGACGCCGATCTCCTTGAGCTTGCGGACGATCTTCGCTGCGGTCCGCGCCTCATCGGGCCACACATCCGGGTGCCGGTGCAGGTCCTTGTAGAACTCCTCCTGCCACACTTGCGTTTCGTCGATTCCGGCGGTGAGCTTGCCCAGAGCCGCCGAATTCGCAGATGAGCCGGACAGCGGGGTGCTCGCGCTGGCGCCCGAACCGGCTCCCGGCTGTCGTTTCGGCGCGCACGCCGTGACGACGGCCGCCGCAGCGAGACCACTGATTCCGGCGAGGATTCGGCGACGTGGGATGACTTTCGGCACCAGTGCCGCTTGGCCCCAACCGCACGTCTCGGCATCCGACGGCGGCTTGAATTCATGCATTTCGACTGGCCCTCTCATCGACTGGGCACCACAGGACGAGGACGACAGTACCGCCGACGAAAGCGCAGATCAGACGTTGTCGGCAAGGTCCGTTCCGTCCCATCTACCGGACGCCCCGACCGCCCATCCAGGTCAGCGCACGAGGGCCGACTGTTCAGTCGAGCGACTCAACGACGGCGCACCACCCACGCCGGCCGGGCGACTGTCGACAAGGGGCGGCACGAGTAGTAGACCGGACCTTGGAGGGGGTGGCGACATGACGCACAAGACCCCGGACCAGCTCGCCCGCGGTGACCGCATCCTCCTCGATGGCCGCACCAGCACGGTCCATTCGTGCGTGTTCTCCAGTGCTTACGGCTGGCGGCTGAACGCGGTCGCTGTTGACGGTGAACGCATCTCACTCCACGTGCACGTCGCCGATCACTTCGAACTCGTATGAGACCGGTCAGGCCTGCGCCGTCCAGAGCTCACGTCGTTGCAACTCGGGGAGCACCCCTTCACCGAACCAATACGCCTCCTCGAGGTGTGGGTACCCGGACAGCACGAACTCGCTGATGCCGATCTCCCGGTACTTCTCGATGAGGTCGGCGATCTCCGCATAGGAGCCGACCATCGCGGTTCCCGCACCGCCGCGGACCAGGCCGACACCTGCCCATAGGTTCGGATACACCTCCAATTGGTCCACCCGCCCGCCATGCAGTTCACGCATGCGCCGCTGGCCTTCCGATTCGGAGCTCTTCATCGCGGCTTGCGCACCCTCTACGGCGCCCTCGGGGATGGCCTCGATGAGGCGGTCCGCCTCTCGCCACGCCGCCTCGGAGGTGGCTCGGGCGATGGTGTGCAGCCGAATGCCGAACCGCAGTTGACGGCCGTGCTCGGCGGCCGCCTTCTCTACACGGACGATCTTCTCTGCGGCCGCCTCGGGAGGCTCACCCCATGTCAGATACACATCGGCGTGCTGTGCTGCGACGTCGATCGCGGCCGGCGACGACCCACCGAAGTAGATGTCGGGCACCGGATCTGGCAGCTCACCGAGCTTCGCATCGGTGACGGACAGATGCTCGCCGTCGAATGTGACGCTCTCCCCCGCCCACAGCCGTCGCACGATTCCGAGGAATTCACCGGTGCGCCGATACCGCTGTTCCTTGTCGAGGTAGTCGCCGAACATCTGCTGCTCGGCGGTCTCCCCACCGGTGACCACGTTCAGCAGCAGTCTGCCGTGCGACAAGTTCTGGAACGAGGCCGCCATCTGCGCGGACAGGAACGGGGTGGCGGCGCCCGGACGGAAAGCGACCAGGAACTTCAGCTTCCGCGACACGCTGCTGATCATCGCGGTGGTGATCCACGCGTCGTTGCACCACGAACCGGTCGGCGTCAACGCCGCCTCGAAGCCGAGTTGCTCGGCACTGCGGGTGATCTGGCTCAGATACTCGACCGACGCCGGCCGCCCCGGATTCTCGACGGCGACGCCTGGCCCGCCGCCGATCACGTCGCGGCTGTCGCCGCCGTTGGTCGGCAGATACCAGTGGAACTTCAATTCACTCACAGAACACTTCCTCGATTCATGGCGGATCCGGCGCCGCCGAGTCTCGCTCGCCGGCCGGTCTTACTGCGGCCTTGCTACGTACGGGCCTGGTGACGCTTTCTGTCAGGGCTTGCCGACGAACGGCTGCACCACGTCGTTGTAGCGCTGGTCCACGTAGTCCGCGAACTGCGGATTTCCTTCGATCTGACCGGCCTCGATGAACGCGTCGGCGACGGTCTGCTCGGACTCGACAACACGGTCGTCGAGCGTGATGGCGGTCCTCAGCGAACGATCCTGGGCACTCTTCGCGGCCTGCGGGGCGATCCCGACAGCCTTCGCATAGGCCGCCGACCACAGCTCGGGGTTCCGCTTCGACCAGTCGCTCGCTTTGGCGATCCGGATCACAAGGTCCTTGATAGCCGTGTTCCGCTTGCCGTCATCCAGCGCCGAGGTCGCAGCCACACCGAATCCGTATCCGTTCAGGACGCCCTGACCAGTTGTGATGGTTCTGACGTCCGGCGACATCTGAGTGATCGCGGTGTACGGATCCCAGATCGCCCACGCGTCGACATTGGCGCTGGTGAACGCCGATTGAGCGTCAGCGGGCTGCAGGAACACCGGGGTGACGTCCTCGCCGAGTCGCAATCCGGCCTTCTTCAGCTGCAGAAGCAGGTGGGCGTGCGCAGAACTCCCCTTGCCGACAGCCACCTTCATGCCGCGCAGGTCACTGACCGACTTGATGGGGCTGCCCTTCTTGGTCAGGATCGCATCGCCTGTCGCACTGTTGTTGTACGCGGAGACGATCTTGATCTTCGCGTTCGACGCGGCGCCGAAGATCGGTGGAGTGTTCCCGGTGACCGCGAAGTCGATCTTCCCGGCAGTAGCTGCCTCGATCTGGGGCGGGCCGGATGTGAAGGTCGAGAACTTGACCTTGTACGGGGTGTCCTCGAGCTGGCCGGCCGCGCGCAACAACGACTCGGTGCCGCCCTTCTGATCGCCGACCTGCAGGGTCAGCCCCGCGAGATCGGAGGGATTCACGATCTCGTTGGCAGCCGCACCGCTTCCGTCCTCGCGGCTCACGCATGCAGAGGCGGACAGCAGCACTGCGGCCGCTGCGGTGAGTGCTGCCAGTGCAGTGGGGAACCGGCGTCGAGTGGTGGCATGCGTCATGGGAGATGTCTTTCGGATACATAGGAGTGAGAATTCCGGGGAGTGAGAATTCCGGGGAGTGAGAATTCCGGGCAGTGAGGGTTCTGGGTAGACCCGGGCAAGGTTCAGGCTTCGTCGAGCGCTTCCAGAAGCTCGTCGCGCAAGCATGCATGCTGCTCTGCACTCGGCTCGCTCGGTCCGCTGCCGACGCCGCCTCGGGGTCGGGGCACCTGAACCTGGTGCACGATCCGGCCGTCCGCGAGGACGGCGACCCGATCAGCGAGGACGAGCGCCTCGTCGACATCGTGAGTCACCACGAGCACACCGAATCCGTGACGCCGCCACAGCGACAGCAGCAGCCGATGCATGGTCGCGCGGGTCAACGCATCCAAGGCGCCGAACGGCTCATCGAGCAGCAGCAGCTCGGGATCGCCGACCAGTGCGCGCGCCAGCGACACACGCTGCGCCTGCCCGCCGGAGAGCTGTCCGGGCCACACCGACGACTTGTCCGCGAGACCGACCTCGGCGAGGGTCGTTTCGGCGCGCTCGGCCGCCTCGGCCCGACGCACCTTCGTCCGGATCAGTCCGTGCGCGACGTTCTGTCGTACCGTCCGCCAGGGGAACAGCCGCGGCTCCTGGAAGGCGACGGCTGGCGCGCCGGACGTGCGGACCGTTCCGGCCGACGGCGACGCGAGCCCGGCGAGCAGCCGCAGAAGCGTCGACTTACCGGAACCGCTGCGCCCGATGAGGGCGACGATCTCCCCCTCTGCCACCCGCAGGGTGGTTCCCGAAAGCACGACGTTCTCGCCGTAGGTGAGAGTGACATCGTCGGCTTCTGCGGCGTACGAGCGCGCGGTATCGGGATCGGTGTGCTTCTCGGCGATGGGGGCCAGCGTGATTGTCATGGAGGTTCCTTACGGTCTGCAGGAGACTCAGCGTCGTACCTGGTAGCGGGTGGTGTAGCGCTCGAGTGCGCGGACGATGACGTCGGTGATCAGGCCGAGCGCCGCGTAGACGATGAGCCCGAAGAAGACGACGTCGGTGCGGAGGAAGTCGCGGGCGTTGTTGATCAGGTATCCGAGCCCGGAGGTGGCCGCGATCTGCTCGGCGACGATCAAGCTCAGCCAGGCGATCGCCAAGGACTGGCGCAGGCCGACCAGGATCTGCGGCGCGGCACTGGGGATCACCAGGTCGCGAATCCTCTGCCAGCGGGAGAACCCGAGGACTCGGGCGTTCTCGACCAGCTTCTGATCGACCTGCCGAATAGCCGACGAGGTGTTCAGATACAGCGGGAACACCGCCCCCAGAGCCACCAGCAGCACCTTCGGGGTCTCGTCGATCCCGAACCACAGAATGAACAGCGGGATGAGACCGAACAGCGGAAGCGCACGCACCGCTTGCATATTCGGATCGATCACCGCGTCCGCGATCCGGCTCAGCCCGACGATCAGCCCGAGACCGACACCCACGAGGATGCCGATCGCCAGTCCGATCAGGACACGTTGGCCCGAGGCGGCGATCGCGGCGGTGAGGTCGCCATCCTGGAATTTCTCCCAGCCCGCATCGATGATGACCGACGGCGCGGGCAGTTTGTCCTGCGGGAGGACGCCCAGTGCACTGCCGAGTTGCCATAAGCCGAGTACAGCGAGTGGTGCTGCGATTCGGACAGCGGTGAGGGTCCGGTTGCGGCGGACACGACGCCGCTCGGCAGCGGATGGTCCGAGATCCTTCTGCGGCCCATAGGCGTTCGAGGTTGCGTTGCCGGCATTCGGGCGCTGACGAAGGGCCTGTGCCGGTTCTGGAGTGATGTGCGTGGTCATAACGCAGCCCAGTGTTCATCCGGCCGGACGAAGCCGGAAGTGTTCCGGTCACTGCGCGCGAAAGGACGGCGAGCACTCGTCGTGCTGCTACGAGCGACGAGGCCGGCGGGTCGGAGGGAGATCGTTCGCCCGCCAGATGGCCGACGATCGGTGCGCGCGTTGAGAAGCTGATTTCGACTCGGTCGTCGCTTCGCTCCGCCCGGCTCAATCATCGAGTGGGCCGGAGCCGAGGGAGACAGGGCTCCCGACGGTTCAGCCAGCCGCCCCCGACGATTCGACCTTCTCGATGGTTGAGCGAGCCGCTGCCGACGGTTGGCGCGCGACCTTCTCGATGGTTGAGCCGCGACCGAGGCGATAGCCAAGGACGCGAGTCGAAACCGAAACGAGCCGCAGCACCGCCATGTGAACGGTGCTGCGGCCCATCTGAGGGCGGAAGCGGAGGGATTTGAACCCCCGGAGGTTTTACCCTCGCTCGCTTTCAAGGCGAGTGCATTCGGCCGCTCTGCCACGCTTCCCTAGCGCACCAGGCTAGCGCACAGGTGCGGCGGCCCGTCCGACGCCCGGCGCCGCCGGACTGCGCCACCGCCACGGATCGCCGACCTGCGGTACCGGAAACCATCCACAGGCGTCAGCTGCGCCGGATGCCACGACCCGCGATCGGTGGAACACTGGAGACATGCGCGCGATTCTCGGATCCGAGCCCCTCGAGATCTCCGACCAACCCGAGCCCACCCCCGCGGCCGGCGAGGTGGTCATCGACGTCGTCGCCGCAGGTGTGAACCGGGCCGACATCCTGCAACGGTCGGGGAATTACCCACCGCCGCCCGGCGCATCCGAGGTGCTCGGCCTCGAGGTCTCCGGCACCGTCTCGCAGATCGGTGACGGCGTCTCCGGCTGGTCGATCGGCGACCAGGTGTGCGCGCTCCTCGCAGGCGGCGGCTACGCCGAGAAGGTCGCGGTCCCGGCGCCGCAGGTGATGCGCATTCCGAAAGGTGTGGATCTCGTATCTGCCGCAGCACTTCCCGAAGTGGCGTGCACCGTCATGTCGAACGTCGTCCTCACCGGCAACCTCTCCCCCGGCGAACTGCTCCTCGTCCACGGCGGAAGCAGCGGAATCGGCACACACGCGATCCAGGTCGCTCATGCCGTGGGTGCACGCGTCGCGGTCACCGCACGCAACCAGGCCAAACTCGACCGCTGCGCAGAACTCGGCGCCGACATCACCATCGATTACACGTCACAGGACTTCGCCGAGATCATCGGCGAACAGGGCGGCGCCGACGTCATTCTCGACATCATCGGCGCCAAGTACCTGGCGTCGAACGTCCAGGCTCTGGCGACCGGTGGGCGGCTCGTCATCATCGGGATGCAGGGCGGAGTGAAGTCCGAACTCAACATCGGCGCGCTCATGACCAAACGTGCCGCCGTAGTCGGCACCACGTTGCGGTCTCGGCCGGTGAGCGGCCCGGGGTCCAAATCGATGATCGTCACCGAGACGGTCGCTCGCACCTGGCCGCTCATCGCGAACGGTGCCGTGCGGCCGATCGTCGACTCGACCTTCCCCCTCGCGGAGGCGGATGCGGCCCATCAACGGCTGAACTCCGGCGACTCGATCGGCAAGGTTCTGCTCACCGTCGACTGACTGCTCAGCTTCGGCGGTCAGAGACCTTCGGTGACGATGCGCTCACCGATCTTCCCGAAAGTACGGCAGAACGCGTCGAACTCGTGGTCCGCGAGTGACTCGATCACCAACCGGCGAACGGCCCGGTCGCGCTCGTCGAGGATCGGCTGCACCGTCTCGTAGCCCAGCGCGGTGATCCGCACCCATTTCTGGCGCCCGTCCTCGCATTCGATGTCGACCCGCTCGAGGAACCCCTTGTCGATGAAGCGGGTCACCTGCCGCGAGACCGTGCTCAACGGAATCTGCGTGCCGGCCGCAAGATCGCTGATGCGGGCCCTCTCGACAGCCGCCAGCACCTCCAGAACGCGCCAATCAGCGCTCGGCAGGGACGACGACGAGTCGATCTGCTTGAAAAGCGCCCGGTACAACGCCCATCCCCCGGTGACGAACTGCCGCCAGAGCTCACGCTCGCGATCGTCTAATGCACGTTCGGATACTTCATTCCAGTTTTTCTGTTGCGACAACCCTGCGCCTCCCCAAGCCGTTGCGTCAACAACCTCCAACGTGCAACACAGTACGGCCGACACCCTGGGTCACAGAAATCGGCAGCCGCGCCAGTAGGCCGTATGACCTGCGATACTCAGCCGAGCGAGCCGAGGACGCGTGCCAGTTGGTCCACTTCGTACGGTGTCGAGTAGACGCCGAGACCAACGGTCACCGCGCCACCCTCGTCCGCCGCCCCGATGGCGTCGAGAGCCCGGCTCAGAACGCCGTATCCAGCACTGATTCCGTTGTCGTTCAACCTCATGCACACGTTCTCGGCCGAGACCCCATCGACGAGGAAGCTCACGAGCGGGACTCGGTGCGCATGCGTTCCGACCACGTGGACGTGACCGAGACTGTCGAGTGAGTTCACCAGGTAATAGGTGAGCCGCTGCAGGTATTCGTAAGCACTGTCCATCGATGCCGACAGCCGCCGCCTGCGCTTCCCCGTAGCCCCCGGATCCAGCCCCGCCAGCACTTCGACCGACGCCGCGAGGCCGCTGAGCCACGCGCCGGGGATCGGCGACGGCTCCAGCCGGGCAGGCCCGCGAGCGCTGGGATCCATCGACATGTTGGTCATCGACGTCAGTCTGGCCCGATCGGCGAACACCATCGCCGACATGCGCGGACCACCCCACCGCTCCGCACTCACGATGACGACGTCGGCTTCGAGCTCTCGCATCGACAGCGGCACGAAGGGCACGGCACTGCTGGCATCCACCACCAGGAGTGCGCCTGCCGCACGTGCGTGCCCGGCGATCTGCCCGATGTCGGTGATCGCACCCGTGGTCGACGACGCCAGCGTCACCGACACAACCGTCGTCTCGTCGGTGACGAGCTCCCCGTACTGCCAGGGCGGCAGGGTCCCGGATTCGACATCCACTTCGGCCCACCGGACCGCGGAGCCGTGTCGTGCGGCCCCACGCACCCAGGGGACGATGTTCTCCTCGTCGTCGAGCCGGGACAGCACGATCGCGTCACCGATCCAACTGGTCACCGGCAGCGAATCGACCAGTGTCGACACCAGCGACGCCCGCGATGAACCGAACACGACGCACTCCGGATCGGCATCGAGAAGGTCGGCGACCGCGCGGCGCGCCTGCGTCTCCGTCTCCTGCGCCTTCACCGACTGCGGGGTGATCCGCCCACCGGGCACCGGCAGCGACCGGACGCCACGTGAGATCGCACTCGCCACCGCGTCCGGGATCTGCATCCCGTTCTGCGAGTCCAGGTGAATCCAGCCGTCACCCAACGAGGGGAAGAGCCCCCGCACGGAGGCGACGTCGAACGACATGGCCCCAACGATAGACACTCGGGGCCCGGCAACTCACGTTCACGCGGCACGCAATCGTTTCCGCCGGAACACGCCCTCCACGTCGTCGACTCGACGCCCGCACAGTTCATCGCCCGATTCGAACCCGGTTCGGCGCCCGTACGGGCACGACTGATCGCGCAGTGCAGGCACAATGGAGACATGTTCCCCGAGATGTTCGGCACCGAGGCTCCCGGCAATCCGATGACACCCGGGACGGCGATCGGTCCGGGCGAAGCACCGTCCGGCGCCGCATCCGCACCCGGCACCGCTGAGACCGATGCCTCCGACCCCGTCGCGGGCATGGTGGAGCAGCCCGCAAAGGTGATGCGGATCGGCACGATGATCAAGCAACTCCTCGAGGAGGTGCGCTCGGCACCTCTCGACGACGCCAGTCGCAGCCGACTCGCCGACATCCATCGGACGTCGATCGCCGAGCTGCAGGACGGTCTGGCTCCCGATCTGCGCGACGAACTCGACCGACTCGCGCTTCCCTTCTCCGACGAGCACACTCCCACCGACGCCGAGCTGCGCATCGCTCAGGCACAGCTGGTCGGATGGCTCGAAGGCGTGTTCCACGGCATCCAGACAGCGCTGTTCGCGCAGCAGATGGCGGCGCGCGGGCAACTCGAACAGATGCGGCAAGGGGCACTCCCTCCGGGAACCGGTGACATGTCCGACAGCCACAGCACGGGTCAGTACTTGTGACTCGCCGGTATGCTTCTGGCTTGTGTCAGCCGTAGCCAATGACGGCGGAGTCGCCGGCCGGAGTATTCCGCCGCCCCCGCCCACCTCGGATTCCAAGACGTTCCGCCGGGGCATCCAGGATCTCACCGACGGTTTCCGGACCTCGGAACTCTGGCTCCACCTGGGCTGGACCGACATCAAGCAGCGCTACAAGCGTTCGATCCTCGGTCCACTCTGGATCACCATCGCGACCGGCGTCACCGCCGTCGCCATGGGCATCCTCTACGGCGAACTGTTCAAGCAGGACATCGCGACGTTCCTCCCCTACGTGACACTCGGCTTCATCTTCTGGGGATTCATCGAGACGTCGGTGCTCGACGGGTCGGTGGTGTTCTCCGCGAACGAGGGCCTCATCAAGCAGATACCGGCGCCGATCAGCGTGCACGCCTTCCGCGTGGTGTGGCGCAGTCTCATCATCTTCGCGCACAACGTGGTGATCTACCTGATCCTCTTCGCCGTGTTCCCGCAGCCGATCGATTGGTCGGCACTGCTCGTGATCCCGGCGTTGATGTTGTTCGCTCTCAATGCGGTGTGGGCCACGATCGTGTTCGGCATCCTGTCGACCCGCTTCCGGGACATCGGACAGCTGCTCACCACCGCGGTCCGGCTCGTCTTCTTCATGACGCCGATCATCTGGTCGGCGCAGACACTCGGGGAGGTCGGTGGCGGCGAGACCTCGAGTCGGATGAAGCTCGTCGAGCTGAACCCGATGTTCCATTACCTGGAGATCGCCCGCGGTCCACTTCTCGGGCAGCAGGTGGAGCTGTACCACTGGCTGCTCGTCATCGGCTTCACCGTGATCGGCTGGGCCGCTGCCCTGCTGGTGATGCGCAACTTCCGCGCCCGCGTGGCGTACTGGGTTTAGGAGTCCTCGTGTCAGACAACACTGCGTCCGCAGATAAAGGGATCCGCGTCGACACATGGGATGCGTGCGTCGATTTCCCGATCTTCGACGCCAAGACCCGCTCCCTGAAGAAGGCCGTCATCGGCGCAGCCGGCGGCGTGATCGGATCCAACGACTCCAAGACGGTCGTCGTCGAGGCTCTTCGCGACGTGAACCTGCATCTGGAGCACGGCGATCGCGTCGGGCTCGTCGGCCACAACGGCGCAGGCAAATCGACCCTCCTGCGCCTGCTGTCCGGAATCTACGAGCCGACCCGCGGAGCGTGCCGGGTGACGGGCCGCGTGGCCCCTGTCTTCGATCTGGGCGTCGGCATGGACCCGGAGATCTCGGGCTACGAGAACATCCTGATCCGCGGCATGTTCCTGGGCATGAGCCGACAGGCGATGCTGCGCAAGACCGACGAGATCGCCGAATTCTCCGAGCTCGGCGACTACCTCAACATGCCGCTGCGAACCTACTCGACCGGTATGCGCGTGCGCCTCGCGCTCGGCGTGGTGACGAGCATCGATCCCGAGATCCTCATCCTCGACGAAGGCATCGGCGCGGTGGACGCCGAGTTCATGAAGAAGGCGCGCTCGCGCCTGCAGTCGCTCGTCGAGCGCTCCGGCATCCTCGTGTTCGCCAGCCACTCCAACGAGTTCCTCGCCCAACTCTGCAACCGCGCCCTCTGGATCGACCACGGCCAGATCCGCATGGAGGGCGACATCGAGTCGGTCGTCGGATCGTACGAGGGCCCCGAGGCGGCCAAGCACGTGCGCAAGGTTCTCGCCGAGATCGACGGTTCGGGGACTGCGAAGTGACCGCGGACGATCCCCACATGATCGTCGCCGTCGTCGTCACCCATCGGCGGCGCGAACTGCTCGCCGAGTCGCTCGCTGTGGTGGCGGGACAGGATCGCCCGGTCGACCATCTGATCGTCGTCGACAACGCGGCGGAAACCGAGGTCGGCGAACTCGTCGAGCGTCAGCCGATCCCCACCACCTACATTCCGTCGCACCACAATCTCGGTGGCGCAGGCGGATTCGCGCTCGGCATGCTGCATGCCCTCGCGCTCGGCGCGGACTGGGTCTGGTGCGCGGACGACGACGGCCGTCCCGAGGGGCCGCAGGTCCTCTCCGCACTGCTCGCCTGCGCCGACGCACACCATCTGGGCCAGGTGTCGCCGGTGGTGGTGAACATCGCCGACCCCGACGCACTCGCGTTCCCGCTCCGCCGCGGTCTCGTCTGGCGTCGGCGACGGTCCGAGCTGTTCACCGATCCGGAGACCGGTGCCCACGACGACGGGTCCGACGACCTGCTGCCCGGCATCGCATCGCTGATGAACGGTGCCCTCTTCTCGTCGGAGACCTTGGAGAAGATCGGCGTGCCCGATCTGCGGCTCTTCTTCCGCGGCGACGAGGTCGAGATGCATCGTCGTCTGGTCCGTTCCGGGATCGCCTTCGGCACCTGCCTGACCACCGCCTACCTGCACCCGGACGGCAGCGACGAGTTCCGTCCCATCCTCGGCGGCCGGATGCACACCCAGTATCCGGACAACGAGGTGAAGCGCTTCTTCACCTACCGCAACCGCGGGTATCTGATGAGCCAGCCAGGCATGCGCATGCTGCTCCCGCAGGAGTACGCGCGGTTCGGCTGGTTCTTCCTGATTCAGCACCGCGACGTCGCCGGCTTCCGTGAGTGGATGCGTCTGCGACGACTCGGACGCGCGGAGCGCTTCACCCGGCCGTGACCGGTCGCATTCGATCGCACGATCGGCGCTCCGGCAGCGCAACTTATGTAGCCTGGCCGAGTAACAGCATGACCCCGCGCACGATCTTTTGAGCGAAAGGACATGCATGGCATCGCCTGCACAGAAGTCACCTGCGAAGACCCCGAAGGACCCCGAGAAGGGATTCGTGGCACTCCTCGGCTGGAGCCTCGGGGCCGTCGAGGCCCTCGACCGGTTCGACCGGCGGTATGTGGTGGTCGCACCGGATTGGGCCGAGGATTACTGCACCGAGCACGACATCCCGTACGTGCCATGGAATTTCGAGCGCCTCAACGACCGATCGATGGAGATCGCCGAGACGCTCCAGAAAATGGGCGTCGACGTCGCCATCCCGCTCTTCGAGGAGACCGTCGAGTGGGCAGGCGCCATCAACTCCGTGCTGATGGACAAGCCGCGCCTGTTCGGTCAGGCGATGCTGCTTCGCGATAAGGCGCTGATGAAGCGTCGCGCCCAGCTCGGCGGCATCCGCGTCGGCATCTTCGAAGAGGCGCACGACCGCGAGGACGTCATCCGCTTCCTGCGCCGTGTGAACCAGACGCTCCTCAAGCTCGAGGGCGACCCCAACGATCCGATCCACCTCAAGGCCTTCGACAAAGCCGGCTGCCTCGGCCACCGGGTGATCCGCACCCCCGACGAGGTCGACTCGATCCCGGATGAGGAGTTCCCGGTGCTGATGGAGTCGCATCTCGACGGCTGGGAGTTCGCCGTCGAGGCGTGGGTCCACAACGGCAAGATCAAGTTCCTCAACATCTCCGAGTACGTGACACTCGGGTACTCGGTGTTCGTGCCCGCCACTCCGGAGTTGGAGAAGTACCGACCGCAGATCACCGCCCAGATCGAGAAGCTGATCAAGACCTTCGACATCGACTTCGGTTTCGTGCACCCCGAGTACTTCGTCACCAACGACGGCGAGATGTACTTCGGCGAGGTGGCCTACCGTCCGCCGGGGTTCAAGGTGTTCGAGCTCCTCGAACGCGCCTACGGATTCAATGCGTACGAGGCTCTGGTCCTGTCGTTCGACCCGAAGACCACCGACGAGGAGATCGACGCGTTCTTCCCGCAGGAGGTCGTCGACGCGAAGGGCGTGGCGGGCTGTTTCGGCGTGTACCCGCGCCGTCGTGTCGTGTCCACGATGGAGGTTCCGGACGAGACGGCCGACGACGACTACTACGAGACCAACGATCTCGCTCAGCCGCTCGAGGAGACCGTCACCAAGCGAACGGCCTTCGGTACTCACTGGGGACTCCTGTACTTCTTCGGCGACGATCCGTACCGGATGCGCGACCTGCTGAAGAAGCAGGAAGAACTCGACTTCTACGTATGAGGAATGATCGGTCCCATGAACGACGCTGAGTGGGGCCCGGCTCTGACCTCGCGGGTCGAGCAACTCGACCACGCCGTAGCGGCGATGAGCGGTGCCCCCGAATACGCGAAGCCCGCGAAGTTGCGGCGGGTCCTGGACTCGCTCCGCCGGGTCCTCACCCAGAGCGGCGGGTGCGGAGCAGTCCGTTCCCGCGCCGAGGCGATGGAGGAGGCCGGCGTGTTCGCCGGTACCGACTGGGATCAGCCGGACATCCTCGTCCCCTCGCTCGCCGGTCCCAGCCTGCACAGCGATCGCACCGACACCGTGGTCCTCGAGGCCACGAGCGAGTTGCGGATGGTCGCGATCACGCAGGGTGACTACGAGCATCCGAGCATGGCGGTCGAGGATGCGCGCCGGTTCCTCTCGCAGGTGATGGCGATGAACCTCGATCTGCTGCTCGGCGCGCCGTCGGAGACCGAACGTGTCCGCCAGGGCAAGACGGCGTCGATGACTCGGGACCTGTTCGCCTACATCGTCGATGAGATCGGCTACGGCAGCGTCCTCGACGAGTTGGTCGAGGAGATCTGGCGAATCCTCCGCCAGCGGCCCATCCAGGTCGATCAGGTGAAGGCGATGGTCACTCGCATCGCCATCCACCGGAGCAGTCCGGAGGCCGACCCCGGAACGTCGAGTCCGGGAAACTCGGGGCAGGGTCTCGACCGCCTCACGACGGCGCTGTTCGGTCCCACCGAGGCGTGCCGCGAGGATCCGGGCACCGACGTGTACCTCACGCGGCTGGAGGCGATGGACGCCGAAGGCCTGGAGTTCGAGGCGCGCGGGTTCGCCCGTGCGATGCACGACACCGGTCTGGTCTCGGCCTATCATGCGGTGCTGGTCCGCTACCTCGTCGATTCCAACGTCTACCTGCTGCCCGACGCGCTCGGACTGTCCGACGCCGGGCGCAACTGCCTGCTCCGTTACGGCGATCTCGTTCACGAGCTGATCCAGCGGACCGTCTCGCCGCAGAACGCCCAGTGCCTGTACGGACTGGCGCTGCTGCTCGACCGCGGCATCCTCCACCAGCCGCCGGTGGTCCCGTCGCTGTGGCGTCAGCTCGCTCTCAAGCTCTCCCCCGCCGTCCGGGAACGGCTGCACTCCGCGTTCGGCCCCGCCGTCGAACCCGAGTCGCTGCTGCTCGGCGGACTGCTGGCCATGCTCGGTCAACCGCTCGGTGTGGGCCAGGGCGACAACCCGACCTGCCAGTCGGCGCGCGCTCTCTCGATGTGGGCGTACAACGACCCCGACTACCTGCTCCAGGTGGTGGCGTGGGCGGCCCGCGACGACGAGGTGATCGCCCACTTCGAGGGCCAGGCGATCTCATCCGCCGACCTCGCCGCAGGCGTGGCCGCAGGCGACCCCATCGACCTCGATCCGGTCTCCCTGCTCGTGGTGCCGCACCTCGACCGGATCTACGCCGAGATGATCCGGCGATGCGCTGACCGCCCGGGTGATCCGCACCGTTGGGTGAACCCCGAGTTCCACGGCTGGTGGGCGGCCCGCGGGTTCCGGATCAACGTCGACGTCGAGACGGGCAATCTCGACGCGCCCGCCGACTTCATCCGTCAGTTCTTCGCCGCGTACCACCCGGACTACAACGGCAACCAGCCGTTGATCCATCCTCAGCCCGCAGGCATCGCGTTCACCGACAGCGGTGCCCGCTACGTCGGCTGGCACGCGATCACGATCCTGCGCGTGGCCACGGACCCGGATGGCGTCGTCCGCGTGTACTTCTTCAATCCGAACAACGATTCGGGGCAGAACTGGGGTGACGACGTCGTCGTCGGAACAGCAGGCAACGGGGAGCGCCCCGGTGAGGGGTCGCTGCCTTTCGAGCAGTTCGTGTCCCGCCTCTACATCTTCCATGCCGATCCCCTCGAGGACGGCGCGCCAGATCAGGTCCCGGTCGAGGACGTCGAGCGCGTTCTGGGGTACGTCGAGCGCAGCTGGGGCGAGGGGCGAATGGGCGATCCCGAACCGGAATCGGTGAACGGGTCGACCGGAATCTAGAACATGTTCTAGTGTGACAGGCATGCGTTTCACGTTCGCCGAGGCGATGACCGACGTCACCTACTACGCACCGCTCGCCCAAGCCGCCGAGGCGGCCGGGTTCGCCGGGATGACGATCGCCGATTCGATCGCCTACCCCGAGGAATCCGACGCAACGTACCCGTACACGCCGGACGGCAATCGCGAGTTCCTGGAAGGCAAGGACTTCATCGAGCCGTTCGTCCACGCGGCTGCGCTCGGCGCCGTCACCTCCACGCTGCGCTTCCTGCCGTTCGTCCTGAAGCTCCCGGTTCGCCCACCCGTCCTGGTCGCGAAGCAGGCGTCGTCGGTCGCACGCCTGACCGGCAACCGTCTCGCGCTGGGCGTCGGCACCAGCCCCTGGCCGGAGGACTACGACATCATGGGCGTCGACTACGCGCGGCGCGGCAAGCGCATGAACGAGTGCATGGACGTCATCCGCGGTCTCACCACGGGCGAGTACTTCGAGTTCCACGGTGATTTCTACGACATCCCGCGGATCAAGATGGCGCCCGCGCCGACGCAGCCGATTCCACTGCTGGTCGGCGGGCACGCCGATCCCGCACTGCGTCGTGCCGTCGTGCGCGGCGATGGCTGGATGCACGGTGGCGGACCAGCCGAGGAACTCGACGAGCTGCTCGACAAGATCGCGGCGATCCGCAAGGCGGAGGGAAAAGAGAACGACCCCTTCGAGATTCACGTCATCTCGATGGACGCCTACACCGTCGACGGCTGCAAACGCCTCGAAGACAAGGGCATCACCGATGTGATCGTCGGATTCCGCGTGCCGTACGTCATGGGACCCGACACCGAGCCTCTCGAGACGAAGATCCAGCACCTCAACTGGTACGGCGAGAACGTGATCGCGAAGGTCAACGGCTGAGTCGGCCCGTGGCGCGTGATTGGGGAAGCTCGACGGCCATTCGGTACCGTGTGCCTCTATGACTAGCAGTGGTACCGATCGCGTCCAGGCCATCACCTCGACGCTCGGCAAGACCTACACCACGCCCGACCACTACGAGATCGGGCGCGAGAAGGTCCGCGAGTTCGCGCGCGCACTGCACGACGACAATCCGGTCCACTGGGACGAGAGCAAATCCCGAGAGGCCGGCCACGACGGTCTGCTCGCCCCGCTGACCATCGTCGTGTTGAACGGGACGAAGGCCCAGACGCAGCTGCTGGACCAGGCTATCCCGGGTGACCTTCTGAAATCCGGTGTCCTGCAGGTGGAGCAGAGGTTCGTCTTCCACCAGCCGGTCACCGCCGGCGACCGCGTGGTCTCCGACGTGTCGCTCGACTCGTACCGATCGGTTGCGGGCGCCGACCTGTTCACCGGGAAGACCGTCGTCCGCGACCTCGACAAGGGCGTCATGCAGGAGTCCTGGACCACCCTCGCAGGTCCGGGCGACAAGAGCGACGGCCTTCCGCCCGAGTTCCAAGCGCTGATCGACAACATCATGTTCTCCGGAACAGAGTCGCACCAGCTGCCCCTCGTACCGGCCGAGGCGGCGGTCATCCCCGACGACGAGCCGCGCGCATTCGGTGCGATCGCATTCGACTCGGTGTCGGAGGGCCAGTCCCTGCCCACTCGCACCGAGAAGTTCACCCGTGGCGACCTCGTCAACTACATCGGCGTCGCAGGCGACCCGAACCCGATTCACCACAGCGACGAACTGGCCGCTGCCGCCGAGCTCGACACCGTCGTCGCTCAGGCGATGCTGACTCTCGGCACCGCGTGCGGTTACCTCAGCGATTTCGTCGGCGACCCGGCCGCCTTCCGCGAGCTCGGAGCCCGCTTCTCGAGTCCCGTCTACGTCAGAGCGACCGAGCCGACGATCGTCGAGTACACCGGCAAGATCAAGACCCTGTACCCCGACACCAAACGCGGGCTCATCACCTTCGGTGCGACGGTGAACGGCAAACGCGTCTTCGGCAAGTGCACCGCGCTGGTCCAGTTCTCCTGAGTACGACGCTGCGGCGCGGACCACTGCGCCAGTCGGTGTCGCCGCTGCACCAGTCTCGGGTTCTGCTGCGCCAGTAGGATTGCAACCTGCGCCATCTCGTCACTGCTGCGCTAGTTGAGGCCGCAACGACACAGTGGGGCTGCAAGCTCGCAATCGGCGCAGCTGCAACAGGCTCGCTTCACACCGTTGCAGCGACGACGGCTGCTGTCACACCGATAGCGGACCGCGAGGTTGAACCCGCAGCAGCCCGGTCATTTGATCTTGAAGATCACCGCGCGCTGGACCACGAAGTTGATGACCGTCGCGATGCCCTGCGCGATGCAGAAGGCGACGGCCGAGTAGATCGCAGTGTTGTCCCAGAGATCCGACAACCATCCGTACACACCGACGTTGACGCCGAACGTCACCGCGTAGAGCGCCACCACGGCGATGAACCGAACAGTGCTCGGCTCCGCCCGGAACGTCCAGCGACGGTTGATCAGATAGGCGATCGTGGTGCCGAGGATGAAGCCTGCGGCCTTCGACCAGGTCGGTGACCATTCGACCACGTGCTGGAGCAGCACAGTGAGACCGAAGTCGAACACCGCCGAGAGCACGCCGGTCGCGATGAATCGCAGGACCTGGGTTCTCAGATCGACGTCGGTCGAGGCTTCCTCGTCGTCGAACGGCAACTCGATCGGCATCGGTGCGTGCCGGGTCTGGAAGTCCTCGTGCGACGGTTCATGTGGGACTGCCGCCACGTCGGTACGGGCTTCGTCGTCGTCTGCAGGTGATGATCCGGGCACACCCCAAGCGTAGCGGCACCTCCTGGGCGCAACCTCAGGAAACCCGGTGCGGCACAGGTCTAATGTCACCGATATGAGTCGTACTTCGCATTCGGCGCTCCGTCGGTCACTAGTCACACTCGCGATCGCCGCGGTGACCGTCTGCGGCGGCGTCGCCGCACCGATGGCGCACGCGGACGACGACACGACACCGGACCCGACCTGGTCAGGACTGGACGCCCGTGACTACTCGGGTCCCATCGGCCGACACGGCAGCGTGATCGCCAAGACGCCGCTCGCTGACTCCGTTTCGCTGCCCGCGGCTCGCAGCGCCTACCGGATCCTCTACGCATCCACCGACGTCCACGGCGAGCCCGCGGTCAGCACCGGTGCGGTCTTCCTGCCGCGCAAGCCTGCACCACGGGGCGGCTACAAGATGATCGCGTGGGCGCACGGCACCGTCGGCCTGGCCGACGACTGCACCCCATCCGCCCAGCCGCGTACCGACCGCGACGCCGCGTACCTCGGCCACTGGCTCGATCAGGGATACGCCATCGTCGCCACCGATTACGTCGGGCTGGGCACCCCGAGCCTGATGAGCTACCTGAGCGGAGAAGCACAGGCCACCTCCACCGTCGACGCGGTGATCGCCACCCGGAGATCGGGCCTCCCGGTGAGCCGCACGTGGGCCATCGTCGGACAGTCGCAGGGCGCGAGCGCCGCACTCAACGCCGCACGCCGCGCCACCGCGATCTCCCGCGGCACCGGCCTCGACTACCGAGGTGTGGTGGCGACCGGAACACCAGCGAACATCGAGCACATCGTGTGGCAGGCAGGACCGCTGTTCCCGCCCGTCGTGCTACCTGCCGGACTCAACTCCTACGCCGCCTACATCATGGCCGGATTCGACGACGCACGCCCCGACCTGCACGCCGACCGGGTGCTGAGCGGCGAGGGTCGCGCGATGGTGAAGAAGGCACGAACCCTCTGCGGCCCCGAACTTCACGAGGAAGCCGAAGGAGCCCGGATCAACCGCTGGTTCACCAGGCCGCTGGCTTCGGTACCGGGCGTTCAGGGCGCGCTCGTCGACTACATGAGCACGCCGTACTCCGGCTACGACCGTCCGATCTTCATGGGCCAGGGCGTCACCGACATCGACGTTCCGATGCCCTCGGCGCTGTCCCTGTACGCGCAGATGAAGGCGGCCGGCCAGCCCGTCCAGCTGCACATGTATCCCACCGACCACTCCGGGACCGTGCTGGCCTCGATGAAGGACTCGACGCCGTTCCTGGCGCGCATCCTGCGTTGATGCTGCGGTCCTCTCTCTGCCGAGGTCTCCCTCTCGGCCGGCGAGGCAGACCAGCGGGACAGATCTCAGTCGACGACGCCGTCGCCCGCGCCGACGGCACCGGGCTTCACCACCAGCACCGGCTTCGCGCACTCGGCCAGCAGATACTGCGAGGTGCTGCCGAGGAACAGCTTCCCCACCTGAGTGCGGCGTCGCATGCCGATGACCAGCATCTCGGCCTCAGGCCGGTCCATCGCAAGCAGTAGTTCCTCTGCCGGATCGCCGCCGATCGGCTGGGAGATCGTGAACTGGACGCCCGACCGCGAAAGTCGCTGCTCGACGTCGGCGATCTCCTCCGCGTCGACGATCCGATGGCTGCGGCCACCGGACACCGCGTTGATCACCAGAATGCCGGTATCGCGCGCGACTCCCTCGACGATCGCCTGCTCCACGCAGGCTCTCGCGCCGGTACCGCCCGAATAGCCGACGACGATCATCGCTGCACATCCTTCCCTCTCCTGCTGAATGTAGACGACTGCCACGACATCTCCGGCGTTCTCAGAACCTACGGGTAACCTGATCGACGATGACGAACACAGAACTCCTTCCAATCCAGACCCGGACCCTCATGGGCTGGGCTCGGACGATGCCCATCGAGGGGCACGTGCTGTCGACGCCGTACCCGGAGGTCATCGCGGAAGCGGTGGCACGCGTGGCCGATCAGAACGCCGACAAGCCCGCCCACTTCCGGCGCGGTGTCATTGCACGTGGTCTGGGTCGGTCCTACGGCGAGAACGCGCAGAACTCCGGCGGTCTCACCATCGATATGACGCAGCTCACCCGCATCCACGACATCGACGACGCAACTGCGATCGTCGACGTCGATGCAGGCGTCGACCTCGACACTCTGATGCGCGTCGGCCTCCCGCACGGACTGTGGGTTCCGGTCCTTCCCGGCACCCGTCAGGTGACCGTCGGCGGTGCGATCGGCTGCGATATCCACGGCAAGAACCACCACAGCGCGGGCAGCTTCGGCAACCACGTCGCCGAGATCACCCTGTTGATCGCATCGGGCGAGATCCTCACTCTCACTCCAGAGGGCAGCAACGACGACCCCGACGCCTCCATCTTCTGGGCCACGGTCGGCGGCATCGGCCTGACCGGCATCATCCTGCGCGCGAAGATCAAGATGACGCGCACTGAGACCGCCTACTTCATCGCCGATGGTTCCGTCACCAACTCGCTCGACGAGACCATCGCGCTGCACCAGGACGGTTCGGAGGAGAACTACAACTACAGCTCCGGCTGGTTCGACGCGATCAGCAAGCCCCCGCGCCTGGGCCGCGGCACCTTCTCTCGTGGCAACCTCGCCACGCTCGATCAACTGCCGGACAAGCTCGCCAAGGACCCGCTCAAATTCGACGCGCCCACCCTCATCAACTTCCCGGACATCTTCCCGAACGGGCTGGCCAATAAGCTGACCTTCTCGTCGATCGGCGAGGCGTACTACCGGATGGGCGGCAACTATCAGGGCAAGATCCAGAATCTGACGCAGTTCTATCACCCGCTCGACCTGTTCGGGAACTGGAATCGCGCCTACGGGTCGAAGGGCTTCCTGCAGTACCAGTTCATCGTTCCGCCCGAGGCCGTGGACGAGTTCAAGGGCATCATCTACGACATCCAGGCGTCCGGACATGTCAGCTTCCTCAACGTGTTCAAGCTGTTCGGCGAGGGCAATCAGGCCCCGCTGAGCTTCCCGATGCCGGGCTGGAACATCTGCGTCGACTTCCCGATCAAACGCGGCCTCCACGAGTTCGTCACCGAACTCGACCGGCGCGTCATGGACATCGGAGGTCGGCTCTACACGGCCAAGGACTCGCGGACCAGCGCGGACACCTTCCATTCCATGTATCCGCGCATCGACGAGTGGATCGCCGTCCGACGCCGCGTGGACCCGAACCAGGTGTTCATGTCCGACATGGGACGTCGCCTCGAACTGGTCTGACCCCGGTCTGCCCCGCACACTTCACGCAACGACGAAAGAGAAGCACATGTTCAACGCCGTCGGCGTTCCCAAGTCCATCCTGATTATGGGTGGCACTTCCGAGATCGGTCTGGCGATCGCCTCCGAGTACCTCACGAAGGGCCCGATGCGCGTGGTCCTGGCGACCATCCCCGGCGACATCGTCGCCGACGCCGCGGTCGCACAGATGAAGGACGCCGGCGCATCGTCGGTCGAGCGCATCGACTTCGACGCACTCGCCACCGATACGCACCGCAACGTCATCGACTCGGCCTTCGCCGGGGGCGACATCGACGTCGCGATCGTGGCGTTCGGCATCCAGGGCGACGATGAGAAGGCCTGGCAGGACGAGAAGCTCGCCGTCCTCGAAGCGAACATCAACTACACGGCCGCCGTATCCGTCGGCGTGATCCTCGGCGAGAAGATGCGCGCCCAAGGGCACGGACAGATCATCGCCATGAGCTCCGTCGCAGGTGAGCGAGTTCGCCGATCCAACTTCGTCTACGGCTCCACCAAGGCCGGTCTCGACGGCTTCTACCTCGGTCTTGGCGATGCCCTGCGTCCCGAGGGTGTCCGCGTCCTGGTGATCCGTCCCGGCCAGGTACGCACCCGACTGTCCGCGCACGTCCCCGACGCCCCCCTCACCGTCAACAAGGAGGACGTCGGCCGTCTCGCCGTCGCCGCCGTCGACAAGGGCAAGGACATCGTCTGGGTTCCCGGACCGTTCCGCTACATCATGATGGTGCTGCGCCACATCCCGCGTCCGGTCTTCCGCAAGCTGCCCATCTAGCGACGTGCAGACCACCGCTGTAGCCGAAACTCCCAAGTCGGGACGCTCCCGCGACGTCATCGAACTCGGCGGGGCCGTCGTCCTCGCCGCGGTGGTCGGATTCGTCGCACTCAAGGTGATCGGCGCCGTCGACTGGCCGGCGTTCAACACCTCGAACGTCACGCGCTCCCTGACCACCCTCGGTCAGGGCGTCGCGATCGTCGTCGCGGCAGTCGCCGTCGTCGCCTACCGATACGGACGCTCGCGAACCTGGACATCGCTGATGTCGTCCCTGTCGGCGGCACTGCTGGTCACGGTGACGCTCGGCATGCCGCTGAGTGCGACCAAGCTGTATCTGTTCGGATTGTCGTCCGACCAGCAGTTCCGCACCGAGTACCTCACCCGGCTGACCGACAGTGCTCACCTGGCCGACATGACGTACGACGGCCTGCCGCCGTACTACCCGGCCACGTGGTTCTGGTTCGGTGGACGCTTCGCCAACCTCGTCGGGATGCCCGGCTGGGAGGCGTACAAGCCGTGGGCCGTCCTGTCCATGGCGATCGCTGCCGCGCTGGGTACCGCACTGTGGAACCGCATGGTCGGTGTCACGACGGGCACCGCCATCGGGCTGGCGACCGCCGCGGTGACGCTGGTCTACTCGTCGCCCGAACCGTACGCCGCGGTCCTGACGTTGGTCGGGATCCCGATGACCGTCGTCGCCGCGTCCGCCCTGCGTGGGCACGGCCGTCTCGCGGACGGCCCGTCGCCGCTGAACCGGACCGGCTGGTTGGCCGTCGTCGCGGTAGGACTCTTCCTCGGCGTCTCGGCGACCGTCTACACGCTCTACACCGGTCTTTTCGCCGGTACCGCGGTGCTGATGGCTATCGGTTACCTGATCCAGATCCGGTTGGCGAACCGGAATGCGGCGGTGCCGGACGACACCCTCCACAGCACCCGTCGGGCCGAGTATCTCGCCGTCGTCATCCGACTCGGTGCGATGGCGGTGATCGCGGGACTCGTCGCGCTCATCGTGTGGGCGCCGTACCTCATGCGCCGGGTCACGGACCCGGTCGCGTCGAGCGGCGCCGCCCAGCACTACCTGCCTGAGAACGGCGCCGTGGTCGGGCTGCCGATGTTCCAGCTGAATCTGATCGGCGTCCTCACCATGGTCGGCCTGATCTGGGTCCTGCTGCGCCTGGGGAAGCGGACCATCGCCGCGGCGATCGGCTACCTCCTCCTCGGGATCATCGGGCTGACCTGCCTGTCGCTGGCCCTGACCGCGATCGGCACCACTCTCCTCTCGTTCCGCCTGGAAGCGGTGACGGCCACCGCACTCGCCGCGGGTGGCGTGTTCGGGGTCGTGGAGATCGCACGCGCGGCAGTGGGCCGGTTCGGTGATATCCGGACGGCTGTCGGCATCCTGGCCGCAGTGTGCGGACTCGCTCTCGCGCAGTCGATTCCAACCCACCTGTCGTCGGAGATCACCACCGCCTACACGGACACCGACGGCTACGGCGAGCGCGCCGATCAGCATCCGGCGGGCGCCGAATCGTACTACCCGAAACTGCACCGGATGATTCGCGAGCAGACCGGCCGACCGGCGAACCAGAACGTGGTGCTCACCGCCGATTTCGCGTTCCTGTCTCTGTATCCGTACTGGGGCTTCCAAGGTCTGACCTCGCACTACGCGAATCCGTTGTCGGAGTTCGAGAAACGCGCGAAGACGATCGAGGACTGGTCGAAGGCGACGTCGACGGACGGCCTGCTCGACAAGATGCAGACCGTTCCGTGGCGAGCACCCGACGTCTTCCTGTTCCGCTACAGTGCGGACGGATACAACCTGCGTCTCGCCGAGGACGTCTTCCCGAATGACCCGAACGTCCGCCGCTACGCGGTCACGTTCTCGCCCAAGGTGTTCGACGACCCGAGGTTCACCGTGACCGAACTCGGACCGTTCGTCCTGGTCGTCAAGAAAGGCTGACCGCCATGCCCGACCTGAAGATCTCCACGATCACGCACGGTGACACGAAGACCCACCTCGTCTCCACTTCGATCGTCAACTGGGTGATCTTGCAGGACGGCAACGGCGTCACCTTGATCGACGGCGGCTACCCGGGGCATGCGCCCGCGGTGATCGAGTCGCTCAGACGCATCGGCAGTGCGCCCGAGGAGATCCGCGCGGCGCTGCTGACGCACGCGCACGTCGATCATCTCGGCGGTCTCGTCCGCTTGCGCCGGAGCCATCCGTTCGACGTGTTCGCGGACCCGGAGGAAGTCGGACACGCACGACGCGAGTACCTGGAGCAGGCCGACCCGTCGACGATCGGGCCGATCGCCTACCGGCCCAAGGTGATCCGCTGGCTCGGCTCCATCGTCCCGCTCGGCGCACTGGACAAGAGCGGACTGTCCGACGCTGTCCCGTTCAGTGACCTGTCGGCCCTGCCGGGCTCGCCCGTCGCGGTGCCGACCCACGGGCACACGAGGGGCCACAGTTCGTTTCTAGCCGGTGACGGCGAGGTCCTGATCTCCGGCGACGCGATGATCAGCGGGCACCCGATCGCCAAGCAGCGCGGCCCCCAGTGCCTCGGGCACACGTTCACGCACGATGTTCCGGCCAATCATGCCGCGGTGGCCTCGCTCGCCGATCTCGACTCGGTCGTCGTCATGCCGGGACACGGGCCGATGCTGTGCGGCGACCTGTCGACCTTCGTCGAGCAGGCGCTCACCCGCACGGCGGGCTGAACCGATCTCTCGCACTACCAGCACGTAGAAGCGGCCAGGTCCCCGGTTGAACCGAAGACCTGGCCGCATACGTGCTGGCAATGCGCAGTAACTACGCGGTGGGCGCACCCGACGGGCGGCTGGCGCGACGACGACGCGGTGCGCCGGCGTGACTTGCCGCCCGATCCGAATGGGCCGCACCCTGACGTGCGGAACCTGCAGACGAGCCCTGGCGCGCGCCGCGGCCCCCGCCTTGTCCCTGGCGTGCTCCGCCACGCGAGGAGCCCTGGCCCTCGGAGCGGGGTCCGCGACGGCCACGGCCGGTACCACGCGATCCGCGGCCACCCTGGTTGGAACGCTGCGGGCGCTGCTCGACCGGGGCCGGAGCCTCACGCAGCGGCGCGTGCTCACCGACGAGATCGGTCACGGCTGCGGACGTCGCGGTCACCTGCTGCGCGGGCACCTTGATCGCAGCCTTCTGCAGCAGCTTGCGCAGATCCTGCCACTGGTCGGGCAGGCAGATCGTCGCCACGTCGCCTGCCGAGCCGGCACGCGCCGTACGCCCCGAACGGTGCAGGTACGCCTTGTGCTCGGCGGGCGGATCGACGTGAACAACCAGTTCGACGCCGTCCACGTGGACGCCGCGAGCTGCGACGTCGGTGGCGACCAGGACCTTGGCGCCGTCCGGGGCGCCGAACGATGCGAGGTTGCGGTCGCGCTGCGCCTGCGAGAGATTGCCGTGCAGGTCGACTGCCGGAATTCCCTCAGCGGTCAGCTTGCGCGCCAGCTTCTTCGCCTGGTGCTTGGTGCGCATGAACAGGATCCGTCGACCCGTGCCGGACGCCAGTTCGCGGACCAGTTCGGTCTTCTGTGCAGGCGAATCGACGCGGAAGACGTGGTGTGTCATCTGCGCGACCGGCGACGTCGCATCCTCGAGCGAGTGCGTGACCGGCGTGTTGAGGAAGCGCTTCACCAGCTTGTCTACGCCGTTGTCCAGCGTTGCCGAGAACAGCATGCGCATGCCGCCTGCCGGAGTCGCATTGAGGATGCGGGTGACGACCGGGAGGAAGCCGAGGTCGGCCATGTGGTCGGCCTCGTCGAGGACGGTGATCTGCACGTCGTCGAGCGAGACGATCCGCTGCTTCATCAGGTCCTCGAGGCGACCGGGGCAGGCCACGACGATATCCGCACCCGCGCCGAGTGCACGTTCCTGGCGAGCCTGCTTCACACCACCGAACACGGTGGTGACCCGCATGCCGACGGCATCGGCGAGCGGTTCGATCTGGGTGGCGATCTGGGTGGCCAGCTCGCGGGTGGGCGCCAGGACGAGCCCGGTGGGCCTACCCGGCCTGCGGCGAACGCCTGCCTCAGCGAGGCGGACGATCAGCGGCACGGAGAAGGCGACGGTCTTGCCCGAGCCGGTCTTACCGCGGCCCAGGACGTCGCGGCCCGCGAGCGTGTCGGGGAGGGTCTTCTCCTGGATGGGGAACGCCGACGCCTTGCCTTCCTTGGCGAGGACGTCAGCGATGGGAGTCGGAACGCCGAGATCAGCGAACGTAGTCAAAATAGAAGCCTTTGCTGGCAGGATCCGGGCACGGCATGACGAAGCACCCGTGCAGTGGGATCAAATGGCGAACACGCGCGGTCGGCGTGTCGGTTCGCCGTATGAAGGGGAAGTCAACGCACCCGCGAAGATTCTCGGGGTCTGCGTGAAGTCGTTCTACGACGCACGGCGCGGCGCGCCGAATGAGAACAGTCTACGTGATCATCGGCCGTTCACCGCCACCGCTCGGTGATGACTACCGTCACATCGCATTACCAGAACGTATTGCGGCTGAATCGCTGATCGGACCCGAGATACCGTCGCGTACGGATCGGTGATGCGGCTGAACCGTCAGCCGACCAGCGCGGCGACCCGACGCACGGCGTACTCGTATCCCGCCAGACCGAACCCGGCGATGACCCCTGCCGCGATCGGCGAGACGTACGAGTGGTGGCGGAACGCCTCGCGGGCGTGCACGTTGCTGACGTGCACTTCGACGATCGGAACCTCGGGAATCACCAGCGCGTCGGCGAGCGCGACCGACGTGTGCGTCCAACCACCCGGGTTGATGACGATTCCGCTGACCTCACCGCGGGCGGCGTGGATGGCGTCGATCATCTCGCCCTCGTGATTCGTCTGGAAGGCGCGGAGTCCGAATCCCAGCGCGGCGGCTGCGCGCTCGGCGACCTGCACGGCGTCGTCGAGCGTGTCAGCGCCGTACACCTCCGGCTGACGGGTCCCCAGCATGTTCAGGTTGGGTCCGTTCAGCAGCAGGATCGGCAGCTCCGCCGTGGGGGATTCCGCCGTGGACTGCGAGTCAGACGAGGTCATGGCGCAAGTGTAGTAGGACGCCGCAGATGAGACCGGTCGCATGAGCGGTGGGAAATCTAACCGCGATCACACAACCTGCGACGACGCCTCGCATCCGACCGTTTCGCCTGGTTCGCGTCGCTACGGCGACCTGTCCGGATGCGGCTCAGTCTGATAGCGCTGAGGTAGCGGCTCGCGATGGCGGATCGGACAACCTGGGCGCCGCGAGCACCACGATCACGTACGAGTAGGGAGGAACCTTGACTGCCACGAACAACTCGACGGAATTCGCACGGACGGCCCGGTCCACCTACGTCGGTGAACGGCCGACGACGACCGACCGTTATCCGACGCGGCTCGCCGAGCCGACCTCGCTGATGCGGCGCCCGGACCCGACCGTCTGGAGCGAGCGGAGCCGGGAAAGCAGACGGCCCGGTCCGTTCACCGACGACGAGATGGGCGCCTACGACGCCAAGGGGTTCCACATCGAGGAGGGGCTGTTGACACCCGCCCAGGTACAGGGCCTGTGGTCGGAGTTCGACCGCCTGTCCGCCGACCCGGCGGTCGCCGGCAGCGGGGCGATCGTCCGGGAAGCCGGAACCGACGCCGTGCGATCGGTTTTCGCCGTCCATCGCCACAGCCGACTGATCGACGCCCTCGCCCGCACCCCGCGCATCCTGAATCGTGCACGGCAGATCCTGGGCTCGGAGGTCTACATCCACCAGTCGCGCATCAACGCGATGCCCGGGATGGTCGGTAAGGGATTCGGCTGGCATTCGGACTTCGAAACCTGGCATGCCGAAGACGGACTGCCGTCCCCACGCGCACTCAGCCTGTCGATCGCACTCACCGACAACTTCGCCTTCAACGGCGGCCTCATGCTGATGCCGGGCGCGCACCGCACGTACGTGCCGTGCGTCGGAGCCACGCCCGACGACAACTTCCGCGAGTCCCTCACCGAACAGAAGGTGGGCGTGCCGAGCGACGATGCCGTCTACGACCTCGGATATGCGTTCGGCATCGAGCAGTTCACCGGCCCGGCCGGATCGGCCTTGTTCTTCGACTCGAACTCGATGCACGCGTCGAGCAACAACATCACGCCGTACTCGCGAGCCAACGTGTTCCTCGTGTTCAACAGCGTCGAGAACGCTCCCGTCGCACCGTTCTGCGGAAACGAGCCGCGACCGTCGCATGTCGCGGACCGCGACGTGGTCCCGTTGACTCCGTTGGACGGCACCGAGTTCTCCTGACGCCCGTTCGCCGGGCTCGGTGACCCCCGGCACCGGCCGACTCGGGATCCAAGTGGCCGGACTCGTGGTTCGAGCGTGGCGGACCGCTAGGATGACCCTCTGTGCCAGCCTTCACGGTCCGTCGAGCCCAGATCGCCGCAGTAGTCACCGGTCTCCTGGGCCTTCTGCTGGCGCTGGCGACGCCGCTGCTGCCGGTCAAGCAGACCGTCTCGGAGATCAGCTGGCCGCAGAACGGAACAGTCGACTCCGTTTCCGCGCCGCTGATCTCGTACTCGCCGATCGATCTGGAGGCGAGCATCCCGTGCAGCGCGATCGGCAGTCTCCCCGACGGGAAGTCCACACTTCTCGCGACGACCTCGCCATCGGCGCCGAACGCCTCGAAGCGGGGCCTCATCATCCGGGTGACGGGCGACTCCGCCGCGCCGCGCGCGGATCGGACCGTCGAGGTCATCAACCGGAACTTCCCGCTGCTGTCGGTTCCGCTGACCGACGCGACATCGCCGGAGTGCCGCACGATCGACGTGGATGCGACGTCGGATGCGGTGACCGTCGACTTCACCGGCCTCACCGACGATGAGGGCGAGACCGTCGGGGGCAGCACGGAGTCGAGCCCCGGAGGCGACCAGCGTCCGCAGGTGACCGGCCTGTTCACCGACCTCGAAGGCTCCGCGTCCGCGCTTCCCGGGCTGTCCGCGCACGTCGTCGTCGACTCGCGCTACAGCACCGACCCGACCCTGCTGAAGTCGATCGCGGTCATCGTGGGCGTCATCGCCACTCTGCTGTCATTGGCGACCCTCGCCCGACTCGACGCCAGCGACGGCCGACGGCACCGCCGATTCTTCCCGGCGCGCTGGTGGCGCCTCAACCCCCGCGACTACACGGTTCTGGGGCTGCTGCTCGTATGGCATTTCATCGGCCCCAACACCTCCGACGACGGTTACCTGCTCACCATGTCGCGAGTGGCGCAGGAGAGCGACTACACCGCGAACTACTTCCGCTGGTTCGGTGCGCCTGAAGCGCCGTTCGGTTGGTACTACCAGGTGTTCGGCTGGCTCAGTCACGTCTCGGTGGCCAGTCCGTGGATGCGGATCCCGGCGCTCGCCTGCGGCATCATCTCGTGGCTCATCATCAGCCACGAGATCCTCCCCCGACTCGGCCGCGCCGCCGTCACCCGGCCGGCGGTCGGATGGACCGCGGCTGCCATGTTCCTGGTGGCGTGGTTCCCCTTCAACAACGGTCTCCGGCCCGAACCGATCATCTGTCTCGGCGCCCTGTTGACCTGGTGTTCGGTGGAACGCGCGATCGCGACCGGCCGACTGCTACCGGCCGCCGTCGCATGCACGGCCGGAGCCTTCAGCATCGCCGCGGGTCCCACCGGCGTACTGGCGATCGCGGCCCTTCTCGCTGGAGCCCGCCCGATGTTCATGGCGCTGGTCAAACGCGCCCGGGAGATCAAAGCGCAGACCGGAAGCAGCACGCGCACCGCCTATCTGAGCCTGATCGCTCCCATCCTGGCCGCTGGAACATTCGTCATCTTCGTCGTGTTCTCCGGGCTGACGCTCACCGCTTTCAGTGAGGGGTCGGCGATGAAGACCGATCTCGGCCCGTCCGCGCACTGGTACAACGAGATCGATCGGTACTCGTCGCTGTTCGCGTTCTCCGCGGACGGATCGCTCGACCGCAGGTTCGCCGTCGTCGCGATGCTCACGTCGCTCGTCATCGCCGGCCTCGTCCTGATCCGCAAGTCGCGAATTCCGGGGACGGCCCTCGGCCCCGCACGACGGATCGTCGGCATCACTTTCGGGTCGCTCCTGTTCCTGATGTTCACTCCCACCAAGTGGACTCACCACTTCGGTGTCTTCGCCGGTCTGACGGCCGCACTCGCCGCGATCGCCGCGATCGCCGTCAGCGCCGAGTCGACCCGTTCACGTCGTAACCGCACGATCTTCGCGGCCATCGTCGTGTTCATCACCGGGCTCGCCTTCACTGCGCCGAACTCCTTCTTCTACTCATCGGCGTGGGGCATGCCGTGGGGCAGCGCACAGGTCACTGTCGCCGGGATGAAGGTGGGCAGCATCCTGCTGTACGCCTCCCTCGCACTCCTGCTGCTCGCACTGTGGTTCCACTTCCGTGAGCCGTTCGCCGGCACCGACCCGGCCGAGCGCGGCACGTCACGACGGTTCGCCCGCACCGGGCGCTTCCTGACGGTGTCGCCGCTGGGACTTGCCGCCGCCGTGATCGCCGCGTTCGCCCTGATCACCGCCGGCATGACCGGCATCAAGCAGAGCTCGTCCTACTCGGTGCCGCGCTCCAATTTCGAGGCGCTCGCGGGCAACCCCTGCGGGATGGCGGGCAAGATCCTCGTCGAATCCGACCCGAGCCGTTTCCTCCTGTCACCCGTCGATAGATCCGCGCCGAAGCAGCTGGCCGGACCGCCGACCGCCCCGCCGGGCTCCGAGACCAACGCGACCAGCGGGTTCACCCCGGACGGCGTGCCGGACGACCTCGTCACCGAGGCCCCTGCGGGGTCGCTGGGCGTGCTGGCGGGGGGCGCAGGAGCGGACCCGGAGATGCTGACCGCCAACAGCGGCGGCACCGGTGGCGGCAGCACCGCAACCGCGGGCGTCAACGGCTCGCACGCGAAACTCCCCTTCGAACTCGACCCGGCACGGACCCCGGTCCTCGGCAGCTACTCGGAGAGCGACCAGCGCGACGCCAACCTCACGTCGGGCTGGTACCGCCTGCCCTCCGGTTTCCGTGACCGTCCGCTCATCACGTTCTCGGTGGCCGGCCTGTTCGGGTCGAACGAACTGGAACTCCAGTACACGACGCAGCCGGTCACCGACTCGACCCGCGACTCCGAACTCGAATCAGACGGCTCCACCGAGATGATCGACCCGGGACCTCGGCCGTCCTGGCGCAACGTCAGGCTGGACACGGCGTCACTGCCCGAGGACACCACGGCAGTGCGCATCGTGGCGGAGGACGAGAATCTGGCCGAGGATCATTTCATCGTCGTCACACCGCCGCGGCTGCCCGAGATGACGACTCTGGAGGACACCGTCGGCGACACGGACCCGGTTCACGTCGATTGGACCTCCGGGCTCGTGTTCCCGTGCCAGCGGCCGTACAACTTCCACGCGGGCGTCGTCGAGACCCCCAAGTGGCGCATCAAGCCGGGCGCCGACCTGGCAGCAGCGGTGGGCGCCTGGCAGGGAGCCCAGGGCGGCGGACCGCTCGGCTGGATCGAGGTCTCGCAGCGAGCGGACACCGTTGCCACTTATCTCAGCGGCGATATCGGACGTGACTGGGGTGCACTCGAGCGCTACACCCCGTATGACGAGGCCGTTCCCGCCGAGATCGACCACAGCACCGAGAGGCGCAGCGGACTGTGGAGCCCGGCTCCCATCCGCCACTGACCGTCATCCGGCATCGACCGTCTCCCGGCCCGGATCGTCGACGGGCCGGTGACGTCCACCACCCCGTGCGCGCCGCTCCCCACGACGCGTCCGGCCGCGTCGGGCGATGAATCTCGCGGGTACGGGACCGGCCGAGGAGCACCGGATCGTGCGCTTGCAGACGGACGCGAGAGATAAAACGGATATAACGGTTCATGCAACCCCGCTAGTCGTTTGGCCACTTCTCAGCGAGTTCGACTAACGTCAACTGTCGTGCCAGTGCCGACCACCCCCTCCTCTGATCCACCGGCGGAATCCGCATCGAGTCCTCTCTCTGCGGGGACTGCCCGGCTGCTCGCGATCGTCGCCGGTCTGGTGGCCGTCGTGGCCGCCGTGCTCGTTCCGCTGCTGCCGGTCTCCACCACCTCCGCCTCCGTGTCCTGGCCTCAAGGGCAGACCCTGAACGCCGACGACCCGTCCGTCGTCGCGCCGCTGGTCGCACAGACCCCGAAGTCGCTGGATGTGACGATCCCGTGCGAAGCACTGGCGACGCTGCCCGCCGAGGGCGGCACCGTCCTGACGACTCTTCCGTCGAACTCCGAGCACGCCTCGCAGCGCACGCTGTCGATCACGGCCAGCGAGTCGACGGTCACCGCAGCGTTCCGGTCGAATGTCGCCGCCACCGCACCCCGCGCCGATATCGCGGCAGGAAAATGCGGCGACCTGCACGTGTTCTCGTCGGCCGCCGAGACCGGAGCCCAGTTCACCGGCATGGGCCCGGCGGGCATCGTCGAACCCGACAAGCGGCCCCAGGTCGGCGGATTCTTCACCTCGCTGACGACGCCGCAGGTCCAGCGGCTCGCAGATGCCGGGCTGAAGGCTCAGGTCGATGTCGACAACCGCTATGAGAGCGACGCGTCGATTCTCAAGATCATCGCGATGATCATCGCGGTTCTGGCCACCGCCATCGCGCTATTCGCACTCTGGTGCCTCGACCGCATCCACGGATACACCGGGGCACTCGTACCCCGCACCGGCTCGCTGCTCGCACAGTTCCGGCCACGCGCCACCGACATCGTCGTCACCGCGATCCTGGCCCTGTGGACGTTCCTGGGCGCCTCCGCGCCGGATGACGGGTACATCCTGAACATGGGCCGCGCGGCTGACGCGTCCGGTTACATGTCGAACTACTACCGCTACTTCGGCGTGGCCGAGGCGCCGTTCGACTGGTACTACAGCTTCCTCGGCGCGTGGTCCGAGGTGTCGACGACCATCGTCTGGATGCACCTGCCCGCCCTCGTCGCCGGGTTGGCCTCGTGGTTCGTGCTCTCCCGCGTCGTCCTGCCGCATCTGGGCCCGAAGGTGGGGGCGAACATCTGGGCGACGGCCACCGCCGCCGCGGTGTTCCTCGCGTTCTGGCTGCCGTTCTGCTCCGGCCTCCGCGGTGAAGCCCTGATCGTCCTGGGCTCGCTGCTCACCTGGTGGGCCGCCGAGACCGCCATCACGCGCAAGCGTCTGCTTCCCGCCGCACTGGCGACCACGACGGCCGCCATGACGCTCGCTCTCGCGCCGCAGGGGGCCATCGGCGCGGCCATCCTGCTCGTGTCGGCACGCCCGCTGATCCACATCCTGAACGCACGGCGCAAGGAGTCGGGACTGCTCGCGCTCCTGGCCCCGCTCGCCGCAGCGGGTGCGGTCGTCGCGGTCATCGTGTTCCGCGATCAGACCCTGATGACCGTCCTCGAAGCGATCAAGGTGAAGTACCAGACCGGCCCGATCGTGCCGTGGCACCAGGAGTTCCTGCGCTACTACTTCCTGTCGGTCACGACCTCGGACGGCTCGCTCGCGCGCCGGGTGCCGGTCCTGCTGTTGTTCGTCGCAGTGATCATCACCGCCGCGGTCCTGCTCCGCCGTCGCCGCATCCCCGGCGTTCTTCCGCTGCCCGCGTGGCGTCTCGTCGGTGCGTTCGGCATCACGTCACTGCTGTTCTTCCTGACCCCCGAGAAGTGGACGATCCACTTCGGGATCTTCGCCGGGGTGGCCGCTGCGCTCGCTGCGATCGCATGCATCGCGATCGCCGAGAGCGGCGCGCGATCGGCCCGCAACCTGTCGGTCCTCACGGCGGGCCTGCTCTTCGCGCTCGCCGCCGCATCGGCCGGTAAGAACGCCTGGCCGTACGCGTACCAATTCGGCGTCACCTGGTTCAACATGGCGCCGGCGATCGCGGGCGTTCAGGTGTCGTCGGCTCTGCTGGTCCTGGCCGTCGTCGCCGTGGTCGTCGCCCTGTGGCAGCACCTGCGGATCGACTACGTCGCCAACAAGGGCCTCGCTCACCATGTGGACGGCCAGCCCGATACCGCGGCCGACCGGCGGCGCATCGCACTCGCCTCGACGCCGCTCGTGATGATCGCCGCGCTCATGGTGATCGCGACCCTCGCCGTGTTCGGCAAGGCCGTCGTCACCCGCAGCCCGGCGATGACCGTGTTCGGCAACAACATCGCCGCTATCACCGACCACAAGTCGTGCGGCATGGCCGAGGACGTGCTCGCCGAACCCGATGCGAACGCCGGAATGCTGGCACCCGCCACGGGTGGATCCGCAACGAAGACGCTCACCGGCGAGGACCCGACCGGTTTCACACCGAACGGGATCCCCGGCGACTTGAAGCCGGACACGACCAGTGCCCGCGCAGGCCAGATGCACGTAGGCGGCTCGGTGTCCAAGCCGTTCGCCATCTCCGGCGATCTGGGAGCCGGCACCACCGGCGGAATCGGACCGACGACCGTGAACGGATCCCGTGCGGCGCTGCCGTTCGGTCTGGATCCCGCAACCACCCCGGTACTGGGCAGTTACGGCTTCAACGCCAACGCGTACCTCACCACCGGCTGGTACCGGCTGCCCGCCCGCGACGCGTCGCCGATCATCGCGTTCTCCGCAGCCGGCGCCGTCTCGACCGTCGACCGCGACGGCAACCCCCGTTTCGGGCAGAAGCTCGTCGCCCAGTTCGGCAAGGAAGGCCCCGGCGGTGAATTCCAGAAGGTCGGAGCCGACTACATCCCGATCGATGCGGGGCCCGAGGTTCCGAACCGTCCGTGGCGCAACCTGCGGGTGCCCATGGAAGCGGTCCCGCCCGCCGCGACGACGATGCGCCTGCACATCGAGGACACCAACCTCGGATCCATGCAGTTCATCGGCATCACCCCGCCGCGCGCACCCGAGCTCGTCACCCTGCAGGAGATGGTCGGCACCGAGGACCCCACGCTCATCGACTTCACGGTCGGTTCGCAGTTCCCGTGCCAGCGGCCGATGGAGTACCGGCACGGCGTCGCCGAGGTCCCGCAGTGGCGGATCCGGCCCGACTACGTGAGTGCGAACTCGCAGTCGAAGACGTGGATGTCGGCCAAGTCGGGCGGCCCGATCGGGGTCGTCGAATCCTCGACCCGACCGATGACCGTGCCCACCTATCTGCGCGATGACTGGCATCAGGACTGGGGCGCCTTGGAGAAGCTCACGCCCCTTCCCCCCGACGCAACCACCGCCCGCGTGACCACCGCACCGGTTAACCGGTGGGGCTGGAACCGCACCGGATCGATTCGCCTGGAGCCCTCTTCATGACCGACCCCGACGTGGCGAACGCGCCGCAGGAACCCGACGCAGACGCCGACAACGCGCCACAGCGATGGAAGCTGCTCCGAGCCAACGGTTATCGCAATGCGAAGCTGGTGGCGGCGGTGGCCGGCGTCCTCGGCTTCGTGATGGCGTGCCTGACGCCGATCCTGCCGATCGACCAGAAGACGGCTGATCTGCAATGGCCCCAGAACGACGCGGTGACGAACGTGACCGCGCCCATGGTGTCCTTCGTTCCGACCGCCATGGACGCGTCGGTGCCGTGTTCGCTCGCACAGCGGCTGCCGGCATCGGGCGGCATCGTGATGTCGACGATCCCGGAGCAAGGCGACAAGGCGACCGCACGCGGCATGTTCATCCGCGCCACCGAGGACAACATCGCGATGATCGTGCGCGACGTGGTGCTGGTGAACATCGACCGTCAGAAGGCGGAGTCGACACCCGGCTGTGCGTTCACGCTGACCGGCGGCAAGGACGGGGTGACCGCCTCGATCGACGGCATGCCGGCAGGCGAGGACACCCGCTACCACACCGGTGACCACAACATGCGTCCGCAGATCATCGGCGTCTTCACCAATCTGCCCGCCGACTCACCGCGCGAGGGCCTCTCGCTCAGCGCCACCGTCGACACCCGATTCGTGAACTCGCCGACCCCGCTGAAGCTGGCGGTCATCGTGTTCGGCATCGTCATGACGCTGCTGTCGCTCATCGCACTCGGCGTGCTCGACTCCCGGGACAAGCGCGGCCACAAGCGTTTCCTGCCGCGCGGCTGGTTCACCATCCGCGGCCCCGACGTCCTGGTGTTCCTCTCCCTGTTCGTCTGGTGGCTGATCGGCAGCAACACCTCCGACGACGGCTACAACATCACCGTCGCCCGCATCGCGGATGAAGCGGGCTACGCCGACAACTACTTCCGGTACTTCGGTGTGCCGCAGGATCCGTTCGGCTGGCATTTCAAGGTGCTGTCGTGGATGACCGAGTTCTCGGTGGCGACGCCGTGGCTGCGACTTCCCGCCCTGCTCCTGGGTCTGCTCGGCTGGTGGATCATCAGTCGCGAGGCGATCCCACGGCTCGGGCGCGCGGTCCGCAACAGCCCGGCCGCCGTGTGGGCCGGTGCGACGGTCTTCCTGGCGATCTGGATGCCGTTCAACAACGGCATCCGCCCGGAAGGCGCTGAAGCCGTCGGCGCACTGCTCACCTGGGTGTGCGTCGAACGCGCCATCGCCACGAGACGCCTGCTTCCGTACGCGATCGCGACGATCGCCGCGGCGTACACGCTGGCCCTCGCACCCGGCGGTCTGATGGCCGCAGCCGCTCTCATCGCGGGTCTGCGACCGGTGGTCAAGGGCATCGTCTCGCGTCGCAAGCGCGACGGGGTGCTTCCGCTCGTCGCACCGCTCTTCGCGGCAGGCACCTTCGTGCTGTACATGATCTTCTACTCGCAGGCGCTCGCGCCGCTCCTCGAGGGCAACAAGGTCGCCACCGCGGTCGGGCCCACCGAGCAGTGGTGGCAGGAACCGACCCGCTATTACTGGCTCGTGCTGACCACCGGCGACGGCACCTTCCCGCGCCGATTCGGCATCCTGTTGATGATCCTGTGCTTGCTGGTCGCCATCTTCCGGCTGGTCTCCAGCCGGCACCCGGCAGGCATCGCGCGTGCGCCGTTCTGGCGTCTGATCGCCGTCATGCTCGGCACGATGTTCTTCACGTCCTTCACGCCGACCAAGTGGACGCACCACTTCGGGATCTACGCCACGATCGGCGCAGTCCTGGTGGCGGGCACCGCGGCGATGATGGCGCCCAAGCTGCTGCGTTCACGGCGGAACCGAACATTCTTCGCGGCAGCCGTCCTGCTCGTCACGGCGGTCTCGACCGCGGGAACCAACATGTGGTGGTACTCCGCGTCGTGGGGCGTCCCCTGGTGGGACCGCCCGGTCGCCGTCGCGGGCATCAACCTCAGCTGGGTGATGCTGGCACTGACGCTGATCGTCAGTGCGGTGGGCCTCTGGTTCCACTTCCGGGATGACTTCGTCGACGAGGACGTCCGCACCGGCGCCCGGAAGACCGGCCTCATGAAGTTCGCGTTCTCGCCGATCCCGGTCATCGCTCTGCTCGTAGTGATGTTCATGCTCGGATCGTTCGTCAAGGCAAGCTGGGCGCAGCGCGACAGCTGGTCGTGGGCCAAGTCGAACGCACGCGCCTTGACCGGCGACGAGTGCGGTCTGGCGAACGACGTTCTCATCGAGGCGGACCCGAACGCTTCCGTTCTCAAGCCGGCAGCCCTCGACGGAAAGCCCGCACCGTCTGCCACCGCGACCCTCGGCGCCCAGAACGAGGGATTCACTCGCGACGGAGTCTCGTCGTCGGTCGTCACCGACCCGCTCGACGAGAAGCGCGCCTCCGATGACGAGGAGGACGACATCATCACGCCTCCGTCCGCGGGTGGAGACAGCGCCGACGATGCCGAGAGCGAATCGGAGGACTCCGATGTCCCGCGTGGCAAGGCAGCAGCCGTCCAGCTCCCCTACGGTCTGAACCCGGCGACCACGCCGGTCCTCGGAAGCTTCGGCAACCGTCAGATGAGCGAGCTGACCACCGGGTGGTACGACATGGGCTTCGCGGCCGGTGACGCACCGGATGATCAGCCGCTGATCAGTGTGGCGGCCGCGGGCTCCATCGAGGCGTTCAACGACCTGGGATCTCTCGGCGACGGCCGCAAGGTGGTCGCTCAGTACGCCCGCCGCGACGGCGACAAGGTGGTCCCGGTCGGCGTTCCGCAGGTTCCGATGGACGCGTTCTCGGACAGTGCCAACTGGCGTTCGCTCCGTTTCCCACTGAAAGCCGCTCCGCCTCGGGCGACGATGGTCCGCCTGCACGTCGTCGACGAAGCTGCGTCCATCACCGAGTGGGCGGCAGTGACGCCGCCGCGCATCCCGAAGCTGGAGACGCTGAACGATGTCGTCGGCCGTGAGGATCCCGTCTTCCTCGACTGGATGCCCGGTCTCGTGTTCCCGTGCCAGCGGCCGATGGCCGTCAATCACGGGCTCCTGGAGATCCCCGAGTGGCGGATCAGTCCGGATTCCGAGGCAACCCGGAAGAACAGCCAGACCTGGCAGGACGGCGTCAACGGAGGACCGCTCGGAATCACCGATGGCCTGCTCGCGCACACCCTGGTCCCGTCGTACCTGCGGAACGACTGGGCCCGCGACTGGGGCGGTTTGGAACGGTTCACGCCGCTCGTTCAGTCCGAGCCGGCCGACATCATCAACGGCACGCGCACGGTGAGCGGTCTGTACGACCCGGGGCCGATGAGGTCGCTCGGGTACTGACCCGGTCGGCAGTGCGCAGCGAGCCCCGCGAAAGTCCTTCGCGGGGCTCGCTCGTTCAGTCTCCCAACCCGTGGACGCCCATGCACGCCCTCAGCAGTGAGTCTCGGCCGTATACGGGTTGGCCATGCGGCACGTGGCCGAGACTCAGCCCATGATGCCGTCCCAGACCGCATGGGAACCGGTGTCGCCGGCCTGGAACACCAGATACAGCGAAGCGATCGCCGCCGCGACCACCAGCACTCGGGCGATCACGTCCGCGACGGCCGGCAGCGGGACTCGCGCGGCGACGGACCGGGTCCCGAGCAGGTACAGCAGTGCGGTCGCGCCGAAGAGGCAGCCGATGCCGATGATGACCACGTCCCCCGCCTCGGTGTGCGTGGTGAGCGCTTCGGTCGGCGGCAGGTGCTCTTCGAGCCCCTCCCCCGCCGTGGTGGCGATGGGAGTCGCGATGAGAGCTATCAGGGAGATCACCGGCGTCACGATCCCGAGCTTGGTGCGCGCCCGCGGCCAGAGAGCCGCGACGATCGCGACCAGTGCCGCCACCGGTATCGCGACCACCACGAAGTGGACCATGAGGGGATGCAGTGGGAGTCCGTTCAGGGTGTCCATGGTCAGAATGTAGAGCCTCGTCCGAGCAGGCGCCCGGTAATCTCGCAGAGTCACCCGACCCGACGCATGCACGTCCTCGATCAAGGAGGAACCGAGTGGACCTGCCCTCCGCGCCGCTCCTGTCGCTCCTGATCGGCGGAGCAGCGGTGGCCGGCTGGATCGACGCCGTGGTGGGTGGCGGTGGGCTGGTGCTGATCCCGCTGATGCTGATGGTGTTCCCGTCTGCGCCTCCGGCGCTGGCTCTCGGCACCAACAAGCTCGCCGCGGTGTGGGGCACGGCGACGGCGGCCTGCATGTATCTGCGGTCCGTGTCCGTGGATCGACGGCTCGTCGCGGTGAGCATCCCGATCGCAGCGTGCTGTGCGGCTGTCGGCGCCCTAGCCGCCTCGGCGATCAGCTCGGACGTCATGCGGCCGTTCGTGATCGTGCTGATGGTCGGCGTCGGAGCCTTCGTCGCGTTCCGCCCCCAGTTCGGCTCCACCCGCGAATCGTCACTGCCGGTGTCGCGCACCCGATTCGGCGTCGCACTCGCGGTACTCGGGATCATCGGCCTGTACGACGGTGTGTTCGGTCCGGGCACCGGCATGTTCCTGATCATCACGCTGACCGCGCTGCTGCACCAGAGCTTCCTGCAGAGCGCCGCGATGGCCAAGGTGGCCAATACCGCCACCAATATCGGTGCGATAGCGGTGTTCGCCGCACAAGGCAACGTCTTCTGGCTGCTCGGCGCGATCCTCGCGGTCGCGAACGTCGCCGGATCGGTCGTCGGCTCCCGCTTGGTGCTGGGCCGCGGCACCGCGATCGTGCGCTATGCGCTGCTCGTAGTCGTGGTGGTGATGGCGGTCAAGCTGAGTATCGATCAGTTCGGCTGACCGGCCGGCGCTGCCCGGCGGCCGTCGGCTCTTACCAGCCGATCGTCACTCGACTTGGAGCTCGCCCATCGCGTCCCAGCCGTCGCCCTCGATCTGCCGGGAGATGATCTTCGGGGTCGCCGTGAGATGCGGCCGGATCGACTCCAGGCCCTTCGCGAAATGCGGGCTCGTCACGTGCGGGCCGGCGCCCTCGTCGGTGAACGCCTCGACCAGGACGAACTCGTTCGGGTCCTGAAGACTCCGCGACCACTCGAACCAGAGATTGCCCGGCTCGGCGCGCGTCGCAGCGGTGAACTCCGCAACGGCGTCCGGGAACTCGTCCACACTGGACGGCTTGACCGCGAACTTGACGACGATGAAGTACATGAACCCCGACCTCTCGATGTGAACTGCTGTCCTCACCAGTGTCCGGGTCGCGGCACCCGCCGCAACCCGTGGCACGCGATGGACCTCAGATGGGCATGAGGTAGTGCTTGCGCGGGCTCCGGAGAACTTGCTTGTCGCGGAGCTGAGCGAGTGCCCTGCGCAGGTGCAGCCGAGTCTCGGCGGGCTCGATGACGGCGTCGACGTAGCCGCGTTCGGCGGCCAGGTACGGCGTCGCCATCATGGCGTTGTAGAACGTGATGAAGTCCTGGCGCACCCGGTCGGCGTCTGCAGCGCTCAGGCCCTCGGTCTGCCTACGAGTCAGCACCGCAGCCGCCGACTCCGCACCCATGACGGCGATCTTCGCCGTCGGCCACGCGAAGTTGATGTCGGCACCGAGCTGCTTGGATCCCATCACCGCGTATGCTCCGCCGTAGGCCTTGCGCAGGACCACGGTCACCTTCGGCACGTCGGCCTCGACGTAGGCGTACAGGAACTTGCCCGAGCGGCGGATGGTGCCCTTCTGCTCCTCGCTGAGTCCCGGCAGGATGCCCGGGGTGTCGACGAGGAAGATCAGCGGGATGCTGTAGGCGTTGCAGATCCGGACGAATCGCGTCGCCTTCTCCGAGGAATCGGTGTCGATGGTGCCCGCCATGACACTCGGCTGGTTCGCGACAATGCCGACGCTGTGGCCGTCGACGCGCGCGAAGCCGGTCAGGATGTTCGGCGCGAACAACTCGCCGACCTCGTGGAACGCCCCATCATCGAACAATCGCATGATGATGTCGCGCATGTCGTAGCCCGCGTTGTCGTTGTCCGGCATGAACTCGTTGAGGGAGCGATCCGAATCGGTGATCTCGGGCTCCAGGCCGGGGTTGATCACCGGCGGCTGCTCGTGCGCACTCGACGGCATGTACTGCAGGTACTCGCGCACCCAGTCGAAGGCCGCCTTCTCGTCCTGCGCGACGTGGTGGATGTTGCCCCACCGTGCCTGGTTGTGGGCGCTGCCCAGGTCCTCGGCGGAGATGTCCTCACCGGTCGTCTGCTTGATGACGTCCGGTCCGGTGACGAACATGTAGCTCTTGTCCTCCACCGCCACCAGGACATCGGTGTTCGCCGGCGTGTACACGGCACCGCCCGCGCACTTGCCGAGGATCACCGACACCTGCGGCGACAGGCCCGAAAGGAGATCGTTTCGGCGACCCATCTCGGCGTACCACGCAAGCGAGGTGACGGCGTCCTGGATCCGAGCACCCGCCGAATCGTTGATGCCGACCATCGGACATCCGAGCTTGCCCGCCCACTCCATCAGTCCCGCGACCTTGCGGCCGAAGATCTCACCGACGGTGCCGCCCATGACGGTCTGGTCGTGGCTGAACGCGGCGACCGGCCGGCCGAAGACCAGCCCGTGACCGGTGACGACGCCGTCGCCGTACCCCGTCTCAGAGGCGCCCGGGGTCTTCGCGAGCGCACCGACCTCGACGAACGTGCCCTCGTCGAACAGCAGCTCGAGCCGCTTGCGCGGCGAGAGAATGCCCTTCTTGGTGCGCTTGGCGACGGCTTTCTCACCACCCGGCTCCTTCGCGAGCTCGAGCTTCTCACGCAGGTCGGTGAGCTTGTCGGCAGTCGTTTCGGTCACGCGATATCCCTTCGGATCACTTCTGCGAATTCACGTCGTTCATACGGCGTGCTAGGTCGGACGCGACCTTCGCGACATGGGGTTCGTCGACGATGCCCAAGTGGTCGCCGCCGATGTGCAGGATCTCCAGATCGTCGACGACCTCGCCCCAGCGACCGTCCTCGTCGATCTCGGCCCACTGCGGTTCCAGCTCGATGGCGCCGTCGTGCATCTTGTCGGCGCGGTACAGGACCACCTTGCCGTCGTAACGGGTCGGCTTGATCTCGGTGAGCGCACGATTGTCGATGAACGACGTCCGCTGGTGCTCGATGATGCCACCGGGGATCTTGGTGTCCGACATCGACATCATCTCCATGATGATGTCGAACTGGCCGCTGTCGTCGGCGTCCATGAGCCGATCCATCGGCACCGGGATGCTGTCGTCCAGACCGTAGGTCCGAACTGCGAACTCCTTCCAGCGCTCCAGACGGGCCCGCTTGTTCTCCGGGGTGTCCGGCACCTCCTTGCTCGGCCGGACCACGTCGATGAGCCCGACGAAGGCGACCTCCTCGCCCTCGGACAGGAGGACCTGCGCCGCACCGTAGGCGAGCGCGCCGCCCAGCGACCAGCCCACGAGCACGTACGGACCGTGCGGCTGCACCTCGCGAAGCTTCGGCATGTACTGCTCGACGCGCTCCTCGATGGTGCCCTCGACCCGGTCGAAACCGACGACCGGAAGATCCTGTGGGAGACGCTTCACCAGGGCTTCGTATGCCGAGGTGTTGCCACCCGCCGGGTGGAACACCAGCATGGGCACCGGATCGCCGGCGTGCGTGTCGAAGGTGTGCTTCGGCGTGCCGTCCTGCGTCGGCACCTGCAGGTAACGGACGAAACCGTCGATATCGGCGGCGTCGTCCATCTGCTGGCGGACGTAATCGGACATCTCCTCGATGGTCTCCGAATCGAGGATGTCCTCGAGGTCGACCTCGCCGCCCGTGCGCTCGTTGAGTCGCTCGGTCAGCTTCCCGGCCGTCTCCTCATCGAGGACCGGCAGCTTGTTGAAGATGCCGCCCGCAGACTTGCCGGTGACGACCGCATACGCACCGAAGGTGAGGCGTTCCGCTGCGTCGCGCGGCGGGACATCCGAACCGGTCGCGTCGGCGACGGCGGACTGGTTCGTGATGTCGGTCGGGGTCGGGGTGGACTCCGTCGCCGGCGCTGTGGTCGGAGCGGACGTCTCCTCGGTGAGGGCTTCGACCTCGGCTGCCTGCACGTGCGCGGCGCCCGCTGCCGGTGCGGCGGATCGCGCTGCGTCCGCAGCGGAAGGGGACGCCGTCTCAGCAGCGGGGTCGGCAGACCCCTCTGCGGGAGACTCCTCTGCGGCAGACTCCGCTGCGGGAGACTCCGCCTCCTTGGCGATCTGCTCGTCGATGTAGGCGTTGAGGGCGGCGGTGTCGAGTTCGCCCTCGCCCGCAGCACGGCTGTTTAGGTCCTCCAGCTGGTCACGGTGAGTGACGGCGAAGGCGACGAACTTCTCGATGTCCGACAGGTTCGCCTGGCGCATCGCCTGCAGCTGCAACTGCGGGATGTCGAATTCGTACTCGACGCGGTTCTTGATCCGGACCGCCATGAGCGAGTCGAGGCCGAGTTCGATCAGCGGGATCTCGCGTGGCAGGTCCTCCGGGTCGTAGCCCATCGACTCACCGACGATCACGGCGAGTCGGTCGCCGACCGACTGGCCGGACTCCGGATCCCACTTGCTGCCGATGTCGTCGATCACCTCATCCTCGACCACCACGGTGTCGTCACCGAAGGCGGACGGATCCATCGCGGCAGCACCTGCCGCACCTCCTGCCGCGACGCCTGCCGCCCCTGCCGCCGACTCCTCGCCGACTGCCTTCGCAGCCGGCGCGGTACCCGTGACGGCTGCCTCGAACAGCAGCGCGTGGCCGCCCTGCTGGTCCGCGTGAACGGTGATCGCACCGCCTCCGGGGTGGCGGGTGAACGTGGTCGTGACCGTGCCCTCGGACGGGATCGGCTGGACCGTCTCGGTGGCCGTCACTGCGGCGTCGGATCCGAGGATCTGCTTGGCTGCGGCCAGCACCAACGCGTTCGGATCGGTGACCGCACCCGCGTTGCACTCCCACACGTGGCGGCCGTCGGGCAGACCGACGTGCGCGCCCGGCGCGGTCCCCGCCCCCGAACCACTCGAGATCGATGCCGTGAGCCAGTACGGCTTCCGGTTGAAACGAGTGCGCGGAACCGGTGCGTACGACTGGTCGGGGCCGGTACCGAAGAGCGCGGCCACGTCCACCGGGTGCCCATGGACGTACAGCTTCATCAACGCGTTCACCAGGCCGTGGCTCTCGTCCTCCTTGCGGCGCAAGGTCTCGATGAGCTCGGCGTCGTGCACTCCGGCACCGAATGTGGTTGCGGCGACCGAGATGAGGACGGCCGGATTCGGCGACAGCTCGACGAACGTCCGGTGACCGTTCTCCACGGACTTCGAGATCGCCTGGGCGAACCAGACGCTGTGCCGCAGACCCTTGAGGAAGTAGTCGATGGTGTGAACCGGCTCGCCACCCGGGCGGTAGAAGACCTCGCGGTCCACCGAGCTGTAGAACCCGATCCGCGGGCGCTGCGCCTCGATGCCCGTCAACTCGTACGACAACTCGCCGAGCAGCGGGTCCATCTGCGACGTGTGACTGGCCCCCTTGGTCTGCAGCTTGCGGCCCAGCTTGCCCTCGGCCTCGGCGCGCTCGACGATCGCGTCGACCTGCGTCTCCGGTCCGCCGATCACGGTGTGGGTCGGCGCCGCGTACACGCAGATCTCCAGATCCGGGAAGTCGGCGAGCACGTCGTGGATGTCGTCGGCGCTGTACTCGACCAGCGCCATCAGCCGAATGTCGTCTCCGACGAGCATCGATTCGCCCTCGCCCATCAGTCGGGACCGCTGGCAGATCACGCGCGTCGCGTCCTCGAGCGACAGTCCGCCGCTGATGTAGGCGGCGGATGCCTCACCCATCGAATGCGGCACCAGCACGCCCGGCTCGGCACCGTAGTGGCGCATCGTATCGGCGAGCGCCACCTGGATCGTGTAGATGCCGATCTGCGCGGTCTCGATCGCATAGGTCTGCGCATCGTCCAAGAACATCTCGACCATCGAGTAGCCGAGTTCGTTCTGGATGATCGCGTCCACCCGGTCCGCGTACTTCGCGAACACCGGGTTCTCGGTGTACAGCTGCTTGGCCATCTTGCGGTGCTGCGAACCGAAGCCCGACAGCAACCAGACCGCCGAACCGGCGTCCGGGGTGTCGCAGGTATAGACGAACGGCAGGGCCTTTCCGTCGGCGACCGCTCGCACGCCCTTCACCGCGTCCTCATGCGTGCTCGCCATGACGACCGACCGCGTACGACCGTGGTTCCGGTGCGCCAGCGTGCGGCCGATGTCGACGAGCGATGTCTGCATGCCCTCGTCGCTCTCCAGCCACTCCAGCAGGTCGGCGGCAGCCTTGCGGCGCCGGGACGCGAGGAAACCGGAGATCACCAGCGGAACCACGGCGCCCGGTGCAGCCGCCGGCGCGAATCCGTCGGCCGGATCGGTCTCGGCCGCCGGTGCGGCGACGGGGGCCGTCGTGGACTGTGCGGCGAGCACGGCCCGCTCGGCCTCGGTGAGGAACTCCTCGTCATCGTCATCGAAGTCGTCTGCAGCGGCCGTCTGCGCCGCCTGCACGGGCTGGGCCGAGGCGTCAGCCGGATCGATGTGGTCCGACGGCAGCACCTCGCGGATCACGAGGTGCGCATTGGTTCCACCGAAACCGAATCCGGAGACGCCGGCGACGGCGTGACCCGCATAGCGCGGCCACGCGGTCGGCTCGGTGATCACGCGCAGATTGGTGGCGTCGAACTGGATGTACGGGTTGGCGCCGACGTAGTTCAGGGAGGCCGGCAGACGATCGTTCTCCAGCGACAGGACCACCTTGGCGAGCGCGCCTGCGCCCGCTGCGGACTCCATGTGCCCGAAGTTCGTCTTCGCCGAACCGAGGAGCATCGGCGCGTCCGAGGTACGTCCACGACCTACGACGCGGCCGAGTGCGTCGGCCTCGATCGGGTCGCCGAGCACCGTGCCGGTTCCGTGCGCCTCGACGTAGTCGACGGTGCGCGGATCCACGGCGGCATCGGCGTACGCCGACCGCAGTACCGCAACCTGCGCTTCCGGGTTGGGCGCGAAGATGCCGTTGGAACGGCCGTCGGAGTTGACCGCACTGCCCGCGACCACGGCGAGCACGGTGTCGCCATCGCGGCGAGCGTCGGACATGCGCTTGAGGACGAACACGCCGCCGCCCTCGGAGCGGATCATGCCGTCGGCATCCGACGAGAAGGCCTTGATCCGGCCGTTCGGCGCCATCGCACCGATCTGGTCGAAGCCCAGCGTGGCGGCCGGCGTGATCAGCATGTTGACGCCGCCAGCCACTGCAACGTCCGAGTCTCCGGACCGCAGGCTGCGGACGGCCTCATGGACCGCGACGAGCGACGACGAGCACGCGGTGTCGATCGCCATCGACGGACCGTGGAAATCGAAGAAGTAGGAGACGCGGTTCGCGATGATCGAGGTCGCGGTACCGGTCAGCGCGTAAGCGGCGGTCTCGCTGGCACCTTCGCCGAGGCCGAGGGTCGCGAGCATCTGATAGTCGTTGGTCGAGGTGCCCATGAAGACACCGACCTGACCGCCCCGCAGGTCGCTCGGCGGGATGTGCGAGTTCTCCAGCGCCTCCCACGTCAATTCCAGGGCGAGACGTTGCTGCGGATCGACCATCTCGACCTCGCGCGGGCTCATCTGGAAGAAGTCGGCGTCGAACCCCTTGACGTCGTCCAGATAGCCGCCCTGGACGTTCCGGGTCTCGATCAGCTCGGCCAGACGCGGGTCGTCCTTGAACTCGAGCCAACGGTCCGCGGGGAGATCCGAGATCCCGTCGACGCCGTCGATCAAGGCCTGCCACGTGGACTCGGGCGTCTGCCCGGCCTTCGGGAAGCGGGTCGACAGACCGACGATCGCGATGTCGTCGGCGTCGTCGCGCTCGCGCTCCCAGAAGCGGTCGTCCTCGGCGTCCACGCCCTCGTCCGGATCGCCCTCGATGATCCGGGTGGCCAGCGACGCGATCGTCGGATGGTTGTAGACGGCGGTCGCGTTGAGGATCACCCCGGTCTTGTCCTCGACGTCGGCCGCGAGCGCGACGGCGTCACGAGACGACAGCCCGAGTTCCTCCATCGGACGCTCGACGGGGATCTGCTCGGCCGACTGACCGGTGGCACTCGCGACCCACTCCCGCAGCCACTCACGCAACTCGTCGACGGTGAGGTCGCCGGCGGTCTCGCCTGCGGTGCCCTCGGGAGTATCGGTGGAATTGTTCTCAGACATCGGTAGCCAGCTTACTTCGCGGGTCGAGGGTGGGTAACAGACAAGCCCGGTACGTCACGTGAGACGTACCGGGCTTGCCCGATGCTCATTCTTTGGAATCCGGGAACGCGGTCTGCTGATAGCCGCCGCGAAGAGTGCCGTCAACGTATGCGGCCTTCGTCGCGCGACGGGCGATCTTGCCGCTCGACGTGCGCGGGATCGACCCCGCCGGGACCAGCAGCAGATCGCGGACCATCACGCCGTGGCGACCCGCGATGGCCGCACGGACCTTGTCCGCGACCTCCTGCGGATCGTTCTTCCGCCCCGGCCCGCGCTCGGCGACGATCACCAGCTGCTCGGACGCATCATCGGTGTCGTAGGTGAGCCCGCTGTGCCCGGCCTCGAAGACCTCGGCGGGCAACTGGTTGGCAGGCACCGCGAACGACGCGACGAAGCCGGGGCGCAGCGAGTCGCTGGCTTCCTGTGCGCTGAACTCGAGATCCTGCGGGTAATGGTTACGGCCGTCCACGATCACCAGGTCCTTGACCCGGCCGGTGATGTACAGCTCGTCCTCGAACCAGACGCCGTAGTCTCCGGTGCGCATCCACTCGGCATCCGCCGGAGCGTCCGCGGTGTGGCTGCCCGAGGCGAGCGGAGCGTCGATGGTGTTGTGGAAGGTCTCCTGCGTCTCGTCGACCTTGTTCCAGTAGCCCTTGCCGATGTTGAGACCGTGGAGCCAGATCTCACCGACATGTCCGTCGGGCTGCTCGGTGCGGGTCTCCGGGTCGACGATCGCCGCCCACTGGCTCAGTGCCACCTGGCCGCAGGACACCTGCGGGACGGCGCCCTCGGCGTCGGCGTCGACGGCCACGAAACGGCCCGCGTTGAGCTCCGCGCGATCCACGTAGTCGACCTTCGCCTCGTCGTCGCGCTGCGTGGCCGAGACGAACAGAGTGGCCTCGGCCATTCCGTAGCAGGGCTTGATCGCCTTCGGCGACAGACCGTACGGCTCGAATGCCTCGTTGAACTTGCGCATCGAGGAGACGGTGACCGGTTCGGATCCGTTGATCAGTCCGATCACATTCGACAGGTCGAGCGAGTCGCCCTCGCGCGGCAGGCCGCGCGCAGCGGCGTGCTCGTACGCGAAGTTCGGCGCGGCCGCGTAGGTCGGCGCCCGGTCGTCGTCGGCTGCGAGCTCGCGGATCCAACGGCCGGGGCGGCGGATGAACGCCTGCGGCGTCATGATCGTGACGTACTTGCCGCCGAGAGCCGGCAGGATCACCGTCAGGAGCCCCATGTCGTGGAACATGGGCAACCAGGTGACGCCGCGCGAATTGCGGTCGATCGAGATGCAGTCGTAGATCTGCAGGCAGTTCGCTGCGACGGCCTCGTAGGTGATCTCGACGCCGGCGGGCACACGGGTGGACCCCGACGTGTACTGCAGGTAGGCGACGGTGTCCCGGTTGTGGTCCTTGCCCGCGATCGGGGCGACCCACGATGCGCCGACCGAGTCCGGCACGGCATCGACGGCGATGACGCGCGGTCGATCCTTGGCGGGACGGTCCGAGAAGAAGTCACGGACCGCCTCGGCCGACTTGGTCGAGGTGAGGATCGCCGTCGGCTCGCAGTCCGCGAGGACGCCCACGAGGCGGTCGGTGTGACCGGGCTCGTCCGGACTGAACAGCGGCACGGCGACGTTGCTCGCGTACAGCGCGGCGAAGAAGCCGATCACGTACTCGAGGGACTGCGGCGCGAGGATCGCGACACGATCGCCCGGCTGGGTAACCTGCTGCAGGCGCGCGGCGACCGCGCGCAGGCGCTTGCCGAACTGTGCCCACGTCAGGTCGATCCGCTCGCCGTCGCGTTCGCGGCTGAAGTCGATGAATCGGTACGCGAGCGTGTCCGCATGGTCGCGGACGTTCGCCTCGACGTAGTCGACGAGCGTCGCGTCCTCCGTGAAATGGAGGTTGCCCGTCTCGTCGAGGAACTGCTCGAGTTCGGTATTCAGCATCCAATAACTCCTGTGTCCGCGCCTCGTTGCTGCGGTCCGTGTGCCATCATTTCGTGCTCGACCCACGACACCGCGACGGTGTCGGCCTCATCCCGCACGAAAACCTCGTTGATTCTACTCTCCCCGCAGAAGCGGAATAACAGGTGCGAACGCATCCATCTGCGTCGGGAACACACCCACGTAACTCATCGTGGTGCGTCGACGCACCTCGCGGATCTGCTCCGCGATCTCCTCGAACGTGCCGAACGCGAGATACGGCGACGACAGGATGTCGTCGACCGACAGTTCCACGTCGCGCGCGATGTTCGGCGGGTAGCCCTGCTCCAGAGCCTTCAATGCCATCTCGGCCGTCGCGACCCGGTCGTCGGTGACCACGATGGTCGCGATGGTCCAGTTGAGTTCGATCTCGTCGAAACGGTCACCAGCGGCCTCACGGATCCGCTCGACGCGTTCGGTCGTCTTCTCGATCGTCATGTCCGAGAGACGCAGCAGACCTTCCTTGGTCGAGCCGGTGGCCACCGAGATGATGTCCGCATGCTTGGCGGCGAGCGCCAGCATCTTCGGGCCACCGCCACCGACGGCGATCGGGGGACGCGGCCCCTGACGGGGACGCGGGGTGCCCTGCAGGGCGTTGATCTGGTAGAACTCGCCGTCGAAGTCGACGGTCTCCCCGCGCATGAGGCGATCCAGGATGGTCAGCGATTCGTCGAGACGACGGATGCGCTGGCCCGGAGTACCGAATTCGATACCGGCTTTGTCGAACTCGTCCTTCATCCATCCCGAGCCGATCCCCAGCTCGAGGCGACCCTTCGACAGCACGTCGATGGTGGTCGCCTCCTTGGCGAGGACAGCCGGGTGACGGAAACCGTTGGCCAGAACCGATGTCGCCAGGCGGATGGTGCTGGTGGCCTGGGAGAGAGCGCCGAGCGCGGCGAGCGGGCCGACCTGATTGCCGAGATGGTCCGGGATGGCGAACGTGTCGTACCCGTACTCCTCGGCCGTCTGGGCCAGCTTCACGAACTTGCGGGCGCCGCCCTCGTCCTTGTTGCCTTCGCCGCCGGCGCCGAAGCGGAACTTCCGCAATCCGTCCGCGTTGTGCGTCGACGAGTCTGGGGTGCTCACGTGGCGCGTCTCCTCATCTGCGTGTGCACGCCCCGACACGCGCCGAGGCCTCAACCTCGGAAGGCTACCGCAGGCACGGTGCCACTTCCCAACCGCGCGCGACCGATTTCGCCCGGTTCCGCCCCTCCGCGGTGGTTCAGTCGGCGTCCCTGATCAGAGAAGTCGACCAGCCCGACATCCACTGGGTGGCCGTCGCGCCACCGTCCGCCTGCCAGTACTTCGTCGTCGCGTACATCGCGTGCACCGGGTTGTTGGCGGCGTTCGCGAACTGGCCGATCGCCTTGATCGGACTGGTCACGGTCGGGGCGTCGCAGATCAGATCACCCTTGGCACAGATCGAGTAGACACGATCGCGCAGCACGCCGAACCCGCCGGACCGCGCACCGGTCATCGTGGTGCCGGGGATGATTCCGGAGAGACCGCCGAGCGAGACCTCAGCGCCGATCCCCTCCGGACTCGACCCCACATCGTGTTGCTCACCCGACTGCCTGCGGCCATCGGCGATGAGGCCGACACCGAGGACGAGATCCTGATCGTGCTTCTCGATCGGGCCGCGCCCGTTCGCGATGTCGGACGCGATATCGCCGGTGATCACCGCACCCTGCGAGAAGCCCATCAGGACGTACTTCGTGAGCGGGCAGTGATCGTAGGTCTTCTCGATCTCAGCGACCGCCCGGCGCTTGCCCTGTGCCCGAGACGAGTCGTAGGTGGCCTGCCGATCGCCGGGATTGGCCGGGTTACGGAACTTGGCCTTGTACGGCACCGTGTAGACCTCGGCCCGGTCCTTCGGGAACTGCTCCTGCAGATGCGAGGAGACCCGCAGCATCAGCGATCGTTTGTTGGCTGTCGGATCGAAGGGATCATCGTTCGCCTTCGACTCCCACGTACCCGGGACCACGAGCGCGAGGACATCCGGACAGTCGTCGGGCTGCGACGACGGCCGCTCCGGCGCACTGGAGGAAGGCGGTTCACCCGGCCCACCCGGCGGGGCGGGCTCCGGCTTGAGCCACTGCACCACGAGCACGACGACGAGCACGAGCGCGACGAACCCGAGGAGCGCGACGATGCCGACGAATTTGCCGATCCGGCCTATGCCACTCGACTTACGAGACTTGCTCACGCGGTCAGCAGAGGTTGCGATCCGCGGCGCGGATCACCTTGGTCGCCTTCGAGCTCGCCTCGGCGTCGCTCTCGGTCATCGGACCGATGGCGGCACGCACGAACGCGTTGACCATGGTGTTGTCAGTCTTCTGCTCGCGTGACTGGCATACGTAGGTGCCCATCGTCAGCGCGACGTTGTTATCGGTGTCGCCCTTGAACTCGACGTTCTGACGATCGAGGTCGGCGAGGTACGCCTTCTGCTTGTCGGTCAGCTTGACCCCCGACGGAGCAGGCACGTTGCCCGGGAAGTTGCGGGGCACCTTCGTGGAGCCGTTGGGCTTGGTCTCCGGCGCCGACTCCGACGCCTTCGACGCTCCCGCTTCCGCCTCCTCGGAGGATTCCGACGAGCTCGGCGCGGCCGAACTCGAGCTGCCGGTCGACGCGGACTGCTTCAGCGACGTGGTCGTGACCGACTCGGTCCCGATCGGCGCACTCGCAGTCGTGGAGTCGTTGCAACCGGCCAGCGCACCTGCCCCGAGGAGCAGTGCACCGACGGTCATCGCAACACGCAAGAACTTCGCACTCATGTCGGTGATCCTACCTTCACAGAAGGGCCGAATCCGCTTCTCACGGCGTCTACCAGCCGAAACCATGGGGAATCCTCAGGCATTGTTCAGACACCGCGTGCGCGAGGTCACTCGACTCGTGCTCCGGTCCTCGGCGACCACACGATCTTGCCGCGCTCGAAGGTGCTGTACTTCTCCCCATCTCGACCCGGACGCTCGTCGCTCGTCGGAAGTCCGAGTCGGGCCATCGCCGGCACGTAGACGCCGCCGATCGCACCGCCGACCACCTTGGGGCCCTTCGGACCGGTGAAGATCCGGCCGTTGCGGAAGTCCTGCGCCCGGCCACCCGGCACCGCGTACTCGGGTGTGAGGCAACCACCGAGGCCGCGCACCTGCGGCGCCTTCTTGAACGCGCCGCCGACCTTGCACTGCACCTTGTCACCTGCGATTCCGAGAGCACCGGCGACCTGCGGCCAGGCCTGGGTCATCTCGAACTCCCAGTACGGCCACGTGTGGGTGCCCGACGGGCGGTACACGGCCTGCCCGTTGATCCCGAGCTTGTTCAGCTTGGCCGCGAACTGCTGGCTGGTGACACGCGAGAGAACCTCGAGTCCCACTCCCGAGTAGTTGGTGGCGAGCAGCGGGATGTCGGACGGCTTGTCATGGGGACCGACCACACCGTTGCCCGACGAGATGTACAGACTGGTGCCCTTGAGCTCCTTCGCCAGGAGGTAGGGGTCGTGAGCCTTCCACGCCGGGTCGCTCGGCGGACCGAACATCTTGCGCGAGTCGTAGCCGCCGGCGTCGTTCACGGCGAACTGGATGGCCTGCGGCATGCCGTAGGACGTGAGCTGGAGGATGCCCGAGAACGAACCGGCGAACTTGTAGAAGCCGGGGTTGCGCGCGGCGAGCATCATCGCCGCCGAGCCGCCCATCGAAAGGCCTTCGACGCCGCGGACATCAGTGGAGCGCCAGTCGTTCTCGAGGATCGGCGGCAGTTCCTTCATCAGGAACGTCTCCCACTTGTAGTTCTTCCCCTTGTCGGGTTCTTTCCAGTCGGTGTAGAAGCTCGACTCGCCGCCGACGGGCAGCACGACGTTGACGTTCTTGTCGGCGTAGAACTGCTCGACGTTGGTATTGAGGAGCCAGCCGTTCTGGTCGTCCTGGGCACGCAGACCGTCGAGCATCGTCAACTGCGGGAACTTCTTCTCCGGCTTGGCGAACCAGTCTCGGGCCAGGAGCAGCTGGACCTGGATGTCGGTGTCCATCGCAGGCGAGTGAACCCAGAGCGCGACCCGGTGCGCCGAGTACCAGTTGACCTTCTTGACGGTGGCAGGGGGACCGGGGCGAGCAGCGGGCTTCTTGTCCCGCTTGTCGTCCTTCTTGTCCTTCTTATCTGCCTTCTTGTCCTTCTTCTTGTCCGACTTCTTGTCGTCCTTCTTGTCAGCCTTCTTATCCGACTTCTTGTCGGCGGGTTTCGGCGTGACGTGGGGTGCCACCTGAGTGTTCGGCGCAGGCGCGGGATCTGCGTACGCCGGTGCGGCGGAGAGCCCCGCCGTGGCGGCGACCGCAACCACCGCGAGTGCCTTGCGCAACGTTGCCGTCGTCTTCGGATTCTTCACTGCCTGCTCCTCGAGGTACCCCGGGTCAACTACTCCTGCACACACGAGAACGTGGGCGCCTGAGTGTTTTCTACACGGCTGCAACCGTGAAGTGTGCGCGCCACGCTGTGACGCGTGTGAATTGTGTGACTAATGGTGCTCGAAGGCGGTACGTGTTGGCAAGTCACAGGAACCACACCCGGCACATATGCAAGCCGTAGCCGAACCCAGACAACGAAAAACGAGGCGCCTCCCGTGTGTTCACGGGAGGCGCCTCGTTCGGCGGTGCGCTCAGGTCAGCGGAAGAATCCCTGACGCAGGGCGCTCCACACCATGTCCTGCCAGTAGCCCCACGTGTGGGTGCCGTTGGCGTAGTGCGTCATCGGGTTCACACCCTGCACGCGGGCGCTCACCTCGAAGGCCTTGGTCTGCGCGAAGGCCAGCATCTCCAGCGGAGTGCCCTTGAACAGGTCATCGACCGTGTTCTCCGGGCGGTTGTAGCGGCCGAACAGGCCGTTACCCGAACCGACGAAGACCTTCATGCCGTGCATCTTGTTGATGAGGCGGGCCGGGTCGTTGGCGGCCCAGCGCGGGCTCCACGGCGGCCCCCACATCGCGTCGACGTTCCACGGCTGCGGCTCGACGTCCAGGAGCGCCATCCGGAGTGCGGTGCGCATACCCGGAGCGGTCAGGAAGTTGTAACCCGACAGCGAGCCACCGGCGTAGTAGAGGTCGCGACGGTTCGCGGCGTGCGCCAGAGCGGCGTTACCACCCATGGACAGACCCATGATGGCGTACTTCTTGCCGAACTTGCCGCGGAAACCCGCGCTCTTCATCCACGGGACGACGCGCTTGTCGATGACGCAGCCCCAGCGGTAGCGCTCGCGCTGGCCGTTGAAGTTCGAGGGGGCGTTCCAGTCGGTGTAGAAGCTCGCGGGGCCGCCGACCGGCTCCACCACGTTGACGCCGTGGTTGACGAGGTTCTGGATGTTGGAGTTCTTCTCCCAGCCGCTCCGGTCGTACCCGGCGCGCATGCCGTCGAGCATGATCACCGAGCGACGGTTGCCGGGCTTCTTCCAGTAGCGGATCTTGACCTTGCCGTTGCCCGTCTTACCGAACGAACCGCCGGTGGGCATGCCGCAGGCGTCGACCCAGGCGGTTCGGCCTGCCGCCTCGGCGGTACCCGTACCGACCGAGACTCCCACGATGCTCACTGCGGTGACCACCGCGAGAAGGATCGCTGTGAGCCGACGGCTACCGGAGCGCCACACCCTCTTCGCTTCGCGCATTGCCTGAAATCTCCCTAACGTTGTTCCGGTGCCGAGGTGGAGCTTCCACCTGTGCGCCGCTTCCCGGCCAATGCCATCTCACGATCCACACACGCCCATCCGAGAACGGAATAGACGGAGTCTATCGGGAGAGGTGCACCATCCCAAACGCTGTGATGCGGATCACCCGTGTCGGTAATGGTGCAGCCTGCTCGTCCGTGCTGTGACCTCTCGGCCCTCAGCCCTTCCCAACTAATATCGACTGATCGAGGACGGACGTTACCGTTCTGAGATCAGTCTCGGCAACTCCTGGTCACAGGTGTCACTCAGATGAGTCTCAGGTCACTCTGGCTCACTTCACATGGAGCCCGGGCGGCATCTGCAGACCGCACCGCTGGATCTCGTACTTCGGGAAGCGCGAGATCCGGTATCCGTTCAGGTCGACGGCGTCACTCAGGTTCGCCTTGAAACGCGCGTAACTCCACGCATCCTGGTACGACGCGAACCGCTCCTGCGTCGCCGGACACTGCAACGCGGCCTTCGCCATCCGCACCTCGTCCGAGTCGACGAAGCCCGGAAGGCCCGGCCCTCGGGTGACGCCACCGCTCTCGGCGACCACCCACGCGCTCGACAGATTCTTGTCGTGCCCGATCCGGCCGTCCTTCAGGCGCTCTGTATGGGCCGCCAGCGGATACGCCAGACCCATCTGGTCGATCACCCGCACGTCCAGCGGCGCGTTCATACTGGTCATCCCCAGGTTCAGGAAATAGACCGAGACCTGGCGCGGCGTGTCGGGTGGAAGCTTGTCCGGCAGTGGTGCGACGTACCACTCGTCGTAGTTCGCGGACGACAGGATCACCCCGCCGGTGTCGCGGATCTCGTTGATCTTCTCGACCATCGCGCGCATCCGCGGGTACTCGAGGTAGTCATCGGCGGTCACCGGGTTCTCGTTCGCCATGTTGGCGACGTAGAAGCGACGCTCGTCGACGATGCCGCTGCGGCCGATGTCCATGCCCGCATTCGGCAGCACGGTCTGGTTGACGGCAGCGCCCCACCACACCGTGGCGCCCCATCCGACGATCACCGCGATTCCAGCGGCCAACCGGAGCCTGCCGCTGCGCGTGCGCACCGAGTCCGGTAGCGCCACCGGCACCACCATCACCGGGAGCAGCAGCACGAACAGCGGTGTCAGCAGGACGCGTCCGTGCATGAAGTCGCCGCCCTGACGCACCCAGTAGACGGCGAGGATCAGCCCGGACAACGCGATGGTGATCACCACCACCTTCGGCGTCTGCAGACCGTCGGAGAATGCGGCCCACCGGGCGCCGAACCCGCGGCGGCCCGACGGATGCGCTCCCGCGTCGGAGGCGTCGTCGGTCGACTCAGACTCGGATGCCGATTCAGCGATCTGTGCGCTCCGCCGATTCATCCGCCCGGCGACGGCCACGACGATCCCGAGCAGAACGGCCACGATGGCCGGCACCAGCAGCGTGTACGGGCCGAACAGGTTCCCCAGATACGCGAATCCCTGGTCCCATTTGGCACCGCTGGCATCCTTCGCGATGGCCGGGTTGGGAACCAGCACAGCGTAGTAGCCCATCCGGAAGATCTGATATCCGATCGGCAGTGCGCCGGCGACGACCACCATCGCGACTCGCATCTTCCAGCCGATTCGCGATGCGAACAGCACGAGCAGAACGAGGGCACCCAGGATCGCGCCTTCCGGGCGGACCAGCGGAGCCAGGCCGGCGGTGAACGCCAGCACGAGGAGTGCGAATCCCGAACCCGGGTCGGCGTTGTTGCCGCGTCGGCGCGTCCACGCCACCAACTGACACCACAGCACGGCGACCCAGAAGATCGTCAGCCCGTTCTCCAGTCCGGAGGTCGCGAAGTCGCGAGCGGGCGGGATCGCGATGTAGACGATCGCGCCGAACGGAAGCAGCAGTCCGACGCCGGCCCCGGTCACCCGGGTTCCGTAGAGGCGGGCGGTGCCGTACATCGCGATCGGAATCGCGGCGACCGACAGGGTGATCGCCAGCCACAACGCCACGTACTCGGTCTGCTCGGCCTTGGTCACCCACGAGAAGAACCAGACGAGGTAGGTCCAGGCGGTCGAGGTGTTCGCCTCGACACGCTCGCCCGCGTTGAACACCGGGCCGTTGCCCGCCAGCAGGTTGCGGACCGTCCGGAGGACGATCAGTCCGTCATCGGCGATCCACCGGCGCTGCCAGGCGCCGATGGCGAACAGCACGGTGACGGCGATGGCGCCGACGGAGAAGCTCGCGACCGGCGCGATGAAGCGCTTCTTTCCGGCCGGAGCGGTGACTCCGGACGCAGCTGCGCCGGAGGAAGCTGTGCCGGACGAAGCTGGGCCGGACGAACCGGGGTCAGACCGGGACATAGACGGCCACCGCGACGAGCACCACCCATGCGATCGCCAGCGCCTGCAGAATACGGTCGCCGAGCGCGATCTCCTCCGGCTCGCCCGCCTGACCGCCGTCGACGTCCACTGCGTACCGCAGGATGGCGACGGTGAACGGCACCATCGAGATCGCGTAGTAGACGTTCTCCGTGTGAGTGCCGTCGAACGCCCACAGTCCGTAACAGAGGACCACGGCCGTCGCCGACAGCGTCCAGACGAAACGGAGGTAGGTGGTCGTGTAGTACTGCAGCGACTTGCGGATCTTGGCGCCGGTGCGCTCCGCGAGCTGCAGTTCGGCGTAGCGCTTACCGGCCGCCATGAAGAGGGAGCCGAAAGCCATCACCAGCAGGAACCACTGCGAGAGCTCGATGTCCGCGGCCACACCACCGGCGATCGCCCGCAGCAGGAAGCCCGAGGAGACGATGCAGATGTCGATGACGGCCTGATGCTTCAGGCCGAAGCAGTAACCGAGCTGAATCGCCAGGTAGACCGCAATGGTGACCGCCGTCTGCCAGTTGGCGATCAGCGCCACTCCGATGGCCCCGGCACCCAGCACGATGGCGAGACCGAAAGCCAGATTGACCGGCACGACGCCTGCGGCGATCGGCCGGAAGCGCTTGGTCGGGTGCTGCCGGTCGGCCTCGACATCGAGCGCGTCGTTGATCAGGTAGATCGACGATGCGACCAGACAGAAGGCGACGAAGGCGAGGCCGACGTTGGCCATCTTGCCGCCATCGGTCAGCGCGTCCGTTCCCGCGGCCATCGGCGCTGCGAGCACCAGGACGTTCTTGACCCACTGACGCGGGCGGACGGCCTTGACCAGACCCGCTGCCAGATTCTTCGGCGGACCGACGACGTCGCGCTCGTTCGGCTCCTCGCTCATCTAAGTTCCTCGCTTCTCATTCGCCCGGGGCGGGCAGCGCTGCATCAGCGGCGACGACCGCGCCGGCCGTCAGGGCACCTACGAGAGCACCCGCGGCCACATCGGAAGGGTAGTGGACGCCGAGCACCAAACGTGAAACGAGCATAGGCGGAACCAGCGCAGCGGGCAGTGCGGCCGGATGCAGACCCGCCGCCCGGCCCAGGAGGATCGCCGCGGCCGTCGTCGACGTCGCGTGACTCGACGGGAAGCTCAGCCTGCTCGGCGTGCTCACCCCGACTCGGATGTCCGGGTGGCTCGGACGCCGACGCCGCACGATGCGTTTGATGACGACCGAAGCGGCGTGCGCGGTGAACGCACCTGCGCCGGCCTCCAGGTAGTGGCGCGTACTGGTCTCGTCGCCCCGGCGGTAGGACACGAGCGCGCCCGCACCCGCGAGAGCGAGCCAGCCGAGCGAATGCTCGCCGATGTGCGACAGCCCGCGGGCGGCGGGCAGCACGCCGGGACGATCGGCCAGGACGGACTGGATGGCTACGAGTCCGGCCGCTTCACCGGTAGCCGGTCCGACGACCGTCGTCTCAGTCGATTCCGAAGACACGCGCCCAACTCTCCTTGCTCGCCAGATCGTCGTGCGCGTCGCGGTACTCGACGCGCATGTCGTCGAAACGCTCGCGGAGTTCGCGCACCAGTGCGGCCGACTCGCGGCCCAGCGCCAGCATCTTCTCACGATCACGCTTGCGGTACACGACGCCGCGACCGTCGGCGGTGGTCACCGTGACTCCGTCGACGCGGCCGAGCGAGAACCAGCGGGCCTCGATGGGCGGGTAGTTCGCCTGCGGGACCTCGTGATGGCGCGGGTCGGCCGGTCGGGCGTTGTTCACGACCGCTGACACCAATGTCTTCACCTTGGCCAACGGGCTCGTCGGAATGGCGACGCCGTATCCGGTCGCCTCGCCCGTGGTCCGCGGAAGCTCGGTGGCCGACGGCAGCACCACGGCGTCCGGGTACTGCTTGCGGATCCCGGCGACCTTGCCGAGTGCGGTCGGCAGGATCGACCGGATGTGATCGGGGCCCGCGAGGAAGTCGCGGATCGCCTCGTTCTGGATGGCGACCGTCGAGTACTCGAGGCACAGCAGGTGCTTGGCGGTGGCCTTCGCCATCGATTTGAGGATGCCGTCGATGGGGCCATCGGTGTACATCGATGCGACGACCAGGCGATTGCGCAGGTGGAAGTACGCCTGCCAGTCGATGGCGTCATCCTTATCGCTCCACGCCATGTGCCAGATCGCGATACCCGGGACCGTTGCGGTCGGGTATCCGGCTCGAGCCGCACGCAGCGCGAACTCCCAGTCGTCCCATTTGATGAAGAGCGGAAGCGGGAGCCCGATCGTCTCGGCGACCTCACGCGGATACATGCACATCCACCAGCCGTTGCCCTCGACGTCGATCCGGCGGTGCAGATTCTTCGAGTTCTTCTTGTCGGTCAGCGGGTACTTCGCGAAGTTGTGGTCGTACTCGACGAACGGCGCCGCAGTCCACATGAAGCGGTTCCGGTCGATGACCTCGCCCATGCAGTGCAGGTGGCTGCGGTCCTGCAGGTTGAGCATCTGCCCGCCGACCAGCATCGGCGACTTGGCGAACCGGGACAGCGCGAGAGCACGCAGGATCGAGTCGGGCTCGATCATGATGTCGTCGTCCATGTACAGGATGTACGGGCTGTCGGTGAGGCGCAGCGCTTCGTAGAGGATGCGCGAGTAGCCACCCGAGCCACCCAGGTTCGGCTGGTCGAAGATGTGCAGACGGTCGCCGAGGGCGCCGGCGGCTTCGGTGTAACCCGACTCGTCGACGACCTTCTTGTTGCCCTGGTCGGGCATCAGCACGGCGTCGACCACTTCGTCGACCAACGGATCGGAGGTGAGGGCCGCGAGGGCGGCGACCGCGTCGGTCGGTCGGTTGAACGTCGGGATGCCGACGGTGACGCCCTTGCGACCGGCCGTCTCCGGCACGTCGACCTGTGCGTACCAGCCGGCCGAGAGGATCTCGGTCTCCGAGTCGGTCGTGACGTCGAACCAGATCCAGCCGCCGTCCTCGAACGGGCCGAGGTCGGTGGCGAGTTCGAGCGAACCGACGCCGGAATCCGGATCGGTCTGCACCAGATCGCCGCCGATGGCGATGCGCGAACCGTCGATCTTCGATCGGTACATGTCCACTCGCGCGGTGCCCTTGACCTCCACGCGCAGGACCACGGACTCGAGGATGCTCCAGCGACGCCAGTACGACGCCGGGAATGCGTTGAAGTAGGTCGCGAAACTGGCCTCCGAATCGGCACCGAGCTTGACGCTGGTCCGGCTGGGGGCGTGCGCGCGTCCGTCGTTGGCCTCGGCCTCGTTCAGGTACAGCGAACGCACATCGAGTGGTTCACCCGGACGCGGGAAGATGACCCGCTGCAGAAGGCTGACGGCGGTGGACTCGGTGCTCATCTACTCCGCTCCCGACGCCAGCGGCGCACCGTCGCTCAGGTGCGGCGCAAGCGTGTTGTCGAACATGGTCAGTGCACTGGCGATCGCCATGTGCATGTCGAGGTACTGGTAGGTGCCCAGGCGTCCGCCGAAGAGCACTCGGTTGTCGGCGGTCTCCGCTTTCGCGAGCTCCCGGTAAGCGGCGACGCGTTCCCGGTCGTCCGGAGTGTTGATCGGGTAGTAAGGCTCGTCGCCCTGCTCGGCGAAACGGCTGAACTCGCGCATGATGACCGTCTTGTCCGTCGGGTACTCCTTGCGCTCCGGGTGGAAGTGCCGGAACTCGTGGATGCGCGTGAACGGTACGTCGGCGTCGTTGTAGTTCATCACCGGCGTGCCCTGGTAATCACCTGTCGGGACCACCTCGGTCTCGAAATCGAGCGTGCGCCAGCCGAGCTCGCCCGCCGAGTAGTCGAAGTACCGGTCGATCGGGCCGGTGTAGACCACCGGAGCGTCGGGGTTGGCGGCACGCAGTTCGTCCCGAACGTCGAACCAGTCGGTGTTCAGGCGCACCTCGATGCGCTCGTCGGCCGCCATGTTCTCCAGCCACGCCGTGTAGCCGTTACGCGGCAGGCCCTCGTATTTGTCGTTGAAGTACCGGTTGTTGAAGTTGTAGCGGACCGGCAGTCGCGTGATGTTGCCTGCGGGCAGGTTCTTCGGGTCGGTCTGCCACTGCTTGGCCGTGTATCCCTTGAAGAAGGCCTCGTACAGCGGCCGACCGATCAGGCTGATCGCCTTCTCCTCGAAGTTCTCCGCGTCGTCACTGTCGATCTCGCCCGCCTGTTCGGCGATGAGCGCCCGCGCCTCGTCGGGCGTGCGGTACTTCCCGAAGAACTGGTTGATCAGTCCGAGTCCGACCGGCAGCGGGTACGACTGGCCTTCGTAGAGGCCGAAGACCCGGTGCTGGTAGCCGGTGAACTCGGTGAACTGGGTCACGTACTCCCAGACTCGTTCGTTGGAGGTGTGGAAGAGGTGCGCACCGTACTTGTGGACCTCGATGCCCGTCTCCGGCTCGGCTTCCGAGTACGCGTTGCCGCCGATGTGGTTCCGACGGTCGACGACGAGCACTCGCTTTCCGAGCTGGGTCGCTGCACGCTCCGCCACGGTCAGTCCGTAAAAGCCGGAACCCACGACGATCAGATCGTAATTGCTGTTGTCCGTCACAACAGGTCAGCCTATCGGACACAACCTGAGTATTCGCCGAGCACGCGGCCCGTTTCCACACATGGAGACGCACGACACGCACCCGGTGAATCGGGGTGCGTGTCGTGGGCTCATTCGAGCTTGTCGGCCTTCGGGAAGCCGAGCTTCTCCATTCCGCCTGCGTCGAGATACTCGGTCAGCGCGTCACCCATCAGTGCATGCGCACCGGTCAGCGGGCTGAAGTACAGCACTCCGTTCTGGAGCACCTGGATCAGGCCGTGCATGCCATTGCCGTCGGTGACCAGTTCAGGTGCGCTCACCGTCCCGGTGGACCCCTGCGAGTTCGCACTGTCGTCGATCGAGACGGTCTTCGCCTTGAGCGCGGACATGCCCTGCGTGATCACCTGTTCGACGAGCGGCTGCACCTTCGCGGGTACGTCCTCGATCCCGGACATCCCGATCACGGACGCCCCTGGCATCACCTTGCCGAGGAGGTCGCTGAGCGGCGAGAGATCGAGCGGTCCGTTCCCGACACCGGGTGCGGACTGCCCTACTTTCGGCTTCACGATCCTGGGCGTCGACTTCTGCCCCTCCACGGAGAACCAGTCGGACTTGAGCTGCAGCTTGGTGCGTGCCTCGTCGCCGGTGGCCTCCACCGTGCGTGCCGAGCCGACGACCTTGACCTTGAGCGCGCGGCCGCTGCCGCCGCCGAGGCCGTTCGCCTCGCTGACCTCGAAGCTCTTGAGCGCACCGACGCCGAACGCCGACGCGATGCTCGACCGGCTGACGGTCGCCTTCCAGTTGTGTGCGGGCGCGATCGAGTCGCCCTCGTCGACCACTGCCGGGAAGTCGCCGCCTGCCGTGTAGCCGCCGGAGGAGGCGGAGAACTCGGTGAGGGCGGCCTTCCCGTTCAGGAGCCGGATCTGGCCTGCGGTCGCGTCCGCGGCCCGACTGGTGCGCGGATCCTCGCCCTTCGCACCGTGGTACATCTGCGATTGCTGGGTGTTGTTCATCTTTCGGCCGCGCTCCAGGCCCGCCACGATGTACGACCGAGCGGCGACCGACTGCGCCTTGAGCGCCTCGAATCCGCCGGAGTCACCCCACGACGGCATGGACTCCTTGGGGATGACGCCCTTGACGTAGTCATCCACGTGCAGCTTGTTGAACACGCCGCCGGATCCGAGGCCGATGGAGCCGCGGTACGTGTCGCCGCCGTTGCAGAACGTGAGCAGCTCGTTCGCCGGCCGATTGGTGTCGCCGTTGATCGGATCCACCTGGTTCGCCTTGACGGTCTTGACGACGTCACCGCCGCAGCCGGACCGGATGGTGGCGTTACCCCCGGACAGGCTCACGGCCTGCCCGGGAGCCACCTTCTGGCCGCCTACTCGCATCCCCGATGCCGCATGAACACTCACGGACTTCTTCTCGCTCAGCGAGACCGTGACGTCGGGAGTGCTCACCTTCCCCGCGGTGGTGTTGCCGTAGTAGTGGCGCAGGATCCGATCCGCCGACCAGCCCTTCTTGGCATAGCCGTACGCACCCCACTGGCCCATTCCACGGCCGTGGCCATGACCGTGGCCGACCAACGTGATCGCCGAACCTGCGGTCAGCCCGACGTCGGTGCTCAGCACGTCGTTGTTGCCGGCCACCAGGCCGCCCGCGAGCAGAGCTGGAGCCAGCCCCAGGGCGGCGAAGGTGATGGTTCGCTTCTTGGATCGACTCGGTCGGACATTCGGCACTGCGGAACCCCTTCGGGCGGGACCCAGGCGATACCCCTGTGGCCCGTGTGACTAGTGGGACTCCTGTGACAGTAGTGATCCTAGAGCGGAGACGACAAGCCGACGCGGTCACAACCACGTCACGCTTTTAGAACCAACGTTCGAGTACGCACGCCACACCGTCGTCGGTATTGGCCGCGGTCACTTCATCGGCGGCCCGCTGAGCCACCGGATCACCGTTGGCCATCGCCACGCCGTGCGACGCCCAGCGCAGCATCTCCGCGTCGTTCGGCATGTCGCCGAACGCGACCGATGCCGAGCCGTCCACGTCGGTGTGGGCGAGCAGCCACTGCAGACCGGACGCCTTGTGCACACCCGGCACCGACAACTCGATCAGACCCGTGCCGATGGAGAACGTGATCTCCGCGAGATCACCGATGAGCGGCGCTACCCGGTCGGCCATCGCCTGCGATGACATGCCGGGCACCCGCGCCAGCAGTTTCACGGCCGGAAGTTCGGTGAGGTGCGCGTCGCTCACCTGTACGTGATCCGGATTGAGCCATGCGTGCTCGTAACCCGCAGTGGCGACGAACGACGGGGTCGCGGCGTCGGTTGCCGACGTGCCCGCCCGCTCCGCGGCAAGACCGCAGCCGGGCAGCACATCGTTGCAGATGCCCCGGATCACCTCCAGGGTCTCCGGAGCCAACTCGACGGCGTGGAGAACCCGGTCGGCGCGGACGTCGTAGATGATCGCGCCGTTCGCGCAGACCGCGTACCGCACCGCGGCCGTCGTACCCGCGAGCTGGTCCGTGATCTCGGGAACCCACCGCGGTGGGCGCCCCGTCGACGGGATCAGCTCGACACCCGCGACACGCGCCCGGGCCAGCACGTCGCGGGTGCGCTCCGAGAGCAGGTTGTCGTCGCCGATCAAAGTGCCGTCGACGTCCGAGGCGATCATCGACGGTGGGCCGAACCCGCTCATCCGCGATTGCCCTTCTGGTCCCGCTTCGCAGCTCGACGAACCGCTTTCGCTCGAGCTTCCGAGTCTTCGATGACGAGGGCCTCCTCCGACGTGGGCGCCGCACCGCCGAGCCGGGCTGGTACCCAGTCGGCGCCCGCAGGCGCATCCGGGTAGTCCGCCTGCACGCGGTGCAGCATTTCTTCCATGATCGTTCGGAGCCGCGCCGAACCGTCGTGCGGATCGGTGTCGGCCGCGAACGTGACCGGACTTCCGATCTCGACGTGAATCGGGAGCCGATGCCGGCCGAGACGGCGTCTCGTGCCCTTGCTCCACTGCCGCTGCGCGCCCCAGACGATCACCGGGATCACCGGGGCTCCCGATTCCGCGGCCATGCGCACAGCACCGGACTTGAACTCCTTCAGTTCGAAACTGCGACTCAGGGTCGCCTCGGGGTACACCGCTATCAGCTCTCCCGAACGCAACGCGTCGACCGCCGCGCGGTACGCGTCGGCGCCCACCGAGCGGTCCACCGGCACCGACCGTGTGCGCTTCACCAGGTACCGCATGACAGCGTGCTCGGTGAGCTCGGACTTGACCAGGAACCGGGCCCGCCTGCCTGCCCGTCGCAGCACGAGTCCGACCGGGATGAAGTCGGTGTACGAGGTGTGGTTGACCACCACGACCCCGCCACCGGACGCGGGGATGTTCGCGAGTCCACGGTCCCGCAGATCGACGGCTTGCGCGGTGAAGATCGCGCCTGCTGTCGCCTCCAGGGCCCGATAAACCCGCTCCATGTCAGACCGCGTCCCCGGCTTCGGTACTCCCGTCCGCCGAACGTTCGGCTCGTTGGCGCGCCTTCTCCTGCGCGTCTGCCTCATCCATGGCGTTCGCCTCATCCAGGGTGGGCGCCCCGCCGCCGCGCGCCGCAGGCACCCAGAACTCGCCGGGCGGGTACGGACCGTAGGCGTCCTGCAGTTCCGTGAGTTTGGCGCGCATCGACTCGTGCAGACGCGCGGTGAGTTGCTCGGGCGTCCCTTCCGGAGCGATCGGCTCGCCGACGCCGACCATGATCTTCGCCCCGGTCCGGCCCAGATCCTTCGGATGACCCTTGGTCCAGATCCGCTGCGCGCCCCACACGATGGTCGGGATGAGGGGCGCATCGGCCTCGAGCGCCATCCGGGCGGCACCGCTCTTGAACCCCTTCAACTCGAAGCTCCGGCTGATCGTCGCCTCGGGGTAGACACCGACGAGCTCTCCCCGCTTGAGGTAGTCGACGGCGTCCTGGAAACTCTGCGCACCACTCGCCCGATCGACGGGGATGTGCTTGAGCGACCGCATGATCGGCCCGCCGATCGAATTGTCGAAGACCTCCTTCTTCGCCATGAAGCGGACGTACCTGCGGTTCTTCAGGTACGCCGGGATTCCGGCGAAGGTGAAGTCGAGATAGCCGGTGTGGTTGAACGCAACCACTCCCGGCCCGTCCTCGGGCATGTTCCCCACACCCGAGATGTCGAATTTCAGGCCTTGGGCCAGCCACATCATTCTCGCGGCGGAGATGACTCCGGCGTACACGGGTTCCATGCCCGCGAGTTTAGTCCCGGATTCGCTCATCCGAGTGGCCGCCGTCCAACCGGCGCCGTCGGCCGGACGCGTTTCGGAGAGAGGAGTCACCAGGGACCCGTCGTCGACGGTGCAGATGCGGCGCAGCGATAAGATCGGATCGGAACGACCTGCGGCGTATCGTCGGCCGACGAGATCCGCTGTCGTGTCAGCCCCACACCACCGCTCGGCGAGCCGCAGGCCGTCGCCCCCGAGTAGTCAGACCGAAAGGCACAGCCCCGTGCAGATCACCAGCATCGGCCACGCCGGCTTCCACATCCAGACCGCCGCCGGGTCCATCCTGTGCGACCCGTGGGTCAACCCCGCATACTTCGCGTCGTGGATTCCGTTCCCGGACAACACCGAGCTGGACTGGAAGAAGCTGGGCGACTGCGACTACCTGTACGTCTCGCACCTGCACCGCGACCATTTCGACGAGCGCAATCTCGTGGAGAACGTCAACAAGGACGCGACGGTGCTCCTGCCGGACTATCCGGTGCCGGACCTGCGACGCGAGCTCGAGCGACTCGGTTTCACGAAGTTCGTGGAGACCGAGGACTCGGTGAAGCATCAGGTCTCCGGCCCGAAGGGCGATCTGGACGTGATGATCATGGCGCTGCGCGCGCCCGCCGACGGCCCGATCGGCGACTCCGGTCTCATCGTGGACGACGGGGAGACCGTCTGCTTCAACATGAACGACGCTCGGCCGGTCGACCTCGACGCGGTCGCCGAGCAGTTCGGTCGCATCGACGTCCACCTTCTCCAGTACTCGGGTGCCATCTGGTACCCGATGGTCTACGACATTCCGCGCAAGTCGAAGGCGAACTTCGCGATGCAGAAGCGGCAGCGCGGCATGGATCGCGCACGGTCGTACATCGAGCAGGTCGATGCCACCTGGGTGGTTCCGTCGGCCGGTCCGCCGATGTTCCTCGACGACGACCTGTACGCGCTCAACGACTTCAACACCGGCAGCGATTCCGACAAGGCCAGCATCTTCCCGGACCAGGCCGAGTTCCTGGAGCAGATGCGCCAGCACGGCACGGACGACGGCATTCGCCACCGCGGCGTGATGATGGTGTCCGGTTCGGTCGCCGACTTCCGCGGCGACGAGATGCTGGAGCTGTCGCACCCGTATGCGCCCGACCAGGTCTTCGGCGAGAACAAGAAGGCCTACCTGGACTCCATGAAGGAGAAGTTCGCCCCGATCATCGCCGCTGAACGCGAGACCTGGGCCGATGCGGACGGTGAGCCGCTCCTCCCCCAGCTGCAGTCGCTGTTCGAGCCGATCATGAAGGCGTCCGACCTCATCTCGGATGGAATCGGGTATCCGGTGGGGCTCGTCGTCGGCGACGAGACGTTCGTCCTCGACTTCCCGGAACGCTCGGTGCGGATGAAGGCCGAGGGCGACGGAAAGTACCGCTACGGATTCCGCATCGCGCCCGAGTTGGTGCGCACCGTGCTGCGGGACGACGAACCGGACTGGGTCAACACCATCTTCCTGTCGACGCGCTTCACCACCTGGCGCATCGGCGGTTACAACGAATACCTGTACACGTTCTTCAAATGCCTGACCGACGAGCGGATCTCGTACGCCGACGGCTGGTTCTCCGAAGCACACGACGACTCCTCGTCGATCGAACTCGACGGCTGGAAGATCCAGCGGCGCTGCCCGCACCTGAAGGCCGACCTGAGCAGGTTCGGCGTCGTCGACGGCGAGAAGCTCACCTGCAACCTGCACGGATGGCAGTGGGATCTGTCCAGCGGACGCTGTCTGACGTCGAAGGGACATGAACTCCGCTCCGAACGCGCCTGACGACGCGCTGCGGTGAATTAGAGTTGCGTGTGAGACGTCGACTCCGCCGTCGGCCCCGCACGTCGGGGTCACCAGCTCGGTCCGGGTGGAAATCGGGGCTCTTGGGAGGGAGCTACTCGGATCGCCGGAGCGCGGCACGGGTGCGGGTTGCATCCCCCACTCGCACCCGTGCCGCGCTCTCCCGAGGCCGGTGCGGTCAGAGCCCCAGCCAGCCGAGGTGGTCGGATAGCAACGCGTATCCGGCGAACGCCACGACATCGATCACGGTGTGCGCGATGATCAACGGCCACAGACGATTCGTCAGCTGATACCAGCGTCCGAAGACGAGGCCCATCACCACGTTGCCCAGTCCGCCGCCGTACCCCTGGTAGAGGTGATAGGCGCCGCGGAGGAGTGCAGACGAGACGAGCGCCCTGCCCTGCCCCACGCCGAGCTGGCGCATCCGCACCATGAAGTACCCGACGACCACCACCTCCTCGGCGACGGCGTTGCCCGCCGCGATCACGCATAGGAGCAGGACCCGCCACCAGGGACTGCCCTCGGGTGCGGGCTCGAGCATCCCGTTCATGCCCAGTGCACCGGCGATCGCGACCAGTGCCAGGCCGGGAACTCCGATCAGTGCGGCCAGCCCCAGTCCCGTCGGAAGGTCCCGTCGGGACGGCTTCCCGAGCCCGACGGCCGATAACGCGAAACCGCCGCGCCACAGCAGATATGCGCCGAGGCCGCCGATCGCGAACAGCCGGATAGCCTGCATCGACTGGCGGATGACGTCGATCGCCACGTTCGCCGAAGCTTCCGGGTTGAGTGCGACCGTCGTCGACGAGATGCCGGTGCCGAGTTCCGCCTCGATCAGCGACACGATCGCCGAGAGCGCGGAGAAGCCGAAGGTGAGGACGCCGACGATCGCCATCTCGGCGATGATCGCGCGCCTGCGCGAACGATCCTCGACCCTCTGCACGTGCACCGTGTCAGCCTACGGCGAGCCGCCGCCCGGCACCGTCAGCGCTGGTGATCGAGAGCGGGATGCAGCGCCAGTGCGTGCAGAGCGGCCGACAGATCGACCACCCGCGCCACGGGCCGGCTGAACGAGAGCCGGAAGTCCTCGTCGGAGTCGGCCGACTCCACCCGGAAGGTGATCCCGAACCGGTCGAGACTCAGCGGCCGGACCCGGCCGTTGCGGAGAGTCTCCGGGATTCGGCGAGCCAATTGGTGAACGAGATCGGCGTGATCGGATTCGAGGTGCGCGAGCCAATCGGATTCGTACTCCCAGAACATGTCGGGGGCCGCCGTCGCGAGTGCGACTACGTCCACCGCCCCTGCGCCGGTGGGCGTGGCGACGACCGCGGAGCCGATCGCCATGCGGATCATCGAGTACCCGTGTCCCACATCCAGGAGTCGCTCGTCTGCGTGCTCGGTCGCGATCTCGATGGCCAGTTCGCGTTGCAGTTCCATCGGGATCGGGTGCAGGGTTCCGGTCAACCAGACCAGGGAGCGGACGCGTTCGCGCAGGCGAAGCGGTGCGCAGTCGATCACCTCGAGCATCGCCGACGTGCCGGCGTCCGTGTCGGCTGCGGCACGCGCAGAACATTCGTCGGGCACGAGCAGGAACGCGTCACCCTCGAACAGATGAATCATGGCGACCGAATCGCATGCCCCCGAATCGGTCCCGGATGGGACGGCCTCCGGGACCCCTGCGTCATCCCGGTCAACCGAGAGCGTTCCGCCGACTGCCCGGCGGCACGCTGTCTGGATGATCTCGGCATCGCTCGGTTCACCGGTCGAGTTCATGGGTCCTCCGCTCGTGCATCACCGTGAGACATCCGCGCCGCGACTCGGAACGAATGTAGGTAAGCCTAACTTACTTAAGCCAAACGTAGATTCCGCTTGCCGATCCGTCAACGCCGACTCGGGCCGACGCCCACCGACTCGACTACTGTTGGGGTCGTGCCAGTCTTCGCTTACTTCGGTCCCGCGGGCACGTTCACCGAGATGGCCCTCGATGCGATCCTCGCGGAGCGGTCGGACGAGTCGGCCACCACGCTGGCGATCTCCAGCCCGACAGCGGTCATCGCCGCTGTTCAGTCCGGTGAGGCCGACTACGGATGCGTGCCGATCGAGAGTTCCTTGGAGGGAGCGGTCCCGGCGACCATGGATGCCCTCGTGCCCTCCACGGGCCGACGTCGGGTCCAGGCGTACGCCGAGACCTCCCTCGACATCGCGTTCACGATCGCCGCGCGCGAGCCCCTGCCCGCCGACCGGGTACGGTCCATCGCCGCCTACCCGGTGGCCTCGGCTCAAGTACGGCGAAGCGTGGCCGAGCGCTTTCCCGCCGCCGAATTCGTCATCGCGACGTCGAATGCGGGCGCAGCACAGGACGTCGCGGCCGGACGAGTCGATGCCGCCGTGACCACGGCCGCCGCCGCACGCCTCCACGGATTGACGGCGCTGGCCGACGGTGTGGCCGATTCCGACGACGCGGTCACCCGATTCCTTCTGCTCGGCCCCCCGGGGCCCCCGCCCGCGCCGACCGGCGCCGACCGCACCAGCGTGATCCTGGATCTGCCCAACCGACCCGGCAGCCTCGTCACCGCGATGAACGAGTTCGCCACGCGCGGCATCGATCTCACGCGCATCGAGTCCCGCCCACGCAACGTCGGAGCCCCCGGCCAGTACCGCTTCTACCTGGACGCCAGCGGCCACGTCTCCGACGCCGCCGTCGGCGAGGCGCTGCGCGCGCTGCACCGCAGCTCCGAGCGGGTCATCTTCCTGGGCTCGTGGCCAGTCGATCGCATCGGCCGTTCCACGACCCCGGACCACGGCGAATCCTACGAGTGGTTCAGCCGCCTCCTGGAAGGGACCGACTGACATGGCACGGCTGCACCTGGTCCGGCACGGAGAGACCACCTCGAACGTCATGCGGATCCTCGATACCGCGCTCCCCGGCGCCTCCCTCACCGACTTCGGCGCACGTCAGGGCGTCCGATTCGGTCTAGAGCATCCCGATGGCAGTCCCGCGGTCCTCGCCCACTCGGTGGCGAACCGCGCCCGCCAGACGGCCGACATGATCGCCTCGGTGTGGGAGGGGAACACCACTGCGATCGACGGCGTCCACGAGATCCAGGTCGGTGACCTGGAAGGACGCACCGATCGCGAGGCGCATGAGATCTTCCGTGACGTCGTCGAGCGCTGGCATCGCGGCGACCTCGACGCCCACGTGCCGGGTGGCGAATCACTCGAGATGCTGCATGAGCGGTACCTTCCCGCCGTCGAGGACCTGGCGCAGCAGTACGTAGCGGCCGACCGCGACGTGTACCTCGTATCGCACGGTGCCGCGATCAGGTTGATCGCGGCTCATCTGGCACGCATCGATCCGGAGTTCGCCATGAAGAACTACCTGCCGAACACCGGATCGGTGGACCTCGAGCTACGAGACGGGCTGTGGATCGTCCGCCGTTGGGGCGACGCCGATCTACCGGAAGCCGAGGGAGTACCCAACGACCCGGGGACGTTCACCGACCCGATGGGATGAGGGTCGTCAGCCCCATCCGTTCCGATGGAGCCACGCGTCGTCGATCCCGAAGTGGTGACCGACTTCGTGCAGGACGGTGACCGCCACTTCGTGCCGCACCTGCTCGTCGGTGTCGCACATCGCGAGCAGCGGATCCCGGTAGATCTCGATCGTGTCGGGCAGGAAGCCCGAGTAATCGGTGGTGCGCTCGGTGAGCGCCACCCCCGTGTACAGGCCCAGGATCGTCGGATCCTCCGGATGATGCGGCTGCACCAGGATCACCACGTTCGACATCCCGTCGGTGATCTCGTTCGGGAGCCTGTCCAGTGCGTCGCCGACCAATTCCTCGAAATGCCGGTCCGACATCGACACGACCATCGGAAGATCAGGCCCCGCCGGGCGCGGGCAGTTCCTGGTCGTTCGGGGTGTACCCGTCGGGAAGCGGAACCGGGTCGTGCACCGACCGCCCCGGGGGGCCGTCCTTCGGCGGAACCGGCACGCGACCGTTGACCAGCAACGACTCCCGCGCGTCACCGACGAGCGTGGCGAATCCGCCCCGATGCGGCAGTGCCGCGTAGCAGACGACGCGGCGGCTGCCCGTCATCCAGCTGACCTCCGAGATGACCGACCACTGCACGTTGAGGGTGGAGTCCTCGAACTTGTCTCCACCACCGAAGAAGCGGTTCGTCTGAGTCGGGCAGATCCGCTTCAGGTACTCGTTCTGGTCCTTCACGCTGGGCCACGGCTTGCCCGAGTTCCGGTCGCCGAACTTGTGCGACAGGTCGACGATGCCGGTGGTCTGGAAGGCGTGGGGTTCAGAGCAGTTCACCACCTCGCCTGCGGGCTTTCGGGTTGCACGGTCGATCCCGACGCATGTGCCTGCGGGCCAGCTGAACGACTGATCGGCAGTGGCCACACGGCCGGTGAACTCCTCCTGCACACCCTTGGCGCCCGGCTGCTCGATTCCGCATTTGAGCACACGCGCACCGCGCTCCCACTGCACCTTCGACGGGAACATCAGACCCGGCGCGAACCGGCCCTGCGGGTCGAGGCCGCCACCGAGGTAGCGGTCGACGGCCGTGGGGCAGGTCTCGTCGCGAATGGTTGCGAAACGCTCCAAACCCGGCCACGGCGCCGAGTCGGCGAACTCCGACGTCGGATAGGCCTCGGTGTCGATGTCGCCGACCACCTCGAACCGGTGCGGCGCGGTGCAGTCGGCCAGGCTCGGCGCACCCGGATCCTTGGCGTTCCATTGCAGGCAATCGCCCGCCTCCGACCGCGTGAAGTCGTTCTCCTCGGCGTGCTGGTCACCGATCGCAGTCGTGCCGACGCCCTCGTTCTCGGTGTCCGTGTAGGCACCGGACCACAGGAGCACGCCGCCCGCGGCCACCGCGCCGACCAGTACGGCGATCAGCGCGCTGCGCAACGGGTGGCGATGTCCGCGACCGGTGGGAGCCGCGGACGCCCCGCCGGCCCCATCGTCGTCCGGATCGGGCGCATCTTCCGGGGCGTAGTCGTGATCGGATCGGTGATCCGCGTCCCCGTACCGGTTGTCGGCTCCGTACTCGGCGTCGGTGCCGTCATCGCCGGCGGCGCTGTAGGCGCGATGACCGCCGTCGTCGACGTAGCCGAGCGTGTCGGTCCCGTCGGTGTCAGGGGACCTCGCGGTGCCCGCGTCGGCGGCGTGAGAATCCACCCGGCCGATAGCGGTGGTCTCATCGGCTTGCCAGCCGGCGTCCACCTCATCACCGGAGACACCGGGCTCGGTGAGCTCGGCGTTCTGGTCCACGGCGTCATGCGGCACCGAACTCGCGGCGTCGTGCGACGCCTCACTCACGGCGTCGTGCGACGCCCCATCCACGGCGTCGTGCGACACGTCGGCATCAGCAGCCGACGGCAGCAGCTCCTCGCCGTCCTTCGCCTTGTCGCTGTCGGAAGTCATCGAGTCCATCATGCCTGGTCCGCCCGAGCGATGTCGTGCTAGTAGGGTTTGACGGGTGATCGACCTGAAGATCGTGCGTGAAAACCCCGACGTCGTGCGTGCTTCGCAGCGCACCCGAGGCGAGGACCCGGAGCTCGTCGACCGCCTGTTACAGGCCGACGTCGACCGCCGCTCGGCCATCGCCGAAGCCGACTCCCTGCGCGCCGAACAGAAGTCCCTCGGCAAGCAGGTCGGCAAGGCGTCCGGCGATGAGAAGGCCGAACTCCTGACCCGCGGCAAGACTCTCGCAGAGCAGGTGAAGGCGGCCGTCGCACGTCAGAACGACGCCGACCAGACTGCGACGGAGTGCCAGCGCGCCATCTCGAACATCGTCGCGGAGGAGACTCCCGCCGGCGGTGAGGACGATTTCGTCGTCCTCGAGCACGTCGGCGAACCTCGCGAGATCGCCGACCCTAAGGACCACCTGGAGCTCGGCGAGAGCCTCGGCCTCATCGACATGGCCCGGGGCGCCAAGGTCTCGGGGTCGCGCTTCTACTTCCTGACCGGCCTCGGAGCGATGCTTCAGCTCGGACTGCTCAACATGGCGGCGGCCAAGGCGACCGCAAACGGCTTCACACTGATGATCCCGCCGGTCCTCGTGCGCCCCGAGATCATGCAAGGCACCGGTTTCCTCGGCGCACACGACGACGAGGTCTATCAGCTGCCCGACGACGATCTGTACCTCGTGGGCACGTCGGAAGTGCCGCTCGCCGGGTACCACTCGGACGAGATCCTCGACCTGTCGGACGGACCCAAGCGATACGCGGGCTGGTCGACCTGCTTCCGCAGAGAGGCCGGGTCGTACGGCAAGGACACCCGCGGCATCATCCGTGTCCACCAGTTCGACAAGGTGGAAGGCTTCATCTACTGCAAGCCGCAGGACGCGGAGACCGAGCACCAGCGCCTGCTGTCGTGGGAGAAGGACATGCTCGCCGCGATCGACGTTCCGTACCGCGTCATCGATGTGGCAGGCGGCGACCTCGGCAGTTCCGCGGCCCGCAAGTACGACTGCGAGGCGTGGGTACCGACTCAGCACACCTACCGTGAGCTGACCTCGACGTCGAACTGCACCACATTCCAGGCTCGCCGGCTGTCGGTGCGCTACCGCGACGAGAACGGAAAGCCGCAGACGGCGGCGACGCTCAACGGCACGCTGGCTACGACTCGCTGGCTCGTGGCGATCCTGGAGAATCACCAGCAGCCCGACGGCACCGTCCACCTGCCGTCCGAGCTCGCCCGGTTCGTGGGCGTCGACGTGATCGCACCGCGCTGACCTGCGTCCCGACCCGCGGCGTCATTCGGACGGTCCAGGGTTCTCACAGGCGTCGGCGGTAGTGTGTCGGGGATGAACGACGAGCCAGAGCCGCCCTTCTCGCGGCGCCCACGCGGCCGGCCACCGGGTCCCAGGCCCGGGCCGCCGCCGGGGCCGCCTCGTCGTCCCGCGCGCCCGGCGGGACCGCCGCCTCCCGGTGGAGCACCACAGGACCGGACACGCGCGGTGCCGCCCGCGGGGTCGCAGCCCGGACCCCCGCGCGCCTGGTCCCAGCCTCCGGGTCCCCCTCCCCGACGCCGACCCGCCGCGCCCGGACCGGCGCCCGGACAGCCCGACTACGCGCCCCGGCAGGACCCGCAGCCGCTTCCGCCGGCGGCCGACCGCCCGAGGGGCCACCCTCAGCAGTTCCAGTCGCCTGCGGCACGGGATCGGGATCGTGATGCCCGCCGTCGAGCCGCTGACCGGCCCGGTGCTCCGCCTGCGCGTCGACCGGATCCCCGGCGCTCCGCGCGCCGACCCGGCCCGGTCCCGCCGAAGGGCAAGCGCCCTCGGCGTCGGCCCCGCCGGTATCTGCGGATCGCCCTGGTGATCCTGCTCCTGCTGGTCCTGGCGCCGGTCGGGCTCCTTCTCTACTACGACACGACCCTCCATCGGGTCGACGCCCTGAGTGACTACTCGGGACGCATCGGCAACACCCCGGGCACCACGTGGCTCGTGGTCGGCACCGACTCCCGCGCCGACTTGAGTCAGGAGGACAAGGACAAGCTGGCCACCGGCGACAGCGACGGATCCCGCACCGACACGATCATGCTCGCGCACATCCCGACGTCCGGGAAGCCGATGCTCATCAGCATTCCCCGCGACATGTACGTCCCGATCCCCGGGCAGGGCAGCCACAAGATCAACTCGGCGTTCAACAGCGGCGGCGCGAAACTGCTGGTGCAGACCGTCGAACAGTTCAGCGGCGTGCACATCGATCACTACGCGGAGATCGGTTTCGGCGGCTTCGACCGACTAGTCGACTCGGTCGGCGGCGTCACGATGTGCCTCGACCACGGTATCCGCGATCCGAAGGCGGGTCTGCGCCTGAAGGCCGGCTGCCAGGAGCTCGACGGCGCACAAGCGCTCGGTCTGGTGCGCACGCGTGCGTTCCCGAACGCCGACCTGGAGCGAGTGGTCAACCAGCGGAAGTTCTTCTCGGCACTGATGTCCAAGGCCACGAGTCCGAGCACCCTGCTGAACCCATTCCGCGTCTTTCCGTTCATCAACGGCGCCACCGACTCGTTCACCGTCGACGAAGGCGATCACGTCTGGCACCTGGCCTGGTTGGCGTTCCGGCTGCGCGACCCGGTGACCACCACGGTTCCCGCGGACGGCGACGAGTACACCGGCGACGGCGAGTCGTTGATCCCCGGCCCGTCGACCGAGCAGTTCTTCCAATACGTCAGCAAGGGCCAGACCGTTCCCGACGAACTGCTCAGCGGCTCCGGCGGATCGTCCCTCGGAAGCTCGTAACCGCTACCGGGGAGGACGCGTCTCCCTCTGACTCGCCGATCGAGCATCGACGCTGCGAACGCCGTGAGCATCGGCCGTGCCTCACCCCGCAGCGCGCACGGTCACTACCGCAGAGTCACCTGACGAGCGATGATGCCTGCACGCGAACTGCGCTGGGCAGCAGTGAGATCCGAGGTATCGGCGAGCGCTTCGGTGAGTGCCTTGTCGAGTGCGTCGAGGCCCTCGTACCACTCCTCGTGGTGCGCTTCGGGATCGAGATCGAAGACCGGGACCACGACGCCGTGGGTGCGGAACGAACCTGCGAAGCGTGTGCCGTCACCCATCGTGAGCGCGCCCTCGGCATGGACCCGGGAGAGCGCGTTCATCAGCTCGTCCTCGTTCTCGGGGCGCACCCAGCGCAGATGGGCCTTCTCGCCCGCGTCGACCCACCACGGAGCCCCCACGCCGCTGCTGGGCTTGAGACGAGCGGTCGGCATGATGGTCGCATTGGCGCGTTCGAGCATCGCCGAGATCTCGGGTGCGACGGCGTCGTCATCGGCGAACCACCAATCGAAGTTCTCGTGGACCACCACCTCGAGCGGGCTGGCCGGATCGATGATGTCGGTGAGCGCGAGGTCGACCGGCGTGCCCTCGTAGTCGTCTCCGACCTTCGCGTTCGCCGCCCACGACAACGCTGCCGCAAGCGAAGCGGGCAGGTCCGCGGGTTCCGGGTCGGTCTGGAGCGCGGCGAGTCCGCGGACCACCGTGCCGTCGGTTCCGGCTTCCGCGCCGATCTCACCGAACACCGCGGCGTCGCTCTCGCGGACCTGAGCGAACACCGCCCCTGCCAGTACCGTTGCGAAGTCGGCGGTGTGCGCGGCATCGAATCCGGCGGCGAACGGGACCTGAGCCGTCGCCGACGCGATGAACGACCGCATGGCGACCAGATCGCATTCGGCCGCCAGCCCCTCGAACGGGCGCTGCGGAGCGGCCAGTGAAGCGGCCTGCCGGGCCTTTCGCGCGGCTACTCGCTCTGCTCGATTGCTTCCGGGGCGCGGACCACTGCCGCGCTTGCTCTTCTTACCCATGTGTCCAATATGTCATCCGCGTCCGCGAGGCGGGCGGTCAGTCGACGGTCACGAGCCAGTCGCGTACGCGGGCGGGGTGGTTGGTGGCGACCCAGCGGACACCGAGATCTGCGCACAGCTGGACATCGGGCTGCTCATCGACGGTCCAGCAGTACGTCACCCGGCCCGCTGCCGCGGCGCGATCGACGAGTTCCGGGTGCATGCGGAGGGTCTCCACCGACGGTCCGACACCGGTCGCGCCGACCGCGGTGGCCGCCGTTCCGCCGATGATGCGGGCAGTGTCCCCGAGCAGGATCGTCGGCAGCATCGGCGCGCTGCGCCGGATCCGCCACACTCCCGCAGACGAGAAGGAGATGACGACGGCCCGACTGTGGTCCGCCGACGGCGGCGTGGCCACCCCGAACTCCTGAAGAGTCTCGAGCAGGCGCGTCTCGACGAGGCTTCCGTACCGAACAGGGTGCTTGGTCTCGATGAACAGCCGGACCGGACGACGCCAGTCGAGGGTCAGCGTCAACAACTCGCGAAGCGTCAGCACGCGGGCGGGCGCACCGCTGTGCCATGACCCGAAGTCGTGCTCACGGAGTTCGGCGAGCGTCATCTCACTGACCGCACCGATTCCGTCCGAGGTACGTTCGATGGTGCGGTCGTGAATGCACACCAGCTCATGGTCGGCGGTCAGCCGGACATCGCATTCGAGGCCGTCGGCCCCTTGGTCGAGCGCCAGTTCGTAGGCAGCGAGGGTGTGCTCGGCGACCTGCCCCGATGCACCGCGATGCGCGACCACCGCGGGCTTCCCCGACCGGGACACTCCTTTGGAACTCATCATGCGGCCACCAGTCGTCGAGGTTCGGAGATGTCGGTGTCTTCGGCGAACCCGGCGAGGCGTTCGACGCGGGGAACGGCCCACCACGCGAAGAGCGCGGACACCGCGAGCGACCCGGCGACGAGCGCGAGCGCGTCCGCATCGGTCTGCAGCGAATCCGTCGTCCAGGCGGCGATCCGGTAGGCGAAGGCGAGCAGTGCGACGGCGTTCACGATCGCCCAGGCCGCCGCCAGCCGGATTCCGACGCGGAACCGACGGCCGCCGTCACCGATCCGATCGACGACCGCCGCCTCGTGCAGCAGCCACGGCGCCCCGATCACGTTGACCAACGGGATGACCGACAACGCCAGCACGACGATCCGTCGCCGCGGATCGGTGAACCCGGCCGATTCGAACGACCGCGTGCGGATCTCGCGCACCCAGCGACCGAAGCTCACCGTTGCGACCACCACGCCGACCAGCGCCATCAGCCCGAAGACGAGCACCGCGATACTGCTGAGCCAGTCGATCCAGACCGGGATCGGTCGGGACCGGTTGATCACCGCGATCACGTACCGCACGACGTGGACCGCAGACGCGGCAGCGAGCACGACCGCGACCAGCCACATGGCCCGAGTGAGCGCATCGGTGGATTCCGCCACCGGATCGGTCGCCGCGTCTTCTTCGCGCGGTGGCTCGATCAGCCCCCAGCCCGGCACCGACGCGTACGACGGGGTCGGCGCGAGCCGGCGCCGACGAGGACGCGGCGGTGACGGCATCGCCGTTCGCGGCCGATGCGCGATCCATCGCAGTGGCGGACGGGGTCCACGCGCGGTCGGCCCCGAACGGCCCTGCGGTCGCTGCTGGGCGGACTGCTGGTGGGTGGGCTGCTGCTGGGCCGGCTGCTGTTGCGGTCGCGGTCCCGGCGACTGGGCCGGTGACGGGGCCGGTTGCTGTGGTGGCGCCGGCTGCTGCTGAACCGGACGCTGGTGAGCAGGATCCGGTTGCGGTGGACCCGGGACTGGCGGCTGACCGGGACCCGGCGCGGCGAGCCTGCGCATGGCCTCGACGGCACCCTGTTCGTCGGTGTGCAGCAGCGGCCCACCGCACCGCGGACACACCGTGCGACCCTCCCGGTGAGGCGCCTGGATCCGGCACGACGGGCAGGCATCCAGATTCAACTCGATGCCCCGGAATCAGTATCCGGACCGGCTGGTCCGGTCGCAGCGGGGCCAAACTCGGCGGGGCCCGACTCTACGGGGCCGGACTCTACGGGGCCGGATTCTGCGGGGCCGGATTCTGCGGGGCCCGTCTCCACGGGCTTGCCCGCGCTCTGCCAGGCGACCATGCCGCCGGACACGACCGTCCCGTCGATGCCGCGCATGAGGAGGTACTCCATGAGCCGGTACGACCGCCCGCTCGTGCGGCAGACCACGAGGAGGTCGGCGTCCAGATCGATCTCATCGATTCGGGCCGGCACCTCGTCGAGCGGAATGTGCACCGCACCCCGAACGTGGGCTTCCGCCCACTCGTAGTCCTCGCGGACGTCGAGAAGGGTCCGGTCGCTGACCTCGGTGAAGTCGTCGGGAAGGTCGGTGACGGCCACCGTTTCGATATCTCCCATGCTCACACCATCCATATTTCCACACGGGACGGCAACGCGTGGCGTCGCCCGCGACCGGATACGGCCTGACACCCGGCGGAAATGCGGCCTGACGCCCGGCGGAAATACGGCGATGCTCGCGTCGCGACCCGACGCGGATTCGTCACTGCCAGTAACACGATCCATGCACAGACAAACGGCGCAACTATGCATACCTGCATATAGCTATCCACAAACAGTCGTCACTGTCCCTCGAACTGTTGACAAGAACACGAGCGGCAGTTCGAATCAGCCTGTGCATAACCCTGTGGAATTGTGGATAGAGCGAGGTAAATACGCCTATTCGTGTGGCGTGAGTCTCGTTTTCGTGTCCGATTCGCTCGAAAACCACCTCCCGGGCACGTTACCGACGCGTAGATTTCACCCGAGTTATCCACACCCACACCTGTGGACAAGTTGGGGATAACACGCCGCACAAACCCTCAACAACAACTTCGGAGTTGCGCGAAGGAGGCGGCGCGGCGACCGTCCGGGCCACTAGAATCGACGTGTGCACGTGCGTTGGTTGACTGCCTATCTCGACTTCCCGGCCGCAGATTTCGGCCCCGAGGTCACCTTCTGGCGAGCGATATCGGGAAGCACCGTCTCCCCACCGCGAGGGCCGCAGAAGGAGTTCGCCTCACTCGACCCGTTCAACGGCGATGCGCACCTTCGCGTCCAGCGGATCGACGACGGTCCCGGCGGCACCCATCTCGACATCCATGTCGACGATCCCGCTCAGGCCTCGCTCGAAGCGGAGGCACTGGGCGCGAGACTCCTCGCCGACTACAGCACCCACCGCGTGCTGAGTTCACCTGCGGGAGGAGCGTTCTGCCTCGTCCCGTGGACCGGGGAGGCTGATCGCGCACGCCCCATCCGGTGGCCGGGCGGCACGATCAGCATCATCGATCAGATCTGCTTCGGTATCCCGGACGAGTCCTTCGACACCGAGGTCGCATTCTGGGCCGCCCTCACCGGGCAGCCCACGCCCGCCACCGGCGATATCGACCGGAAGGCGTTGTCACGTGATCAGAGCTTGTCGCTGCAGGTGGTGCTTCTGCGCACCTCCGAGGCGAACCGCTTCGGGGGCTACCTCGACGTCGCGACGACGAGTCTTCCGGAGGAGGTCGAACGCCACGAGGACTGGGGCGCCGTGGTGACCGAGCGTTTCGCCGACCACGTGGTGATGGCCGACCCGACCGGTCGGCGCTACTTCATCTCGGCACGCAACCCGCGCACCGGGGCCTGACGGTCACCCGCGCATCTCCTGCAGGAGCGCGACCTCGCGTTCCACGTCGTCGCGCTCACGCGGATTCAGGTCGCGGAGCTCGGTCAGTGTGATGCCGTCCTTCGCCGGCTTCCACGTCGCCGCGAGTCTGCCGTCCACCAGAACGAATCCGGGAAACTGACCGTTTCGCGTGGACAGCGCCGAGTACAGATCGGGATCGGCGACGCGGATGCGGTCGGCGTTGGCGACGAGCAGATTGTCGTACGGGGCCACGCAGCGGACTGGAGCGGGCTCGTCGCCGGTCGCGATGGGCAGCCCCTCGAGGTCGTAGAGCTTCTCTCCTTCCGGCCCGGTGAGCAGGCACAGCTCCCAGTCGGATTCCATCGCAGCCATGATCGGTCCCAAACCGGTGAGCCCGGACCATGTCTGCACGGCGGATACCGACGCCGGACCGAACCCGCGCAGATACATCCGGATGAGATCAGCGGCCGCCTCGTCTCCCGTGACGGCGGGCTCACCCGCACCGATCCAGTCATCGAGCAGCCGATAGGCGGGGCCGCCGCTCTGCTGCCAGAGTCCGCGCGGCGGCACCTGCACCAGTTCTGATGTCGCACGTGCGATCGCGGCCATCGCGGCAGGCGGCTCTTGCGGCCATTCCTCGGCAAGGCGCGACCGTAATCGCGGTGCCGTGATCGGGCCGTCGGTGGCGGCGAACATCTCCGCTGCGCACGCAGTCAACTCCTCGACGCTGACACCATGCAGTTCCCGCGCATGACTGCTGCGCACCGCCGCGTCGATCATCGGTTGCACGAGCGCCCGGATCCAGCGCGCGTCGAGCGCGTCCATCGCGAACACGGTGCCGCGCTGCAGCGTCATGCGGACCACTTCGCGATCGATGAGCAGGCCGTCCAGTTCCGCGGGATCGAAGTCGGACACCCGACACGCGAGTCCGTAGAAGGCCGCCTGCGGATCCTGTGACTGCAGCCCCACCACCCGGTCGATCACTTCGATCGCGTCGTCATCCACTCGTTCGAGCAGGTGCTGCCGCCCGAGCAGAGTGCGATTCCACTGCTCGAGGGTGAGACTGCGAGGCATCAGGCCGCAGGAAACTTCAGACCGGTACTCACGTGGCAGCGGTAGCCGTTCGGGTTCTTCGCGAGGTACTGCTGGTGAATCGGCTCCGCGTAGTAGAAGCCCCCGTCACCGGCATCGCTCATCCGCGAGATCTCGGTCGTGATCGGTCCGTACCCGGCTTCGACAAGCGTCGGGGCGAACCGTTGGGCAGCGGCGGCTGCCAGCTCGGCTGCTTCGTCGTCGAATGTGTAGACCGCGGAACGGTACTGGGTCCCGACGTCGTTGCCCTGGCGCATCTCCTGGGTCGGGTCGTGCGCCGTGAAGAACACCTCGATGAGGTGCTGCAGGCTGGTTCGCTGCGGATCGAAGACGACGAGGACCGACTCGGTGTGCCCGGTCTGCCCGGTGCAGACCTCGTCGTAGGTCGCGTTCGGTGTGTAACCGCCTGCATAGCCGACTGCCGTCGTGTGCACGCCGGGCTCCTGCCAGAAGATCTCCTCGACACCCCAGAAGCAACCGGCCGCGAACACGACGGTCTGCAGCTCTGGACCCCAGTCGCCGATGCCGGCGGGCCCGTACCCACCGGATGCATCGGGCGCACCGCGCATCGGTCGATGCAGCACGAGGTTCTCCTCCGCGAGCGGAAGCGGCTCGCCGCGTCCGGGGAGCGCCGCATCACGCGACACCATCACACGCTTCACATCGGCGGCGGCGAGGAGACGATCGAAAATGCTCATGCATCCAGGCTACGTCTCATCGACCGAATAGTGTTCCGCCGACCGCATGCGGGATCCGTCGCGGCCACAGGCGCCGATCCGGCCGTCGACGGTGGCAGAGACGCTGCTGGAACAGATCCGTGAGCAGATCTGTTGCAATAGACATACCCTTGGGGAAGGGTTGTTTATTGCACCCAGTACGGATCTTTTCCGATATTTCTAGAGAGGAACATCGTGGCTGAATACACGCTGCCCGAGCTCGATTACGACTACGGCGCTCTGGAGCCGCACATCTCCGGCAAGATCATGGAGCTGCACCACAGCAAGCACCACGCGACCTACGTCAAGGGCGCGAACACCGCTCTCGAGAAGCTGGCCGAGGCCCGCGACGACGACAGCATCGCAGGCAAGGTCTTCGGACTCTCCGCCAACCTGTCGTTCCACCTCGGTGGTCACACCAACCACTCGATCTTCTGGAAGAACCTCTCCCCCAACGGCGGCGGCGAGCCGACCGGCGATCTCGCAGAGCAGATCGGCACCGACTTCGGCAGCTTCGAGAAGTTCAAGGCGCACTTCACCGCAGCCGCCACCACCCTGCAGGGCAGCGGCTGGGCGCTCCTCGGCTACGACACCATCGGTGGACGCCTGGTCATCCAGCAGCTGACCGACCAGAGCGGCAACACCTCCGCCGCCCTGATCCCGGTCGTCATGCTCGATATGTGGGAGCACGCCTTCTACCTCGACTACCAGAACGTCAAGCCCGACTACGTCAAGGCTTGGTGGAACGTCGTGAACTGGGACGACGCCGGCGAGCGTTTCGCCCGCGCCAAGACCCAGGGTTCGGGTCTGGTCGTCCCGGCCTGATCAGCTCGGATCACGTACAACGCCGACGGCGGTCGCCCGAAAGGGCGGCCGCCGTTCGCATTCCAAACCTGCCGCACCTCAGGTCTGCAGCACGTGCACCTGCAGCAGCAGACCGCCTTCGATCTTCGGGTCGTAGCTGATCCGAAGATAATCGTCTTCGGCGTAGAACACCTGCCTGCTCCGTTCGAGGTTCGGCCGGTGCGTCCGCGTGGTCCACGCTCCGTTCACTCGGACGTCCGACGTCGTCACGCGTTCGTGCGCGCCGGATCTCCGAATCAGCGCAGTCCGGGCTGCGGGTGAGGACGCACGCACCATGATCGTCGCCGATGGATCCCGGGGAACGTCCTGCCACTCGCAGGAGACCACCGCGTCGCGGTCACTGAGCCGCAGGCCGTAACCCGCGGCGTAGTCCAGTGCGGTCGGGCAGGCATCCGCCGCTCGCACGATGCTCTGCACCATCCGCACTCCGACGAACCCCATCCACGCGACGAAGGCCAGCACGCAGAGCCACGCGAGAATCCGCCGCACCGTGCAGCAGCGACTTCCGAGCCCTCTGGCAGATCTCCCGCTGACAGGTCTCTCGCTGACAGGTCTCTCGCTGACAGGTCTCCCGCTGGCAGATCTCAATGGGCGGCCGACGTCTCAGTGGTACCGGTAGCGGTCGGCAACGGTCTCACGGTCGATGCCGACGCGCACAGGTACCACTGAGACGAGAACTGCTCGGTGCCGCATCAACCCCGCGCGCCGATCACCCGGTACCGGCCGATCATGAACGCCTTGTTGCGCGCGGTTTCGAGGAGTTGGAAATCGAAGGCCCGCGGAAAGAGCGGCCGACCGGAGCCGACGGCCGCGGGCGCGAACGAGACGATCAACTCGTCGAGCATCGCCGATTCGGCGAACTGGGCAGCCAGGTCGCCGCCGCCCACCACCCAGACTCCCCTGTCGCGGGCTGCAGCTTCCAGTTGCTCGCGATGCTCTGCGGGCGACCCGGAGACCACGGTGATCGACTCGTCCACGACGTCGGCACCGTCGTCGTGTGTGAAGAGGAATGTCGGATAGGCGGCATAGGGCCACGCTTCGCCGGTGCGCGCCAGGTGGTCGACCACCCACTGATACGTCGTGCGGCCCATGACGATCGCGCCGGTGGACGCCATCAGATCGTCGATGCTGAACGGGCCATCGTCGTCGATCGGCTGCGTCAGCAGCCAGTCCAGCGAATCGTTGTCGTCGGCGAGAAACCCATCGAGCGTCGACGCCGTGTAATAGGTGTAGGTGGTCATCGGCTACTCCTCCAGTCGTGCGTCCGTGTCAGGTTACGGCGGAGACGCGCCCCCTACAGGTAGATGACTCCGGCCGTCGCCGCGCCGGCGCACAGGATGAGGAACACGGTCAGGACGATCACGTCGATACGCCCGGGGCGAGACGGGTACGCCGTGAGACGGCCCGTGCCGCCACGGGCGGTGATGGCCTCGGCCATCTCCGCGCTGCGCCTCATCGCCGACGACATCGCGGCCACGATGATGTCGAGGATTCCCAGTTCAGCGGACGGATGTCCGGAGTCGCCACCGGATTTGGGCCGCAGCTTGTGGGCCGCCCAGAGCAGACGCATCTCCTCGATCAGCATCGGCAGGCCGCGCAACGAGAGGGCTATGGTGACCGCCCACTCGTCGACCGGAAACCTCAGCAGCCGCAGCGGAGCCATCAGCACGGCGACGGCAGGCGCCAGCTCGGCGACCGGCGTCGTCCAGATGACCAGCACCGACATGGCGAGCACGATCAGACCGAGCAGGACCGCACGCAACGCCAGGAGGCCGCCGTCGTTACCTCGCGCGATCCACGACCACACGACGCTGACGCTGATCAGCGCCCAGAACCACCAGGGAGGACGCGGCAGCGCGCCCACCGGGATACCGGCGATCACGGCGAATGCGATCAGGCACACGGCGACGAATCCCAGAGCGGGCCACGACGGCAGGATCCAGGTCATCAGACCGAGCACGAAGACGATCACCAGCTTGGTACCCGCCCACAGACGGTGGACCGGAGAATCACCGGGGATCTGACGCAACATCGGGATCTGCATCATGCACCGCCTTCCAGAACGCCTGCCACGAGTTCCACCCGCCGATTGCACACGCGGTCGAGCGACTCGAGATCGTGAGAGATGATGACGATCGTCGCCCCACCCTCGCGCAGCGACGCCAGCACGGCGAGCACCTCTTCGCGGGCTTGCGGGTCGAGGCCCGCGAGCGGCTCGTCGAGAACGAGGACATCGGGATCGGACGCGATGAGGGACGCGAGAACCACCCGGCGCATCTGGCCTCCCGACAGTGAATCGACGCGCTTCGCCGCGAACTCGCGCGGCAGCGACACCAGGTCGAGGACGCGGCCCACTTCGGCGCTGCCGATGCTCTCACCGCCGACGGCCATGATCTCGTCGCCGACCGTCACCTTCTGCAACTGCAGGCGAGCGTGCTGAAATCCCAGGCCGACTCGGCCGACGGCGTCACCGATCGAGTCCCCGCCCACCATCACGCGGCCGGTCGTCGGGTTGGTCAGGCCGGCGAGAATCCAGGCGAGCGTCGACTTGCCCGACCCGTTGCCGCCGACGATAAGCACCCCGTCACCGCGGTCCACCCGTAGGTTCACGCTGTGCAACGCGGTGACCTCCCACGGCGACCCCTTCAGGTACATGTGCGCGACGCGGTCCACGACGAGCAGCGGATCGCCGCCCGACGGAGCCGTCGGCAGCACCGGCGACGACGCCTCGGGCCGCATCCACTCCGGGTGGTGCGCGACGATGCGTCCCTCCTGGAGGTGGATGACCCGATCGGCGGCGCGTGCCTCGGAGTCCCGGTGGGTGATGAGGACGACCGTGATCCCGTAGCGACGAGGGAGCTCGGCGAGTACCCGGATCAGGTCGGCGCGCCCCTCCGGGTCGACCATCGAGGTCACCTCGTCCGCGATCAGCAGCCGCGGCCCGCGCGCGAGGGCCGCCGCGACCGCCAGACGCTGCTGTTGGCCGCCCGACAAGTCGGAGGTGTCCCGGTCGGCGAGTCCGTCGAGCCCCACCTCGGTGAGCAGCCCTTCGATGTCGACAGCCGCGTCGTCGGGCAGGCCCCAGACAAGATCGTCTGCGACGCGCGAGCCGAGCATCTGCGCTTCGGGACGCTGCAGGACGAGCGCAGTTCCGCCGCGTTGCCCGAGACCGGGATCACCGGGCCGGTCGACGATGCCGACGGTGGGATCCACACCCGCGAGGATCTTCGACAGCGTCGACTTCCCGGAGCCGTTCGCCCCGACGATCGCGACGAACTCACCCGACGTCAACGCGAAGTCGATACCGCTCAGCACATCGCGCGCGGTGCGCGGATAGCGATATCCGACACCGACCGCGCGTAACGGGAGGGGGCCCGGTGAACCGCCGGTGCCCGGCACCGCAGCTTCGAGGGTGTCGTCGAGTTTCACGTCGGCGAGCCGATCGAGCACCTTGCCGAGCATCCAGCCGGCGACCACCAGCGTCGCGAAGGTGCCGAGCGCACCCGGGATCCACATCCACAGCCACCAGTTGTCGACGACGTTCTTTGAGAAGCTCTCGATACCTGTTCCGACGGATTCGAGCCCGACCACACGCACGGTCTTCGCCAAGCCGGTCAGCACGTTGTCGAGGACTTGGAGTGCGAGCTCGCGCAAGGGCGCCAGGATCCACATGAGGAGCACCGTCACCCCTGCGAGCAGCGGGGCCGCGAGGAGCGAGACCAGCGTCAGGATCGCCATGCCGCCGCCGCGCCTGCGGACCTCGCCGACGATGGCGCCGATGATCGCGGTGATCGCGACGCCGATCGCCGTGCCGAGGCCGGCTACCGCGAAGGTGACGGCGATGGTCGTGACGATCGCGGCGATCACGGCACGCGGCCGGGTACGGGCGGCGAGGAGCGCGATCGGTACCGGCGTCAGGAATCCGAGTGCGGCGGCCATCGGCACCACCGCGACGATCACGGCAGGCACAACCGTGAGAGCGGAGAAGATCGCGATGGAGGCGATCTCGATCGGCCGCAGCGGCCCGGACGGCGCGCTTGGACGGTCAACTGCGGGGGATGTCACGGATCCATTGTGCCTGCCAGTCGCCACGTCGATCGTTCGGACGGTGCGCCGCACCCGCGGTTGAGGGATCCCGAATCAGCCGTTACGGCGTCCCGACCAGCGATTTCCGGGACGATACGAGTGTTGAATGCGGGAAGCAGCCCGCTCTAGGCTCGAGTCGTGTCAGCCGCCTTGGCGTTGAGTTTCGCCGTCATCTTCGTCGCCGAACTGGGAGACAAGTCCCAGCTGATGGCGATGACCTTCGCCCTGCGCTACCGCTGGTGGGTGGTCCTCACCGCCATCTTGACCGCGACCACGCTCGTGCACGCGGCCTCGGTGTTCTTCGGCCACTTCCTCGGCATGTCCATCCCGACGGAGTTCATGACGATCGCGGGCGGACTGTCCATGCTGGTCTTCGGCCTGTGGACATTGCGCGGAGACGAGTTGGACGACGACGAGGCGTCTCGGGCGGGCCGCGCCGGCCGCTCGGTCTTCCTCGCCGTCATGTCCGCGTTCATCCTGGCCGAGTTGGGCGACAAGACGATGCTGGCGACCATCGCGCTGGCCACCGACCGGGACTGGCTCGGCGTGTGGATCGGTTCGACGGTGGGCATGGTGGCCGCCGATGCCCTCGCCATCGTGGTCGGACGCGTTCTCGGCCGTCACCTCCCCGAACGTACGATCGCGCTCGCCGCGGCCGCGCTCTTCTTTGTCTTCGCCGCCTGGTTGCTGATTGAGGGACTGATCGGATCGTCGACCGTCGTCTTCGTCTCGACGATCGTCGCCGTCATCGCCATCTCCGTGATCGGCGGCCTGCTCATCGCCCGGACGTGGCGGCGCCGCACGGCCGAGAACGCGGTGCGAGGCGAGTCGTCCGAGACGATCGCGCACGAGTCGCTCAACGGGTGAGGGTTTCGGCCGCATCCCCGCCCCGCACCCCAGAACGGACTGCATGACGGACGCCGCAGCTGTCACACGGAATCATCGTCTCCGTTAAAGTCACGACCGTTCGGCCCTCACGGGCTCGTCTTCTGGAAGGACTCACCTCATGGACGTCACCGGTACCGCCGTCATCGTCACCGGCGCCGCCTCCGGACTCGGTGCGGCAACCGCCAAGCGTTTCGCCGGCGAAGGTGCAACGGTCTTCGGCATCGATCTGCAGCCGTCGATCGACAAGGCCGACAAGGTGGACGGAGTCCATCTCGTCGCTGCCGACGTCACCAGCGAGACCGAGGTTCAGGCGGTCATCGACACGATCGCCGAATCGGGTCTCCCGCTTCGCGTCGCCGTCAACTGCGCGGGCGTCGGCTGGGCGTCGCGCATCCTCGGCAAGGAGGGCCCGCACGATCTGGAACTGTTCCGCAAGGTCATCGAGATCAACCTGGTGGGCACGTTCAACGTGATGCGCTTGGCCGCCAACCGGATTCAGACCGAGTCCGCGGTCAACGACGACAACGCCCGCGGTGCGATCATCAACACCGCATCGGTCGCCGCATTCGAGGGACAGATCGGTCAGATCGCCTACACCGCCTCGAAGGGCGGCGTCCATGCGATGACCATCTCGGCGGCACGCGACCTGGCCCGTGCGGGAATCCGCGTCAACACGATCGCGCCGGGAACCATCAACACGCCGATGCTCGCGGGCGTCACCGATGAGTTCAAGAAGACCCTCGAATCGGGGATCCCGTTCCCGCAGCGTCTCGGCGAGCCGTCCGAGTACGCCGATCTGGCCGCGTTCATCGTGAGCCACGACTACCTGAACGGTGAGACCTTCCGCATGGACGGCGCGCTGCGGATGGCGCCGCGCTGATCCAGCCGGCCTGCTACTCGCCCAGCATCTCCTGGGCGAGTGGCAGTTCCAGCACGGCATCCGACGAGATCCACTCGCGCAGCGCCTTGGTCGCCCGAACGTCGTCTTCGTTGTAGACGCACAGGCGCTCGCGTTGGGATTCGTCGGTCGGTCCACCGTCGAGTCCGACAGCGGCCGAGTACCACTCCATCGACGCCTCGCCGCCGGCTTCGTCGTCACGCCAGTGGAAGCCGGCGACGGGCGCCACTCGTTTGAGTCCCTTTCCGCGCGGGCAGACGAAGTTGCGTCCCACCGCCTCGAAGATGTCCACCCACTCGCCTGACCCGATGAAGGCGTCGACCTCGGCGCGTGCGGGCACCCCCGGCACATCCGGGTGAAAGCGGTCGGCACTGCCACGCAGCCACCGGTTCTCGGCCTGCTGCGAATAGCAGTACGCGGCGAAGGTCTTACCCGCCGAATGCGCCGCCTCGCGCTCGGCGGTCAGCCACGCCCAGAACTCGGCGAACGATCTGCCCTCGTCCTGAGTCGGCAGCGGATCCCAGGTGACGAACGGCCGGTACCGCACCGGACGGTCCGGATCCGTCGTATCGGTGAGCAGGGTCCCCCACATGTAGGCACCGCGCTCGGAGTAGCTCTCCATGTCGATGTCGACCTCGATGTCGGCCCGTTGCACGGTGGGTCGCGACACGCGACGGACCAGCGGAATCCCGTCCACCCAGCAACGCGCGGAGATGATCGCGTCACCGAACTGAGCCGCGCCCGGCCAGTCCTCCGGAGGGGCGCCGCGGTAGTCGGCCAGCGCGTCGACCGTGGCGATTCCCGCCGCGCGCAGCACCAGGGTCTGGCTGCCTCCCACCACCAGACTCACGTCGCGGCGTTCGACGAGCTCCTGCTCGCAGCGGGGCCACCACTGGCAGCTGCGGCATTCGCCGATCCGGCGCGGTTCAGTGGTGATCGTCCCGTCGACGATCGCCTGTCTCCGGGCGAAGATCTGCTCGTACTCCGCGAGCACGTCGGTAAGGCAGGCCGCGACGATGCAGTCGGCGTCCAGTCCGATGATCCCACCCCAGACCTCGTGCGCCCGTTCAGGATCGGCGGCAGGCGCCCATCCAAGGTCGGCCAGCATCGCAGCCACCTGCGCCAGTCGCATCAGGTCGCGCCGCTGCGACCGGACCGAACGCGTCGCATCCAGCTCGGGTCGCCAGTCCCACAGCGGGCTGGTGAGCAACGACGGAGGCGGGGCGTCAGTGGGCCGCTTCGGGTTCGACGGGGTGCTGACCCGATGATTCACGATGATGATCGGCAGGTATCCGCCGCCGACCCGGACCAGAGCCTCCGCGTGTCCGCGCCGCCCGCGAACACGATCCGTCGGTAGTGCGGCCCGGAAGATCCACTCGGCCCCGGATTCCACTGCGGCACGCGTCTCAGCGACCCGGCTCCGATGATCGCCGTCGTCGACGGTGACGATCGTCGACGGATCCTTGTCGCTCTGCAGGCCGTGCAGCAGGGCGATGACCTCGTCGCGGTGCAGCTGCGCGGCCTCGATCCGCCGTCGCGCCTCGGGCGACACGTCCGACGCCGCAGCGTCGCCCTGCACCGTGAAATCGAGCGCGAGCCGGTGCTCGCACCCCGTGAGGTTCCGCGCACCCAGAACCGCAGAACTCCCCACCGGCTTCCCCACTCCTCTAGCTTGAACATGATCGGTCCACGCCGGACCGAGTGATTCACTACCCCACGAGACTATGCAAAGCTGGAGACAGTCATTTGCAGGTGTCGATATTCCGACGGAGAGGCCGACATGGGAGTGCTGTCGTTTGCGAACGCCAAGCTGAACGGTCGCAAGGCGGAGAAGAAGATCCGCAAGGCCGAGCACAAGGCGATCAAGGTGAGCGCCAAGGCCAAGGCGAAGGCCGAGTCCGCACAGGAGCAGAAGGTCCGCAAGAAGGAGCTCCGCGCGGCGGAGAAGCGAGACAAGGCGGCCAACAAGACCTCGCGCAAGAACGCCAAGGCCTCAGCCAAGGCACAGCAGAAGGTCGCCGAGGCCGACGCGAAGGCGGCCGCCGAGCAGACCAAGCAGGCCGCCGAGGCCGCCATGTTCACGCCGGCCAAGATGAAGCGCTACCTGACCGTCGGCCGAATGGTCGCGCCGGTCGCCGTGCCCATCGCGTACCGCGGCGCAGTCGCCGCTCGCGCGCAGTTCACCGAGGTCAAGGCGAAGCGTGCAGGTGTCCCCGCTTCTGTGCTCAACCAGTACGGCGGACCGAGCGCATCGCTGCGCGCCCGGATCGCCACCGCCCGCAACTCCGCTGCCCGAGTCGGCGACGCCGAGCAGACCGGTGAGGGACGCGCATTCGTCGACGCCATGTCGAGTCGCCTGGACAACCTGCAGATCGCTGCGGACGCGGCCGACACGATGCCGCCGTCGCAGCGCAAGTCCGCCCAGCGTGCGATCGACAACGAGCTCTCGGCGATCGACAACGACCTGCTCGCTCGGCTCAACGTCCATCCGGACGGGAACTGAGCACCGCACAGCTTTTCGTGCACAACACGACGCCGATCGCGCCCGCAACGGGCACGATCGGCGTTGTTGCGTCTAAGATGATGAGCGTGCTGAAGCGATTGCTGGTCTCCGTGTCATGTGCTGTAGCCGTCATCGGTGGCCTCACGGCGGTCAGCCCGGCTCCTGCCTCTGCCGCCCCCGGGTGCGCGGACGTGCACGTGCTGTTCGCGCGGGGCACGGTCGAGACGGCGCCGCCCCTCGGACTCACCGGCATCGCCTTCGAGCAGTCGCTCCGCAACACTCTCCGCGGCAAGTCCGTCCGCGTCGAGGCCGTCGACTACCGGGCCGCAGCCAACTTCCGGAACGAACTGGCTTTCGCTCAGCAGTTCGTCCAGGGCGTCAAGGACCAGCAGGCCCGCACCAAGCAGATCGCGGCCGCCTGCCCTGACACCGACATCGTGCTCGGCGGGTACTCGCAGGGCGCCGCGCTGACCGAGTACACGCTCGCCGACGAGTACACGGTCCCGGCCAAGTACTCGGAGTACCGCTCCTACCTCCCCACACCGCTCCCCGACTCGATCTCCGAGCACGTCTCGGCCGTCGTCCTGTTCGGACCGCCGTCGGATCGCTTCCTCCGTCAGGGTGGCGCCCCGAGCGTCGAGATCGGCAAGGCGTACCGCGGGAAGACGACTGACTACTGCGCCCAGGGCGACAACATCTGCAACGGCGCGTCGCTCGCCCAGCCGAACGCACAGCACCTGTTGTACCCGGTGAACGGCATGACGGACAGCGCGGCGCGCTACGTGGCGCGCCACGTCTGAGTCGCGACCCGTCTGAGTCTGGGCCAACGGCTTCTCGGCTCATATCCGGCGCTATGGGCGTCGACTCTCCGGGCACCTGATCCTCCAATGCAGCAGAGCAGCTGCGTCAGCTCGTCATCGCGACGGCTAACGCGATGCCGCTCTGTGTCGATAATCACATCAGCACCGTCTCATCGGTGCACGATGGCAACCGTCGACAGACGTGCGGGAAGACGCACGAAGGAGTGATGACCGTGAAGCTCTCCCGAACTCGCACCGTGCTGGCGGCGGCCCTCGCAGCGGCGATGGTCCCGGCGGTGGCACCGTCGGTCGCTCGAGCCGCACCGATCCGCACCCTGCCCGTGCTCGACTTCCACATCCCGTCGATCGGCGGAATCGAAGCCGGTCCCGGCGGAGTCGCAGGCGGGTCTTTCCAGCAGACCCACGTCACCGCGTGGCCGTCGTTGCGCACCATGCAGCTCCCAGCCCCGCCTGCAGCGGTCACGTTCCGGGTCGAGAACGTGAAGCCGTGGGACCTCCAGTACGGCTACCGCTTCGTATCGGTGGCATGGCGCAATCTGCGGAACGGACGGTCCGGGACGGTCGATCTCCGGCACTGGAAGCGTCCGATGTACAAGCCGGGGACGATCGGTCACGACGAAGCCGCCCAGTTCCCGGAGACCCTGCCCACGTCGAGGAGCGTGGTCACCGGCGGCGGTCCGGTCGTGGCGACGGTCTCGGTGATGCGCACCCAGTGGCAGCGGCCGCCGATGCGGATCAACCTGGTCCCCGGGGCCGCCGCCCTGCTGGTTCCGAAGTAGCGGCTAGCGGCCGGGCAGGTACTTCAGCGAGCGCATCAGGATCGGAACGGCCTTCAGGAAGACGCTCTGCGGAACGCCCTTGATGCCGCCGAGCCCGATCAACCGCTGCGCGGCGATGGTCTGCGACTCGCAGTACTTGAGCAGCCCCTCCTGGCCGTGCCTGCGTCCCACGCCGGAGATGCCCATGCCGCCCATCGGCGCCGCCGTGGACGCCCACGCTGCCGCGTAACCCTCGTTGATGTTCACGGTTCCCGCGCGCAGCTGCTCGGCGATCTTCTGCGCCTGATCGCTGCTTCCGGCGAACACGCTGGCGTTGAGCCCGTACTCGGTGTCGTTCGCGCGCTCGATCGCCTCATCCACCGAGTCGACCGGATAGATCGAGACGAGTGGCCCGAAGGTCTCATCGCTGTGGCACAGCATCGCCTCGGTGACACCGGTCAGGACGGTCGGCTCGAAGAAGAACGGCCCGAGGTCGGCGCGCTTACGGCCACCCGCGATGACCGTCGCGCCCTTGGCGACCGCATCGTCGAGGTGCTCCTGCACGGCCTCCACCTGCTGCGCGGACGCCAGCGAACCCATGTCCGCGTTGTAGTCGTAGGTCGACGAGACCGTCATGTTCGAGACGAACTCGCCGAACTTCCGGGTGAACTCGTCGGCGACGCCGCGCTCGACGTAGATCCGCTCGATCGAGATGCACAGCTGACCCGAGTTGGAGTAGCAGGCACGCGCCGCGCCTGCGACCGCGTCGTCCACATTGACGCCGTCGGTGACGATCATCGGGTTCTTTCCGCCGAGCTCGGCCGAGAAGCCGATGAGTCGACGGCCCGCCTGCTCGGCGAGTGTCGCGCCGGTGGTCGAAGAACCGGTGAACATCAGGTAGTCGGCGCGGGCCGCGATAGCCTGACCGACAACGGAACCCGGTCCGGGGACGACCGCGAAGAGCTCACGCGGCAGCCCTGCCTTGTAGAGGAGTTCGGCGAGCGCGAGGCAGCAGTACGGGGTGTTGCTGTCCGGCTTGACGACGACCGCGTTACCCGCGATCAGTGCGGGCACGGCATCCGAGACGGCCAGCGTGAGCGGGTAGTTCCACGGACTGATGACGCCGACGACGCCCTTCGGCTGGTAGCGGACGCGCACATCCGTCGCGCCCGGGAGAATGCCCGCGACGCTGTGGTCGGCGAGCATCCCCGGCCCCTGCTGCGCGTAGTACCGCGCGCTGAGGGCGACGTCGATGACCTCCTCCTGCGCGTAGATCCGAGCCTTGCCGGTCTCCGCCTGAGCGATGTCCATCAACTCGTCGGATGCATCGTGCACCAGTTCGGAGAACTTACCGAGGATCCTGGCCCGGTCGGCCGCAGAGCGCTTGGCCCACTCGACCTGCGCCGTGCGTGCGCGGCCGACCGCGATGTCCAGGTCGGCGGCGGTGCCGACGGGGATCTGCGCCATCTCAGCGCCGCTGAACGCCTCCAGAACCGGCTTGGTGGGTCGTTCGGCGTCGAAGGCGATGAGTTCGGCGAGTCGCTCGAAGTACGCGGGGGACGGTTTCGGCATTGCTGCTCCTGGGTGACTCGGGGTTCGGATCGGGGGTGCTGGTCGGGAGAACGCTTCAGGCCGTGATCACATGAAGCCGATCACGACCGGGCTTCGACGAGGACGATGCCGTCGTCGTCGGAGTAGAGGAGGTCGCCTGGCTGGAAGGTCACACCGCCGAGCTCGACGGGAACATCGCGTTCGCCCGCGCCCGTCTTGCTCGACTTTCGCGGATTGGTACCAAGGGCCTTCACCCCGATCGACATGCCGCCGATCGGGGCGGCATCCCGGATGGCGCCGTTGGCGATGATGCCCACCCAGCCGTTGGATCGGCCCAGTTCGGCGATGATGTCGCCGACGAGTGCCGTGTGAACCGAGGCGTCGCCGTCGATGACGAGCACACCGCCCTCGTTCGGCTCGGACAGGATCGACTTGAGCAGCGCGTTGTCCTGGAAGCAGCGCACCGTCGTGACCACTCCGACGAACTCGCGGTTGCCGCCGTACTGAGTGAACTGGGTGTCGCAACTCCGCGCATCGGCACCGATCTCATCGACGAGGTCTGCGGTGGGAGTGAAGTTCAGCGAGGTCATGCACGCAGTCTATTCCGTCGGCTAATCGCACGTAACGGGCACTGCGCCCGGGCTGACGCCGGCGAGGATCGGTCGGACGCGCCGACACGGTGCACAATGTCCCCGTGGACGAAATCGAGATCCAGGACGGTTCCATCCGGTTGGGACAGTTCCTGAAGCTGGCGAGTCTCATCGATACGGGTGCGGACGCGAAGATGGTGATCAGCGACGGTCTGGTGTCGGTGAACGGCGAGGTCGAGACGCGGCGCGGCGCTCAACTGACCGCGGGCGACGTCGTGGAGATCGGCGGGATCAGCGTCCGAGTCGGAGCGCCATGACCTCGGCGCTGGTTGCGAGGCGTTCGCGCTGCGCAGACAGCGCCTGCGGCGGACGTCGCCGACCCGCGAACAACCGGACGAACGTCGACAACGACCTGCGTCGTCGTTGATCGGCCTGCATTTTGTCCCCTCCCCGAGACCCGACTGCTGTGTTACCCAGTCTGTCGCTCAGAGAGGCGGGATTGTTAGCGCCAGGCCGGATAGAGGGCGAGTTCACATCTAGTGTGCAATGTGAGGCACTCGACTCACTGCCGAACCCCATCGCTGCCGAACGCAGGCCCGACCCCCAAGCCGACCCCACCGACCCGAACCCGCAGGCCCTTACCCAGGTCACTTCCTGCACGAGCACCCAGGAGCAGATGCGCGCATGACCGATCCCGCCGCAGAGGGCCTCGCAGTCCTCGGGCTGAACAAGAACTTCGGCGACATCGTCGCGCTGACCGACGTGAGCTTCACCATCCGTCCAGGCGAGGTCTTCGGATTCGTCGGGTCCAACGGGGCCGGGAAGTCGACGACGATGCGCATCATCCTCGGTGTCATCGCTGCGGACGGCGGCGAGGTCTCCTTCAACGGGCGGCCGGTGGACGCGGACATCCGTCGCCGGGTCGGCTACATGCCCGAGGAGCGCGGCCTCTACCCGAAGATGAGAGTAGGCGACCAGCTCGTCTACCTGGCCCGGCTCCACGGCTTGCCGGAATCGCAAGCGCGCGAACGCATGACCTACTGGACCGAACGCCTCGGCATCGACGACCGAGTCGGCGATAACGTCGCCGACCTGTCGCTGGGAAACCAGCAGCGGGTGCAGCTCGCAGCGGCCCTCGTCTTCGACCCGGACCTCCTCGTCCTCGACGAGCCCTTCTCCGGGCTCGATCCGGTCGCAGTGGAGGTGATGAGCGAGGTGATCCGGGAGAAGGCCGACGACAACGTGCCGGTCGTCTTCTCCAGTCACCAGCTCGACCTGGTGCAACGACTGTGCGACCGCGTCGGCATCATCAACCGCGGCCAGATGCGCGCCCTCGGCACCGTCGACGAACTCCGCAGCCGCGGCGGTGTGCGGCTCCGCATCGACGCGCCGAACGCACCGGCCGGGTGGGCGGACGGCCTCCCCGGAGTGGTCCGCGGCGATTACGCGGCTATCACCACGCTGTATGTGGACGACGCGTACGACGACCAGCATGTGCTGAAGGCCGCGCTCGCCACCGGGCCGGTCCACACGTTCGTGGCCGAGACCCCTGATCTGACCGAGATGTTCCGAGAGGTCGTGAGCACCGCATGAGCACCACTCCGCCCGCTTCGTCATGGACTTCGATCCGCCTGGTCGCGGCGCGCGAGATCGCCACGCGGATCAAGACCAAGTCGTTCATCGTGACGAACGTGATCATGCTGATCGTCGCCATCGGTGGCTGCATCGTCGCCTCCCTGGTGATCGACGATGGGCCGTCCACCGAGCAGATCGCGGTTCAGGGCGTCAGCAGCGAGGCCCGGGACGCCATCGGCGCGACGGGCGATCAGATCGGCGTCGACCTCGAGTTCTCCGACGACGCGGATGCCCGCGAACGCGCGGCGAGCGGTGACGTGACCGCAGCGATCATCGCCCAACCCGACGGCGGCTTCCGGGTGTACTCCGAGAACGAGCTCGACCCGAAGGTGGAGGCAGCCATCAAGGGCGGCGTCTCCACGTCGGCCGTCTCAGGAGCGCTCTCCCAGGCAGGCGTCGACCCGCAGAGCGTTCACCGGAACTCGACGGTGACCGTGGAACGGACGAAGGCCGCCACACCGCACGAGAGCGAGCGCATCGGCCTCGCATACGTCGGATCCCTGCTCATGTTCATGACGATCTTCGGCGGAGGCATGGCGGTCGCCGTCGGCGTGGTGGAGGAGAAGGTGTCGCGCATCGTCGAACTCCTGCTGGCCACGGTGAAACCGGCCCAGCTGCTGTGGGGCAAGATCCTGGGCATCGGGATCGTGCAGATCGCGTCGACGCTGGTGCTGGCCGCTGCGGGACTCGTCACCGCGCTCGCGACCGATCTGCTGACCATTCCGAGCGTCGCCTACGCGATGGTCGGGGTATCGGCGGCATGGCTGCTGCTCGGGTTCTTGTTCTTCGCAGCCCTGTACGCCGCGACCGGCGCCATGGTGTCCCGGCAGGAGGAGATCAACAGCGCGTCGTGGCCGCTGATGGTCGTGGCGATGGGAGCCTTGTACGCCGGAATATTCGGGGTGTACTCACCCGACACGACGTTGATGCGCGTGCTGGCCTGGATTCCGCCGTTCTCGTCGACGGTCGTCCCCGTTCGGGTCGCGACCGGGTACGCCGGGTGGCTCGAGGTAGTCGGGTCGCTACTGGTGATGACGGTGGTGACCGCCCTCGCCGTATGGCTCGCCGGCCGCATCTATCGCCGTTCGGTACTCCTCACCGGATCGCGGGTGTCATGGAAGACGGCGCTCGGGATCTGAACGGGGCGGGGCTGCTGACCGGGCTGGAGCTCTGAGGAACTCGGGGCGTCCGGCCGAGCGGGTGGTCGGAGTCGGGTCCGATCACTCGGCCAACGGCGCTTCCCACTCGATTCGTGGCTCCCCGTTCCACCCACGGCGCACTTCCACCCCACCCGGCAGTTCCACCCCACCCGGCAGTTCCACACCGCCGGGCAGCCGCTTCGCGGGCAGGCGGCACCTGAGCCACTGCTCGATTCCGGACGGGCCGGATTGTCTGCCGCGGACCGTTTCCGACGTAGCGCAGTCCCCTGGTGCCGTCAGGTCCTGTGGGTCCGGCGGGTCCGACGGAGTGTCTCGCGGCGGGTCGTCACCCGGCCTCTCCCGCAGGATCCGCTCCGGGTGATGCGTGTGGTTGACCTGCCACGGCTGGTTCGACCCGGTGGGCCGCCAGCCCACCCGGCCTTTGTACGGGCCGTCATCGATGATCGTGGTCTCCCAGCCGCTGGCAGCCTTGTCGACCCGGCGGTTGTGACCGCCGCACGCTCCTCCGAGGTGATCGATGTCGGTGGGCCCGCCGTCCTGCCAGTCGGGCATGTGGTGCGCCTGGGTACGACTGAACGGGGCGGTGCAGCCGGGGGCGGTGCAGCCACGGTCGCGACCGAAGAGGGCGACCCGCTGAGCGATCGAGGCCAGCCGCCGACCCCGACCCAGATACAGGATCGATGACGTGTGATCGGCGAACACCTCGAGCCACGGAGTGGCGTGTGCGGCGAGCTCGACGAGATCCTTGACGGGCAGCCTGGTCCCGGTTGCGGTATGCGCGACGCCGGATCGTGCTTCGACGTCTGCCAGCGACGCGGTGACCACCAGATGTGCCGGGAGACCGGACTGCCGGCCGAGCCCGCCTTGCGCGATCAGGTCGGCGAACATCGCGTGCAGAGCGTCGTGGTTGCGCTGCCCCTGGGTACGGTCGTCGCGGTCGGCCGCCGCGGCGAGGGCTTCGGCGTCGATGCCCGGCTGATTCGCCGCTCCCTTACGGGAATCCGGATCGTCCGGGTTGTTCATACCCGGTGCCGCCCACTGCAGGAGCAGTGCTTCGAGCATGGCGCGGACCTCGGGCTTCAGCAGCGCGCGCACCTTCGACATCAATCGACGGTCCTGCGGTTGGATGTGAAATCCGCGGGTCCGCTGTCGATCTCGATCGTCGGTGACCTCACCGTCGGGATCGAGGTGAGCGAGAAGGCGGTTTCCGCACGTACCCACGGCGGCTGGCGACAGGGACCGCGAGGCTTCTGCGAGCTGAGCTTCGGCGTCGGCCCGAAGGTCATCGGCGACGCGGTGCGGAATCTTGTCCATGATCGCCTCGATCTGCAGGACGTGGTCGGCTCCGATCCGGCCGTCGCGGACCGCGGCTGCGGCGACGGGCATCTCCGGCTCGAGCCGCTCCCCCTGCATACTCGTCATTCGGCCGATCGCGGCAGCCACGACCCGACGCCGCCGCGCCTCCCCCGAACCGAGCCGCAGGCCCTGCTCCAGGTAGGTGGTTGGGCTCAGGTAGCCGGCCTTCCGGTAGGCCATGCGATCGGACAGTTCGATGAACAGCGCCGCGTCCGCACCGTCGGCCCGGCGATGCGATCGCTCGAACACGCCGATCGTCGCGAGGATGTCGTCTTCGGATGCCGCCTCGAAACGGGAGTCGGCGAGCTTCGCCGTCGCGGCGTCGATCAGCTGCGCGAGTTCGACCGGAGAGTCCGGCAGCGAGGGCGCCTCAGAACTGCTCGTCGTCGTGTCGGGCATCGCCGTCACCTCCCCTCGCTGTACCTGCATTCTAGCGAGGAGGTATGACATAACTATCCCCACTATCGAACGCTAGAACGAGTGGAGGGTTCACGCTCGGTCTCGCATCACCAACCCGTGGGACGTCCGATTCCTGCTCCGGACGAGCAGCGATCAGCACCTACGTGTCGGTGATGCGAGCGCAGCGAGAGAACTACCGCTGTGCCACCAGCGTCGGCGTGATCGGTGACGGCAGCAGCGTCGAACCGCTCAGGTATCGGTCCGCGGCAGCTGCAGCCGAGCGGCCTTCGGCGATCGCCCATACGATCAACGACTGTCCGCGGCCGGCGTCACCGGCGACGAACACCCCCGGCAGACCGACGGCGGCGAACTCGGCGTCGCGCGCCACGTTGCCGCGCCCGTCGTACGCGGCCCCCAGCTCGTCGAGCAGGTCGTCGCGTTCCGGTCCGACGAAGCCCATCGCGAGCAGCACGAGATCGGCCTCGAGCTCGAAATCGCTGCCTTCGACCTTCTCGAAGCGGCCGTTCACCATCGCGACCTCGTGTGCCTGCAGACTCGTGACCTTGCCGTCGGACCCGGTGAATCGCTCGGTGTTCACGCTGAACACCCGCTCCCCGCCCTCCTCGTGCGCCGAGGACACGCGGTACATCAGCGGGTAGGTGGGCCACGGCGTCGACTCGGCCCGACTGATCGGCGGCTTGGGCATGATCTCGAACTGGTGGACCACCTCGGCGCCCTGCCGCAGCGCCGTGCCCAGGCAGTCCGCACCGGTGTCTCCGCCGCCGATGATCACCACCTTCTTGCCCTCGGCCGAGATCTGCCCATCCACGGCGTCGCCCCTCGCGGCGCGGTTGGCCTGGGGCAGGAACTCCATCGCCTGGTGGATGCCGTCGAACTCACGGCCCGGGATCGGCAGATCGCGGCCGATCGTGGATCCGTTCGCGAGAATCACCGCGTCGAAGTCGGTGCGGAGTCGGTCGACGGTGATGTCGACGCCCACGTTGACGCTTGTACGGAAGCGGGTCCCCTCGGCTTCCATCTGCTCCAGCCTGCGGTCGATGAAGCGCTTCTCCATCTTGAACTCGGGAATGCCGTACCGCATCAGGCCGCCGATGCGGTCGGCCCGCTCGAACACGGTGACGTCGTGACCGGCACGCGTCATCTGCTGAGCGGCCGCCAGCCCTGCGGGTCCGGACCCGACGACGGCGACCTTCCTGCCGGTCTTCTCACTCGGCAGCACGGGGGCGACGGTGCCCTCGTCCCATGCCTTCTCGATCAGCTCCACCTCGACCTGCTTGATGGTCACTGCCGGCTGGTTGATGCCGAGCACGCACGACGCTTCGCACGGCGCCGGGCACAGCCGCCCGGTGAACTCCGGAAAGTTGTTGGTCGCGTGCAGCCGGTCGATGCCGGCGTCCCACTGGTCCTTGTAGACCAGGGTGTTCCACTCGGGAATCAGGTTCCCCAGTGGGCATCCGTTGTGGCAGAACGGGATCCCGCAATCCATACAGCGGCTGGCCTGCGTCTTGAGACTGTTCTGATCGAAGTCGTTGTAGACCTCTTTCCAGTCCATCAAGCGCAGGTCGACGGGACGCCGGGTCGGCGTCTCCCGTTCGGTGTGCTTCAGAAAACCTCGGATGTCAGCCACGAGCCGCCTCCATGATCGCTTCGTTCACGTCTCGTCCGGTGCGCTCGGCGGCGTCGATGGCGACGAGGACCTTCCGGTAATCACGGGGCATCACCTTGACGAAGTGCCCCTGCTGGGTGGACCAGTCGTCCAGGATGGCGGTGGCCACCGCCGACCCGGTCTCGTCGCGGTGCTCGGTGATCGAGTCGGCGAGCAACCGCAGATCGTCGGCATCCATATCCTCGAGATCGACGAGCTCAGCGTTGAGTTTCGCCTCGAAGGTGCCGTTCGGGTTGTAGATGTACGCGACGCCGCCCGACATGCCTGCCGCGAAGTTGCGACCGGTCTCGCCGAGCACCACCACGCTGCCGCCGGTCATGTACTCGCAACCGTGGTCGCCTACGCCCTCGACGACCGCCTGCACGCCCGAGTTACGGACGCAGAACCGCTCGCCGGCCACACCGCGCAGGAAGATCTTGCCCCCGGTGCCACCGAACCCGATGACATTGCCCGCGATGATGTTCTCCTCCGCGACGAACTCGGGTGATGCGTTACGCGGCGGACGGACGACTATCTTGCCTCCGGAGAGCCCCTTGCCGACGAAGTCGTTCGCGTCGCCTTCGAGCCGCATCGTGATTCCGCGCGGCACGAAGGCGCCGAAGCTGTTGCCTGCCGATCCGGTGAAGTCGATCGACACGGTCCCCTCCGGCAACCCCTGCGCTCCGTACGCCTTGGTGACCTCGTGGCCGAGCATGGTGCCGACCGTGCGGTTCACGTTGGTGATGGGCGTCGACAGCGTGACGCGGGTACCGGAATCCAGTGCGGCGCGCGCCTTCTCGATCAGCTCGTTGTCGAGCGCCTTGTCGAGGCCGTGATCCTGACTGCCGGTGCAGTACAGATCCTGGTTCATGAACGGCGACTCGGGCATCGTCAGGATCGGCGCCAGGTCGAGCTTGCCCGCCTTCTCGCCGCTCCAGTGCTCACGGGCCTTGCCGGTGTCGAGCGCGTCGAAGCGGCCGATCGCGTCCTCGAGCGACCGGAAACCGAGTCGCGCCAAGAGCTCTCGCACCTCCTCGGCGATGTAGAGCATGAAGTTCTCGACGTGCTCGGCCTTACCCGTGAAGCGCTCCCGCAGCAGTGGGTTCTGCGTTGCGATGCCGACCGGGCACGTGTCGAGATGACAGACGCGCATCATCACGCAACCCGAGACGACGAGCGGTGCGGTCGCGAAACCGAACTCCTCACCGCCGAGTAGAGCGGCGATCATGACGTCGCGGCCGGTCTTCAGTTGGCCGTCGACCTGGACCACGATGCGGTCGCGCAGGCCGTTCAGGAGCAGTGTCTGCTGCGTCTCGGCCAGCCCGATCTCCCAGGGGGCGCCGGCGTGCTTGAGCGATGTCAGCGGACTCGCACCCGTGCCGCCGTCATGGCCGGAGATCAGGACGACGTCCGCATGCGCCTTCGACACACCGGCGGCGACGGTGCCCACGCCGACCTCGGACACCAGTTTCACGTGAATCCGTGCGCTCGGGTTCGCGTTCTTCAGATCGTGGATGAGCTGGGCGAGATCCTCGATCGAGTAGATGTCGTGGTGCGGCGGCGGCGAGATGAGCCCGACGCCCGGCGTGCTGCCACGCACCTCGGCGATCCACGGGTACACCTTGTGCGGCGGCAACTGCCCACCCTCACCCGGCTTGGCTCCTTGCGCCATCTTGATCTGGATGTCCGTGCAGTTGCTCAGGTAATGGCTGGTGACTCCGAACCGCCCAGAGGCGACCTGTTTGATCGCGCTGCGTCGCCAGTCGCCGTTCTCGTCGTGACTGAATCGTCGCGGATCCTCGCCGCCCTCACCGGAATTGGAACGCGCACCCAACCTGTTCATCGCGATCGCCAGGGTCTCGTGCGCTTCCGCCGAGATGGAGCCGTAGCTCATCGCGCCGGTCGAGAAGCGCTTGACGATCTCGCGGGCCGGTTCCACCTTCTCGATCGGGATAGGGTCCCGGTCGCCGAAGTTGAAGTCGAACAGTCCGCGCAGCGTGCCCAGGCGCTTCGACTGATCGTCGATGAGCTTGGTGTACTCCTTGAACACGCGGTACTGGCCGGTCCGGGTGGAGTGCTGCAGTTTGAACACGGTGTCCGGGTTGAACAGGTGGTGCTCGCCTTCGCGCCGCCACTGGTACTCACCGCCGACTTCGAGCTCGCGATGCGCGCGCTCGGACGGACGATCGGTGAACGCCACCCGGTGCCGACGCGCGACCTCATCGGCGATCTCGTCGAGGCCGATGCCGTCGAGGTGACTGTTCAGGCCCGTGAAGAACTCGTCAACCACGTCCTGGGCGATGCCGATCACCTGGAACAGCTGGGACCCGTTGTACGACGGCACCGTCGAGATGCCCATCTTGCTCATCACCTTGAGGACGCCCTTGCCCGCGGCCTTGATGTAGTTGGCGCGGGCTTTCGCGAACCGCTCGTCGTGGCTCGAACCGTCGCTGCCCGGTACGTCGAGCAGACCGGACTCGAGCATGTCCTCGATCGTCTCGAACGCCATGTACGGGTTGATCCCACTGGCGCCGAAGGCGACCAGCAGCGCCATGTGGTGGACCTCGCGAGCGTCACCTGTCTCGACGACGATGCTGGCGCAGGTCCGGGTCCGCTCACGCACGAGGTGGTGGTGGACGGCCGAGGTCAGCAGGAGCGACGGGATCGGCGCGAGAGTGCCGTCCGACTCACGATCGGACAGGACGATGACGCGCGCGCCGCCGGCGATGGCCGCCGACACCTCGGCGCGGACCTCGTCCAGAGCACGCCGCAATCCGGCACCGCCCTCGGCGACCGGGTACAGACCGTGGATGTGTGCGGACGGGAATCCGGTTGTCGCACCGTCGATCTCGATGAGTCGGGCCAGGTCGTCGTTGTCGAAGATGGGCGACCTCAGGACGATCTGCTTCGCCGATTCGGGCCCCGGATCCAGCAGGTCGCGCTCGCCGCCGATGCGGTGCCCGATGCTGGTGACGATCTCCTCGCGGATCGCATCCAGCGGCGGGTTCGTGACCTGCGCGAACCGCTGCTGGAAATAGTCGAAGAGCATCCGCGGGCGGGCCGACAGCACGGCGACCGGCGTATCGGTGCCCATCGAACCGATCGCCTCGGCACCGGATGCGGCCATCGGCGCGATCAGCACGTTCAGGTCTTCGTTGGTGTACCCGAACACCTGCTGGCGCAGTGTGACGCGGTCGTGAGCCATATGGGTGTGCTCGGGAGCGGGGAGTTCTTCGAGTCGGACCTGGTTCGCATCGAGCCACTCCTGGTAGGGGTGCTCGGCTGCGAGCGAGTCCTTGACCTCCTCGTCGGCGACGATGCGGCCCTGCGCCGTATCGACGAGGAACATGCGTCCGGGCTGCAGGCGCTGTCGCGAGACGATGTCGGCCGGATCGATGTCGAGCACGCCGACCTCCGAGCCGAGGACGACGAGGCCGTCCTTGGTGACCCAGATGCGCGACGGGCGCAGACCGTTGCGGTCGAGGACGGCGCCGATGACGGTCCCGTCGGTGAAGCAGACCGACGCCGGTCCGTCCCACGCCTCCATGAGCGCCGAGTGGTACTCGTAGAACGCCCGGTGCTCGGGCTTCATGAACTCGCTGCGCTCCCACGCCTCCGGAACCATCATCAGAACCGAGTGCGGCAGACTGCGGCCGCCGAGGTGCAGGAGTTCGAGCACCTCGTCGAACCGTGCGGTGTCCGACGCCCCGGGAGTGCAGACCGGGAAGATCTTCTCGAGCTTCTCGGAGCCACCGAACGCGTCCGTCTCGATGAGCGCCTCGCGAGCCCGCATCCAGTTCTCGTTGCCGGTGACGGTGTTGATCTCGCCGTTGTGGGCGACGCGGCGGAACGGGTGAGCCAGCGGCCACGACGGGAAGGTGTTGGTCGAGAACCGCGAGTGGACCATGCCGAGTGCGCTCTCGACGCGCTCATCCTGAAGGTCGAGGTAGAAGTCACGCAGCTGGGGCGTCGTCAGCATGCCCTTGTAGACGAAGGTCTGGCCGGACAGGCTCGGGAAGTAGGCGGTGTCGCGGCCCGGCCCGTCCTGCCCCGCACCCTTCTCACCCAGTTCGTACTGGACCCGGCGGCGCACCACGTAGGCGAGACGCTCGAGGAGCATCGGGTCTGCGCCGGACCGCTGATCTGCGCTCAGCGTGATGAAGAGCTGACGGAAGGTGGGCATCGCGTCGCGAGCGAGCGCACCGAGCGACGTCTCGTCGATCGGCACGTCTCGCCAGCCGAGCAGGTCGAGGCCTTCGGACCGGACGATCTCCTCGACGCCCGCGACGGCGTCGCGCACGTCGCCCGCCGACTGCGGGAGGAACGCGATACCGGTGGCGTACTCGCCCGCGGCGGGAAGCTCGAAATCGGTGACGGCTCGCAGGAACCGGTCGGGGACCTGGATCATGATGCCCGCGCCGTCGCCGGTGTTCGGCTCTGCACCCGCGGCACCGCGGTGCTCCAGGTTCACCAGAGCGGTGATCGCCTTCTCGACGATGTCGCGACTGCGACGGCCGTGCATGTCGACGACGAAGGCGACACCGCAGGCGTCGTGTTCGTTGACTGGATCGTAGAGGCCGACGGGCCCCGGCATGTGCTGCATGGAATCTGCCATTCCTGCACGCGACGCTGCGTACTGTTCGTACTCCTCGAACCCGGTCGGATTGGTGCGGTGTGCACACCACCGGGGATTCAGCGTCATTGCTGGCCCACTCTCACGATGGGACGGGTGACCGTCCACGATGAAGAGTTCAGTGCTTGATTATCGCACGTCGATGTCGTCCATGGCAAAACCGGGTTACAGTCCGAATTGTGGAACCGGAAGTCCAGAATCAGCGACACGGGTCGCGCCGTGCGCGCGCGTTCAACAACTACGCGGTGGCCGCATCGCGGCCGATGATCGCCGCGGTCGGCCGCGGCGCGCAGCTCTCGCCTCGACTGCTCACCCTCACGCGACCGGGCGTCAACAGAGGCATCGTCGCCATGTCCCCCGCGCCTCGCGGCACTCGGATCACCACGGTGCGAGAGCGCGCCTCCGACGGCCAGGTCCGCGGCGAGTGGACCCACGAGAGCCCGATGCTCGGCGGCGCGATCCCCGACCCGCTCACGGGTCGCAAGATCATCTACTACATCCACGGAAGCGGCTACGTGGTCTGCTCGGCGCGTACGCACCGCGGTCTCGTCGCGCGGTTGGCGCGCAGCGCGGGCATGGGAGCGTTCTCCATCGACTACCGTCTCGGCCCCGAGTACCAGTGGCCGCTCGGCGGCGACGACGCGATCCGTGGGTACCGCTGGCTGTTGAGCCGAGGATTCGACGGCTCGCAGATCATCATCGCGGGCGACTCGGCCGGCGGGCACCTCGCACTCGACGTCCTGGCCGCCAACCACCGCGACGGGTTGCCTCAGCCGTCGGGGATGGTGCTGTTCTCCCCGTTGTACGACCCGTCGTTCCAGCTCGCCGTCGATCTGGAGGCGGGTGGCGTCCGCGATCCGATCATCGACGCCCGGGCCGCTCGAACCTTTCTCCGCTTCTACACCGGCGACGCCGATCCCGCCGATCCGCGGATGCGCGTGCAGGTGACGTCCGACATGGCACTGCCCCCGACGCTCATCCAAGTCGGTGCCCGCGAGGTCATGGCGGACGACGCACGAGCCATCGACCGCAACCTCCGCGAGGCCGGCGGCACGTCGACCCTGCAGGAGTGGCCCGACCAGGGGCACGTGTTCCAGATGTTCCCGTACTTCACCCCGGAGGCCCGCAAGGCGGTGCACGAGGCCGCCCGATTCATCACCGAGCGCTGACTCGCGCGGAACCGCTCCGGCCCGGTGCGTGCGGTGGTTACATCGATGCGTGGATGCACGTGTGAACACCATCGATTCCCTTCTCCGCCGCAGCGCCGCGCGCTCGCCGACCGCTCTCGCGGTGCGTTTCGCCGACCGTGAGTGGACCTACGCCGAACTCGATGATGCGGTGACCCGCGCCGCGGCCCGCCTCGTCGGCCTCGAGCTGGAACCGGGATCGCGGATCGCCGCCTTCGGCGTCAACTCCGACGCCTACCTGATCGGATTCCTGGCCACCGTGCGGGCCGGACTCGTCCACGTCCCGATCAACTTCGCACTGCGCGCCGGCGAGTTGACCTACCTCCTGGAGGACTCGGGCGCGTCGGTGATCATGGCCGACCCGGCACTGCGCCCGACCCTCGACGAGGTTGCGACTGACCTGCCCGTCATCGATCTCCGCGACGGCGACGACAGCCTGCTGACCTCGGCGTGCACCGGACCCATTCCCGATCTCGACATCGACGTCGCACCCGCTGATCTCGCGCAGCTCCTCTACACGTCGGGCACCACGTCGGCGCCCAAGGGCGCGATGATGACGCATCAGGCCCTGGTCCACGAGTACGTCTCCTCGATCATCGGGCTCGACTTCACCGCGGACGACGCACCCCTCATCGCGATGCCGCTGTACCACTCGGCCGGCATGCACGTCTTCGCGCTCCCGTACCTGTCGATCGGCGCGGCCGTCTCGCTGATGGAGAAACCCGACGTCCCCGAGATCCTGCGATCCATCGAGACGCACCGCATCGGGTCGCTGTTCCTCGCCCCCACCGTCTGGGTGCCGCTCGCCGGCAGTCCCGACCTCGACGAACGTGACCTCAGCTCGCTGAAGAAGGCGCAGTACGGCGCGTCGATCATGCCGGTGACCGTCCTCAATCGGCTGCGCGAGCGGTACCCGGACATCGGGTTCTACAACTGCTTCGGGCAATCCGAGATCGGGCCGCTCGCGACCATCCTGCGGCCGGAGGAGCACGCCGACCGTCCGGCGTCGTGCGGTCGACCGGCGTTCTTCGTCGAGACGCGCATCGTCGACGCCGACGGCAACGACGTCCCGCCAGGTGAATCCGGCGAGGTCTGCTACCGATCTCCGCAGCTGTGCTCGGGCTACTGGAACAAGCCCGATGCGACCGATGCGGCGTTCTCCGGCGGCTGGTTCCATTCGGGCGACCTGGTCACCAGTGACGAGCAGGGATACATCACGGTGGTCGACCGCATCAAGGACGTCATCAACACCGGCGGCGTGCTGGTCGCCTCACGCGAGGTGGAGGATGCGATCTACCTGCACGACGACGTCGCGGAGGTGGCGGTGATCGGCACACCTGATGACAAGTGGATCGAGGCGGTCACCGCGGTCGTCGTCCGCAAGGACGGTCGCACCGTGTCGGATGCCGAGCTGATCACCTTCGTCAAAGACCGGATCGCGCCGTTCAAGGTCCCGAAGGCCGTGCACTTCGTCGACGAACTGCCACGAAACCAGAGCGGAAAACTCCTCAAGCGCGAGCTGCGGACCGGTCTCTGACTACGCGCCCGGATCGCAGGCGGATCCCCGGAACTCGGGCTAGCCTCGGATGTAGACCCGTCAGCCACGGGCTCCAGCATCCTATGCAACCTCTTAGGAGGGTGACGATGTCCGACGAGAAGTACACGACCTCCGATTCCGGCGCACCCGTTGGCAGCGATGAGCATTCGCTGACCGTCGGCGCGGGCGGCCCCATCGTTCTGCACGACCATTACCTGGTCGAGCAGATGGCCCAGTTCAACCGCGAGCGCATCGCCGAGCGTCAGCCCCACGCCAAGGGAAGCGGTGCATTCGGCACCTTCGAGACGACCGCCGACGTGTCCGCGTACACCTGCGCGTCGCTGTTCCAGCCCGGCGTGAAGACCGAGATGGTGGCCCGGTTCTCCACCGTCGCCGGTGAGCGCGGAAGCCCCGACACCTGGCGCGACCCCCGCGGTTTCGCGCTCAAGTTCTACACCGACGAGGGCATCTACGACATGGTCGGCAACAACACGCCGGTCTTCTTCATCAAGGACCCGATGAAGTTCCAGCACTTCATCCGTTCGCAGAAGCGTCGCGCCGACAACAACCTCCGCGACAACGACATGCAGTGGGATTTCTGGACGCTCTCACCGGAGACCGCGCACCAGGTCACGTGGTTGATGGGCGATCGCGGCATCCCGCGCACCTGGCGGCACATGAACGGCTACAGCTCCCACACCTACCTCTGGGTCAACTCCAGCGGCGAGAAGCACTGGGTGAAGTACCACTTCATCTCCGACCAGGGCGTCGAGTGCCTCACGCAGGACGAGGCCGATCAGCTCGCGGGTGCGGACGGCGATCATCACACACGCGACCTGTTCGAATCGATCGCGAAGGGCGACAACCCGAGCTGGACGCTCAAGGTGCAGCTCATGCCGTTCGACGACGCGAAGACGTACCGGTTCAACCCGTTCGATCTGACGAAGGTCTGGCCGCACGCCGATTACCCCCTCCACGAGGTTGGCAAGATGACGCTGCACACCAACCCGACCGACAACCACGCGCAGATCGAGCAGGCCGCATTCGAGCCGAACAACGTGGTCCCCGGCATCGGTTTCAGCCCGGATCGCATGCTTCTCGGCCGCGTGTTCGCCTACTCGGACGCGCACCGCGCACGGCTGGGCGCGAACTACAAGCAGATCCCGGTGAATCAGCCGCGCAACGAGGTGCACAGCTATTCCAAGGACGGGCCGATGCGCATGAATCCGGTCACCGACCCGGTGTACGCACCGAACTCGAAGGGCGGACCGGCTGCCACCTACCCGGGGCAGGCCGAACCGCAGTGGGCCGCGGACGGCGAGATCGTCCGCACCGCGAACGTCGAGCACGCCGAGGACGACGACTTCGGTCAGGCGGGCACCCTCGTGCGCGAGGTCCTGGACGATGCAGCGCGTGAGCGCCTCGTCGGCAACGTCTCCGGGCATCTGCTCGGCGGGGTGAGCGAGCCGGTGCTGGCCCGTGCGTTCGAGTACTGGCGCAACGTCGACGCTGATCTGGGCGCCAAGATCGAGGATCGGGTGCGCAAGGGCTAGAGTCCGCACATCACAACTGCAATGACACCCGCCCGGCCCCGAGTGGCCGGGCGGGCTGCTTCGGAAGGACACCTCTCCATGAGTCTGCTCGGTTTCGCCGGTCGTGCACTGACCGGAATCCCGTTCGTCGTTCTCGGTTACGACGCCGCCACCTCGCCCGGCATGCGGGTGGACATCGCCGCGCCGTTGCTCGACGACGTCCGTTCGGTCGTCCCGATTCCGACGGACAACGACACCGTCGTCCGTGCGAACGGAGCGGTCCAGGCAGCGGGCGGTGCACTGATCGCCGTCGGGATCGCCCCGCGGATCGCAGCGGGCGCCGTGCTCGCCTCGCTGGTTCCGACGACGCTCGCCGGCCACGCGTTCTGGAATCACGAGGACGAGGGGATGCGCAAACAGCAGCAGGTGCAGTTCATCAAGAACGCGGCGCTCGCGGGCGGTCTCGTCTCGATCATCGCTGCCGGCCGCAAGTAGCGGTCGACTCCCCTGGGCCGATTCCAGCAGGGCCAATTCCAGCTGGGCCGATTTCCCCGGGCCGACTCCGCGGGGCCGATTCCCGTGGCCACAGACACCGACCCGGGCGCATGATGGATGCATGCGAATTCTGCTGAACGTCCTCTGGCTGGTGCTCTGCGGCTTCTGGATGGCGCTGGGCTATGTGGTCGCGGGCGTCATCTGCTGCATCCTGATCATCACGATCCCGTTCGGAATCGCGTCGTTCCGCATGGCGAACTACGCGCTGTGGCCGTTCGGTCGCACGGTGATCCGCCGAGCCGACGCGGGTGGTGCATCGGCAATCGGCAACATCATCTGGTTCGTCTTCGCGGGACTGTGGCTGGCGATCGGGCACATCGGCACCGGCATCGCGCTGTGCATCACGATCATCGGAATCCCGCTGGGCGTGGCGAGCTTCAAGATGGTGCCGATCTCGCTCCTGCCGCTGGGCCGGGAGATCGTGCCCCTCGACGATCACGGGTACGTACGACAGGCGTACTGAGCGCGCACCGTTGCCCCCGGCGTCGCGACGAGACCGGGCGACGAGACCGGGCGCAACGGATGACGCTGTGCGCGCCGGTGCGGGTCAGTTACCTCGACGAATCCACTCATCGAGGTCGCCGGCCTCCGCGCCGACGGTGGTCTCGTCACCGTGCCCGGTCAGCACGCGGGTCTCGTCGTCGAGCACGAGGATCCGATCACGGATCGACGCGATGATGTCGTCGAAGCTCGAGAACGAACGACCGGTCGCACCCGGCCCGCCTTGGAACAGGGTGTCGCCGCTGAACAGGACGCGTTCGCCCCGCGCCCAGATGACGCACGAACCTGGCGAGTGTCCCGGGGTGTTGATCACCTCGAGCTGGTCACCGCCCACCTCGATGACCTGCCCGTCGGTCAGGTCTCCGTGCCCGACCCCGGGATGCGTCTGCTCCCAGAGCATCTCGTCGGCCGCGTGCAGCAGCATGGGTGCGCCGGTCGCCTCGGCGAGTTCCGGAGCGACGCCGACGTGGTCGTTGTGGGCGTGCGTCAGCACGATCGCCACCACACGACGGCCACCGACCGCCTCGAGGATCGGAGCGGCGTCGTGGGCGGCGTCGATGATGACGGCTTCCGCGTCGTCGCCGATCACCCACACGTTGTTATCGACGTCCCAGGTTCCGCCGTCCAGCGAGAAGGTCCCGGACGTGACGACTCGATCGATGCGCAACGTCACAGCTCCACCACCGATCGAAGCACGCGGCCCGCTTCCATCGATTCGAACGCGCCGTTGATCCCGTCGATTCCGATCCGTTCGGTCACGAACTTCTCCAGCGGGAGGCGGCCCTGCAGGTGCAGATCCACGAGCATCGGGAAGTCCCGCTCCGGCAGACAGTCGCCGTACCACGACGATTTGAGTGCCCCGCCCTGGCTGAAGAAGTCGAGCAGCGGGAGTTCGATTCGCATATCCGGCGTCGGCACCCCGACCAGGACCACGACGCCTGCGAGATCGCGTGCGTAGAAAGCGGTCTCGTACGTCTCGGGACGGCCGACCGCGTCGATGACGACATCGGCCCCGTTACCGTCGGTGAGCGCGCGAACCGCCTCGGCGACGTCCTCGGTCGTGGAGCCGTCGATGGTGTGGGTGGCCCCCAGATCGGTGGCCCAATCGAGCTTCCCGGCATCGCGGTCGACTGCGATGATCGTCGTCGCGCCGGCGAGTCGCGCACCGGCGATCGCCGCATCGCCGACGCCGCCGCACCCGATCACGGCTACCGAGTCACCGCGCGCGACACCGCCGGTGTTCATCGCCGCACCGAGTCCGGCCATCACCCCGCAGCCGAGGAGGCAGACCACCGCCGGATCGGCCGACGAGTCGACCTTGGTGCACTGCCCCTCGTGAACGAGCGTCTTCTCCGCGAACGCGCCGATCCCCAGGGCGGGCGTCAGTTCGGTGCCGTCCTCGAGTGTCATCGGCACGCTCGCGTTGTGGGTGTCGAAGCAGTACCAGGGCCGACCGCGCTTGCATGCCCGGCACTCGCCGCACACGGCCCGCCAGTTGAGCACGACGAAATCGCCCACCTCGACGTGACTGACGGAGTCACCCACCGATTCGACGACTCCGGCCGCCTCGTGCCCGAGGAGGAACGGGTACTCGTCGTTGATTCCTCCACTCGCATACGCGAGATCGGTGTGGCAGACGCCGCACGTCTGCACCTTGACGACGACGTCGTGCGACCCCGGATCGGGGATGACGATGTCGACGAGCTCGGTCGGTGCGTTCTTGGTTCGGGAGATGACTCCCTTGACGACCTCGGACAACCCGGTCTCCTATGCAGTTTCTGGTGGTGCGGTGCGTCGCTGATTCAGCGGGGGCGGCTCGGCGTCACTTCAGGGCTGCGGTGAGCTGCGCCTTGGTCATCGTCGAGTAACCCTTCACGCCCTTGGCCTTGGCCTCGGCACGCAGTTGGGCGACGGTCTTGGCGCCGCCGGATGCAGGCTTGGCCGCCTTCGCCGGAGCCGCCTTCTTCGCAGCCTTGGCCGGCGCGGCCTTCTTGGCCGGGCTCGCCTTCTTGGCGGGTGCAGCCTTCTTAGCCGTGCTGGCCTTCTTGGCAGCGGGCTTGGCGGCTGCGGGCTTGGACGCCGACTTGGGCGCTGCGGCCTTCTCCTGCGACCTGGCAGCCCCGGCGTCGCCCTTCTTGTTGATCGGCGAGAACGCGAGAACGGTGTCGCGCAGAGCGACCACCTCCTGCGAGAGTCGCTTCACTTCCTTTTCGAGGCGCTTGATCACCTTGTTCTTGTCAGCCATAGCGGGACTCCCTCCGAAAGTTCGTACTGCCCACCGGTCGTTCCGGACAGGCGTGTCTCTCACCCTACGACGAGAAATAGCCGTCGGTGCCAACTGTCCCAGACTCGGTGCCGGGTCCACTTACGTGTTGCACCTGCAGTTCTGAGTCCAGAACGACGAAATCGGCACGCCTGCCCGCCGCCAGCAGACCCACGTCGGTTCGCCCGAGCACATGCGCAGGCGTCGTCGACGTCATGGCGACCGCACCCAGGAGGGCCTCGTCGTACGGGGGTGGTTCCGCGGACGCGAGCAGTCCCGAAACCGCATGGGAGAACAGCGAATCCATCGTTGCCGTGCTGCCGGCTATCGCGTCCGTGCTGCGCACGCGGGCCACACCGCCGCGCACGTGGACGTCGAGGGAGCCGAGTCGGTACTCGCCGTCCGCCATCCCAGCCGCAGCCATCGCATCGGTGACCAATGCGACCCGGTCGTATCCGACCTCACGCTGCACGCGCGCGAGCAGGCCTCGGTGCACGTGCACACCGTCGCCGATCAATTCGATCACCACGCGCGGATCCTCGGTCAGGGCGAGGATCGGTCCCGGCTCGCGGTGCCCGAGCGGTGCCATCGCATTGAAGAGGTGCGTGGCCACCCGGGCACCCCGGTCGACGGCGGCCCGGACTCGTTCGTATGTCGCATCGGTGTGACCGATCGCCACGCGCACACCGGATTCGGTGAATCGCTCGACGGCTTCGAGCGCTCCCGGCAGTTCGGGCGCGAGGGTCACCATCGCGATGGTTCCATCGGCGATCGCCAGCAACTCGTCGATCTCGCCGAGATCGGGGTTTCGCAGGCGATCAGGATCGTGCGCACCGCACCTCGCCGCGCTGATCCACGGGCCTTCCAGATGGATGCCGGCGCTGACGCCGTGACGCACGAGCTCCGATGAACGCTCCACGATCCCGCGAAGTTCGTCCGCGTTCGAGCTGACCGTGCTGGTGACGGTGGTCGTGGTCCCGTGCTCCCGGTGGAACGCCGCCGCCGCTCGCACGGCGCCCGGATCGCCATCGGTGTACGACGAGCCGCCACCCCCGTGGACATGCACGTCGATGAACCCGGGAACCACTGTGGCATGAGGGAATTCGAGGTCAGGCGAACGCGGTGGAGAGCCGGATCCGACATCCTCGATCAGTCCATTGCGCACCGAGAACCAACCCGGGCGCTGCACCGTGCCGCCTACGACGAGTGCGCCGGCGGCGACGATGCTCGCGGCCTGCTTCACAGCGTCTCCCTCACAACGTCGCCCTCACAGCGTCTCCCTCACAACGTCTCAGTCACTTTGCGCAGGCCCCGGGGACGGTCCGGATCCTCGCCCCGCGCGAGCGACAAGTGCAGTGCCATCAATTGGAACGGAATCACCTCGAGTAACGGCGAGAGCTCCTCCGGCGCGTCCGGGAGGACGATGCCTTCCGACAGTGCCGCGATCCGATCGGCGGATCCGACACCGAACACGTCGGCGCGTTGCTCCGCGAGGCGGCCGAGCACCGGTTCCATCGCCGCTCCCCCACGGCCCGACGGCACCACGGCGAGCACCGGCAGTTGCGGGTCGACGGTGGCGAGCGGACCGTGAAGCAGGTCGGCACCCGAGAAGGACTGCGCCGTGAGGTAGGACGTCTCCATGAGCTTCAAGGCCGCCTCACGCGCAGTCGGATAAGAGAACCCGCGCCCGGTCGTCAGCAGCCGCTGGGCGAATCGGTAGCGCTGTGCCGCCTGCGACACGGCCGGTGCGGAACCGAGCACTTGATCACCCAGATCGGGAAGCACGTCGGCAGCCGCAGTCGACACTCCACGCCACCCGGAGATCACCAGATGCAGAGCCAGCAGTTCAGCTGTGTACGACTTGGTGGCAGCCACCGATCGCTCCGCTCCAGCCCGCACCATGACATGCAGCTGCGCCGCTTCCGACAACGGGGAGGACTCGTTGTTCGTGACGGCGAGCGTCAGCGCTCCGGCGGCGCGAGCCGTTTCGACCGTCCGCAGCAGATCGGGCGACCCGCCGGACTGCGAGACCGCGATCACCAGCACATCTCGCATGTCCGGTTGTGCGCCGTACACGGTGATCGACGACGGCGACACCATGCCGGCCGGGATCTGCAGGCCCACCTCCACCAGGTACTTGGCGTACAGCGCGGCGTGGTCGCTGGTGCCACGGGCGACGAACTGCACGAACCGCGGGGCCGCCGCAGCGATCGCGGCGCCGACCTCCTCGTAGTCGGTGCGTGCCGCGAGCAGGTCGCGCCACACTTGCGGTTGTTCAGCGATCTCGGCCGCCATCAGGTCGCCGGGTTCTGGTGCGTCGCGTGTCATGGGGTCCTTCGCATCGGAGAGGGTGTCCGCGGGCCGTGATCGTTTCGAGAGTATCGACGTTCGGGCGATCGCACCGCCTCCTGGGCCGGAACGCTGCGGGCCCGGTCACGCGAGCCGACGAAGCCGCCCCCTGCCACGCCGTCGGCTGCCTCATCCGTACCGCTCTCGTGGGCTCTCATCCACGACACCACCCAGTCCGAAACCACCCAGTGCAGTCCGACACCACCCAGTGAGACGATTCCGTGACTTCCGTCTCAAACCGCTTGACCGAGGAACACCAACCGAACAACAGTCGTTGTCAAAGACAGCATCGATTACCCACCATGGAGGTGCCAGATGAGCGCGACCAACGCATCGGCGTGGCTTGTTCCCGTACGCCACCCGTCACCCGACGACCTTGAGCTGTACCTCGAAGGCAAGGCCGCCGAGGGCCAGATCCTCGACGTCGTCGACGCGACGAGCCCGGTGCGCATGCGCTTTCGCCGCGGCACCCCGGCGACCATGCGCTTCGCCGTCGAACGACGAGACGAGCCGATCCCCGCGCACTATTACCGGACGCGCACCGAGATGGGTTGGGAGCACGTCGGCAGCCTGTCCGCCATCCAGGTGTGGCGGCGCGAGTACTCCGGCGAGCGCCCGGAGGGGTTCATCGGTGAAGACCTCGGACGTCGCGCCGTCTTGCACAGTGTGGGCCTCGGAGTCGTCGCCGCAGTCGCAATTCTCGGCGCGATCATCACCGGTGTGCTCGCAGGAGTCACCGATTTCGGCTTCACACAGGACCTCTGGATCGCCACCGCGGTCTTCGGCGTGATCGCAGTCGTCGCAGGCGGCGTCTCGCTCGCGCTCGGACTGTCCCGTCGGTCCGCTGTCACCTCGACACCGCCCGCCCCGGCGGACAATCGCACAGCGCGCGTCTGACGCCGGGCCGACCTCTGCGCCCGGTCGGCCCGACTCCGGCGCACCGGATCGAGGCCGTCAGACGTTGCGCCGCTCCTGCGGATCGGTGAACTGGCGCAGAATGTCGTTCTCGTCCCCGAGCAGATACGACGGATCGGGGATCCCCCACACCTCCCGGAAGGCGTGCTCGACGGCAACTGCCGCCGCGTCGACGTGCCTCAGGTCGAAGTCGCGGAGCAGTGAGTCATCGCCGTGCACCGCCCAACCGTCGTCCCGCAGCAGTCGCACGCGGCCGTCGTGGTCGCACACGGTCGCGGCCAGAGTCCGGCCGTCGATGGCCAGTTCGAGTCGGTCGTCGCCGTCGCAGACCGCGGTGATGGCCGCCGACTGACCGAGCTCGGTGTCGACGAAGTCGAACATCAGGAACGGCGGGTCCGCGGGACACAGATCGGCCAGGTAGTCGGCCAGCCGGATACGGAACTCGCGCCACCTCCCGTCCTGGGCCGCATCGTAAGCAGCCTCATCGAATCCATCGAGATCCGCGGTCATCGGGTCGGTCATGGCGCACCTCCGCTTCTGGAGACTGTGACGTACCTCACCGTAGCTCGCACGGGCCGAGAAGTGGGGTTCACTCGCCGAACTCGCGTGTCCGCGTCGCGGGGTTCCGCCCGCATCGGCGCCGCCCCGGTGAACCCAACGGTCAAGGGCGGACGCACCTTCGGAAAACGGCACGAGGTTCGCACACCTCTGGGTACGGTCGAATCACCCAGAAGTTCAACCGATCGCATCACATTGGCAGCGGACACGGAGTCGGTGGTCGAAACCATCAGACCGTCGGGGTCGATCCCGGGTCGGCGCGCCCTTCTCAGGGAGACGACATGAGGATCCAACGCGAGAACAAGCACCGTGCACGCAGACTCGGGGCCGGACTGGCTGCAGTCCTCCTCGCCGCGAGCGCCCTGACGGCATGCACTAAGACCGACACCGACGGCGAGTTGACGCTCGATTCCCTCAGGGAGAAGGGCACCGTGACCGTCGCCTTCGCTAACGAGGCGCCGTACTCCTTCGAGAAGGACGGCGAGATCACCGGTGGCACCATCGCGCTGCACCGCGAGGTGTTCAAGCGGCTCGGCGTCGACAACGTGAAGGGCGTCAAAACCGACTGGGGCGGCCTGATCCCGGGACTGAACGCCAAACGGTACGACCTGGTGAGCGCGGGCATGTCGATCACGCCCGAGCGCTGCAGTCAGGCTGCGTTCAGCGTTCCCGAGATCAACTACACGACCGCCCTCATGGTGAAGCCGGGCAATCCGAAGAACCTGTCGAACATGGACACCATCAAGAGCAGCGGCGCCAAGATGGCGGCGATGACCGGAGCCATCGAGGCCGATTACGCATCCGAGCTGGCCATCAAGGATCCGATGCTGGTCAAGGACCAGCAGTCCGGAATCGATGCGGTGAACTCCGGCCGCGCGGACGTCTTCGCTCTCACCGCCGTCTCCCTCAACTACGCCAAGGACAACACACCCGGCCTCAACGTCGAGGTGACCAAGCCGTTCATCGCGGTGATCGACGGCAAGCCGCAGAACCCCGCGGGCGCCACCGTCTTCCGCAAGGGCGACACCTCGCTGCGCGACGCCTACAACGCGGAGGTGAAGAAGATCCTCTCCGATAAGGCGGAGTACATGCGGATTCTCGGACCGTTCGGTTTCACCGAGGAGAACATCCCGGATCCTTCGCTGACCACGGAGCAGCTGTGCAGCGGCGCGTGACGGGAGCTGCGCGTCGGTGAACCACAACATCGATGCACTGATCGATGCCCTCCCCCGCCTCGGGGAGGGCATCGTCGTCACTCTCGAGCTCACCGCGTTCGGTGGGCTGCTCGCCTTCGTGCTCGCCGTGGGGCTGGGCACGATCGTCCGGGTCCGATTCCTGCCGATCCGCTTCGTCGCACGAGTGCTGATCGAGTTCTTCCGCGGGACGTCTCTCGTGGTCCAGCTGTTCTGGCTGTTCTACGTACTCCCGTTGATGGGCTACCAACTGGATCCGGTGTTCTGCGGTGTCCTGGCGCTCGGTCTCAATTACGGCGCGTACGGCGCCGAAGTGGTCCGCGGCGCACTGAACTCGGTGGCACCCGGCCAGGTGGAGGCTGCGGTGGCCCTGAGTTTCAGTCCGTGGCAACGACTGCGCCGGATCGTCTTCCCACAGGCCTGGGCGATGATGATCCCCTCGCTGGGGAATCTGTTGATCCACCTGCTCAAGGGCACGGCGTTCGCATCGTTCATCACCCTGCAGGACCTGACCGCCGGTGTCGTCGTGCTGCAGAAGTCCACCGGCGACACTCTGTTCTCGTTCGGCATCGGTCTGGTGATCTACCTGGTTCTCGCCTATCTGGTCACCTTGCTCATCAACCTGGTCGAGGCACGCGCCAAGCACAAGCTCGGCCGCGGCCCATCGCTGAAGGAAGTCCTCAGCTTCAGTCCGACGAGTAGAGCGCCGAAGGGGGCCCTGCCATGATCGATTGGAGTTGGACCCGCGCCGAGGAAGCGCTCCCACTGCTGTGGGAGGGCTTCAAGATCACGCTGCTCGCTACGGCGATCGGCTTCCTGGTGGCCGCCGTGCTCGGACTGTTCATCGCGGTGGTCCGAAGGTCGGCACCACGGTGGCTGTCGCTCCCGGTGCACATGGTGGCCGAGTTCGTGCGGCTCACCCCGATCGTCATGCAGCTCCTCTTCCTGTATGCGCTCCTGCCGCAGTTCTCCGCACTGCAGATCGGCATCGCCGTCCTCGGCGTGCACTACTCCAGTTACATGGCCGAGGTGTACCGCGCCGGGATCGAGGAGATTCCGAGAGGTCAGTGGGAGGCGGCGCGCGCACTGTCGCTGCCGGCCGGCCGCACGTGGCGGGCCGTCATCCTGCCGCAGGTGGTCCGCAACAGCACGCCCGCCCTGGGCAACAACGCGGTCTCCATGTTCAAGGACACCCCTTACCTGTTCACGATCACCGTCATCGAACTGGTCACCGCCGCACAGAACTACGGTGCCGCCCACTTCGCGTACCTGGAGGCATTCACCCTGGCCGGCGCATTCTTCCTGATCGCCAGCTACCCGACGTCCGTGCTGATCCGACAACTGGAGAAACGCCTTGCCTACTGAGATGCCCCCGGAGTCCGAGCACGCCGAGGCCGACCGGTCCGACTCGACGGAGATGATCCGATTCGAGCAGGTGGTCAAGCAGTTCGGCGCGAACGTGGTGCTCGATCACCTCGACTTCCGTGTCGATCGCGGCGAGAAGGTCACGCTGATCGGTCCGAGCGGGTCCGGTAAGACCACCATCCTGCGACTGCTGATGACCTTGGAGACCATCACCGACGGGGTGATCTGGGTGGACGGCCAGCCGCTGACCCATGAGCAGCGCGGCGACCGCCTCGTGCGCGCGAAGGAGAAGTACCTCCGCGAGCGTCGTAAGCAGATCGGCATGGTCTTCCAGCAGTTCAACCTGTTCCCGAACATGAACGTGCTGGCGAACATCACCGAGGCGCCGGTTCACGTCCTCGGGAAGACCAAGGACGAGGCAGTGCAGCGGGCCAGGGAACTTCTCGAGCTGGTCGGGTTGAGCGACAAGGAGAACGCCCACCCGACCCAGTTGTCCGGCGGTCAGCAGCAGCGCGTCGCGATCGCGCGCTGTCTCGCGATGGACCCGCAGGTGATGCTCCTCGACGAGGTCACCTCGGCGCTGGATCCCGAGCTCGTCGACGACGTCCTGTCGGTGCTCCGCGACATCGCCACCAGCACCGACATCACCATGCTCATCGTCACCCACGAGATGCGCTTCGCCCGCGAGGTGTCCGACCGCGTGATGATGTTCGACGCAGGGCGGATCGCGGAGTCCGGACCGCCCGAGCAGATCTTCGAGAATCCCGAGAACGACCGCACGCGGGCATTCCTGAAAGCGGTGCTCTGACCCTGCTTCCCGCGCACATCTCCGACAGTCTGTCGTACACTCGAGCAGGCCACTGCTCTACGCCCTGACCTGCTGTTTCGGCCGCTCTCGGAGCCGTCGTGCGCTCGTGGCGAATCCCACAAAGCAGGACTGAAGTTTCACGTGACCGTTCGGCGCCGATAGAGTGACACGCGGAATCGCTCGGCGGCCGACCTTTAGGTATGCGCCGCCGAGATCGAGCGACGCCTGTTTGTCCAGACGTTGCTTACGTTCGAGTAGAGAGTTGTGCGTATGAATGCCTGGGCCCCGCAGCTACAGGAGATCTTTGACACCGTCGATCACCGGAACCCCGGAGAGCCGGAATTCCAGCAGGCCGTCCGTGAGGTCTTCGACTCGCTGAGCCCCGTCATCGCGAAGCACCCCGAGTACTCGGACGTCCTGACTCGGATGTGCGAGCCGGAGCGGCAGATCATCTTCCGTGTGCCGTGGACCGATGCGAACGGCGACGTGCAGATCAACCGCGGCTTCCGCGTCGAGTTCAACTCGGCGCTCGGACCGTACAAGGGCGGACTCCGGTTCCACCCGTCGGTGAACCTGTCGATCGTGAAGTTCCTCGGCTTCGAGCAGATCTTCAAGAACTCGCTGACCGGCCTGCCCATCGGCGGCGGCAAGGGCGGCTCGGACTTCGATCCCAAGGGCCTGTCCGACAACGAGATCATGCGCTTCTGCCAGTCGTTCATGACTGAGCTGTACCGCCACATCGGTGAGTACACCGACGTACCCGCGGGCGACATCGGCGTCGGCGGCCGCGAGATCGGCTACCTGTTCGGCCAGTACAAGCGCATCACGAACCGCTACGAGTCGGGCGTCCTCACCGGTAAGGGCATGTCCTGGGGCGGCTCGCAGGTTCGCCCGGAGGCCACCGGCTACGGCGCGGTGTTCTTCGTCGACGAGATGCTGAAGTCGAAGGGCCAGACCTTCGAGGGCAAGAAGGTCCTCGTCTCCGGCTCGGGCAACGTCGCGACGTACGCGATCGAGAAGATCCACCAGCTCGGCGGCACCGTGATCGGCTGCTCGGATTCGTCCGGCTATGTCATCGACGACAAGGGCATCGACCTGGAGATCCTCAAGGAGGTCAAGCAGGTCCGTCGCGCCCGACTGGCGGAGTACGCCGAGTTGCGGGGCAACGGCACCAAGGTCGGCACCGAGGGCACGCTCTGGCAGGTTCCCGCCGACATCGCGCTCCCCTGTGCGACGCAGAACGAGCTCGACGAGAACGACGCCGAGGCTCTCGTGAAGAACGGCTGCACCATCGTCGCGGAAGGCGCCAACATGCCGACCACGCCGGAAGCCATCAAGGTCCTGCAGGCCGCAGGCGTCGGATACGCGCCGGGCAAGGCAGCGAACGCAGGCGGCGTCGCCACGTCGGCACTGGAGATGCAGCAGAACGCGTCGCGCGACTCGTGGAGCTTCGGCTACGCGGAGGAGCGTCTCAACGTGATCATGCGCGACATCCACAACAACTGCCTGAGCACCGCCGACGAGTACGGCGACCCGGGCAACTACGTGAGCGGCGCCAACATCGCCGGCTTCGTGAAGGTCGCCGACGCGATGCGCTCGCTCGGCGTCATCTGATTCACCGATCCACCAGTGCGGCCCGCCGGATTCCGGCGGGCCGCGTTGCGTTCGGGGCGTCGGGGCGTCGGGGCCAGGCGATCAGCGCCACCGGCGGCCGCGCCACGCGTGTTGGCGATGCGAGACGGTCAGGCTTTCAGGTCCTTGAAGTAGACGAGCTGGTGAGTGGTCGCAAGGAGCACGTCACCGTCTCCCCAGATCTGTCCGTACTGGTCGAAGTGCCCGTTGCCGAAGCGGGCGCCGCGGGCCGTCGCCAGCACCGGTGAGCTCCCTTGAGCGGCAAGTTCTTCCGACGTCGCGTGGAAGTACGTGGTGAGCGAGATGGTGCCCGCGGGCAGATAGGTTCCCTGCCGCAGGAAGGCTCGCGGGAAGAAGGCGTCGGTCATCGACGTCAGGGCCGGGTAGTCCAGATCCCGCTCCGGAAGGTCCCGCAGCCACAGCGTGGACGTCGAGTCGTCACTCGCCCCGTCCTCCAGGCCTCCGGCGACGAACCGCTTCTCGTAGTTCGCCGCCCAGGCGATGAAGTCCGGGAAGTCGACCGCCGGGACGTCGACGGGCGCAGGAGCCTCGGGAACGCGCGCCTCCGTGTCGGCCCACGTGTCGCGCCGGACACCGAACACCGATGTCCCGGTGGCGACCGTCTGCTCGTTCTGGTCGATGGTGAACGTCCAGTGCTGGTTGGTGCGGTTGGTGCGGACCGCCGTGAGCGTCAGATCCCACTGCCCTTCGGCGATCGGCGCGACGTAGTTGATCGTCAGCGCGAGGGGCTCACCGAGCACGTCCGGGTGATCGCCGATCGCCGCGACGACCGTCGCCGCGGTGATCCCGCCGAACGGTCCGACCATGTTGTTGTAGGCGGGGTGAGTGGTGGCGCGGACGGCGTATCCGTGTTCTGCGTCGAGCTTCTCGACGGTGATCGCCTCATCGAATACGTGGGTCATGGATCCGAACCTAACAGCACCCTGGCCGGACTCGCCCAGCCGACCTCGCCGCCTCAGCCCGATCGCCGCGTGGGTCTATCGTCGGATCCATGCGATATGGGATCTGCATCCTGCCCGAGATGCCGTGGCGCCGAGCGCAGCCGTTGTGGCAGCGCGCCGAGGAGATGGGGTTCGACCACGCGTGGACGTACGACCATCTGGTGTGGGGCGGGCTGCCGGACTCCCGATGGTTCTCGTGCATCCCGACCCTCACCGCGGCATCGATGGTCACCAGCACGATCAAGCTGGGCAGCTACGTCATCTCACCGAACTTCCGTGAGCCGACCGCATTGTCGCGGGAGGTGCAGACCCTCGCCGACATCTCCGACGGCCGGCTGCTCCTCGGCCTCGGCGTGGGCGGCAGCCCGGATGACGGCATCCTGGGACAACGACCGCTTGCCACCGGCCGGCGCGTCGATCGTTTCCAGGAGTTCACCCGGCTCCTGGACCGTACGCTCCGCGAGGATCACGTCGATGCCGACGGTGACTACTTCGCCGCACGCGACGTGCGGCTGGTCGGCGGCGAGGTGCGCTCTCGCGTTCCGCTGCTCCTCGCTGGAAACGGGCCCCGCTCAGTGCGTTTCGCGGCCCGCCACGGTGACGGCTGGGTGACCACCGGAACCGGCGCCGAGTCGCTCGACGAGTGGTTCGGCGCCGTGGCTGCGAACCACCGGCTGCTCACCGAGACCGCGGCCGCCGCAGGACGGTCCCTCGACACCTACCTGAGCCTCGACTTCGCTCCCGGATCACCGTTGCGGAGCGTGGAGCACTTCGACTCGCTGGTCGGACGCGCCGCCGAGATCGGGTTCACCGATGTGATCGTGCACTGGCCGCGTGCGACCGAGCCGTATCAGGGCGACGTGCGGGTGCTCGAGGAGTTGGCCGGACGCGGTTTCCGCGGCTAACGCTCACCGGTCAGCCGGCCCGCGACCGAGTCCGCACCTGGTGGCGAACCGGTCGGCGTCGGCCTGCCGGGGACGAGCACGACGCCGACCAGGCACGCGGCGCCGAAGCACGCGATGGTCACCCACGGCCACACCGTGACTTCCACTGTGTCGGACTGCATCTGCATCGATGATCCGAATGCGGCGAGCTGCCGGCCCCCGTCCAGGACGAACCAGAGTGCAGCAGTGACACCGGCGAGTCCGCAGCCGATCGTCACGTAGCCCGCGACCACCGGCCGGTACTTCGGGCTGAGCCGCCACAGCGCCACGGCCATGAGAGTCGCGGCGAGTACGAGCAGCACCGCACCCATATCGCTCTGGGCTCCTACCGCGCTCAACTCCTCCGGACTACCCGCCTTGCTGACCTCCTCGCGTCCGATGTCCGCCGAGTCCGGGACCCGCGATCCGAACCCACGGGCCCATACGCACATCACGGTCGTCGCCGACCCGGCCGCGAGGAGCAGCAGGGCGGGCGGGATCGCCCCCACCCGGCCGGGGCCTATCACGGGGCAGGCTGGGGCGAACCGGACTGGGGTGCACCGGGCTGGAGCGAACCGGACTGGGGCGAACCGGACTGGGGCGAACCGGACTGGGGCGCAGCCGGACCGTCATTCGGCGTGAGGTCGGGCATCCCCTGCCCGGCCGACCCATCCTGGGCAACCCCGCCGATACCTGCCACGTCTGTGATGCGCCAATTCGCATCCCGGTCGAGGGTCACCGTGTACGGCGTGACGGTGTTGAGCCCGTCCGGGTTCTGGGTGCTCTTCATGGCGGTCGAGACGAACACCTGCACCACGAACTGGCGATCGGCACGCACGTCGACCGTATTCGCAGAGATCAGCTCGGCCGTCTGCGACCACTGGACTTCCTGGATCAGCGGCGTCAACGTCTGCACGGCCGTGTCGAACCGCGAGTTGAGTTCGTCAGCGGTCCCCTTCTTCAGAGCTGCGGACCATGCAGGCAGATCATCCGACTTGAAGGTTGCCGCGCCCACGGCGTACTCCCCCGCCACCTTCTCGGCCGCAGCCTTGTCCCGATCGAGTTGCTGCATCGAGGCCAGGTCGTCGGAGCGGTTGGTGAAGAGCACGGCGAGCACCGTCATCGCGATCAGCGCAGCGACGCAGACGAAGGCCAGGCCGCACACCACCGGATGCCGCCGCGGATCGAGATACTCGCGGATCTGCGAGCCGGTCGATGGTTTCCGGTCGGCGCGCTCGGCCTCCTCACGCTCCCACTCGGCACGCGCCTGCGCCACCGCGTCCTGACGCGCAGCCTCGAGCTGCGTCGCCTTCTTCTCCTTCTTCTGCTGCTTCTTCAACCGTGCCGCCGCCGCACGCTTCTCAGCATCGGCGTCCGTGACGATCCGGTCCTCGTCCGCACGATCTCCGGCGACGTCGTCTCGGGTGTCATTCATGGTCAAACCAGTCCTGTTCCTACTTCGATGTTCCATGTCTGCTTCGGTGTCCGGGGTCTGCTTCGGTGTCCGGGGTCTGCTTCGATGTCCGGGGTCTGCTTCGATGTCCGGGTCTGCTTCGATGTCCTGGGTCTATTTCGGTGTGATCGCGAGCCGCAGGGCATCTCCCGGCAGCATCCGCATGGCCTGCTCCAGCAGCGTCGCGATATTGAGGTCGGAGAATATCGCCGAGCCTGCCGTGCGGGCAGTCGGCACCAGCGTCTGCGCGAACCGACTGATCGGGGGGACGAGTTCACCGACGGTTTCCGCCGACCGCTCGAGCGTCGGCTTCCACCGTTGCGCGATCACCTCACCGCCGTTCGTGAAGTCGGCGAACGGCTTCACATGGGTGATCACGTCGTACAGGTTCTGGCCTGCCATCAGCAGTTCGGGTTTAGTCGGGCGCATGGCGGAGCCGATCCACTCGCCGTCGGCCATCATCGTGGTCGCGTTCCGAATGATCTTCACCAGTGCGGGTTGCGAGTAGATCATCGTCGCGGACACCAACTGCGCCGCGGGCGTCAGCCGCTGCACCGCGTCCTTCGTTCCGGCCAATGCCTGCGCGACCGTATCGACGAGGTCGTTGACCAGAGACGGATCGACCTGATCGAGAACCGTCCGCGCGGATCCGAGGAGCTCGGGTACCGACGCAGGCACCTCGACGACCCTCGCCGACAGTTCCCGTCCATCCCCGATGTACGGTCCGCCGGCCGCCGCAGGCGCCAGGTACATGGCCGTCTCGCCGAGCATCGACTGGTTCTCGATGACCAGGTCGCTGTTCACCGGGATCCGGTAGGCAGCATCGTAGGAGACCGTCACCAAGACTTCGGCGTCGCCGGTGTAGGACACCTTCTCGACATCCCCGATCGGGACGCCTCGGTACACGACCGCCGACCCCGCATGCAGGCCGTTGGTCTTCGGCGCGGTGATGGTGATCGTGGTCTTATCGGTGAAAGGGCGCACGTTGAGCACTCCCCCGGCCAGGTAGGCGACGGAGACCACCAGCACCGCGACCGTGGCGAGGATCGACAACGTGTACCGAAGGATCATTTCAGGGCACCGATCATTCTCAGGACCGAGGCGACCGATCGCGTGACGTCATCGTCACCCGAGTTCATCGTGATCTTGTCCACGGAGATCGCACCGTTCTCGGCGAACGGGATCACGTCGTTCTGTGCGACGTCGATGAGCTTGCCTGCGTTTCCGTTGAATTGGGTGGAGTGCGCCGAATAGCTTCGGAGGAGCGGGACCAGCTTCGAGAGGAACGGATTGAGCTGTGCCAGACGCGGCGTGAGCCAGTTCAGACCGAAGGCGAGGCGACTCGATCCGGCGACCAGTTTGAAGCCTTCGTTCACCGCTTTGAACACCTGCTCGAGCCCGATATGCCCCGCCTGCCCGAAGGTGTATCCCAGCGCCGCCGGGTCGGCGGCGATCTCCGCCGACGTCTTCTCGAGTGAATCGATCATCGAGTCGAGATGACGTGTCCGACCCGCCAGATCCTCGATGGTCTCGGCACCGACCCGAGAGACCGCAGGCAGGTCCACTCCCCGGGAGTCCACGGACGAGTTGACTCGGTCGATCGCATCCTGCGCCCGCATCAGCGACCCGCCGGCCATGAAATCGGCCAGGTTGGTGATGATGTCCTCGATCTGCGGTCCGGGGTCGGAGTCGGCCAGCCCGATCGCGTCCCCGTCCTCGAGCATGCGCTGGGCCCCGCCATCCGGAGGTGTCAATGCCACGTAGATGTCGCCGAGCATCGTGAGTTGGCGCAGTTCCGCCTTGCTTCCGACCGGAACTTTCGCCTCGTTCTCGATACCGAGGGTCAGCCGTGCGGCATTCGGCACCAGGTCGATGGCGTTCACTGTGCCGATCTGGGTTCCGCGGAAGACGACGCGAGCCCCGAGCGGAAGGTTCACCGCTGACACGAAATCGACGTGGACCTCCTTCGCGTCCGACGACGCGGTGATCCGCGGGAGGAACCCGGCGGGGTTGTAATTTCGTCCGGCGACCACGACCCCGAGCGCCACCACTACCGCCAGAACGCACAGCATGGTCCCGAGACGACGTCGCATCGATCTGATCACCGCACACCCCCTTGCACTGCTCGGGTCACGAGCTTGCCCAGATCCACGACGACCGAGCGCGGCGAGCGCGGATCGCAAGTGCCCGCATCCGCGGCCTTCATCGCATCGCACAGCGCCGAGCTGCTCGGAGTTCTCGCCACCAGCTCGGGCGACTCGACGGTGATGGCGAACGCCCGCTTGTCACCGTTCATCGAGGCCTTCAGTCCCGTCGCGATACCGGGCATCTCCCGGAGCATCGCAGTCAGATCGTCGAGACGCCCCAGCCCCACGTTGATCAGCGGCTTGAGATCGTCAGTCATGTCGAGCATCGGCGGTGCGACGTTCGCCAGCAGATCGTCGATCCCCGGCCCCGCCTCCCCGAGTCCGTCGAAGATGTACACGAAGCTCTTGAACAACGAGCCCATCATGTGCGTCAGATCGGCGGAGTTCACTCCGATGTCGCGGATGGCGTCCCAGTTCCGGCCTGCGACGTCGGTCAGCACGGCCACGTTGTCGAAGACGGTTCGCATCTGCGCGAGGAACTCGTTCGGATCCGACATGAAACCGGACATGTTCCGGAGGATCTTGCTCAGATCCGGTCCGGTGCCCTTGATCTCGGACTGCGCCCGCGCGATCAGCGCTCCCAGCGGTTGGTCGCCGCCGAGTCCCTCCGGACCTCCCAATTCGTCGAGCATCGTGGTGAACGAGGAGAACGCAGTGCTCACCGAGATCGGCGTGAAACTCCTCGAGCGCGGCACGCATTCGCCTGCGGCCAGACGGCCCCCACCGTTCGGAGAGGCATCCACCAGTTCCAGACGTCGATCAGCGAGCACCGAGTTGTTCACGGCGACGACTTTCGTCTTCGCCGACAACGGCCGATCCGCGACCTGCATCCGGACGGTGACATGATCGGGCGACGGCGACACCTCGCTGACCGTGCCGACCCGGACCCCGCGGATGTTGACCGCATTGCCCGCATAGAGTCCCGCCCCGTCCGGAAGGTATGCGCATACGGCCGACGTGTCGGCAGCCGATCTCTTCACGTAGGTGATCACGCCGCCGACCGCGAGCAGGGCCGCCACCAGCGTGACCACCAGGGCCCGGCCGCGACCTCCCCTCAGCATTTCCGGCCTGCGATCGGTATGCACACGGCACCGTCGAGTACCCGGTCACCGAAGTCGAGGGCGACACCCTTCGGATGTGCGGCGGCCGAGAGTTTGTCGACCATGCCCTTCAACATGGTGATCACCTCGTTCATGCGGTCAGCCGTGGCCTTGGTGGCCGATGCCGATTCGACCAGTCGATGCAGCGGCTGCTTGAAACGCTTCTGATAGGGCTCGCCCAGCACGTCGCCGACGTAGAGCACCAGTTCGGAGAGCGCGTCGTATGTGACGATGCCGCGGTCCTTGTAGCCGACCATGACCGGCAGGACGGCGCGTATTCGGCCGATCATCTGCTCCAACGCCTCCTGCTCGCCTGCGAGCTCGGTGGTGTACTCGCCGCCCAGTGACGCCAGACTCTCCACCTGCCGTTGCTGATCGTCGAGCAGGGCCATGAGCTTCTCCACATCGGGCACGATCCGGCGCAGCGCGCCGGGCGCCGAGTCCAAGGTGTCGGTGGCTGCCACGGCGGCCTTCCGCATCTTCTTCGCGTCGATCTGCTGCACGGTTCTCGACGCGTCGTCGAGCACTTCCGACATCGAGTACGGCACGGTGGTGCGCTCCTTGGGGATCACGGTGTCCCCCAACGGCTCATCACCCGCGGGCAGGAGGGCGACATACGCACCGCCGACCACGGTGAGCATGCGGACCTGCGCCGAGGTCTGATCACCGAGGAACACCGAGGACTCCACCGAGAGGCGCACATCCACGTGCTGGTCCGCGAGCTTCACCTCGGTGACATCGCCGACCGGGATGCCGGCCACCCGGACCTCGGTGCTCGATGTGATCCCGCCGCTCTCCGACATCTGGACGCGATACTCGGTTCTGCCGACCGGCCGCAGGTAGAAGAACCCGATGACGACCACCACCACGACGACCACCACGAGCGTGACGATCGCCCACATCGCCTGCGTGCGACTTCCCACCTCGTCACTGACGGCGAAGTCCTGGAACCGCTTCAGCCCTTGCACAAGGTCACCGTCCCCCCACTGAGCAAGACGTCACCCATCGGGGGCAGACTCACCTCGCCGTTCGAGCAGGACAGTCCGAGAGAGTCCATCTGCCTGTCGATCTCGTGCATGGTCGTCGGAATCAGCTTCAGCGCATCAGCGAGTTTCCCGGTATCGGGCACCAGTTCCATCAACCGCGCCTGCACCCGGTCGTGCCCGCCGAGCGACAGGTCGAACACGTGCTTCATCGACTCGACGATCGGCGGAAACACGCGTGCACCCTCGCCGAACGCGCCCTTGAGGAGCTCGAGGTTCGTCTCGAGTGTGTCGAAGAGCAACTTCATGTTGTCCATCAACGCCTTGATGATCGACGCCTTGCCCTTCAGCTGCTCGGCGATGACACCGAGATTGTCGACGAGAACTCGGATCATCGCGTTCTTGTCGGTCGCGAAGCTCGACAGGCGTTCCACATCTTTGAGGACATCGCCGATCCCGACGCCGTTCTCGCCCTGCAACAGGTGGATCATGTTGTCGGCGAACGTATTGAACACCGCCGGGTCTGCTCCCTGCAGGATCGGCCGCAGACCGTTGAACAGGCGCGTGATGTCGAATGATCCCGTGGTCTCACTCGCCGGGATCACCTTCGCCGGATCGAGGGGCGGAGCGGCTGCCCGATCCGACACGTCCTCGTCTCCCGAAGCATTTGAGTTCGGGCTGTGGGCCTGGCCGCCCTTCGCCTCGTCCCGGTCCAGGATCGCCAGGTACCGCTGCCCGACGAGGTTCTGGAAGCGAATGGCCAGGTGGTCGTTCTGAGTCAGACGATCCTGGTTGCGAACGGTGAACGTCACGCGGGCCACGCCGGACCGCTGGAGTTCGATATCGACGATCTTCCCCACCATGACGCCGCGGACGCGGACGTCCCCGTTCTCGCGCAGCCCGAAGGAGTCGGTGAACTCGGCCTGGTAGGTCTGTGCGTCACCGGGAACCGGACGGTTGATCGCCTGCACGATCGCGTAGACGGCCAGGATCACCACGACCAGCACCAGCAGTAGCCGTTTGGTCGCCGACGCGGTGCTTCTCATCGGCGCGCCCCCTTGCCTGCGATGAGCGCGCGAAGCGGGGCCGCCGCACCCGGCACCACGTCCAGGTCGGCCTCCACCGACAGCGTGGTCCGGCCGGTTGCGGGATCGGTGTGGAACGCACCACCGAACCTGTCGATCAGGGATCCCACCTGTCCGGGAGTCACGTCCCGGAGCGCGTAGCGGAGCGGTGTGGTGAACGAGGTCATCAGATCCATCGTCACGCCGAGCCCGCTCATACCGTTGAAGAGCGATCCGAGGTCGGAGAACAGACCGCCGATGTCGGCGATCATGTTCTGCACGCGCGCGGTGTAGGCGCCGTCCTGCAGCAGCTCATTGCTGATGATCTTCACCAACGCACCGACTGCGCCCGAACCTGCCGCCCCCGCACCGTTCAGTGCATCGTCGATCGTCGGCATCATCGACGTCAGTCGCGTCACGTCCCCGCGCTGCATCGTCTGCAGGGCGACGGTTGCAGCTGTCAGGAAGGGCGACAGCCGGATCGTGGTGTCGCTGACCTGGCTCAGCAGATCGCTCAGTTTCGGCGACAGCACCGGCAGTGTGAACGAGCCGGCGCTGCGCACCGTCGCGGTGATCGTGTAGTTCGCCGGTGGCTCAGCCAGCTCGAGGACACTTCCCGATGTCACCGGCGCGCCCGACTGCGTCGGGTTCAGGCGCAGAGCGTCCGACCCGAACAGGTTGCGTGAGACGAAGCTGACCACTGCATCGTCAGTGAGCTCGCCGGTTGCAGAGGAGTTCACGCACACCTCGATCCGTGTCGAGTCCGGCCGCGAGAGGTCCAGCGCGCACACCTCGCCGACCGTCTCACCCCGAACATCCACCGGAACACCGACCCGGATCCCGTCCGGCAGCGACGGCGCCGTGATGGAGAACCTCATCCGGTCGTCCGGGCCGGCGAACGGATTGACGGCGATCACCGCGATCAGGCACGCGGCCACGACGACCACTATCAGTCCGCGGACGCGAAGCGCCTTGGTCGACGGCTCCCTGCCTCGCCTCACTCGCCTCATGCGAAGTTCAATCCCGAGTTCAGGCCCCAGAAGGCCAGGGACAGAAGCATGTCGAACGCCACGATCAGTACCAGGCTGGCACGGATGGCACGGCCGGACGCGATGCCGACTCCTTCCGGACCACCGCTGGCGAAGAAGCCGTAGTAGGTGTGCGCGACGATCACGACGACGGCGAACACGAGCACCTTGATCGTCGAGTAGACGACGTCCACGGGGCTCACGAACGCCTCCACGTATCGGTCGTACGCACCCGCCGACTGGCCGTACAGGACGCTGACCACCACCCGCGACGACAGGTACGCCAGGCACAGCGAAGCCAGGTAGAACGGCACGATCGCGGCGACGCCTGCCACCACGCGGGTACCGACGACGAAAGGTATCGGCCGGATCGCCTGCGCTTCGAGGGCGTCGATCTCCTCGGATATCCGCATCGACCCGATCTCGGCCGTCATCCGGCAACCGGCCTGCGCCGCGAAACCGACCGCGGCGATGATCGGCGCCATCTCACGCGTGGCCGCGTACCCGGTGATCAAGCCGGCCATCGGCGACAGGTTGAGCGACTCCAGGCTGGTGACGCCGAGGATGCCGATCATCGCACCGACGGACACTCCGAGCACCGCCAGGACGCTGGCGATACCGCCGCCGACCATGATCGAGCCGTTGCCCCACGTGGTCTCGGCGAACGCCGCCAGCGTCTGCTTCCGGTACGCGCGGATGGTGTGCGGCAGCCCGGTCAGCACGTCGGCGACGAAAGTCGCCAGTCGGCCGACGTACTCGAACGGGCGGCCTGCGAACTCTCCCGCCGCGTGCCACTGCGGGCGGTGCACACTCGGGGACTGGCCCGGATTGATCGATGCCACGTCAGATCACCTGCACCGGGATGAACAGCGCGGTCACCTGCGTGATGATCACGTTGATCACCATCGACGCCACGATCCCCAGCACGACCGCCGCATTCACCGCGTCGGCCACTCCGCGAGCGCCGCCCGCCGCCTCCAGCCCGCGACGGCTCGCGATGACGACCACCACGAACCCGAAGATGACGGACTTGAGCAGGCAGATCCACAGATCCGTAGTCGACGCGTAGGCGCCGAAGGACTGCCAGTACGAACCCGCGACGACACCCTGCCCGACCACGGCGACCACGAAGCTGGCGATGACCGCGATCACGATGATCAGGACCGCGAGCACCGGCGCCACCAGGACCATCGCCACCATGCGCGGAGCGACGAGCCGCCGGGTCGGATCGATGCCGAGCGTGCGCATCGCGTCGATCTCCTCACGGACAGTTCGCGCGCCGAGGTCGGCGGTGATCGCGGACGCTCCCGCACCACCGAGTAGGAGTGCAGCCGCCATCGGGGCCCCCTGCTGAATCACGCCCATGCCCCCGACCGCGCCGGCCATCGACGTCGCACCCAAGTTGCTGGTCAGTCCGCCGATCTGAACCGCGACGATGACGCCGAAAGGGATCGCCATGAGGAGCGCGGGAAGGACTGTGATGCTCAGCAGGAACCAGGCCTGCGTGACGGCCTCCCGAATCGGGAACCGACCGGTGACGAGGTCGCTGACGGCGATGACCGGAGTGCGGGCGCCGAGTCGCACGGTGCGACCGAAGCCCTGCACACTCTGCGCCATCGCCACGCCGCGGACCTCTCGTTCGAACGCTGATCACCGACCGGTACTGAGACTCGATAGCCGGTTCTGTGTCAAAAGTGACCTCGGCCATCTTCACACATAATCATGTCGTTCATCACGCAGAGTCCAACATCTCCCTGTTAAGCGCGCGACTTGATGATGTTCGCCGAGATCCCCGACGACTCCACTCGGCCCGCATTCTCGAACCACTGAGACGGACTACCTATTCGTGATTCACTGATCTCCGAATCGCATCGCACCCAGATCGGAGGAATCGGTGTCTTCTGCGGGGCCCCTCTCGGCGGAACCTCCGTCACCGGACGCACCGCAGGCGGCTGACTCGCGAGACGAGACGCTGCGCCGACAGCAGGACCGGATCCTCGAGGCCGCCGCTGAGGAGTTCCGCGCGGCCGGTGTCCGGCACGCGAACGTAGAACGGATCGCAGAGCACGCGGGCGTGAGCCGCAGCACGCTGTATCGCCGATTCCCCAGCAAGGACGACCTCCTCGGCGCAGTGGTCACTCGATTCCGGCGGCAGTTCGTACGCGAACTGAGCGAGAAGCTCCTCGGTCTCGATCCCCGGGCCACGGTGGTCGAGGCCTTCTGTCTCGCGATGTCGCACTTCAATCACGACGAACTGCTCAAGCGCGTCCTGGGCGACACCCCCGAAGCCGTCGACGTGCTGGTCGGCTTCAGCGCCCCGCAGGTGAAGGACATGGTCGACGAGTTCAGCCGCGGCATCGTCAGCACCCTGCGCGCGGCCGGTGCGTGCATGCCCGAGCATCAGCTGCGTCTTGCCGCCGAGATCCAGGTTCGCATGGTCACCTCGCTGATCACGGCGCCCTCGCACGTGCTCGCCATCGACGACGAGAAAGCCCTCCGTGAATTCGCCGAGACGATGCTCGCTCCGATGATCTGGTGAGGAACGGGGTCAGTCCGCCTGCGCGTCGGCCTTCGCCCGGAAGTCGCTGCGTTCGATCGCCAGAGAGACCAGAACGCCGGCGACCAACCCCCAGAACGCGGAGCCGATGTTGAGCACCGTGAGGTCGGAGACCGTCACCAGGAACGTCACGAGGGCGCCCATCGTGAACCGCGACTCGAACGCCGAGCGGAACGAGTTCTGCAGCGCACCCAGCAATGCGAGGCCGCCGACGGTCGCGATGAACGCCCCGGGCATGGCCTGCATCAGTTCGACGAAGAGCGGCGCGAACAGTCCGACGACTATCGCCAGCACCCCGAACACCAACGCCGCGATGTACTGACGGTCGCGACGTCCACCCGCCACCAGCAGGGCATTGGTCGGACCCGCCAGGCACGACGAGACCGAGCCGACGCCCGCGCCGAGCACGGACCACAGTCCGCAAGCGACGGTGACCAGGTTGACCGGGGCCCGGTGCCCCGCGGCACGGAGTACCGCAGTTCCCTGACCGTTCTGAACGACGATGACGGTGATCGCCAGCGGAATCACCAGTTCCATCATTCCGCGGACGGTGAACTCCGGAGCCTGCAGGACCGGTGACGCGATGGGCGAACTCGCCTGGTCGTCCATGTGGAACTTCCCAGTCGCGGCAACCGCCGCGATCCCGACCAGGAACGCGCCGATGATCGGCGGCATCAGCTTCATCGCGGTGCGATGCGAGTGCAGGGCGAAGAACGCGATGACGATCGGGAGCGCCACCCACGGCTCCGACCCGACGGAGTTCACGATGTCGAGGCCGAACTGCAGGAACACGCCCGCGACCATGCCCATCACGATCGGCGTCGGGAGCGCCGCCATCACGTTGCGCACACGCCCGGTCAGCCCGACCAACAGGATCAGCAGACCGGTGACCAGGAAGGCGCCGAGCACTTCGGGCCAGGTCAGACCGTTCTTCAGCGAGGCGCCGACGAGCACGGTCCCCGGAATCGTCCAGGCGAACGCGAGCGGCATTCGGTACACCCAGCTCGCGATCAGCGTGAGGATGCCGTTGAGGACGAAGACGCCGAAGATCCAGGAGGTCAGTTCGGCGGTGCCGAGGTTTCCGGCCGCGCCCGCCGCAAGAATCACCGCGACCGGGCCGGACGCGGAGAAGATCAGGCCGATGATCCCGTTCACGATGTAACCACCGCCGAGGTCGCGCAGCACCGATGACGGCCGCAGGAGTCGATGCCCCGGCCGTTCGATCACTCCGGCGATCGTCGAATCACTCTTCGACGGCTCTGTTTCCTTCTCGGGGGCGGACACGGCGTCTCCTTGTCCGTACGTGAGGCACGGCGGTGCGGGTAGCTGCTCGGGTGAACGCTACCGCCGCAACTGCGTGAGACAAGGACTCACTATCGCGAGATTGATCGCACCGCGTTATCGCCGCAGGCCCAGCGGCGGGCCGGCACGTAGCGAAGGTGAGCCGCTGAGGATCACCGACGCCGCGTCACACCTTCTCCGACTGCTGGATGCGGGCCTGGATCTTTCGCTGCTTGCGTCGAGCCGCCTTGATGATGAACGGCATCAGCGCCCGTCCGATGCGAGGCGACGCAGCTCCTATGCGGGCCTGCGCGCCGCGCCATTTCGGCAAGGAGGTGACCTCTCGCGGTGCATCGAGGACCTTGCCCACCGCGGTGACGACGTCCTCCGGCGACAGCAGTTTCCCGGAGAACGACAGCGCCGACGAGGGGTCGTCGAGCTTGTCGTAGAGCATCGGAGTCCAGATGCCATCGGGGCAGATGCACGAGATGTCGATGTCGTCGATCCCGGCGAGCCGCAGATCGGCCACCGTGCTCAGGCTGAAGCCGACGGCCGCGTGCTTGGATGCGGCGTAGACGGCCTCGCCCGGCACCGGTGTCAGGCCCGCGAGGGAGGCGATGTTGACGACGTGGCCGCCGGCCGATCGCTCCCGCATCGTCTTGATCGCGGCGACGGTTCCGTAGATCGTCCCCAGTCCGTTCACCTCGAGCATCAGGCGGTGCGTCGACGGGTCCTGGGTCCAGGCCTCCCCGGTGATGAGCACGCCGGCATTGTTGACCCACACGTCGAGGCCGCCCGCGGTCTCCACGATCCGATCCGCGGCGGCCTGCACCTGCTCGGGATCACGTACGTCGAGCGCCATCGGCGTCGCGTGGGGACCGATCTCCGCAGCGGCGGCGGTCGCGAGGTCAGCGTCCAGATCTGTCACGAGTACGCGGTACCCGCGTCCGACGAGGAGCTCGGCGATCTGCTTCCCCAAGCCGCGGCCGGCGCCGGTGACGACGGCACCGCCTCGTGCTGCAGTCACTTGAGACCTGATTCGATGGTGCCGTAGTCGATGCCGCCGTGGACGTAGGTCGGCACCACGGGCCAGAAGCGCTTCCACGGTGCGAGTTCGGTCGACGGCAGGATCTGCAGCCACCGCGGGTCGTCACCGCATGGATCAGCCATCGTCTTCTCTTTGATCATCGAGTCGTACTGGTCGAGCGAGTCCTCGAGGGTGTTCGAGTTCGGGCAGATCTCGCGTCCGAACTGCTCGTGATACCTGCGGACGCCCGGAATCTTCGAGAGCTCCGGCTGCCAGTTGTCCAGGGAGATGCCGTTCTCCGACGAGACCCAGACACCGTCCTCGGTGTTGATCACGAGCGAGTGGTTGCCATCGGTGTGCCCGGGTGTCCACAGCAGTGAGACGCCGACGCCGAGTTCGATGTCGCCGTCGAAGGTGGCGAACTTGTCCGGATCCACCCCGCCGAGGCTGCCGTCGACGTACCACGCCCACTGCATCGGGTGCATCGATTGGAGGGTGGCGAGCTCACGGCTGTGAACGAGCATCTTGGCATCGCCGAACAGCGGTTCACGGGGCGCGCTCTCGCCTTCGATCACCTCGGTGGAACCGAGGATCATGCGCGAGTCCTGCACGTGCAGGTGGTCGAAGGTGCAGAAGTCGATGTCGTCGCGGGACAGTCCGAGCTTCTCGAGGACATCACCCGGCTCGTTGTACTGCTTGTAGATGAAGTCCGTGAACAGCTTGCCGCCGGGAACCTTGTCGGCCAGCTTCTGCAGGTTCCGGTAGTACGGCGCCTCCGCAGAGCCGTCGGGGACGGTGGGTTCGAAGACGAGGGTGCGCGGGGTGCCGTTCCAGTCCTCGTACTGGACCACGACCATCCGGTTGATCATCGAGAGGATCGGGAGGCTCGGCACCGACACCGCATCGTGGAACGCGTAGTTCACCGGGTACGGCGCGGCAGCGATGTCGACGGACTTCGCCGCACGGATGACGCCCTGCTCCTTGAAGCGCTTCTTGTACGCCGCGGCGGCGTCGCGCACCGCGTTCAGCCGATCGCCGCGCGGCCAGACGTCGTGCACGCCGTCGAACTCGGGGATCGAGCGCGCACCGATCTGCGTCAACCGGTCGTCCAGTACTTTTTCGTCGGCCATCGTTCACTCCTGCTCGGTGGTGCTGTTTTGTAGGAGTTTAGGCGATTCCGATTACGAAACTTGCTTCAACGCGACAGGTTCTGTTTTCTCAAGGTCCGCGGTGAGACGCCGTACCACCGCTGCACCGCGTGCGTCATCGCCGACTGCTCGGTGAAGCCCACCGACTGCGCGATCTCGTCGAGTGGGTCGTCGCTGCCGGTCACCAGTCGGAACACCGTCTCTCGCCGGACCCCGTCCCGGACCTCTCGGAACGTGGTTCCCTCCGCCCGCAGCTGTCGTTGCAATGTGCGGGGATGGGTGACGAGGAGTCGTCCGACATCCTCGATGCCAGGGGCCGAGGCCAGTGCCCCGGCGATGACGCGCTCCACGCGAGTGGTCGTCCTGACGTGCGGATTGTCGGGGAACGTGCTGGCCAGGTAGTCGATCGCCACCTGCCGGATGGTGTCGTTGCCACTCGCGAGAGTCCGGCCGAGGAGCCTGCGCTCGATGCGTATCGCGGGTGTCGTCTGGTTGAAGCGCACGTCCGTGCCGAAGAACTCGGTGTAGCGCGAGATCGGCGATATCGGGCCGTGCGGGAAGTCGACCGACCGCAGCCCGACCGTGTCCTCGATGAGCAGTGTCGCGATCTGGAACATCAGTCCTATGCCGAGTTCGATTCCCTGACTCGAGTACGGCGACTGGAGCAGGTCCTTCCGGTACGTCACCGCGACCACCTCCGGACGTCCGAGCGGATCGTCGTCGACGGTGACGTGCAGTGCCGGGCTGTGCACGAACAGGAAGCGCGATGCGGCGCGAAGCGCGACGTCGAGCGTCTCGGACGCCTGGATCGCGATGGCCAGCGGCCCCAGCACGCTGACGTCCTGCATCGTCGCCATGCGCAGTCCGAGGTTGGGACAGTTCAGTTCGAACGCCGCCGCATCCAGCATCGCGTCGTGCGCGGTGATCGACACCGGCGCGTCGCCCTCGGCGACCGCATCGGCGGAGATACCGAACCGTTCGAAGTACTCGCCGGGCCCGGCGCCCAATTCGGCGAGCAGAACGGGGAATCCGCGCAGACTGGAGGCGCGGATCGTCGGGCTCATTCCGCTGATCGTAGCCACCCGATCCACCGCGGCGCCCGATCCATGTCGTGGTGGTCGCTATATTCGAGCGATGGTCGATCACTCCGAGGCGCACCGCATCGCCGAGACTGCGCACATGTCGCCGAGCCCGCTGACGAACGCCATGTACTGGGGTGCGCGCGGCACACTTCGTCAGATCTACCGGTCCTGGCCCCTCAGCGACCGCGGGATCAAGTCCCTGGCCGCCGTCGAGCGCGCATTCACCAAACTCCCGAACACGCTTCCGGTCCGATTCACTCCCCGTGCGCTCGGCGAGGTTCCCGTCGAGGTCGTCACACCGACGGATGCGGACGACGTCATCGACGACTGCGCCGTCCTCTACCTCCACGGCGGCGGATTCCTGTTCTGCGGCACCGCGACTCACCGGCGGATCTGCTCACGCCTGGCGGTGAACACCGGCGCGTCGGTCTACTCGGTTCGGTACCGCCAGCTTCCCGATTTCGGTGCGGGCGCCGGTGCGGAAGACGCTTACGCCGCGTACACCGCATTGCGTGCCGAGCTTCCCGCTGACGTCCGTATCGTCGTCGCCGGCGATTCCGCGGGCGGATTCCTGGCCGCGAAGGTCTGCGAACTCTCCGCCATCGACGGCGTTCGGGGCCCGGACGCACTGGTCGGCTACTCCCCGCTTCTCGACCTCGAGGCGCCGACCAGCGAAGGTCCATGGACCACGCGCGACGCTTTCCAGCCCGCCGCCACCATCACACGAGCTCAACGGCTCTGGGATCGCGGACCGACCGCGCTGCGCGGGAGCGCCGTCCTGCAGACCGTCGACCCAGCCTGCTTTCCGCCGACCTTCCTCACCGCATCGGTCGACGAGCATCTGGATTCGGCGATTCTCGAGCTGACCGAGAGCATCTCCGCGGCAGGCGGGGAGGTAGAGACCCACCGCTGGCTGCGCGCCGTGCACGCCTTCCCGGTCCTCGACGCGCTCACGCGCGAGAGTCGTGAGGCCTCCGAACTGACCAACGCGTTCCTGCGGCGGGTGCTCGGCGGCAGGTGACACCGTTGCCCGCACATCGCCGCAGAATAGCCCTGCGGACGGAAACTGACCGGTATGCCTTCTAACGTGGAATATGCACCCACCGAAGGCACTCCGAGAGGACATCCCATGGCCGGCACCTACACCCCCGTCACCCTCAGCGTCGACGTCACCGGAGAGAAGGCGGACCTGCTGACCCTCCTCAACGATCAACGTGCACTCCTGAAGGTCACCACCCGCAACCTCAGCGAGGAGCAGGCCCGCTCCGCGTCGACGGTGAGCAGCCTGACCCTCGGCGGCCTCATCAAGCACGTCGCCCGGGTGCAACGCGATTTGACGCGCCAGATCATCGAACGCGACGAGAAGGCGGAGATCGATATGACCGCGCTCGCCGACGCCTATGAACTGCGCGCGGACGAGACGTTGGCGGAGTCGCTCGACGAGTACGACCGCGCCGCAGCGGAGTTCGACCTCCTGATCGCGAGCGTCGACAGCCTCGACGAGCAGATTCCACAGCCGACCGCACCGTGGGATCCCGAACCTGCGCCGTGGAGCGTCCGCCGACTCGTGATGCACATGCTGCGCGAGACCGCCCACCACTGCGGGCACGCCGACATCATCCGTGAAGCTATCGACGGACAGACCACCATGGGCGCCATCACCGAAGGACAGTCCTGGGAGGCGTGAGATCTCCACCTGCCGGATCGGCAGGTCCGTCCCGCCGACGCCGCTGACGGCCTCATCGTCGGCCCGAAAGCCGATCAGCTGAAGGGAGCCAGATCGAAACGGCCCCAGGCCAGGAAGGCGAACGCAGCGAGGAACATGACGTCCCCGAACATCAGAGCCCATTCGCTGCGCCGGAAGCGGGTTGTTGCCGCACCCGACATGAACAGCATCAGGCCGCATGCGGCCAAAGGCACCAAGACCGTTGCGATACCGGCGATCGCCGGGAGCACGAGACCCACCGCGCCGGTGAACTTGACTGTCCCGATCGCTTTGATGTGCCGTGCACTGAAGTCGTCCACCCAGTGCTGACTGGCCGCCAGTGACCGGTACTCGCCCTTCGGCATGAGGACCTGGGCCGCGCCTCCGATTCCGAATGCGACGGCGAGCACTCCCGCCATGATCCACAAGATGGTGTTCATACGATTCTCCTCCGTGGTTACCTCGGTCCATGAGGACCCGTCATGAGTTGTGACGTACTACGACGACGAGAGGTAACCGATGTCGAATCCGGCACAGCTCAGCGAGTACTTCGAAGGTGAACGTTCCCGGCTCAACGCGGTGGCCTACCGACTGCTGGGATCTCGCACCGACGCAGAGGACGCCGTTCAGGAGACGTGGCTACGGCTGGCCGGTCAGGACGCTGGATCGATCGAGAATCTGCGCGGTTGGCTCACCACAGTGGTGAGCCGGATCGGCATCGACATGCTCCGCGCACGGGCGGCGAGGCACGAGACGTCGATGGACCGTGATCCGTCCGATGCGATCGTCACTGACGTCGTCGTCACCGCGGACAGAGACTCCCCGGAGGACACCGCCGTGCTGGCCGACAACGTCGGGGTGGCCCTCCTGATGGTGCTGCAGTCACTGCGTCCGGATGAACGGCTCGCCTTCATCCTTCATGACACCTTCGCCGTCCCGTTCGCCGACATCGCGCCGATCCTCGGCAAGACGCCCGATGCCACCAAGATGCTGGCGAGTCGGGCACGGAGGAAAGTCCGGCACCATGAGCGTCACGACGGGAACCTGCAGGAGCAGCGCGAAATCGTCGATGCGTTCCTGGCCGCCGCACACGACGGCGACTTCGACGATCTCGTCCGACTCCTCGATCCGGACGTGACATGGCACCGAGTGACTGCGCACGGAACGACCACGCAGGTAGGCGAGTCCCACGTGACGGACGCGGTTCGCCGAGGCCAGTCGTCTCGCGTGAGCGCCCATCGTGTGCTCGTCAACGGCGAACCCGGAATCATGTCGTGGGGCCCGACGGGAAAGCCTCTGAGCGTCATGGCCTGCACAGTTCGGCATGGGTGCATCGTCGAGATCGTCTCGATCATCGATCCAGCCCGCCTGGGAGAGCTGGACCTATCCGACGTCGGTCCCGACGGACGCGATAACAACCGATCCTGAGAGACACGACCGTGCCAGGCATATGGTTGCGCGGAACGAGCACGTTGCCCACTCGATGCACAGGAGAACCCCACATGCGCTACGTCCCCACCGCGGCCGATCGAGCCGCAGCTCCCGCGTCATATCCTAGCGAGGCAAGGTATCTCGGCTATCGCGACGACGACTATCAGTCACCCTGGGCCCCGTACTTCCAGGAAGAGTCACAGCCCGTCCAGGAGCATGTGAAAGACGCGCTCATCTCCGGCCCCTCGCCCTCAGAATACGGTTTCAGCGTCGACGAGGCGGCCGACGTCATGTCACGCCCCGGCTACCGGAAGTTGGAAACCGGCTACACCGAGATGGACGACGGCCAGCTCATGGTCGCGGCCCTCACCAAGATGCCGAATGTGACCGGAGAGATGTGGGACTGGTGGTTCGGGTGGCACGGCACGGACACGACCCGTTACAAGCTCTGGCACCCGGACGCCCACTACTACTCCGCGATGGGTCAAGACCGCAGAGCCAACCGTGAACTGACGGACCGGCAGCGGTACATCGACAACGTCTCCTACGTCGACGAATACCTTGGCGAAAAGCGCAGTCCACTGACCGTTCGGTTCTTCGACCCGACGAAGCTGGGTTTTCCCGAAGCGCCCCGTGGTGGAACCACGGTCGTCGCGAGGGGTGGCCTCAGCACGCTGCCCATCTCGTTCGCCTGGCTCATCCATCAAGTCCGTCCCACCGACGACGGCTGCGAGATGCGCAGCCGTTTCATCGTCAACAGCTTCGAAGTCCTCGACCTCCCCGCCCACTCCGTGACCAGCCCCGCCGGCAAGATGCTCGCCAACCCGCTGACACGCAAGGTTGGTCGAGCACCGATCGCTAAGGTCGGTCGGCAGGATCTGCGAGTCTTCGGACCCGACATGTTGCAGCACTGCGCCCAGGAAATGAATCACCTCGCCACATTTCTGCCGAGCCTTTACGAAGAGTTCCGCGATATCCCCTGACTGGCGCGAGATCCGCAGACACCGTGCGGCGGCATGGTTGTTCCCAACGACAAAAACGAGGTCACGAACTCTTTCGAGTTCGTGACCTCGTTGGTCGCAGCTCGTGGAACCGCTCCTGGTGGGCGAAGGGGGACTTGAACCCCCACGTCCCGAAGGACACTGGCACCTGAAGCCAGCGCGTCTGCCATTCCGCCACTCGCCCGTGGCTTGCCCACCGCAGAACATATGCCCGCGTGGACCCGAAAACGATAACACGGCCCCGCCGGGGAAAGTAAACTCGTGGCGCCGAACCGACTCCGACCTGCGATGCAGCGGACTGACAGCAGCCCACAGGGATGCCACACGTGTGACGAAATGCAACTCGTGGGGCATGCGGGCAGCATCCGACTTGCCCGATCGGTAACATCGACAGGCACGGTATGCACGCCGACACGCCACAGCGCACTGAAGGGAGCCGGGACGGGTGGGATTTCTCGACCGCTTCGAGCGGAAGCTCGAGTCCGCCGTCGACGGTGGATTCGCCCGAGTCTTCGGCGGCAAGGTAGCTCCGCAGGAGATAGAGCAGAGCCTTCAGCGGGAAGCCGAACTCAACATCGAGGACCTGGGCGACGGGGCACGCCTCGTCGCCAATAGCTACGTCGTGTCGCTCAGTCCGTCCGACCTGGACCACGTGTCAGCAGAGTACGAACTGAACCGGAAGATCTTCTCCCGCCATTTAGAGGACTTCATCCGCGACAATGGGTGGCAGACTTACGGCCCTGTGGTCGTAGAGTTCGATCAGATACCGTCACTGCACACCGGCCAGTTCAATACAGCAGGCATCGTGAACCCTGATGCCACACCACGCCCGGTTACCGCGTCCGCCGCGGCCCCGGGACCCGCAAGTCCCCACCGAGGAGCCCCAGCTATGACCAACAACCCCGGAAACGACCAGGGCGGCCAGTACCCCGGCTACCCGCAGCAGGGTGGACAGCAGTACCCGCAGTACGACTACGACCAGCAGTATGACCCGCAGCAGGGCGGATACGAGCAGCCCGGTTACGACCAGGGCTACGCGCCCCAGCACGGCGGCTACGAGCAGGGCGCGTACGACCAGGGATACCCGCAGCAGGGTTACGCGCCGCAGGGATACGACCAGCAGTACGCCGCACCCGATCAGGGATACGCACCCCAGGGCTACGACCCGCAGTACCAGCAGGGCGGATACGACCAGGGCTACGCACCCCAGGGGTACGCACCGCAACCCGGATACGACCAGTCCGGCTACGACCAGGGCTACGCACCGCAGGGATACGACCAGCAGTACGCCGCGCCCGATCAGGGATACGCACCCCAGGGCTACGACCCGCAGTACCAGCAGGGCGGATACGACCAGGGCTACGCACCCCAGGGGTACGCACCGCAACCCGGATACGACCAGCCCGGTTACGACCAGGGCTACGCCGCACCGGCGGCCCCCGCCGACCCGGGTTACGCGCAGCCGCAGGGCGGCTACGCACCGAGCGGCATCACGCTCGTGCTCGAGGACGGCAGCAGCCGGACCTTCTCACTGCGCCAGGGCTCCAACGTCCTCGGCCGCGGCCAGGACGCCCAGTTCCGCCTCCCGGACACCGGCGTCTCGCGTCGTCACGCCGAGATCCGCTGGGACGGGCAGGTCGCGATGCTCACCGACCTGAACTCCACCAACGGAACGACGGTCAACGACCTTCAGGTCAGCAGCTGGGAACTCGCCAACGGCGATCGGATCCGTCTCGGCCACTCGGACATCACGGTCCGTTTCCAGTAGGCAGTCCGCATAAGATGCTGTCGGGGGATGTCTGCATCCCCCGACAGTTGAATGCATCCGGCGATCGCTCCGGGTGCCGACGTTCGATGTGAGGGAGGTGGTGCGCAGGTGCAGGGCATTCTGCTGCAGGTGACCCGGTTCGGGTTCCTCGTTCTGCTGTGGCTTTTCGTCTACGCGCTCATCCGCGCGATGCGGAACGATCTCACGTCGGCGACCGGCGGGCGCGTGGCCACCGGGCCCATCAAGCGTCAACGAGCCGGCCGCGGGAGCCGTTCCCGTGGTGCCGCGAAATACCTGGTGGTGACTGCGGGCGCACTCGCGAACACGCGCATCACCCTCGGCGCCCAGCCGGTGCTCATCGGCCGCGCGGACGACTCCACTCTCGTCCTCACCGACGACTACGCCTCCGAACGCCACGCGCGCCTGTCGCCGCGCGGTGACGACTGGTACGTCGAGGACCTCGGATCCACCAATGGCACCTACCTCGAGCGCTCCAAGGTGACGACCGCCGTCCGCGCCCCGATCAACACCCCGATCCGGGTCGGGAAGACCGTGATCGAGCTGCGCCCGTGACTCTCGTCCTGCGCTACATCGCGCGAAGCGACCGCGGTCTCGTCCGGTCCAACAACGAAGACTCCGTCTACGCGGGTGCGCGCCTGCTGGCCCTCGCCGACGGCATGGGCGGTCACGCGGCCGGCGAGGTCGCCAGCCAGTTGGTCATCCAGGCGCTCCGGTCACTCGACGACGATGAGCCCGGCGGCGATCTTCTCTCCGCACTCGAACGCGCCACCCATGCGGGCAACGCGGCGATCGCCCAGCAGGTGGAGCAGACGCCCGAACTCGAGGGCATGGGGACCACCCTCACCTCGATCCTGTTCGCAGGCAGCCGCATCGGCCTGTGCCACGTCGGCGACTCCCGCGGCTACCTGTACCGGGACGGCAACCTCACACAGATCACCCGCGACGACACCTTCGTCCAGAGCCTCGTCGACGAGGGCCGGATCACGGCCGAGCAGGCTCATTCGCACCCGCAGCGGTCGCTCATCATGCGCGCGCTCACCGGCCAGGAAGTGGAGCCGACGCTCATCATGCGCGAAGCGCGTGCGGGCGACCGCTACATGCTGTGCAGCGACGGGCTCTCCGACGTGGTCAGCGAGGAGACCCTCGCCGACACCCTCGACGGCATCGAAGACCACAAGGAGTGCGCGGATCGGCTCATCGAGCTCGCGTTGCGCAGCGGTGGCCCGGACAACGTGACCGTCGTCGTCGCCGACGTCGTCGACACCGAATTCGGCGAATCGCGCCCGATCCTGGGCGGCGCGGCCGGTGACGACGCGTCCGACGGCTATGTACCCGACCCGAAGACTGCGGCAGGGCGCGCTGCCGCACTGCGCCCACCTGCCCCGGCCACCCAACGTCCGTCCATCACGACTCCCGACGCTCCCGCGGCACGCAAGCGGTCGCGCTGGCCGTGGATCGCGATCGCCGCACTCGTCGTGGTCGGTCTGATCGTCACAGCGTTCTTCGTCGTCCGCTCGCAGATCATGGACAGCAACTTCGTCACCGCAGACGACGACGGCACTGTGCAGATCCACCGCGGGACTCCCGACAACCTGGCGTTCCTCACCATGGAATCGCCGAACCAGCGTGTGTGCATCGACGATGAGACCGCGGAGCATCCGAGTGTCACGTTCCAGGACGCCGGCGCGGACAACGCGTGCACGCCGATGCGGGTCTCGGATCTGAACGGCATCAGCCAGACCACGGTCGAATCCAACAACATCAAGAACCTGTCGCTCGAATCGGCCCAGGAACGAGTGCGCGAACTCGAGTTCCTGCCGCTGTGCGCACCTCCAGCTCCGGCCCCCAAGCCGGACACTCCGTCGAAGCCGCACAAGCCGAAGCCTCGTGACACGTCGTCGGAGCGCCCCGCCCCCTCGCAGACCCCCGCACCGGCTCCCGCCGACGAGGGCCCGCAGAACTGCCGGGGGAACCCATGACGTCCGCACCCCAGGGCCACGCGCCTCCGGACCCGCCACCGACCAGCACGGGCCGCAACACCGAACTGATGCTGCTCGTGTTCGCAGTCGCGATCGTGAGCACCGCTCTGGTGATCGTCGAATCGGCTCAGGGCGACGGCTTCTCGGCGGAGATCCTCAAGTTCATCGCCGCCTATGCCGCGCTCTGCGCGATTGCGCATTTCATCGTGCGCCGATTCGCGCCGTACGCCGATCCACTGCTCCTGCCGCTCGTCGCGACGCTGAACGGCCTCGGCCTGGTGATGATTCACCGCCTCGATCTCGGGTCGGCTCGGTCGGACGAGTTGCTCAAGGCGACCGAACGCACCAACAACGCCGACCAGCAGTTGCTGTGGGCGTTCGTCGGCATCCTGGTGTTCGCGGCAACGGTCATCGTCATCCGGGACCACCGCACGCTGTCCCGGTACGCGTACACGCTCGGCCTTGGCGGCCTGATTTTCCTCGCGCTGCCCGCGATCCTGCCGTCGTCGATGTCGGAGATCAACGGCTCCAAGATCTGGATCCGCACTCCCCTGTTCAACATTCAGCCCGGCGAGTTCTCGAAGATCCTGATCATCGTGTTCACCGCCGCGTTCCTCGTGTCACGACGCGATCTGTTCACGACTGCGGGCAAGCAGTTCGCGGGCATCGACTTCCCCCGCGCCCGCGACCTCGGCCCCCTGCTGGGCGCTTGGGTGATCGCGGTCGGCGTGCTGGCGTTCGAATCGGACCTGGGTACCTCGCTCCTCATCTTCGCGACGGTGCTCACCATGCTGTACGTCGCGACCGGCCGGGTGAGCTGGCTGATGCTCGGCTTCACGCTTTTCGCGCTCGCCGCGGTCGTCGCCTATCAGCTGTTCTTCCATCTGCAGATGCGCGTCGCCGTGTGGCGTGACCCGTTCGAGCAGTACGACACGTACGGCTACCAGGTGGCGCAGAGCCTGTTCGGTTTCGCGACGGGCGGTATGTTCGGCACCGGACTCGGGTCGGGTAGGCCCAACATCGTCCCGTTCGCCAACACCGACTTCATCCTGACCTCGTTCGGCGAGGAGATCGGGCTGGTCGGCCTGACCGCGATCGTCATGCTGTACCTGCTGTTCGTGATCCGCGGGCTCCGGACGGCCATCGCCGTCCGCGACAGCTTCGGCAAGCTCCTGGCCGCAGGCCTCTCCTTCACCATCGTCTTCCAGTTGTTCGTCGTCTTCGGCGGCGTTTCCAAGCTGATCCCGCTCACCGGCCTGACCACACCGTTCCTCGCCTATGGCGGTTCGTCGCTGCTGGCGAACTATCTCCTGCTGGCGCTGCTCATCCGCATCTCCAACGCCGCCCGTGAACCCGACGCGCCCAAGGTCAAGCCGAAGCGCAAGGTCGAGGAGCTGGCTACGAGGATGGTGCAGCGCTCATGAACCGTCCTATCCAACGGGTCGCGATCGCGGCCATCGTCCTGGTGGTCGCTCTGCTTGCGAACGCCACCTATCTCCAGGTTTTCAAAGCGGACAAGCTCAAGAGCGACTCCCGCAACTCCCGGGTGCTGCTCGACGAGTACTCCCGCGAGCGGGGCGTGATCGTCGCCGCCGACGGCACGGTGCTCGCTGAGTCGGTCCCCACGGACAGCAAGTTCAAATACCTGCGTAAGTACCCGACCGCTCCGCGTGCGTTCGCACCGGTCACCGGCTACTTCTCGTTCGTGTATCGCGCCGACCGCGGTGTCGAGGCCGCCGAGGACGCCGTCCTCAACGGCAACGACGACCGGCTGTTCACGCAGCGCTTCATGGACATGTTCTCCGGCCGCGACCCCCGCGGCGGAAACGTGGTGACCACGATCGACCCGAAGCTGCAGCGCACCGCCTACCGCGAGTTGGCCAACGGCGACTGCGACGGCCCGTGCCGCGGATCGGTCGTGGCCCTCGAGCCGAGCACCGGCAAGATCCTGGCGATGGCGTCCTCACCGAGCTACGACCCGAACCAGATCGCCACCCAGGACTTCAACGAGGCCGAGCAGGCGTGGCGCCGGATGACCGCCGACGGTGCCGGCTCACCACTCGTGAACCGGGCTACCTCCGAGCTGTACCCACCCGGCTCCACCTTCAAGGTGGTGTCGACCGCAGCCGCCCTCGCGAACGGTCAGAACCCGAACACCCGACTCACCGCGGATGCGCGATGGAAGCTCCCGGGCAGCGGGGCCTACCTGACCAACGACAGCGACTCGACGTGTCCCGGATCCTCCGGCGGCACCGTCACCTTGACGCAGGCCTTCGAGCATTCGTGCAACACCGCGTTCGCTCAGCTTCTCACCGAGAAGGTTCCCGGTGATGCTGGCGAGAAGGTCGCCAAGTTCACGTCCGCAGCCAAGCAGTTCGGCATCGGCGAGGACCCCGCGGGGATCCCGATGAGCGTTGCGAAGTCGTCGGTCGGCGATATCGGCGAGGACCTGGCCGCCCTCGGCCAGTCCGCCATCGGCCAGCGAGATGTGCGCACCACGGTCTTGTCGAACGCGGTCATCGCGGCGACCGTCGCCAACGGCGGCGTTCGCATGCACCCGTACGTGGTGGACCGACTGCAAACGGCCGACCTGCGGACCATCAACACGACGTCGCCGACCGCCGTCAACCGTCCGCTGACGGCCGACCAAGCCGACACCATCACCGGGATGATGGTCGACTCCGAGCAGAACACGTCCGGAGCGCAGTCGGGCATCGCCTCGAAGACCGGAACCGCCGAGCACTCCGACGACGCGGAAGCCGGCGACACACCGTACGCCTGGTACATCGGCTTCTCCCCGAGCTCCAACAGCCGCATCGCGGTGGCGGTGCTCGTGGAGAACAGTGGCCAAGGGCAGAACTCTTACGGCGGCACCGTAGCCGCCCCGATTGGACGCGCAGTGATGAACGCATACACGGGAGGTGCTCGATGAGCCTGCAGAACGGGACCATCATCGCCGACCGATACCGACTGGTCCGCTTGATCGCGACCGGCGGAATGGGTCAGGTATGGGAGGCACTCGACACCCGGCTGGGTCGGCGAGTCGCCGTCAAGGTACTCAAGGCCGAGTACTCGAACGACTCGGAGTTCCTGGGGCGCTTCCGGACGGAGGCGCAGACCACTGCGCGCCTGAACGACCCCGGCATCGCGAACGTCTTCGATTACGGCGAGACGCCGGACCGCAACGGCGGCGACCCACTCGCCTACCTGGTGATGGAACTGGTCGACGGCGAACCGCTCAACTCGGTGATCAGCCGGGTCGGCGAGCTCGCGCTCAACCACACTCTCGACATGCTCGAGCAGACCGGACGCGCCCTGCAGGCTGCGCACACCGCCGGCCTCGTGCACCGCGACGTCAAGCCCGGCAACATCCTCATCACCCCGACCGGGCAGGTGAAGATCACCGACTTCGGCATCGCCAAAGCGGCCGATTCGGCACCGGTCACGCAGACCGGCATGGTGATGGGCACCGCCCAGTACATCTCGCCTGAGCAGGCGATGGGAGGCGAGGCGACCGCAGCCTCGGACGTCTACTCACTCGGCGTGGTCGGCTACGAGGCACTCACCGGTCGACGCCCCTTCCTCGGCGACGGCGCGATCACCGTCGCGATGAAGCACATCCAGGATCAGCCGCCCGCGCTGCCGACCTCGGTTCCGGCGCACGTCCGCGAGCTCATCGACACCACGCTCGCCAAGGATCCCGCGCAGCGCTACGAGACGGGTGGCGAGTTCGCCGATGCCGTCGCCGCGGTGCGTGCCGGGCGTCGTCCGCCGCGGCCGCGCACCGCCGGCCCGGCCCCGATGGCCGCAGCTGCACCCGGTGCGACGCAGGCCATGACGTCGGCCAACACCCAGGCGTCCCGGCCGCCGACCGCGCCTCGCCGCGCCGCGCCCGCTCCAGCACCCGCCGATGAGGGGTGGAGCACCACCCACAAGGTGCTGACCGCGATCGCCGCGCTTCTCCTGATCGCCGCGATCGTGCTGATCGGGTACTGGGTGAAGAGCGGACCTGACACACCTGCGCCGTCGCCGACGCAGTCGACCCCGGTGACCGTCACACAGACTCCGGAGCCGACCGAGACGACGACCGAGGAACCGACCACCACCACCGAGGAGACCCCGCGCTCCACCACGGAGGAGACGCCGAGCTCCACCACCGACGAGGAGACGACGACCGACGAGTCCACACCTCCCACCAGCTCCACATCGGGCGGCGGATTCCCGCTACCCGATATCACCCTCCCCAACCTCGGAGGTTGACGGTTGAACGATCCGCATTACCTGTCCGAGCGGTATGAGCTCGGTGAAACGCTCGGCTTCGGCGGCATGTCCGAAGTCCAGTACGCGCGCGACCTGTTGCTGCACCGCGACGTCGCAATCAAGGTGCTGCGAGCCGACCTGGCCCGCGACCCATCGTTTTACCTGCGCTTCCGGCGTGAGGCACAGAATGCGGCAAAACTGACCCACCCGTCCATCGTCCAGGTCTTCGACACCGGCGAAGCCGAGACCGACGAGGGGCCGCTGCCCTTCATCGTCATGGAGTACGTCGACGGTGACACCCTGCGCGACCTGCTGCGCGCCTCCGGCGTCATCGCGCCCAAGCAGGCGATGACGTGGATGGCCGACGTGGCGGCCGCGATGGACTTCTCGCACCGGGCGAGCATCGTGCACCGCGACATGAAGCCCGCGAACGTGATGATCGACCGGGCAGGCGCTGTGAAGGTGATGGACTTCGGCATCGCGCGTGCGATGGACGATACGTCCGCCACGATGACGCAGACCTCGGCCGTGATGGGCACCGCGCAGTATCTGTCACCCGAGCAGGCACGCGGCATCAAGGTGGATCCTCGCAGCGACATCTACTCGATGGGCTGCGTGCTGTTCGAGCTGGTCACCGGGGAGCCCCCGTTCACCGGCGACTCCCCGATCGCAGTGGCCCACCAGCACGTGCACGAGGATCCGCGTCGCCCGTCGTCGGTCCGCCCCGAACTTCCGCCGGAACTGGATTCCATCGTCATGCAGGCGATGAGCAAGAACCCCGCCAACCGCTACCAGACGGCCGCCGACTTCCGGTCGGACCTGATCAAGGTGCTGGCCGGCGGTAAGCCGTCCGCACCGATGCTGCTGACCGACCAGGAGCAGACCGACCTTCTGGAGGCACCGCGGGCGGTGCGGTCCGGAGCAGAGCCCGCACGACGCACCCGGCACCGGATGGCCGAGGAGGACGACGACGGGTCGACGCCGGTGCACAAGCGCCGCGGGGTGCGGGTCGCCGTCGCGCTGGTCGCGATCCTCGCCCTTCTCGCCGGCGCCCTGGTCGCATGGTCACCGTGGAACAACGAATCCGCAGCACCGTCGATCCCGGTGCCGAAGGTGGCCGGTCTGACGGCCGAGGCCGCGACCGCGAATCTCGAGCAAGCGGGTTTCCAGGTCAAGGAGCAGCGGGAATCGAGCCTGGACATCGCCAGTGGTCTCGCCACCCGCACCGCGCCCGGCGACGACGTGCCGACGCCCGAGGGGTCGGAGGTGACGCTCTACATCTCGTCCGGCCCGCAGCGAAGTCCGGTGCCGGACGTGCGTGGGAAGAGCGTTCAGGAGGCCAGGAGCCTCCTCAAGAGACGCGGCTTCGAGAAGTTCAAGACCGAGCAGGTCGAGTCCAGCACGCAGATGATCGACAAGGTGGTGCGGACGGCACCGCAGAACGACACCACGTCGAGCGTCACCAGCACGGTGGTCCTGTACGTAGGCACCGGTCCCCGGGAGGTGACCGTGCCCGACGTGGTCGGCCAGTTCGAGGACGATGCCCGCACCGCGCTCGAGCAGATGGACCTCGACGTGACCACGGTATCGGCGGATTCGTCCGAACCGCAGGGCCGGGTCCTCAGTGCGTCGCCCGACTCCGGGCAGTCGGTCGAGGTCGGCAGCACGGTTCAGCTCGTCGTCTCCCGCGGGAACGAGTTCAGCATGCCCGACCTGAAGGGCAAGACACCCAAGGAGGCGCAGGACGCGCTCTCCGAAGCCGGCTGGAACTCCAACACGCTGAACGTCACCGATCGCAAGGTTCCGATCGCCAGTCCCAACGACGGCAAGATCATGTCGCAGCGGCCGGCCTCGGGCAGCACGATGCAGAAGGACGACTCGGTGACCGTGGTCGTCGGAAAGGCCAGCCTCTTCTAGAGGCCGGCCGTCGGCGTCGCCTCGGTGCCGGTGAGCGCTTTCGCCATCTGCGCCTCGAGCTGGGCGACGCGCGCTTCGGGTACGTCGAATCCGCACACGTGCAGCCAGTTCGCCAACATGCGGTGCCCGCCCTGAGTGAGCACGCTCTCCGGGTGGAACTGCACACCGTGAATGGGCAGCTCGCGGTGCATCATCGCCATGACGACACCCGTATCGGTACTGCCGGTGACCTCCAGCTCGGCCGGAACGGTCTCGGGCCGAACCGTCAGCGAGTGGTAGCGGGTGGCGACGAACGGATCCGGCAGGCCGGCGAGGACTCCGCGTCCGCTGTGATTCACCAGTGAGGTCTTACCGTGCAGCAGCTCGGGTGCGCGGTCGACGGTGCCGCCGAACGCCTCACCGATCGCCTGATGTCCCAGGCACACACCGAGCAACGGCGTCTTCGCCTGCGCGGCCACCGAGACGATCGGCACGGTCACACCCGCCCGGTCCGGGGTGCCCGGGCCCGGGCTCAGGAGGATGCCGTCGAAATCGTCGACGACCTTCGTCAGATCGTCGAGCTGCGGGTCGTCGTTGCGCCAGACGACGGCCTCGACACCGAGCTGGCCCAGGTACTGGACCAGGTTGTAGACGAAGCTGTCGTAATTGTCGATGACGAGGATGCGCACCGATCAAGGCTATCGTTTTCGCAGACGGCGGTGCGGCTGGGATACCGTGGAGGGCATGCCGAAGTCAAAAGTCCGGAAGAAGACCGACTACACTGTCAACAGCGCTAGCCGCACCCCGGTGAAGGTCAAGGCGGGCCCGTCGGGCGTCGTCTACCAGTCCGTCATGTTCGGTCTGATGCTGCTCGGTCTCGTGTGGCTGCTCGTCTACTACCTCGGTGCGTCAGCCAGCACCTACGGCGGCGAGGGCAAGTTCCTGAACTGGATGGCCGATCTCGGTCCGTGGAACATGCTCATCGGATTCGGGTTCATGGTCGTGGGCCTGCTCATGACCATGGGCTGGCGCTAGGACCGGAACCAGCGAGTCGAGCGCCCGCAAGCGCTCCCGCGATTCCGTCCACAATGGGGAATTACATGTGTGTAATTCATACACATTGTGGATAACTCCTGTGGATAACTCTGGAGAGCAACGAGATGAAGTCTGAGCAGAAGGAGTGGTCGACGCCGGTCGCGGCCGGTGTCGCACTCGTCGGAGCCGGCATCGCGCTCGCCGCGGCAGCCGCCGCGAGCTACACCGAGCCGCCTGCGATGGTGTTCATCTCAGTCGCCGCACTCGGACTGATCGTGGCCGGCGCGATCGCGCTGATCCGCAGACCCCGGCTCGCCTTGCGTCCCGGACCGACGCTCGCCGTCCGGACGATCTCCGGCAGCCTCGAGCTGACGCCGGACGACGTCGAACGGATCAGCGTGCTCGAGACGCGGCGGCTCGGCGCACGGAACAAGCAGTTGATGCTCGACCTCTTCGACGACAAGCTCGTGGTGTTCGGGCGATGGGACCTCGGCGACGACCCGCGTGGAGTCGCGGACGAACTGCGGAACGCCGGGTTCACCGTCGGCTGATCGGCCTGGGATCAGACGCTGGAACCGACTCCGATGCCGGCCCCGATCGCGAGAGCGATCACCGCGAGCACCAGCAGCCCGTACCAGCCGAACCGGTCGACGGACGCCTTGGTGCGACGCTCCGGCGGCAGGATCTTAACCGGCAGCCACAGCACCGCACCCGCTGCAGCGGCTCCGAAGACGAGACCGCCGAGATGCCCCAGCAAGGAGATGTTGGGGATGCTGATCGAGATGACGAGGTTGACGGCGATCAGCACCACGACCGTGGTCACCGGCGCCTTGATCCGCAGCAGCAGGACGAACAGGGCGCCCATGAGCCCGTAGATCGCGCCGGACGCACCGGCAGTCAGAGTCGGCGAGTGTTCGAGTGCCATCACGGCGGCACTGCCGCCCAGGAGCCCGATCAGGTAGATGGCGAGATAGCGGTTCCGGCCGAGGACCTTCTCCAACTCGGCGCCGATGATGTACAGCGAGATCATGTTCACGGCCACGTGCATCACACTCTGATGCAGGAATCCCGACGTGATCAGACGCCAGTACTCGTTCTCGAAACCGCCACCGGTGATCAGCACGCCCTCGCGGTAGATCGGCGAGAATCTGAGATCGGTGCCGCGCGCCTGAAGCATGCACGCGGCGAAGACCACGACGTTGATCGCGATCAGTGCATAGGTGACGACCGGTGTCACGCGGCGCCCGACGGTCATCGTCGGACCGGAGACCCGTGTCGTCGCATTCGCCTCCGCAACGCAGTCGACGCAATGCTGTCCGACTGATGCGGGGCGAAGGCATTCCGGGCAGGCCGACCGCCCGCACCGCGTGCATGACAGCGCGGTGGGGCGGTCGGGGTGCAGGTAGCAGGCCTGATTCACCTGGAAGCCGGTGTCAGCTCAGCTCGATGCTCTCGATGACGACGTCCTCGACGGGACGATCGCCCGGGCCGGTCGGTGCGGCCCCGATGGCGTCGACGACGCCCTGCGACGCCGAATCCTTGACCTCACCGAAGATGGTGTGGCGACGGTTCAGGTGCGGGGTTGCGCCGACGGTGATGAAGAACTGCGAGCCGTTGGTGCCCGGTCCGGCGTTGGCCATCGCGAGCAGGTACGGGCGATCGAACTGGAGTTCCGGGTGGAACTCGTCCTCGAACTTGTAGCCCGGGCCGCCACGACCCGTTCCGGTCGGGTCGCCGCCCTGAAGCATGAAGCCCGCGATCACGCGGTGGAAGATCGCGCCGTCGTAGAACGGCCCGCTGTCCTCGCCCTTGGCGTTCTTCTCGGTGTAATCCTTGGATCCGTCGGCCAGGCCGACGAAGTTCGCGACGGTCTTCGGCGCGTGGTTGGGGAAGAGTTCGATGATGATGTCTCCGCGATTGGTGTGCAGGGTCGCGGTATTTTTCTGATCACTCACGGTTTCCATACAACCATGTTCCGGCGACTTGCCGGTGGCTCACCGGTATCCGCCGGAGCACGAGTCGCTTCATTGGCGTATGGGCGAATCAACTGGCAACCTGGAGTGATGCGCAACAAACCTCTCGTGGCCACCGGATCCGTGCTGTTCCTCGTACTCGCGGCCGTCGTCATCGTGGCACGGCGCGCGCGGACCGAGCATCCACCCGTTTCGCCGACTGTTCCGCGCATCGAGGACCTCGCCTCCCCGGATAGCGCCGACGCAGCAGGTATTTTGTAATCGTGCCCTCCGACGATCCGCGCCGCGAACCGCCATCTGGTGAATCCTCGTCCCGGGATTCCCGCTCTCCTGCGTCTCCCTCTTCTGAGTCGCGGCCTCCCGGGTCGCAGCCTCGCGCGTCGCAGCCTTCTGCCCCGCAGCGCCCCGACAACAGTTCCGGGATGGCACCGCCACCGTGGGAACGCCGCCCCGAAGCGCCCGTCTCCGGTGCGGCTCCGGTGCCGCCCCGTCCGGACGTGAGCGGCCCCAACGTACGGCGGCCCGGTCCAGGTACTCCTCCGCCCGCAGGTGCAGGCAGGCCCGGCCCGTCCGGTCAGCCGCCACGTCCCCCGCAAGGCAGCGAACCCAACGTCCCGCGTGCCGGCAGCCCGGGGTCGCGGTCGCAGGCCCCCGCCAAACCCGTTCCATCACCGCCGTCCGGCCCGGCGCCGGTCACGCGCCGCCCCGACGGCCCGGGCCCGACTCGGCCCGGACCGAATGGTCCCCCTGCACCTCCTCCCCGGGCACCTGGTCCCGACCCGCAAAGCCGGGGTGCCCAGAGTTCGGCTCCCCAGGGTGCGGCTCCCCAGGGACCAGGTTCCCGGAACTCCGATCCCAAGAGCTCCGGTCCCCAGGCGACTCGCCCGCCGGGACCCAGCGCACCGGGTTCCGGTGCACGGGGTTCCGGTGCACCGGGGCCCGCCATGCCTGGATCGCGGCCGCCGCAAAGCGCGAACCCGCTGATCGCTCGGGGTGATGGCGCGTCCGGCTCGACTCCCCGCCCCGGGACCGCCGGCGCCCGTTTCGCGGAGGCTTCTAAGCCCACCGCCGCACCCGAGGCGAGCGAGCCCAAGCTCGCTTACTCAGCGGTCCCGGGATCCCGCACTTCGTCGAACACACGTGCCGCCGAGGCATCTGCGGCTACGGCAGCAGCCGGGACCGCCAGGGCCACCGGTGCGCCCGCTAAGGAGAAGCCTGTGGCGAGTTCTAAGACGACCGCCCGCCGAACCGACGACGTCAACGTGATGGCGATCGTCGCCCTCGTGCTGTCCGGTCTGGGCATCACGTCGCCGATCGGTCTCTGGCTCGGCTACCGCGAACGCGAGCGGTGCGAGCGCGAGGGCACCGTCGGCTGGGAGTTCGCCCACGCGGCGATCATCGTGGGCTGGCTGTGGATCGTCTTCCTGGTGCTCGGCCTGATCGCGTACCTCTGGATCCTCATCTGATCCGCTGGGCAGATCCACCCCCGAACAACGAGCGCCGCACCCGAATCGGGTGCGGCGCTGTTCGTTCCGCTGTTCGCGCCACCGCCTAGCGGCACCGCGCCCGGCGTGAGTCAGACTCCGATGGATCCACCCCCGTCGCGCCACACCGCGACCACCGCCGGACGCGGCTGCGACGAGCCGCCATCCGGCCAGTGCGAGAACGGCCGATCCGCCGAGTAGTCGTCCTCCTCGCCGGGATGCTGGACGCAGACCACGACACGCTTGTCCTCGATGATCGGGCCGCAGGTCTCGGCGGCACGCGGCACCGTGAGGAACTGCTTCGTCTCACCGCGCCGGTCGCCGTCGAGCCCGACGGCGAACAGTCCGTCGTTGGCGTCGAGTGCATTGCCGTCGGTGGAGATCCACAGGTTGCCGTGCGGATCGAATGCCACATTGTCCGGGCACGAGATCGGACTGACCTGATCCTTGTCGAAGCCGCCGTAATAGGTGTCGGCGCTCTTCGGATCGCCGCACACCAGCAGCAAGTCCCAGGCGAAGTCCTCGCCCGCGTGGTTATCGGTCATCTCGAGGATCTGACCGCTCTTGTTCTCCTTGCGCGGATTGGCCGCGTTCGGCCCGTCCTCACCGTCGGTACCGCGGTCGTCGTTGTTGGTGAGGGCGCAGTACACCTTGCCGGTGAACGGGTGCGGCTCGATGTCCTCGGGACGATCCATCTTGGTGGCGCCCGCCTTGTCGGCGGCCTCGCGGGTGTAGACGGCCACCTCGGCCGCGGTCATGCCTTTTATGTGCGACTGGGCCGACCCGTCCGCCTTCACCGTCATCAGCTTGTGCCACGTGCCGCTGCCGGCCGCGTTCTCCACGGTGGTCGGTCTGTCGCTCGAGAAGCTGGCGACGTAGAGGGTGCCCTCGGTGAGGATGCCCATGTTGTGCCGCCGGGCCCCCGGCGAGTTGCCGTCCTGCATCTTCCGGCTCGAGACGAACTTGTAGATGTACTCGAACTTCTCGTCATCACCGGTGTACGCGACGACGGTGCCGGCCGCCGAACCTTCCTTCACCACATGGATGTTCGCCGATTCGTGCTTGAGCCGGCCGAGTGCGGAGTGCTTGAGCGGCGTCGACTCCCGATCGTGCGGATCCACCTCGACGACGTACCCGAAACGGTTCGCCTCGTTGGGCTCCTTCTCCAGATCGAAACGGGGGTCGAAGCGGCCCCACTGGTGGTAGTCGGCGTCGTCCTCGAAGCCGTAGCGCTCCAGGTGCGCGGCCGCGGTCTTGTCCTTGACCTTGCTCGCATTCTGGAAGTAGTTGTTGTAGTTCTCCTCGCCCGACAGCATGGTGCCCCACGGGGTGATTCCGCCCGAGCAGTTGGCGATGGTGCCGAGGATGCGATTGCCGCCACGGTCCGCCGCCGTCCGCACCAGGTCGGTGCCTGCGGCAGGACCGGTCAGCCGGAACGGCGTGCTCGCGGTGATGCGCCGGTTACGCGGTCCGACGATCGGGGTGAGTGCCCCGTCAGCATCCGAGCCCTGCACCTCGAGAACGGTGATTCCGTGTGCTGCCATGGAGACTCGGGCCTGACGCTCGGTCGGCTCCTTCTCCTTGTAGCCCTTGAACATGAACTCTTCGGACGTGTACTCCTGATTGCACACGAGGTAGAAGTGGTTCGGCTGACCGTCGACCGGGATCAGCCCGGCGAAGTCGTTGTTGAATCCGAACTGCCGTTCCTGTGCTTCAGGTGTCTGGTTGTCGAAATCGAACGCGGGCGCGCCGGGTACCACCGGGTCGCCCCAGCGGATCACGACCTTCTGCTTGTAGCCGTTCGGGATCTTCAGCGCGTCTTCGGTGTTCGGCGCGATCGGCTCGAAGTTCATGCCCTTGAGCGGGCCACCGCTCGGCGACGCGGAACTGCTCGACCCGACCGTGGCCCCGTCATCGCCGCATGCCGCCAGGGCCGACGTCGCACCGACCGCGACCACCGCACCGACGGACCCGCGGAGCATGGTTCGTCGGGAGATGGCCGCACGGGCGACATCACGGAAGTACGCGTTGTCGCTCTTGTTGCCCGGCTCGTGCCAGCACGCCTCGCCGCACTTGTATCGACACGTGACGCGCGACCGGGAGGACCGGCCGAGATCGTCTCCACCGGACACGAACAGCTGCAACGGAATTCGCATGAAGGTCCTCCACGTAAGACAAGTCCGCCAATGGGCTGGGCGGATACGCAGGCGACTTTATGGAGGCCGGTTCACGCGACGGCATCATGCGAGTGAACTGCGTCGGAACAGCGAGCAGCATCGCAGTGCCCGTCCCGGGGTGCCGGTCAGTGCTTCGGCGCCTTCGGCTTCTCGAGGTGCACGAGAGCCTGAACGTGCATGTCCGTACCGGCTACCGCGTCACGGATCGCATCGGTGGCGTCGCCGACGGGTACCGACATCTCGGCGATGGAACGGGTGGGCCGTGCAGTGACCTCCAGTCGGATCATGTCGCGTGACCGATCGTTCACCGCCTTCGCACTGACCTTGTCGAAGATCGGATGAGCGGACAGCTCGTCGGCGACCGCGTTCGCGATCTGCTTCGGCGCGACGATCATGGTGCCGGTCTCGTCGGACCCGTCGAGCTCCAGGTCGGTGACCGAACCGGGCCGGATCACCGAGCGAATCAGCGAGAGCCCCCACACGAGCGCGAGAACGGCGACTCCGATGACGACGAACGTCCACCAGTTCTCATGAGCGAAGCGGCCGATCGCACCGGCGTCGATGCGCTCGATCCAGTCGGCGATCGGGTCGAGGCCGGTCCGCCAGGCGACGGTGCCGCCGCCGACCACGATGAGCAGCAGCGCGACCAGCCCGACGGAGAGGCGGTGAAAGATTGCGGGCAGACGGTTCACTTGGCTCGGTCCCCCTTGGTACGGCCACCGTGGCTGGAGGCGATGCGCACCACGGCGCGCGGTGAGATCGCCACGTTGTCGATCACGCTTTCGACCGTCTGCTGCACGCGGGCGCGGTCGATGACCGACTCGCGTCCGATCACCCGACAGGTGACCTTGCGGCGCTTGACGACAGTTGTCGCATGATCGACGCCGGACAGGTCCGACACCGCCGCGCTGATGCGGCGCGCCACATCCACCCGGCGGGTCCAGATCACCTCGTGATCCGCCATCCGAATGTGCGTGTGCCGACGCGGCTTCACGGCTGCCCACAGCATCGCCAGACCGACGATGAGCGCAGCGATCGCGGCGGGCCACATCCACTCGTGCCACGAGATGTCGGCAACCCAGTCGGCGGCCCCCAGCAGCCATTCGTCGCTGTCGAGCCATCCGGCCTGCACCACGAGATCACGAACGGCGATGGCGCACAGGACGAGTAGCGCCACTCCGGTGAGCGCTCCGATGACTGCTGCAGCCGGAGCGGCGGACGGCGTGAAGACGCGTCCGGCTGCGGTGTCCGCGGTCGCCGGACGTTCGTCGACGCGCGAATCGTTCAACGACTCGGTCATGACTCAATCCCCGATTCCTCGGCTCGTCGGTCGTCTCGGTCGTCGATTCGGTCCTCGGCGACAGCCGGTCCGGGCGACGGAAGGTCGACGTACCCCTTCTTGCGACGTGTGATCTCCCCGCGGGGAACGAGTTGCCCCACCGTCACATCCACACGGAGCGGACGCACACCGCTGAAATACTCGACCTCGTCGGCAACGGCGGAGCGCACCTGGCAGCACACGTCGGTGATGCGGCACGGCCATTCGAGAGCGACGGTCACGGCGAGTCTGCGCGCTGATCCGGTCGAGTCCACCGCCGTCCGCGGCAGACCGGGTCCGGTCAGGGATCGCCCCGCCGAACCGAGCAGCGATCCGACGGCTCCCTGACGTTCGACCACGCCGGGCACCTCCAGTGCCGCGTGCAGCGCCACCTTCTCGATGGCCCGATCCGCGATGATCAGGTCGCCCCGATGATCTGGTTCTCGTAGGTTCGCCGCTGCGGCGCCGACCGCTTCGGCGACAGACGCCTCAGCCACGGCTCCGGCTTCGCAGCAGGGCCCCGAGATCCACCACGCCGTCGCGGTGCAGACCGAGGACGAGTCCGACGACACCGAGCAGCACGGCGAGGATGAATCCCCAGAAGCCTCCGGTGGCCGCGGCGATCGCCAGGAGCAGTCCCGCGAACAATCCGATAACTGCGTTATTCATTGGTCGTCACTCCATTCGTCACGGACGTCGGGCCCATGGTGATGTCCTCCACCGTGACAGCGATCTGCAGCCCGGTCAGCTTTTCGGCGATGTCCCTCACCTGCGCGGCTACCGCCTGCAGGTCGGACGTGACGTCGGCGACGATGTGGACCTCCCCGTCCTCATCGCGGAGCGCGACCCCGGCGACCCGGCGACCGGGAAAGTAGGTCGCCACCTCTCCGAACAGCCCCGGGTGGAGCTCGGTCACGCCGGGCACCGCGAGCGCCGCCTCGGCCACGGTGTCGGCGAGCGACCCGGGATCGGCCGGCGGCAGCGCGTCGTGCGCGTCGTGCGGAGACATCACTGAACCCGCCGCGGTGCTTCGCTCTCTTCTTCCTCGTCACCGAAGACGACGTCGTGAACGGTCACGTTGACCTCGGTCACCTCCAGACCGGTCATCTGCTCGATGGCGGTGATGACGTTGCGGCGGATGGCCGCTGCCAGCTGATGGATGGCGACGCCGTACTCGGCGACGATCGAGATGTCGACGGCGGCTTGGCGCTCGCCGACCTCCACTGCGATGCCCTGGGTGGCGCTGACCGTGGTGCCCGGGAGCACGTCACGGACCTTGCCGACCATGCGCTCACTGGTGCCGCCCACATCGTGGACTCCGTCGATCTCCCGAGTAGCGATGCCCGCGATCTTCGCGACGACGATATCGGCGATCGACGTCCGGCCGCGGTCCGGGGCGGCCGCGGTGCTGCGACGCGCCACCTCACTGCCCTTGGACGACGCATCCGGCGACGGTGCGGCGGTCGCGCTGTCGGCGGATGCCTTCTTGGTGGTTACGGTGTCAGACACTCGAACTCCTTCGTCCATAGGTGATTCCCAAGTGTGTACACGGATCACGACCCCCCTCGCTCGACTTCCGCCGAGTCCTTTCGTGATCCGTGTGTAAGGTCAGTCGTATTGAGAATCGGAAGTTGCACGGATGAATGAGCGTGATCTCGCTCACACGGAGATGTTACCTCTCGCCGAGCTGGATGATGACGAACTCGCCGGTGCCGCCGCTGTCGGCGACACCGAGGCGTTCGCTGTGCTCGTGCAGCGAATGTCGCCGAGTCTGCTGAGGTACATGCGACGCATGGTCAACGACCCGCAGACCGCCGAGGACCTGTCGCAGGAGACGCTGGTCGATGCCTGGAAGGGCTTACCCGACTTCGGTTTCCGCAGTTCATTCCGCACATGGATGTTCCGGATCGGCCACCGGAAGGCCGTCGACCACTATCGGCGGATGCACGACGTGCCGACCACCGCCGAACGGTTCGCCGAGCTCGAGTCGGCCGGGCCGCTGCCGGCGGAATCCGCCGAGAGCTCGCTCCTGTGGGACGCTCTGCGCGACGAGCTCCAGAACCTTCCTCACATGTCACGCGCCGCGTGGTGGCTCCGGGAAGTCGAGGGCATGTCGTTGAACGAGATCTCCCAGGTACTCCGGATCAGCAGTGGTTCGGTACGCGGTCACCTGCAACGCAGTCGTAAGTTCCTGCTCACCCGGCTCGCGCCGTGGCAGCCTGGAGGGACGGCTCCGCCGCACGAAGCCGGACCAGACGATGAAGCGACGACCGGGGAGGGGGGTCGGAGATGAGCGATGTTCGCGACAGCGACGAGAACGATCGGACCGATGCCTGGCTGGTCGCAGCGACCCGTGAGATCGACGAACCCGACAGCGACGTCGAGCGTCTCATCACGTCGATCTCGTCCGGTCTCAAACGGATCCGTCGTCCGGCGCGCAGACTCGCGACCGACGGGCGCGGCATCTGGGTGAGCGATCGCATCGTCAAGCAGATGATCGCCGTCCGGATCCGTCGCTCGCTCGGCCGACTCGTGGTGGCCGCGTACCTCGACGGCGAGGCCGACGAACTCGACGGAATCCGGATCGGATTGATCGCGAAGTACTCCGACGATCTGGTCGGGCACTCCAACCAGGTGCGGGACGCCGTCGAAGCCGTTCTGATCTCGACACTCGGTCGCGATACGAGCCGGCCGGCACGCGAGAACATCGATGTGCGGTGGCAGGACCTGTACACCAGGGAATGGCTGACGTAGCGCGAGGAGACCTCATGAAGACCCGTGAACCACTGCCGGACGACAGCTCTGTCGACATCCGTCTGGGCAGGGAAGAACTGGTCATCAGTGGCCGCTACGAACTCGCCAGCATCGCGAACGACATTCTTCTGGGCCTGTGGTTCGTCGTAGGCAGTGTGCTCTTCTTCTCCGAGTCGACGTTGACGATCGGAACGTGGCTGTTCCTCATCGGCAGCGTCCAGATGCTGATCCGTCCGGTGATCCGCCTCGCTCGGCGCACCCACCTGCGCCGGATCAGCACACTCGGCCCGGAGTCCCCGATGGCGTACTGAACGCCGCCCTTCCACCCCTCCCCCTCGATGGTTGAGCCGGATTCCCCCTCGACGGCTATGCCTCCGCTCTCCCCTCGATGGTTGAGCCGGATTCCCCCTCGACGGCTATGCCTCGCTCTCCCCTCGATGGTTGAGCCGCGACCGAGGCGCCAGCCGAGGACGCGTGTCGAAACCACGCCCACCACACCCCGACCGTTCCCGAACCGATACCTGGAAAACTCTTGCGGTCGCCTGGGGTCATCGGCCTAAGGTCACAAAGTATGAGCCGGTCTGCGACCCGCGCTGGTGCCAGCGCCGTCGCCGCGGTGATGCTGATGAGCGCCGCGGCCGGCCTCGCTCGTGCCGAGCCGTCGAGTACTCCCCCGAATCTTCGCCCATTACCGGGTGCGGTCGTCGACGGTGTCGACAAGGTCGTCCCGCCCGCGCCCTACCCGCGCTCGAAGCGCATCCCCCAGCGCTCGCGTGCACCGGGCTACGACCGCGCCACTCTAGAGTTGCGCGACGCGATCATGCCCGACCCGGTCGGTGATCCGATGTTCGACCGCTGGCCGAGGGGCTTGGAGAAGCGAGAGCCCGGCGACATTCTGGCCACCCGAGACGTCGCGCGGACGACCGGATTCCTGGTCACCGTCCCGATCCGCAGCGCACGCATGCTCAAGTTCCGTTCCACCGATGTACAGAACCAGCCCATCTTCGGGACGGCGACAGTCATCGAACCCCGCGCCCCGTGGAAGGGCAAGGGTCCACGACCGATCCTGGTGAACAACGTCCCGATCAACGGTGTCGGCACCGAGTGCACGACCGGCTACACCCTCGCTCACGGTTGGTCCGACAAGACGAACCAGACCGACCTCTTCCCGCCCACGACCCAGTTGGCCCTCGCCCGCGGGTACACCGTGGTCGTGCCCGACCACGAGGGGCCGCGGCAGTCGTACGCGGACACCGAGCTCGCTGGACGCATCGTTCTCGATTCCGTCCGTGCAGAGGCGAAGTACAAGCCGAAGCGATACGCGAAGGGCCGGGTCGCGATGACCGGCTACTCCGGTGGGGCCATCGCCACCAACGGCGCCGCGAAAGTACTCGGCGAGTACGCGCCAGATCTGAAGGGTCGGATGGTGGGCGCCGCCCTCGGTGGAGTGCCGGCGGATTTCCGGCTCCTGGCCCAGGCCATGAACGCCAACATCGCGACGGGTGTGATGCTCGCTGCCACCCTCGGCGTCGCCAGGGAGCGGCCGGAGATCCTGAACCTGACCAACAATCTCGGGCAGTGGCTTGCGACGTCGCCGCTGAAGAACTCGTGCGGATCGGACTACGGAATGGCCGCGCCGTTCCTGCTACCCGCGCAGATCCTGTCCAAGAACAAGGACCCGTTCAACTCCCCGACCGCACGTCGCGTCTACGACCTGACGAAGATGCCGGACGCCGAAGCCGACCTGCCGCTGTACATCTATCACGGTGGTCAGGAGATCTGGATACCCGTGCAGGGCTCCCGAAATCTGTACGCGGAGCAGTGCAAGCTCGGGGCGAACGCGGTGTACCGCGAGGTGGCAGGCGAGCATCTGTCGGCGGCCGTCATCGGTTACCCGGAGGCCGTATCGTGGCTCGATGCACGGCTTCGCGGGGTGCCGGCCAAGGGTGAGTGCTCGTCGCCGTGAGTTCCCGGCGCTGAAGCCTCACACGAGCGACGGCACCGCTTCGGGCTGCCCAGCGAGTGGCGAGTCGACGTTCCACGTAGCGACGTCGACGATCTTGTCGCGCAGCCCCTGAAACACGGCGTCGACCGCTGCGATCGCCTCTTCCGTGTCCGGGTGCGTCGCATTGAAGTCCAGGCCCGAGTCGTCTCGATTGATCCACGTGAACACCTCGCGCGACGGCGTGGCGTTGGCGTACACCGAGAAGTTGTGCTGCCGAGCCAGTTCCGCACCCGGGACACGGGACACGTCGACGTACGACAGCATCGGTGCCGCGAAGCCATGTTTCACGGGAAACGATGGATCGTCGGCGAGTAGATCGATCACCGGGAACACCGGCACCCGCTCCAGCTGCTTGGCTGCGTTCATCGCCTCGTGGGCGTTCGCCACCACTTGTTCGAACGAGCCCCTGGCGTTGAACTGCACGGGCACGAGCGTCACGTACCAACCGACCGCCATGGCGTCGCCAGACGCCGAGCGATCGGAGCGCGGAACGAGCATGGTGAACAGCTCCTCCCCCGACAGCTCGCAGTGCACCTGACCGAGCACCGCGAGCAACGCACTGCCCATGTTGGCGCCGGCCTGCTTAGCGGCCTTCGCGAACCGGGTCGTTTTGTCGGCGTCGACGAACGACGTGTGCACCAGAATCCTGCCGGGTGCCGACTCCTCCGGCTCCAAACCGAGCGGTAGCGGGAACTGCGGCATGCCGCCGGCGCGGTCCACCACCTCCTGCCACTGCCGTACGGCCGGGTGCTCCGGAGTGAGGGTGTCCACGAGCGCCCGCTGCTCCGCGCAGAACTCCGGGTACGGACGCACCGGAGCGCCCGAGTACGGCACTCCCTCCCGTGCTGCCGAGTAGCGCGACAGGATCTCGAAGAAGGTGATCGCCTGCGAGACACCGTCTGTGAACATGTGATCCGCAGCGATCACGACCTCGAAGTGCGGATCGTCTGCGTCCTCGCCTGCATACTCGATCCCGGTGACGGCGAACTCGAACGCCGCCCAATCCTCCAGGCCCGGGACGTGCTCCATCAGATGCTCTTTGACGGTCACTCCCGGGTGATCGTTCGACGTCGCCGAGACCGTCAGCTCGATCTGTTCCGGCGCCAGGGTGCGCCCCTCGGGCCGCAGGTGATCTGAAACCGGAAATGCCGTGTGGAACGACTCGTGAGACCGGACAAAAGCATTGAATACGGACCTGATCACGTCTTCGTCGAAGGTGTCGTGAATCGTGAATGTGGTGAAGACCAGTCGTCGAGTGCACGCCTCGCCCTCGACTCCGCTCCGGAGATGGTCCGCCTGGATGAACGATGTATCAACGCCCAGGTCGGGCGCCTTCCTCATCGCATCGCGCGTCGCCTCATCCGGGGACCATGAGATCCATTCGCCCGGCAGGCATTTCCATTGATTCACGAACCCCGACATCATTCCCATAATGTTGGCTGATCGTCTGATCGGATGACAGCGGTCGGCTCAGTGAGATACTCCACAGTTCCCGATTCACGAAAGCAGCCGCCACATTTCCGGAGGATCTGTTTTACTCAGCGCGGTCGGTAATTCATTTCGGCGAGCCGTCGCATTCATCTGATGTTCTGAGCGATGAGCGTATGCCGCTTCGGACCCGGCGATTCACGGCCTCTCACTCGCGCGTATCGATCCGGAAGACCGCGCAGCGTCCAGCCAGCTCTTCGAACTCGTCGGGCGTTCCCTCGGTGACGAGGCCTGCGCTCTTCATGAACTCGATTCCAGTGGGCACCAGAGTCGGAAACTGTCGCAGCAGCGGACGGGCCTCCTCTGGCGACATCTCGACCAGCCGCACGGGCTCGCCGTGCTTACCCTGACCGAGCGTCGCCTCGGGGTTGGCCTGCGCATTGCGGACCCAGTCCGCACCCGGAAATCCGCCGACGACGTACCGCCGTCCTTCGACGACCATCGGCGTGACCGGCGTCGACCGCGGCTGTCCCGACTTGCGTCCCACCACGGTCAGAACCGCCGGACCCTTGGTTCCCAGTACGCCCAGCCGGTCGACCGCCATGAGCACCTTGTTCATCGGCTTGAGCCACCATGGTGGCTTCGGACTACCAGGTTTCGGACTGCGCATTAATCCAGCGTAGCCACGGACGGAGTCTCGTCGTGGCAACTCAACCTGAGGAGGCGCTGCGCGCATCACCTGACGCAACCGCCGTGGACACCGCTGTCACGCTCAACCCGGCCACCGGATCGCGAGCAGCCATCGCGTCGAGCACCAGCGCCCGCATAACAGGAGCCCGAACACACGGTGCTCGCACTGACGATCCGTACATCGGATCACGAAAAATCCGGTCCCACTCAATGAGTGGGACCGGACATTTATCTTTTTTGTGGAGCCTAGGAGATTCGAACTCCTGACATCCGCCTTGCAAAGGCGGCGCTCTACCAACTGAGCTAAGGCCCCGGGTGCTCGGACGAATCCGAGCGGGTCTGGATCGGTGGGCCTAGGAGGACTTGAACCTCCGACCTCTTCGTTATCAGCGAAGCGCTCTAACCGCCTGAGCTATAGGCCCGTGAACCGAGACTGAAGATTACCCGACGCGGCGAAAGTTACCAAAACGGCAGGTAAACGACCTGAGCCGGATCGGCGCCTAGTCGAGGTCCGCGAGCGTTACCTCGACGCCGCCGACCATGTCGGAGCACACGTTGTAGATGTACGCCGAGATCGTCGCGATGCCGGTGACGAGGACTGCTGCGACGATTCCGAAGATCGACGCGAATCCGAACACCTGACCCGAACTGATCAAGTCGCCTCCGCTGTCGGTGCCATCGGAGTTGACCAGGGTGCCGAACGAGCTGTTGATCTGCTCCCAGATCCCCATACCGTCGAGCACGCCGTACAGAACGGCGACGGCGATCATCCAGATGAAGAAGCCGGCGATCGAGAGCACACCGGTCACCTTGAACACCGACCACGGGTCGACTCGGCGAAGCTGCACTGCCGCACGCAGCGGGGTGTTCAACGACCGGCCGGGAATGGTCTGCACCTGCGCACGTGCCGCCTGAGCGTCCCGCGACTCCCTCGACGACTCCACGTGGTGGATGGCATCGAGATCGGGCAGTTCGTCCTTCTTCGCGAGGTCGCTGCGCGGGATGTTCCGCGTATCCGACTCCACGAACGGCTTCTTCGAGTCCGAAGTACCTCCAGCCGTGGCCTTTCCGGCTGCTGCCGACGCTGCCGCACCCGTGCCCGCTGCTGCCGCAAGGCGTGCGCTCGAACTCATCGGCGTCGAGCCCTGCGACTGAGGCTTTCCCGGGCCTCCGGCCGGCGGAGCCGGCGGCTTCGCCGCTCCCTGCGGTGCTGAGCCGCCGCCCTGTGGTCCCGGGCCCTTGCGTGCGGCACCCTGAGGATCCGGCGGGCGGGGAGCCGAACCCTGGGGGGCGGAACCCTGCGGAGCATGACTCTGCGGGTTCTGACCCTTGGGCGGCGGCCCCTGCGGTGCCTGACCGGGAGACGGCTGCGCGTGCGGCTTCGGAGCCGGAGCATGCTGTCCTTGCGCGCTGGAATCCGATGCACTGGAGCCCGGTGCATTAGGACCCGGCGAACTAGAACCCAGACCACCGGCACTCTGCGTGTTCGGGCCCCTGGGCGCGGGCCCACTCTGCGGAGCCGACCCTGGAGCGGCCGGACCCGTGGGACCGGCCTGCGGGGACCCGCTCTTGGGCGCTGCGGCAGCCGTCGGACCTGAAGGAGGCGGACCCTGCGGAGCCTGCTGCGGCGGCTTCGGAGCGGCGCCCGGGGGCGTCGAAGCCGGAGCGGGACCCGACGGCGTCGAATCCGGCTTGGCTGCACTCCCCTGAGCCGGAGCCGACTGCCCTGAGCCTGGCTGCCCGGACCCCGACTGGCCCGAACCCGACTGGGGCGAACCTGACTGGGGCGCACCCGACTGGCCTGAACCCGACTGGGACGCACCCGACTGGCCGTAGTCCCCCGAGAGCACACCGCGCGGCGCGGGGCCGCCGGATCGCTCGGATGGGCCGCCGCCGCTATCGACGCCGGCCTTTTTGGCCATCTCTCCGGCAGTCAGACCGGTCGACGCGGACTTCTCCCCACGCTTCCACGGGGGAACGACCTGAGCGCGCTCGACGTTCTTGTCGTCAGGCTGCTTCGGTGTACTCACAAGCGATTCCTCACTGGACGGGTGATACCCACCCTAAACGCTTCGACGGTCATTCCTGCTCTGCCGCGCCTTCTTCCGGCTCATCGGCGTTGCGCGCGATCGCCAGCAAGGTGTTGCCCTCGGAAAGGTTCATCAGGCGGACGCCCTTCGTCTGACGTCCCGCCTTCCGGACCTGCTTCGCGAGTGTGCGGATCACACCGCCACTCGAGGTGATCGCGTAGATCTCACTGTCGAGGTCGACGATGATCGCGCCGACCAACTCGCCGCGCTTCTTGTCGTACTGGATGGTGAGAACGCCCTTGCCGCCACGGCCCTGCGGTGAGTACTCCTCGATCGGAGTCCGCTTGGCGTAACCGCCAGAAGTCGCCACCAGGAGGAACGTGTCCTCCTGCACCACGCTGAGCGAGAGCAGCTGGTCGTCGTCGTTGAACCGCATGCCCTGGACGCCGGACGTCTGACGTCCCATCGGGCGAAGGGTCTCGTCGTCCGCGGTGAAGCGGATGGACTGGCCCTTCTTCGACACCAGAAGCAGATCATCCTCACCGCTGCACAGCTGTGCGCCGACGAGCTCGTCGTCGCCGCGGAGATTGATCGCCGCGATGCCACCGGAACGGTTCGAGTCGAAGGCGTCCAGACGGGACTTCTTGACGAGTCCGTTCCGGGTCGCCAGGACCAGGTACGACGCGTCGGTGTAGCTGGAGATGCGGATGACCTGTGCGATGCGCTCCTCGGGCTGGAAGGCCATGAGGTTGGCGACGTGCTGGCCGCGCGCGGTGCGGTTCGCCTCTGGCAGTTCGTACGCCTTCGCACGGTAGACGCGACCCTTGGTGGTGAAGAACAGCAGCCAGTCGTGCGTGCTCGATACGAAGAAGTGGGCGACGATGTCGTCCTGCTTGAGCCCTGCGCCCTGCACGCCCTTACCGCCGCGCTTCTGGCTGCGGTACAGGTCGGTCCGGGTGCGCTTGGCGTAGCCGGTCTCGGTGATCGTGACGACGACGTCCTCGCGGGCGATCAGGTCCTCATCGTTCACATCGCCCTCTGCGGCGATGATCTTGGTCCGACGATCGTCGCCGTACTTGTCGACGACGATCTTCAGCTCGTCCCGGACGATGGCTCGCTGACGCTCCGGCCGGTCGAGGATGTCCTTCAGATCGGCGATCTCGCGCTCGATCTCGTCCAGTTCATCGATGATCTTCTGGCGCTCCAGGGCCGACAGCCGACGGAGCTGCATCGCCAGAATCGCGTCCGCCTGGACCTCGTCGATGTCCAGAAGGTCCATCAGGCCGGTGCGGGCGGCGTCGGTGTTGGCCGAGGCGCGGATCAAGGCGATGACCTCGTCGAGGGCATCGAGCGCCTTCACCAGGCCGCGCAGGATGTGCGCGCGCTCCTCCGCCTTGCGCAGGCGGTACCGAGTCCGGCGGACGATGACGTCGATCTGGTGATTCACGTAATGGCGGATCATCTGATCGAGGCGCAGGGTGCGCGGAACGCCGTCGACGATCGACAGCATGTTGACGCCGAAATTCGTCTGCAGCTGGCTGTGCTTGTACAGGTTGTTCAGCACTACCTTGGCGACCGCATCACGACGCAGCACCATCACGATGCGCAGACCCGCACGGTCGGACGACTGGTCCTCGATCTTGCTGATGCCCTTGAGCTTGCCGTCGTTGACCTGCTCAGCGATCGAACTGATCAGGTTGTCGGGGTTCACCTGAAACGGCAGCTCGGTCACGACGAGGGTCGTGGTGCCCTTGTTCTCCTCGATCTCGACGACGCTGCGCATGCGAATGCTGCCGCGGCCGGTCGTGTAGGCATCGCGGATGCCCTGACTGCCGACGATCAGCGCCGAGGTCGGGAAGTCCGGCCCCTTCACACACTCCATGCACGCGGTCAGCAGTGCATCGTCGTCTGCATCCGGATGATCCAGGGCCCAGAAGACCGCGTCGGCGACCTCAGGGAGGTTGTGCGGCGGAATGTTGGTCGCCATACCGACTGCGATACCGCCCGAGCCGTTGATCAGCAGGTTCGGAATGCGGGAGGGCAGGACCGTCGGCTCCTGCGATTTTCCGTCGTAGTTCGGGATGAAGTCGACGGTCTCCTCGGTGATGTCGCGGAGCATCTCCATCGCCAGCGGGGTGAGGCGCGCCTCCGTGTAACGCATGGCGGCCGCGCCGTCGTTACCGCGGGAACCGAAGTTGCCCTGACCGTCCATCAGCGGATAGCGCATCGACCACGGCTGCGCCAGGCGGACCAGGGCGTCGTAGATCGAGGAATCGCCGTGCGGGTGGTAGTTACCCATGGTCTCCGACACCGGGCGCGCGGACTTCACATACGAACGCTCCGGACGGAAACCGGCGTCGAACGACGCGTACAGCAGACGACGGTGGACGGGTTTGAGACCGTCACGCACCTCGGGCAGAGCACGCCCGACGATGACGCTCATCGCGTAATCGATGTAGGAGTTCTGCATCTCCTGGCCGAGATCGACCGGATCGATGCGGTCGCCGGTGCCGTCTCCGTTCAACGGTGACAGGTCGGATTCGTCGCTCATGACATCACTTTCTGAGGCGACACGTCGGTCGCACGGTTAGTCCGCAGTTTCTGTTCTCGGCTACGGAAGTGGTCGGTCAGTCTCTCGGAAACGAACTACACGTCGAGGAAACGAACGTCCTTGGCGTTGCGCGCGATGAACGTACGGCGCGCCGCGACATCCTCACCCATGAGGATCGAGAACAACTCGTCCGCGGCGGCCCCGTCGTCGAGGGTCACCCGCTTGAGAACGCGGACGTCGGGATCCATCGTGGTCTCCCACAGTTCGCTCGCATTCATCTCACCGAGGCCCTTGTAACGCTGGATGCCGTCATCGGTGTTGATCTTCTTGCCCGATGCGCGGCCGGCCTCGAGGAGCGCGTCGCGTTCACGGTCGCTGTACGCGAAGTCGGGCTGCGCGCCCTTCTGCCACTTGAGCTTGTAGAGCGGCGGCTGCGCCAGGAACACGTGACCCTGCTCGATGAGCGGACGCATGAAACGGAACAGCAGCGTGAGCAGCAACGTTGCGATGTGCTGACCGTCGACGTCGGCGTCGGCCATCAGCACGATCTTGTGGTAGCGGAGCTTGCTGATATCGAACTCGTCGTGGATGCCGGTACCGAAAGCGGTGATGATCGACTGCACTTCGGCGTTCTTCAGCACGCGGTCGATGCGTGCCTTCTCCACATTGATGATCTTGCCTCGCAGCGGCAGGATCGCCTGGTACATGGAATCGCGCCCGCTCTTGGCGCTACCGCCTGCGGAGTCGCCCTCGACGAGGTACACCTCGCACTTCGTGGGGTCGTTGCTGCGGCAGTCCGAGAGCTTGCCGGGAAGACCGCCGATGTCCGTGGCGGTCTTGCGACGGACCAGATCCTTGGCACGACGGGCTGCCATGCGAGCCTGCTGGGAATCCGACGCCTTGCGGATGATGGTCTTCGCCTCAGCCGGATTGGCTTCGAGCCAGTGCGCGAGATGCTCGTTGCACGCCTTCTGGACGAAACTGCGGACTTCGGTGTTACCCAGCTTCGTCTTCGTCTGACCCTCGAACTGCGGGTCGGCCACCTTCACCGAGATGACCGCGGCCAGACCCTCGCGGATGTCAGTGCCCTCGAGTTTGCCGTCCTTGTCCTTCACGAGCTTCTTGTCGGCGGCGTACCGGTTGACCGTGCTGGTCAGGGCCGACCGGAAACCCTCTTCGTGCGTGCCGCCCTCGGTGGTGTTGATGGTGTTCGCGAAGGTGTGCACCGACTCGGAGTAACCCTCGTTCCACTGCATCGCGATCTCGACCTCATGTCCGGTCCCCTGCGCGGTGAAACCGATGACGGTGCGGTGTATCGGCGACTTGCTCCGGCTGTTCAGGTGCTTGATGTAGTCGATCAAGCCGTCCGGGTAGTGGTAGGTCCGCGTCTTGATCTTGGCGATCTTGGCGGCCCTCTCGGCCGAGGTCTCGGAGGTGTCCGGGGCTTCGGCGACCTCACTGCCGGCTTCCGCCTCGGCTTCGGCGTCAGCATCGCTCAACCGCTCGTCGGTGAGTGTGATGGTGAGGCCCTTATTCAGGAAAGCCATCTCCTGGAGACGACGGGCGACGGTCTCGGCATCGAACCTGGTGGTCTCGAAGATCTCTGCGTCCGGCCAGAAGGTGACGGCCGTGCCGGTCTTACCGGTCTTGCCACCCTGCTCCAGCGGACCCGGCTTCGCGTAACTGTAGATCTGCTGCCATTGCGAACCGTCGACGTCGATGTCGAGCTGCACCTTCGTCGAGAGTGCGTTCACCACCGAGATGCCGACACCGTGCAGACCACCCGACACTGCATACGCATCGGAATCGAACTTGCCGCCCGCGTGCAGCTGAGTCATGACGACCTCGACGGTGGGTACGCCGGTGGCGTGCATCGCGACCGGAATGCCACGGCCGTCGTCGACCACCTTGACGCCGCCGTCTTCCATCAGGGTGACGTCGACACGGCTCGCGTGGCCGGCCATCGCCTCATCGACGGAGTTGTCGACGACCTCCCAGATCAGGTGGTGCAGACCACGCTCACCGGTAGAACCGATGTACATGCCGGGGCGCTTGCGAACCGCTTCCAGACCCTCGAGAATGCTGATCGATTCCGCACCGTATTCGTTCGGCTTCGACTTGCCGGCCTTCTTGGGTTTGCTACTGCTGGTGTCGGCCACGGAGGGTCCGCTCCTTCTGTCGATGGCAGGTTACCCACCAGTGTACGGCCTCACCCATTCAGAAGGCCGCTTCCCCACGCCCTTACACGCACGCAGCGCGATTATTTCCGATCGAGACGGGTCCGACCGTAGCCGTGGGCTATTCGAGACGCTGATGCGGCGTTACGCGCCAGCGAGGAACAATGCTCCGACGAGCGGACCGATCAGCCGTACGTGTCGCGCGGGCCACGCCCGGAAACATGCCGCGGGCCCTTGCGCCACGAAGGCGCCTGCGGACCGACGATCCGCAGACTCGTCACCACGCCGTCGCCGACCGATGCAGCGATCTTGGCGATGATCTGACCCTGCATGTAGCGCAGCTGCGTCGCCCAGGCCGTCGACTCCGCCCGCACATGCAGCACCGTCTCATTCAGACGTTCCGGGGAGGCGTGCGACGCGATGTCGTCTCCGACGATCGAATCCCACATCCCGAAGAGAGATCCCTCGGAGATCTTCGGCTGCCAGCCGTGCTCCTTGGCGATCCGGCCGGTCAGACGACCCAGCGGCTGCGGATCTCGGGAATCCGGTCCCGCTCCCGACCAGCGCCGACGTGACCTGTCCCCACTGCGCCGGCGGCTTCGGATAGGCGCCGCGCGTCCCATGCCGACAGGCTTTCCGGCCGCACGGGCAGCCGCGCGTGCCTCCTCCAGCGCCTTGCGCGCCATCTCGTATCCGCTCTGGCCCTCCGGGACGTCGGGACCGTCAGTGCTCATCGGGGTGCGCTCCGATCGCCTCGTCCTCGAGGACCATCGAATGCCGGGGACCTTCCTCGCTCACTCCGACGGAGATCCGCCGACCGCCGACCGTCTCCGGAATATCGTCGGCCACAGCGGCCGTCACCAGAAGTTGTTCGGCACCCGTCGTGAACTCCGCGAGCTTCGCACGACGACGCACATCGAGTTCGGCGAACACATCGTCGAGCATGATCACCGGGTCCACTCCATCCGCGCGCAGCAGATCCACGCTCGCCAAACGCAACGACAGCGCGAACGACCACGACTCACCGTGGCTGGCGAAACCTTTGGCGGGCTCGTCGCCGAGAACGAGTTCAAGGTCGTCCCGATGCGGTCCCACCAGGCATAACCCGCGTTCGATCTCCTTGGTACGCAACTGCGTCAGACGTTCTGCGAGGACATCACGAATGCCGTCGACAGCTTCACTGCCACCGGACGATTCGTCGACCTCCGGCCCCGCGGCCGATCGATAAGTGATCGTCGCGTCCCGCGAATCCGGTGCGATCGCCGCGTACGATCCCGTCACGAACGGCGCCAGCTGCCGCACCACCGCGAGGCGTGACGCGGTGACCTGCGCGCCGAGTTCGGCCAATTGGTCATCCCACACATCGAGGGTGCTCATCACCGAGTCCGACTCACCTCGGCGCATCGCCGCACCTGCCGTCTTGAGAAGCGCGGAACGCTGTCGGAGAACCCGGTCGTAGTCGGATTTGGCGCCCGCCGCCATCGGGCGCAGCTGCGCGACGAGCTCGTCGACGAACCGTCGCCGCTCCCCGGGATCGCCTCGGACCAATGCCAGATCCTCCGGTGCGAACATGACGGTGCGCAGGATTCCCAACACCTCGCGGGTACGCCGGACCGGCCTGGTGTTGATGGCCGCCTTATTGGATCCCTGGGCCGCGATGGTCAGGTCGACCGTCAGTTCACGACCCTCGTTCTCGACGGTCGCCGAGATCTTCGCCGTATCCGATCCGGTTCTGACCAGCGGCGCATCATTCGATACGCGGTGCGACCGCAACGTCGCGACGTAGCACAACGATTCGAGCAGGTTCGTCTTGCCGAACCCGTTGCGTCCGACGAAGACGGTGGTTCCCGGATGCAGCGTGAAGTCAGCGCTCGGCCACGACCGGTAATCGCGCAGAGTCAGTTCACGAACGAACACGAATTGTCACAACTGCTCTCTAGTGCTTGTTCGTCTCGCCGACGCTGGCACCGGAACCATCGCGCATAGCGTGTCCGCCGAACTGATTGCGCAGCGCCGACACCGCCTTCAGTGCCGGCGACGACTCCTGGCGCGACGCGAAACGAGCGAAGAGCGCAGCGGAGATGACATTTGCCGGAACCGAGTGCCGAACAGCCTCTTCCACGGTCCACCGACCTTCACCCGAGTCCGTCGTGTAATCGGAGATCTCGGCTAGTCCCGGATCCTCCTCCAACGCGCGGACCAGCAGCTCGAGCAACCACGAACGGACGACGGTGCCCTGCGTCCACGCCTTGAGCGTGCCCGATACGTCCTCGATCAGGGGCTCGGCGTCGAGCAGCTCGTACCCCTCGGCGTACGCGTGCATCAGCCCGTACTCGATACCGTTGTGCACCATCTTCGCGTAATGACCTGCGCCGACGGGACCGACGTGAACGAACCCGTTCTCGCGCGGACCCTCGGGACGCAGCGCGTCGAAGATCGGCATCACCGTGTCGACGTCGTCCTGGGCACCACCGACCATGAGTGCGTAACCGTTCTCCAGGCCCCACACACCACCGGACACACCGCAGTCGAGGTAGCCGATGCCCTTCTCACCGAGAAGGTCGGCGTGCGGCTGGTCCTGCGTGTACTTCGAGTTACCGCCATCGATCACCACGTCGCCCTCGGACAGCAGGCCCGCGAGTTCGCTGATGGTGTTCTCGGTGATCTCGCCGTGCGGAACCATCAACCACACCACGCGAGGGCCGGCCAGGGCGTCGACGAGTCCCTGCAGGTCGGCAACGTCCGACACCTCGGGTCGAGGATCGTAGCCGATCACCTCGTGGCCGGCCGCCTTGATGCGGGTGCGCATGTTGGCACCCATCTTTCCCAGACCGACTAGTCCGAGCTGCATGGTGGATCCTCTCGACGTGAATCGACAAATTGGCCGGTGACCAGCCGGATCAGCCTGGGAGGCGAACCGGCATCAGAAGATAGCTGAACTCACTCGACGGCGCCGCGAACGAGCCAGATTCGTCGGCGACCGGCTCGTCACCCGACGACGGACGCAGCACCGCGGGGCGCACGGCGGCGCGGCGCTGTCCGCTGCCGTCCGGCTCCGGGTTGGTGAATCCGAACTCGACGGTCTTCGATCCGATGGCTGCGAGGCCGTCCAACAGGTACGTGGGGTTGAACGCGATGATGATCGGCTCGCCGTAGAACTGCACGGGCAGCTCTTCCTCGGCCTTGCCCGCCTCGTCGCCCCCGGCGGTGAGCAGCACCGAGTCGCTCGAGAAGTCCATGCGAACCTGGGCTCCGCGCTCGGCGACCAGCGCGACGCGCTTGATCGCCTCGACCAGAGGTGCGCTGTCGACCGACGCCACCGAGGTGTGCCCTGCGGGGAACAGCTGGCGGAACTTGGGGAACTCGGCGTCAAGCAATCGGGTGGTGGTCTTCTTCGCGTTGTTCGTGATGCCGAGGATGCCGTCCGCACCGATCGAATGCACGGAACCGAATGCGAGATCGACACTGCCGGTGGCGTCCGCGCCTGCCGACTTCGCGGCTTCCGACAATGTCTTGGCGGGGACCAGAGCGGCGCCGGACGCACCGGACTCGGAAGGCGCCCACTGCAGTTCACGGACTGCGAGACGGAAACGGTCGGTGGCGGCCAGCACCACCTTGTCGTCCTCGATCTCCACGCGGACACCGGTCAGCATCGGCAGGGTGTCGTCCTTGCCTGCCGCGACCGCGACCTGGGAGACCGCCTGGGCGAACAGTTCTGCCGGCACGGTGCCGGTCGTCTCCGGAACGTCGGGCAGCTCCGGGTAGTCCTCAACGGGCATCGTGGGCAGCGAGAACTTGGCGCTTCCGCAACTGATCGCGACGCGGCTTCCGTCGATGGTCACATCGACGGGCTTGCTCGGCAGAGCGCGCGTGATATCGGCGAGGAGCCGGCCGGAGACCAGCGACTTGCCCGGGTCTGCAACTTCGGCGGAGATCGTCTGCGTCGCCGAGACTTCGTAGTCGAATCCGGAGACCTCGAGGCCGGTGTCACCCGCCGTCAGAACCACACACCCCAGAACCGGTACGGGCGGGCGAGACGGGAGACTCCTGGCAACCCATGCGACTGCATCGGCGAACTCGTCACGCACGACACGAAACTTCATCTGCGGTGATTGCCCTTCTGCTGGATCGGGCCTGACGCGACATGCGGCAGCCCCGGCGACGGGTAGGTCGCTGGGTCCCACTCTAGAGCGATCAGGCGGTCCCGCCACAACAGACATGTGATTCAGGTGCGGTCGGCCGCAACCCCGTGGCGGAGGCCGACCTGTTAATCCACACACCTGCTTTTAAAAGAAGTTCTCTAAAGAGAGATTCTTAAGAGAAGTAGGGCCTGTTAACCATGTGGATGACGCTTGTTCTCGCAGGTCAGTAGGCCGCGTCGGCTGTGCACTACCGGTGGAGGGATCCGGTGGACCATTTCGGCAGGGTGTGGACAAGCAAGTTCATCCACATTGTGCACAACCCCTGTGCACAGGTTTCACGCGAGTCGTCACCAGGTTGTCCACAGCCTGCCGAGAACGAGCACCTGGGGTTTTGTCATCTCGACACGCCGGTGAGGACACGATTCATCCCAGAGTCGGGCGCGTCACAAAGTCTGCCCCACGACTTGAGAGTCGTCGGTTTCCGCAACTCCTGTGCTCGAAGGTCGTCCGTGAGATCAGCGGTTCGCACGCTGCTTGATGCGTGCCGTCAGCTCCTGGACGTGATCCCAGACCTTGCGGCGCTCGGGCATCTCCTTGTTGATCTTCTTCACGGCGTACATGACCGTCGTGTGGTCACGATCGAACGCCTCACCGATCTTCGGCAGTGAGAGATCGGTGAGCTCCCGGCACAGATACATGGAGATCTGGCGAGCTTGAGTCACCGACCGCATCTTGCTCGGGCCGCGGAGATCCTCGATCGAGATGTCGAAGTACTCGGCGGTGATCGCCAGGATGCTCGCCGCACTGATCTCGATCGCCCGGTCGTCGGGGATGAGGGCCTTGAGGACGACCTCGGCCAGAGCGGCATCGAGTTCGGCGTTCTGCAGCGACGCGAAGGCGGTCACGCGGATCAGCGCACCCTCGAGCTCGCGGATGTTCCGCTCGATCTTCGTGGCGATCAACTCGAGGACGTCGTCCGGTGCCGCTAGATTGTCCATCTGCGCCTTCTTCCGGAGAATCGCTATGCGCGTCTCCAGATCGGGCGGCTGGACGTCTGTGATCAGTCCCCACTCGAATCGTGTGCGAAGGCGATCCTCCAGCGTGGCGAGCTGCTTCGGAGGCCGATCGGACGACACCACGATCTGCTTGTTCGCGTTGTGCAGCGTGTTGAAGGTGTGGAAGAACTCCTCCTGGATGCCTTCCTTTCCCTCGAGGAACTGAATGTCGTCGATGAGGAGCATGTCGATATCGCGATAGCGTCGCTTGAACGCCACTCGACGGTCGTCACGCAATGAGTTGATGAAGTCGTTGGTGAACTCCTCGGTCGACACGTATTTCACGCGCATCCCGGGGAACAGTCGCTGTGCGTAATGACCGGCCGCATGCAGCAGGTGAGTCTTGCCCAGTCCGGACTCGCCCCAGATGAAGAGCGGGTTGTAGGCGCGCGCCGGATTCTCGGCGACGGCCACCGCCGACGCATGAGCGAATCGGTTCGAGGCGCCGATGACGAACGTGTCGAACGTGTAGCGCGGATGCAGCGAGGTGCTGCTGCTCTCGGCCGGCGTCGCGACGTCACGATCGGCGAAGTACGAGTTCCACTCACGTGGGCCGGGCTGCGGTCCTTGCGGTGCAGGTGCGTAATTCGACGAGTAGTTCAGGGCGGCGAACTGACTCGACGGTGCGGACTCGATGGCACTCGCTTCGCTGTGATGTGCATCTCTGTGCGGCTGCTCGACGGACGAACCGAGCGGAGTGGCGGGAGCCGGTGCCCGCCCGGAGCCGTCTGCCTGGGGAGAGATCTCCTGTGGCTCGGCGACGCGGACGGCGATGTCGACGTTCTGATCGAGATGCGAGCTGAGCGTGGTGCGGATCAGATCTCGGAGATTGCGCTCGATCTGCTCTTGCACCAGCGGAGTGGGGACCGCGAGAAGCGCGAACCCCTCGGTCATCGTCAACGGCTGTACCAGCGATAACCAGGCCTTTTGCTGGCGACTGAGGGGTTGTCCACCAGGTGTCGCGGATTCTCCCGTGAGCTCGGCGACAACCCGTTTCCAGACGTCGTTGAATGACTCGCGATCAGTCATCTATCCGTGCCCCCTCGGTGCGAATTCCACAGCTTCCAAAGGTAGAGCGTGCCATGAAAGTGCCCGGTAGTGCGACTTGTCCACACAGTTATCCACATCTGTGGAGAAAGCTGTGAACAAATTTCACGCATGTAATTCACGTGGCCGGATCGAACCAGGTCGGAGCGGGTTTGATTTGGCGTTGGGCACTAAGT